>OY829369.1:4017500-4696633 GCA_963691775.1 Pseudomonadales bacterium | reverse complement strand
TCTCCATCGCGCTGAACGTGCGCCGGTTCAGACCAACTACCATCCGCGAGCGAGATGCGGTGCACGGCGTCCGCCGCACCGACCTTCGCGACGACGACGAGCGCGCTCTCGTCGTCGGAAACCCCTTCGATGCGCAGGTCAGGAATCTCGGTTTCGCTTCGATAGAGCTCTACTGGTTCACCGCTGGCATAGCTGTAAACGATATGCAGGTGCTTCTTATTGTCGAAGTCTTCGCGCGCCAGTACTCGCCCTCCACGGCCGACGAACCAGTCGACCGTGTGCGCGTTGCCTTCTTCGTGAATGCGCGCATCGCCATCATCGAGGTCAATCTCCATGAGGTGATTGGATGGCTCGCGGCCCGCTTCAAAGAATGCCGGGAGATAGACGCGCGCGTTCTCCGAATCCACCCCGATCAGGCGCCCCAAGCCGCTCTGTCCGACGAATAGATTCATTTGCTTCCGCGGGAGCCGCGTGAGGTCGCCCGTCCGAATGTCGTACACAACCGCATTGTGGTGTTCCCAATCACCACGGATTCTCACGTGCGAGAGCGTCCTGGACGCGATCAGGATGACGTGGTTCGGCGTTGCGAAGTACACGGAGCGCGCCTTTACCTCCGACGCATTGGCCGCGCCAATGACTTCGCCGGATCGCTGGTCGATCACAACAAACGTGTCGTGGCCTTCAACTCGCTGGATGAAGGCCACGTGTGCGCCGTTCGGCGATATGGCGACGGAGCGGATTCGAGGCAAAGCGCCGTAGATGCCAATCAAGGCATCATCCGCGGGCTGCTGCGCTGCGGAACCCGTCATCGCTCCGAGAAGCAGAAGGAAGATCGGCCATACTCGCATGAAGGTATCCGTTCCTTCGTCAAGCAGGTGCGGTCAAACCGCCCCTTTGCATGCCATGCAGCATACCGGCGCGATCGCTGAAATTGGCGCAGAAGCTGCGCGGCCTGCAGCGCAAGCCGGATAGGCGCCGAAGGAATGCGAACCGCCGATTGACGGGACTGAAGTTTCACCGTGGATGTCCGCGGAGTTCCCCCACTATGTTTCCGCTACCACTTTCCCTCGACGCGCTCCTTCAGTGCGGCCTGGTCGAGCTTGGCCTCTGCAAGCAGCCGCTTGAGTTCGGCATTTTCTTGTTCGAGCTCGCACAGCTTCCTGGCCTCGGCGATCTCCATCGCCGCCGAGCGTCTACTTCCAGCGGTAAACCGTGTTTGCAGCGACCCTGTAACGACGCGCGAGATCCGGAATCGACGCCCTGGCTTAGTTCGCCTTCAGCATCGAAATGATCGTCTCTTCGGAATCGCGCTCGCGCTTCATGTGATGACCTCCGCATGGTCGCGCTACCGGGAAAGCCCACTTTGCTCAGGGCTCGATTTCCGCGGGTACGGCCAGGAGTCTCCGGGTGCCGACGGGGTGCTACACCACCGTGACTGAATCTCCAGCGCACACGGTACCCGCTTGCACGACTGACGCATAAATCCCCAGATTGCCTTCGCTATGAGCGACGAGCTTGCGCATGATTTGCGTATCCCGAGGCAGGTCATCGAAGCCGTGTGTCGTCATAGAGCAACGGGGGCAGGTGCTGTCAATTTTCAGCCGCACACTGCCAACCGACACCGTCCTGCCTACCCACGCTTGCTCGGGAAAGGGGTGATCGGTGTCGGGGATATCGACCAGCAGGTTGGGGCGGAATCGCCTGACGTCGAATCGCGATTCATCATCTAGCTGATTCATGGTTGCCAGCGACTGCTCGCTCAGAATGGAGATAGAGAACGCGTCAAAATAGGTGCCCGGGGGCGACTCGAATTCGAGCAATTCCTCGAATCCCGTGAGATCAGGGAGCGGCTCATCCGGTAATCGCCCAAATACCGCCCTGAGCTCCTGCTCAAAGTCTTCGGTGTCGGGCGCGCCGCGGCGATAATGGTCAAGCTGGTCGGCAGGGAGCAGAGGCCACAAAGTAACCGGGTGACCCAGCTTTTGACTGAGCCACTCGTTGATACCCTCGGAGCTTGCCAAGGCTGAGTCCCCATCAGGTGCAGTGATGAGCGGCGCCAGCGGCCCAGTGTGTGCAGCCAGCGCCATCAGTTGCGGGATCTTTTTCGCGCCCCGAATGCCGCCACGTTTCTCGTCACGAACCGCCCACCCCCGATCACCAGCGATGCCGGCCTCTCCAATGTCGGCCTCGCTCACTGTCTCCCCCACCATGGACTTCACGGGGTAGCGATATATGTTGATGAGTGATGCCTTGCCCATAGCTGCCCTCGTGTTCGGGGTTAGAGGAGTGTACGGCAGGAAGGCGTTGCTCGAGTGTAATTCGCCGACTGGTGTTGACACACCACATCGCACTCGCAGCAGATGCGGTCTAGGTTGTAATCGCCGAGTTTCTGATGGAGTACCGCAAACGGCGCCTCGTGCACGCCGCCGCCGCACCAGACGCCCGTTTCGTTGCCACTCGCGTCATGCCATTCACGCACCGACCAGCCCTTCGGATGAAGCGGTGACGCCATGCATGCGCCCGTCTGTACCGTTTCAACCCGTCTCTGCGGTTTCGGTCAAACTGGTTCAAGAGTCGAATGGAGCTCTATGGTATTCGGCTGGTTCGCATGGTTCGGTATGTACGGCCTGACCCCCGCGCTGTCGGCGGCCTCCGTGATCAGATCACCTGCGAGTGCTCATCACAGCGCATCCGCGAAGCGCTTCATTCGCCCTGGCTCACGAGAGCATAGCCCTGCGCGACGGATCGAAGTGCACCGACGCGGCAAGCATCCCGGAAGCCCCTCGCCCGAAGCGCTCGCACGCAGGCATCTGCCTGCCGAGCCGGCACCGCCGCAAGCAGCCCGCCACAGGTCTGCGGATCTGCCAGCAGGCGTACCTCCGCCTCGTCGATGGCGCGGGCGTCGATTTCGAATGCCGCAAACGCCTCCTCGTTCTGCACCTGCAAGCTGGAAACGTGCCCTGCAGCGAGCGCCTGCTGCGCCCCTGGGAGCGCGACCGCTGCACCGCGCACAAGTTCAAGGCCACAGGCAGACGCCTGCGCCATTTCCAGTGCGTGACCGAGCAGACCAAAGCCGGTGACGTCTGTGCATCCACGCGCGCCGTGCTCACGGAGGATCGAAACGGCTGCAGCGTTGGATACAAGCATGTGTTCAACCGCGGCGCTCCGATCCCGGGACGGCAGTCGCCCATCTGCGGTCGCAGCGAGCACGGCGCCCGTGCCGAGGGCTTTCGTGAGCACAAGCGCGTCACCGGCCCGGCCCCCACCCTTGCCAAGCAAGGGTGCATCCTCCTCCGGCACGCCGCTTACGGACAGCGCAATCATTCCCTCCGCGCCCTCGCAGGAGTGGCCGCCAAGCAGTTCGCAATCATGTTCTGCGAGCGCTTCACGCACCCCCGTCATGAGCTGCGCAAGATCTTCCGCCATGATCTGTCGCGCCATATAGGGCACAACGGCAAACGCCAGTGCGCCGGCGGGTTGCGCACCCATGGCAAGCACATCGCCGAGGGCGTGAATGGTCGCAATGCGCCCCGCGAGCCAGGGGTCCGCGACCGGAAACGGAAACCCATCCAGGGTCTGTTGAACCGGCGTTTGTCCGACATTCAACGTGGCGGCATCCTCGAATGCAGCGACGCCATCGCGTTCCTGTCCAAGGCCCGCGAGCAGCGTGGCCGTGCTCAGCTTGCTGCCGCAGCCCACGCAGCGCATGCCGCTGTCCAGGCGGCCTCCACCGCGACGCCGCGCGACCTCGGACGGCCGCTGCGCATTCGGCATCACCGGCAGCCTCGTAAACCGCGCCATGAAGCGGCGATCAATCCAGTCTTTCCAACGCCAGACCCACCGACCCGCGAACGCAGGTATGCGTTCGTGCACGACGACCGCGTCGCGCGTCCCCGTCGTGACCAGGTACAGCGCTCGCGCTTGGGGCTGCCAGGCCTCCAGCGCCTCGTCTCGAATGAAAGCGCGCAGATTGCGGGCGAGAACAGGACCAGCACGAACGGCGTAAACGCCAGACTTGGGTCGCGGCGCATCCACTAGCGCCGCGAGATCACCCGCAGCGAAGACCTCGGGGTGCGATCGGCTCTGCAGCGTCGGGCCCACCTCGACAAAACCTGCATCGTCTACGGCCAGCCCTGCCGCCTGTGGCCACTGGGGAGCGGCCGCCTGAGTTACCCAGAGCACTTCGTCTGCGGCAATTGCGGCCCCCTGCGCGGTCAGCAGCGAGCGCCTGTCTGCCCTGACGATGCGCTGACCGCGGTGTACTTCAATTCCGCTGTCCGCGAGCGCCTGTTCGAAGCGCCGACGCACTGCTGGCCCAGCATGCTCGAGCGGTCCGTGGCCGGCGCAGACAAGATGCAGCCTGACGCGCTCAAGCTGTCCCTCTTTGCGCAGTCTCTCGGCCACGGACAGGACAAGCTCTGCGCCGCCGGCACCGCCCCCAACGACCGCAACGTCGAGCGCGTCCGACGAAGCCGCGATGCGCTCAAGGAGCGCTTCGAAGCGGGGCAGAAATGCGCTGATCGGCTTGACCGGGACAATTCGCTCACCGTCGCCTTCAACCGCATCGAGCGCGGGTGTGGACCCTGTGTCGAGCGACAACACGTCGTAGCGCAGAGACGGCCGCCTATCAAAATGCACCCGGCGCGAAGCGGCGTCGAGGCCAGTGATCTCATCGTGAATTAGGCGAGCGCCCGCTCGATTCGCAAGCGGCCCCAGGTCGATGTGGATGTCATCGTGCGAATAAAACCCCGCGAGATGACCTGGAAGCATGCCGGAGTAAGGGGTGTGTATCTCGCGCGAGACCACTGTCACTCGAACGCCCAGCAGGGGCTTCATTGCGAGCGCACGCAGCACCTGCACGTGAGCATGACCTCCGCCCACGAGCAGCAGCTCGATCTCGCTTGCTGCCTGCTCCATCACCGGTTCCGAATCAACCGCGCCCTGCGCGCGCAGCGCACGGTACCAGCCGCTATGCATCACGCGAAGCGAAAGCACGGGTTTCGATTACGTTGTGCGCGGCCTAAGGGTGCGTTTTTCTAAGGCGTAGGGGGCGGTCACGCGCAAGTGATACGCGTGCGCTGCTTTCTCGAGGCCGCGACTGACGTCGTGTCAGTCCTCGTCCTCGTCCTCAACGTCTAATTCGAGGTAATTCAGTGCCGCATCCATCTCTTGCGCTTCTCGACGCGCTTCGAACGCGCGGCGCAGCGCAAGCTGCCGCGAGGGCGTATCGAGCCCGGCAAACTGCACCGCGCGCTCCTCGCGATCGTCCTCGAACTCGTCTTCCGTGACTTCATCAAAGTCATCTTCGAATTCACTGGCCATGACAACAACCTCGCTTGCCGTCATCCACAGAAGTACTGCGTCCAGCGCGTTGACGTGCCTTGAAGACCACCACCAACACCCCCTTCTAGTCCTGAGATCCGATTGCTGTCAAGGCCCGATGCTGGGACCTGGCAACGCCGCTTAGGGGCCCCTCCGAGTGCTGTTCGCAAGGGCGGCTCGTGGTCCGACGGCTGCGCCGCGACGAAAGGAGCGGGCGACAGGAAAGTGCGCACGCACACTTTCAACGATCACGATCGCAAGGTCATAATTCCCTCCCCTTTCCCATGACGACGAGCACCTCTGATGAGCGAGAATCAGGAAGATCCCCGCGCCGTCCCGGCCGATCAGCGTTCCCAGGGGCCGAACGAAACGCTGATGATCAGCAGCGAGGAGCTGGCGTCGAAGGTGTCAAGCGCAGCCGCCGGCGAGAAGCAGGTGGTCAAGGGCACGCCCCGCCTGGTGGGGCGATCGGAGGCTGTGGCCGGTCGGGTGGTGACGCTCGACAAGCCGAAAACAACGGTTGGTCGTCAGGATGGTAACGACATCGTGATCGAGGACGGCACCGTATCGGCGCGACACGCGCAGATCGTCAGCGAGAACGGCGTTTGGCGGGTGGTCAACCTGATTTCCACGAACGGCACTTCAGTCAACGGCAACACGGCAATTGTCAGCTACCTAGGCCCCGGTGACAGCGTTGCCTTCGGGCGTGTCGAGTGGCAGTTCGAGGCGGACTCGGGCCGCGCCCAGCGCACGAGCACGACGAAGAAGTCCGGCGGCAGCGGAGCCATGCTCTGGATCGGGGTCGCTGCCGGTCTGGTGGTCGTGGCGGCGGTGGCAGCGCTGATGCTGCTCTAGATCGACTTCGGGCAAGAAAAAAAGGGGCCGCAACGCGGCCCCTTTTTTTATTTGGTGGAGCTAGGCGGGATCGAACCGCCGACCTCCTGCATGCCATGCAGGCGCTCTCCCAGCTGAGCTATAGCCCCTGTACCTGCGCCGGATCGCCGCAGCAATCTGCGAGGAGCGCGGATGTTAGGGACGCCCCATTGGGGTGTCAACCAGCCGCGCCCTCTTCTCCTCCAGCGTCCATTCGGCCGAGTTCTCGATACCGTTTTTCCAAACGCTTTGCCTGTTTTTTCGATACGCCACCGAGGGCGAGGAGGGCCCGACGCAGCCGTGCACGCGTCAGATCCGGCCCCAGCTGCACCATGGAATCGTAGAGCGGCAACGACACCGCGCGTCCGCTCAGCGCCACAAACAGAGGTGCGAGCAGCTCGCGAATCTTGAGGCCGAGTTCATTCGCTAGACGCGTGTGCTCTGCAACCAGTGCATCGCGCGACCAGTCCGTAAGCGCGTCCAGACGCCAAACGACGTACTGCAGGCGCTCTAGGATCACCTCCGCTTCGAGCCCTGTCACTGCGAAAGCATCTGCACTGATGTTGGGCGGCTCACCGAGCAGATAGTCGGTCATGCCAATGAGATCGCTCAGGCGCTCCGTCCGCTCTTTCACCAGCGGCACGAGCGGAAGCAGGCGATCCTCGTTCAGCAGCCATTCCTGCACGCGCGCGGCAAAGCCCTTGTCAGAGAGTCCGCGCAGCCACTGTCCGTTCAGCCAAGACAGCTTCTCCTGATCGAAAACCGGAGCGCCGAGGCTGATCCGTTCCAGGTCGAACTCATCAAGGAAGGTCTGCAAATCGAACGCTTCACGGCCATCCGCCATGGAATAACCCATGAGGCCCAGAAAATTCAGCAGCGCCTCAGGCAGGTAGCCCATACGACGGTAGAACTCGACGCTGGTCGGATTCTTGCGCTTCGAGAGCTTGCTCTTGTCTGGGTTTCGCAGCAGGGGCAGGTGCGCGAAGGCCGGCTCGTCCCACCCGAAGTAGCGATACAGGAGCAGGTGCTTTGGGGCGGAATTGATCCACTCCTCGCCGCGGATGACGTGACTGATCGCCATGTCGTGGTCATCAACCACGTTAGCGAGATGATAGGTCGGCATGCCGTCGGACTTAAGCAGAACCTGCATGTCGACCTGATCCCAGGCAATCTCGATCGGTCCGCGCAGCAAATCATCAACGACGCACGCGCCCTCCTCGGGTACGCGCATTCGAACAACGTGAGGCTCTCCGGCGGCAACCCGCCGCTCGACTTCGCCCGCCGACAGCGTGCTGCAATGTCCGTCGTAGCGTGGCGTCTCCTTGGCCTGCTGCTGAGCGCGTCTGACTTCATCCAGACGTTCTGGCGTACAGAAACAGCGAAAAGCATGGCCGTCGGCCAGCAGCTCATCTGCCGCTTCCGTATAGCGCGCGCCACGTTCACTCTGACGGTAGGGTCCGAAAGGTCCACCGACATCCGGGCCTTCGTCCCAGTTCAGGCCGAGCCAGTGCAGTGCGCGAACAATCGCGCGCTCGCTCTCCGTGGTCGAACGCTGGCGATCCGTATCTTCGATGCGCAGCACGAACTCGCCCCCGTTGGCGCGCGCGAACGCTAGATTGAATAGGGCAACATAAGCAGTGCCCACATGGGGATCGCCCGTAGGGCTAGGTGCTACGCGCGTGCGGATGCGTTGAGTCATGGCTGGCTGATCGAGGCGGCCGGGGGGGGCGCGATGATACGGAGCGCCACCGGATAGGCTCAAGCGTTCAGCCCGGATTGCCGTAAGGACTCTGGTATCCTCCCGCGCCCGAGGAGCGACGGCTGGACTGCGCACATCATGAACTGCCATGGAAGCGGGCCCCTGGGAGGCCGCGATGCGCATCGTCTCTGCGTCGCGCCGATGATGGACTGGACCGACCGGCACTTCCGCGCACTCCTCCGCCTCGTTGCCCCCGAACTCGTGCTGTACACAGAAATGGTGACCGCGCAGGCGCTGATCCACGGTGACCGCCAGCGCTTTCTGGCGCACGACCCGAGCGAACATCCTGTTGCGCTGCAGCTGGGGGGCGCTGAGCCCGAAGCGCTCGCGACCGCGGCCGCGTTCGGCGCTGCTGCCGGCTTCGACGAAATCAATCTGAACTGCGGCTGTCCGTCCGATCGCGTTGCGTCAGGCAGCTTTGGCGCTGCCCTCATGGCTGAACCGGAGCGGGTCGCCGCATGCGTGGCTGCCATGCGCAGCGCGGTCAACGTGCCAGTGACTGTCAAGTGCCGTCTCGGGATTCTCGACGGCATGAGCGACGAACATAGAACCATGGCCAGCCAGGAGTGGCTGGACCGCTTCGTGGACACCGTTGCCGACGCCGGCTGTTCTTTGTTCACCATTCATGCGCGCGATGCGGTACTGGGCGGACTGAGCCCGAAAGAGAACCGGGAGGTACCACCGCTTCGCTACGACCCCGTACGCGCGCTCGCAAGCCGCCGTCCTGATCTCGAGATCATCATCAACGGCGGTATCGACACGCCTGCCCGCTGCCTCGAAGCCGTAGCGGGCGTCCATGGCGTCATGATCGGCCGCGCAGCCGTGAACGACACGCTGGTGCTTGCCGCCATGCGCGATGTGCTGTTCCCGGAGGCCGGGCACGCGTCACCAAGTCCGGTCGACATCGTCCGCGCCTGGCTGCCCTACGTAAACGAGGCGCTCGACGCCGGCACCCCCCTGCCCCGCCTGACGCGCCTGCTCTCGGGTCTCTTCCATGGCAGACCCGGGGCACGTCAGGTCCGACGGCACCTGTCAGAAAACGCCCGTCGCGGCGGCGTGGAGGTCATCGAAGATGCCCTGGCCCACTTCGAACAGCATCCTCGCGAGGCTGCCTGAACGTGCTCGAGCGCATTGAACGCTTCTTCCGCGAACGCCTGCTCTCGGCAGACGGTCAGAGCCTTGCGCACGACGCGCGTCCGTTGGCCATGGCCGCGCTGATGTTCGAGGTCGTCCGCGCAGATGCGAAGGTCGACCATGTCGAACGGGATCGCGTCCGCGAACTGTTGACGGCCCGATTCGATCTCTCGGCAACCGATCTCGATGAGCTCGAGGCGCTCGCTGAACAAGAGGTTGAAGACGCTACGGATCTGTATCAGTTCACGCGGCTGGTCACGGAACACAGCGACGCAGACGCGCGTATCGAGCTGATCGAGTCGCTCTGGCATGTAGCGCTTGCCGACGGCGTTATCGACCCACAGGAAGAACACACCATCCGCCGCATTGCAGGACTCATCCACGTGCGCCAGAGCGATTTCATACGCACTCGACAGCGCGCCCGCTCTGCGCAAAGCGACGCTCCATGAGCCTCATTCTTCACCATCGGCTTCGAGCGCGCTGACCAAATCCCGGAAGCTCTCTCGATTCCGCTCATTGAGATCCATCAGCGCCCGATGCGCGTCGATGACTCGCTCGCGCAAGGCGTCTGCGTCCGAGCTCACGGGCGCCAACTCGCCGAGCGGGCGGCGCTCGTCAAGCGGCTCCTCAAGCAAATGAAAGACGTCGTCGAAGCCCGTCGTGTGCAGCACCCGTGTAACGTCAGGATTCGTCGAGATCAACGTTGGCAATGCCCCGATACGACGCCGCGTTTCATTGGACAGACGTGCGAGCAGACCAAGGGAGGTACTGTCGATCCCCTCCGTTTCGGTCAGATCCACGAGCAGGGACGCAAGGTCATCGCTTCTGAACACGTCACGGACAAATGCATCCACGGTCGCGCAAAGATTCACGCGCACGTCACCGACAAACTTGAGCACGTACACGCCATCATGGTCGCCCACCAGGATGCGTCCCTCGCTCATGCGACTCTCGCAACGAGCAGGCAGGCGATATCGTCAGGCGCTTCCAAGGCCGGCGAGAGGCCAAACGCACGACAGAGCGCATCGATGTCGCTCGGAGAGGCTTCCGCGACGCGGCGCACGCGGGCGAGGAGCTCTGCCTCTTTCGCAACGACGCTCGGCGCCTCCATTACTTCAAGAAGACCATCGGAGAACAGGGCGAGCGAGGCATCGGGGGGCAACTCCGTGCGTCCCGATTCGAGCCGGTAATCGTCGAACAAGCCTAGTGGCTTGCCGGGAACCTCGAGGAAGCGAGCCTCGCCGGAGCTCACCAGCACCGGGCATGGAAAGTGGCCGGCATTCGCATAGGCGAGCGTGTCCGATGCGCAGTCCACAACGCCTACAAACATGGTCACGTGGCGGTCCATGCGGCTTTCGAGAATTTCTCTGTTCAGCCAGCGCAGGATTTCGCCGGGCTCCGAGAGCATGCGCGGCCGATACTCTCTGCGCAGGCGACGAGAGAAGTTCTTCAGCAGAACGGTCACGAAGGCCGACGACGCGCCGTGCCCGGAGACGTCCGCGATGTAGAAGACGAAGTGGCGCTCCGTGATGCGAAAGTAGTCTACAAAATCTCCCGACAAGAACAGCGACGGAACGATGTGGTGCTGTAATCGAAAGCCGTCGATGGCCATCGGCGACGGCGGCAGCATGCCGAGCTGGACCTGCCGACCTGCACGCTGATCCTGATGCAATTCCTCAACGTAGTCCTGGAGCTGCTGGTTCGCCGCCTCCAGCTCCTGCTTTACGAGAGAGTTCTCCTGTCGCAGGCGCGTGCGTTCGAGCGCATTGTCGACGGCCTGCACAAGGCGATCTGCGTCGGCGAGGGGCTTGATGAGGTAGTCCGTAGCGCCGAGGCGGAGCACGTCCATGACCTCGTCGAGGGTCGCCTCCCCCGTCATGACGATCACCGGAACGTCCGGGAGCTCACGCGACAGGGCAGCGAGCATTGGCCGCCCATCTGCGAGCACCGCCCGGTGATCACAGAACACAAGATCGACGGGCCAGACGGACAGCCGCTCAAGCCCCGCGCGGCCATCTTTCGTCTCCGTGACCTCGAAGCCACGGCCACGAAGGGCTGCTGCGAGCGCATTCCGCTCCGCATCGGCCTCATCGACAACAAGCAGCCGCTCACCGCTCATGACAGAGGGTGGTCTTGTCAGGGGTGTTCGCGGAAACAGGGGCGGTCATCGGCGCATCGGCCGCAACAAGCGACGAGCCCTGTAGAGGAGAGGAAGAGACCTCTGAATCAGGCGTGTTCACGGAGCCTGTCGGCAGTTGATCGAACGTCGATGACGCTACTCCCATCGTCTGCAGCACGCAACGATGTGCGTGCGTTCCCTTCTGGATTCAGCAATCGAGTGCAACGCGATCCGCAAGCTCGGAGAAGCGCTTGCGCAAACGCTTCGGAGACACCGGCACTCGCGTACCAAGGGACTGATCGAACAGAGAAACGCGGTACTCCTCGAGCAACCAGCGACAGTCGACCCAGATGTCCGTTTCGCTGAATCCGGCCGCGCGCGCCTCATCGAGCTGCCCCTGCCACTCCGAGAGCTCGACCAGCCGTGCGCGATCCCGATCAACGTTGCCCTGAAGCCCCCCCAGGCGCCGTACGCCTGCCTTGAGATAGCGCGGCAGCTCGTCGACCCAAGCATCGGGCGTCAGTACGAGAAAGTGATCGGGAAGGAGCCTGGAGAGCCAGCCATCGATATCGTCGAGCGCATCGCGAAAAGCGGGCGAGCGCGCCTCGGACATGGCCGCGCGCAGCATGTGTGCCTGACGCAGAATTGCGCGCGCCAACTCGACGGCTTCGTCGTGGCGGGCCGCCAGATCGCCCCGGCCAGCATCCAGCATGCGCTTGAACGCTCCGGCGTTGCGCGGCAGCGGCGCGCCTACTGCGTGCGCCCTGCGGACCGCGAGGCGCCCGATCTGATCCCCAAGATCTGCCCCATCCCCGTAGGGCGCATAGAGCAGATGCAGTCTTGATCGCTCACGAATCTGCTTGTCCAGGTGACGAAGCGCCGGACGCTGGGCGAGCGCCAATAGGCGGACGATCCCGGCGCATGTTTCGCGTTCCGCGTCCAGGGCGTGCTGGCGCACGCGGAGCGCCACGCTGTCGCCCTCGTCCACGAGTGCGGGAAAAACACTCACCCCGGACTCGAGCTTCAGGCGCTCGGGCAGCTCGCCGAAGTCCCAGGCCGTGAGCCCGGTCGCTTCCATGGCCGTCGCCTTATCCGAGTGCGCCAGTTCCCGGGCCGCCGCGCCGGCGTGGGCGGCTCGCAATGCCGCCAGATCATGCCCATGCCCGATCACCTTGCCGCCTGCATCAAGCACCTCAATACGCATTACGAGATGCCCTTCCAGACGCTCCGCATCCCACGCGTCGGCGGGAATCTCGACGTCGAAGCGTTCGGCGAGCGCCACGGTCAGCGCTCTGCGCAGGCTTCCGGCGCGGAATCGCGCAGGATCCAGCAGTCGAGGCAATACCGCCGACACGTGATCCGGGACGGGCGCGAGGTCGCGCCGAATGCGCTTGGGCAATCCCTTCAGCAGCGCAATGCATTTCGCTTCCAGAAAACCCGGCACGAGCCATTCAAGCGCTTCTGGCGATAGCTGAGCGAGGGCGGTGTTCGGTACGCGGACCGTGACCCCGTCCGTGTCCTTACCCGGCGCGAACGTATACGCCAGGGCAAGTTCCAATTCGCCGAGCACGAGTGCGCCGGGGAATTCCTCATCGATACGATCGCCGACGTCACCGCGAAGCAGATCGTCCTGGGTCAGATACAACACGCGCGCGTCAGCGCGCTCGGCCCGCCGGCGCCATTTCTCGAAGCTGCGTGCATCGACGATTTCCTCTGGGATGCGGTCCCCATAAAGCGCAGCAAGAGCTTCATCGCCAATTGCAAGGTCACGTCGTCGGCCGCGAGCCTCCAGTTCCGCGACCTCATCCAGCAAGCCCTGGTTGTACTGCAGAAAGTCTCCGCGCGTGGCGAGGCCTCCACGGGCGAGACCATCGAGCAAGAACAGGGCACGTGCCTGGCCTGGATCGAGGGGCGCCAGTGGCACCTGACGCCCCTCGACGATCGGCAGGCCATAGAGGGTTACCCGTTCAGTAACCACGGCACGCCCCTGCCGACGCGAGAAGTGCGGCGCTTCGTGTTGATACCGCACGAGATGCCGCGCCTCTTCTTCGATCCAGCGCGGATCGATGCGCGCATTCATGCGCGCATAAACGCGCGAGGTCTCGACGATCTCGGCCGATAGCAGCCACGGCGGCGCCCCCGCGAACAAACCCGAGCCGGGGAAGACATGAAAACGCGCGCCGCGCGCACCCAGATAGTCCCCGTCATCCGTACGCATGCCGATCTGGGAAAGCAGACCGGGCAGGAGCGCGCGATGCACCTGCTCTGGCTTGGCCTCGCTGCGGTTCTCCTTCCAACCGCGCTCCTTCGCCAGCTGGCGAAGTTGCCGGTGCGTTGCGCGCCATTCCCGAATGCGCATGAAGGACAGGAAGGCACGCTGACACTCACGGCGGAAGGCAGAACTCGAAAGCGCTCCGGACCGGGATTCGAGCCAGTTCCAGAGCGTGACGAAGGCGAGAAGATCGCTGCCGGGCACCGCGAAACGACCATGGGCCTCGTCGGCGGCCTGCTGTCGGTCCGGCGGTCGTTCGCGCGGATCCTGGCTCGCGAGCGCGGACACGATAACGAGCATTTCGGTCAGGCAGTCCCGCGCCCGTGCCGCCAGCACCATGCGCCCGAGCCGAGGATCCAGGGGCAGACGGGCCAGGTCTCGTCCGAGCCCCGTGAGTTCCCCCCGCTCGTCCAGGGCGCCGAGCTCGAACAGCAACCGTCGGCCATCGGACAGCGCTCTCGGATCCGGCGCTTCGATGAAAGGAAAGGCCTCGGGCTCGCCGAGGCCGAGCTCCGCCATTTGCAGCACGACGGCCGCAAGATTCGTGCGCAGAATTTCTGGATCTGTAAACGCTGGACGTCCGAGGAAATCCTCCTCTCCGTACAGGCGCAAGCAGACTCCCGGTGCGAGTCGGCCGCAACGACCGGCCCGCTGATTTGCACTGGCCTGGGAGACGGCCTCGATGGGCAGGCGCTGGAATTTCGAACGGAAGCTGTAGCGGGAAATGCGCGCCAGCCCCGAATCGATGACGTAGCCAATGCGTGGAACCGTGAGCGACGTCTCCGCGACATTGGTCGCCAGCACGATACGTCGAGCGCCGCCAGGATCGAACACGCGGCGCTGATCAGCGCTTGAAAGTCGGCCATACAGCGGGAGCACCTCGACCGCCGGCCAGTCAAGGCGGTCGCCCAACGCCCGGGACAGATCACGGATCTCGCGCTCCCCCGGCAGGAATACCAGCACGTCTCGCGCCCAGGGCGGCGGGGCATTTCCGCTGCGCTCCAGTGACCGGATCTCGCGCAGTGCCGCGAGCACGCCGGCTTCGGTCACATCGCGCGCCTGCGCATCTTCGACGGCTTCAGGATCCAGATACCGCAGCGCAACTGGATAGGTGCGGCCAGATACGCTGATTACCGGCGGTTGGGGGCCCTCATCGCGCGCAAAATGCGCTGCGAAGCGGTGTACATCGATGGTCGCGGACGTGATGACGACCGTCAGGTCGTCTCGCCGCTCAAGCAGTTGCTTCAGGTAACCCAGGAGAAAGTCGATGTTGAGGCTGCGCTCGTGGGCCTCATCAATGATCACGCAGTCGTAGGCAAGTAGATCCGGATCCGCCCGCGTTTCGGCGAGCAGGATTCCGTCGGTCATGACCTTGACCAGATCATCCTCGCTTTGCGCCTGCTCGAATCGGGTCTGGAAGCCGATACCCTCTCCGAGCGGGAGGGCCAACTCTTCCGCGATACGCGTCGCGACGCTGCGCGCCGCGATGCGTCGAGGCTGTGTGTGGCCGATACGCGCTGCGCGACCGAACCCGGCCTGCAGTGCAAGCTTGGGTAGTTGCGTCGTCTTCCCGGAGCCGGTCTCCCCGGCAACCACGACCACGCGATGCTGGCGGAGCATCTCGACGATCTCGTCGGCATGTTCCGCGATTGGCAGTTCGCCGGGCAGGGTGATGGTCGGCACCCGGGCCGACCGAGCCGCAAAGCGCGCGCCCGAGCGCTCCAGGAGCGCCGCATGCTTCGCCTCCAGGCGGTCGTGAGGTTTGCCTTGGCGGGCGAGCCTGCTGATGCGCTGAGCGAGCCGGATCGCCTCGGCGCGGTCACGCAGGAGCAGAGGCCGCTCGGCTTCAAGTGGGGTCGAGAGAGGGTCTTTCATGGGCGTCGGACGCGCACGTGGTCGGATGTGCGCGTACCGCAGTTACCTACTTCGAGAGCTGGTTCATTGCAGACTCGAGGCCCGCGATGGTGAGCGGGAACATGTTGCCGCCCACCAGCTCGCGCGTCATCTCCACCGACGAGGAATATTCCCACGTGTCCTGCGGCGTGGGATTGATCCATACGAGTTTGTCGTAGATGCCGGCGATGCGCTCAAGCCAGAGCGCCCCGGGTTCCTCGTTCCAGTGCTCGACGCTGCCGCCTGCGTGGGTGATCTCGTAGGGCGCCATCGTCGCATCTCCCACGAACACGACCTTGTAGTCCTGCGGATACTTGTGGAGGACATCCCAGGTCGCAAGACGTTCGGCCATCCGGCGGCGATTGTCTTTCCAGACCTGCTCGTAGATGAAATTGTGGAAGTAGAAGTACTCCATGTGCTTGAACTCGGTGCGCGCCGCACTGAAGAGTTCTTCGCACACCTTGACGTGGGCATCCATTGAGCCGCCGACGTCGAAGAAACAGAGCACCTTCACGGTGTTCTTGCGTTCCGGGCGCATGCGGATGTCGAGCAGACCGCCATTGTGCGCGGTGTGCTTGATCGTGCCCGGCATGTCGAGCTCGGTTTCCTTGCCCGTGCGCGCGAGCTTGCGCAGGCGCCGAAGGGCAAGTTTGATGTTTCGCGTGCCGAGCTCGACCGAATCGTCGAGGTTCTTGTACTGGCGACGATCCCAGGCCTTCTTGCCCTTTTTCTTCTTGCCCTTGCCCTTGCCGCCAGAGCCGTTGGGGCCTTCGCCCCCCTGCCCCATCTTGTCGCCTTTGCCCTTGCCGCCCGCGTCGTCGCCCTCTTCGCCTTCGCCCTGCTCCTGTGCTTCCTTGGCCTTGCGGAACTCATCTATGAGCTTCTCGAGGCCGCCCATCGAATCGATCTGCTCGAGCTCTTCCTTGCTCAGTGACTTTTCGAACTCGCGGCGCAGCCACTCGTCGGGGATGAGGGCCTCCAGGAGGCCGTGAAGGTCCTCGAGCCCCTTGAAGTAGGCGCTGAATGCCTGATCGAACTTGTCGTAGTGCTTCTCATCCTTGACCAGCGCGGCGCGCGACAGCAGATAGAAGTCGTCGACGTCGGCGTACACCACGCGGATCTGGAGGGCCTGCACGAGATCGAGCAGCTCGCGGATCGTGACTGGAACCTTGTGCCGACGCAGCGTGTAGAAGAAGTCGATGAGCATGTCGCTCGTTCCTCGTGTGCCGTCCCGAGGGGCGATGGGCCCCACCTTTGCGAACCGGACGCGCCGCTGCGCACCCTGTTCGACCATTGTGTCGCTCGCTGCGGGAGCATGCCCCGAGCGGGTCTACTGCGTCACGTGCGCCCCTGCGTCCACACTGGCGCGCTGTGCCGGCGCTTCAAGCACTACCGGGCAGAAGCACCCTCTGCGACCGCCATACGCCAGGCGCCAACACGCTTGGTACGAGGCCCGCGCCGCACAGGGACAGCCTCGCACGCCGAACTCCAACTCATCCTTCAGCCACGGCTGTCTCGGCGATTCATGAACGCCAGACGCTCGAGCAGATGCACGTCCTGCTCATTCTTAACAAGCGCGCCGTAAAGCGGCGGGATGGCCTTCGTGGTGTCCCGATTGGTCAGGATTTCTTCGGGAATGTCATCTGCCATCAGAAGCTTCAGCCAGTCGATGAGCTCGGAGGTAGATGGCTTCTTCTTGAGTCCCGGCACCTTGCGGACGTCGAAGAAGATTTCCATCGCTTCCTTGACCAGCTCCTTCTTGATCTCAGGATAGTGGACGTCAACGATGGCTTGCATCGTCTCGCGATCCGGGAAATTGATGTAGTGGAAGAAGCACCGGCGCAGGAATGCATCCGGCAGCTCCTTCTCGTTGTTAGAGGTGATCACGACAATCGGCCGCTGCACGGCCTTGATCGTCTCCCCTGTCTCGTAGACGAAGAACTCCATGCGGTCGAGTTCCTGAAGAAGATCGTTCGGGAATTCGATGTCCGCTTTGTCGATCTCGTCTATGAGCAGCACGCAGCGCTCTTCTGAAGTGAACGCCTCCCAGAGCTTGCCCTTCTTGATGTAGTTGCGGATGTCGTTGACGCGATCATCACCGAGCTGCGAATCGCGCAGGCGCGAAACCGCGTCGTACTCATAGAGCCCCTGCTGCGCCTTGGTGGTCGACTTGATATGCCAGGTGATCAGCGGCATGCCCATGGAGCTGGCCACTTCCTCCGCGAGCAGCGTCTTGCCCGTACCGGGTTCGCCCTTGATAAGGAGCGGCCGCTCGAGCTTCATGACGGCGTCTACAGCGAGGGCGAGCTCATCTGTGACGATATAGGAATCGGTGCTCTCGAATTTCATGAATGGGCATTCCTGACCGGGGAACGGATGCGACGGCAAGGCCGACGCCACGGACGCGCTGGAGGCGAAGGACGCTAGCCTAGTGATGCGCTCCAAGGGGATCAAGGCAGGTGAATTAGGGCCGCCCGGGTTCTCCCCGTCGGCTTTGGCTATGATCAGTGCACCTTTCGCCTCGGGAGCCATCCGGCCATGAATGTCTTCGACGACAACTCGCTCACCATCGGCAAAACGCCCCTCGTGCGGATTAAGCGCGCCATTACCGGCAACGTATTCGCGAAGATCGAGGGCCGCAATCCTGCCTTCAGCGTGAAGTGCAGGATCGGTGCTTCGATGATCTGGGACGCTGAGGAGCAAGGGCTGCTCGGCCCGGGAAAGGCGATTGTAGAACCCACCAGCGGCAACACCGGCATCGCCCTCGCATTCGTCGCGGCCTCCCGAGGTTACCCCGTGACCCTGATCATGCCGGATACCATGAGCCTGGAACGCCGCAAGGTCTTGAAGGCTTTCGGTGCAGAACTTGTCCTAACCGAGGGCGCGAAAGGCATGAAGGCGGCCATTGCGAAGGCACAGGAGATCGTCGCCTCCGATCCAGAGCGCTGGTTCATGCCGAGCCAGTTCGACAATCCTGCGAATCCGGCGATTCATGAGAAAACCACCGGCCCGGAAATCTGGGACGACCTCGACGGCGACGTCGACGTGGTGGTGTGCGGTGTCGGCACGGGCGGAACGCTTACCGGTATCGCACGTTATCTGAAGCACACGCAGGGCAAGGCCGTGACCATGGTTGCCGTTGAGCCAGAGGCGTCGGCGGTGATCACGCAAACCATGGCGGGCGACGATCCGGCGCCGTCACCGCACAAGATCCAGGGCATCGGGGCGGGTTTCGTGCCCGGGAACCTCGATCTCACGCTCGTCGACCGCGTCGAGCGCGTCTCGAACGAGGAGGCCATTGCCATGGCGAGGGCCCTCGCGACCCAGGAAGGCATCCTCTGCGGAATCAGCTGTGGGGCAGCCGCGACTGGGGCGCGGCGCGTCGCCGAGGATCCGGCCTTTGAAGGCAAGAACATCGTGGTGATCCTGCCCGACTCGGGAGAGCGCTACCTGTCTTCGGTCCTCTTCGAGGGCATGTTCGAGGCGAGCTGAACCTCGGGAAAGTCAATCGCGCGCGCGTCGCTGGAAGCGGCGGCGCGCCGCCAGCACGATCGTCACGACAAGCGCCGCACCCCATGCAAGCGTCAACGCAGACAGCGCAGGTATCGGATCCCCGTCTGCAACGAACAACCCTTCGTACATCAACACCACGTACGCAGGCGCATAGAAGCCGTCAAATTTCCCTGCGGTAACCGGCACAAGCAGCGTCGCGATCGCGAACGCCCGCACGAGATCGCGCAGCAACAAAGGCTTCCATCGCCGCGTCATCCAGAGTCCGCAGGCGATCACGACCGCCGTCGCGGCCAGGCAAAGAATCCAGCCCCAGACGTAGCCCATTTCAGTAGTTCACCCAGCGTATGACATGCTCGAAGTAGCCATCCGGATGCACGGCATCTTCGGAGAGGACCTTGCCGCGCACGGAGATGCCCGCGCGATGCACGGATTCCGGGTCACCGCTGACAAGGGGGTGCCAATCCGCGAGCGTGCCGCCCTCGGCGAGCGTTCGATAGGCGCAGGTTTCCGGCAGCCAGTGAAAAGCGCGCGCCTCGTCCGGCCCGAGATGCACGCAGTCTTCGACGAGACGGTGCCGGTCCGGATAGCGCGTGCAGGCGCAGGCATCCTGGTCGAGGAATCGGCACACCAGCCTCGTGTACTCCAGACGGCCGCTGTCCGTGTCCTCGAGCTTGATCATGCAGCACCGCGCACACCCGTCGCACAGCGACTCCCACTGAGCATCGGTCATTTCATCCAGGGTCAGGCGCTCCCAGAACGGCCGCGCTGCTCCGGCCGACATCAGGCAACCTCTTCCGGCGGCGGCATCTGCAGGTAGAAGCCCTGCGAGGCAATGGCCTCCAGCACCGCAGGCGCATGCGCGCGCGCCATGGGTCGATCTGGGGACAACAGGAAGACAACGCTTGGGTCAGCTCGCCCAAACGTCTTCAGCAGCGCCTCGGGCACGTCGGCGAGCCCGCGGCCGCGATCGACGATCAGATACATGCCTTCCCTGCGAGTGCTGCGAAAGACCTGAACGAGTCGCGAATCCTTCACTGACGCGCGTCCGCCTGGCGAACAATACCCTGCAGGCGCTCTCCAGCGACTTGCCAGCGCCAGCCACCCCAGGGGGCGGGGATACGCTCCCCGTCGACTTCGAGCCAGAGCTCGATCAGCCGCTTGCGCGAGAGCAACTCATCGGCAATGCCGAGCGCCTCCGCGGCACCGCGTGCGACGTCGCGCAGGCGCTTGATCAGGGGCGCCTGGGTCCGCGCGAGCGACGGCCCCGGGGGCGAAGGCAGCGCCTCCGCCGGCGTTTGGTGCAGCTCATCGAGCAGCGCCTGCAGCTCCGCTCCCCACCGCTTGACCATGCCATGCGGCAGCGGCGCACCGCGAAGGGCGTGGAGGTCGGCCGGCAGATGCTCAGCCAGGGCAACCAGATGCTCGTCTCGCGCAACGCGATTTCTCGGCCGGTCGAGAGACCGGGCTGTAAGATCGCGCCAATTAGCGAGCGCCGCCGCAGCGGCAAGGCCACGTGGCGGCAGGTTTGCCGCCCCCTTGAGTGCGCGCCATTCAAGGGGCGTCTCGGCGCGCCCGTGAACCTCGGCGACAATCGCGGCGCTCTCCTCGAACACCCACTGAAGGCGCCCGAGCAGCTCAAGCTCAACACGCATCCGTGCATGGATATCCGCTAGATGGATCACGTCCAGGCAGGCGTAGCGCCATTGCGCGTCCGTAAGTGGTCGCTGTAGCCAGTTCGACCGTGTTTCTTTCTTGTCGACTTCAATGCCGAGCACATTGTGCACGAGCTCGCCGTAGCCGATGCCGTAGCGCTCGCCGAGAAACGCAGCCCCCAGCTGCGTATCGAACACACCCGACACGCGCGCGCCCAGCCAGTGAGAGAACACTTCGATATCCTCGCTGCAGGCGTGCAGGACCGTCTCGACGTTCTCGTCGTCCAGCAGCGCCGCGAGGGCGGACCCGTCAGCAATCTTTAGCGGATCAATGAGCCAGACCTGTTCCCGCGTTGCCAGCTGAACAAGCGCAACGCGCGGGAAGTACGTGTCGGTACGTTCAAACTCCGTGTCGACAATGACCGTGCCTGCCGCGCGCGCAAGGCTGCAGGCCGCCTCCAGGCCGGCATCGGTCGTCACCAGCGTGGCATTGGATACGCGCTCAGCAACCGACGAAGCAGACGGTATTTCTTCAGTCGACACGGGTTCGTCCTGCGAATGCGTGCGTGAGCGTGCCGCCGTCGACGAACTCGAGTTCGCCTCCAACGGGCACGCCATGGGCAATCCTCGAGGTTGCAACACCCGCCGCGCGCATTGCATCGGCAATGTAATGCGCGGTGGCCTCACCCTCGACCGTGGCGTTGGTCGCGAGGATCACTTCCGAGATCGGCTCGGACTCCGCAAGGGCCAGCAGCGCAGAAACTCCGATCTCGTCGGGCCCGATACCGTCAATCGGCGACAAGCGCCCACCAAGCACGAAATAGCGCCCCCGGTAGCCGCCAGCTGCTTCGATCGCGAACTGATCAGCTGGCGATTCCACGACGCAGAGCAGCGTCTCGTCACGGGAAGGGTCCGAACAGATGCGGCAAAGAGGCGTCTCGCTCAGCGTGCGGCAGCGTTCACACACCCCGACATGTTCCGCGGCCTCGAGCAACGCCTCTGCGAGGCTTCGCGCACCGTCGCGGTCCCGCTCCAGGAGATGGAAGGCCATGCGCTGCGCGGATCGCGGCCCTACGCCGGGCAGAATGCGCAGCGCCGCAATGAGCGCGTTGAACCGAGGCGTAGTCAAGAGTCAGAAGAGCTTCATGCCCGGAGGCAGGGGAAGGCCTGCCGTCAGCTCGGACATCCGATCCGCATGCGTGCGTTCAACGCGCCGATTCGCGTCATTCACCGCTGCCGCCAGGAGATCCTCGAGCATCTCCTTGTCCTCGCTGAGCAGCGTGGGGTCGAGTTCCACCCGCTGAACATCGTGTCGGCCCGTCATGGTGACCTTGACCATGCCGGCACCGCTCTCGCCGACGACGGTGAGCGATGCGAGTTCCTGCTGAAGCTGCGAGACCTTTTCCTGCATCTCGCGCGCCTGCTTCATCATGCTGCCGAGCCCGGCCATGCGTGCTCCGTGGTGAGATTGGGTTGGTGCGCGAGTGTAAACCTGGCGTAGCGCCCATGCACGGCGCCCCGTCAGGACAGCGGTCGGATGCTCTCGGACTGCACCATGGCACCAAAGCGCTCCCGTAGGAGTGCAACGCCCGGGTCGTTCTCTATCGCCGCAACCGCCCGCGCCTGACGCTCCGCGCGCGCGCGTTGTCCTCGCATGGAGGGCGTCTCACCGCCAGGGTCTCCCGCAAGAATGCGGACCTTGAACTCGGTGCCAAGCGACCGCGCGAGCGCCTTCTCGATGCGCTCGACATGCACATCCGCAATCAGCGTTTCGGCCTGCGATGAAACCGTGAGCTCGACTCGGTAGCCATCAATCTGCGTCGGCAGACCGTGCGCCGCAAGCTCACGGGTCATCCCTGTGAGTTCGAGCGCTTCAAGGACAGCGTGCCAGTCACTCGGCACGCATAAATTGAGGCAATCGCGCGCTTGCGAGGATTCTGGCTGCGCCTCGACGTCGGGCTTCGCAGACGCCGTCACCGCTGCGCCTTCAACTGACAGCGAGGGCGGCTCGGCCCCGGGGATTTCGGCCCCGATCGCCTCCGCGATCGCCTCGGCAATCGCCTCGGCCGTCGCTCCATCGGATTCGGGCTCGCTCCGTGCGGCGGCCGCATCGATGACTGCAGCGCCCTCGCTCGCGCGCAGCTCGTCGCCATCGCGGACAGCAGCGGATCCGCCCGAGCCTGCAGCCCGCGGCGGCTCAAAAGCGCGCGCCTCATCGATCTCACTGGCGCCCGCGGGCGCTGTCGTCGGCGCCGCTTCGAGCCTTGGCGGCGTTGCGGCTGCCGAACCGCCAGAACGCGTCTCAGCCAACGCAGCGTCGAGTGCTCCGGCGGCGCCGGACCGAACGCGGGCGGAGGAGATTTCTGGACGAGGTGCAGATCCCGAGATCGGGGTGTCAGCGATCGCACCGCCGCTGCGCTCAGCCGGCGCGCTCAGATTCGCGGGTTCGCCGCCCTCGTTCGCCGCAAGACGCTGCCCGCCCCCGTCACCGCCACCGTCACCTGGCCCCCCGTCTGAATGCCCCGCGCTCGCTGGCTTGAACGCAAGCATGCGCAGCAGGGTCATCTCGAACCCGCTACGCGGATCTGGCGACCAAGGCAGGTCGCGAAGGCCAGTAAGCGCAATCTGGTAGCAGAGCTGTACATCCTCCGGCGATAGCTTCTGTGCAGCGCGTGTGAATCGCAGGTCCTGAGCGTGGGGTCCGTTGGGCAGCGCCTGAGCGAGTGCAACCTGATGCAACGCACTCATGAGTTCTTTTAGAACGTTGGCAAAATCTGCGGCGTGGATCGCCAGATCCTCGCAGCACGCGACGAGCGCCTGGCCGTCGGAGTGCGCGAGGGCGTCCAGGATTCGCTCGAGCGCGCCCTGGTCGATCGTGCCCAGCATGCGTGCAACATCGTCGGCGACCAGCTTGCCTCCACCATGCGCCACCGCTTGATCCGTGAGACTCAGCGCATCGCGCATGCTCCCGTCGGCGGCGCGGGCAAGTGCACGCAGCGCTGCGTCCTCGAACTCCACTGCCTCCTCACCGAGGACGTGCTGCAGATGCCCAACGATGCGCTCAGGCGTCATGTTCTTGAGGTGAAACTGCAGACAGCGCGACAGCACCGTCACGGGGAGCTTTTTCGGATCGGTGGTCGCCAGGAGAAATTTGACGTGCGGCGGCGGTTCTTCGAGCGTCTTCAGCAGGGCGTTGAAACTCGAGGTCGACAGCATGTGCACCTCGTCGATGAGATACACCTTGTAGCGCCCCCGCGTCGGCGCGTACTGCACGTTGTCGAGGAGCTCGCGAGTGTCCTCGACCTTTGTGCGGGATGCGGCATCGACTTCGATCAGGTCGACGAAGCGGCCCTCGGCAATCTCCACGCAGCTAGGGCACACGCCGCACGGCTCGGGGCCAACGCCTTGTTCGCAGTTCAGGCAGCGCGCCAGAATTCGGGCCACCGTCGTTTTACCGACGCCGCGCGTCCCGGTGAACAGATAGGCGTGGTGAAGGCGATCGGCTTCTAGAGCGTGAACGAGCGCGCGCAGCACATGTTCCTGGCCCACCATCGTCGCGAAACGATCCGGGCGCCACTTCCGCGCGAGTACTTCGTAGGCCATGCCGGGTATCCGAGTGGAGAGGAGCGTCTGACGATGCTGCCGGGATTGTACGCAGCGCGCTTTCCCGGTGTCATGACGCCACCTGATTCCCACCGCAAGCGAGACCGCTGATGCTACCCGGCGCAGACTTCCTGCTGTTCGCACATCGCGGCGCCAGCGCCGAGTTTCCAGAGAACACGCAGCCCGCGTTCGCGCGCGCGATCGAACTGGGGGCGGACGGCGTAGAGCTCGACGTACACAAATGCGAGCAGACGCTCGTGGTGATCCACGACGACTCGCTAGAGCGTACTACGAGCGGCCGGGGCAGCGTCGCCAGCTCAGCACTTGAAGTCGTGCGTGCGGCGGATGCAGGAGGCGGCGCAAGGGTGCCACTGCTGGCAGAAGTGCTGACGCAGCTTGACGCGACTCCCTTGCTGCTGAACATCGAGCTGAAGGGCCCGGCCACGGCCGCGCCCTCTGTCGCCCTGCTGCGTGAGCATCGCTTTGCAGGGCATCGCGTCCTGCTTTCCGCCTTCGATCACGACGAACTGCGATCGGTGCGGAGCCTGGCACCCGAGTTCCCTCGCGGAGCGCTTTTCGGCCGCCTGCCGCGCGATGCCGTTGCACGAGCACGATCGGTGGGCGCCACCACCGCGAATTTCGCCCTGCGGACGGTAACGCGCAGCCTGGTCGAGGATTGTCGCGCCGCCGGGCTGGAAGTTCTCGTTTATACGGTCAACACGACCGACGAGGCAGACGCCCTCAAGGAAATGGGCGCGCGTGGCATCTTCACGGACGAGCCGGCACGCATGCTCGCCCACTTCGGACGCAGATGAAGCCCTACCCGAGCGAGCGGCGGCGCGGCGCCTCAAGCGCGTCAATCTGGCGCTTCAGGTCGAAATCGGGGTTCGTAACGATCGTTTCCAACGCTTCGAGGCGCACTCGCAGATCTTCCACCTCCTGCTGCAGCGCGCCGCTCCCGCCTCCGTGCTTGGCAAGCTTGCTCCGGTGACGCAGCCAGGAGTCAAACGCGGCGTACAGCAGGCTGATCAGCACAATTAAAAAGACCATGGTCCAAAGGCCCATTGCATCATCCCCGTTTGATGAAGCTCATGATTGCGGGCCTTCGGCCCGCGCTACCGATCCCCAGCCCGCAACGCTCTCGTGGAGGGCCGGATCACCGAGATATGTGACACTTCCGGAGCCGGACACTTCGACGTGCAGCATCTCTGAAGCGTTGACCTCAACGTCAGCGGCGCCTGCAATTTCGACTCGCGTAAATTCTGTTTCAAGGCCATACCCTCGGTACATGCCTGCGCCCGCGACCTGAAGCTGCTGGCGCGCGGCGCGGCCATGGACGCTGCACTCGGCGGCGCCCGCGAGCTGCACATTCAGCTCGTTCACGGCAAGCGCCTCGATCGCACAATCCGCCCTGCCGGCAATCTGCACGGCAAGTGCCGCACCGTCGACGCCCTTCACGTCGAGCTCACCCACGCCCGCAAAGCCGACGGCTTCGACAGACTGGAGCACGACGCGGGCGTGCATATCGGTCCCCCTGAACCATGACCACCAGTTACCCGCCTCGCGCTCCTCGATGATCAAACGATCGCCTTCGACCGCGATGCGCAACCGATCAAGCGCGTCGGCGTCCTCGGATTCGAGCACCAGACCGGGCTGATCGCCCGTGATGATCTCGAGCCTGCCGCTTGTTGCGAAACTGACCCGGTCGATGCCTTCGTCAAGCGCCTGCTGCGTGTGACCCGCATCAGAGCAGGCGGTCGCGGCAAGGCTGCAGAGCGCGACCAGCGTTGCACGCAAAGGCATCATCCAGCGCGCCCCTCTTCCGCCTCAAGCGCACTCAACTCCCGCCTGAGGGTGAATTCGTTCGAGGTCACCAACTCTTCCATGCGGCGCAAGCGCAGTTCCAGATCGCGGAAACGCACGCGAAGATTGCGCATGCCCGAACGTGGCGCGAGTCGCGGTCCGAGTTCGGGGGCAGGCGAGGCCTTCTCCTGCACGGAGGGTCTCACCGGCGTAGGCGCATCCATACGCGGCCGCCGCGCAAGCATGAATATGCCAAAGATATAGGCCCAGAAGGCGATCTGAGGGATGAAGATGAGAAGCGAAAAGGCCACCACCCGCGCCACCCAGACATCAACCTCGTAGTAGCGAGCCGCACCTGCGCAAACGCCCGCAATCCACCCTCGCTCCGGATCTCGATAGAGGTCCCGCAGCCAGCCGTTGGCCCTGTTTGCGTCGCCGCCCTTGGAATTCGCATCCGCATTCGAGCGAAACCACTCATCCGGGTCGAGCATCCATTCGTTGCGGCGCCGCCGACCCCGTCGGCGCTGCCTGCGCGGCTCGTCGCTCGCCGGCCCCTGCTCATCGTCCGCATGGGCGGGCTCCTCGATCTGCTCCTTGAACCGACGGGCACTGCGTTCGAGATCGTCTACGACGCCCGCAGCCTTGTCGCTGACCGCACCCGTTGCACTTGCCATGAGATCCTCGATGGCAGCTTCCAGGCGCGCGGCCGCCGCAGACAGCTCACTCTTCTCGCCGGTGCGCGACGCCGAGTTTCGGCGATCCCGGCGCTCGTCCTCGTAGCGGCTCATCCCGCATCCGCCTTGCCCCGCCATTCGGGGGCTTCCACGTCCAGAATGCGTTCGAGGGTGGCGATCCTGTCGGTCATGCGCTCCGCGACGGTCGCGAGCTCCTCGAGTTCACGACGCTCGGATTCACTGAGTGCGTTGCCTTGCTGGCGCTTGCTGCGATAGTGCAGCACGAGCCAAACAGGGGCCACGAACACCAGGAACAGCACGGCGGGCACCATGAATGCGATCGCGAGGTCTTCCATTTCGAGTGCGTCCCGTCAGCCTCAGGAGTCCTGCTTCGTTGCTTCAGCTCCGGCGTCCGGAGCGGGTGCGCTCTTGGCCGCGAGTTTTGCCTTGAGCGCAGCCAGATCTGCATCCACTCGCTCGCCGGCCTCGAGCTCTTCGATTTCCTCAGCCAGCGTCCGCTGACCAAGTTCGTAGCTCTCGACCTGACCCTCGAGATCGTCGATGCGCCGCTCATACTGCTCGAAGCGGTTCATGGCGTCGTCGATGCTAGCGCTCGACAACTTGCGCCGCACGCCAATCTGGGTCTGCGCCGTACTCGTGCGGACCACGAGCGACTTCTGGCGCGCCCTCGCGTCCTTGATCTTGGCCTGCAGCTTGCCGATGTCCTCCGAAAGCCGCGCGATCGACTCGTCGAGCGCCGCAACCTCGTCGTCGATGGCATCGACTTCCTCAGCGATACGACTCCGCTCCACAAGAGCAGCTCTGGCAAGGTCCTCGCGTTCCTTGCGCAGCGCGACTTCAGCGCGACGCTCCCACTCGGCGGACTCGCCGCGGAGCCAGTCCTGACGGCGCAAGAGTTCCTTGCGATCGGCGATGGCTTTTGCGGACGTGGTCCGAACCTCGACCAACGTCTCTTCCATCTCCTGGATGATCAGACGCACCATCTTTTCCGGATCCTCTGCCTTGTCGAGGATCGCGGTGAGGTTCGAATTGATGATGTCCGACAGTCTGGAGAAAATGCTCATGGTTCGTGTCTCCGGCTCAATCTGCCCTGGTAATGCCCACCGTTTGTCGGTCGGCCAAACAGACTGAATCACGATCCGTGCCAGCCCCGAGACGCACTCAAATCCATGATTGTTATGCGTTTTATTTATTCGCAGTTTTACGCGTAGACTCATCGCGCCTGTTCGCTGGTGAACCAGGCTACTAGTTAGCGAATCTGACCATGGATGATCTTCCGCTTGAGTACGTGAGCTCCGTACCGCTCGATGAGGCGCCCTCAAGGCCTGCTCAGCGTGTTCGTAATGACGGCCCGACCCGCATGCTCGGCGCCTCCCCCGCTTTTCTTCGGGTCATGGATGAGGTCTCAGAGCTCGCGCCGCTGGACAAGCCTGTCCTTGTGGTTGGCGAGCGCGGTACAGGCAAGGAGCTCATTGCGGAGCGCATCCACTACCTGTCGAGCCGCTGGGACAGCGCCTTCGAGAAGCTGAACTGCGCGGCGATCAGCGAGAGCCTCCTCGAATCGGAACTTTTCGGGCACGAGGCAGGCGCTTTCACCGGGGCGACCAAGCGTCACTCCGGTCGCTTCGAGCGTGCCGACGGCGGCACCCTCTTCCTCGACGAACTTGCCACCACATCCGGTCTCGTGCAGGAGAAGATTCTCCGGGTCATCGAATACGGCGAGTTCGAGCGGCTCGGCGGCAGCCGTACGCTGTCGACCGACATCCGTCTCGTAGCTGCGACCAACGAGGACCTGCCCATGCTCGCGCGCGAAGGCGCCTTTCGGGAGGACCTCCTGGACCGCCTTGCCTTCGACGTTGTGACGCTTCCACCGCTGCGCGCACGAACTGAGGACATCGTGATCCTCGCGGAAGCGTTCGCCGTGCGCATGGCAACGGAACTGGGGCGCGAATTCTTCGCCGGCTTCTCGGCAGAGGCGATGGACGTGCTACTGGAACACCACTGGCCCGGCAATGTCCGCGAGCTGAAGAATGTCATCGAGCGATCCGTTTACCGCGCCGATGCAGAGGAAGCCGTTGTAGACATCGTGCTGGACCCCTTCGCCTCGCCGTGGCGTCCGGGCCGCGCGCCGACGCGCAAACCGGTCGAGAAGACCTCTGCAGCTCCGGCGAATGAAGGCGCACCCGAAGTCGAGGAAATGGACGTCACCGAGGGTAGCTCGGGCCCCGCTGCCCGCGGCGGCGATCTGCCAGGGGACTTTCGTGAACTGGTGAAGGCCTTCGAGATCGAGCTGCTGGAGCGCGCACTCGGCGAATGCCAGTACAACCAGAAGCGCACGGCTGAGCATCTGGGCATGACCTATCACCAGCTCCGCGGCATCCTCCGCAAGTATCCGGACCTACTGGCGAAGGACTGATGCGCGGGTACGCGCGAATCCTGTTACTCGGGCTGACCCTTACGGCCTCAGCCGCGGACGAGATCGAGTTCGAAATCGTGCCGGCGATCGTCACTGCGCCCTTGGAACCCGTAGCGGGCGCGCCGCTGACCGTTCGGCTCGCGCCTGATTTGATCGGCCGCGGTCGGTCGCTCCGCCTGGTGAACGCGGACACCGGCCTTGCCGTTGCCGAGCAGCGCATCGCCGGCGACGCCATAGATCGCTATACGTTCCAGCTTCCGGACGATCTAGAGCGCCTGGCCATCGAGCTCCTCGAAGGCGAGGTCTTGCTTCTACGCTGGCCAAGCGAAGGAGCCGAGCACGTATGGGGGCCTTCCAAGGCGCTTGCTGCGAATCCGGATCAGGGCCTTACGGGCTCCGGCGAACCGACCTCAGCGGAACCTTGCTCTGCACTGGCCCCGGATACAGACGAAGGCCCTGCGGCCCTGTCCGCGTGGCTCGACCACTGCCCACTCGATCACGCGTCTCTGCCGCGGCGCGACCTTACAGGCGTCGACCTGTCGGGCCGCGTGCTCCGCCGAGCCGATCTGCGCGAGGCGGACCTGTCGGACGCGCGCATCGCGAGCGCAGATCTCTCCGGTGCCTCGCTCTTCGGCGCGCGTCTAGACGGTGCCGACCTCTCAGGGGCGAATCTGGAAATCGCCGATCTATCTCACGCGAGCCTATTCGTCGCCGATTTGGGTGGCGCGAATCTGCGCGGGGCGGACCTGCGCAGTGCAAATCTGGCTGACGCAAACATGGCGAACACGGATCTCACGGGCGCACGGCTGGAAGGTGCGAATCTGGATGCTACGGACTTCTCGGGCGCGATCTGCCCGAACGGGTATCGAACGGAGAAACGATGCGACGCCCATCTGCAATTGCCCTGATCTGGCTCCTGGTTGCACAGCCACCGACGGTTTGCGCAGAGTCGCTGTCATCACCGGAAGTCGCGAGGCTGTTCGATCTTATCGAGCATCGCGCGGCACTGATGTCGGACGTGGCCGCCTGGAAATGGCACGTCGGCCGCCCCGTGCTTGACGCCCAGCGCGAAGCAGTTGTGCTTGCCGGCGCGACTGCCGAGGCCGAGGCGGCTGGTCTTGAGCAAGGCGGCGCACGGGCCTTCGTCAGTGCGCAGATGGCGGTGTCGCGCAGCATCCAGATGCGCGCCTTCGAGGGCTTCGAAAGCGCACCACCGCCCGCGGACGGCCCGAATCTGCTCACTGATTTACGCCCTGCGATCAGTGCCACCACCGCGGAAATGCTGCGCATCCTTCCGCGGGTGCTCCCGATGCTCCAGCGCCCGTCGCCGCGACGCCGCAGCGAGTTGCACCGACGCCTGGAGCCCCTCGGGGCTAGTCGGCCAGCGATCAACGAGCTCGCGGACGCGCTCTTGCATTTGCGCCCGGCCCGCACCGGAGAGGATCGCATCGCAGCGATCCGGACACGCGGCACCATCCGCGTCGCAACAACCGGAGACTATGCGCCCTTCAGCTACGTGAGCGACGACGGCACGCGTACAGGCGTCGACATCACCCTCGCACGCGCGCTTGCCGAAGCGCTCGGCGTCGCGATCGAGTGGATCGAGACCAGCTGGCCGACGCTACTCGAAGATCTGCGTGCTGACCGTTTCGACATCGCCATGAGCGGCATCAGCCGTACCACCGCCCGCGCGCTGGAGGGGGTACTTTCAGATCCTTACCACGTCGGCGGCAAGACACCCGTCATACGCTGCGCGGACCGTGCTCGCTTCCCGGACTTCGCAGCCATCGACGCGCAGGACGTCCGCGCCGTCGTGAATCCGGGTGGCACGAACGAAGCCTTTGCCCGCGATCGCCTCGAACACGCTTCCCTGCGCATTCATGGAGACAATCGCACGATATTCGAGGAGATCACCGAGGCGCGCGCTGACGTCATGTTCACCGACGCGATCGAGGTTGCCCGCGTCACGCGGGACGACCCCCGCCTCTGCCCTGCCCTGCCTGGCGTCACGCTGACCTATCAGGAGAAGGGCTTTCTGCTGCCGCGCGACGAGAGCGATGCGTGGCCGCGCTTCATAGACCTCTGGCTCGACCAGGTGCAGGGCGATGGAACGATCGCCGCGGCCTTTGCGGCCCACTAGCGCCTCTCGAGGTCTCCACGCGCGCGCGCAGCGTGCGGCACCGGCTCATCACCGAGAAAGGCGGTCAGCATCTCGTTCACGAGGTCAGGATCGTCCTGCTGGACCCAGTGCGAACAATTGGGCAGATAGCGAACCGTGAGCGGGGACACCCAACGCTCCGTACCGTAGGTGCTTGCCTTGCGCAGCGCGACATCCTGCTCTCCCCAGAGGAGCAGGGTCGGCACGTCGATCTCGGGGTGGCCAAGGCGCTGCTGACGCCTCGCCCCGCCGCCCCGCCCCATGGCGCGGTAGTAGTCCACCATGGCCTTCAATGCCCGAGGCTGTCGAGCACTGCTGGCGAAGATTTCTGCATCGGCGTCGCTGATCGCACCCGCTCGAACCGTCCCGGTCCGGAAAAGCTCCCCGATGCGCTCTGCATCACGCCTGCCCAGCAGCCACTCGGGAAGAAGCGGAATCTGGAAGAAGACGGTGTACCAGGAACTCGCCCGCTGGCGTGGATTGACGCGGAATTCTCGCGCCATCGGCTCGGGATGCGGCACGTTCATGATCACGAGCCGCGAGAGCGGGCGGACGCGCCGCATGGCGAAGTACCAAGCGATGATGGCGCCCCAGTCGTGCGCGATGAGAACACACTCACGGCAGCCGCTGGCGTCGATAAGCCCAGCCACGTCGTCGAGCAGATGCTCCAGCGCGTAATCGCGCATGCGCGTTGGTCGTGAAGAGTTGCCGTACCCCCGGAGATTGGGTGCCCAGACGCGATAGCCAAGCGCTGCTAGCGGCGCCATCTGATGTCGCCACGCGTGCGCGTGTTCGGGGAAACCGTGTAAACAGAGCGCGAGGCGCTCGGGCGTTGTGCCCTGAGCGACGGCCTCGAAGACTTCGAGGCGGGCACCGGGCGTGTCAACGAAAAAGGTGCGCTGGGTAGGGGCCATGCTCGCGCCTCCGCGCCGACCTCTGTCCTGGATGGCGGTAGTCCGACCCAGCCACACCCCGGCACACGCTGTTGTCGCTACCGTTGCTCCCTTCCGGGCCTGGCGGAGTTCACGACGCGGCGTTGCGAGGGGACCGGGCGGACTACCATCGACCGAGCAAACCCGAATCGGCGGCGGGACGCAATTGCGGCGCTAGTCGCGCCGCGAGCGCTCAACTATCGCGGAAGTTCCGCTCCATGCGCTCCTGACGCGCCTTCGCTTCGGCACACAGGGTCGCGGTCGGGCGCAGGAGAAGACGTTCGACGCCGATCGGCTCGCCCGTCTCCTCGCAGTAGCCATAGTCTCCAAGCGTGATGCGCTCAAGCGCCTCGTCGATTTTGGGCAGCAGCTTCGACTCGCGATCTGCAATGCGAAGACGCAAACGGTTCTCTTCTTCCGAGAGGGCCCGATCGAGCTCGTCAGTTTCTCGCTCGTGTTCGGCCAACCGCGTCCGTGCTTCGTCGATATGTCCGATCGTCTCCTGCTTGAGTTCGAGCAATCGCTCCTTGAAGAACTCGAGCTGAGCGTCGTTCATGTAGTCCTTTTTCGGTGCCCGCTTGATCTGCTTTTCAGTGAGCATTTAGCTCCGTTCCTAGCGCGCGAAATGCGCCTCGAATTGACCGCTAAAGGGCGCGACGTGACCGAGGCCCGCCGCGAGCAAGGCGCGGATTCTATAGAAGTGGAGTGCGGGGGCCAACTCCGCGCGCAATAACCCTTCAGACATCACCAGGCAGGCCGCAATGCGCGCTCCGATTGCGCACTTCGAGGGCCTGCGCTACATTCCCGCGCCTTCTGGAGAGGTGGCTGAGTGGTTTAAGGTGCCCGCCTGGAAAGTGGGTGTGCGGTGATACCGTACCGAGGGTTCGAATCCCTCCCTCTCCGCCAAAACAAAAGGGGCCCACGTGGCCCCTTTTTCGTTTCCTCTCCCCGCTCGGAATCGGAGGCCGCGGCCACACGCTGACGACGCCCGAAGCGCCGCGCACTTGTACTTTCGCTGAAGGATCCACAACGCACTCGGGCACTGCCGCCTGCCCCACATCACCCGGACGATGAAACGCAACGCTTCGAAACGAGCTGCAGCCCCGAAATCAAGCGGCCATGCTCTGGCCGCGCGCACGTTCCGCCTGCCTTCGATCAAACTCACGGCAGCGCGCACTTGGCAGCAGGACGTGTTTGGGCCGGAGGGTGCACATGAGCAGCTACTCCCTTGCGCCTGCTAAACGCACGCCGCAATGATCATGAACCGGCGGACCGAACCTGGCGTAAGGCCATGATCGCCCGCGTGAGCTTCGGAAGGCGTACGGCCATCACGCCAGCCATGCTGCTTCGAGGCGCCGGCTTGACAGCCGCCAGATGCTGAAGATCCCTGCGAACACGACGAGCATCCCGGTACCAGATCTGTAACGAATCGATAGGCGCGCGTACGCACTACTCGCTTCGTTCATGCCAAAGTGATGCGTCAGCGCGCCGAACGCCGCGTCTGTGCGCTCGCGACCAAGCTGGAACGCGGATGTTATCTACGCGAGGATCACTCAAGGAAAACGCCTCGCCGCTCAGCCATCACCGCCGGCAAATCACCAACGTGCAGAACGCACACAAGGTGCTTCGCAAGCAGCATTGCACAGCGATCCACCGCGCCCGCGGCGCCAGGGCCCAGGGCGCAACAGCCGGATCTTTAGCCCGGCCGTGTTCGCTTCCTCGTTTGCCTGCGCATCCATGGCTCAAAGGCGGCGTATTTCATGGAACGACTCGCCGCGTCTATCCACTCGGCGGCAACAGGAGTAACTGGTGCGACGCGATCATCGCCCCTATCCGGTAAAGCGCGCCTTCGAGCGCCTGGAACACCACTACACCGAACACTTCCTGCGTCCTCAATTCGAAGCGCTCGGGACCGGTCATCGCTTCATGAAGCCCTGGAACCTGAGTCTGCACGGAGCGCGTATCCGCGCCGGCAATCATGTGCACATCGTCACTGCTCGAGACCGCGGCGTCCGGCTCTGCGTGTGGGCACACAAGGAGATGCACGGCGACATACAGATCGGGGACTACGCCCTACTCTGCCCCGGCGTACGCATCGACTCTGCCGTCGGCGTACGCGTGGGCGCCGCCTCCATGATCGCGGCAGGCGCCTACCTTACCGACGCGGACTGGCACGGCCTGTATGACCGCACCCAATTGATCGGCACGGCGCGCCCCATCGTGCTCGGGGAGAACGTATGGATCGGCGACGGAGCAACCATCTGCAAGGGGGTGAACATCGGCGATCACTCGATCGTTGCTGCGGGCGCCGTTGTTGCGAAGGACATACCAAGCGGCGTCATCGTCGCGGGTAATCCTGCGGTGGTCGTCAAGGAGCTGGACCCTGTCCGCGAACGGATCACGCGGCGAGAGCTCTTTGCCGACCCGAACGGTCTCGCACGGTTCAACGAGACACTGGACCGCTACCTGCTCAAGGACAACGACCTCTTCGGCTGGCTGAGATCGATGATCGCGCCACGGCGCAGGGACTGACGACTACTGACGCGCCAATCGGAGCGGCGGCGCTTCCGTTTCCCTGCTCGATCGGAAGGGATTGATGTCCAGGCCACCGCGGCGCAGATAGCGCCCGTGCAGCGTGAGCGCGGAGGGCGCACAGCGGCCCATGATATCGACGTACATGCGCTCCACCGCTTCTTCATGGAAGCCCTGGTGATTGCGAAAGGAAACGATGTACTTCAGCAGCGATGCCCGGTCGATCTGAGGCCCGGAGTACTGAATCCACAGCGAACCCCAGTCGGGCTGACTCGTCACCGGGCACAGCGTGCGCAGCAGGTGTGTGAACACCGTCTCACGGATCGGACCGTCGCTCGTCGTCTGCAGCAGGCCGGGATCGGGCTCGTAGACGTCCGTCTGTACGTCAAGCACATCCAGGCTTTCGCCCGTGAGCTGCGCGCCCGAGTTCTCGATCTGGTCAAGCGGCAAAACCTCCACGATGACCGGCGCACGCACGGCAAGCTTCAGATCAGACTCGATCGTGTTCTCAACATCCTGCCGGCTGTTGAACTGCGAGTTCGCAAACGAGCCCAGATAGAGCTTGAGCGCTTTCGACTCTGGAATGTGTGACGACTGCGCTGGAATCGTGACGCGCAGCGCCGCCACTTCCGGCCTGCCCTTTCGATTCAGCCACGACAGCTCATACCCGTTCCAGACGTCCACACCGGTGAAGGGCAGGTGGGGCCCTTCAATCCCCATCTGAGCACGCACCGGCGCGCGGGCAATATTCTTCAGCAACGACGGGGTGTAGACGTCCACGTATTCCGTGGCCTTCCCGAGGTCAAGACTGTCGAAGTCAGCCGTCATGGTTTTCCTCTCCAAGCACTGGCGCAGGTGCCGCCGCCACGGCAAGCACGATGATCAGCTGCACGCGCTCAGACACGGAGACCTGTGCCGCGACGGAGCAGCCACAGCGAGATGAACCAGAAGATCACGACGAAGACCAGCACGGCGCCGAAGGCAATTCCGACGGGCAGGCCATCACTCTGACCGAAGAAGCCGTAACGGAAGGTCGAGACCATGTACACGATCGGGTTGAAGTAGGAAATTGTGCGCCAGACCGGCGACAGCAGATCGATCGAATAGAACACGCCACCAAGGTAGGTCAGGGGCGTCAGCACGAACGCCGGGATGATCGAGATGTCGTCGAACTTGTCGGCGAACACAGCGTTGATAAAGCCACCGAGCGAGAACAGCACCGCCGTCAAGAGCAGGATGCCGCAGGTCACGAAGGCGTCGTGCAAGCGGAAATCGACAAAGAATGCCGCCACGAAGGTGACGATGGCGCCCACGAAAAGACCGCGGGCCACCCCGCCGCCGACGAACCCAGCAAGAATCACCCAGTTCGGCGTCGGCGAAACCAGAATCGCTTCGATGCTGCGTTGGAACTTGGTCGAATAGAAGCTCGCCGCGACGTTCGAGTAGGCGTTTGTGATGACAGACATCATCACCAGGCCGGGAAAGATGAAGGCCATGTAGTCGAGACCGGCCATCGTGCCGACGCGCGAGCCTATGAAGGCGCCGAAGATCAGGAAGTAGAGCGACACGCTGATCGCAGGGGGGACCAGCGTTTGCGGCCAGATACGGACAAAGCGCTTGATCTCTTTCGTGACGAGCGTGCGAAAAGCAATCCAGTCCGCCTGCAGCGTGCTGCTCGCGTCGAGGGGCTCAGCCGCGCCCTCGATCGGCGCAACGACTTCAACTTGCTGCATTTACGAGCGCCTCCGCACTGCCTTCGGAACGGGTGAGCGAAACAAACAGCTGCTCCAGACGATTCGACTTGTTGCGCATGCTGGCGACGCGCAGTCCTTTCGCATCGAGGGCCTGGAAGACCTCGTTCAGATGCTGACCCTTGTGAAGGTCTACCTCGAGACAGTGCGCATCGTGGCGCCTGAGCGAAAAGCCCTCGATGGCGGGCACATCCGCAAGGTCATGCGTGAAGTCGAGCACGAACGTCTCCGTGTCGAGCTGCTGCAGAAGCGTGCGCATGGACGTGTTCTCGACGATCTCGCCGTGATCGATGATTGCAATGTTGCGGCACAGAGATTCAGCTTCCTCAAGGTAATGCGTGGTGAGGATGATCGTTGTGCCCGCTTCGTTCATCTCCGTCAGGAACGCCCACATCGAGCGTCTGATCTCGATGTCGACGCCTGCGGTGGGCTCATCGAGAATGAGCAGGCGCGGTTCGTGGACCAGGGCGCGCGCGATCATGAGGCGGCGTTTCATGCCCCCAGAAAGATGCCGCGCCTGTTCGTTGCGCTTGTCCCAGAGACCCAGCTTGCGCAGGTACTTCTCCGTGCTCGCCCGCGCTTGCGCACCGGTGAGGCCGTAGAACCCGCCCTGAAGTTCGACGATGTCGCCGACCTTTTCGAAGATCGAAAAGTTGAATTCCTGAGGGACTACGCCGATGAGGCGTTTTGCCGTGACCGGATCTTCCTCGATGTCGACGCCGAAAATGCGCACGGCTCCGGCGCTCTTGATCACCAGGGAACAGATCACGCCGATCGTTGTTGACTTACCGGCGCCATTCGGTCCGAGCAGGGCGAAGAAGTCGCCCTGATCAACCGACAGATCAATACCTTTCAGGGCTTCAAAACCGCCCGCGTAGGTTTTCTTCAAGCCTGTAATCGAAAGCGCGGGTACGGACATGTCTGCATCCGAGGTGAGCGGATATCGGGAGGCGCACGGCGCGAGCGGGCGCCCGCACAGCGGCGACGCACTCTAGCAAAGGGGATAGGAGGGTGCGATCGCAGCTGCGGACGCGGACCAGTGACCATCGAGCGCTCTCCACCGCCAGGCCCATCCCTCATCCGTGGGCGCGAGGCAAAGCGCCTCCAACATCCTCGGCCACAGCTGCTCCTGCACGTCGCTCACGCCCGCAAGCACATGAACGACCACGGCGAGCACGGTGTCGTGTGTGATCGCGAGGGAGACGCCACCGGGGCTCGGGCAGATACGGGCAACTGCATCCAGAATGCGTTCGGTGCCGTCGATCGGAGAGCGCGCTCCAGAACTCACGGGATCCGCAAGCACCGCTCCCACCCAGCCCTTCGCGCCGCCCGAGCGAAAGGCCGGCACAGCGCGCTCCATGTCGACCGCGAACGCATTCGGCTCGGCAAGGCATCTTTCGACCTCGACCGAGAGCGCGACGCCTGCGCCAATCGCGAGGGCATCGGCCGTGTCCCGACACCGTGGCGCCGGACTCGACAGCAGCCGCTCGACGGGACGCGAGAGGAGACGCCCGCTGCGCAGCGCCAGCGATACGCCCGCAGGGGTGAGCGGCGCGTCGTGCCCAGGCGCATCGTTATCCGGATCGTCGCGCAGGGAATGTCGCAACAGACAGATCACCGAGGCATCCGCCGCGAACGCCTCGACACCCCGAGAGAGCACATCATCACGCACGCCGTAACGAGCCTCGGCGTCCGGATCACGCGCTCCATCGATCTCTTGATCGTCCATTGTCGCCATCGTGCTACGGTCCTGCCGCGTTGTCTCGAGGATCGCCCATGACCACCGAAGCATCTCCCGCTCTGCCCGAACGCGTCGAGCATGCGCTCATGAGCCTGAGGGCACTCAATCGCCTGGCACTGCAACACCCGATGCTCGTCCCGGAAGTCCGCGATGAGACCGGCGAGCGTTTTCTGGCCCGCTTCGAGCGATTGCTGGAAGGATTGACGCAGGGCAGTACCGACTATGAGTTCGATGGCCGTGAAGTCATCACCACCGTGCAACTGCACTATCCGGAGCTTTGGTCGGCCCTCGACCGGCGACTGCTCTGGTTTTTCGGGGGCGACTGCCTGCACTTTCTCGACGATGAGGAAATCGACGCATTCCAGCGCGAGGATGATGAAGGCTGATCAGGTTACATCGTCCCCCTGCGCCCGGGCTTCATAGCGTGCACTCTGGTGCAGCCAGTCCTCCTCCGCCCTATCCAGTACACCACGCAGTTCACCCTGCTCCTGGAGTAGCGCCTTCATCTCCTCGCGGCGCCCCTCGTCGTAAAGGCTTTCATCCGCCAGCAGCCCTTCAAGTTCGTCAAGGCGCGATTGCGCCTTCTCCATTTCCCCCTCAAGGCGCGCAATCTCGTCCTTGAGGGGCTTCAGTGCCTTCCGGCGCTCTGCCGCCGCCCGCTTCTCTGCCTGGCGATCGGCGCGAGTCGTATTCTGCGCGACCGCCTCCGCAGGATCGTCATCTGCAGCGTCCTCGTCGACTTCCGTCTCGTGCTCGAACAGCCAGCGCGCATAATCGTCCAGATCGCCGTCCCAATCGCGCACGCGCCCTTCTGCCACGAGCCAGAATTCATCGCACGTCTCGCGTAGAAGATGTCGGTCATGCGAAACGAGCACGACGGCACCGGTGAACTCACCGAGCGCAAGCGCGAGCGCTTCGCGCATCTCGATGTCGAGGTGGTTCGTCGGCTCGTCGAGCAGCAACAGTGCTGGCCGCTGCCAGGCCAGCAGCGCAAGCACTACCCTCGCGCGCTCACCGCCCGAGAAATAGCGCACCGCGTCCTGCGCCGTTGCGCCGAACCCGAAGCCGCCGAGGTGATTGCGCAGCGCCTGCTCCGTGGCGCCGGCATCGATCTCGCGCAGGTGCTCGATGGGCGATGCATTCGGGCGAAGCAGCTCCATCTGATGCTGCGCGAACCAGGCGACCGGTGCGTGATGCCCACGAACAATCTCCCCTTCAAGGGGATCGAGTCCCTTGGCAAGCGAACGGATGAAAGTCGACTTGCCCGCGCCGTTCGGTCCGAGAAGGCCGATGCGCGCCCCGCCTTCTATCCGGTACTCGACGCCATCCAGGACGCGCGCCACCACCGCGCCCGCTTCATCGCGGTAGCCAAGCGCCAGGTCTTCCGCCTCGGCGAGCGGCGAACTCATTTTCTCCGGGTCGCGGAAGCTGAAGCGGAACGGAGAGCGCGCATGGACCGCCGCCGTATTGGACAGGTCCTCCAGAGTCTTCAATCGACTCTGAACCTGGCGCGCCTTCGTTGCCTTGGCCCGGAATCGATCAACGAAGCGCTGAATTTCGGCCATGCGTTTTTGGTGCTTCTCGAAGGTCGCCTGCTGATTGGTAAGCGCCTCGGCGCGCTGGCGCTCGAAATGCGAGTAGTTGCCGCGCCAGATGGTGACGTCCTGCGCATCGAGATGGGCAACGTACTGCACCGTGCGATCAAGGAAATCACGGTCATGGGAGATCAGCAGAAGGGTCGCATCGAGGCGCGCGAGCCAGCGCTCCAGCCAGAGCGTGGCATCGAGATCGAGATGATTGGTTGGCTCGTCGAGAAGCAGCAGATCCGCAGGCTGCATGAGCGTCTTCGCGAGCGCGAGGCGCATGCGCCAGCCGCCGGAGAAGTCGGAAACAGGCCGCTCGAAGTCCGTGCCCTTGAAACCCAGGCCGTGCAGGATCTGCCCGGCCCGCGCCTCGGCCGTATAGCCGTCGATCGCATCGAGCCTCGCATGCAAGGCGCCGAGGCGGTCGTGCGCACCCTCTGCTTCCGCCCGCTCGATATCACCCTGTACGCGACGCAGCTCTCGATCGCCGTCGAGCACGAAGGCAAGTGCCGCTCGATCCGATTCGGGCGTGTGCTGAGCAAGGTGCGAGATGCGCACCGAGTCCGCGAGCAATACATCTCCATCCTCGGGAATCAGGCGGCCGAGAATGAGCTCGAAGAGCGTCGACTTGCCGACGCCATTCGCGCCGACTAGACCAACGTGCTGCTTCGCGTGAATCGTGAACGTTGCGGCGTCGAGGATGATCTTCTCGCCACGGCGGCAGTGGAGCTTGGCGAAGGTCAGCATGGCCGGTGGTCAGCGTTGCGCTCTGGACAGGCCCGGAAACGAAGACGGCGCCACGAAGGCGCCGTCCGAATTGGAGCGGGAAACGAGACTCGAACTCGCGACCCCAACCTTGGCAAGGTTGTGCTCTACCAACTGAGCTATTCCCGCGCTGACCTTCAATCTACACCGGCCCAAGCGGCCCGGGAAGATGGCGTCCCCTAGGGGATTCGAACCCCTGTTGCCGCCGTGAAAGGGCGGAGTCCTAGGCCTCTAGACGAAGGGGACTGCACGTCTGCCGTGGCCTCGTCATAACGGCCTCACCACGACAGGCCGCGCATTCTAGCGTGGCGCTTCGGGGAGTCAAGGAATCCGGCCCAATCACATGCTGTAACCGACACCGATGATGTAGGTGACGTCCGCCTCCTCGTTGCCGGCGGCGGGCTCGGTTTCATAGACGAGGTCGATACGTGCGTCGGCTTTCCAGCGCCCGGTGATCGCGAAGCGAAGGCCGGTCGACGTTGTCAGAATCTGCCCGCGATCCGCGTCGGCGAGCACCAGCAGCTCATCGTTGTGAAAGAGTTCGAGATTCTTGCCCAGGAAAAAGCGGTTGTAGTTGAGGGCTCCACGGAAAGCGGGGGTCTGTTCCTCATCGCCGCCGATTTCCTCGATCACGAGGGTCATGCCGCCTTCGGCCGAGAACGCGCCGAGGCTGTTCTCCCAGAACTGACGGCCGGCGCCCGCGCCGATCGTGTATCGGTAATCCACGTCCTTGATCGCATCGGAAAAATACTCGGCCGTTCCGTAGCCATACCAGTCATCCCGGAAGAACCAGTCAATCTGATGCCCGAGGCGATACTGGTCCTTGGTCACATCGCCTTCGTCGATCTTCCGATCGACCTCAAGACGGGTCGTATGTCGCTGCCGGTTGCGCCGAAACCCCATGTTTCCGCGCACTGAATGTGTCTGCGTGTCTGCGTTACCGGCCGTGATGTTGAGGCCGTAGCTCATGTCCAGACGAAAGTCGTCCGCAATCGAGCGCGGCGGCGTATCACGGTATACAAGTGCGAGCGAACCGATGCCGATTTCCCGGGTCCGGCCGCTTGCGTCACGAATGCCCTGCTCTCCGCTCTCGGTCTCGACGAGCGTGAAATCAGCCTCTTCCCCACCGTCCAGTTCGACGCCCATCGCCTCGTCCGAGCGCACGCTGCGCACGTGCTCCCGGGCGATGCGCACGACCCCGCCCCACTCGGTCGCGATGACCACCGCGGTTCCGTCCACGGACGTCAGCGTGCCGGTGACGCGATCGCCGTTGGCCAGCTGCACGACGTCCGCATGCGCGGGTGCTGCCATCAGAGCGGCGAGAAAAAGGAACGGAACAAGTCGAACGAGCGACCTCATGGAACCTCCAGAAATTGGGAATGATGTGAATTCAGCCGCGCGCAAGCGCCTGTTGACCGACCCAGTGACGGGCGAAGTGATTCGCGACGCGGCCGCTGCGATTGCCGCGACCAAGTGCCCAGCGCAAAGCCTCCGTCCGCGCCGCATCGTCGAACGGCACGTCTACATGATGCTGTGCGGCCAGGCGAGACACCCAGTGCCGGGCGACGTCGAGATACTGCGTCTGCGGGAACGGCTGAAATGAAACCCACAGGCCGAAGCGATCAGACAGGGACACCTTCTCTTCGGTGGTCTCGCCGGGATGCACCTCACCGTCCGCCGTGTGGGTCATCTCCAGGTTCTCTGAGCGCTTCTCGGGCATCAGATGACGACGATTGGACGTGGCATAGATCAGCACGTTATCCGTCGTCGCGAACACCGAACCATCGAGCACGCTCTTCAGGGCCTTGTAGGAAGCGTCGTCGGGCTCAAAGGAGAGATCGTCGCAGAAGACGAGGAAGCGTTGCTGTTCCCTGGCGAGCCGATCGACCACGTCCGGCAGCCCGTGCAGCGCCTGCCGTTCTACTTCTACGAGGCGAAGACCGTCGTCCGCAAAGTGATTGAGCATGGCGTGCACGAGTGACGACTTACCCGTGCCCCGGGCCCCCCAGAGCAGTGCATTGTTCGCCGGCAAACCCGCGACAAACTGCTCGGTGTTCGCAAGCAGGCGCGTTTTCTGGCGATCAACGCCCAGGAGATCCGAGAGCGCGATCCCGTCGAGGTGACCGCGCGGGGTGAGCCGCCCCCCAAGGGCGCCCTGACGCCAGTGGGCAGCGCGGACCCCGGCGAAGTCGATCCCGTCGGCGATGCCCCCCTCGGCGCCACGCAAGCGCGCTGCGAGGGCGGCAATCTCGCGTGCCGCAAGGTCAAGGGATGATCCTTCAGCCATCTGCGGCGTCCGAGAGGGCCGTCTCGATCGCGCCGCGCAGCGAAGCCGGTGTGTCCTTGGGCGCGAAGCGCGCCCGGACGCTGCCATCGCGCCCGATGAGGAATTTCGTGAAGTTCCACTTCACCGCTTCCGTGCCAAGAAAGCCCGGCCGCGCGCGTTTCAGGATCCGATAGAGCGGATGGGTCCCCGCCCCGTTCACGTCGATCTTCTGGAACATCGGGAAGCTGACGTCATAGCGCATCGAGCAAAAGGTTCGAATCTCTTCGGCGTCACCTGGCTCCTGGCCTGCGAACTGATTGCACGGGAAACCGAGGATCGCGAAACCACGCTCCCGGTAGTCCTTGTACAGCGCTTCAAGCCCTTCGAACTGCGGTGTAAATCCGCATTGACTCGCCGTATTCACGACCAGCAGAACCTTGCCACGGAAATCATCAAGCGCGACCTGCGCTCCGTCGAGGGCCGGAACGTCAAGCTCGTAAGGAAATTGCGCGGTCATGTCGGTCTCCCGGAAAGTGCGTGCGCGCGATTCTAGCCGCCGTTGGCCCCTCGCGCTGCCCACCGCGGCCTGCTGAAATAGCTTTTTGCCGCCGATCGGAGTCGAACTTGAACAGCGCGACGCTTTTGGCCTTCGCCCTATACCTCGTTGGCCTGTTTGCCATCGCGATCCAGGCCTGGCGACGTACCCGTGACGCCAACGACTATGCGCTCGGGGGGCGTTCCCTCGGGCCGGCAGTGACCGCCTTGTCGGCGGGCGCATCGGACATGAGCGGCTGGCTCCTGCTCGGTTTACCCGGCGCGATCTACGCATCGGGCCTGGTCGAGGGCTGGATTGTTGTCGGTCTGGTGATCGGCGCCTGGGCGAACTGGCGCCTCGTGGCCGCGCCATTGCGCGTTGCCAGCAGCGCACGCGCGAGCGGCGGTTTCGCCGCGGAAGACTCACTGACGCTTCCGAGCTACTTTGCAGCGCGCCTGCGAGCCGTTGCGCCGGCGACCCCGGAGACGACGCTGCGCGCGACGCGCGCGATTGCAACGATCCTGATCCTGTTCTTCTTCACGTTCTATGTAGCGTCCGGTCTGGTCGCCGGCGCGCGCCTTTTCGAGGCAACGCTGGGCCTCGATTACGCATGGGCCCTCGGGATCGGTGCGCTCGTGATTGTGGCCTACACCATGGCAGGCGGTTTTCTTGCCGTCGCCTGGACCGACTTCTTCCAGGGGCTGCTCATGCTTGCCGCCCTCGTCGCGGTGCCGCTCATGCTGCTCGCCGGCCTCGGACCCGAACCGGATACAAGCGTTCAGCTTCAGCTCGATCCGACCGCCGACCTGACGCTGCTCAGCTGGATCTCTCTCGTGGCCTGGGGACTCGGCTACTTCGGACAGCCGCATATCCTTGCTCGCTTCATGGCGATTCGTTCCGCGGAGGCCGTGCAATCGGCCACCCGCATTGCCATGGGCTGGATGATCACGGTCAGTGCAGCGGCAATCGCGATCGGCGTCGGTGGCCAGACCGTGTTCGGCGCGGCCCTTGCCAATCCTGAAAGTGTATTCATAGAGCTCACCGCCCTGCTCTTTCATCCACTCGTTGCGGGGACAGTACTTGCTGCGATTCTAGCGGCGGTCATGAGCACCATTGACTCACAGCTTCTGGTCGCCTCGACGGCACTCGCCGAAGATCTCTATCGGCCGCTGCGCGGCCGAGCTGCGACGCAGAGGGAACTTCTCGTGGTCGGGCGTGGCGCAGTGCTCCTGGTGGCTGTCATCGCCCTGCTCCTCGCCCTCGACCCGGACAGCAGAGTACTTGCGCTCGTGAGCTACGCATGGGCTGGCCTGGGAGCAAGCTTTGGTCCCGTTGTGCTGGCAACGCTCTACTATGAGCGGCTCAGCGCTAGCGGCGTGCTCGCCGGCATGGTTACGGGCGGCGTGACCGTAGTCATCTGGGGAGAGCGCTCCGGCGGTCTGTTCGATCTCTACGAGATCGTTCCGGGCTTCCTTCTGGCAAGCCTGGTGATCTTCCTGCTCGGACGGCGCTCCGCCTGACGATTCAATCGGGCCGTGTGCCGACCTCAAGTCCGCAGGCTCGATGCAACTGCTGCCAGGCACGCGTGTGGCGATCTCGTGCCCGGCGCATGGCATTGAGTGAGCGCTGCACCGGTGTCGGCTCAAGCACCTGGGGAACAGGGGCACGCTGTGCCGCAATCAGCCGATCAAGCGCCGCATCAAAGCGGCTCGCACCTGATTCGACCCCAGCCATGTAGGGCTGTACGCGCGCTACATAGACGTTCCGGAACACGTTCGCAAGGATGTTTACCGCATCGGAGGGCGAGCCAAGTGGACAGAGCGAACGACCCTCCTCGATCAGTTCTGCGACGGCGCCGAGATCACGCTCCAGCAGCACAAGACTGCGGTGTAGTCGCCCCCCGTAGCGCGACGCCTCGAGCGCCTGCCAAGGCGCGTGCCAGTCTTCTTGCGCTCCGCCGCCCTCTCCGGCCGCACGCACAGCGAGTTCATGCACGGCCGCGATCGCGACATCGCCCGCACCGGCAAGCGCGCCTGGGTCGAGTGCCCGAACATCGAGACCGTGGTGCTGCGCGAGCGCATCGCTGCCGAGCGTGGCGTTGAAAATTACCGCGCCGAAGGCGGCGCGCTTGAGCTCGAGGGCATCGCTGAGAAACGTACGCAGCGCTTCATCGGCCTCGCCCTCCAGCCCGTCCAGGCAGCGCTGCCCAGCCTGCGTAAAGCGAAGTTCATAGCGCAGGCGCTCCGGGGGGGTCATCACCCGCCCGAGGGAAGATGCACGCATCCCGGCAAGCGCGCCCAGGCCACAGCCGTTCAGGCGCAAGAAATCAATCAGGTCGATACGCTGGGGCGGAACGTCTAGATGACGATCCCGCGCCCGAGGCCAGGCTTCCGGAACGGCGGAGGCACGCACGGGGCTCGGCGCCTCGAGCACGCGCTCTACGCGCGATCGATAGTCCTCAAGCAGATCGGCAGCCGGATCATCCCGCCCGCATCCGCACAGGGCGAGTGAAGCGATCGCGACTGCAACCGCGCGGCCATGCCCAAGCAGCCGCTCATAGGTGCGTTCGCTGCAGATCAACAACAACGGCATCCACGCGGGCTTCGAGATCACGTTCCACCTCACCGAGGAGCGCATCGACGCTCCGACGATCGCCCGCAATCGCCACGAAGGTCCATTCCGAATGAATTGGATCGTCCCCGGGTGCCTCGCACAGCGCAAGGCGCGGATTACGCCCGAAGCGATCACGCAGTCCGCCCAGGCGGCCGCGCCGTTCCTTCAGCGACCGGCAGCCATCAAGATGAAAGACAACCTCGAGGACAGCCAGCGCGGTCATAGCCGGGGCTCGAACACAGAAGCGCGCGGAGCGACCATCGCATCGACGCCTTTGGGGCCGGTATGTCGAAAGTCGGCGCATGGCTCGGACAAGCTCCGGCGCGAGCGATCAAACACTAGGCCCAAGGCCGCCGAGGCACCTTCGCACGGGCCCGCAACCGCCGTGGCGCTGCGGTACTCATGGGCCGCACTCGTGACATCGTCTGCGGCCCAAAGCTCCGCGCGCCTGCATCCGTTCATTTCGACGGCACAGCGAGGGCGAGATGGTCAGCATAGTCTTCTGGCGAAAGCGCATAGAAAACCGTATCGAGACCACGGTGCTCACGCCTGGACTCGAACACCATGCCGAGACGCTGCATGACCTGCACGGAAGACTGATTTGGTGTGTCCGTTGCCGCGACTATACGAGGCATCTTGCAGCGCTCGAAGCCGAACTGGATCGCGGCACGGCCGGCTTCAGTCACCAAGCCACGCCCCCAGTAGCTCGGCAGGATGCCGTAGAGGAGCTCCGGCACGTCCGATTCCTCGAAGGGGCGGAAGCCGCAGAAGCCGATCAGGGCACCCTCCGGACTCGTCCGGCGATGCAGCGACCAGAAACCGTAGCCGCGCGATCTAAACCCGGCCTCGCTCGCCGCGACAATCTCTTCGGCCTTTGACCGGGGAATGACGATGTCGTCCCACAGATATCTGCGCACATCCGGATCGGTCCAGAGCGCATGAAGCGCATCGACATCCGTCTGCGTGAACGGTGCGAGATGCAGGCGCTCTGTTTCGACGACGAAATCCGATTTGTTGGACGCCATGCCATGCCCTCCCCAGGACAACCCTTGAGTCTAGGGTGCCGATCAGGGCGGCGACAAATCGTCTTGTGAGACCGACTCATCGGGCCGAGGGCAGAACCTGCGCACCGTCTACCCGCGGGCCATCACCCGGCGAGGCCTTAGCGACCACTACGAGACTGTTCGCGTTAGCTGAAGCCGCGAGCTGAAATGCTGTCCGGCGTATCGGGCACTTCGCGCCCAGCGCGCAGGACCCAACGGCACCTCGATCCGGGACACGGACGACGCGCATGCGCGAGCATATGCTTGGGCGCGGCGCCTACTGCGTTTCCCGGACGCCGAGGGGCAGTGGCCCTCAGCTAAGCCTTCGCAGCATGCAGCTCGGGCAATGCAGCCATCAGAGCGCTGCGCATCCCGCTGCGATCCGGGAGCCGCCTCTGCGCGGCGAGCATCCAATGGACGCGAACAGGGTTTCGAGGACCCAGCGCAGCGCACGCCTTCGCTGCCGCATGCCAGCTGTCCGGGCGGATCGTCGCAAGACCGACCCATGACGGCCTCAGCCGTCATCTCGCGTACACTAAAGGCGGGGATAGCAAGGCCGACTGGCCTTGTAAGCAACAAGGCGGATGGTCGTCAGTGCGCACGGTTCTATCGTGGCCGTCTCAACAAGGGCGGCCCTACCGTGAACCGCGGATTGACGCGAAAAAAGATAGCGCGGCACACGCGTGAAGGGGGCCCGCACGAAGAAGAGAGGCCCTCCCGTCGCTAGGTGCACGCGCGGCAACCGGGGAGAGCAAACACTTGAGCGATGCGCCCACGCCCATTCCCAGCGGCACGATCGTGCTGCTGCGCGACGGCCAAGATGGCCTTGAACTCTTCATGGTGGTCCGCCACCACCAGATCGATTTCGCCTCCGGCGCGCTCGTTTTTCCAGGAGGCAAGGTCGCGGCCATGGACGAAGACCCCGCACTTATCGATCTCTGCGACGGCGCTGATCCCGATCCGGTGCAGCGCGCAGTGCAGATCGGCGCGATCCGCGAGGCTTTCGAGGAGGCAGGCGTGCTGCTCGCACGCCCCGTCGGAAGTGAGGGCCTTATCGACGGCGCACGGGTTCGCACGCTCGACCACGAACGGGCGAAGATGAACGCCGGAGAGATCAGCATTAGAGCGTTCCTGGAGCGCGAGCATTTGCGCCTCGCCTGTGACCAGCTCACGCGCTTCGCACACTGGGTCACACCTACCATGATGCCAAAGCGGTTCGACACCCACTTCTACATCGCCGCAGCACCGGCCGATCAGGTGCTGCAGCACGACGGCTATGAATCGGTCGATTCGGTCTGGATCACTGCCCGGCAGGCCGCCGCCGACGCCGAGGCCGGAACCCGCACCGTGATCTTCCCCACCCTGCGTAACGTCGAAATGCTCGGCGAGGCAGACAGCGTCGCAGCCGCCATCGCGCAGGCGCAGGCGCGGGAGATCGTCACGGTGCTACCGTGGACTGAGAAACGCGAAGACGGCGTCTGGCTGAAGATTCCCGAAGCCGCCGGCTATCGCATCAGCGAAGAGAAGATGCCCGCCCCTGCGGGCAGATGACGAGAAACAGCGGACGCCGCACATCGAAGGAGGAGACACCGATGGCAGAATTGGCACATGCGGCCGAGAACGAGGACGAGGTCCTCTACTCCGTCGCCGATCACGTTGCGACGATCACCCTGAATCGCGAGCAGTTCCAGAACACGATTTCCGGCGTGATGCTCGACGCCATAACGGACCTCATGCTCAAAGCCGATCGCGACGAGGACGTGCGCTGCATCGTGCTCGTCGGCACCGGCCGATTCTTCTGCGCGGGCCTAGATCTGCGCAGCGGAAAGGTTGGTTCCTCGTCCGGAGGTTTCTCGAACCTCGATCTTCGCGCCACGCCGCCGACTGTCATGCACAACCTCGACACGCCGACGATCTGTGCGCTCAACGGCTCCGCAGCCGGCTACGGCATGGACATGGCACTCGGCTGCGACATTCGCGTGATGAGCGAGGACGCGAAGCTCGCGGCGGCCTTCACCGCTCGAGGCATCGTTCCAGAATCCGGCGGCACGTGGATTCTTCCGCGCCTGCTCGGATGGTCGAAGGCCGCGGAGCTCATCTTTACCGGCCGGACCCTGAAGGCCGACGAGTGCCTGGAAATGGGCCTGGTCTCCCACGTCGTTCCCGCTGCGGACGTGCTCGAGCGCAGCATCGAACTTGCCAAGGAAATTGCCGGCAACGCGCCGCTCGCCGTGCAGGCCTCCAAACGCATGATGCGCATGGGCATGAACGAGAACTTCAACGACCACGTCCATCACGTCTTCCTGCAGCTGCTGCCGCTGTTCAAGACGGAAGATTTCCGGGAAGGCATGGCTAGCTTCATGGAGAAGCGGAAGGCGGACTTCAAGGGGCGCTGAGACCCCACGCATGGCGCGGTTCACCGACATCGTCGTCGATGCGGTGGACCCGCCACGCCTGGCGCGCTTCTGGGCGAGCGCGCTCGACGACTACGCGATCCGCCCGTACGAGGCCGCCGAGATCGAGCGCCTCGAAGCCCTCGGTCTCACTCCGGACACCGATCCGACCTTCGCGTTGGACGGACCGGGCCCTACCTTCTTCTTCCAGCGCGTCGAACGCGCGCAGACGAATCACGACGCAAGGCGCGCGCACGCACATCACCGCTCAGCAGTGTTTTCGCTTCCGTGCGCGCAGCGGCCGTCAGAGGCCGAGCCTGCGCCTCGAGCGGCGCGCTCCTACTCGGATCTCAGGCGCAAGGGAGTTCAGGAGAGTCGCGCCCCGCCTTCATTAGGGCGTTTTCGTCACCACATACGTGTTCATGCTCGCAATGACGATCGCCGCGAAGATGAAGACGAGAGCCAGCGTTGAAGTCACGCCTAGCTGCTTCGCCCGCACAGCCATTCGATAGTCCCGAGCCAGTTGTGCGTCATCGTCTGGGAGGTTGAGAAAAGACAGCGGGAGCACGCGCGTGAAACGGTGGCCCTGTCGGCGCAGCTGGCTCCTAATTTTGCTGCCTTTAACGAACGCGAAGCCAAACGCCCCGAATGAGGTAAGTGCGAGCGTCAGTGACACGATGTACAAGGCTTCGTTCAGCATAGTGAGTCACCCTCAGCAGCCGGGCCAACCGACGCAACCCTGTCCAACCTAAGGGTTGCCGCTTCCGAATAGTTCTCAAAGCTATAGGACGTGGGACTACGTGCTATTGCCAGCGACGCCAACGCCGAATCCGCACCCGACTTCTACTGAGGCAATGCTTAGAGTCTGGGCGTCTACCCGCAGAACACCTCCTAGAACGCCCGCGGCGTTCGTAGCCTCTACGCGGATATCATGCAGCGAGCGTTGTATACCAGGAACTTAGCTACTGCGCTGGCGTCTATGCCGGGGCCTCCAACCGCCCAAGTGCTACGACGAATCCAATGTCGCCTCCGTCGTCGAGGACGAGCTCGAAAGCTAGGCCAATGCCATCGCGATTGGCATCTACGCCGAGGAGATCCAACTCACTGGCGCTGGATCTGCGCGCCCCGAATGCGAGCGCCTGTGCGCACTCGGGGCCCGCGTACTCACGGAACAAAGGGACCACACGGTCCCGTGCGATCCCGAAGGCAATCGCTTTTGCTTGCTGCCCGGCGCCTGACCCGATTCGGGCGCTCAGGCGTACTCGATCAGATCCCAGGTATTGCCAAAGGGATCGCTGAACACCGCATCGGTCCCGTGGGGCTCATGCCGGGGCGCTTCCGTGAATCTCAGGCCCCGCGCCGAAAAACGGGCGTGGTCCGCAGCAAAGTCGGCGGTCTCGACGAAACCCATGACCCGACCAACTGTCTGATCCCGATGTGCACCTGCTGTGCTTCCGTATCCGCCACTGCGAGGAGCAGACCCGTGTCCGCGCCACTTGGCGCGACGCGCACCCAGCGCTTCGTCTCCGTGAGCGCCGTGACCTCGAGCAACTCGAAATCCAGCACCGAGCGGAAGAATTCGATCCCAGCGTCGTAGTCCGATACCAACACCGTCAACAGCTCTATCCGTCTCATCATCACACGCCCCACAACGAAAAAGGCCGCGCAAAGCGCGGCCTTCGAGCCTGAATTTTCTTCTCCTCGGCGCCCGGGCGCCGTGACGACTTTGCGCCGCAATCGAGGCGCCGTCCCCCAGCCTACTGAGGTAGACGCCTCCTCGGAGGAGGACGGGAACGCCGAGTGCGGTGCAAGAGCGGACTCAGCCGCCGAAGTCGTCCAGCAGGATATTCTCGGGCTCGACGCCCAGGTCATCCAGCATCTTCAGCACGGCTGCGACCATGGGCGGCGGGCCGCAGAGATAGTATTCGCAGTCTTCCGGCGCAGGGTGCTCCTTCAAGTACTTCTCGAAGACAACCTGGTGGATGAAGCCGGTCAGGCCGTCCCAGTTGTCTTCCGGCAGCGGATCCGAAAGCGCCACGTGCCAGTCGAAGTTGTCGAACTGCGAAGACAGCGAATCAAAGTCTTCGGTGTAGAACATCTCCTTGAGCGAACGGGCTCCGTACCAGAACGACATCTTCACGTCGTCCTTCTTCAGGCGCTTGAGCTCATCGAACATCTGACTGCGCAGCGGCGCCATGCCGGCACCGCCGCCAATCCAGATCTTCTCCGCCTTCGTCGGCTTCACGAAGAAGTCGCCGTAGGGTCCGAACACGGTCACCTTATCGCCCGGCTTCAGATTGAAGATGTACGACGACATCTTGCCCGCAGGGACGTCCTGCCCCGGGGGCGGCGACGCAACGCGAATGTTGAACTTCAGAACACCCTTCTCTTCCGGGTAGTTCGCCATCGAGTAGGCGCGGACCGTCGGCTCCGACACCTTTGAAATGTGCTGCCAGACATTGAAGCGGTCCCAGTCCTCGCGGAATTCGTCCTCCACGTCGATGGTCTGGTAGGCCATTTCGTAGGGCGGAATCTCGAGCTGAACGAAACCGCCAGCGCGGAAATCAACGTTCGCACCCTCCGGCAGCTTCAGCACGAGCTCCTTGATGAACGTTGCGACGTTGTGATTCGACTCGACCGTGCACTCCCAACGCTGGACGCCGAACGCATCCTCGGGCACGCGGACTTTCATGTCCTGCTTCACCGGCACCTGGCAGGACAGACGCCAGTCTTCCCGACGCTCCGAGCGCGTGAAGTGTCCTTCCTCGGTCGACAGCATGGAGCCACCGCCGTCCGACACCTGGCATCGACACTGGCCGCAGGAACCACCGCCGCCGCAGGCTGAAGACAGGAAGATGCCCTGCTCGGCCAGCGCGTTCAGGAGCTTGCCACCAGCCGGCACGTGCACTGCCTTTTCGGGATCACCGTTGATCTCGATGCTGACGTCACCGGTGCTCACGAGGCGAGAACGCGCTGCGAGAATCACCGCGACGAGCGCGAGTACGGTGCCCGTGAACATGACCACGCCGAGAACGATCTGCGTATCCATTTCTGCTCCGTTTGGACGCGGCCGCCGTGACCGAATCCGTCAATTGCCCGTTACTGATGCCCGTCCATGCGGACCTCGCCCTGCCTCAGAGATCAATGCCGCCGAACGACATGAAGCAAAGCGAGATCAGACCAATGCTGATGAACGTAATGCCGAGGCCGCGCAGACCCTCGGGCACATCCGAATACTTGAGCTTCTCGCGCACGCCAGCAAGGGCGACGATCGCCAGGGCCCAGCCCACCCCGGCACCGAGTCCGAACACGACGGACTCGCTGAAAGTGTAGTCCCGCTCGACCATGAAGAGCGAAGCCGCAAGGATCGCGCAGTTCACCGTAATGAGCGGCAGAAAGACCCCGAGTGCCGAGTAGAGCGCGGGTACGTACTTGTCGAGAAACATCTCCAGGATCTGCACCAGCGCTGCGATCACGCCGATGTAGGACAGATAGCCCAGGAACGACAGATCAACATCCGGATAGCCGGCCCAGGCCAGCGCGCCCTCACGCAACAGATTCTGATAGATGAGGTTGTTCACCGGCACGGTGATGCCGAGCACCACAACCACGGCCACGCCGAGACCGAAAGCAGTCGAAACCTTCTTGGAGATTGCAATGAAGGTGCACATGCCGAGGAAGAACGTGAGCGCCATGTTGTCAACGAACACGGCCCGCAGAAACAGCGAGAGGTACGCCTCCATCACAGCGCTTCCTTGTACTGGATGTTGTCGGCGATCTCGTACTCGGCCTCTTCAACCTGCTCTGTCTTCCAGGCGCGTAGCGCCCAGATCAGAAGGCCGATGATCACGAAGGCGGAAGGCGCCAACAGCATCAGGCCGTTCGGCACGTACCAGCCGCCGTTGGCGACGGTCGGAAACAGTTCAATGCCCGCAAGGTTGCCGGTTCCCAGCGGCTCCCGGATCAACGCGACAACGATCAGCAGCGCTGAGTAGCCGAGCCCGTTGCCGATGCCGTCAAGGAAGGACAACCACGGAGGGTTCTGCATCGCGAAGCCTTCAGCACGGCCAAGAACAATGCAGTTGGTGATGATCAAGCCCACGAACACCGTCAGCCGCTGCGCGACCTCGTAGGCGTAAGCCTTCATGACCTGATCCACGACAATGACCAGCGAAGCGATGATCGTCATCTGCACGATGATCCGGATACTGGACGGAATTCGATTGCGGAGCATCGACACGAACAGGCTCGAGAAACCGGTAACGAACACCACGGCCAGACACATGACCAGCGTGTTCGTCATGCTGACCGTGACTGCGAGCGCGGAGCAGATCCCCAGCACCTGAAGGGCGATGGGGTTGTTTTCCAGTACCGGGTTGAACAGGACTTCCTTGGCCGTGGACATGGCTCAGGCACTCCCCCCGCGCATGCTCTTCAGATAGGGGCCGTAACCGAGATCGCCGACCCAGAAATTCACCAGATTCTCGACGCCGCGGCTGGTCATGGTCGCACCCGATAGGGCATCGACCTGATGCATCCGCGCGGGATCGTCTGCCGGCGCAAGACTCTTCACCAGTTCGATCGCCGGCGCGCCGTCGGCATAGACGGTCTTGCCGGGCCAGAGCGCCTGCCAGGCCGGATTTTCGACCTCGCCGCCCAGCCCCGGCGTTTCCTTGTGCTGGTAGAAACCGATGCCCTCGACGGTCTCGAAGTCGCCGTCGAGCGCCAGGAACCCGAACAGCGTGCCCCAAAGGCCGTACCCGCGGATCGGGATGACAGCCGTTTCGACCGCCCCCGCAGCGTCGCGCTTGAGGTAGACCACGCCGTACTGCTCGAGCCGCTTCAGCGTCGCGATGTCCTCATCGGCTGACAGCGCACGCGACTGGTCCGGATCTCGGGCCGACCGCAGCTGATCGAAAGCCGCTGCGTCCACGCCGTCGGCGTACTCGCCCGTGCGGAGATCCACCACGCGGATTTCGAAGTCCGCGAAGATCTCTTCAATGCCGCGTCCGGCTGCATCCTGGGCGCGGCCCTGCTCGAGCAGGCCCGCCGCAACGAGCACATTCTGTTTGCGATTGAGTTCTTCATTCGCAACCTGGGCCGGTTTCAGCGCAACGGCTGCGCCCGACACGAGGATCGAGCAGACCAGACACACTGAAACGGCGATTAGCAGGATGTTCTGAATCGAGTCCCTAGACTGCGACATTGCGCGCCATCCTCCGCTTGATGTTCGCCTGCACCACCGCGTTGTCGATGAGCGGCGCAAACAAGTTGCCGAACAGGATGGCCAGCATCATGCCCTCTGGGAATGCGGGGTTGATGACGCGAATCAGCATGCACATGAACCCGATGAGCACGCCGTACCAGAACCTTCCAGTGTCCGTCATCGCGGCGGAAACTGGATCGGTCGCCATGAACACCATGCCGAACGCAAAACCGCCGACGACGAAGTGCCAGTGGAACGGCATCGCAAACATCGGATTGCTCGTGGAGCCGATGGTGTTGAACAGCGTCGCGGTTACGAAGCCTCCGACGATCACGCCAAGCATGATGCGCCAGCTGGCGAGCCGCATGAACAGGAGCGCCGCCCCGCCAATGAGAATGGCGAGCGTAGAGACCTCGCCCATGGAGCCCTGCATATTGCCGAGAAATGCATCCATCCAGGTGATGCCGTAGTCCTCGCCGATCGCGGCACGACCGAGCGGGGTGGCTCCGGTAATCGCATCCACCCGATCGGCCCACGCCGGATCGACGACTGCGCTACCGGCGGACGACGCCGGGCTGAAAGCGTTCCATACGGCGTCACCTGAGAGCTGAGCCGGATAGGCGAAATACAGGAACGCGCGTCCAGTGAGCGCGGGATTCAGGAAGTTCTTGCCCGTTCCACCAAAGACCTCTTTGGCGATGACCACGCCGAAGGTGATTCCGAGCGCCGCCTGCCACAGCGGAATGGTCGGCGGCAGGGTCAGGGAAAACAGTACCGATGTGACGAAGAAACCCTCGTTCACCTCATGCCCGCGCTTCTGCGCGAACATCACCTCCCAGAAGCCGCCGACGATGAACACCGTGAGGTAGACCGGGACGAAATACGTGGCACCCAGGATCAGATTGTCCCAAGTACTTGTCGGATCGTGCCCTGCCAGCAGTCCGACAACGGCGCCGCGCCAGCCCTCCATACCGATCGCGCCGTACGCCGCCATGGCTTCATTTGCATTCTTGCCGATGAAGAACATGCCCGCGAACATTGCGGGGAAGGTGCACGCCCAGACCGTGATCATGATGCGCTTCAGATCGAGGCCGTCGCGAACGTGGGACCCGCCCCCGGTGACGCGCGCCGGTTTGTAGAGCGCGGTATCCACGGCCTCGTAGAGCGCCGCAAAGTGCTCATAGCGCCCACCCTTTTCGAACTCCGGCTCGAGCTTGTCGAGTGTGGCTCGAAGACCCATGCCTCAGCCCTCCTTCCAGATGCGATCAAGCGTGGATCGCAGCACAGGCCCGTATTCGTATTTGCCCGGGCACGCGAAGGTGCACAGGGCGACGTCGTCCTCGTCGAGCTCTAGACACCCGAGCGCAATCGCCGTGTCCAGATCGCCCACAAGCAGCGCGCGCAGAAGCTGCGTTGGCAGCATGTCCATCGGCACCACGGACTCGAAGGTACCGATCGGCACCATCGCGCGCGCAGAGCCATTCGCTGACGTCGTCAGCGGGAATGCCCTGCGGCCGAAGAGGCGAGAGGCGAACACCGGAAGCACGGAGAACTTTTCGCGCCCCGGCCGCAGGTAATGAAGCATCTCCCGTTCGCGGTCTTCAGCGAGCACCGTAATCTGCTGGTCGTAGCGGCCGAGAAACGCCAGTGCCCCGCGGGCGGTGGTGCCAGAAAGGGCCGAGCCGGAGATCTGGCGCAGGTCCTCATCCTCGGTCTCACCTGCCAGAAGCTCATCCACGGACGCACCTAGGCGCGTTCGCAGAAGACGGGGCCGAGACACCGGCGGTCCACCCAGCGCAACCACGCGGTCGGTGAACAAACGCCCCGACGTGGCTGTTTCGCCGATGGCAATGACGTCTTGATAACCGATTGTCCAGACGGTCTTGCCGGGGCCGACGGGATCAAGGAAATGAATGTGCGTACCCGCAAGCCCGGCCGGATGCGGACCGTCGAAGATCGTCCGCTTGATACGCGCGTCGCTACCGGCGGGGATGTCTGCGCCGTCCACGCCGACGCACAGGTGCACCGCGCCGTCACTGATCCGAGCAAGTAGGTCAAGGCCGTGCGCGAAGGCCTCGGCCCGAGCCGCAATCACCACCGCAGGATCACCCGCGAGGGGAGCCGTATCGATCGCCGTGACGAAAATGCTGTGCGGCCGCGTTCCGAGCGCGGGTATGCGGCCGTGAGGGCGTGTGCGCAGTGCAGTCCACAGCCCCGTCGCCGCCAGCAACGCCTCAACGCGCTCGGGCGCGGCGCCGGCAACGTCTTCATGCGCAATCGTATCGAATGCTTCTGCCTCGCCCGCTGCGTCATCCACGTCGATGACGACGGCCTGAAGCGCGCGCTTCGCACCGCGGTGGATGGCACTGATCGTCCCTGCCGCCGGCGCCGTGAACCGCACGCCCTCGTTCTTCTTATCGTCGAACAGGAGTTGCCCGAGACGGACGCTATCGCCTTCGGCGATGTGCATGGTCGGCTTCATGCCGACGTAGTTCGGGCCGAGAAGAGCCACCTGGCGAACGGGCCGGGCGTCCTCGATGACCTGCTGCGGTTGTCCCGCGAGCGGAAGGTCGAGACCGCGCTTGATCTTGATCATGTTGCTACGAACGCACCCTCGTTGAATCGTGGCTGGCTCGGCGTGGCCCACGGGGCGCCGCCGATGCCGCTGATGGCGAGCTCGTCCGGATCGTACGACCCGTCGACCGCCGCATGTGCAGCAGCGCAGCCAGCGCCAGGGGGCGCACGGCTGATGAGCAACTGCACTCGGGCATTCGCGGGGGTTTGATCGCGACGCAAGGCCGCCTCCCGAATCAGGATCGCCCGCGTCTCGTCATTTGGTCACCACTATCGGATGCACCCGGCGGGGGCCCTCTCCCCTGCCGGATCCGAACAGCGCGCCCCCCTCTGGAAGCCGGCGGAAGTATACGTGAGGCGGATTCGCGTTGGCTAGCGAATCGCTGCGAAATCCGCCGTTTACGTGTCAGCCGAAGCCGGTGTCGGCCACTTCGGCTGGGATGAGCGGATAGCTGATGTTCGCCAGCTTCTGAACGATCCGCACGACCTGGCAGCTATAGCCGAATTCATTGTCATACCAGCAATAGAGCACGCAGCGATTGGCATCGACGATCGTCGCTTCGCCGTCGACGATCAGCGCGTGCCGGTTGCCGACAAAGTCCGAGCTCACGACCTCCGGTGAACTCGTGAAGTCGATCTGCCGCTGCAAGGAGGAATGCAGAGACACGTGACGGAGGTAGTCATTCACCTCAGTGACGGTCGTCTCCTTCTCGAGCGTCAGATTGCAGATGGCCATCGATACGTTGGGCGTTGGCACACGGATCGCGTTCCCCGTGAGCTTGCCCTCCATCTCTGGCAACAGCTTCACCACCGCTGACGAGGCCCCGGTCTCGGTAATCACCATGTTCAGCGGCGCTGCGCGTCCGCGGCGATTCTTGTCGTGGAAATTGTCGATGAGGTTCTGATCGTTCGTGTACGCGTGCACGGTCTCTAAGTGACCGTGGCCGATGCCGAACTCATCATTCATGACCTTGAGCACCGGCACGATCGCATTCGTGGTGCAGGAGGCCGCAGCAATGACCCGGTCGTCTGGTGTGAGTTCGCCCTGATTGATGCCTGCGACGATGTTCTTCACCCCGGTTTTCCCGGGCGCGGTGAGCACGACGCGCGAGGCGCCTCGTGCCTCGAGATGGCGCGAGAGTCCCGCTTTGTCGCGCCAGGCGCCGGTGTTGTCGATGATGATCGCGTTATCGATACCGTACGCCGGGTAGTCGACCGTCGCGGGATCGGATGCATAGATCACCCGGATGACGTTGCCGTTCGCGATGATCGCCTGGTTTTCCTCGTCGACGCGGATCGTGCCGCCGAAGGCGCCGTGGACGGAATCCCGCCGCAGCAGCGAGGCCCGCTTCTGCAGATCATCCTTTTTACCCGAAGGACGAACGACGATGGCGCGCAAGCGCAGCTGCTGACCGCTCCCTGTTTTCTCGACGAGCAAGCGTGCAAGCAGACGCCCGATCCGGCCGAAACCGTACAGAACGACGTCCTGTGGCCGTTCGAGCGGCGGCACGTGACGGCCGATCACGTCTGCGCACTCCCGCTCAACGAAGGCCCGGGGGGTAACCCCCTCGCCCCGGGCGATCTCGCTCATGTACTTGGTCGCAAGCTTGCCAACATCAATATGTGACGGCCCGAGATCGAGCGCCTCCATCGCCTCGAGAATCGGATAGGCCTCGAACTCCGAGAGTTCGTTCTGCGCGACCTGGCGAACGTAGCGATAGGTCTTCATGAGGCGCGTGACGCTCTGGTTGTACAGCGCGCGGCCGTAGCAGTAGGTCACAACGTTCTTGCGATAGAGCTTGCCGATGATGGGAATCATCTTTTCAGCAAGTTCTTCGCGGGCTTTCCAATCGGGGAAATAGTCTTCGAGGCTGGGTAGGGCCACGCTGGTGTCCGTCCGTGCTTAAGGAGTGATCAGTCCGCGAGCAGGACGCCGTCGATGGGCGTACGAGATACGCGCCGACGTCTCTCCCGTCCGCTCGGGAACAGCTGGCCGTATTATGGGCTGTGCACGGGGACCCCGCCACCGGGACCCCGCCACCGGGACAAGCTTACGGGCGCGCCCGCGCACCCCGCTTCACCGCGCAGCGGTCCCGATCCACGGGTGCCGGCGCGCAGCGACCGGGATCAGCGAAAGCCGGCGTTAACGGCCGCGAGCTGATCGGGGCTTGGTACGAGCATCTGCTCGTCCATCGCGTTCAGCGGCACGTCTGCGGTGCCAAGGATCGCGTGGCAATCGACCGGATCTTCGTCGACGTACAGCAGACCCGTCGCGATCTCGCCCTCAGCCTCACGCCGGAGGATCGCCGCCATCGCTGCCGTTCGGTCGGTTGGATCGAAGTCCCTCGCAAGCTTGTGCAGACGGAGGACACTACCGTCCGGCATGGACACGTCCTTGCTCGTTCCAGGGGCCTGCTCCAGCGTGGTTTCGTCCTGCACCGCTATCAGATCCGCCGCAGACACCTCCTCCGTGTGCGAGCGCACGTAGCTGTAGCTCTTTGTTGATCCTTCGTGATTATTGAAGGCAACGCACGGGGAAATGACGTCCAAGAACGCAAAGCCGCGATGCTCGAAAGCCGCCTTGATCAGCGGCACGAGCTGATCCTTGTCTCCGGAGAAGCTTCGGGCAACAAAGGTGGCGCCGATCTGCATCGCCATCATGCACAGATCAATCGGCGCATAGAGATTCGGCACGCCCTTCTTGCTCGTCGAACCCTTGTCGTTCGTGGCCGAGAACTGCCCTTTGGTCAGGCCATAGGTCCCGTTGTTGTCGACAATGTACGTCATGTCGATCCGGCGCCGGGCGATGTGCGCGAACTGTCCGAGACCGATGGATGCGGAATCACCGTCTCCGGACACGCCGACGTAGTACAGATCGCGATTGGCCAGGTTCGCGCCAGTGACCACCGATGGCATGCGCCCGTGCACCGAGTTGAATCCGTGCGAACGGCCGAGAAAGTATGTCGGCGTCTTGGACGAGCAACCGATCCCGGAAAGTTTTGCTACCCGGTGGGCCGGCACCGAGAGCTCATGCGCTGCCTGCACGATGGCCGCGGAAACCGAGTCATGGCCGCAGCCGGCGCAGAGCGTCGACACCGAGCCCTCGTAATCCCGCCGCGTGAGGCCGAGATCATTCAGCGGCAGCTTCGGATGGTGGGCCCTTGGCTTGGCGACGAAGGTCATTGTCCGCCCTCCGATTGCTGCGCACCGGATGCGCGTTCGAACCAGCCGCCGATCTCATCGGCAACGTAGCTGGCCGTGATCGGCATGCCGTCGTAGTTGAGGATCGGCACCAGCTGCGCTGGATTCGCCTCGAGTTCGGCGATGAGCAGCTGCCGCAACTGCCCGTCCCGATTCTGCTCGACGATGAACACCGTCTCATGGCGCGCGATGAAGGCATCAACCTCGTCGCCGAAGGGGAACGCGCGCACGCGCATGCTGTCCGCCTCGATACCGGCCTTGCGCAACTGTGCTGCAGCCTCGGCCATCGGCACCGCAGTCGTGCCGTAGAAGATAAGCCCGTAAGGACGCGGCTTCGGTCCCTCGACGATCTCCGCCTTCGGCACCAGCGTTGACGCGGTCTGCCATTTCTTCAGCAGACGATCCATGTTGCGAACGTAGACGGCGCCATCTTCCGTGTACTTCGCATACTCGTCACGCGATGTTCCGCGCGTAAAGAAGGAACCCTTTTCGGGGTGGGTGCCTGGAAGTGTCCGCACACCGATGCCATCTCCGTCGACGTCTAGATAGCGCCCCCAGTCGGCAGCCGCCTCCAGGCTCTCGGCATCGAGCACCTTGCCGCGGTCGAAGCGCCTCGCCTCGTCCCACTCGAAGGGTTCCGAGAGATGGTCGTTCATGCCGAGATCGAGATCCGTCATGAGCATGATCGGCGTCTGCAAGCGCTCGGCAAGATCGAGCGCATCGGCGCTGAAGTCGAAGCACTCCTTGGGCGTCGATGGAAAGAGCATCACGTGCCGCGTATCGCCGTGCGAGGCATACGCGGCGGACAGCAGATCCGACTGCTGCGTGCGCGTCGGCATGCCGGTGGAGGGTCCCGCTCGCTGCACATCCACAACCACGGCGGGAATCTCCGCGAAGTACGCCAGCCCCAGAAACTCCTGCATCAGCGAGACGCCGGGGCCGGAGGTCGCGGTAAAGGAACGGGCGCCGTTCCAGCCGGCGCCAATGACCATTCCGATCGCGGACAGCTCATCCTCGGCCTGCATGATCGCGAACCGGTGCTGGCCACTGTCCGGGTCACGGCGCAGTTTGCCGGCGTGCTTCTCGAAGGCCTCTGCAACCGAAGTACTCGGCGTGATCGGATACCACGCGCATACCGTGGCCCCGCCCCAGATGAAGCCGAGCGCACAGGCCGTGTTGCCATCGACCATGATGCGCTCGCCCACCGCATCCGCCTTGCGCACGCGAAGATCGAGCGGGCATTCGAAATGCTCGAGTGCGAAATTCCGGCCCAGCTCGAGCGCCTGCACGTTCGGACCGATCAGTTTTTCCTTGCCTTTGTACTGATCGGCGACCATGTCCGTCAGAACGTCGAAGTCCATGCCCAGAAAGGCGGACAGCGCACCGACATAGACGATGTTCTTGAACAACTGCCGCTGCTTCGGATCGGCGTAAACGGGCTGGATCAGCGCCGAGATCGGTATGCCCAGGTAATGAATGTCGTCGCGGTCGAATTCGCGCGGCTTCGGGCGCGAAGCGTCGTACAGCAACCAGCCACCCGGAACGACTTCGGCGACGTCCCGCGCGTAGGTTTCTGCATTCATGGCAACGAAGAGATCGACGCCATCACGGCGGCCAAGATGGCCGGCTTCACTGACCCGGATCTCGAACCAGGTCGGCAAGCCCTGAATGTTCGATGGGAAGATGTTCCGCGGCGCGGTCGGGATGCCCATGCGGAAGAGCGCCTTCGCGAACATGCCGTTGGCGGAGGCCGAGCCGGAGCCGTTGACGTTCGCGAACTTGATCACGAAGTCATTGACGCGCAGGCCCTGCAGTTGCTCGGGAGACTGCTCGATCACGTTCATGCGATCAGCTCCTTCACTTGCGGCGTATGGATCATCGCCTTCTGCATGTCCCAGGCGCCGGTCGGGCAGCGCTCGGCGCACAGGCCGCAGTGCAGGCACACATCTTCATCCTTGACCATGACCCGTCCCGTATCAGCGAGCGAATCGGACACGTAGAGGTCCTGCGCCGTGTTGTCGGCTGGGGCGCGAAGGTTTGCGCGCAGGGCGCCCTCCTCCGCGTTCTCCGTGAACGTGATGCAGTCCATCGGGCAGATGTCCACGCAGGCGTCGCACTCGATGCACAGGCTCGTCTCGAAAACGGTCTGCACGTCGCAGTTCAGACAGCGCTGCGCTTCCTTGAATCCGAGACGCTGGTCGAAGCCGAGTTCGACCTCGATCTTGATGTCGTCCAGCGCCTTGTCGAGCGGGACGTGGGGAACGTTGTGGCGCTTGGCGGGGTCGTGCTCCGAGTCGTAGCTCCACTCGTGCATGCCCATCTTCTGCGAAACGAGGTTCACGTGCGCGGGCGGACGATCGGCCTTCAGATCCTTGCCCTCGCAGAAGAGATGGATCGAGATCGCAGCCTTGTGCGCGTGCGCCGAGGCCCAGATGATGTTTTCGGGCCCGAAGGCTGCGTCTCCGCCGAAGAACACCTTGGGGTTCGAGGACTGCAGCGTATCCGGGTCGAGGACCGGGCAGTCCCAGCGATCGAAATCGATGCCGACGTCGCGCTCGATCCAGGGGCAATGATTGTCCTGGCCAATGGCCATGAGCACGTGATCGCATTCAACGAACTCGTCCGGCTCGTCGTTCGCCTCGTATTTGTAGCGCCCATCTTGCTGACGCACAGGCGTCACGGATTCGAACCAGATGCCCTTCAACTTGCCGTCCTCGACGACGAACTGCTTCGGCGGACGGTTGTTGATGATCGGGATGCCCTCGTCCATCGCCTCTTCTTTTTCCCACTCCGAAGCCTTCATGACCTCGAAAGCGGAGCGGACGATGACCTTCACGGATTCGGCGCCGAGGCGCGCGGCGGTTCGGCAGCAGTCCATGGCGGTGTTGCCGCCGCCAAGGACGACGACCTTGCCGGAAATAGAGCCGATGTGGCCGAAGGCTACGGAAGCGAGCCAGTCGATACCGATGTGAATGAAGGGTTCCGCGTCCTCCCGGCCCGGCAGCTCGAGATCGCGCCCCTTGGGAGCGCCGGTGCCGACAAAGATCGCGTCGAAGTTCTGCCCATCGATCTGATGGTCGAGCATCGCGCGCATGGAGGTGATGTCCTGGCCGAAGTGGCGATGCACATCCATGTCAAGAACGAGATCAACCTCCTCGTCCAGAACTTCCTCGGGCAGGCGAAAAGCGGGTATCTGCGAGCGCATCATGCCGCCCGCCTTCGCGTCGCGCTCGTAGAGGTGGAGCTCGTAGCCGAGCGGTGCAAGATCCCGTGCCACGGCAAGCGAGGCAGGACCGCCGCCGATGAGCGCGACCTTGCGGCCATTCTTCTCGACAGGAACCTTGGGCAGGTAGGACGCGATATCGCCCTTGTTGTCGGCGGCCACCCGCTTGAGGCGACAGATCGCCACGGGCTTTTCCTCCGTGCGCACGCGCCGGCAGGCAGGTTCGCAGGGACGGTCACAGGTACGCCCGAGGATTCCCGGGAATACGTTCGAGTCCCAGTTCACCATGTACGCCTCGGTGTAGCGCTCTTCAGCGATGAGGCGGATGTAGTCGGGTACCGGCGTGTGCGCTGGACACGCCCACTGGCAATCGACGACCTTGTGGAAGTACTCCGGATCGTGGATATCGGTCGGCTTCATGGCCGTTGTGACTCCCCCCTGCGCGCCGACCATCCCGAGGGCAGCACTCCGCTGAACGGAGCATCTGGTGGTCAATCACGCTCGGCGGCGCATCGGCGTTCCCCAACGCGATACGCGCTTTTTGGGCATGACGGCGCCCGGTCCCTCAACCGGAAGCGCCATCCGCTCTGCGATCCTGCGTTCCCTCCACGCTGGCCGCACCCTGAACATAACGTCCACCGGCGGCGTGCGCCAGCGGCCTCATTCTCTCTTGTGCGCAAGCAGAAGGCGTTCGCGGGCGGGGTCTATCCGATAATCGAAGCGAGAGAGCTGGTCCATGCCGAGCAGACCGTCTATATCGTCCATCCCGTCAAGGGCCATAACCGCGATGCGGGCGTCCGCGATTCGAAGCGGCCCGAGGTAAAGCGCGTCGACGCTGTAGAGCGGAGCGCTGACGACACCACCTGCGGTTCCGAGGCGGATCGAACGCCCCGCCGAGCGCCCGCCCGGAACGCGTCCGACGGCGGCCGGCCGTAAGACCGTCAGCGTCGCCCCCGTGTCCAGCAACAGATCCAGCGTGCCGCCGTCATCGAGGCCGACTTCGACAATGAAGTGTTCCCCCCGTCGCTGCAGGGGCAAACCTTCCGGAAAGGCTGCTGCCAGCCGCGCGGACTCATCGATGCGCGCGCGCATCCGTTCCAGCCGCGCATCGTCCAACACGCCCGGTGGAATCTCGTCAAGCGCGTCGAGCGCCCCTCGGTGGTCGCCCGCATCGTCGAGCGCTGACGCAAGCTGCACAAACAGGCCCCAGGCCTGTGCATCGTGCTGCAGCGCGTCGCGCAGGATCGCGACCACGGCCGTTTCGTCACCGCGGGTCCGCGCACCGTCGGTGAGGCCGTCTACAAGCAGCCGGGCGCGCTGCAAGGCGCGCGCGCGACCTGGGCCGCCCCCCGCTGCATCCGCAAGACGCCACCAGGTATCAAGCGCCTCACGCAAGCGCCCCGTGCGCTCCTGCGCTTGAGCGAGCGCGGTGAGCGCCGCCTCATCTCGCGGATAGAGCCAGGCGAACGCCTCGAGAAAATCTATCGCGGTGGCGAGCGCAGCCGCGTCGCTGCGGAGCGCCCGAACCGGCTCGAAGATTCGAGCGCGGAGCTGAGCCGTGAGCGCCGGTTCTCGTCCGGCATCTGCGATGCCTTCGTAGATACGCAGGGCCCTATCGTGATCCTGCGCGCTGAGCGCCGCTTCGAAGCGCGCAAGGCGCGGCTCTGAAACAAGCTCCGGCGCGATGACAGGGGCCGAAACGGGCGTCGCGCCCAGCGCGTTAGCGGGCGCGGCGGTCATCGCACCCCGAGCCCACCACCCAAGCGTGAACGCCAGGCAGAGCGCGGCAAGAAGCACCATCGAACGGATCATCGGTCGACGCGGCGGCACGCGCGGCAGGTACAATCCTCGCCGGCGCCTGAACCGTTTCCCCGCGCGCGCTCGGTTTCGAGACGTCGCGCGCGATTCATGCCCCCGACCATAGCCATCCCCCTCGCTGCACGGTAGTCGACAACCCCACCATGAGTTCCTCCGCCACGCCCTTTGCTCCACCGCTGCCGTACACGGCCGATGATCGCATCACCTGGACCGATCTCGGCCCCGGCGCAGATGCCCTTGCCCTTGCCCAGGCCGCCCGCACGCACGACAGCGTCCTCCTCGTCGTCGCCCGCGACACGCGCTCGGCAGCACGCCTTGAAGCGGAAATCGCCTTTTTCCTGGGCGCCGAGGGCGATCCGGAGGTCTTGCATTTTCCCGACTGGGAAACACTCGCCTACGACAGCTTCTCGCCACACCAGGACATCATCTCGCAAAGAATCGAGACGCTGCAGCGCCTGCCGGACCTGACTCGCGCTGTGCTCGTCGTGCCGATCACGACCCTGATGCACCGCGTGCCGCCAGCCGATTGGCTCGCCGGCCGGTCCCTCGTTCTCGACACCGGCGCGCGCTTCGACATCGAACGCCAGCGCGAGACGCTCGAAGCGGCAGGCTACCGCCGCGTCGATACGGTGCTGGAGCACGGCGAATACGCGGTACGCGGCGCGCTCATGGACATTTTCCCGATGGGGTCGGCATCCCCCTATCGTATCGATCTGTTCGACGACGAGATCGATACGCTGCGTACGTTCGATCCCGAATCGCAGCGCACCGTCGACTCCGTCGATTCTATCCGGCTGCTGCCGGCGAAGGAGTTCCCGCTCGACAAGGATGCGATCCGCGCCTTCAAGGATCGGTGGCACACACGCTTCGACGTCGACGCCCGACGCTGCCCCGTTTACCAGGACGTCGGGGCGGGCAGCGTGCCCCCAGGCGTGGAGTATTACTTGCCGCTGTTTTTCAGCCGCCTCTCGGCCCTGACCGACTACCTGCCGGAAAAGTGCTGCGCCGTACTCTGCGGCGATGCGGGTGGTGACGCGCGGCTGTTCCGCGACGAGATCGCGGAGCGCTACGAGAATCTCCGTTGGGATTCAGAACGCCCGATCCTGCCTCCGGACGATCTTTTTCTCACTGTGGACGAGCTCTTCGCCGGCCTCGGCCGCTTTGCCCAGGTCCGGCTGCGGGATGACGAAGCCCGCGGCCGCGCATCGATCTTCGAGTTCGACGTCACTGCCCTCCCGGACGTTTCCTTCGACGTACGTTCCGACGCGCCCGCGGCGCGGGTCGCGCGCTGGGTCGCCGGCGACGAGCCCACTGCGCCGGCCCCTGCACGTGTCCTGTTTCTCGCCGAATCGCCCGGGCGACGCGAAGTCCTGCTCGAAACGCTCCAGCATGCAGGCCTGCAGCCAGACATCGTGGATGACCTCACTGCGTTTCTCGCGGGCGCGAGTGAGATCGGGCTGGCGGTCGGTCCTGTGGAGGCGGGGTACCGCCTCACTCTTCCGGAGGGCGATAGCTTCGCGCTTGTTCCGGAGGCCGCACTCATAGGAGAGCGCGTTCGTCAGACGCGCCGCCGAGGACGTACAACGGACGCAGGAGAAGCCGTCGTACGGAGCCTTTCCGAACTCCGTGACGGGGCACCGGTGGTGCACGTCGATCACGGCGTCGGCCGCTACCTTGGTCTCGAAACCATGGACGTTGGCGGCATGGCGGGCGAGTTCCTCACGCTGGAATATGCCGATGGCGCAAAGCTGTACGTACCAGTCGCGAACCTTCATCTCATCTCGCGCTACTCAGGCGCGGACGAGGATGGTGCCCCACTCCACCGCCTCGGCTCGGACCAGTGGGAGAAGGCGAAGCGGCGCGCCGCCGAAAAGGTCCGCGACGTGGCTGCGGAGCTGCTCGACATTCATGCGCGCCGCGCTGCGCGCACCGGTTTCGCGTTCCGGGACCCGGAACACGACTACAGGACCTTCGCCGCAGAGTTCCCCTTCGAGGAAACCCCCGATCAGGAGCAGGCGATCGAGTCCGTGCTGGCAGACATGACCGGCGGCGGCGCCATGGACCGCCTCGTCTGCGGCGACGTCGGATTCGGCAAGACCGAGGTCGCCATGCGCGCCGCCTTCCTTGCCGTCACATCGGGCAAGCAGGTGGCCGTGCTCGTGCCGACCACCCTCCTTGCACAGCAGCATTTCGAAACCTTCTCCGATCGGTTCGCTGACTGGCCTGTCCGCGTGGAGGTGATCTCACGCTTCCGGTCGCAGAAGGAGGTTGACGGCATCGCCGAGCGCGTCCGGAGCGGACGTATCGACATCCTGATCGGAACGCACAAGCTCCTCGGCCGTGATTTTCAATACAAGGACCTCGGGCTCGTCATCATTGACGAAGAACATCGCTTCGGCGTGCGTCAGAAGGAACAGCTCAAAGCCCTTCGCTCCGAGGTCGACATCCTCACGCTGACCGCGACGCCGATTCCGCGCACCCTCAATCTTTCCATGCACGGCTTGCGCGATCTCTCGATCATCGCAACGCCGCCTGCCAAGCGTTTGTCCATCAAGACCTTCGTGCGCCAGCGTAGCGAAGGGCTCGTCAAGGAAGCGGTGCTGCGGGAACTGCTGCGAGGGGGACAGGTCTTCTACCTGCACAACGAGGTGCGCACGATCGAGCGTGCGGCTCGGGCGCTCACGGAGCTCGTGCCGGAAGCGCGGGTGGCCATCGGCCACGGCCAGATGCGCGAGCGCGAGCTCGAACAAGTCATGAGCGACTTCTACCACCGCCGAGCGAATGTGCTCATCTGCTCCACGATCATCGAGACCGGGATCGATATCCCGAACGCGAACACGATCGTGATCGATCGAGCGGACCGCTTCGGCCTCGCCCAATTGCATCAGCTTCGGGGGCGCGTCGGCCGCTCCCATCGTCAGGCCTATGCCTATCTGCTCACGCCACACCCGAAGGCCATGACCGAGGACGCCCGCAAGCGCCTTGAAGCAATAGAGGCGGCAGGAGAGCTCGGCGTCGGCTTCCAGCTCGCCACGCACGACCTAGAAATTCGCGGGGCGGGCGAATTGCTCGGGGATGACCAGTCTGGGCAAATGCAGGCGATCGGCTTCAGCCTGTACATGGAGATGCTCGAGCGCGCCGTGCGGGCAATCCGCGCAGGCGAGGCCCCGGATCTGGACCGGCCGCTCGCTACGGGCGTCGAGGTAGACCTCCACCTCCCGGCCCTTATTCCGGACGATTACCTGCCCGACGTCCACATGCGCCTTGTGCTTTACAAGCGCATCGCGAACTGCGGCGATGACGAGGCCCTGGAGGCCCTCCGCGTCGAGATGATCGACCGCTTCGGTCTGCTGCCCGAACCCGTGAAGGCGCTGTTCAGGATCACCGCGCTCAAATTGAAGGCTGAGCAACTCGGCCTGAAGCGGGTAGACGCGAACGATGCGGCCGGTCGCATAGAATTCGGCCCCGAAACCGACGTGGATCCACTGACGCTCGTGCAGATCGTTCAGGAACAGCCTCAGGTCTTCCAATTGGAAGGCGGTACCCGTTTGCGCTTCCGGGCGCCGATGACAGAGCGCGGCCGACGTTTCGAGATCGTCACGGACCTTCTCGACCGGCTGGCGCGCCGAGACAGCGCGCCGAGCAGGCGCGCAGCACGTGGCTGAGCGCGTGCGCACAGCGTGCCTTGCTCTCTTCACGCTGCTTCTCGCGTCAGGAAGCTCGGCCGAGGAGATGCCTCTGCGCTGGTACCAGGTGGAGATCGTGCTCTTCGAGATCCTGTCCGATGCCGCGGTGACTGCCGAGACACTCGAGCACGCGCCCACGGGCGCGCTCGGACCGCGTTCGATCGCGCTCGGGCCGGTATGGCCTGAACCTTTGCGCCCCACCAGGACGGCGGAACTCGAGATGCTCTGGGCAGGCGTGGACGCCGCGCCGCGCCTGCAACGGATAAGCCCCGGCCTTGATCCGGAAACGGAGGTCGCAATCCTCTGGCTGCGACGCCTGAATGCGCGCGCTGGAGGCGTGGATCTCGACTGGCTCGACGACGTTGAGCGCATCGAATGGGCGCCCGAGCGCGTCCTGCCCGTACCCATCCCCGCGATCGAGCCAACTGTCCGCTTCGAGCGGATGAGCGAGGCGCTCGATCCCGCAGAGCCGGCATCGATTGAAGCCGATGATTCCGAGGAGACGGAGGTAGAGATCGAAATTCCGCTGCGGCTGGCCTTCCGGAGCATCGAGTCCGAGGCGCTCCAGTTGGCCGAGGACGCGGCGCGCCTGCGCCGCGCAGGCGACTTTCGAGTGCTCGCGCATCTCGGCTGGCGCCAGCCATTCGAAGCGCAGGCACCGGCGATTCCGGTCGCCGTGCAGTGGCGGGACCCCGCCCGTGACGGGGTCCGACTCACGGGACAGATCGGCATCGCGCTGCGCCGTTACCTGCACCTGGAGATTGATCTGCTGTGGCTGGACGGAGCCGACGAAGCGAGCGCGGCCTGGGTACCCTTCACGCAGGCGCGGCGCATGCGAAGCGGCGAGACGCACTACATCGATCATCCGCGCGTCGGCGCACTCGTGCGCGTAACGCCGTTCGAACTCGAAGCCCCTCTCCTCGCAGATGCGCCCGTAGCCGCTACGCCCGCTCCCTAGGAATCAGCGCGTTCCTTGCGCGCACGCGCGCGCAGCCGTCGGCGCACGGCTTCGAGCTCGCGCGCGTCGTCTTCGCGATTCATGCGGTACACAAGACCGCCAAACACGAGCAGGGCAGCCACAAGCGCGACGATCGCGAGCTCTGCGAGCGACACGCTCAATCGCCCCTGACGGCGAGCGCGAGAGTCCGGAGAATGCGCGCCCGGCCAGCCGCCGCTGCGGCATGAATTTCCTCCAGGCTGATCGCCCCTCGCCCCGCCGCAGGATTGACGACGCAGGCGATTCCCGCGATCGGTAGCTCGAGTTCGCGGGCGAGCCCGACCTCGGGCATGCCCGTCATGCCGACTATGGTGCAGCCGTCGCGCTCCAGCCGATCGATCTCGGCAGGACTCTCGAGCCTCGGCCCCTGAGTTGCGGCATAGACGCCGCCATCGACAACGGGCGCATCTGCTTCTGCGCTGACCGCACGCGCTGCCGCTACCAAACGCGCGCGCAGCGCTGCATCGAAGGGTTCGCCAAACTCCGCATGGATGACTTCGCCCGGCATCGAGAAGCTGTGCTTCCGGCCCCAGGTGTAGTCGACGATGTCATGAGGCACGACGACCGTTCCCGGCGTACGCACGGGCGCGGCGATGCCACCGACGGTGTAGACGGCAAAAATTGCATTGGCACCGGCGTCCTTCAGCGCTGCGATATTTGCGCGATAGTTGATCTCGTGCGGTGCGAGCTCATGCTTCAGGCCATGGCGCGACAGAAAGAGCACCTCCGTATCGCCGAGAGTGCCCACCTGCACCGGAGCCGAAGGCGGCCCCCATGCGGATGGAGCCTTGCGCTCGCTCTTCAGGTCAAGCTCGTCGAGGGTTTCGAATCCCGTACCGGCGATGATCCCGAACATCGTCATCCACGCTCCCCAAGGGCCCAGATACCGCGCAGATTGCGCCCGTAGCCCTTGTAGTCCATGCCCTCGCCGAATAGGAACCGGTCCGGCGCTGCAAGGGCAGCGTAGTCCGCGTCGACCTTCCTGCCCGGCATATGCTTGTCTACGAGCACCGCGCTGGCGACCGTTGCCGCCCCGACTTCCCGGCAATGCGCCAGCACGGCGGCAAGGGTGACGCCCTCGTCGAGCACGTCGTCGACCACAAGAACTTCCCTGCCGCGCAAAGACGTCGAGGGATAGCGCAACCAGTCCATGTGGCCACCGCGCAATCCATCGCGATAGCGAGACACCTGCAGATAGTCCACCTCGAGCGGACAGTCGAGGTGCCCCACAAGATCCGAGGTAAACCGAAAACCGCCCACCATCACGCAAAGGACAAGCGGGTCGCGGTCACCGAGGTCCGTTTCGATCGCCTGCGCTGTCCGCTGCACTGCGACCTGCACGGCCTCCGGCGCGTGGATCAGCTCTGCCCGATCGCGAACGGAAAGATACTCTCCCCTCAGTTCACCGCTCATACAGCGGTTCCATCCTCGCCGGGCTCAGCCACGAGCTCGCGCCCCTCAGTAGCGGGCAGGTGAAGCGTCTGTGTCGGGAAGGCGATCTCGGCACCGTGACGGCCAATGATCGCTGCAATGCGCAGGAGCACGTCCTGCTTGATCTCGTGAAACTCGGTCCAAACCGTCGTCTTGGTGAACGTGTAGACAAAAAAATCGACCGAGCTCGCATTGAAGGCGTTGAAATTGACCATGAGCGTACGCGAAGTGTCGATCGCCTCATGGTTCATCAGCATCTCCCTGACCTCGTCGACGATCGCGGTCATGGCGTTCAAATCGTCATAGCGAACGCCGATCGTCTCGTGGATCCGGCGATTACGCATGCGCGAGGGGTTTTCCACCGCAATCGTGGAGAAGGTCGCGTTTGGTACGTACAGCGGCCGCTGATCAAAGGTACGAATGCGAGTCTGGCGCCAGCCAATGTCCTCGACCGTGCCCTCGATCTGTTTGTCCGGCGAGCGAATCCAGTCGCCGACCTTGAACGGTCGATCGAGGTAGATCATCAATCCACCGAAGAAATTGGCCAGCAGGTCCTGAGCCGCGAAGCCGACTGCAATCCCGCCGACGCCGCCGAAGGCAAGAAGGCCCGCGATGGAGAACCCGAGCGACTGCGCCGCCGTCAGAACCGCCGTGATGACGATGGCGATTCTGAGCAGCTTGCCGATCGCCGACGCCGTGGTCGGATCGACCGGCGTCGAGTATTCGTCGGTGACGATATGCTTCTCGACAAATTGAATGAAACGCACGGCGAACAGCGCGAGCAGCGCGATCACGCCAAGGGTACGCACCGGGCTCACGAGCTGGAAGAAACTGACCTCCGTGCCCTGGTCGGCCAGTTCGGCCGTCCACGAAAGACCGAGCAGATACACCATCCACACCGCTGGCTGGCGTCCGGCATACGCAAGCGCGTCGTCATAGATGTTTTTCGTCTTGCGTGTGCGATCGACAAAGCGACCGACCGCGCGGCGCGTGATCCAAGCCAGGAGCAGCGTGCCGAATGCGGCGATGAAGACCTCCGCTACCCAGCGCTCAAAGGTAAAGCTGGTGCGAAAGGATTCGAGAAACTCGGTCATGACTCAGCGCGGGTAATTACGATGGCCGCGCAGCATACACGAGCGGAACGCAGGCCCGATGCCGGCCTAGAAGAAGCGTCTGAGCCGAATTCGAAGGTGGTCCTCATCGCCCAGCGTGCCGAACTTCGAGCGCGGGTCGAGCAGCGCCGCCACATCGCCCAGGGCGGGCACGTCGGCGCCCGAAAAGGCCAGCAGATCAAGCGATAGGCGCCAGCGCTCACCGATACGCCGCGATCCCTCGATGGAAACGATGGTTTCACCGCTGCGGTGGTCGACCAGCAAACCGGCGAGGAACTCCGTGCCCGCGAGATCGTTCATTCCGAGGCGCAGGCCCGCGAAGACATCGTGCTCGAAAGCGAGGATCGGTGCGTCGTCGAAACGGTCATCGAACAGATACTCGCCCAGCACGCCGAGATCGACGCGCGTGCCGAAGGCGCCGACGAAAGTGTGCTCGAAGCCCGCCACGAAAGCGGTCGACGCGGGCCCCTGTCCACGCCGCGACACCAGTTCCAGTTTGTACGCGGTGTCGCCCTGGATGTACTGGGCATCCAGGCTCGTGCGCGACAGCGTCTCGTAAACGGGCCGAATCTCTACCGGCATGCCGGGCACGGGCGCACCGGTGACCTCGAAGACCGGATCGCGTGCGGGCCCTGAAAAGTGCGCAAGACCGTATTCGAGACCGCCGATATACCCGCTCCAGCGCACGGCGAAGGAGCGCGCCTGTGCCGACGCATCGGCCCTCAGATCTCCTTTTCCATCGACACGCACGCTGCCGAGCATGCGGCCGTCCGCGGAAGGAAAGGCGCGCTCCCGTGCAACGGGCAGCCAGAACAATTCCAGCGTCCCATGCGTTCGTGGCCAGACCCAGTGCACCATGGGCTGACCAAGCCGCGACTCTTCGTCGATCGATTCCACGAGATCGACCTGATTGATGACGTCAACGAGATGCTTCGACTCGACTACGCCCCAGAAGATGCGACGAATCCCCACGTGCAGCTCATGACCATCCGCATAGTGAGAGAAATAGGCCTCACGCACGTCGCCGCGCGTGCGGCGACTGTCTTTAACGTCTGCGCGCGCGAACACTTCCACCGTGACCGCATCGCGGCTGTCGTTCCAGGCGTGAGCGATGCTCAACTCGAGCGCCGCCGATGCCTGTGCGCGCGCTTCGCCCTTCGGGCCACGCTCGGGAAAGAGGCGGCTCTCCCCCTCGATCACACCTTCGATCGCGCCCTCGCGCGCGCACGCGGCTCCGCCGATGCAAAGGAGCACGACGAGCAGCGAGAAACGGCCAGGGAGGTGCAGGCTCAGCGGGCTCTCCGCAGGGCGTTCGTGCTGAAGTCCGCCGTCTTGAGGCCCGTCCCGAACGTATGAGGAGACCAGAAGAGCTCCGTTCGCCGCCCGGTGACATGGTTTTCCATGTGCATATAGCCGGCGCGCCAGTAGCCACCCTCACCTTCGAGCCACTCTTCCGCTTCAAGCGTCTTCAGGTGCTCTCCCTTGCGGTCAAAGTACTCGACGCGCGCGAGGCGCAGCGCATCAACGTCGTACCACGCGATCTGGCGCGAGTATCCGCTCCAGCTCTCGACGGGAACGCGCTCGACCCGGTAACAGGCACCGAGCGCGCACTCTGCACTGTCCAGATAGCGCCACTGGTAGTTCTCTACGTCCTCGGCCGTGAGGTCCTCGAACGCGAACTCGCTACCGACGAACGGGCCTGAGCGATTGCGTGCCGCGATCTTCTTCACGCGACGCAGCGCTGGCAGATACAGCCATTGATCATCGTCTGCGTCACCCTGGTTCCAGGTGAGCAGCGCAGTGCCTCGCTGGTCAGGCGGCGAGTCGAAGAGCACGAGGCTGCGATCGCCGGCGCTCGCCTCGCCCTCCAGCTCGAGGATCCTCAGTTCCCGCTCGGAGCTGCGGCCCCGGCCATCATGCAGCACCATGCGCACGGCACTGCGCGAATCACCGAACCCCAGATCCTGAGCGTGCGCCGCCTTCGCGAGCGCCAGGCCCGCTTCAGAAGCACTTGCGTCGGCGTCGGCAAGCCAGGAAGCGAAGGCCGAGGGCGCAACCAGCATCTGAGCCGGCGCCAGTCCGCTTACTCCCAGCAGCGCGAACGCAATCACCCCCCTTGCGTGCATCGTTACCTGACCCTCCAGCCGGCGCTTTACGCGTGAGCGAAAAGGTTAGTCGCCCCGCACCCGTGCTGCCAACGCTGGCAGGACGCCAGCATCGCGCCAACCTTGCATGGACATACAGGCTGGATATACTTCCATGTATTCACCTCTTCACGAGCGCGCCCATGGAACAGCTCACCCGACGCCAGTCCGAAGTGCTGGAACTCATCCGCCGCTGGATCGAGGACACGGGCTACCCGCCCACGCGCGCCGACATTGCTTCGGAGCTCGGCTTCCGGTCACCGAATGCGGCGGAAGAACACCTGAGGGCCCTTGCGCGCAAGGGTGCTATCGAGATGATCCCTGGCACATCGCGCGGCATCCGCCTTCCCGCTCCGCCAGGCGTTCCCCTTGTCGGACGCGTCGCAGCGGGCAACCCGATCCTCGCCGAAGAGAACGTGGAGGACCACGTAGAGGTCCCTGCTGCAATGTTCCGACCCAGGGCCGACTTCATGCTCCGGGTCCGCGGCCAGAGCATGCGCGACGCAGGCATCCTCGATGGGGACCTACTCGCCGTGCACAAGACCGAGTCGGCACGCAATGGACAAATCGTCGTTGCGCGTATTGAAGATGAGGTCACCGTCAAGCGTTTCCAGCAGGACACGCGCGCGCGTCATCGCGTAACGCTCATCGCGGAAAACCCGGACTTCGATCCAATCGAGGTGGATCTGCGGGAGCAGGCCTTCGCGATCGAAGGCCTCGGCGTCGGCGTGATCCGGAACGAACTGAACTGACCTGAGTGCGGGTTACGGCAGCGAGGCGGTTCGGATACCCGGGCCGCCACGCACGCGTCAGACCGCCGCCTTCTTCTTGGCCGGCGCTTTCCTGCGGCGGCCACCCTTCTTGACCACTTCCGGTTCAGCCGTCTGCCAGACGCCACCTTGATGGACCGCGCGCCAGCCGGTCGCCTTCCCGTCCACCTCGCTCATCACATACTGCTCCTTGAGCTTCCGAGACCAGCGGATGACCGCGGGATTGCCCTGCGGATCTTCGGTTGGCGCATCGAACAGGAAGGTGTATTTCGGATCGATCTCGGATCGATGCGGGAGCAGTTCCCGCACGAGCGGAGCGCGCGTCTCGCGATGCCGCGGAAACTGGCTTGCCGCGAGGAACAGGCCCGCTGCGCCGTCCCGGAGTACGTAGGTGTCCTCCACCTTCTCGCACTGGAGCTCAGGCATGGGCACCGGATCCATCTTGGGCGGCGCAGGCTCTCCGTTGCGAAGCAGTTTCCGAGTGTTCTTGCATGCCTCGTTCGTGCAGCCGAAATACTTTCCGAACCGGCCGGACTTGAGCTGCATCTCCGATCCGCACTTGTCGCACTCAAGAGTCGGCCCTTCGTAACCCTTGATCCTGAACTCGCCTTCCTCGATCTCAAGGCCCGGGCAATCGGGCGAATTGCCGCATACATGCAGCTTGCGTTTCTCATCGAGCAGCCAGCTGTTCATCGAACCACCGCAGATCGTGCAGCGGCGTTTGCCAAGCAGGGCCTTGGACTCGCTCTCCTCGTCCGCGTCGAGATCAACAGCTTCATCACCAGGAATCAGGTTGAGCGTCTTCGTGCAACGCTCCTTCGGCGGCAGCGTGTAGCCCGAGCAGCCCAGGAAGACGCCCGTCGACGCTGTCCGCAATTGCATGTGACGCCCGCACGCGGGGCACTCGATTGGCGTATCGACCGGCGAATTCGGACGCATGCCGCCGTCCTTTTCCTCAGCGGTCTCGAGCTTTGTCTTGAAGTCTCCGTAGAACTCGTCGAGTACGAGTTTCCAGGCCTTCTCGCCATCGGCGACCTCGTCGAGGGTCTCCTCCATGCGCGCCGTGAAGTCGTAGTCGAGCAGGTTCTCGAAGCTCTCAGTCAATCTGTCGGTAACGATCTCGCCGATCTTCTCGGCGTGGAAGCGCCGGTTCTCCAGCTTCACGTAACCGCGATCCTGGATCGTCTGGATGATCGCTGCGTAGGTGGACGGACGACCGATGCCAAGCTTTTCCATCTCCCGCACCAGGCTCGCCTCTCCGAAGCGCGGTGGCGGCTTGGTGAAATGCTGGAAGGGATCAAGCTTCATGAGGCGCAAGGGCTCGCCGACCTGAAGATCAGGTACGACCGCGTCCCCGTCACTTCTGGACGTCGGCGGCTGCACGCGCGTGTAGCCGTCAAAGCGCAGGATGCGTCCGCGGAGCTTCAGTTCGAAATCGCCCGCCGCGACCGTAATGGTCGTGCTCGTGTACTGAGCGTTCGGCATCTGGCAGGCCACGAACTGGCGCCAGATCATCTCGTAGAGCCGCCGCGCATCATGGTCGAGATCCGGGATCGACTCAGGCCGCCGCGTCACCTCTGAGGGACGAATTGCCTCATGCGCTTCCTGAGCTGCGTCCTTGCTCGCGTACACGCGCGGCGCATCCGGGAGATACAGGTCGCCGAAATCCTTGCGGATCAGGCCGCGACAGGCTTCGACGGCCTCCGCGGAAAGGTTCGTCGAGTCGGTCCGCATGTAGGTGATGTGGCCGGCCTCGTAGAGCCGCTGGGCGAGGGTCATCGTTTTCTTGACGGTGAACCCGAGGCGGGTACTCGCCGATTGCTGCAGCGTTGACGTGATGAAGGGCGCACCGGGCCGCGTGGACGTCGGGCGATCCTCTCGATTCGAGACCTCGTAGGTGGCGTCACGCAGCAGCGCCAGCGCCGCGTTGGTGGCCGCTTCGCTGCCTGGACGGAAGTTCGCTCCGCCCTGTCTGGCAACCTGGAAACGCGCGTTCACCACTTCACCGAGCTGCTCATCGCGCGCGAGGTTGGCGAAGACCTCCCAGTACTCCTCCGGTACGAAAGCGCGAATCTCCCGCTCGCGCTCGACGATCAAACGCACGGCGACCGACTGCACCCGCCCCGCCGACAGGCCTCTTGCGACCTTGGACCAGAGCAGCGGCGAAACCATGTAGCCGACCACTCGGTCGAGGAAACGGCGGGCCTGCTGAGCATTGACGCGATCGACGTCGACGTCGCCGGGCTCGGAAAAGGCATGCTCGATGGCCCGCTTCGTGATCTCGTTGAACACCACGCGCTTGTAGCGAGTCGGGTCGCCGCCAATCGCCTGCTGCAGGTGCCAGGCGATCGCTTCACCCTCTCGATCTCGGTCCGTCGCGAGGTACACCGTATCGGCGCGCTCCGCCGCCTGACGCAGCTCCTTCACGACCTTTTCCTTGCCGGGAAGGATTTCGTAGTGCGCATCCCACCCCTTATCCGGGTCGATGCCCATGCGCGCCACGAGCTGATCGCGCGCTTTCTTCTTCTTGTAGGCGGCGCGTTTCGCCGGCGTCATCTTGCGCGTCTTGGCCGCCTCTGCAGCACGCGCTTTTGCATCCACGGGGGCGCCACTGCCCGACGTGGGCAGATCGCGGATGTGTCCAACGCTCGATTTGACGATGTAGTCGTTGCCGAGATACCGATTGATGGTCTTCGCCTTGGCGGGCGACTCGACGATGACGAGTGACTTGGCCATGCGTCCTCTTGATAGGTCGTGCCGTGCCGCTGCTCCGCGTCTGCAAAGCATGCCCGGCGCACGGGGCAAACGCTGACGCGGGAGAGTCCTTCGCGCCGGCTTCTGGGTTCATGGAGGCGACCGCCCATCGAGGACGCGCGCCTGCCTTTCCTTTTTCACGAATAGCAGCATTTTCGAGAGCGGGTCAAAGCCCGGCTGCATTTCCCTGCGCACCCGGCAGACGAATGGTGTCTACCCGATGGTTGGCGATCAGCCCTCAGGATCCATTCCATCGACCGAGCGCGCGGCACGCTCAGCCGACGCCACCTGTGCTGCCAGGGCGGCCTGCCACGTCGCCAATCCGGCAAGCAGATCCGCGACCGCATCCACTTCCTCGGCCTCGCCGCGCTCACGCCAGCACAGGGCCACTTCACGCTTGTCGCCCTCGATCTGTACGGTCCCGGCGGGCGCATCTGCAAGAAACTCCGACAGTTCAGCTACGGCCGAGCCGGTCAGGGGCAGGCCCGCGGTCTCGAAGCGCCATCCCGGGCACAAGCCCGCATCATGTACCGCATTCGCGTGGTTTCGCAGGTATTGAACGCGCCAGGCGGGTGCGTGTCGTCCGTCGACGCCCGGGGGGAGTCTCATTGGAAGGGCATAGGCCGCCACTTCCTGCCGCGGATCACGCACTTTCCCGCCGCTAGACACCCGATCGGCGGGATCCGGATCCGGGTCCTTCACGTGACGCAGGGTCACGACGATGTCGTGATCACGGGCACGATTTCGCAGGCGCTGCAATTGCCGCTCGCGCGGCGTCGGCATGGCCTGCGACACGAGCCAGCCAAAAAGAATAAGCGGTACGAAGATGACGAGCGCGAGCGTGACAGACATGAGGCCTCCAGAGGCGCGAGTGTAGCCCCAGTCTCGTCCGACAGGCGCGCGCGCAGACTCGGTTGTTCGGGCCGTCGGCGTCGTGCGATGCTCGCGCCGAGCCTTGGGGGGGCTCGGTTGTCACCATAACGGGGGGCCAGCATGGCGGGATACGAGCACCTGTTGCTTGCAGTCGATCTCACCGAGGAATCCATGCCTGTCGCCGAACAGGCTCGCGCGCTCGCGACAGCCTTCGGCTCGAAACTCAGCATCATCCACGTCATCGAGCCGCTCTCGCTGGCCTATGGCGGAGATATTCCGATGGATCTTTCATCGGTTCAGGACCAGATCCACGATCAGGCCAAAGGCCATCTCGCGGAGTTCGCAAGCCGCCTGGACATCGCGCCCGACGATCAGTACCTGATTTTCGGACGCCCGGAATCGGAGATTCATCGTGTCGCCAAGTGCAAGGACGTCGACCTCGTGGTGGTCGGTTCGCACGGGCGCCACGGCATCGCTCTGCTGCTTGGCTCCACGGCGAACGCAGTGCTGCACGGCGCGACCTGCGACGTTCTCGCCGTTCGGGTCGGACAGTCCGAAGACTGACGCTCGCAGCCGATCGGCCCACACAGCCGTACGTGGCCCACGTCTGTCCTGGGCTCGGGATGCCATGAAACGCTCGAGGCGCCGTATCGCGCTACGCTTCGCCCTCGTTTGTGCGCTGTGCCCGAACCTCAGCCCGGCAATCGCGTCCGACGACCCCACCCTAGATGCACAGCGGGCCGAATATGAGGCCGCGCGCGCAGACCTTTTTGCTGCGCGTTTGCAGAGCTTCGAAAGACGGACGGCCAACCTCGCCACCTATCCCCTCGAACCCTATCTGCGCTACGAGTCCTTGCTGCGCTACATCTCTCGCGCAACGCCGGACGACGTCTACGCCTTCATGGACCGCTACGCCGAAACGCCGCTCGCGGACCGAGCCTATCGGCACTGGCTCGACAATCTCGCGCGTCGCGGCAAGTGGACGCTCTATCTGGAGCACTATGATCCCGATCGTGCGCCGAGCACGCGCCACGCGTGCCTGCATGCGCGCGCCCTGCTCGAAACAGGCGCACGCGACGCGGCATTCGCACGGGCGCGCCCCCTATGGCTCGTGGATCGCTCGCAGGTTGACGACTGCGATCCGCTCTTCAAGGCGTGGCGGCGCAGCGACGGCATCGACGACGCAACGGCCTGGGCGCGTTTCGTGCTTGTAGTCGAGGCAGGCCGTGTGGGCCTTGGCAGTTATCTCACCCGCTATCTGCGCGCCGGCGACAGCCGCCGTCTGGGCGAGCAGATGCTGGCCCTGCACCGGGCACCCGCGCGCCTGCGACGGCTGAACAGCGTCGGCGGCGGCCGCTGGCCGGCGCGCGAAGCCGAAGTTGTCACGCACACGCTCAAGCGTCTTGCGCGCCGGGATGCCGATCTCGCCGATGCGGAGCTCGCGCGATGGCTCGGACACCTGGAGCTCAGCGCCGACCAACAGGGCGAAGTACGGCGTTCGATCCTGCGCAAGCACGCGGACAACGGTCGGATCAGCGAGCTCGCAGCACTGCCCTGGCCACCGGACGAGTTCGGCCCCGAAGGCACGAACGTGATCCCTGAGGGCCTCGTTGAACATATCCTGCGCAGCGTCGTGCGCGCACAGCGCTGGGCAGACGTCCCCATCTGGATCGCGCGGCTCGCGCCACATGAGAGACAGCGCCTCGTTTGGCGCTACTGGTCTGCGCGGGCCGCGGAAGCCGTTGCGACGACGCCCGCCGGACGCGACGACGCGCGCTCGGCCTTCGCAGCGCTCGCGCGCGATCGAAGCTTCTACGGCTTCCTTGCGGCCCATCGCCTCGATGTCCCGGCAAGGATTGCTGCGGCGGCGCCAATCGATGGTGACACAGCACTTGCCGAACTGCGCCGCGACCCTGCACTCCAACGCGCGTTGGAATTGCGCGCCATCGGCGAACTCGGCGACGGGCGCCGCGAGCTCGCCTGGCTGATGCGGCGCCTCGACGATAACGAACTGCTCTTGCTCGCAACGCTCCTGTCGCAGGAGAACTGGCCGCGCCAGTCGATCCAGGCAACCATCGAAGGAGAGCACTGGGATCATGTCGACCTGCGCTTTCCGCTTGCCTACGAAGCCCCTTTGAAGCGCTACGCGAACGCCCGCGATCTGCCTGCGCCCTGGCTGTTCGCACTTACCCGGCAGGAAAGCGCGTTCATGCACGATGCTCGCTCCAGCGCTGGCGCCATGGGCCTGATGCAACTCATGCCCGCGACCGCGCGCTCGACGGCACGGCGCTACAACGTCCGCCTAGCCAACACCTGGCAACTCATCGACGCAGAGAAGAATCTACAGCTAGGGTCGCTGTATCTGCGTGAACTCTACGATCGCTTCGATGGCAATCGCGTCGTCGCCGCCGCGGCCTACAACGCCGGCCCGACCCGCATCGATCGCTGGCTGCGCGGGCGCTCCGCGCAGCCCGCCGATGTCTTTATCGAAAGCATTCCGTTCAGGGAAACGCGGCGCTACGTGCAGAACGTGCTCTACTTCGCGCGCATCTACGCCGAGCATCTCGGCGAGCCTCATCCCTTTCTCACGGAGCAAGAACAGTGACCCGCCTGCTGCCCCTCGCAATCATCCTCCTGCTCGCCGGCTGCGCGCCCGCCTCTCACGTGCTCGAAGGCGCCGACGGCGCGCTGAGCTTCAGCCCCTGCGAGCGCGCGCCGCGCTGCGCCGTGAGCCTCGAAGATCCCGGACCCGGCGGTGATTCCGTTGCCGCACTCGATGGAGGCCAAAGCGCCGAGCAGGCGCATGACAATCTCCTCGCCGTGCTCGGCTCGATGAGTGGCTATCGCATCCTCAGCGACGACGGCCGCTACGTACATGCAGAGTTCACGACGCGTCTCGTACGCTACAAGGATGATGTCGAGTTCCTGATCCGGGACGACGGCAGCATCGACGTCCGTTCCTCCGCCCGTATTGGCTGGTATGACTGGGAAACGAACAGCAAGCGCGTGGAGGCGCTTCGCGCGGCACTGGCCGCGCGCATCCGGTGAAAGAAGAAATCCCTCTTCCGGCCGGGGCACCATACGGCCCCCTGGTAGACATCGGCGTAAATCTCACCGACAGCAGCTTCGAGGCGGATCGCGACGCGCTGATCGTGCGGGCTCGCAGCGTCGGGGTCGAACATCAACTCGTGACCGGAACCGACGTTCGGCACTCCATCGCTGCCGCGGCCCTGGCCGACAGCGCGCCCGCCCATCTCTCGGCAACGGCAGGCGTACACCCGCATCACGCGAAGGACGTGGGCGGCGACTGGATCCGGAGACTTCGGGGGCTGCTTGCACGCGCGGGCGTTCGTGCCGTGGGCGAGACCGGCCTCGACTTCAATCGAGATTTTTCGCCCCGTGACGTCCAGGAGGCGGTCTTTCGCGCGCAGATCGAGCTGGCTGAGGAGACGGCGCTGCCACTGTTCCTGCACGAACGTGATTCAGCAGGCCGATTCTTCGAAGTACTCGAGCCCTTCGCGGGGCGTGTGCGTGGTGTTCTGCACTGCTTCACCGGGACGGGGGAGGACCTCGAACGCGCCCTCGCGCTCGATCTGTACATCGGCATCACGGGCTGGATTTGCGACGAACGCCGCGGTGAACGGCTGCAGCACCTTGCGGCAGGAATTCCCGCGGACCGCCTCTTGATCGAGACCGATGCACCCTATCTGCTACCCCGAACGCTTCGTCCGCGGCGCAAGTCCCGGAGGAACGAACCGGCCTTCTTGCCCTGGGTTGTTGCTACCCTGGCGGTGTGCAGGGACGAATCTCCGGAGACGGTCGCTGCGACGTCGACCCGGAACGCGCGGCGCCTGTTCGGCTTCTGAGCTCAGCCGTGCGGGACCATCGCGAGCGCTTCCACGTCCCGGGCGCAGAAAGGCCAACACAGCGCCTCGGCGACATCGGATCGCCGCAGGACGGGGATCCGCATACCGAAGTGCTCGTACAAGTCTTCGTCCTCAGCGACGTCCAGGATGACCAGCGACCAGCCAAAGGCCTCGACGATCGGGCGCACGAGCGCTTCTGCTTCGGTGCACAGGGTGCAGGCGCTTGTGCCTAGGAGTTCGAAGATGGCTGTCATGAATCGCGGCGACCGAAACGGCGGGCGGCCGTATGATGCCGCGATGATCGAGCCTCTGACGAGACTTCTGCGTTTCGACGCGCCTGCGGCCGCAGCCACGCTGCCCTCGGAGATCGCAGCGCGTGCGGCGCGGGAACCGCTCGCACTCCGTCAGGATGGTTCTGGCTGGCGGGCGGAAGTCCGGTTGCCGCGCCTGCAGCGCAGTGACCTCGTCGTCCCGTCGCTCGTGCTCGGCACCCACATACCGGAGCGCTATGACCTTCGATTTCGCTGGACCGGCGCCGCCATCGACCTTGCGCCCATCGCGCTGCGGCCCGATCTCGTGCTCGATGGCCCCCCCGCGCGCCTGGACACCGTAGGCGCGCGAGCCGGTCGCGCGATCGGCGGACTCGACTGCATGGAGGTTGTGGAACCCATAGCGGACTGCGTGCTCGAAGTCGCGGGCACCGGCCCCGTGCCTGAAGATGCAGTGCTCCTCGTCAGCGTCCGGACGCGCCGCATCGACCCAGTGGACACAGACGCGCGCGCACCGGATCTGGACGTGCCAGGGCGATCTCAGATGACTCACAGCGCGGAGATCGCGCGCCACATCTGCTCTCCCATTTCTGTATGCATGGTCATGGCGCGCGCAGATGTCCATCCCGATCCCGAAACCTTCGCGCGCGCAAGCGAACACCCGCACCACAGCAGGCTCTTCGGTCTCTGGCCGCTCAACCTCGCACGTGCTCGAAGCGCAGGCTTCAGCGGATGTGTCCGCATCTTCGACGACGTGAGCGAGGCCGCACGCCTGCTCGAACTCGGCTACCCGATCGTGACGTCGATCCGTTTTGAAGCCGGCGCTCTCCCGGGCGCGCCCCTGCCGCGCACGAGCGGGCACCTGGTCGTGCTCCGGGGCCTGGGCGCCCGCGACGTGCTCGTCAATGATCCGGCTGCGCCTGATGACGCCGCCGTGCCACATCGCTACGATCGCGCCTCTTTCCTGCGTGCCTGGCTCTCGGATCGTGGCGTTGCCTACGTTCTTTGGCCCGCCGCCGTAACCGACGAAGCCGCGTGAGCGCCAGCGATCTTGAACAGGACGATCCACGCGCGCGCCGTATCAGCCCGCCGGGCGGGCTGGGCGATGCGAACGTCTATCTGCGCACGCCCCACCGGGCGGATGCGGCGGAATTCATCCGGACCATGCAGCGCTCGCGGCAGCTGCATCATCCCTGGATCCAGCCGCCGATCTCCGACCACGGCTTCGGCGCCTATCTTCAGCGCATGGCGCGACAGGACCACGAGGGTTTTCTCGTCTGCCGCTGCGACGATCATGCGATCGCGGGCGTCATCAACATCAACAACATCGTTCACGGCGCTTTCCTGTCGGGCAGCCTCGGCTACTACTGCGCCGCAGTTCAGGCTGCGCGCGGCTTCATGAGCCAAGGTCTCCATCAGGTCATTCGGATCGCCTTCGCACGCCTCGGCCTGCACCGCCTCGAAGCCAATATTCAGCCCGCCAATGTGCGCTCGCTCGCACTCGTGCGCCGACTCGGTTTTCGCCGCGAGGGCTTCTCGCCAGCATATCTGTACATCGACGGTGCCTGGCGCGACCACGAGCGCTGGGCCCTCGTCGCCGACCGCGACACGCTGCTCCCGCCGGGTGTGCCGGCGGATGTTGTGCGTCGCATGCCCTGATTCGACTCCGGAGCTTTCATGAGCCTCGCCGTAAACGCCCCCTTCGGTACCTGGACCTCGCCCATCGGAACGGACGCGATGCTCGCCGGCATGCTCGGCATTTCGAATCCGAGACGGTACGGGGATGCGCTGTTCTGGCAGGAATCGAGGCCCTCGGAGGCCGGACGGACGACGATCATGCGGCGCGGCCAGGATGGGACGATCAGCGAATGTGTACCTGCCCCCTTCAACGCGCGCACGCGCGTCCATGAATATGGCGGAGTCTGCTACGCCGTCGCCGGCGATCGCCTCTACTTCTCGAACTTCGCAGACCAGCGCATCTACGCCGTCACGCTTGATGGCTCGCAGACACCAACCGCACTCACGCCCGACGACGGGTGGCGCTACGCAGACTTCGCGATCGACCCTGCCCGCGCCCGTCTGATTGTCGTAGCTGAGCGCGATCGACAGGAAGCCGAGGCCGAGGCCGAAAACGTTCTCGCTGCAGTAGACGCGCAAAGCGGCGAGCGGACGGTGCTTGCCCGCGGCCGAGATTTCTACTCAAGTCCGCGGGTCTCGCCAGACGGCTCTAAGCTTCTTTGGATGGAATGGGACCATCCGCGCATGCCCTGGGACGGCACGGAGCTCCAGTGCGCGCCGCTGGCCGAGGACGGCGGCGTGAGCGCGCCGAAGAACATCGCGGGCGGCCCGAAGGAATCGGTGTTCCAGCCGGGCTGGACGGTTGCCGGGGATCTCGTCTTCGTAAGCGACCGAAGCGGCTGGTGGAATCTGTATCGCCGCGAGGAAGAAACGGATCGCTGCCTGTACGAAGCCGACGCTGATTTCGGGCAGCCCCACTGGGTTTTCGGGATGCGTAACTGGGCACCGCTTGCTGACGGCCGCATCGCCTGCGTCTATCACGCAGCCGAGGGCGAGCGTCTGGCAATCCTCAACCCCGAAACGAGCTCGCTCGTTGATGTCCCGCTGCCCTGGACCGCCTTCGACGGAATCGCTGCCTGCTCAGGTGATGCCCTTGCATTCGTCGGCGCAGCGCCCGATCGTTTTCCTGAACTGGTCTACTTCGAAGGTGGCGTCACGAGCGTGCTTCAGCGCGCCAGTACGCTCTCGCTGTCCGACGCTGACATTGCGCGCCCGGAGGCGCTGACGTTTCCAACCGGGGCAGCGGATGCGGGCGCTGGCGCGCCGGTTGCGCACGCGTTTCTCTATCGCCCGGCGCACGCGAGCTGCACAGGGGGCGTGGGTGAAAAGCCGCCCTTGATCGTGATGGGGCACGGCGGCCCGACCGCAGCGACGGCGGCGGCGCTGAATCTGAAGATCCAGTTCTGGACCTCGCGCGGGTTCGCAGTGCTCGACGTGAACTACCGCGGCAGCACGGGCTTCGGTCGCGCATTTCGCGACGCGCTGAAGGGCGGCTGGGGCGTGATCGATGTCGAAGACTGCGTGGCAGGCGCGCGCTACGTCGCGGAACGGGGCGACGTCGACCCGGCGCGCATGGCGATTCGCGGCGGCAGCGCAGGCGGCCTGACGGTGCTCAACGCGCTCATCGACCACGACGTTTTCCAGGCCGGAACGAGCCTGTACGGGGTCGCCGACCTTGCCGCCCTCGCCCGGGACACTCACAAGTTCGAGGCGCGCTACCTCGATTCGCTCGTGGGCCCCTGGCCCGAAGCCGAGGACGTCTACGCCGCGCGCTCCCCAGTACACCGGGCAGCAAACCTGGATTGCCCAGTGCTGTTTCTGCAAGGCCTTGAAGACCGGGTCGTTCCGCCCTCGCAGCCCGAAGCAATGATCGACGTCCTCGACGAGCGGCAGGTGCCCTGGGCGTATCTCACCTTCGAAGGCGAGCAGCACGGCTTCAGGCAGGCCCCGAACATCCGCCGCGCGCTCGAAGCGGAGCTCTATTTCTACGGTCGCGTGTTCGATTTCGACCCCGCAGGGGCACCCGAACCTGTCGAGATTCACCATCTCCACGAGGCCTCCACTTCCGTTCCTCAGGCCTCGGACCTATCTTCGGACGGATCGACGGAGGAACCTGAAGGCACATGAAAGAAGCCTTGCGTGTCGGGGCCCCGGTCACGGCCGGGGTCCTGCCTTGGGGACCGCAATTGCCCTGGAACAAGGGCACCGCTGGCCTGGGGAGCCCTTCCTCCGCCGAGCTTGCGGTCGTGGAACGCATCGGCTCCCCGTCGCCGGCCCTCCTCATGGCGGCCTACAGCGCTCGCCTTTCCAGCACCGCCGGCAGGCTCGCAGCCCGGATCAGCGGTGATTTCGCATTCATGGCGGCCATCGTGCCGGGCGTGGTCATTCTCGTGATCGATGCACTCGCCGAGACGATCCACTGGGCGATAGTGCCGCTGCGGTATCACCTCCTTGTCCTCGCTCTGATCCTGCCCGCAACGCTCCTGGGCGGACGCTTCGGCGCATCCTTCAGCCCCCGGGCGCATGTGGCGCACACATGACCTCCCTCGCCGACGCCCGGATCGCCGTGCTCATGGGTGGCCCCTCCGCCGAAGCCGAGGTGAGCCGCGTATCCGCTGCCGGCGTCGCACACGCACTGCAGGGACGCTGCGCAGCCGTGCAGACCTTCGAACTCGATGCTCGCTGCGCGGAAGCGCTCACCGCATGGCGACCCGACGCGGTCTTCCCAGCCCTGCACGGCCCCCCCGGCGAGGACGGCACCGTTCAGGGCCTGCTCTCGCTCCTCGGCCTGCCCTACGTAGGCAGCGACGTCCATGCCTCCGCTGTCGCCATGGACAAGGCGCTCGCCAAGCAGGTGTTCCGTACCGCGGAACTGCCGCTCGCGCGCGACGTGCTCGTCACCCGCGCAGAGCCACGTCCTGAGGCCATGGCACGCATCATCGACGCCCTCGGCGTGAACGTTGTCGTGAAACCCACGCGGCAGGGATCGGCCCTCGGCGTAAGTCTTGTCGAGGATCGTTCAGGCCTTGAGCGGGCCCTCGAAGCAGCGCTCGAACTCGATTCGGAGGTGCTCATCGAAGAACGTGTGCGCGGGATGGAGATCACCGCGGGCGTGCTGGAGCAGTCGGACGGCGCGCTCGTCCCGCACCCGGTCATCGAGATCGCAACGCCGGACGGCACCTGGTACGACTACGAGCACCGCTACACCGCAGGCGAAAGCGATCACATCGTGCCAGCGCGCCTGCCCCCAGCAACACTGGCAGAGCTCCAGCGCATCGCCGTAATCGCGCATCGACGACTGGGGTGCCGAGATCTGTCCAGGGCCGACTTCGTGGTCAGCGCCGAGCGCATCGTCCTGCTGGAGGTGAACACCCTTCCCGGCATGACGCCGACGAGCCTCTACCCGGATGGCGCAGCCGCGCTCGGCCATGCTTTTCCGGAACTGATCTGCGCGCTGGTTACGAATGCGCTCCATCGAGGACCGGACATCCCGTTCTAAGCGGGTTCGGATGCGTCCATCACAGCCGAGCGGCCACTACGACGGACCTAGGCCGACCGAATGCTCCAGCATCGGTGCGCCGGTCGCCCCCGCGCACAGTCTTCATCGAGCGTTTGCCGCGTGACCTCTTCGATCCCCCAGCCAGGCGGTGGCGACCAATCGAATCGGAACCGCCGTGCATGGGTCACGAACAGCAGTTCTCCGTCAGCAGTCAGACGCTTAAGCGCGGCATCCAGCATGAGGCCGTGGTCGCGCTGAAGATCAAGGTCCTCATCGTTGCCGCGGGAATTCGAGAAGGTCGGTGGATCCAGCAAAATGACGTCGAAACGACCTGCCTTTCGACCCTCGCCCCTGAGCCAGGGCAGAACGTCGCTGCGCACCGTGCGGTGATGGGCCGAGTCCATGCCGTTATCCCTGAAATGTGTTTCGCCCCAGGCCAGATAATTGCGTGACAGATCTACGCTGAGACTCTCCGACGCGCCTGCAAGGGCAGCCTGAACGGTTGCGGTACAGGTGTACGCGTAGAGGTTGAGAAAGCGTCCACCGTTCCTCGCTTCGAATGCTCGGGCAATTCGCCGCCGGACGCCTCTCGAATCCAGGTAGAGGCCCGTGTCGAGGTAGTCGCTCAGGTTCACACGGAAGCGCGCATCGCCCTCGTGGACGCGCGCCTGCTCCGTTTCGCGACTCCGCACCTCGTATTGCGACTCCGGCTGCTGGCGACGACGTTCCCGGAAGAAAACCCGCGCTCCGGAAATGCCGGTCGCCCCGGGCAGTTCGGCCAGCGCCGCGTCCCGACGCCGCGCGGCAAGCACCGGGTCCACGGTTGCTGGGGCCCTGAATTCCTGCACGACCAGCGCGTTGTCGTAACGGTCGACGACAAACGCGTACTCCGGCAGATCACGGTCGTAGAGCCGAATTGCATTGGTGCCTGCGCGCTTGCCGAAGCGAGCCAGGCGCTTCGCATTCTTGCGCAGGCGATTGGCAAACATCGCGGCCTGCTCCGGCGCGTGCGCATCTGCTCGCTGATCGTCTGCTTCCGGCTCGACGGTCCCGACGAGCATCGCGGCCTCGAGCGCACCATTGCGGCAGCGGAATCGTTTCAGTCGCGGCAGATCGAGGGCGAGCTGCAGCCCTTCGAGGGCGTGGCTGCCGGCGTCCCGGGGGGGCGCCACCAACAATGCGAGGGGCGCCAGCGGCACGGCTTCGCGCAGTGCTCGGCCGAGCTGAGGCAACATCCCGGCCGATTCGAGCCGCACGCCATAGGGCGGATTGGAAGCGATCAGCCCCGTAACGTCGGCCGGCGGCGCAAGCGCCGCGACGTCCCCGATCGCAAGATCGATCTTCGCTTCGTAGCGCGTGCCGAAACCCGCGGCTTCGAGATGCATGCGAGCGCGCTCGACCTGCTCGCCATCGGTATCGCGGCCCATGAGCTTGGGGATGCACGCGGGCCCGATCCATTCATCGCTGATCGCTTCACGCAATCCCTCGGGCGCTCCGGCCCACGCTTCGAAACCGAAATGCATGCGCCCGAAGCCGGGCGGCACCCCTGCAGCAATCAGAGCGCCCTCGACAAGCAGCGTGCCCGAGCCGCACAAGGGATCAAGGAGCCAGTCCGTCGCGCCGGGCCGCCACCCGCCGCGCAGCAGAAGCGCCGCCGCAAGATTTTCCTTCAGCGGCGCCGCGCCCCCATCGCGGCGCCAACCGCGCCGGTGCAGTGCTGGGCCGGCCAGATCCAGATGCAATCTGACCCGGCCACGGTGGAGCACGCCCTGCACGTGAACCTCTGGATAGGTCGCATCCACATCCGGTCTTGCGCCGCGCGCTGCTCGCACGCCGTCGACGATCGCATCCTTGATGCGTTGCGCAGCAAACCGGGTGTGGTTAAGACCGCCTCCGGTGCCGTCGAAGCCGACAGCGATGCGCGGCAAAGCGCGCAGATAGCGATCCCAATCGATCGCGGATGCGCCGGCATAGAGCGCGTCGCCGTCAGCGGCATCGAACGCCGCAAGGGGCCAGAGCACTCGGGAGGCGATGCGAGAGTGCAGGCAGATTCGGGCCGCGTCCCGGAATTCCGCCCGCACCTGAACGCCCCCGGTTCGAGCCTGGCGGTCCTCCAACCCGAGCGTCGCCAGCTCGGCCTCTAGAAGGTCTTCGAAGTGGCGTGGACAGCGCACGAAGACATCTGCTCGGCCGCGCCCGTGTGGCGCAATGATCTGAACCTTCACACTGACCTCAGCCGACGAACGGCAACCGGCCCAAAGCCCGCGCAGAACGCCGCATATGCGCTGGCGGGCGATCCAGGGCCATTCTTATGCCGATTCGATTGGTGACAGCCTGAACAGGCGGCGTACAACTGGAAGTCCCGCCACCAAAGGCGTCTACACGGGAGTGCAGTCGACGATGAGCTTGCAGAAGCGATCGAAGCGGGACCGAACTACGCGCGCATGGCAGCGCGGCTACCAAGCGGGCCTGATCGGCCGATCCCAGGACATGTGCCCCCATCAGGAGATGGGTACCCGCACGAGCTGGATCGACGGCTGGACGCAGGGCCATCAGGACCATGCAGACGGCTCGATGGCCATCGGCGGCATGCACAAACGGCCGATCTGAGGCTCGCACCGCAGGGCGCGCCCCGCCACGGATGACGGGGGCCCTCAACCGGATCGCTCCAGTCCAAGACACTGACGGCGCTGGTCGCGCAGCGCGGCCGCGCACGCGTGTACGAGCTTAGGGCCTTCGTAGATGAAGCCCGTGTAGAGCTGCACAAGGTCGGCGCCTGCCTCGACCATGGCGAGCGCGCGTTCGGCGGAGTCGATGCCACCCACGCCGATCACCGCTGCGCCGTGCCCGACGGCGGCCCGCACCCGGCGCACGACCTCGATGCTGCGCGCATGAACCGGATCGCCGCTGAGTCCACCCGCTTCATCCCCATGGGCGAGGCCCGCAACCGCACCCCGTTCCACCGTGGTGTTGGTGGCGATGATGCCGTCAATGCCTGCTTCAACAAGACGCGTGCTCATTGCGTCGACGTCCTCGTCGTGAAGATCGGGCGCGATCTTCACGAGCATGGGGACCCTTCGGCCGTCGGCGTCCGCAAGGCGGGCCCGGCTTGCAGCGAGACCTGCGAGAAGTACATCGAGCGCTTCTCCGAGTTGCAGGTCACGCAGACCGGGCGTGTTCGGCGAGGAGAGATTCACCGTCACGTAGTCAGCCAGCGCGTGCACCGCTTCAAGGCACTGCACATAGTCGTCTACCGCCTTCCCTGCCGGCGTGGTCTTGTTCTTGCCGATGTTGATGCCGAGGACGCCGGACCAGCGTCTTTGCGCGACGCGCATACGCAGGTGCGCAACGCCTTCATTGTTGAAGCCCATGCGATTGATGAGCGCTCGGCGCGCAGGCAAGCGGAACATGCGAGGTTTGGGATTCCCCGGTTGCGCGCGCGGCGTGACCGTGCCGACCTCTACAAAGCCAAAACCCAGCGCCCCCAGGGCATCGATGCAGTCCGCGTTCTTGTCGAGACCTGCCGCGAGGCCCACGCGATTACCGAAGCGCACTCCAAGCACATCCACGGGATCGGTCACCGCCGCCGGTATCAGCGTATCGAGCTGCAAGCGTCCCGCCCAATGCAGGGCACTGAGCGCAAGGTCGTGCGAAGCCTCAGGCGGCATGCGCATCAAAAGCGGTGACACGAGCGAGTACACGGCAGCTCCGGAACCTATGGGCGGCCGCGGAGTCTACCGCGAGCGGAGCGGTCTGCGGGCCGGTTGACAAGCTAGTTGGCAGGCCGGCGCGATCTCTATCGTCGGTGTCGAGTCCGGTGGCGCGCGGAAGACATGCTGTGGAAAAATCGAGTTCACAAGTGTGTCCCCGGGCGTACACCTAGGCAGACACCACCCTCAGGGTGGGGAGACGCCCTATGGCGACGCTCGCCGGCACCCGACCGCTAAAGCGCGATCGCTTTCCTGATGCCAACGGCATTTTCCACGTGAGTTGGTGCACCGAACGGCGCGTTCGCTATCTCAAACCCCTCCAAGCCGGTCGAGCCGTCGTGCATGCCTTGCGCGCGAGCGATGCCGACGCGTTGACGGAAACCCTCACCTACGTGGTGCTGGCAGACCAGGTGCACTGGCTGTTCGTACTCGGCGATTTCGTAGCGCTCTCGCGCCCGGTACGTCAGGTGAAGCAGGCGAGCGAGGCAGCGATTCGCCGCACCTTTCCTTTCTCAGGCCCGCTCTGGCAACCCGCCTTCGCCGAGGTCCCGGTAAGCGACCTGGACGCCGCAGCCGAGCTCGCACGACAGCTCGTGATGGAGCCCGTCCGCCGGCGTCAGTCACCTGCGGCAGGCGCCTGGCCGCACTGGGACACACGCTTTACCAACGTGCTCGAAGCGGTGGCGGCACATTGACGGTCACGGCACGGAGCGCTCTTACAGCACGGCCACGCCAGCGATCAGCGGTTCGATTTCCGCATCGAGGGGCGGCGGGTAGGTGGCGCCGGAGAGCAGACGCAGGCCAAGCGAGAGCGTTTCGGTGCCCGCCAAGGTACGCAGATCACGCAGCGTGCGTACGCCCTTCCCGCGCCCGAACGCGCCCTCTGCATCCCGCCCACGCTGCGTGCTCCCAGCGCGCCATCCGTCGCTACGCGTCCAATCCAGATAGCGCTCCTCGAAGAGAAATTGCAGCGCCTCGATGGCGCCGGCCGCCCCCCGCCAGACAAACAGGGTGCAGTCGCTGCGCTCGCGGCAGCTCCAGCTCTCGCGAAGCAAAGCGGGCGGGCCTCCGTGGGCCGCAGGCGCACGCTCGCCGTCCCGCGCTGAACGAACGCGATAGAAAGTCAGCTGCGTCAACTGAACCAACGTCCATGGGCACGGTCCGAGGAATGACCGCGTGAAGAAGCCAAAGGCCTGCATGTCCCGATCACAGTGCCCTCCCCAAGCACTAACGCCGCGACCCCACGGCGCTGGACGCCGGCGGGCGAGCTTTCCTACGATACGCGGCTTTCCGCCGATCCACCCCCTTTCGAGGAGTCTTCGATGAGTCATCGCGACGCGGTGCTTGCGCTGCAGTCCTGGCTGAACGCGCGCATCGTGGGCCAGCAGCGTCTCGTCGACCGCTTGCTCGTCGCCCTGCTTTCAGACGGTCACCTGTTGGTCGAGGGCGCGCCCGGGCTCGCCAAGACACGAGCGGTCAAGGATCTCTCGCGCGGGATCGAGGGCGATTTCCACCGCATCCAGTTCACGCCCGACCTGCTGCCCTCGGACGTGACCGGCACCGAAGTGTTTCACCCAGAGACGAGCCAGTTCACGTTCCAGCAAGGTCCGATCTTCCACAACCTGCTGCTGGCTGACGAGATCAATCGCGCACCTGCAAAGGTCCAGTCCGCGCTGCTTGAAGCCATGGCCGAGCACCAGGTCTCGGTAGGACGCGAGACCTTCAAGCTTCCGGAGCTGTTTCTCGTTATGGCGACGCAGAATCCGATCGAGCAGGAAGGCACCTTCCCGCTGCCCGAAGCCCAACTCGACCGCTTTCTCCTGCACGTGCGCGTCGACTATCCGGACGCAGAGGCTGAGCGCGCGATCCTGCGTCTGGTCCGCGGCGAAGACCGCGGCGACGTGAGCGACGCACCCCCAGTGGAACTTTCCCAGCAGGCTCTGTTCGGCGCGCGCAGGGAAGTGCTCGATCTGCACATGGCCGAAGCCATCGAGACGTACATCGTTCAATTAGTGATGGCCACGCGCCGCCCGGAAAACTGGGGGGATGATCTCAGCCGCTGGATCGAATACGGCGCATCGCCGCGGGCGTCCATCGCCCTTGACCGCTGCGCCCGGGCCCACGCATGGCTCCGGGGCGCCGAGTTCGTGACGCCGGACGATGTACAAGCGGTGTTTCACGACGCCTTGCGCCATCGTGTGCTCGTGACCTTCGAGGCCGAAGCGGCAGGCGTTGACGCGGACAAGGTGCTCGACGAATTGCTGGCCCGCGTACCCGTCGCCTGACCCATGGTGAGCCTCGCCCGCGCACGCAGCACAGATGCTGCCGAACCGGCCACGGGCCTGCGCGGCGCATTCGCGACGCTGGACGACCTCATTGCGCTGCGCGGTCCGGCGCGAAACATTCAGTGGCCCATGCGCGTCCGGGTACGCAGCACACGACCAGGCGTGCGCGCGTCCCGCTTCAAGGGGCGCGGCATCGACTTCGCGGAAACCCGTATCTACGAACCCGGAGACGACGTTCGCCACATCGATTGGCGCGTCACCGCGCGCACGGGTGAGGCGCACACGAAGATCTTCCAGGAAGAGCGCGAACGTCCGATCCTCGTCGTGGCCGATCTAGGGCCGTCAACCTTCTTCGGCACGCGTCGGCGCATGAAATCCGTTGCCGTTGCCGAGCTCGCGGGCCTGCTGGTGTGGGCAGCCTTCGACGGCGGTGATCGCATCGGCGCGATCGTCCGCGGACCGGACGGCCATGAGGCATTCAGGCCGCGCCACGCGCGCTCGACCGTCCTGCGCATCCAGAAGCGACTCACGGCCGACAGCGAAGCCCTCGCGCGGAGCTTCCGCGCCGGTGCCCCACCCACGGAAGGCGAGCGCGGCTTCTCACTCGCCGATGCGCTCCTCCAGGCGCGCCGCGTCGCGCGTCCGGGCACCACCGTGATCGTCATCAGCGATTTCATCGACGTCGATGGCCTGGGCGAATTCGGTGACGTGCGCCGTAATCTTCGCCTGCTTGCGCGTCACTGCGAGGTGGACGCGGTGCTTGTATCAGACCCCTTCGAGCGCGAGCTGCCCGCCGCGGATCGCTATCCGCTGAGCGACGGGGTCAGTCGCGCGGAACTCGATACAGGCCCGGAAGCGACCCGTCGGACCTGGCGAGACGCCTTCAGCCAGCGCAAGGGACTGCTCGAAGCATCGGTTTACGGCGGCCGCGGCCGCGTGCTGAGCACGAGCACCGAGGACGATCTCGACGCTCGCCTCGGAGCCTGGCTGCGATGAACCTCGAGCGCTGGCTCATGGCCGCTGAGGCGCCCCTTCCGCCGGGCGCCCTGGACCTCCTCAATTCCCTGAAGGACGTGCACGAGCCGCCACCCCCCGGAATCTGGCCGCTCGCATGGGGCTGGTGGGCGGTCATCGTACTGGTGTCGGGCGCGTTCATCTTCGGCATCGTCGAATGGCGCCGCCGCCATCGCCTGTCAGCCCCGGTCCGTGCGGCCTTCGTGGAACTCGATGGATGGCGTGCCTGCGCCCATGATCGCGCCCCCAGGGATGCCGCCGACGAACTCGCAGCGCTTCTTCGCCGCGTGGCACTCGTGCGCTATCCGCGCGCGCTCGTGGCGCAGTTGACGGGCGACGCCTGGCTGAACTTTCTCGATCGGACGAGCGAATCCGATGCGTTCTCCCGGGGCCCCGCGCGGATCCTCGGCAACGATCGCTATGCGCCAGACGTGACCCTCGATACGGAGACCGTCGCGTCGCTCGCGCAGCGCTGGCTCCGCGCGCATCGCCTCGGGCCTGCGGTCGACGCAGGCGCACTTGCAGGCATTCGAGACGATCATGCAGGTGCGGCAGGGGAAGCTGGGTGATGCCCGAGTTCGCCTGGCCCTGGGTGTTCCTGCTCTTGCCGCTGCCATGGCTCGTCCGCCTGTTACCGGCACGACCAAAGCGAGAAGCGGCACTGCGCGTACCAGATCTCGCGGCCTTCGCGTCCTACGGCGCCGTCGGTGGAATGCCCGCTCGACGCACCAGCGGCCGCCTTGTCCTGCTCTGGGTGCTCTGGGTCACCTTGCTGAGCTCGGCCGCACGTCCCGAGCTCATCGGGGACCCCGTCAGCGTGCCGGTGACCGGGCGCGATCTCATGCTAGCCGTCGATATCTCGGGCTCTATGAATCGAGAAGACATGGAGGTGGACGGGCGCACCGCAACGCGCCTCGCGGTCGTCAAGCGCGTGCTTTCCGAGTTCGTTGATCGCAGGCGGGGCGACCGCATCGGTCTGATCCTGTTCGGCTCCAACGCCTACATGCAGGCACCGCTCACCTTCGACCGCACCACCGTCGGCCGTCTGCTCCAGGAAACGCCGATCGGCATCGCCGGCGGCAAGACCGCCATCGGCGACGCAATCGGCCTGGCCGTGAAGCGCCTGCGCGAGCGACCCGCCGAAAATCGCGTGCTCGTCCTGCTCACGGACGGCGCCAACAACGTCGGTTCCATCGAGCCGATCAAGGCCGCCGAGCTCGCCGCGCAGGCGGGCGTGCGCATCTACACCGTGGGGATCGGTGCGGAGCGCATGCAGGTGCCGGGCTGGTTCGGCGGCGCCTTCGGTGCCCAGGTCATGAACCCGTCTTCCGATCTCGACGAGGAAACCCTGACCACCGTGGCCGGACGCACCGGCGGACGCTATTTCCGCGCGCGCAATCGCGGCGAACTGGAAGCGATCTACACGACCCTCGACGAGCTTGAGCCGGTACCGGCGCCAGACGAAACCTTCAGGCCCGTGAAGCAGCTGTTCCATCTCCCGCTCGCCGCTGCATTGCTCTCGAGCCTGCTGCTTGCCCTCCTCGCCTCAGACCTGCCCCGCCGATTGCGAGCGTTACGCGTCGACTCGATGCCCGCTGGCACAGGGGAGCGCTCGGTGTGAGTGCCTTCGCAGACTTCCACTTCCTGCGCCCGGAGTGGCTCTATGGCCTCCTGCCGGTCGTTCTGGCCGCCCTGATGCTCCTGCGCCAGGGCTTGGACGCAGGGCGCTGGAAGCGGGCCGTCGACCCGGAGCTTGCCGACTGGCTCGTTGAATCGGGCTGGCAGGGCGGCGCGCGCCTCGGGGTGATTGCGCTCCTGCTCGCCTGGAGCGTCGCCGTGCTCGCCATGGCCGGACCGACCTGGGAGCGCCGACCTCAGCCCGTCTCGCGCACCAACGACGCCATGGTGGTCATTCTCGATCTTTCACTGTCGATGTATGCGCAGGACCTGAGCCCCTCGCGGCTGGTCCGGGCGCGATTGAAGATCGCCGACGTTCTCGAAGCCCGGAAGGACGGACAGACCGGCCTCGTGGTGTACGCAGGGGACGCGCACGTCGTCGTTCCGCTCACCGACGATGTCCGCACGATCAACAACCTGCTGCCGTCCCTGGAGCCCGGCGTGATGCCGGTGCTGGGCAGCCGCGTGGACGATGCGCTCACGCTCGCGAGCGAGCTTCTGGACGAGGCCGAAGCCAGCGGCGGCCGCATCCTCCTCATCAGCGACGAGATCGTGGACACGGCCGCAGCCATCGGTGCGGCGAACCGCTATCCAGTACTCGTGCTCGGCATCGGCACCGACGACGGCGCACCGATTCCCTTGGCCGCGATCGATCGAACCGGATTCCTGGAGGCGAATGGGCGCACGGTCATGGCGCGCTTGGATGAGGGCCCGTTGCGCGCGCTCGCCAACTCCAGCGGCGGCAGCTACGCGCGCTTCGCCACCTCGGACGCCGATCTGCGAACCTTGCTCGGGGGCGGCACGCTTGATGGGCGCGCAGATGACGAGGACCGCGAACGCGAACGCGAATTCGATCTGTGGATCGATATGGGGCCCTGGCTCGTGCTGCTGGTGCTCCCCGTTGTGCTGCTTACCTTCCGGCGCGGAATCGTCGCTATGCTGCTCGTTGCCGCGATGGGCACGAGCGAAGACGTCCTCGCCGCGGAGAACAGCTGGTTCCAGACCTCTGATCAGGCCGCGTATCGCGCCCTTCGCGAGGGCCGGAGCGAGGACGCGGTAGAGCTCTTCGAGGATCCGGCCTGGCAGGCCATCGCCCTCTATCGCGCCGAGGCGTACGAAGCGGCCGCCAACGCCTTCGGCGTCGAGAGCGCGGATGCGTATTACAACCAGGGCACTGCGCTCGCCCGGGCCATGAAATTGCCCGAAGCGCAGGCCGCGCTGAAACGCGCGCTCGAGCTGGATCCATCGCTCGAGGACGCGCGGGACAACCTCGATGTCGTGGAACGACTGATGGAGGAGCAGAAGCCCGATTCGGAAAACGAGCAGGGCTCGCAGGAAGATGATCCGAACAGCGAGGGCAACGAGTCCGACGCATCGCAACAGGATCAGCAGTCCTCGAGCGACAGCAGCGAGGAGCAGCAGGAGAACGCCGAGCGCGGGGACGCCGACGAAGAAGGCCAGGAATCCGAACAGTCAGAGGGCGATCAGCAGGAAGAAGGCGTCGAGGAAGGGCAGGAGGCCGAGAGCGACGAGATGCTCGCCCAACGCTCCCGCGAGCAGGAGCAGGCCCTCGAGCAGTGGCTACGCCGCGTACCGGATGAACCCGGCGCGCTGCTCCGTCGCAAGTTCCGCTACGAAACGGATCGGCGCTATCGCCAGGGCTTGCGCCGCGCGCCGCAGGATCAGCAGCCGTGGTGAGGTGCGCCCTCCTCTGGCTGCTCCTCCTGTGGGCAGCTACCGCACAGGCCGAATTACGCGCCAGCGTGGACCGTCGGGTGGTCGACGAGAACGACGTCGTGGTGCTCGAGCTGGCGCGCGACGCGCAGGTGTTCGTCGGCAATCCCGATCTGACCGCACTCGAGAAAGACTTCAACGTGCTCGGCACGCAGCGCTCCAGCCAGTTCACGATCGTCAATGGCCGGACCCGTTCGCTCACGACGTGGACAGTGACCCTGCAGCCCAAGCGACGGGGGCAATTGCGCATCCCCTCGATCGAGTATGACGGCGAGCGAACAACGCCCATCACCGTCACTGTGACCCAGCCCTCACCTGCTGAAGTGGCCGCGCTCGAGCGGACCGTGTTCTTTGAAACCCAGGCGAGCAAGCCGAGCCTCTGGGTTCAGGAGCAGGTGCTGTACACCGTCCGCCTGTACTACGCCGCGGATGCGGTGCTGTTCGGCGACTTGCCGCCAGCGCCGCGCGTGACCGACGCCGTCGTTCAGGCGATCGGCGACTCGCGCCCGAGCGTCGAGGTCCGGGAAGGCGTGCGCTACAACGTCATCGAGCAGCGCTATGCGGTGATCCCACAGCGCAGTGGCACCCTAGTGATCCCCCCTGAGACATTCAGCGGCGCGGTCCGCATCGCCGAACGCGGGCGCACGCGGCGCAAGAACCTCCGCATCACCTCGGATGGCCATCGCATCGAGGTGCGCGCTCAACCCGATGCCTGGCCGGCGGACGCACCCTGGCTACCGGCCCGGGATCTGATGCTGAATCAGCGCTGGGATCCGACGCCCCTGCGCCTGCGTGCCGGAGAACCGGTCACGCGATCGCTGGAGATCGTGGCCCGCGGCGTCGCGGCGAGCGCCCTCCCCGACCTACCTGAACTGGAGATCAACGGCGCCAGCACCTACGCGAATCAGCCCGTGCTCGATGAAGGCATGGCCACGGGCGACTTCATCGCCTCACGCATCGAATCAACCGTGCTGATCCCGGAAGCCGAGGGCCCCCTGAACCTGCCCGAACTGCGCGTGCCCTGGTTCGACGTCGAGCGCGGTGAAATACGCATGGCCGTGATCCCGGCGCAGCGGATGCAGGTCGCCCCAGGAGACGCGCTGCAAACCCCGGCAGCGTCAGATATGCCCGCAGCGGCCACTGACGCTGCATCAGAATCCACATCCCCTCCGATCGCCTTCGAACCGGGACCAGAGCCGGTGCCGAAACGGGAGTCACCCGACGAAGGAAGCGACTTATGGAGCTTTGGCGGAGGTCTTCTCGCGTTTGCCATCGCGATCTTCATCGGGATTCTTCTCGGCCGGCGCCAGCGATCGGACGGCACGGGAACCGATTCGAACCGCCGGACCACAGCGCCTCAGAGCCCCGCCGCAGGGCTCCTGGCCGCCTGCGAAGCGAACGATGCCATCGCGGCACGTCGATTGTTGCCCACCTGGCTGTCCTCGTTGCAAACGGCACCGGACGAACAGGCGCTCTCCTCGGTTCGCGCCGAGCTCGACGCAGCGGTATTCGGAACCGCCCCCCTCGACTGGAACGGCCGCGCGCTCGGAGCGTTGGTCAAAGTTCACCGGGGCCGACCGCGGCGGCGCGCGGGGAAGCGCACCGAGGTCCCGCTGCCCGCGCTGCATCCCGAAATCACGGGCTGAGTGTCCCGACGCAGCGATGGCTGCGCTATGCTCGCGCGCGCCCCAGCGAGCAAACAGGATTGGATTTTGGCCAACATTCACCTCCGCAAGCGCTACCTCGTCACCGGCGGTGCCGGCTTCCTTGGCTCGCACCTGTGCGATCGCTTGATCGACCGCGGCGATGAGGTTGTCTGCGTCGACAACTTCCAGACCGGCCGCAAGGAGAACATCGAACACCTGCTCGCCCATCCGAGATTCGAACTGCTTCGCCATGACATCGCCGACCCGCTCCGCATCGAGGTCGACGCGATCTTCAATCTCGCGTGCCCAGCGTCGCCGATCCATTACCAGCACAATCCGATCCAGACGACGAAGACCAGCGTGCTGGGCGCGATGAACATGCTGGGGCTTGCCAAGCGCCTGGGCGCCCGCATCTTCCAGGCGTCCACCAGCGAGGTGTATGGCGACCCGGAGATGCACCCTCAACCCGAATCGTACAGAGGCAGCGTCAATCCGATCGGTCCGCGCGCCTGCTACGACGAGGGTAAGCGATGCGCCGAAACGCTTTTCTTTGACTACAACCGCTCGCACGGCGTGGATATTCGCGTGGCGCGCATCTTCAACACCTACGGCCCTCGCATGCACCCAAAAGACGGACGCGTGGTGTCGAACTTCATCGTGCAGGCGCTCTCCGGCGAGCCCATCACGATCTATGGCGACGGCTCACAAACCCGTTCGTTCTGCTACGCGGACGACCTGATCGAAGGCTTTATCCGGTTTATGGACGCGGACGGGCCGCTCACGGGGCCGATCAATCTGGGGAACCCGGGCGAATTCACGATCCTCGAACTCGCCCAGAAGGTCGTGGCGCTCACCGGCTCGAACTCCGAGATCATCCATGAGCCGCTGCCCCAGGATGACCCCACCCAGCGGCGTCCCGTCGTCGATGCCGCAAGGCAGGCACTCGATTGGGAGCCGACGATCCAGCTTGACGAAGGCCTCGCACGGACGACCGAGTACTTCTCGCAGTTCCTGCGCGAGAAGACCATCTGGGTCAGCTGATCACGGGCCACCCTACTTTCTTCTGGCATACAAGCCGCGCAAGGTCGTACATCAGACAAGAAGGGGTCGCGCGCATGAATGAAGCCATCGATGCACGGCACGCCGCAGAGGTCGCACAGTCGCTTTCGAAGCAGCAGTTCGGCGGCGCACCGACCCTGTGGGACGCGATCCGGGCAGAGGCGCGGCAATTGAGCGCAGAGGAACCCTCTCTGGGCAGCTTTTTCCACGCAACGATTCTCGACCACGAGGATCTAGGGGCCGGACTTTCCTACCAACTGGCCACTCTGCTCGAAAGCAACGTGTTTCCGGCGATGGCGATTCGAGAGGTGCTCCGCGAGGCCTATGGGCAGGACGCATCGATCCTGAAGGCCGCAGAGATCGACACCATAGCAACCCACACGCGCGATCCGGCATGCCACCACTTCTCGATCCCCATGCTGTTCTTCAAGGGTTTCCAGGCGCTGCAAGCGCACCGCGTAGCACACTGGCTCTGGCGCAATGGCCGCTCCACGCTGGCGCTGCTGATGCAGGGCCAGGTGAGTAAACGCCTCGACGTGGACATCCACCCTGCAGCACAAATCGGCAGCGGCATCATGTTCGACCATGCTTCGGGAATCGTGATCGGCGAAACCAGCGTGATCGAGGACGATGTTTCGATCCTGCATTCGGTCACGCTGGGCGGTACGGGCAAGGAAGGCGGCGATCGCCATCCCAAGATCAGACGCGGTGTCCTGCTCGCCGCGGGGGCAAAGGTGATCGGCAACATCGAAATCGGGGAAGGCGCCAAGATCGGCGCGGGCTCGGTAGTCCTAGCCGATGTCCCAGCCCATACAACGGTGGCCGGCGTACCGGCCAAGGCCGTCGGCACGCCAGCGTGTGACTCACCTGCTTTCGATATGGATCACGGCCTCGAAAGCTGAAATCTGATGCACTGCAGAAAATGTGACCAATTTCCTCAGCTTGGCGCTAGAATGTGCGCCATGTCACGCATCTAGTGTGATTCCGCTACACTCAGTAACATTCCGTAAACGCGTTGTTTGCCATAATCGAACACGGAACCGGACTGAAGTAGGCCAAGCGCCGGATGCGCCTGGCAAAAAGGCACGGAAGGCACATGCACGCTATCCAACTAGCAATCGCGAGCGCGGTACTCATGAGCGGGGCCATGATTTTGTGGGCCTCCATGGCACGGCCGCTCGGACTTCTCGACCGTCCCGACGGCATTCGCAAGCAACACTCCGGGGCCATACCTCTAGTCGGCGGGCCTGCATTGCTTACAGTATTAGCGATAACCGGATTAGCCCTTCCGTCGGCCTTCGTTGAATGGCGCCTGATCTCCATCGCAGCCGTGACGACATTGATCGGCAGCTTGGACGACAGATACGACCTATCGGCACTGCTCCGCTTGGTGATTCAACTGCTCCTCGGAACGCTGGTGGTCGTATTCGCGGGCTATACACTTGTCGATCTCGGACGCATTGCGGCGAACGGCGCCGTATTCGAATTGGGGCCCATCGGTCCTTGGATCACCATCGCGGCAATAGCGGCTGCGATGAATGCCTTCAACATGCTCGACGGAACAGACGGGCAAGCCGCTGGCGTAGCCCTCATTGCGCTCACAGGATTGATCGTCGCTTCGGCGCTGGCCGGCAGCGCGCCCCCCCACCTGCTTATCGTGACCGCAGGCGCACTGCCCATATTTCTGCTGTTCAACATGGCTGGCGCAGCAGGCCGCCTGCCCAAAAGCTTCCTCGGAGACAGCGGCGCAATGCTGCTAGGTCTCATTGTCGGAACGAGCCTCGTAAGCGGAGCTCAGGGCGATCAGGCGTACATCAAACCCGTGACTGCACTCTGGCTCGCAGCCCTCCCGCTGTTCGACACTTTCTTCGTGATGGGTTATCGCACCATGCAGGGCCGTTCACCGCTCAGCGCCGATCGCAACCATGTACATCATTTGCTTGCTGATCATGGCCTCAGCCGCCCGCAGGCGCTTGCCGCCGTACTGACTGGGTCCACCTCTTTAGCGCTCGTGGGCCTTGCCATGGAATTCGCGAACGTTCCTGACGCCTGGTCCTTCTTGTCGCTCGTCGTAGCATTCATTGGCTACGTGGGCGCTGCCGTTTCGGGGCATCGGAGGCGACCAGTCGTCGCGTCGCATGAAGCACCGGCCCAGCCCCAGGCAGCCCGCTAGAACAGCGTTCCTAGGCCCGAGCCTCGCGAATCTTCAGCTGGATTTGCAGGAAGTAACCGTACTTGAGCGCCGCGAACGCCAGCCCGGCGCGCCCGTCCAGGAAGCCCAGGCGCACCACGTAAGTGAAAAAGAAGTAGATGGGCGCAAGCAAGGGTGTCGCCATTAGTCGATATTTCACGCGTTGCCGGCCCGTCAGCTGTGCCCAAGACTCGGGCGCGCTTTGCAACGCAATGAAACGTGCGGCCTCCCAGGATGAATAGCTGTTGTGCTTAGAGATGTAATGTTCGAGCCCTCGATAGTCATCGTGGCGAATGGGGGCGGAGATCCTCCCGACACGACCATCCACGATCGGATGTTCGTGAATCTCCATATCCAGCTCGCTCCATCGCTCTTCTTCTATTCGCTCATACCGCCCCGCGTTTGCTCGAAAAAGAGCTAGTTTGCGCTGAGGGAGGCCAAACCGAAGCCGCGCTCCCATGAACGAACACGTGTAGGTCAACCAGAACCCGTCGAACACGCCCAAAGCCACTGCGTCTGCGAGTTCGTCAAGAAAGACTTCATCGACGACTTCATCAGCGTCCAGAAAAAGAACCCACTCGGTGTCGAAATCAAGGGTTTCAAGAACCCAATTGCGCTTTTTGGGAAAGTGGCCGTTCCACTCGAACGTCAGCCACTCCGCACCGAACTCGCGCGCGATCGCTTCCGTTCCGTCTGTCGATCCCGAATCAACGACTACTACGCGACTCAGGCGACCAAGCGGCGTTAAGCAGGCCGCGAGACTCGATTCTTCGTTCCGAACGGGGATGATCACTGTGACGGGAATGGGACGAGTTTCATTCACCGCGCAGCCACCTCTCGCTTGCCAATTTCTTGCGCCGGATTACCCGCAAAAACCGTCCAGTCAGGAATGTCACGCGTAACGACGCCACGCGCGCCCACGATGGCGCCCTCCCCTACAGACACCCCTGGACCAACAAACGCGTCTGCGCAAACCCAAGCGTCAGGCCCAATCGTGAGAGCGCTGCGCTCCAACGGCATCGCCGGGTTGCGATAGTCATGCGTGCCAGCGCAAAGGTGCGATTGATGTGAAATCGTCGCGCGAGCGCCGATCTTGACGGGGCCAAGTGAGTACACCAAAGCCCACTCCCCTATCGAAGCCTCATCGCCGATCTCCAGATTGAAGGGGATATAGATTCTTGCTGTCCTATAAACGTGTACGTGTCTTCCGACTTTCGCGCCGAAAATGCGAAGCAGTGCTGCACGCGCCGCAAAGGCCGTTCTTGGCGTCAGCTGGAACAAGAGCTGCCCAGGTATCCACAGCACGCGCAGAAGCATTTCGCGCCTGGAATACTTCGTGGCGCGACGATTCTCACCAACGTCGATCGACATGCCTGTCTTGGATTCACTCACTCGTCAAAGCCTTGCTCACGACCTCGAATACGTCCTTAGATAGCCCGTCGGCCTCGCTGATTCGCAGAAGCGCTGCGCGCATTCGCTCCTGTCTCGGAGCGTCAAAGCGCCGCCAGCGCGTCAGCGGAGTGAGCAGTCTCGCCGCCATCTGCGGATTCTGGGTATTCAAGCGAATCGCCCAGTCCGCGAGGTACTGATAACCCTCCCCGCCCGGGGCGTGGAATCCAATCGGATTCTGATTGCAGAACGCACCGATCAGCGCGCGCAGCTTGTTCGGATTTCGTGCATCAAAAGCCTCGTGTCCCTCGAGACGGCGTACGTCCTCGATCACATCAGGAGAGGCTCGGAGCGCCTGCGTGGCAAACCACTGATCCACCACCAGCGCCTCAGAGCGGAAGCGAGCGAGAAAGTTGTCCAGCACCTCGTTGCGATCCGCCGCGCCTGGGTGCCAGGCGATAGTCCTGAGTGCGGCGAGGCGCTCCGTCATGTTGTCCGCGCGCTCGTAAAGCGCACGTGCTGCGTCCAAACCCTCACCATCTTCGCACTCAACCCAGTAGGCCAGCGCGAGAGCGCCAAGCGCACGGCGCGCGAATCCGCGTGCATCAGGTACATAGGCGCCCTGGGATGCATTCGCCTCGAACAATCGTCGCCATTGCCCCGAAAAGCGCTCGGCAAGCTCACGGCGCATGCCGGAGCGCGCGGCGTGAATGCCCTCAACGTCCACCACGCTCATCTGTTGCGCGAGGTACTCTTCACTCGGCAATGTCAGCATCGCGGCCGCCAGTGCACGCGCCTCGCTGTTGTCAGGCGCCTGCAACGCCTCGGTAACCAGCGCATCGACGGTTTCCAACAGCAACGAAGGCGTCTCGTCCGACTCACCCGTTACCCGCTTCAGTAGCACGCGCGAATAGAACGCTTGCGCAGCATCCCAGCGCGCGAAACCGTCACTGTCATGTGCCACGAGGAACGCGAGGGACTCGAGCGAGGGCTCAGCCTCGACGATGACCGGCGCGGAGAAGTCGCGGTGCAGCGACATCGCCGGGGGCTGATCGACCCCCTCGATCCGCAAGGACGTGCGCGATTCCGCGAGTTGGACGACGACGGTGCCATCGCCCAAGGGATTGTCGATGCGCGCATCGCACGCGACCGTCACGGCCTCCGGACCGGCGGCGCCCAGAAGCTCGTTTCCGGCTGCGTCGAGCGCGCCGATCGCGAAGGGAATGACGAACGGCGCTTTCTCACTCTGTCCGGGTGACGGTGGACAGGACTGTTCGAATTCGAGCGTCAGGGCCTGCGCATCCGCGTCGTAAGAACTCTCTACGCGAACGCGGGGCGTACCCGCCTGCGAGTACCAGTTCCGGAACTGCCCCAGATCGACATCCGAGGCATCCTCCATCGCGATCACGAAGTCGTCACAGGTCACGGCCTGACCATCGTGGCGTTCAAAGTACAAATCCGTACCGGCGCGAAACCGCTCCGGGCCGAGCAGCGTGCGAATCATCCGAACAACCTCAGCGCCTTTTTCGTACACGGTAAGGGTGTAGAAATTCGAGATTTCGATGAAGGAATCCGGCCGGATCGGATGCGCCATCGGCCCGGCATCTTCCGCGAACTGCATCGTCCGCAGGAAGTTCGCATCCTCGATGCGCTTGATGGTCGCGGCGTTCATGTCTGCGGAGAACTGGGCGTCGCGCAGGACCGTGAAGCCTTCCTTCAACGAAAGCTGGAACCAGTCGCGACAGGTAACGCGATTACCTGACCAGTTATGGAAGTACTCGTGGGCTACTACAGCCTCCACCCGCTGGAACCCCGCGTCGGTCGTCGTTTCTGGCGACGCGAGCACGCAGGACGTGTTGAAGATGTTGAGCCCCTTGTTCTCCATGGCGCCCATGTTGAAGTCGTCGACGGCAACGATCATGAAGATGTCCAAGTCGTATTCGCGCCCGTACACCTCCTCGTCCCAGCGCATGGACCGCTTGAGGGCATCCATCGCGTAGTCGACCTTGTCGACGTTGTGGGGCTCCGTGTAAATGCGCAGCAAGACCTCGCGCCCACTCATCGTCACGAAGGTGCTCTCGATGTGTTCGAGCGTGCCGGCGACGAGGGCAAACAGGTACGCCGGCTTGGGGAACGGGTCTTCCCACGTCACCGCCGTGCGGCCATCCGCGAGACGCTCTCGGGCGACCTCGTTGCCGTTGGACAACATGATCGGAAGTTCGGCTCCATCGCCCACGAGCGTGGTCGTGAAACGGGAAAGCACGTCGGGCCGGTCCAGGTAATAGGTGATGCGCCGAAACCCTTCGGCCTCGCACTGCGTGCAGTACATGCCGCCGCTGCGGTAGAGCCCCTCAAGCGCCGTGTTCTCTTCCGGGCAAATGCCCGTCACGACCTCCAATTCAAAGTGCTCGGGTACGTCGAACACCGTGAGCGACTCATCGTCGACGGCGAATGCATTTTCTGAAAGCGCTTCTCCATCAAGCGCGACCGATTCGAGCGTAAGCGCCTGCCCGTCCAGCACGAGCGCACCACCCTCTCCCTCCGGATTGCGGCGCACTGTCAGCCGGCTCGTCACGCGCGTGGTGCCCGATTCGAGCTCGAAACGCAGGTTCGTACGCTCGATCAGATAGGCCGGCGGCTGATAGTCAGCGCGGCGAATGGCGCGCGGCTGCGCATCTTTCATGGCGATCTCCAGTCGATCGGCTGTTTCAGGGTCGGCGACACCCGTCAGGCGTCAGCCAGGAGCTCGACTTGATGCCCCGAATACTTGCGAATATTGATCACGCCCGACGAAAGGATGAGGTACTGACCTTTGATACCGAGCAACTGGCCCTCAACCTCGCCGAGCTTCTCCAGGGCCAGCGACTTCACCTTCGCAGGGTACTCTTCAACAGGGTAGGCAAACTCGAAGAGTTGCTCGTCGTCTGCAAGTTGCAACGCCTGCAAGCCGAAGCGTTCCTGCAATGCCGCAAGGGCGTCGCCGGCCTCGGCCGCGAGCTCAGAGCGCTTTTCAAAGAGATCGAGCGGCTCCGGGGCGCCCTTCAGAAGGCGCTGCCACTGGGTGCGGTCGGTAACGAACTGCTTGAGCGCGACCTCCACGAGTCCCGCCAGATGCCGCGTGGACGTGCGGGCAAAAACCACTGCAGCGCTGGCACCCTGGTCCATCCAGCGCGTGGGCACCTGGTTGCCCCGGGTGATGCCGACCTTTACCCCCGTCGAATTCGCAAGGTACACCACATGATCGGTCATGCAATTGCGCTCGCCCCATTCCGGTTCGCGGCAAGTACCTGCGTCGTAATGGCACTTCTCCGGGCTCATGACGCATGAATCGCACTGTGCAAGGCGCTGAAAACACGGGTAGCAGTAGCCTTGATTGAAGCTCTTCTTCGTCTTCCGGCCACAGGCGACGCACTGAATGAGGCCCTCGAAGCGCAGCGCGATGCGCCTGCCGATGAGATCGTTCATGGCAACCGACGCATCGCCCAATTCGAGCGCGTAGCGTACGACGGCCTCAGGTGCCGTGCGCATCTTCGAAAGATCACCGACCGCCAGCGACTCCATCACTCGTCTCCGCCGAGAATTCGGATGGTCTGCGGCGCGTCATCACTCGCGCAGTGTCCCGTCGGGACAACGCCGGAGCGCTCCTCATCGGAAAGATTGGCGGCTTCCCAAAGGGCCGTTGTCTCGAGGCAAAGGGAACGCTGCGACGCGGTAAGCGTGCGCCCATCAGGCCACCTGCCCTGCTCGACCGCTCGCTTCAGCGCTTCATAAGCCGGCCGGTCGAGCGAGGTTGCCACGTCGGCAAAACCGGGGGCAGGAGGCTTGGCCATCTAGCGGTTCCTTTGATATCCGATTACTTCAAGTGAATCAGCGCGGGAGCGATGGCTCCCCGCCCGCAGTGGATCGGAAGCGTATCGTTGCGAGCACCATCCCCGCCAGAAATCCGCCCCAGTGAGCGCCATTCGCCACATGGAGCCCGAAGGCGCTGGCGGCACCTGTGGAGAAGGCGACGAGCGAGAGAATCAGGAACAGCACGACGCCAACCGGCAACGCGAACGCGGACCGCCCGGTCAAGCGATGCGCGACGACGAGATATGCGAGCAGGCCGAACACGCAGCCCGACAATCCGCCGAACCTCGGGCCATCACCGACCGCGTACTGCACCACGTTCGCGACCGGCGCGATGAAGATCAGCGCCTCTAGCAAGCGACCAGCGCCAGCGCCGAGTTCCACGCGACGGCCAAACTCCCAGAGCCACAGCAGATTGAAGAGCAGGTGAAGGACGCCGAAGTGAAGGAAGGCAGGCGTCCAGAGCCGCCAAATCTCGCCCGCCTGCAGTGTCGCTTCAAGAGACGGAAACGAGATGAACGCATCGAGGCGCTCGATCGGGACAATCATGAGCCAGCGGAGCGTGAAGTCACCGAGCAACTGCGATTCGAGCGCAGTGAACGGAAAGAACAGCAAGGCGAGCAACACGAACAGGGTCGTCGCGGGCGTGCGCTGTGCTCCGCGCAGCAAGAGCGCAACAGCAGCTTCGCTTGTCGATTCGTCGCGCTCGGGTGCCGTCAGCGTGCCAGATCGCAGGGCCGCCACGCCTTCAGCAAGAATGTTCGCCAGCCTCGGGTCTTCCGGAATGGTCAAATGTACCGCGCCGCCCTCTTCCCAAACGCGATGCGGCACGTGGCGCTCACCGAGCCACGCTGCAAGCGGAGCGAGGTCGGGCTCAGGGGGGCTCTTGACGAGGTTCGACATAGGGGCTCGGAAAAACGGAGAAGGCTACAGCTGTCGCGCCAAGGGCTCTGCGGGCAACGGCCGGAACAGCATCATACAAGGCCGAAGGAGGTTTGGTGGCCGGGTCTGTTGCGAAGCGCCCGCGAAGACTCGGACAATATGCGTTTTCGCAGCAGCGCGGTGATCCGATGCAATCCCTCGACATAGAAGTGGTGGAAGCACTCAGCGCTTGGCTTGTTGCAAACGCCGAGGGCTTTCTGTGCACCATTGTCGAAACCTTTGGGTCATCGCCGCGCCCTGCTGGCTCGATGCTTGCGGTCGGCAAAGATGGCCCGATCGTAGGCTCCCTCTCTGGCGGCTGCGTTGAAGACGCACTCGTCGAAGACCTCCAAAATGATCGCATCGATTTCAAACGATCCTGCCTCCTCGACTTCGGCATTGAGCCATCGGACGTGGAGCGCCTGGGACTGCCATGCGGCGGGACGCTGCGGATAGTCGTGGAGCGTTTCAGCCCAGCCCGAGCAGAGCGCGAACACATCGCCTCGGTTCTGGACGCCCTGCACGCACGACGATCGGTAACTCGGCATATCGCGCTCGACTCAGGCGCTCCGCCCACAGTCTCCGATGCCCGCCATGGGCTCGGGGTAGAGTTTGGCCGCAACGATGCGGGCCAACGCTATGTACGTCATACCTTGGGCCCACGACTGCATCTCGTGTTACTCGGGGCTGGCGCCGTCAGTCAGTTCGTCGCACGCATAGCTCATGCGCTGGACTATGAAGTGACCGTTTGTGATCCGCGGCCCAGCTTTCGGCAACAATGGCCGGTGGAGACCGCTCGCTGCTTGGGCGGCATGCCTGACGACGCGATTCGGGCGCTCGGGCCGGACTCGAACACGGCCATAATCGCCCTGTCGCATGACCCAAGGATCGACGATATGGGTTTGCTCGAAGCGCTGGAAACAGATGCATTCTTCGTAGGCGCCATGGGATCAAGGGCCTCTTCCGAGAACCGATTGGCTCGCCTCGAAGACCTGGGCGTGTCACAGGCATGCCGTGAAAGGCTTCAAGCGCCGGTTGGCATGCATATCGGCAGCAAAACGCCGGCCGAGATCGCTGTTTCTATTCTCGCGGAACTCACGGCAAGCGTTCGATTGACGGGCACTAGCGAAGTACCACATCGCAGGCGAGAGGCGGCATTCCGCGCGAGTGGCGAATGATAGGCGCCCTCGTCCTGGCCGCAGGGCACAGCCAGAGGTTCGGATCAGACAAGCGCGTGGCACGGACGGCTGATGGCACGGGCTTATTGGAAGCGACTGTCGTTCGCTACGCGGACTGTTTTCCAGAAACCACTGTGGTCCTCCGCTGCGGCGAGCCGACCGCACCGCTGCTTTCTGACCGCACTCTCGGGCGCATCCGGGTGGTACGCGCAACTCCTGAGCCGATCGGGCTCGGCCTCTCCATCGCAGCCGGGGTGCGCGCCTCGCCTCGCTGGAGTTGCGCCTGCATTGCGTTGGCGGACATGCCGTGGGTGCGAACGGAGACGCTGGCGCGCCTGATCGACGCCTGGGAGAACCTCGAAGACACGACAGACGCCGCACTCTATCCAGTGCACGCGGGCAGGACGGGGCATCCCGTGCTGTTCGATAGATCGCTGTTTGGCGACCTGAAAGCTCTTAACGGCGACAGCGGAGCAACCCGAATCAAAGCGCGGGCGCGTCTTAAGGTTGGCGTGACGGTGAATGATCCCGGAACGCTGCGAGACGTGGACCGCCCCGATGATCTTGGAATTTGAATGAATTTAGCGACGTACGTCGGATTTCGATCCCGGCTTTGAGCTTGACGACGCTCCGAGCGTAACGAACAATCCGTGGTAGGTTTTCGAATAACGTGCCTTGGGGGGTTACTGTGACGTTGAGCTCATGGATAAAGCGCACCAGCGCTGTGGTGGCACTGACAACGGCGGCAGTAGCAGCGACCGCGGCACCGAGCGACGCGGCGGAGCCAGTCCAGATCTCGGCGGCGGATCTGCTTGCGGAACTTGAGAAGATGCAACGGCTCGATGCGCTCGCGACGCAGCCGACTGCAAATCCCTCCAACTTCGGCGTAACCGGAGGCTTCGGTCTGCCCCGCGGCGCGCTCGCCATCTCCGGCAGCTACACCGATGCGCAACCGACAACGAAAGACGACTTCATAAACGGAGACGGGTCCATCGGCGCAGCCATTGGGCTCGGAGATCCGTATGAAGTTGTTGGCCTCGATTTGCTTCTCGGCATTATCAGCGTGGGCGGTAGTTTCGGCGAAGACGGCACCGTTGGCGCCCGTGTACACCGCGTGGTGCCCGGGTTCGTCCCCGGAGGCCGGTCGTCCATCTCGGTTGGCGTCGATAACGGCGTAAAGTGGGGCGACGCCGACGACGTTGATGAAAACTACTCCGCAGCGTTTTCGACCATCCTCCCGATGCCCTCCGGCGTTTCTTCTATGGTGACGGTGGGATACGGCAGCAATGTCGATGAGGGTGGAACGAGCGACGGCGTTTTCGGGAGCCTGGGTTTGGGCTGGAATCCACACATCAACACGACGGCAGCATGGTCGGGTGAAGAAGTGATCGTGTCCGCAGGCTTCCAGCCGTGGCTCGACCATAATCTGGTCATCACCGCCGGCGCGGGCGACGTCACTGACGAGATTGACAACAGGCGATTCCTGCTCACCGTGGCCTGGTTCACACAAGGCCTGTTCTAGGCTGTTCACCGAGGATGAAGAAATGAAGAAGACTGTTGTGCTAACGTTCGTTGCCGCGCTCGCGGTGGGCGCTCACGCGGGCGATACGCCGGTGGTCACACCCGCTGCCTCCGTGACTGGCGGGATCGTTATTGGTGGTGGTGCGTCAACCGGCGCCGGAGGTACGTCAACCGGCGGCGGCGCCAACAACGTACCTGCTGGCTCCCCACTTCAGGTCGCTATCAGCGGAGGGCCTCTGGTCGTCAGGGGCGGCAACCCTGGTATGAACGCGGAGATCATCGCAGCAATGGAGGCTGCTGGAATCCCGACCGACAACGTAACCTTCACGGACGAATAAGGCGACGCGACCCAACCGCGCACAGCGCAGGTTATTGCCAGTGCCAGTACGCATGTGTTTCGTCGTGTCATCCCGGCCAAGACAACTTTATCAGCGCTCGTCGACCTTTGGCGGACGGGCGATCGATAGCCACAAGAGACGTGCTCGCGGTGTCGCGGCGCACGTTCAGCGGGCCTATTCGTCAAAGCGGGCGCTTAGCTCAGTTGGGAGAGCACCGGCCTTACAAGCCGGGGGTCGCAGGTTCGAACCCTGCAGCGCCCACCACAGTTGACACGAAAATGTTGACTGCAGCGATCTACGCCACTAAGGTGCGCGCCTCGTCGGAGCGGTAGTTCAGTTGGTTAGAATACCGGCCTGTCACGCCGGGGGTCGCGGGTTCGAGTCCCGTCCGCTCCGCCATACTACGCACCGTAGCTCGAGGGCGCTTACACCCGCCGCAGAGCTCCTTGCCCTCGAACTCCGCGCTAACCGTCATGCTTGGTGCTCGCGCGCCAACAGGCCCCGCGTGTCGCTGCGCTTTGAGCCCTGCGGCGGCCCGCTCCTCGCGTCGCACAAGTCCATCAGACAGTGCAGCTCCAGCGCAAACGCAACACCCCACCTCTCCTCTCCCGCTCATCCCAGATCGACCGTCCGCGCCTAGCATGCTCGAAGTGTTGATTCAGTAATCTGCAGGCGTGACCCACCGCTCGAAGAGCGCCGATGCACCGAAGCCCAGGCCACCGGCCGCCAGAAGCAGCATCTGGAGCGCTGCGTTAAGGGTTGCATTCTCTAGGGGACGAAACCGCAGCGAACCGCTGGCAGATCTACGAAAGAACCCTGCAAATCCGTAATTTGGTCACTCAAATCACGAGCCCAGGCACGGTATACTGCGCGCCTTTGCACGGGGTCGGAGCCAACATGAAACCCATTGGCGTAGCAATTCTTACTGCCGCTTTAACGGGCTGTGCAGGCATCGGCAGCGAATACAATACGCCAGCGGAACCGAATCAGATTCCCTTTTCAGTCAACGCAATAACGCCTGCGTTAACTGAATCAATGGCGATCACGCGGCCGACCGCAAAAGCAGCGCCTGAAGATAGCCCCTCGCGTTCCGACTACCAGTACCGGATCGGTACAGCAGACGTCCTTGCGATCTTCGTGGACGAACCGCTTTTCGCGGAAGACGCGTCCACCGCACTTCGCACCGGCCAGGCGCAGCAAGAGCCGCGGCTCTACACCGTGAGCGAGCGCGGCGAGATTTTCCTGCCGCTGCATGGGCCCTTACCTGTGGCCGGTCTCACGATTACCGAAGCCTACGAGGCGATTCTCGTTGCTTTGAAGGAATTCTTTGCACGGCCGCAGATCAATGTCAGCGTGGCCGAATTCCGCTCTCAGCGCGTTGCCGTAGTGTTCGGATCCGGCGAGGGAAGCTATCTGCCGATCACCAACCAGCCCCTTAGCATCCTGGACGCGGTAATGCAGACACCGCGAGGAAGCCTACAGCCCGAGGCGCTCGACTTCCGCGGCGTTGTGCTCAAGCGCGACGGACACGAAACGAGCGTGGACCTGACAGCACTTATCGAAAGTGCGTCATTTGGCGACGGCTGGCTACTCAAAGACGGCGACGTGGTTCTGGTACCCAAGAACTCCAACGGCGTGTATCTGCTCGGCGAAATCCCCAATCAGCGCAGATTGATCGATCCCTATGGTACTTCGCTTGCAGAATTGCTGTTTCCACCGTCGGTAGCAGGCCAACAGCAAATCCAACAACAGCAGCTGAACAACAGTTTCCTAAACCTCGGCTCAGCGGACATCGGAAGCATTTTCGTAATCAGAGGCGACACCAGCTTCGCTAAGGTCTACCACCTCAATGCGAAAACGCCTGACGCACTGCTGCTGGCAGATACGTTCCCAATGCAGGCAGGCGATCTAGTATTCGTCTCGACTCGAAGCATCACACGATTCAACCGGTACATAGCAGAATTCCTGCCTTCACTAGCACCTATCCTGATCGCCTCACAATTCACCGACTAATTTGACGGCTACAGCCCCATCTATCTGCGAGCGCTTAATGCGAATTGCGTTGCGAGTTATTGAATGAATGATCTAAACGCTCCCGGAACTGCGCTCACGGACCAACCGGAAGAAACTTTCGGCAACGCGATTGATATCAGAGAGATCATCGCTGTATTGCTAGGCAGCTGGCCGGTCATAGCAGCCGTCTTCGTTCTGGCAATGCTCGTGGGCCGATACGTCCTTTTTGTAACCCCGCCCACCTATCAAACAGACGCCCTTATCCAAGTGGAGAGCACGCCTACTGTCGCCGAGGCTGCGATTGGAGAATTGCAGCAAAGCCTCGCCCCAGAGATGTTCAGCGAAGCAGAAGTCGAGCTGCTCAAAAGCCGAAGCACGCTGATACCCGTGATCGAGCGGCTCGGGTTGAACATAAGTGCAAAGCCCCGAATGCTCGAGCTCTTCGGACAGCCGCTAGGCGAGTCAGTTTTTCGAAGATCCTCATCAGATAGGTACGGCAACGCACCGCTCTGGCTCAAAGCATTTGACGATGAGACGTACGCATGGGGCGGCCAACGTATAGCGGTTACTCGACTCCAGGTTCCCGCACACCTCCTAGGCACAGATTTAGAGCTCACTGCGACAGGCAATGGCCGCTTTTCAATAAAGTTGCCACGGACCCCAGCACCTTTCAGCGGCAAGGCAGGCGAGGAATTGCGAATTCCCGCTGAACGCATTGGCGGCCATAGCTCTGATCTCGTGCTGTTCGTCCAGGAATTGCACGCACAGGAAGGCACAGGTTTCATTCTTCAAAAGGTTCCGTTGAACGCCGCAATCGCCAATGTGCAGCGATCGTTTGTTGCCCGAGAAACCTCAGCTCGGGGAATCATTAGCTTGAGCTTCTCCGGCGAGTTCCCCGACCGGATAGTCAAGACGCTTGACTCGATACTTCGCACCTATCAAACGCAGCATATCGAACGCCGCTCGGAACAAGCACAGCTGACTCTTGAGTTTCTGGACATACAACTCCCAACACTCCGTGAGCGAGTGGAGACAGCGGAAGCACGATTGAATCAATATCGGATCGAACGAGGAACCGCGGATCTCGACCGCGAAACTGCCGCATTGCTCGAACAAAACCTCGGTATCGAACAACAGCTTTCAGAGCTTCGCCAGCGGAAACAGGAAGCACTGCAGCGTTTTACCGAGCGCCATCCAATCGTTGTCTCAATCGACAGCCAGATTCGAGAATTGCAAGGTCAACTGTCACTCATAGATGACCGTGTTTCCGAACTACCAGACGTTCAACAGCAAGTGCTTGCTCTTGTCCGTGAGGTGGAAGTTGCGACTACGCTATATACAGCCCTTTTAAATCGCAAGCAAGAATTCGAAATGGTACGTGCTGGTACAACAGGCAGCATACGCATTATTGACACTCCGATGCTTCCTCGGTCTCCGATCGAGCCCCGCGGTGGGCGTATATACTTGATGTCTGGCATCTTGGGGCTGTTTTCGGGAGTAGTCCTAGTACTAGCACTTTTCTACTTGAGATCGGGAGTGGACGATCCCGGTAAGGTTGAAGCAAAAGTCAACCTTCCGAATTACGGAAGCATTCCCTATTCAGCGCTTCAAAAAACCCTGGCGGTGCAATCAAGAGCAACCGATTCCGACCAACACGGCCGCCTACTCTCGGAGCTTGAGCCAAGCAGCACAACAACAGAGGCTATCCGCAGCCTCCGCACTTCTCTGCGCTTTGCGCAATTTGACGCACCCGACAACATCACGATGATCACAAGTCCTTCACCAGGCGTCGGTAAATCATTTGTTAGTCTGAATCTCGGAGCCTTGATCGCCCAAGCGGGCGAGCGGGTAATCGTCATCGATGCAGATATGCGTCGTGGACAATTAAATAATGCTTTGGGGTTGGAACGGTCGCCCGGGCTGAGCGAAGTCATTTCCGAAGAATTCTCTTTAGAGAATGCCGTACATAGAACGTCCATAGATGGGCTGTACATAATGCCAACCGGCAGAATCCCACCCAACCCCTCCGAACTTCTGATCACGGAGCAGTTTCTCGATGTATTGAAAACCGTTTCAGAACGGTTCGCGCAAGTGATTGTCGACACACCACCGATTCTTGCGGTTACAGATGCAGCAGATATCGGCCGGCATTGCGGAACAACGCTCGTCGCCCTGAAAGCTGGCGATCATCCCATGCCAATGATCGAAGACACGATTAAGCGTTTACGCAGGTCCGGCGTTCGCGTCCGCGGCACTATTTTTAACCAGGTCGGGAAGAAGAGTGCGGTTGGGTACCGGTATGGCTACGGCAACTACGGAAACTACTACTATTCCGGATACCGCTATGCCTACACCAGACGTGGTACTCGTTTCACAGAGAAGCTGACGAACCTCCTCGAAAGACGGCGTCGCACTGCCTAAGAGACCTCTAGAAAAGCCCTGCTTTACGCCGCCCGGTGAGCTTCTGCGCAAGTGATACTCACAAGCGGAGACACCGATGAGTGTGATGATCGAGGAGAACAGCAAGCTTTAGACGGCACGCCGGAAGGTGGCGCGGTTCAGCAGGGCAAGGCGACCATCTCTGAGGCGAGCCGCCAGTTCGATCTGCAGCCCTCCCAAATCGAGGAGTGGGTCGAGCACGCTAGGGCTGGCGAGGAAAATGCCCAGAAGGCCAAGCCTGAGGACATGCGCGAAGAATACGAACCGCAGATGAAGAAGTGCCAGGAAGCCTACGGCGAAGCAATGCTGGAGCTAGATGCTCGATAAAAGCAGGACTCCCTGCTGTGCAAGGACAAGTCATGATCGACTCGGTCCGACAGGGCCTGCAGGACGACGGCTTTAAAGTCTCGATCAGCCAGTTGTGGCGCTGGTTAGGCTTTCCGAGGTGGACGTTCTACTACCGGCCACCAAGGCCGCACCGAAGGTGAACCCTGAACTCGAGGCGCCAATCAAGGCACTGATCGAGGAAGAGACCCCGTTCGGATATCGCTCCGTGGCCAGGCTCCTGGGCATGAACTGGAACATGGGCAGCGGATCTTCGAGATTCGAGGCTGGCGGGTTCGAAAGCGCGATCGGTCATCGGCCAAGGAACGAGACGCTGCCGTCTGTGGCGCAGGCACCGGACGAGCGTTAGTCTACGGACCTGCGCCGAGTCTGGGGCGGCCGAGATGGGAGGCTGACCCTTGCTCTGTTGATGGACTGCTGCACGTGAGAGCTGCTGGGTTGGCAGCTCTCGCGCAGCGGTAGGGCAACGACCGCGCCTTCAGCGCTGGAGCTGGCCCTGATCGTTCACTTCGGTGCCCTCGCGCGCGTGCAGCGCCCGCCGCAGCTGAGTCCGACGATAGGCTGGTGTCCATCAGCCGGCACTACATGCGTCTGGTGCGAAGGTACGGCCTGTATCAGGAGTTCATCACGCCACACTGCCCGCTGCAGAACGGCATGATCGAGCGCGTGAATTTAGCTGCCTGACCTGTGCAGAACTCGCTGGGTCAATACATTCACGGATGCGATTGATGAACGCCGAACCATCGGCAACTTGCGCGAGCACTCTGAAGCGGTTCGCTCGCACAGCGCGTTGGGCTGTCACCCTTCTCCGGCCTACTAAGCGGACGCCGCTGGACACTCGAAGCGGGATCGCCTCAGCGAAAAGATTTGCCGTACTCGGCCACAGACGAGCCGACCGCGGCCTGCTTCAACGTCGCGATGATCTCGCTATCGGTGAAAGAGAACGTCTTAACTCGGCACCTCGAATCGATATCAGAAGGTTCTACTTTTAAGCAAAATTGCCCTGTTGGCGCAGAAACTTAGGACGGTCACTTCGCCGGAAGCCTAGAACCAATCCCAGCGACATACCTATAAACGATGCGATGAAAGGATCTGCCAGAATTTGGCCCGAGTAAACCAAACTCGCGCAGTTAGCGAGGAAGAAAGCCATCAGCCCGGTGCAGTACGTCAGGACACGCTGATCTCTGCTAGCAGCGTAGCGAAGACTCAGTACAGCACCTCTCAGGAGCGCCACGCCAAGCAACAGCAGCGCGATTAATCCGGGGACTCCCAGCTCGAACATCAGCCGAGCCGTCCCGCTCTCCTGCCAGACACGCGGCCTTGCAAAGGGGAGACTATGCGCGCCGGGTGTAGCAAAACCAAGTCCGCCCCCTAGGAATCCGGATTGCTCCAATGTAGCGAGCGCGGTCGTTATGCCTTGCTCATCGACACGGGTGATCGACTCTGTTGAGCCTTCTAGGTAGTAGCGCAGAAAGTCGCTCTCCCGGGCGCCATCGATAGCGCCGAACGCGAGTAGTCCCCCTCCTCCCACGACAATCCCGACCACAACTGAGAGAGTTGCCATGCCCCGATTACGTCCAAACCAGAACGTAAGCAACGGAACCAAGCCAATGAATAACGGAAGCATATAAGCCATCTTCCGCCGCCCACAGAGCACTAAGCCGCTCAACGCAACCAGAATGACCAGTACCCATACGAAGCGGCCAAAGCCACGTGCTGTTAGCGCCAAAATACCTGCGAGCATCGCACAAGCCGCGGCGTGCCAACCCATCACGTCGGGGCTCCGGTAGAAACCGGCGATCAGATCAACAGTGTAACCGGTCCGATATCGAATCCAATCCTTCCCGAGCGCGTCTGTGCCAATGACTAGAGATTCGTCGAAATAGCCCAGCAACTCAAACCAGCCTCCTGTCATCATCAGCGCTGTCGACATGCAGTAGGCCGCGAGCAGGCGTCGAAAAGCTCCCTCTTCGCCGAGGAGGTGATACCCCATGACAATCGACAAGAAAAGAAGCCCGTACGAAGCGGCCCCTAGCAGCGTATACGTCCAGGAGAACGGGCCGTAACTCGCTGAAATAGCGGCGGCAGGAAGGCAGAACACAACAAGCAGCAACGCCCTTGCAGCGACCTTCGGATTTAGCGCACGAAAGCTCGACCACCAGAGCGGTCGTGCCTGCACCAGGCCGAAAAGCCCGGCGAGGAGCACCGGAGCCGAGAGCAGCACGAGATAGCTCGGCGCACCCGGCATGATTTTACGGACCGGGTCCTGCAGCTGCGTCATGATGATCATGCCGTACGCCGCGCTCCGCCAGTCGAAGACTGCGCGGGCGCAGAGGACTAGCATGAGCGTCAGGGAGAGCCCGAGGATCATGGTTCCGAAACCTGCGCATTGGATATTCGAGCAACGGCACGCAGGGCCTCAAGGACGCCCGCTGCGACGTGTTCTGGGCCGTGCAGGGAGCGCACGCGCCTCGCCCCCCTGTCGCCGCGAGTGCGGAGTTCCGGAAGATCGGTCAGCGCAGCGCGCATCGCGCCAGCAAGGCGTTCGACGTCGCCGAGCGGGAAAACCCAGCCCGTCTCGCCGTCCAGTACCAGATCGTTCGCGCTGCCGATCGCATCGCTGACAATAGCTGGCAGACCGGTTGCCATCGCTTCGTTCACGACCAGGCCCCAGGTTTCGCCCGCGTCCGAAGGCAGGACAAGGCAGTCACACTCAGCATAAACGGCCGGCAGGGCACTCTGATTGACAAAGCCTCTGAAATGGATTCGCAGACCGGCCCGCTCAGAGAATCGCTCTAATTCCGATCGCAGTGCGCCGTCACCCGCAATGACGACCTCGAACGGGGGCAGGCCCGACTCCTCGGCGAGTTGGGACGCCGCGAGAAACACATCCAGCGGTCGCTTCTTAGGCTCGAGCTTCCCGCAAAAAAGAAAGCGAACGGGACGCTCCGCTGTGCCCTGCTCTTCGCGACGCTGGAGCGGAAAGCGCTCATTCTCAACGCCATAGGGAGTCGAGAAGACTCGATCGGGCGGCACGCCTCGTTTAAGCAAGTACTCTCTGTTGTGGCGGCCGATGGCGAGTGCCGCCCGGTATTGGGACAGGAGCAGGCGGTGCCCGAGCAACTTCCACCAGGGCCGGGGCCGCAGACCATTCACTTCCCCTCTGACCATACAGGGGACGCCGCTCAATCGGCACGCGACCAGCGCCTGGATACAGCATTTTGCGACCCAACCGTTCACGAGGAAGACGTCCCAGTCGCCGTCGCGCACGATCTCGTGGATCTCGGGCGTGTCGCACCCGAAGAAGCGCGTTACGGAAGGCTCCGCGGCGACGTTGGAAAGACATGTCCAGCAATAGCCCTCAAGAAGCGGCAGATCCCACTCGAAGGCGACCCCGAAGCCGTCCCCCTGGGCCGCGGCATCGGGAATCATGGCGAAGAACACATGCAGATCGACGGACGGTTCGTTATTCAGAATCCGGAACCACGGGACCTGGTACTGGATCGGATGGGTGGTCAGGACACCGACCTTCAGCGGAGGCGTCATGCGCGCCCTCCGGCAGTGACAGCAAGTTCCCGCGGCTTTCGCCCCGCCCGCATGAAAGGTCGCTCAGCGACCACGAACATGATCGCGCCGAAGAGGATCACATCTAGAACGATGAGCGCGATCGCTACGAGCAGGTCGGCCAGCCAGGGGCCATCGGAATCCGTGTAGGGCAAGAGAAAGCGTCCGAGCGCGGAGATGACAAGGAAGTGATAAAGGTAGAGCGTGTAGTATATGCCACCGATCAAGTAGAACAGCGGAAAAAACAACACGCGAGCCGAAGCGGCACCGCCGAGTCCGCCCAGCACGACCCCGCCGAACGCGAGCGACGCAAGATCGACGGCCAGCGGGGCGCCTGACGGACCCTGCCTCCTGTCATCGTCTCCTCGCCGGTCTCAACCAGCGTCACCTTCCACGGCTCCCGTATGGTGGAATGGAACGTGAGGCGCTCTGCGTCGGTGCGGCTGAGGTCGACGGTCACGTCTGCAGCAGAAAGCGCGAAATTGACAAAAAAATCTCGGATCACGTTGCCCTTGTAGCCAAGCAAAAGTACGAACTCGTCAACTCCGTGCGCCGCATAGAGTTTCATGATGTGCCAGACGATGGGCATCCCACCAATAGGGACCATCGGCTTGGGGATAGCCTCCGAAACCTCGCGCAACCGCGTGCCGCGACCGCCGCACAAAATTACAGCTTTCATGAGGACGGCGAGCCGCGAAGGGTCCCAACTTGTGACATGTTCCGTTCTTCCTTAGTTCAGCAAGCGAATCTGGGCGTTAAGCGTGCAATGGCAGCCTCTCGGTCGCACCTCCCATACCAATAACGTCTGCGCGACGCGCGGCGTGCAGCCCGAATAGCAATCAGACTAGTCACTTCCTCGCCGAGCGTAGTCAGCAACGGCGGTCTGACCCTATGTGCTAACCGGAGTCGACGCGCTTCGACGCGATCCTGGGGGCCGTTGGTCATCGATAACGCCGTCGAGACTTGCGACGCCGAGACACACGAATGCGTGTCGACTGATCGCGCACACGACGCAGGCGACGGAGCCAGGAGTTCGCGTAATGCAATCTTCACTGGAGGCGCATCCATATGCGAACACCACACTTGACCTCGTAGAACACTGAGTCGCTGCCTGTTGCTCCGAAGCATCTAACCACTGACCGCCAGCTCGTCAAAGAGCTCTATGAGCGGTCGTGCTACGACCTTCCAGCGGAACCTCTCCGCGTTGCGGCTCGCAGCCGCAGACGCACGCGCCCAGGCGACGGCATCTTGCAGCAAGCACCCTAAGGCTACTGCTGCTGCTGCGACATCACCCGGCGGTACCACTGCACCACCCGGCCCAGCGACCTCTGGCGGCGCGCATGCGTCCGCGACGACGGTCGGCGTTCCGCGAGCCTGAGCTTCGATCGCCGGAATCCCGAAAGACTCGCAGCGGCTCAGCAGGCAAAACACCCTCGCGTTCGCGTACTCCGCTGAAAGCTCTGAATCCGAAAGCTCCCCGGTGATCACAACGCGCTCTGAGATTCCGAGAGTAGTGCAGCGAGATGCAATCTCGTCTCTGTAGGCGGGATCACTCCAGGGGCCTGCGAGCCTCAGGCTCGCGTCCGGCACGCACTCCAGGACTCTCGAGAAGCTGTCCACGACATCCTCAATAGCCTTGTGTCGCGCCATGACTGAAACCACGAGCACGACTGGTGACCGCTCGGAGAATCCGGCCGAACCCTCCTCGAAATGCCGATCATCCAGCCCAGCGTAGACAACCCGCTCATCCCGGCAGGGTGTCCCTCCATTCCGACGATATTCAGCGCCGATGTATCCTGATAAATAGCAGAGGGATCGTGCTCGACGCTGTGCCTGAGCGTAACCGAAGCGCTGTAGTGCCGCCTTGATGCGATCACGCGGACCGACATGAAACGCATCAATGAAACACCATGGGTTAGGAGCTAGGACGACCTGTGGGACGCGAACTCTTGGAACCAAGGCTCCAGACGGGCTGAAGAGAACATCGCAATCGTAAGATTCGATCAGCTCGCGCATATGCAACGTCTGCCAGCACATCCTCTGTGCCCAAGCGTCACCATTCACAGGAGCCTCGACAAAGCGTGCTCCTGGTATGCGTGCTTCAAGATCGACGGTGTGGCGATTGCGAAAGACAACGACCTCATGACGATCTCCCGCATCCACGATCACCCGGGAAATCAGGCCCGCCAGCACATTGCGTCCCGAGAAGTTCGAGATCGGAAGAGCGTCCACAGCAATCCGCATCAATCGCCCTCACAGCCAGGCCAAGGGCGCTCGAATTCAGCATCAACCATCCAGGCCACGATCTGCTCGAGTTCTGCCTCAGCGCGCCACCCGAGCAATCGCTGCGCGTCCCGCGGGTCGCCGGCGCTACGAGCAAGATCCGACGGACGGAAGAGGCTCTCATCGATTCGTACGTGCTCCCGCCAGTCAAGATCGACGGCTTCGAAGGCGAGCCGCACGAAGTCTCTGAGTGGTCGGGACCGGCCCGTCGCAATGACAACGTCGATCGGGTCGTCCGATTGGAGCATGGCAGCCATCGCAACCACATACTCTGGCGCCCAGCCCCAGTCGCGCTCGACTTCCAGATTCCCGAGCGTGAGGACGCCGGTGCCCTCGCTCGCGATGCGACACGCCGCGGAGACGATCTTGCGCGTCACGAAGCGAGCTGGACGAAGCGGCGATTCATGATTGAAGAGTATCCCCGAGCAGGCGTGGAGACCGTACGCTTCACGATAGTTGGCGACAGCCCAGAACGCACTCGCCTTGGCCATTGCGTAAGGACTGCGTGGCCGGAACGGCGACGATGCGGTTGTGAGTCCACTCGATTCGCCGAAGCTCTCGCTCGACGCCGCGTTGTAGAGCCGCGCACCGGAACCGAGGAAACGCAACGCTTCCAGCAAGTTCATCGTGCCCGTGATTATGCTTTCCAGTGTCTCGAGCGGCTGTTCGAAAGAGAGCCCCACAGAACTCTGGCCTGATAGGAAATAGATCTCGTCCGGCTCCACCGTGACGAGCACCTGGAGGACACTGCGGAAGTCGGTAGGCGACGCTGAGTGTATGGTCACGCTATCAGCTATGCCAAGTCGTCGAAGATTCAGAAAGCTCGAGAGCTGAGCATCCCGCGAGGTGCCGTGAACTGTGTAACCACGTTGCAGAAGCAGGCTTGCGAGCAGCGCACCGTCCTGCCCGGACACTCCGAAGATCAGCGCACAGGGCCCCGTCGCGCTCATCGCTTCACGTGGCCTCTCGCATTTGGGTGTACGCCTGCGCGATGGATAGGTACGGCCGATCGAGCCACGGCTTCGTAAAGCTCGATCATGGAGTTCGCGAATTGCGAGTCGTCAAGCATGTCTACGCGCGCCCGGCCACGAGCAACATGGGCCCGACGCCCGGGTCCGTCATCAAGCAGCGCCAAGGCTGCATCGGCGAACCCTTCGACATCATCCGGGTCGCACAAGACACCGCCCTCACCCACGACCTCCGCGAGCGACCCTCGATCGCTCGAGACCACCGGACACCCTGCATGCATGGCTTCAAGAGGAGGCCAACCATACCCCTCGTAGAGGCTCGGGAAGAGCAGTACTCCAGCCGACGCGAGTGCGCTATCCACAACATCATCCGGGGGGTCCACGACAAGGTGCACGGCTTCGGGCCGGTTTAGTTCCGCGATTGCTGCAAGAACGTCGGAATTCGGCTCGGGGCCTAGCAACACCAGCTCTAGGTCAGGCGCCTTCGACTGCATGACGCCGAAGCAACGCACTGCGCCGACTCGGTTCTTGTAGAAGCCATTGTTGCCGATGTGGAGGACCGACCGATCTCGAGAGCGCGGCTCATCATTGACCGAATCCAAAGTACGCGGGAGAGGAAGCGGAACGACCGAAGCCGCCCGATGACCGGTAAGGCGCTCACAGTCCAAGGCTGAGCACTGGCTGACCGCGCATATTGTCGCGGCACGAGCAATCGCGCGTCGGTTCGCTGCAAGGAGAAATCGCGCCATGGCCCCCGGCGGCGCAACCGGGAAGACGCGCTCTGCCTGCAGATGGGGAATCATGTCATGCACGGTGACGACCGTGCGATCCCGCGGGAGACCGAACAAATGCACGGCCTGGCTGCCGTCGAGCAGATGGAACACGTCGAAGGTCCGACGCAGGTATCGCCGAGGCGAAGAAAGCAGATCCTTGAAACGTTCCTCCCATTTCATACCGCCTTTCCCGAGCCGAACCACACTCGTCGCCACGCGATCGCCATGGGGTTCGAGGACACGCTCAAGCAGCCGCTCATAGGTCATCATGCTGCCCGGGCGGTCCGCGCGCGCAGTCGACAGGAGCGCAACTTGCAAAGCGCTCATGTGCCCCCCGAGGGTTCGAAACCGTAACGCGGGCCGGCCAGATGCAGGCGGACCGCGCCAGACATGCCCCTCAGCTCGGCCAGCAGTGTCGCTGGAATCCACCAGGGGCGACGCAAATGATGACGCGTGCGAATAGCGCGCAGCGGCCTAGACCACCAGCTGATCCACCAGCGACGCGGCTTGGCTCGCAGAAGATAGTAGTAAGCGCCCACGGTATGGTGGGGCTGAGCCGTCCTGAGATGATCGGCTACGTCGCGCGTCCCGCCCATGGGAATCCGGAGATGCCGGATAGAGGCCTCCGGCTCGAAACGAATGGGTCCATGGCTGCGCACATACCGCGCCGCGAACTCGGCTTCGAAGCGAAACGCAGCGCCGAGGAAGTTTTCGTCAAAACCGCCCAGAGCGATAGCGACGTTCCGATCAATAGAGAAGTTTCCGCCCATGAACTCCTCTATCGAACGCGGAGCATTTGAATTGAACCGATGTATCGGCCCCGGCGACTCGGGCGTTTCCCCAGGCTGCAGAACCTGGCCTGCCACAAGACCCTGAGCAACTCCCGCGTTGACGTGCGCCGCGATCAGGTTTCCTTCTGGCGAGATGTCGTCATCAAGGAAGAGAACACGACTGGCGCGCGCCCGCCGAAGCCCCTCGTTCATAGCGCCCGGAATGCCCCGCTCAGCTCGATAGATGTGCACGAAGCAACCGCTCGCAGCGAGTTCAGATAGGCGCCGCAAGATATCCGGCGGATGGTCCGTCGTCTGATCCACAACGATCACCTCGCATGCACGCGGACTCAGCGCATGGAGCGCAGGGATCGTATCGACCAGCACGTGACCGCGATTGAGGCTTGGGATCACGATAGAGATGTCCAAGGACGATCCGGACTCAGACAACCCGCTCGTCCTTAACAGCATTTGTAGGTTCCAGTCCCGCTGCGGTCTCGCCGTATCTCCAACGAACGTGTTTCGCTGGAACCCCAGCAACCACTTCAAAATTGGCCACACTTCGGGTGACGACAGCACCTGCCCCGACCACCGCGCCCTGCCCGATGCGGACACCCTTGAGGATCACTGCGTGAGCTCCGACCCATGCACCTGGCTCGATAAGCACCGGCGCCTCTTCCACTCCGAGTTCGGGTATCAAACCGGTTCCTTCGACACGGTGGTGGTCTGTCACGAAGACGCGCGGAGCGATGAGGACGTCATCGCCAACGATGCACGGCAGCGCTAGATCGAACTCCACACCATTACCGAGGAACGTACGACGCCCAACATCAAGCGCCGCACCTCTCGACACGCATTTAAGGTAGACATCACATTCAAGGTGTACGCGGTCTCCGAACGCAAAGGAACCTGGCCCCTCGAGGCGAGAGCCCGCACCCACGCGTACGCCTTGACCGCACTTGACTCCACTCGCCTGAAGCCAAATAGCACGCAATCTATCAGGAAGTATCCGGCGAAATTCTTCGAGCGTCATCAGCCCGCTCTTCGTGCAGTCGCGAGGAGTTGATGACAGAGATTCGCACCGTATATCGGTAAACGTCTAGCAACTACGTCAGCCGCTCTAAGCAGAGCTATCGGTACGCGACCGTGCAGGAAACGCAGCTTCATATGGCCGGACACGAAGGGCGACTCAAACGGCTTCACCGCTATTTCCGAAAACCCGGCGCGAGCAAAGCACGACACGAGCTCAGACGCAGTATAAAAGAAGAAATGGCCGTCACCATCCGCCGAGTTCTCGAGGTGCGCATACTGCATCGGGTCACCAAGCTGCTCGAAACTTGGGAGATCGTTCATCACGTAGTCGTGATTCGGCGTGCTGGCGACGAGCAGACCTCCAGGGCGCAGACGCTCTCGAAGGGCCTCGAGAATTTCGTCCGGCCGAACGACATGTTCGAGAATCTGATTGGCGAAAATGAGGTCGAACTCGCCCTCGAGCGGATCCTCCAGAACGTTCGCGCAAACGAAGTCGATACTTCCGTGCGTGTAGCGAGAGCGCGCGTAATCGAGAAAGGACTGGCGAACGTCAACAGCCGTTACGTAGTGCCCTGCCTCGGCAAGCTTCATGGCGAGCGTCGCTTGGGCACAGCCAACATCCAGTATTCGCATCGCGCACGAATCCGCAAATCCCATGTATTGCCGCAACTGCTCCTGATACATATTCCAGACATGTGGTGCGATTGTGGGATCCCAGAGCTCCTGCATGTCGTGCCTAAAGACGGACACAACTTCTTCGCCCCAGGCCTCGGTATACACGGGCGGCTTCACGGTCTTCCTCCTTCAGGCGGACTCGCATTAGATGCGAAACGGATACGCGAAACTGCAGCACGGCCTAGACAGAGCAGCCGGCGACTCAACCTTCGCTTCCCACTAGGGAACCAACTTGCGCAGATTTCGCTGTAGATTAGCGGGGTTCTCCAGAAGGCGAGACTTTAGGGGCCTGGAACGGAAGCCGTCCCGGACTGCGGCCTTAGCATCCGCACGTGAAACCAACCTGCCCAACCGTCCGCCTTAGCCTAGCCTAAAGGGCCCGATGCTTCCCGAAGTGGACGCGACTAGGCAAAGCGAACATCGCAGAACTCACGCTAAGAAGAGTCTAGAAACTCGTCCGCGCCCGGCGAGCGATGTGTCGATTCTCGAACTGCGAGAAGCACGAACGACTGGATTAGACGGGCGAAGGACTTGACGAACGTCGGATCGAGAAGAACAGCCCTCGCAAAATAGCGCTTGGCCAACGAGTTCCGCCTTTCGAGCAAGGCGACTCCGAGATTGTACGCTGCCATTGCTCGGTCCCGACGCGCATGCGAACCGGACGCACCATCCCGCGCGGACACCGTAAGGGCCCGCGCCCGATCCAGCACCTCTCCATCATCCTCTCCGGCCCTGCGAAGCGCGGCACTCTCCCACGCAAGAGCACCGAAGGTCCACTGAACGCTTCGTGCGGCACCCGATATACTCTCCGGGTCACGCACATGGTGGTAGAGCACGCGATCTACGCTTCCGAGCAGCGAGGATTCAGACAACCGAAGCCAGAGATCAATATCCTGGGCAAAATAGAACTGGGAGCGATAGCCGCCACACGCTTGGTATAGATCCCTGCGGAACATTACCGAACCATGCGCCGGCGGACCGATGTGCCTATCGACCAGAGCGAGGGTCCCATCCACACCAGTCGGCTCAGCAGCTACGACACGGAGCGCAGTTCCCTCTGGGGCGTGCCACATCACGTCGCAAGTCACGAACCCAACAGCGGGCTCGCTCGCCAGAAGTGCAAACTGACTCTCAATCCGCTCGGGCTCGGACCAATCGTCCGCATCCTGGCGCACGATCACGCCTCCCCTTGCCTCCCCGCACCCCGTGATGAGTGCCCGAGTCAGCCCACGATTCTCAGTTCGCAGCACCCGAATTCTGGAGTCCCGGGCAGCCAAGGCACCAAGCAGTTCAGGAGTAGCGTCCGAAGATCCGTCGTCGACTACGATGAGCTCAAGATCCTCATACGTTTGTTCGAGAATACTTACTACAGCTCGCTCAATGGTCGCCGCCGCATTGTAGGCCCCCATGACAACTGAAACGTCTGCCAACGATCCTCCGAAATGCACCTAACCCGACAAAGTCAGAGTTCGCTTTAGTTGATGGAAGCTGCACGTGCTGAGACCGACGAGATACCCGAGACACCGGGAGAAGACTAGTTGCACCGGGTACGTATCCCCACTACCAGCACGCTCCTGGTTCACAGGAACGGGAAACCATGCTTACCGTGCGAATTCTAACTCCCCAAGCCCGAAATCACATCCAACGCTTCATCTCTCCGCGCCACATTCCACGCCAGACCGCCGTTGCGAGGAGAATCAGCCAACCTTTCGGCAACCTCGTACACGGAGTTTTCCACTGATGGATCCCACAGGAGACACCACTGCCGAATCGAATCCGGGACTCTATTCCACATGTCACGAGAAACAATCACATGGCACCCCGCCGCAATAGCGTCGACAATGGTGGTCTTAAGCCCGAACCCAAACCGCCCCAAGACAGCAACAGCACGCACCTGGCCGAGAAACGGCCACGGCTCGAAGTCCTGACCAATTGATACGCAACCGGCGACCGTCGAATTCGCTCGGGTACCCACCAAACCGGCCGAAAGCAGGAAATCCCAATCGGAAAGCAGTCTGTTTCTAAGACTGCAACTTCGAAGCCGCTCGAACTCCGAAACCATACTGGAGCCGATCCTATCGTTAGTGCCCGCAAGACATACAACGGCCAGCCTTCGCGCCTCGTAGTCCGGTGTTGACTGAGAGGCATCATTCGGAACGAGGAATGGCCACGGGCAGTAATAGGGCATCTGGCGGATCGAAGCGTGAGAGGAAAGACGACGCCAATACACGTCATCGTCATACTCGCTGATACTCAGGAGCTCGTCCGCTGAACGCGCAACTTGACGATCACGTAACAGGAGCCGCCATGCGCCATAGAGCGTCTTTAGGTCATCACCAACGCCGCGACCAAGACCGAAACGATGATAGTGCTGCAACGCCTCAGCATTAATCGTTCTAACACAGATCTTCCGTCGCGGCACCATTCTGCGTAACTCAATCATGAGCTCCGGCCACCATGAGTATTCAAGCAGCACACGATCAACGTCGAACGGAACCGACGACAAAAGAGTAGAAGGGTCGTGAAGATCAAACTGCACGACTTCTACGTCATCCCTCAGATCCTCCCAGAGCAATAACCGAGACTGAATATCCTTCCAGATGCCAGATCCCGAGCGCTCAAGTAATTGTCGCGGAAAAGCGTGAACCCACATCATGCAACTCCAAACGAAACTGGATATCCCGCAACGCGCATCCATTAACCCAGATGTGTGCATACACAAAAACTAGCGACAACTAAACCATCCACCCACCCCAGAAAAGTCCTGAATTGCACACCCCGCCCGGCCGCACGGTCGGCACTTCCTCCTTTCTCGCAAATCGGAGGATCAGCGACCAAACACCAAGGGCTGTACACACACAGGCGCCAAATAGCAGAACGCCTAGAACATAAAGATCGCACCCGATCAAGCGACACGAACTTGCTCGAACAACGGCTCTTGCGAAACTCGAAACGGACACAAAACGTAGACAAACAGAACTGCACGACCTAGCACGATTGAGACCGACAGATCTAATACAATGCCGAAGCGCCACAGTCACGCGCGCGGCCCCGCGGGTACGCCTACAACAACAGCGCCTGCGTGAACATCTCGCGTTACCACAGCCCCAGCACCAATGACGGAACCTTCTCCGACTCGCACTCCAGGCAGAACGACAGCGTGGGATCCGATGAACACGCCATCTTCCAACACCACCGAACCAAGCAACCGAGCACCCGGAGCAATCGTGGAATAGCATCCAACAACCGAATCATGATGAACGACCGCATCATGATTCAGTTTACAAAAAGACCCAATATCCACACACGCGCTTATCTTCACACCATGCTGAACGACGCAACCAGCACCTATCGAAGCTGATTCCGAAATCAACGCTCCGGATGAGACAACCGACTTTACAAGGCCCGATCCGAACAAGGACACCAGTCTTCGCCTTACGCTGGGAAGATCAACCCCAATAACAATGTCCTGAGCACCTCCTGCCCGTACCAGTTCCAACCCAGCCTGATCATTACCGATCCAGTGCACACTTCGATACTCTTGAACCCTTTTTGGATCCACAATACCAGCACAAGAGAGACCCGTTTCAAGAAGCAGATCTAAGACCTCTTTATCAAAACCCACGAGAAGACAGCTCGACACTACAGACCTCATCATCCCAACACGGATTTCTGGGAACCCTGGTAATACCGAAAGCGCACCAGCCTTTCAGAAGAAGCACACGACCGAATCGAGAACCCGTTGTCTCATCATTATCGAACGGAGCCAAAGTCGCTTGCTTGAACCTAACTTCGCAGGTCGAATCAAAGCCCTTACAGCCTAAGCGCTACTCCCATTCTGCAGACGAAGCCTAGCCACCCTTTCCTCTCGGCTGTGTTTCATACACGATGAAAAGTAGTCGGCTGTGTGCAAGCCCTTCCCCCCCACAGCATTCTTCCCAGGTTGACCGCGATGCCAAAGATGGAACAACGGCATGTAGCCCGCATCAAAAACCTCCAGTAACCGGCAACGGTCCCAGAACTCCTCATCTTCGCCCCCCCAACCGACGAATCCTGAGTCTAATCCACCAATAGACTGAAATCCCGAGCGCGTAATCCCAACGGAGCCTCCTCCTCGAAGATTAGAGACAATCTGCTCCGCCATCGCTCCGGAGAGACCATTTCCGCGGAATACGGATGCTGAACTGCGCTGGTCCATATACGCGATGAACCTTTTAGTATTGACGACGTCGTACCCTTTCTGACAAAGACCTCGTATCTCGGAGAGATAGTCTACGGGCACCACCATGTCACCATCATGCAGTATCAGCACTTCTCCTCTCGAATGAGCGGCACCCAAATTCAATGCCTTCGCCCGGTTAAACCTATCCTCGTCAGCAGGACTAGCATCAAAAACATGATAAACCCACGAGGGAAGCATGCCATCTAGACGATGCTGTGAATCTTGCTCCACAACGAGGACTTCAAAACTCACTCCACGCTGGCTGGCAAGGGAACGAAGCACTGCCTGCAAGTGAGCTATCCTATCCAAACCCCGATGCGGAATGATTACGGATACCTGAGGACGATCACCTGAGAGCGAAGAACAACGATCTGCGAGCGACATCTCAACGGGCCAGTCCTTCAGCATACGCTCAACGAGCAATCCAGACGCCACCCTACACTGATCATAGAACCAGATCGGACGTGAACCCTCCCAGTTACACGCTACGCCTACACCGAATGGGCCGGGCCCTATGTCATCCAAGCGATTGGAAATCCACGCCCAAGCGGGGGAGCGCCTATCTTTCGTAAAGCGCATCGATCGAACGATAAGCTGCACAGCATAGTAGACCAGCCCAACATATCGCGCGAACACAGCAGTCAACCCCAATCCGGCAGGCTGCGGTAATAACGCGCGGTCTTGGAAATCCCCGCTTCGAGGTCCGTGAACTCGAAGTCTGGAAACAGCGTCCGGAAAAGCGTATCGTCCATAACCTTGCGAGGAGCGCCGTCCGGACGGCTCAAGTCCCAGTCAACCTGAATGTCATCCTCGAACCGCCTCGATATCATGTCGACGAGGTCTCTTATCGAGAAACCAGAACATTGGGCCAAGTTAACGATCTCATGATTGTCAAGGTAGCCCACATCTGCTGACCGAACGACCTCCAGTATCAATCGACCGAAGTCGCCGGCAAACAGCCACTCTCGTACGGCGCTTCCCGATCCCCAGACCTCGACACGCCGGCTTGAGCTAGCCGCACGAACAAACTTCGCTACCAACGCGTTAAGCGCGTGAGCCTTTTCCGGGTCGGCTGAATCATACGGTCCATACATATTCGGTACTACGAAGTTCAAACTGCGGACTGAATGCTGACGACGAAATGCACTGGAAACTGCGACCAACATACGCCTCGTACTTCCATATGCATCTACGGTTTCGTGCAACCGACCGTTCCAAAATTCCTGCTCTCGATACAACTCCCCAAGCCCAGGGTACGCACAATTGGCAATCGGATTTATCACGACCGCCTCACAACCCGACTGACGAACTGCCTCGTAAACTGAAAGCACAAGCCTTAAATTATCGGTTATTACACTCGCAGGATACGTCGAGACATAACTAAGGCTACCGACATGCGCAACACAGTTCACAATGTATTTCGGTACCGATTCCTGAATAACCTCTACAAGCGCGGCAGTATCAAAAACATCGATACCGGACGTTCGCGAAGCGGAGGCAAACTCAACGCCATGATCAGCGAGAACCTCACATAGATTTCTGCCAACGAAACCTGAGCCACCTAGCACTAAAACTTCAGCCGCTGAAGTCACCTCTGAACCAGCCTCCGAAAAACTATAACAAGACCGTGACTGAGGCCGGCACAATCACCAACCTTCTGCCAACGCAGCAAGAATCAGATCGACATCACTATCGCGCAGTTCGGAATGAACGGGCAAGTTTATCTGAGTCGAATCAAATGACTCCGCGCCCGGCAGCGGACGACGATACTGCTCGAAGATCGAGAAACGATCGATTCGGCGATGTACGACGGATACGGGCACTCCACGATCAGCCATGGCGCGCGCAAAGTCGTTACGTCGCTCAACATGTATCCCGTAGAACCACCAACTAGATTCGCTGTACGATGGGCGGGTTATCTTCCTCAGCCCAACATGATCAGCGATCTCACTGTTGTATCGCTCAGCAATTTCACGATGTCGCGCAAGCCTCTCGTCAAAGCTCTGCAAGTTCGCGAGCCCGATAGATGCCGAGACATTGTTCATGTGATATTTGAAGCCAAGGCTTGAGATGTCGGTCTCACGCTCCCCGAGCAATCCCACTTGCGAACCTTCGCGATTAATCCCAAACCACCTTCGATCACGCATCGCCTGAGCAAGTTGACTACTGGCCGTGCACACGCAACCACCATCACCTGTAGTCAGGTGCTTGATTGCTTGGAATGAGAACGCGACCATGTCCGAATGCGAACCGATGGGATACCCCTTGTAAGCGGCACCAAATGCATGAGCAGCGTCCTCGATTACAGTGACATCGAACTCTGAGGAAATAGATCGAATACTATCTAGATCGCAAGGATGCCCTCCCCAATGAACGGGAATCACCGCCCGAGTATGCGCCGAGAGCATTGCGGCATAATCCCCGGCCGACATGTTTCCAGTATCTGGGTCTACATCACAGAAGACCGGCGTGGCGCCACACATTAATACAGCCAAGCCAGTTGCCACAAAGGTCTGAGGGGGAATAATAACTTCGTCGCCGGGCCCAACCCCTGCGCACACTAACGCGAGATGAAGCGCCGAAGTTCCGCTGTTGACAGCGACCACATTATCCGTCGCTAGCCTATGGCGAAGTTCGTTCTCGAACTCAGCGACCTTCGCACCCTCACTCAGCATAGTTGAGTCCAATACGTCGGCTATGTGAGCAGCAACGTGTTTGTCTACATACGTCTGAAAGAAGCGGATCATTGATCAGTGTTCCGTTCCAGCTCCTAATGACGCATTATGCTGACGGTGGTAACCGCAGCTATGGCATCAGCGCCAAAGTCGATTTGAAAGCGATCGATTCCAGACCGGAACAGGCTCATGTCGTCAAGCACAAACCGTTTCCACGCGTGATGCAACGAGTGAGAATCAAGCGCCCGATATGTTCTACCGATTCCATACTCACGCGTCCGATATCCAAGTAGACCTTTGCTGGGCGTGAGAACGGGTACACCACTCATAATGGATTGAATCACAGTACCACTAGTGCCACTCAATCGATGACACGACACAAAACGACGCACATAGTCGAAAGCCTTCTTGGAAGCCGCCTCGGAGGCAAAACGCCCAGTCTCTAGGAGCCTTCCTTCGGCACGAAGCGACTTTCTAAGGGCCGGAGTATCAAAGTGCATATTCTTTCCAGGCTCGGCTAACTCGGGCAATCCTATATGGACGGCGACCAGATTTCTTTCATCTGACGCCAGTTTCAGAAAGTAGTCGTAGCCCTTATACCAAGTGCCGGTACCAAAGAATAGCAATATGCAATCGCGTTCACCTTCGCTAAAGCCATCGAGTGTTGAAAAAAGACTCTGCTCCTCTACTAGCAAGCCGCCCTCATCCGGCTTTCCCGTGAATGCAATGTCGGGCATCCACACAAAGGGCGCCCCCATCGCGGCGACAACACGCTCATCCTTGCATAGCGCAACATCCAGAGCTTTTCCCTGCTGAACTGCGTCTAACCAAGCGTGTACCTTCCCCGGACCACGAACCAGTCTGCGAATCTTCGATACGCTGCGCTGCAATAGCGCCTGATCGTTGAAGTAGAATGGCTCACCCGGAAACCACTCACATGTACGCGTTACGACCCCCACTGTGTGTGCGGGCAATGCGTCATCTCTCGACGCACAAACACCTATTTCATTAGAATACCAATCAGCATCCACAAGGAAGATAGCATCAAACTCGGTTGCGCGCCGTTTAAGGTACGCCCACCTGCCGCATACCGTTGAAGACTCCGTTATCTGAGGCAACTCGTGGCTGGGTGTAAACAGCGCCTTCTCCCAATCGGATCCCCCTACCTCGCCAACATCAAGCTCTACTTCAATGCCCCGCGCTCTGAACACGCTCGAAAGAAAGACAGCATAAATCTGCTGATGCCCTTCAAAGACTGGAACATCTATCAGAACACGAAAGGTCACCCAGATATCTTCCCGCGCAGTTTGAGTGGTCGACGGAACATATAGCGAAGCATCGAACCGATTTCCGTGGAGACATCCAAGGTTTACCCTCCCTTAAAGCACGCCTCGCACGACGAATAGCTTGAGCATGGGCTTCACCACGCAAGCTTCGAAACTGTATGCCGTTAGTAGGAAATCCGTCGCAATGGCCAATCCCGCTTCATAGAACTTCGCGTAGACCTCGTCGCGTTCCAAGTAGTCTGCCACCTCGTTAATCGATTCATTGCTAGCCAAGTCCCTCTCTGACAAAGGATAAACCAGCCTCGCGTCAACAACGCTCGACCAGTTCGAACATCCAAAATAGACCGGAACGCACCCTGCCATAAGTGACTGGGCAACTTTCTCCGACATATAGTGGTCATCAACGCAGTTTTCGGTTATCCACTCGTAGCGTGCTCGCCGCTGTATTTTGCCTTTTTCTGGAACAACCTCCCCGTACAGGGGGCCGACCGAACGTCCATTACGCGAGCACAGAACTCGGCCGATCCGGGTTCTATAATTTGGGTCGTGCCGCGCGAAGATTACGTGATCAATGTCGCGCTCTGACTTCACCGAGAGATAGCGCTGAGCCACTATCTCTCGAGCACTAGCAGCAAAGAAACGGAAGTGCTGCTTGTTGACCTTCGAACCGCCTGGATCAGCGGAATACGTCAGCACTAAATCCGCCTCGGAAAGCAGATGATCGTCATAGTTATCAGGCCACAGATGCGGCGGCTCCATCACCACGAAAACGAGAAGTGTCGAAGCTCGCGCGCGTGCAATACTGATCGCATCCCGGCACACATTGAAACTAATGATCGCATCGTAATCGCCTTCGGGGCGAGCAAGCTCTGCAGAGCAAGGAAAGAGATTGGAAAGCCGAACCAAGTCGGAGTCCGAAATCTTGGCAGCTAGTAGTCCAATACGCGGGCCGGAGTCACGACGCCGAGACCCAAGTAACGCTGCCAAAACTCGCCTCATTTTTAACGGATGCCTTGCAGCGAAAGCATTTGGGAGAGCATGGAAGATTCGTTCGCGGCCAACGCATCATAACAACCCGACTCTACAATTTTTCCATCATGTAGGACGATCACGAGGTCTGCACCTATGATTGTGGACAGCCGATGCGCGACCACAACTGTTGTCTGCCGCCCTTTTAGCGAGGCCAAGCTGGCTTTGATAACCGCCTCCGCCTCGGAGTCTAGCGCACTCGTCGCTTCGTCCAGTATGAGCAACGCTGGAGTTCTGTAGAGCTCTCTAGCGATAAAGAGCCGTTGCTTCTGCCCACCAGACAAGCGTGCTCCACGGTCACCGAGGCGAGTCTGCAGCCCACCCGGGAGCGATTCAACGAACTCTTTTAGACCTGCTTTTCGGAGCGCGTCCCAAACGAGTTGATCATCAAAGAGCCGCTGATCATCGCTCTGGCCTAGGGTTACGTTGTTTCGAAGCGTGTCGTCAAAGATTACCGACTCTTGGCAAACGTACCCGATCCGACTTCGCCAGACGGAAGCGTCGATACTGCCCGCGTCAACGCCATTAATCGATACCCGCCCAGATGTTGGCTGGTAAACAAGGCTAATAATATCAACGAGTGTTGACTTCCCAGAGCCCGATGGCCCGACAATTGCGACGGTCGCGCGATCTGGAATCTGAACTGAAACGGCCTGAAGCGAAAATTTGGAAGTGCCGGGATAACAGAAGTGGACGTCCTGAAACTCTATGCGGGCGCCCGGCCCAAGCGTTGCAGCTCCAGTTTCAGGTCGTTCTTCGATAGGGCGCGAGAGATACCTTCCAAGCTGTTCTATCCCTCCAGCACCATTCAGGACCTGCACCCAGACGCCTTGAAGAGCGAGAATCGAACCCACCCCTCGGTTTAATAGAATAAGTGACGTTACGATCGCTGCGATTTGCCCTCCCTCCATGCCAACTTGGAAATAGACGACTATGGAGATTACGGCAAGCACTATGGGCTCCGGCAGGGTCAACGCTACAGCGGCGAGCCACCGCCGTGCCTTGTCATATTGGACTAGTCGATCGACCGATAGCGCAAGCCTTGACCGAAATGCGTGAGCCGTATTCGTCGAAATGAGATACTTTCGCGCCTGCAGCGACTCTACAAGCAGGCCGTTCTGTATCCCGTTTTCGTGTGCTGCGCTGACGGATATTCGTGCGGCAAGGCTGTTTAGAATACGCGCCATAGCGAGTGAGCCGGCACCCACGCCGATTGCAATCAGGCCAAAGAGTGGCTCAACTATCAGAGCGAAAACATTATATATCGCAGCCAGGGTGGCATAGGAAAGAAGACTGACATAGGCAGAGAAAGAGTTGTAGAAGGACTCAACCTGAGTGGTAAGAACATTGATGTGGGAGCCAGTATTCTCCCCTGCGAACTCTTCTTGCCGCTGGGAGAGCGAAGCGTCAAAGAGCTTCTTGCGTAGTCCCCCAAGGAGATTAGCTTGGAGGATAGTAGAGTAGAATAGGGCCCCAAACTTGAGGCTAGCCTTCAAGATGAAGGCCCCGCAGATCAGAACTAGAGCACCTGCGATGTCGCTACTGAAGCCGAGAGCTCGTACCAAGGACAGAAGAGAGTCTACAATGGGGGGGTTGCTTGCGGAGGGCGCAAATGCCGCGATTAGAGGAATCACGAATACTATTCCGACGCCTTCCGCCAAGCTTGCGAGGAGGCTCAGCATGAACACTAGGTAGATTCCGTTCCCTACGTATCCTTTATAGATTCCAAAGTATGCTATCGGATTCGCGCGCTGCTCTTTTTTCATTACCAACGTCCAAGCGATGACGCGTCGTCTAGTCGAAGGGGAGAGTGCACAGTCGTGAATGGTCGGGGCGGCCGGATTCGAACCGACGACCACCACACCCCCAGTGTGGTGCGCTACCAGGCTGCGCTACGCCCCGATTAGCTCTAATTCTACGCTAGTATCTCCGCGTCCTAGAAGGCTTTCCTCGAAAAACCGTGACGGCTGCCGATACGGCTTTCGCTCAAAGCTCGTCCGGTCAGTACCGAGAAAGCCGAAACCCGGACGAAAGGGGCCATCACCCTCACCACTCGGCGAGAAGGGCTCGACCGCGCGATGCGATTAGCGGCAGAGCCGCCGCCAAGTTCTCTGATGACCTTCGGGAGTCACAGGTGAGAGCAATTGGACTCACGCGTGCAAAGGTCTGGCGAGCACTTGCTTCATGAACGCGACGCTGGGTGCGTCGACGCTGGCATCAAACCCTGTCCGCGGAGAACGCCCGTTTAACCCTTAAGGGCAGCTAGGACCTCTTCAAGCTCTGCGATCATCTGTCTAATCAGCTGCTTGTATTGTGTGACGTCTTCTTTGGCGTCATCACCTTCTAGACGTTGTCGCGCGCCCCCGATGGTGAAGCCCTGATCGTAGAGTAACGCACGGATCTGGCGGATCGTCAGGACATCTTGACGCTGATAATACCGACGGTTTCCACGACGCTTAACGGGCTTGAGCTGCGGAAACTCCTGCTCCCAGTATCGGAGTACATGCGGTTTTACATCGCAGAGCGTGCTCACCTCGCCAATCGTGAAGTAGCGCTTGCCTGGAATTGGCGGAAGCTCTTTGTTGTCGCTAACCTCCAGCATAGGCCTCGACTCGCGCCTTCAATTTCTGACCGGGCCTGAACGTGACGACGCGCCGCGCAGAGATCGGTATCTCCTCGCCCGTCTTAGGATTGCGTCCCGGACGTTCAGCTTTGTCGCGAAGGTCGAAGTTACCGAACCCGGAGAGCTTCACCTGCTCGTTCCGTTCAAGCGACGCACGCACTTCTTCGAAGAACAGCTCGACGATCTCTTTAGCTTCGCGCTTGTTGAGCCCAAGCTCTTCGAAGAGCCGGTCGGCCATTGCAGCCTTGGTGAGCGTCTCAGACATCCGAATTCACGGCTTCCCCAGAACGCGGTAAGCCTGCGCTAGCGGGCCCTTAAGGTCAAGTACCGTCGTAAGGATTCCCCGCTGAATCAAGTAGTTCTCTTCGAATCCGAGAACGAATGTCAACGCACACGACTAGCCCAAGTACGGACGCCCAACACATGCGTAGCGAAGCCCGAGCGCATGCAACCTCTCCGGCTCATAGAGGTTTCGGCCATCGACGATGAGTTTGCGTGAGAGTTTCTCAACGAACAGTTCAGCGTTCTGTGCCCGAAACTCCTTCCATTCGGTGCAGATGACAAGTGCATCGGCTCCCTCTAGCGCTGCTTCCTTGGAGGACGCCAGGCCCAAGTCCGGGCGATCGCCCCAGATTCGACCCGCTTCGCTCATGGCCTCCGGGTCATAGGCTTGAACGCGCGCACCCGCAGCCCACAACGCCTCGAGTAGAACTCGACTCGGCGCATCGCGCATATCGTCCGTGTTCGGCTTGAACGCCAAGCCCCACACAGCGATCACCCTGCCCTCAAGATCACCGTGCAACGCCTTGCTAAGCTTGGAGAAGAGCATCGTCTTCTGGCGAAAATTTACTTCTTCAACAGATCGGATCAAGGGCGCGTCGTATCCCGCCTCGCGAGCAAACAGATTCAGTGCCCGAAGATCCTTCGGGAAGCACGATCCGCCGTAGCCGCAACCGGGATAGATGAAGTGGTACCCGATACGGGGATCGGATCCAATTCCCTGACGTACCGCCTCCACATCCGCACCAACGCGCTCTGCGATGTTCGCGATCTCGTTCATGAAGCTGATCTTAGTTGCGAGCAGGCCATTCGCCGCGTACTTGGTCAGCTCGGACGATGGAATGTCCATGAACATCAGGTTGTCGCGATTGCGAGTGAAGGGTCCATAGCATTCCCGCATAAGCTCGCGCACTCGCTCGCTGTCTGTGCCGACCACCACGCGGTCCGGTTTGTTGAAGTCCTCGATCGCGGCGCCTTCCTTGAGAAACTCCGGATTCGAAGCGACATCGAACTCCAATGCGGCACTACGATCGGCGAGTGCTTGAGCGACTTCGGCCCGCACCATCTCAGCCGTACCGACGGGAACGGTCGACTTGGTGATCACGACCGCGTAGTCGGCAAGGTGCTGCCCGATCTGTCGCGCCACGGCACGCACGTACTTCATGTCCGCACTGCCATCTTCATCAGATGGCGTACCCACAGCGATGAACTGGAGCACGCCGTGCTCCGCCGCCACCTTCGCGTCGGTCGTGAACCGAAGACGACCAGCGCTGTGATTGTTGAGCACGATTGACTCAAGACCTGGCTCGAAGATGGGAATTTGGCCCTGCTGCAAGCCTTCGATCTTGGCTGCGTCGACGTCCATGCAGACGACTTCGTGTCCCGCATCCGACAAGCAGGCGCCGGTAACAAGTCCGACGTAGCCGGTGCCGTAAATGCTGATCTTCATGGGGGATTCCTGAGGCTTTTGGGGAACTAGGTCTCAGCGACGAACGGCGCCAACTTCGGTGGCAAGCGCATCGACGATCTGGTCTACGGCTGCCGTCGTTTCTTCATCCGTGAGCGTGCGATCTGCACGCATCACCACCCCGATGGCGAGGCTTCGGCGGCCTTCCGGCAAGCGGTCGCCTTCGTACACGTCGAACAATAAGACCTCAGAAACGAGAGCTCCGCCGGCGCTGCGCGCCGTAGCGACAACCCGACTCGACTCGACGGAAGCGTCGAGCTCGAGCGCAATATCGCGGCGTACCTGCGGGAATCGCGAAAGCGCTTGATGCTGCGGCTCGCCGCGCTCCAGCAGCGCGGAAAGCTCGAGTTCAAATAAGTAGACCGGCTCGGGAAGCTGGAGCTCCGCCTGAACACTCGGGTGGATACGCCCGAACACGCCTACCTCAATCGCCCCGCAAGGTGTCGAACGAACAACACGCGCGGATTGACCGGGGTGCAGCACCGGATGCTCGACGCGCTCGACTTGGAATGACGTTGCATCTCGCGAAACTCCGATCACCGCATCGACAACCGCGCGCAGATCGAAGAAATCCTGCGTGCTGCCGTCAGTGGCCCAACCCTCGGGTACGCGCGCACCTGCGAGCAGCCCCGCGACACGATCGGATTCGCCCTTCCCCGCTTCCGCTGACGGAGCGAACACGCGCCCGATCTCGAACAAGCGGGCGCGCGACCGCTGGCGATTGCGGTTCCCGAGCCAGCTCTTCACCAATCCGGGCCACAGCGACGTGCGCATCACAGCCAGATCGGCCGAAAGGGGATTCGCGAGCGCAACAGCACCGACGCCCGGAGCCAACGCCTTCGCGAGCGCCGGATCCACAAAACTGTACGAGAGAATTTCCTGGCAGCCAGCCCCGACCAGAGCTTCACGGATACTTCCGGGGTCTACGCGACCCTCGTTCGTCGGCCGCAGCGGAATCCTCGCAGGCGGCAGTGACACCGCAATGTCGTCATAGCCATAGATGCGCGCGACTTCCTCGATCAGGTCGGCTTCGCGCTCGATATCGAATCTGAAGCTCGGCGCCTCGACCGACCAGACACGGCCAGCCTCGGTGTCTTCAGAAGCGGCAATCGGGAAGCCGAGCCGCTGCAGCATGCCTTCGACCAGACCGGCATCGATGTGCATCCCGAGCACATGCGAAAGGCGCGCCTCACGGAGTGTGATCGTGTTGCGCTTCGGCAACGCAGCTTCGTCGACCCATTCTTCGATCGGACCGGCTTCACCACCGACGATATCAAGGAGCAGCCGCGTCGCACGCTCTGTAGCAAGGTGCTGGAGCTCGAAATCGACTCCACGCTCGTAGCGATAGCTCGCATCGGTCTGCAAACCATGGCGCCGCGCACGACCCGCAATCGCAACCGGTGAGAAGAATGCGCACTCCAGGAAAACGTCTTTCGTTGGGGCGTCACCTTCGAAGGCGATCCCGCTGCGCTCCCCGCCCATGATCCCTGCCATCGCAACGGGGCCGTCCGCATCGCAGATCATGAGCGTGTCTGCGTCCAGTGCGACGTCGCTGCCGTCTAGGAGCGTCAGACGCTCGCCGGGCTTCGCGAGCCTGACCTCGATTCCGCCGTTCAATTGCGCGAGGTCGAAGGCATGCATTGGCTGGCCAAGCTCAAGCATGACGTAGTTGGTGACGTCGACGATCGAATCGATCGAGCGCAAGCCCGCACGACGCAAACGCTCGACCATCCAGTCCGGCGTCGGCGCGTGCACGTTTACGCCTTTGATCACGCGCCCCAGATAGCGGGGACAGCCTTCCGGGGCCGACACATTGATCGGGAAACGGTCATCGATCGTTGCCGGCACTGCTTCGATCTCGGGTTCGCACACCGACGAATCGTTGAGAACGCCGATCTCGCGCGCCAATCCGCGCACGCCGAGGCAGTCCCCACGATTGGGGGTAAGGTCGATTTCGATGATCGTGTCATCGAGCGCCAGCGCGTCGCGAAGGTCCGCGCCCGTCTCGAGCGAAGCCGGCAATTCCATCAAGCCGAAGCGTTCCTCTGACACACCCAGCTCATCGGGGCCACAGAGCATCCCGAAGGACTCCACGCCGCGCAATTTCGCCTTCTTGATACGGAAGTTCTCGGGGAGAACGGCGCCGACCTTTGCCCAGGGCGCTTTCATGCCGGCTGTTACATTGGGCGCACCGCAGACGACCGTGGCAGTTTCCTCGCCGTCGGTGACCTGGCAGACGCGGAGCTTGTCTGCGTCCGGATGCGGCTCGACGGAAAGCACTTCACCCACAACAACACCCGAAAACTCGGGTGCAGCCCTCTCGATGCCGTCGACTTCCAGGCCCGCCATCGACAATTGAGCAACGAGCGCATCGGTTTCGATCTCGGGATTCACCCACTGCCGAAGCCAAGCCTCGGAAACCTTCACGACTCTGCCCGCCTGTTCATCACGTCGGCATCTCGTTGTAGTTCGTCGGCAACGAAGAAGTGATCATTCCCAAATACGTGAGCCTCGTGCCTATATCCAAACGAAGCGAGGTAGTCTCGGACAGCGGGAAAGTCCCAACACTCAATCAGCATCGTGCGTATATGCCGTTCTTCAAGTGTTAAGCCCTTCAGCACTTGCAGCTCAAAACCTTCGACGTCCAGCGAGAAGAGATCGACTACTGGGTCTCCGTGCGCCTTGAGAACGCTATCCAGAGTTCGCGCGGGGGCGAGAAACTTCTGCCCAGTAAGGCGTAAACCTGATCCGGTTAGCCCCTGAGAAGGTGAATCGAGCTGCCTCGAAACAGCAGACATTAGATCGTTGAACTGCAGAGAAACAAATGAGTCGCCAGACTCACGCGATACGAGCGCACAGTGCTCGACGATCGCGGAGGGTCTATTTCTGAGACAATCCACGAAACGATGAGGAATTGGCTCTACGAGAATCCCTGTCCAGTTCGCGTAGCGCTCGAGGTAAGCCGTGTTGGACTGCCGCACCCCATCGTTCGCGCCGGCTTCAAGAAACATCCCCCCACGCACCTCGGAAAAGCGCGATCGAATGAAGTTATGAAGCGCAGGCTGCGCGTAAACCCTTCGAAGAGGCCATAGCTCGAATTGCCGATGGGCGGCGACACGCACTAGGTCTAACGCCGGCGGACACCATTTCTCAAGTGATGCGACCACCTGATTCCGTAAAGCTTTCATCGGAACTGCTCCAGGAAGCGCAAATCGTTCTCATAAAAGAGGCGTAGATCATCGACGTTGTAATAGAGCATGGAGAGGCGGTCGACGCCGAAGCCAAAGGCGAAGCCGGTGTACCTCTCGCTGTCGATGCCGGACATTTCGAGCACATTGGGATGGACCATTCCGCAGCCCATCACCTCGAGCCAGCCCGAGTGCGAGCAGACGCGGCAGCCCGCACCCCCGCAGTTGACGCACTGCACGTCGACTTCGGCTGAAGGCTCTGTAAAGGGGAAATAGCTGGGGCGAAAGCGAACGGCGAGATCGCGCTCGAAGAACACGCGGATGAATTCGATCACGGTGCCCTTCAGGTCCGCGAAGCTGATGCCCTCGTCAACGACGAGCCCTTCCACCTGGTGGAACATGGGCGTGTGCGTGACATCCGAATCGACGCGATAGACCTTGCCCGGACAGATGATGCGGATCGGCGGCTCGCGCTCTTCCATCGTCCTGGCCTGAACGGGCGAGGTGTGGGTCCGCAGCAGCATCTTCTCGTTGACGCCACCATCCTCGGTCGCGACGTAGAAAGTGTCGTGCATGGCACGCGCGGGGTGATGCGCGGGAATGTTGAGCGCTTCGAAGTTGTAGTAGTCCGTCTCGATCTCGGGACCGGATTTGACCGTGTACCCCGCGCCGCGGAAGATCTGTTCGATTCGATCCATGGTCTGCGTGTGCGGATGCAGACCGCCGCGTTCTATCGTCCGGCCAGGCAGCGTGACATCGATGCGCTCGGCCTCCAATTGGGCAGCCAGGGCGGCGGATTCGAGCCCAGACTTCCTGTCTTCGAGCCGGGTCTGCACGCGTGCCTTGGCAGCGTTGATCAACTGACCTGCCGCCGGCCGCTCTTCTGCAGGCAGACGTCCAAGCGTCTTCAACAGAGCGGTGAGTTCGCCCTTCTTGCCCAGAAACCGAACGCGCAGCGCTTCCAGGGTCTCTGTCGTTTCTGCAGCATCCACTGCGGCTTCCGCTTCAGCCACGAGCGTCTCTAGCGCTTCCATCGCCCTGCTTCTCATCTCGCGCTTGCGCGCTGCGAAAACAAAGAAGCCAGGGTGCGCAACCGGCGCAGCCTGGCTACCCTAGGGACGCTCCCTTGCGAGAGCGGGTCGGTCCGCTCGCGCGGTCGGTCAGGCGGCCAGGGCCTGCTTCGCCGTTTCGACTAGCTTGCCGAAGGCAGCTTTCTCGTTGACCGCAAGGTCAGCGAGCATCTTGCGATCGACTTCAACCTCGGCCTTGTTCAAACCGTCGATAAGGCGGCTGTAGGACATCCCGTGCTCACGTGCACCCGCGTTGATCCGCTGAATCCACAGGGCGCGGAAGTGACGCTTCTTGTGGCGGCGATCGCGGTACGCGTACTGACCGGCCTTCGTGACCGCCTGCTTGGCCACGCGGTATGTCCGGCTCCGGGCACCGTAGTAGCCCTTTGCGGCCTTCATGATCTTGTTACGACGCGCCCGGCTCTGAACGCTACGCTTTGCTCGTGCCATTCGTCAGCCCTCCTCAGCGCCGATGCTGCGGAAGCATGCGCTTGATCAGCTGCTCATCCGCATCATGGACTTCCCGCATGCCACGAAGATGGCGCTTACGTTGCGTCGTCTTCTTGGTAAGGATGTGGTTGCGATAGGCCGCCCGGCGCTTGAAGCCGGACGCTGTTTTGCGGAAGCGCTTGAGCGCCCCCTTATTCGTCTTGATTTTCGGCATGTTTCTCATCTCCGCGTTTGACGATCACGCACGCTGAGCGCGTCGTGTGCCCGCGGGTGCGGGCGCGCGGGGCCGGGCGGAAGCGGTGACCCGCCTCGGCTCCCGTGCCGGGGCGATTTCGCGACCCGGCGGACTGCTTACTTCTTGCGGCTGCGCGGCGCGATGACCATCGTCATCTGCCGCCCTTCCATCTTCGGCTCCATTTCAACGGCGCCGAGCTCATCCAGGTCCTCCCGGATCCGACCCATCAGGTCGAGCCCAAGGTCCTGGTGCAGCATCTCCCGTCCCCGGAAGCGAAGCGTGACCTTTGCCTTGTCGCCGCCATCAAGGAAGCGCTTCAGGTTGCGCAATTTCACCTGATAATCAGCTTCTTCCGTTCCGGGACGGAACTTCATTTCCTTCAATTGCGTCTGGCGCTGCTTCTTGCGCTGGGCGCTCTTCTCTTTCTTGGCTTCGAAAACATGCTTGCCGTAGTCCATGATCCGGACGACGGGCGGCTCCGCCTCGGCAGCCATCAAAACCAGGTCCAATTGCTTCGAACGCGCGAGTGCCAGGGCATCATCTCTGGGCACGATGCCCAGCTGACTGCCATCCACGTCAATCAGACGTACGTCGCGAGCGTCGATATCGTCATTGATCGTGGCTCGCTTGGAACCTTGAGTGCCTCGCTTGATGTTCAGTTCTCCACAACGCTCAACAGATTCGCGTTCAAGGTGCCAACAGGCGCCTCCCGCGTGGGCGCGCAATTCTAGGCATGCGGTGGGCGCGCCGCAAGGGCTTCCGCCGGCAACAACGTAAGCACGTTCAGCGGCTTAGGTCGCCTTCTTGATACCGAAACGCTCGAACCATGCGTCTATGGCCCGATCGATGTGATCTCGGCTGACCCGAAAGTCCTCAACTGGTCTCCCAATCGGGTCGACGATGTCTTCGTCGAGCCAGTGGCCCAGGCGGAAGGTGCGGCCGCTCAGCTCCGGGAATCGCTTGCCTATCCACTGTTTGTGCCCGGAATCCAGCGCAAGAATCAATTCGAACGGAGTCGCGAGGCTCGCATCGAATTGCCGAGCGACGTGCGCTTCGAGCGATATGTCCCAGGGGGCCATCACCTCTTTGGAGTGTTCATGCGCGCCGGCGCCTACCACCGCGCCGATGCCGGCAGACTCGACGCGCACATCCAATCCAGCGTCTGCGAGGCGGGCACTCAGCAGGGCCTCGCCGATCGGGCTGCGGCAGACGTTGCCGGTACATACGACCAGCGCACTTTCGAAGGGCAGTCGTGCCATCGCCGACGCAGCTCCCGGAAAGAAAAACGGGGCCCTCGGGGCCCCGTTTCGGCGTTGGTAGGCGCGATTGGATTCGAACCAACGACCCCCACCATGTCAAGGTGGTGCTCTAACCAACTGAGCTACGCGCCTGTCGATGCAGCACTGCTGCAAGCGAGCGCGCGAAGTATAGCGATCGCGCAGGCGAGTGCAACGGAGATTAATCGCCCGAAACGGGGGCTTCCAAGCACGTCGCTCAGACGCCGTAGTACTCGCGATACCATTCGATGAATCGAGGCACGCCGACCTCTACTGGCACCACCGGTTTGTAGCCGACACCCTCGACGAGATCGCCCACGTCAGCCTCGGTATCAGGTACATCACCAGGCTGCAGCGGAAGCATTTCCATCTCCGCCTTGCGCCCCAGCGCTTCTTCGATGAGCTCGATATAGCGGAGAAGTTCCGTCGGAGCCTCGTTGCCGATGTTGTAGATACGGTATGGCGCTCCGCTCGTCGCCGGATCAGGCGCAAGGCCAGTCCAGTCAGTGGAGCCCTGCGCGGGAGCGTCGAGCGTTCGGACCACCCCTTCCACAACGTCGTCAACGTAGGTGAACGAGCGCTTGTGCCGTCCGTAATTGAACACGCGAATCGGCGTGCCCTCCAGGATCGCTTTGGTAAAGCGGAACAGCGCCATATCGGGCCGCCCCCAGGGGCCGTAAACGGTGAAGAATCGCAAGCCGGTACACGGAAACCCGAACAGATGCGCGTAGCTATGAGCCATCATCTCATTCGATTTCTTCGTCGCCGCGTATAGCGTTAACGGATGCTCCGTTGACTGATGCTCCGAAAAGGGCATGGCGCGGTTGGCGCCGTACACCGAGCTGGTGGACGCGAACACGAGATGCTCTACGCCGCGGTGTCTGCAACCCTCCAGGACGTGAAGAAATCCCGTGACATTGCTGGCTGTGTACACGTGCGGGTTTTCAGCCGCATAACGCACACCAGCTTGCGCCGCGAGGTGCACGACGCGCTCCGGTTTGTGCTCTGCGAATACCTGCTCCACCGCTCCGCGGTCCGCGAGATCGGCCCGAACGTCAACGAAACCGTTATCGCCATCGAGCCTTGCGAGACGCGCCTGCTTCAGCCCGACATCGTAGTAATCGTTGAGATTGTCGAGACCGACAACTTCATCGCCTCTCTTCCGCAGGCGGAGGGCCAACGCATTGCCGATAAAGCCAGCTGTGCCCGTAACAAGAACCTTCATAGCCATGCTTCCGACGAAACCTACGCTTCTGTCAGCAGTTGCTGGCGCAATTTCTGCACCTCATCTCGCAATGCGGCCGCCTGTTCGAACTCGAGGTTGCGCGCATGCTCGAACATCTTCTCTTCGAGCGCCACGATCTCCTTGCCGAGATCTTCCGGCCCGGCGGAGATCTTCTTCGCTCGGCCGTAGGCGCTGCGCGGCTCGGCAATCTTCTTGCCACGTCCCCGACCCTTCTTGGCGTCCGCCGCGTCCTCGCGCGCGCCCTCCATCACGTCGGCGATCGCTTTCTTGATGGTCGCAGGGGTAATGCCGTGCGCCTCGTTGTGCGCGATCTGCTTCAGGCGGCGGCGCTCGGTTTCATCGAGCGCCTTTTTCATCGAGTCGGTCATGCGGTCGGCGTAGAGGATGGCGCGCCCGTTCACGTTCCGGGCCGCGCGGCCGATCGTCTGGATCAGCGACCGCTCCGCACGCAGATAGCCTTCCTTGTCTGCATCCAGGATTCCGACGAGTGACACCTCCGGAATATCGAGGCCTTCGCGCAGGAGGTTGATACCGACGAGCACGTCGAAGTCACCGCGCCGAAGTCCGCGAATGATCTCCACGCGCTCAACCGTATCGATGTCGGAGTGCATGTATCGCACGCGCAGATCGTGCTCGTCGAGGTAGTCCGTCAGGTCTTCCGCCATGCGCTTGGTCAACGTGGTGACGAGCACCCGCTCACCCTTGCCGACCGTCTCGCGTATTTCACCAAGCAGGTCATCCACCTGCGAACCCGCTGGGCGTACCTCCACCACTGGGTCCACGAGGCCAGTCGGGCGCACGACCTGCTCCACCGTGTTGCCTGACATCTCACCTTCGTAGCCCGCCGGGGTCGCAGAGACGAACACGACCTGCGGGCAAAGGTCTTCCCACTCCTCGAAACGGAGCGGGCGATTGTCGAGCGCAGACGGCAAGCGGAAGCCGAACTCGACCAGCGTTTCCTTGCGCGAACGATCGCCCTTGAACATTGCGCCGATCTGCGGAACCGCCACGTGCGATTCATCGATGACCAGCAGTGCATCTTTCGGCAGATAGTCGAACAGGGTCGGTGGCGGCTCGCCCTGTTCACGCCCCGACAGATAGCGTGAGTAATTCTCGATGCCCTGGCAGTACCCGAGCTCCGCGATCATCTCGAGGTCGAAGCGTGTGCGTTGTTCCAATCGCTGCGCTTCGAGCAACTTGTCATGCTCGCGCAGCCATTCGAGGCGATCGCGAAGTTCTTCCTTGATGTCGTCGAGTACCGCCAGCACCCGCTCGCGCGGCGTCACGTAGTGCGTCTTCGGGAAGATCGTGTAGCGCGGCAGCTTTCGAAGCACTTCACCCGTGAGCGGATCAAACACTGATATCTGCTCGATCTCGTCGTCGAACAGCTCCACGCGCACGCCCTCCCGCTCGCTTTCGGCCGGGTGGATATCTATCACGTCGCCGCGCACGCGATAGGTTCCACGCTGGAACGCCATGTCATTGCGGGTGTACTGCATGTCCGCCAATCGGCGCAGGATCGCGCGCTGATCCATACGATCGCCGCGATCGAGGTGGAGCACCATCTTCAGGTAGGAAGCCGGATCTCCGAGGCCGTAAATCGCCGAAACGGAAGCGACGATGATCGTGTCACGCCGTTCGAGCAGCGCCTTCGTTGCCGAGAGGCGCATCTGCTCGATGTGATCATTGATGGACGCATCCTTCTCGATGTAAGTGTCCGACGTGGGGACGTACGCCTCCGGCTGGTAGTAGTCGTAGTAGGAAACGAAGTACTCCACCGAGTTCTCCGGAAAGAATTCCCGGAATTCGCCGTAGAGCTGCGCAGCCAGCGTCTTATTGGGCGCAAGCACGATCGTTGGACGCTGCACGGCCTCGACGACGTTTGCGATCGTGAAGGTCTTGCCCGATCCGGTAACGCCCAGAAGAGTCTGATGCGCCAGACCGTCATGGATGCCCTGGACCAAGCCAGAGATCGCTGCGGGCTGGTCGCCGGCGGGCTCATACTCGGCGTGGACCTTGAAGGGGCGGGGTTCGCTGGTCATGGATGCACACAACGGCGGCCGGGGGGCGAATGATCGGTGAGCGCCCGCAGCGCGACAAGCGTTAACCGTCCTGAAACTGAAAGGATGCATCAGGCCAGCGGGCGGGTCGCGGCGCGCTAACAACCCTTGACGCGCTAAGGGCGAGTCGTACAATGCGCGGCTCTGTCGTTTTCGACAGGAATTCCGCCTTAGCTCAGTTGGTAGAGCAGCTGACTGTTAATCAGCGGGTCGCTGGTTCGAGCCCAGCAGGCGGAGCCATAGTGCTGAAGAAAAGGGGTGCCAATCGGCACCCCTTTTCGTTTGGCGCCCATTCGCCGCTCGCCCGGGCGCGTCGCGATACCCGACGCCCTGCGTCATGGAACGATCGACGGCCTGGGTTGGACGTATGGCGCTCTAATCTCCGTCGATCATCCGATATACGGAGCCGAGTACGCTACCCTCCCCCTGCTCCTTGCCCTCAAGCGCCGGCGCATTGGCAAAGATCCGATCCGCAAGGCGGCTGAAAGGCATGCTCTGCAGCCATACGGTGCCGTGCCCCTGAAGCGTGGCGAGGAACAGTCCTTCGCCGCCAAAGAACATGGACTTCAATCCCCCGGCCCGTGCGATGTCGTAGTCAATCCCGTCGTCGAAAGCGACGAGACACCCGGTATCGACCCGGAGCGTCTCCCCTTTCAGCTCTTTCCGCACGATCGACCCGCCGGCATGCAGAAACGCCATCCCATCACCTTCAAGTTTCTGCAGGATGAACCCCTCGCCGCCGAAAAAGCCCGCACCGAGGCGCATGTTGAACGCGATCCCGACCTGTGTTCCGAGGGCAGCGCATAGGAAGGCATCCTTCTGACAGTAGATGCGCTCCCCGTGCTCGGCCATGTTCAAGGCCGCGATGTGTCCCGGATACGGCGCAGCGAAAGCGACCCGCCGCTTTGCCGCTCCGTGATTGGTGAAGTGCGTCATGAAGATCGATTCACCAGTGATGACGCGCTTGCCCACGCCCATGAGCTTGCCGAACAACCCCTCGGTCGCGTCGCTGCCATCTCCCATGCGCGCTTCGAAGTCGATGTCTTCTTCCATGTAGTTCATGGCACCGGCTTCGGCGATGACCGACTCGGTCGGGTCGAGCTCAACTTCGACCATCTGCAGGTCGTGACCGATGATTTCGTAGTCCACTTCATGGCAGCGCATGTGCTCGTCTCCTGAGCTCAGTTGAAGGACAACCCTTCGAATTCGCCCGAATTGCGCCAGGCGTCGATGTACTGAAAGTACGCCATGGCACCGCCCGGGTGCCCGACCGCGAGCCTGGCCGCGGGGCCGGGATCCTGACCCTCGTTGTTGTAGTAACCCGGCGTGCAGTCCTGGGAACCGATCATGCGCCCTGGCCCGGAAAGCAGCAGCTCGATCCAGCGCGCTTCGGCCTCTTCCGTCACTTCGACCTCACGCGCGCCCCGCTCGAGCGCGTGCTGCACCACTGCAGCGATGGTCCGCCCGGACTCGGTGAGGTTATGGGGAACATTGGAAATCAGATTCGCACCCTGCGTGGGCTGGACGATGAACATGTTCGGGTAGCCGTGAACATGAATGCCGTGCAGCGTGCGCATGCCCTCGCGCCAGTATTCGGACAGGCGCTGGGCACCGCGCCCGGCAGGATCGAACCCTGCGCGGTCCTGAAAGGGCGTCCCGACCTCGAAGCCGGAGGCATAGATGATGCAGTCCACCTCGTACTCGACGCCCTGAACCACGATTCCCTTGGCCGTGATCTCCTCGACGCCCCGGCCGTCCGTGTCCAGCAAGCGCGTGGCGGGTTCGTTGAACGCCTGCAGATAGGCATCGTGAAAGCACGGGCGCTTGCAGAGCTGGCGATACCAGGCCTTCAGCCCTTCCGCCGTTTGCGCATCCTCGACAACGGTCTCCGCGCGCTTGCGGATCTCCTCCATCTTTTCGAAGTCGGCGTCTTCCCAGGCTGACCACATGTTCATGGGCGTGCGTTCTTCGGGAGGAAGGCTTTCGATGCGCGCTCGGATGCGCCGTGACAGATCTGTCCAGCCATCCTGCACCAGATCTTCGCTGGCACTCCCCCCGGTTTGGTTCGCCGTGAAATTCTCGAGCCAGCGCTGCTGCCAGCCGGGCGTCGCAATGCTTTCGAACCACTCCGGATCGATCGGCCTGTTGTCACGGACGTCGACGGAAGACGGTGTCCGCTGGCAGACATAGAGCGCTTTGCAGGCCTTTGCGAGATGCGGCACGCACTGCACCGCGGTGGCGCCGGTACCGATAATGGCCACCCGCTTGTCGGCGAGGCGTTCCATCAGCGCCCCCTCCGGGCCCCCGCCGGTGTAATCGTAATCCCAGCGGCTCGTATGAAAGGAGTGGCCCTCGAACGCATCTACACCTGGAATACCGGGCAGCTTCGGTACGTGTAGCGGGCCCGTACCCATCCCGAGGAACTGGGCGGTGAATGCATCGCCCCGATCGGTTCGAATCACCCACACGCGGCGCTCCTCGTCCCAGGCGAGCGACTCCACTTCGGTATGGAATAGGGCATTGTCATACAGCCCGTACTGTTCACCGATGCGTTTGCAATGTGCGTACAGCTCGGGACCATGCGCGTACTTCTCGCTTGGCCTGTGGCCGGTCTCCTCCAGGAGCGGCATATAGACCATAGACGCCGTATCGCACTGTGCACCCGGATAGCGGTTCCAGTACCAGGTGCCGCCAAAGTCTCCACCCTTCTCGATGATGCGAACGTCCTTGACGCCCGCCTCCACCAGGCGCGCACCGGTGACAAGCCCCGCGAAGCCACCCCCGATGAATGCGAAGGTAACGTGATCCTCAAGCGCCGCGCGCTCGACCCTCGGTATGTAGGGATCTTCGAGGTAGTGAGAAAGCGCGCCCTCGATGCGCCGATACTGCGCATTGCCATCGGCGCGAATGCGCTTGTCTCGTTCGGCCCGGTATTTTGCCTTGAGCGCATCCTTGTCGATTCCAGACACGGCTCCATGGGTTGTCACATCGACTCTCCGCTGCAGGATTCACGGTGCAGGCTAGCCGATTGTTTGCACAGATTCAGACTTTGCGCCATCGGAGGCGCGCCAAAACGAAGCACTCGGGGCGCCAAGGCGAGAACCGATAGCCTGGAGAGGAAACGGAAACCACGAAGCGCGCTTTAACGAAGCGATAGTTCGAGCCCAGATCGCGGCCCGATTTAATTCCGCACGAGGTTCCCGGTACAAGAAGTGAAAAAGCCGGCATTGCCGGCTTCTTCACTGCGCTACAAAGGGCCGCTCAGTTCTGCAGCCAGCCCTCTACTTCATCCGAACCGTACTCAGCTTTCCAGGCCTTGAGAACGCTGTGATTGCCGCCGCGCGTCTCGACCTTCTCTTTCGTGTGAGGATTCAGGTAAACCTTCAGCTTACGCTTCCTGCGCTGGCGGCCTGCTGCAGCGCTGCCCTTCGATGCGGACGCCGGAACAAGATCATCCATGGTCTTACCGTATTTCGTAAGAAGTTTTTCGAGATCTTCCCTGAATGCGAGTTCGTTCTGGATGTCCTTGCTCTTTTCCAGCGCCTCGACTTCCTGCTGGAGTTCAGCAAGACGTTCCTGCTTAAGCTTGAGTTCGGTGAGTTTATCCATGGTGACCTGTCGCAAGTAAATGGGATGCGCTCAAGCAATCGAAGCTGCTTGGCTAACGTCCATTCTGCGACGGCCTATTTATTTTTACAACTATCAAGGCCTCTTGAAAAAAGAGTAACCCATGGATTAAGTCAAGGCCGGCCACCCAACTCTGGCACTTACTTGGACGTAACCCAGATAGGCGAACTCCAGGCACGTTCCTGTATCACGGGATTGATATCTGGTCGCGGTGTAACCCCCGCGCGTATGGCATCCCAGGTCGACCAGCGGCAGGTCGGATTCTGCAACGCGCGCGCGTAGTAAAACGTTTCCTGCCCAGCGCGATAATCCGGATCTACCCAGACCGCGGACAGTTCGTCGGCGCCTGCCGCAGCCGAGATCGAACAATCCGAAAGGTCAACGCGCGCAGCATTGTCGGGGCAACGATGCATTTCGGCATCGGGCACTCCGCCGCCGGCGCAGGCGACGTCGTAGACCCGCTCGACCTTCTCGCCGTTCTCGATCCAGCCTTTGATGATCTGGAGGCGCTGCAGCGGCGCCTCGTCCGGATCTCGCATTGCTGTGGCGAATACGCGAGGGGCGGCACCGTCATCTGTCGCGCGAAGGTCTGCGCCCATCGGCACACCCGTTGCGTACGCGACCGCGGCTGCATCCGCGCGCTCACGGAGCCCTGCGCCGAAGTCATGGCCCGCGAACATCCGGATCTTCATGCGTGGTCCGCTGGTTGCGAAGGTTTCCTTGCGGCGAAAGGCATCGAAGATTGCGTCGCGTGTGTTGTCTTCCGCCCACACGCCTGCGAGGCCGGACGCGCTCCAGAAGTGGTAGTAGCTTGGTGCATAGCCTTCAGGCACGTCCGTATAGGCGTTACCGCCCGGCGCAGTCGCTTGCGACGGGTCGTCGACCGGGACAGATCCCCGCTGGGCGGGCGTCCCGTCAAGGAGACCGACCTTCGACCAGTAGTTGTTTTCATCGAACGAGCCGGCCGCAACATGCGTATCGCTCGCGCCGACGAGGCCAAATTTGTATGGGTTTCCCTGCTCGTTTGCCTCCAGCGCAAGTCCATTCAGATACGCGTCGCGTACGTAGGAACCTTCGGCTCGACTGCTCTGGGTGGTCGCGATCTTCAATTCCATGAGTTCGAAGTCGGCCCATTCATCATTCGGCGACAGCGCCGGATGTGTCTCGGAAGTCCCCTTCACCTGCGTGATCTCGACCAGCGGTTCATTTCGCATGCGCTGTTCTGCGTACTCGGCGTTGAGCGGCTCGCGCGCCCAGTTCACGAGTTCGAACATAAGCCCGTCCGAGCCATTGGAATTGTGCGGAATGGCGATGACGTCCGATCCCCCAGTGCGCTGGCGATCCATCCAACTCCAGAGTTCTTCAGGATTGAGTGAATCGAGACGGCTGAACGGATCCTCAGGAACTTCGGCACCACGGAAAATGACGTTCCGATGCAGGTTTTCGCGCGCGGGGCCTGATGATGTGTACTCGTAGGCAATGAAGGTCGTGAACGCGCCGGGGTCGTTGTGGCGCTCGGCTGCGTTGATGATCTCCTGCCAGGCGCTCCGCATGACAGATCGGTCAACGAGATCATCATTCTCCACCTGGCCGCCAAAGCGGGGAATCAGGCCCTGGAATGCATCGCCCCGCTGCTGCGCCGTTTCGGCTTCACGCAGTTCCACTGCAATAGGATGCTGACCGACCTTCGTCTCCGGATCGTCCATGGCGGCGAGCATCCCGATGTAGGACGCGTGATCCGTCACCGCCAGGAAGTCGAGGGGCTTGTCCATCTTCATCTCGAAGCCGGCGGGATGCCGTATCACATCGCCCCTGGCGAAGCGGTAAGCATCGCCCGGTGTCGTCCGCGTTCCGAAGATATAGGCGTCGAAGGAATAACGCGTGTGGATATGAAGATCGCCGAACAGGGCGCGGCGCGCGTCCGGGCCATCGGTGGGTGCTGAGGGAAAAACCGCTTCCGCTACTTCGGAGACCGTTTCTCCTGCAGGTCCTTCAGGTGATTCCGCCGGATTGCAGCCAAGGAGGCCGAACGAAAGGGCGAACACGACCACGGCCGCGTCGCGAGCAATAGGATTCATCATCCCTCCCCTACCCCGAAAAGAGGCAATCATCACCGCCGGGTCTTTGCCCGTTAGGTGTCAGTTCCCGGATCGAGCGCGGCCGCCTCCTGCGTTTGCGCAAGGCGCTCCCGCGCGACGGCCTCGATACGCACCCTTGCGTCCGGATTTCCCTCCATAAGACGCTGGAAATCCGCCGTACGCAACACGAGCAAATCGGCAAAGCCGGCCGCGACCACGTCCGCATTGCGCGGCTGTTGGGTAATCAGGGCCAGCTCTCCGAAGAAATCGCCCGAGCCGAGCTGCACTGGCAGAGGCTCCACGTCGACACGCAGTGCGCCGTTGGAAACGAAGTACATCGCGTCGCCCGCGTCCCCCGCGCGCACGACCATCTCCCCGGGAAGCACAAGACGCGGTTTGAGAAGTTGCGCGATCTCCCGGATTCGATCCTCCGGCAGCCCCGTGAACAAGGGCACTTCACCAACGAGGCGTACGGGATCCAGACCGAGGTCCAGACGAGGCATGCGCGCCAGAGCGATTTCCTTCTCGCGTACGCGCGCCTCCAGATCACCGTAGACCTCTCCGGTGATGAGTGCGTCGGCATACATGCGCTTGTAGCTCTGAGCCTCCAGGCGCAGGGCACCTCGTTCGAGCAGCCGCCGCTCCACGTACTGCGCATAGTCCGGATACTGAAGCTCCAGACCACGAAGGGCCTCGGCGACAGCGTCGAGACGCGCTTCCAGATGCCCTTTTGCCTCGCCTGCTGCCGCCGCGCCCACCATCTCACCGACGCGCGGTACGGCATCTTCAAGCACCTCGCGCAGTGCGAGTTTCATGGCGGAGAGCACTTCAAAGCGCTCCGCGACGCGCGAGGACAATGGGCCCATGGCGTTCCAGCGACGCTGCAAGTACATGGAAAAGTGGAACTCACGACCGAAGTCGAGGCTACGCTCTACAGCTCGTTCGTGCTCATCCACGCCCCCGGTCCGCAAGCAGTCGACAATGTCTTCGAGGTGCTCACCGACAATCCGATAGACACTCGATGAGAGGAATCCAGCTTCGAACTGGCGCTCATAGGATGCGCGCTCACGCACGGCGAGATTCGCAAGGCCGATACGGACCCACTCTGCTTTCGGCAGATCGGTCATGCGCTCGAGCTGACTGTGGGCATCCGCGCTGCGCGCCCGATAACCGCCCGCGATCGCACCGGTCGTCGCTTCCGACGCGTCCTGTCGCGCGGCGACATCTTCGATCGCACCGCTGATGCGGTCCAACGAGAGTGCGATGGCCCGATCTCGCAGAACCGTATCGGCCATGGACAACTGGTCGAGCTTGAAGAAACTGATGACGAACCGAATCGTTGGCGCATTCACGAACAGCGTGAACAAGACGAAGCCTGTCACGAGCACGCCAACGAACTGCTTGACCTCTTCGCTGTACCCCGGTGCCTCGAGCACGATGAGCGCGAGCGCCAGCGATACGGCACCACGCAATCCACCCCAGAACATCACGGTTCGAAACGGTACGGAGACGGTCTGCGCCATGTTCAGCGCGGAAAGAAGCGGCAGGAGTAGGTAGATGATCGCCGCCCGTGCGGCGAGCGCCGTGACGATGAGCACGCAGAGCCAGAGCGCCTGCGTCACACCGAAGTCGGCCATGATCTCGGGCACCGCGAGGCCGACCAGCAGGAAGATGATGCTGTTGGCCCAGAAGCCCAGTTGCTCCCAGGTTTCGTGCAGCGAGTGCCAGTCATGGGGCTGGATGACCGTACGGCCTCGCGAGCCCATGACCAACGCCGCAACCACGACGGCCATGACGCCGGACACGTGCAGATAGTGCTCGGCAAAGATGAAGGAAAGATAGGCCAGCGAGATCGTGAGGGACTGCTCGACAAGCGGTAGATTCTCGAGCCGGCTGATGATCCAGACGAATAGTCGCGCCAGGGCCCAACCCACGATGATTCCACCCACGAACACCCTCAGAAACGATGCGAGGCCTGACAGCACTGAACTGTCGGCCGAGCCGGTCATCATCCCTGCGAGGATCGTGAAGACGACTATCGCCGTCGCATCGTTGAATAGGCTTTCGCCTTCCACGAGGATCGCGAGGCGCTTCGGCGCGCCGACCTCCTTGAAGATCGCGACAACGGCAACGGGGTCCGTCGCAGAACAGATCGCGCCGAGCATCAGGCACGCCACCAACGCCATTCCGGACACTGCGTAGAGACTTGCGCCGACGACCGCAGTCGAGATCAGAAGCCCTACGACCGCCAGGAACAGGATCGGCCGAATGTCCTCGAGCAGGCGCCGGACGTCCATCGCAAGCGCAGCTTCGAACACCAGCACCGGCAGAAACAGGAACAGGACGACGTCTGCCGTGATCTCCATCTCCCCGAGCGCGTGGAGGAAATCGCCAAAGACCGGCACGTGCGCATCGGCCGCCGCGTTGCCAAGCAATCCGAGGCCGACACCGACCACCGCGAGGAGGACCGTATACGGGAAGTTGAGCCGTTTCGCTGCGGGAAGCATGAGTACGGCGAGGGCCAGCATGCCGCTCAAGCCGAGAATCGTGCTCCAGATACCGACATGAGGTTCCACCACCGCTGCTTCCCGCTCAGCTCACAGATTCGCCCGCTTCCTCGGGCAGGTTTGGCAAGGTGTATGCCGTCGCCTCGGCAAGCGTCTGCATGTAGAGAATGCCGCCGTGCGGGCGATCGATATCGGCGGCCTCGAAGAGCCAGGCAAACAGCGCGTCTGCGCGCGCCTCCGGCACCACGACTGAGAGAATCTCCCGCTGCGAAGACCCTGAAGTAAGCGAGCGGCCACGCATCATCCGCCCCACCCCGCGTGCGAAGTTCAGATTGGCCGACGGGATGGCCTGCTCGTCCTTCAGACGACGGATGATTCTCAAGGCATCCACGTCTGTAGGCAGGATCGCGGTGATCAGCTTCTGCGCCACGCTCAGCCGTCCTCTCGCTCCAGCAGCCGGCTCACCACGTCCGGCGGAATATACGTTGCCATCTTGTCGACCGGCGTTGTGTACATGATGCCCATGCCTGGGGTGTCGAGCTTGGCGGCGGTGAAGATCGCACGAAAGACGCCTTCTACCTGATCTTGCGCGACCAGCACGTTGACGATTTCTTTCTCCACTTCGACGGCAAGCCCGAGGATGCCGAGGCGCTCTCGTACACCCGTGCCACGACCGAAATAGACCGTTGCGCCCTGCGCGCCGGCACCGGACGCCGCGTTCACGACGGTGTCGCCGAGCCCGCGCTGAACGACGCAGGTAATCAGAACCGCGTCCGTGAGCGTCACCATTTCCCGACTCATGCTGCCTGCCCCATAGTCTGCTCGAACTGAGCATCTTCGCGCTGATGTCTGCGTGCGGTCCGGTAACGCACCCATAGGCCGGTCGAGAGCACTGCGATGATCGGTCCGATCGACGCCATGGACAGGATGCCGAAACCCTCCACGGCGCCCACCGGAGCGCCGAGACCCAGCCCCATCGCGAGCACCAGCGGAACCGTCACCGGGCCCGTCGTCACGCCTGCTGAATCCCAAGCGATATTCACGAACTCCTCGGTGGAGAGCGCGGTGAGGATCACCGCGATCCCGTAAAGCGGAATCAGCAGCCACTGGAGCGGTATGCCAAAGATGATCTTGGCCACGCCGAGGGCAATGCCACAGGCCACGCCGCTCGACACCGCGTACATCAGCATGGCCTTTCGGAAGGCGCCATTGGTGAGATTCTCCACCGTCTGGCCAAGCGCATTCAGTGCGGGCTCTGCGAGCGTTGCCCCGAACCCGAGAATGAACGCGAATCCGATCGCCACGCACAGACCGAGGACAAAAGAGAACAGCGGCGTATCCGGCATGCCTTCCAGCGCAACGAAGGCGCTGGGCACGAGACTCCCTGCCTGCCCGCCGAGGGCAGCGAGCCCGTAGGTCAGACCCAGGTTGAAGATCGCCATGCCGACCACGCACAGCGCGATGCCGTAACCGATATTGACAGGCTCACGCACGCGCTCACGGAGCACGAACACCAGCACCAGGAACAGGAAGACGACCAGCGGCACAATCGCGCGCACGCCCAGTACGACCTCGACGAACGGCGTCTGCTCATGCCAGACCGGCGCGGCGGCCGCTGTCGCCTCAGCTGTCTGCGCCGCCGCGGCCAAGATCTCCTCGGGGGTTACGGTGGCATACACGAAGAGGGAAAGGCAGAGGACCGCGAGGATCGGAAAGAGCGACGCCATGGTCACGATGCCGAATCCCGAGAGACTGCTCCCCCCTTTTCCGGCCGCATTGGCGATGCCGATCCCGAGCGAAAGCACCAGAGGGACGGTCACCGGCCCGGTCGTCACGGCGCCACAGTCCCAAGCGAGGCCAAGCACCTGCCCAAGATCACCGGTCACGGAAAAACCGATCGTGAGCAAGATGGTCGGGACGAGCGCCGCATAGATCATCGGCTTGAGCGACCAGCCGTAAAGGAATCGGAGCGTGCCCAGAACCGCGGCGAGCCCGACACCGACGCCGACCAGCATCACCAGCGGGAATGACCAGGCCGTCAGTAACGTATAGAGGTACGGAGCCTCGTTGACGTCGACGAGCGCACCGGCCGCCTGCAGAGCCCCGATCGCTGGTTCGGCAAAGGTCACCCCGATTCCGAGCAGAAAAGCGATGGTCAGTACCACGGGCAACGGCGAGCGCGTCGGCAAGGTGCTTCCGATGGTCTCGCCGAAGGGCATGAGACCGACGGCGAGGCCTTCCATGAAGAACATCAGACCGAGGATGACGGCCAGCAGGCCGGCGGTGATGGACAGTGCACCCGCAACCGGCTGCTGCAGGATCAGGATCTGGAACGCTACGAGATAGATCGCGAGGGGAATGACGGCGCGCAGTTGCTCGACGAGCCGAACACGCACGTACGGCTCGACGAGCCTGAAGACGTCGACGGAGCGAAGCTGAACGCGATCTGTAGCGGCCGCCCCCTCCGCAGTGACGGCAGCCGCAACGACGTCGTTGTAGCTGATGCGATCCTCATGCAGCCCCACTTCCTGCACGAACGTGCCGAACCTGAACTGCCTGTCCATGGCGGATCGTGGCTCCCACTCAGGCGCCCATCGCTGGCGCACCAGCGAGCGCGTATCGATGGCGTCGAGCCATCTCTTCACCCGACCGCCATTACAGAGACAACTGATTGGGAAGACAAGCGCTCGCGATACGGCACCTCGCGGTGCTGCGCGCCTGATCAGGCCAGCCTTGGCGCTTCGTGCTCGAGGAACCAGGTGTAGGTGGAGCGGATTCCTTGCTCGAGCTCGATGCGATGGCGCCAGCCGAAGGCATGTATACGCGACACGTCCAGCTGCTTTCGCGGCGTCCCATCGGGATTGACGTGATCGAACACCACCTCGCCCTCGAAGCCGACAACGTCCGCAATCAGCGTCGCAAGTGCAGAAATCGTAACGTCTTCTCCAGTCCCTACGTTGATCGGGCCTGCTTCTTCGTATCGCTCCATCAGCGCGACCGACGCATCGGCCAGGTCGTCAACGTGAAGGAATTCCCGCATCGCCGTGCCCGTGCCCCAGAGCTCCACCCGATCCGCACCCGTCGCCTTGGCCAGGTGAAACTTGCGGATCAGCGCAGGCAGCACATGTGACGTTTCGGGATCGAAGTTGTCGCCGGGGCCATAAAGATTCGTCGGCATGAGGCTGAAGGCACGGAAACCGTACTGCTTGCGATATGCCTGGCACATCTTCAATCCCGCGATCTTCGCAATCGCGTACCACTCGTTGGTCGATTCAAGCGGGCCCGTAAGCAGCGATTCCTCGGTGATCGGTTGTTCAGCGAACTTGGGATAGATGCAGCTGGAGCCGAGGAAGCACAGTTTCTCCACGCCGTGCCTGTACGCACCATCGATGACGTGGCTCTGGATGACCAGATTCTCGTGCAGGAACTCCGCGGGGAACTGGTCGTTGGCTCGAATACCACCGACCTTGGCCGCCGCCAGAAACACGTGTGTCGGGCGCTCCTCCGCGTAGAAGGTCTCTACGGCGTCGCGATCCAGGAGATCGAGCTCAGCGCGCGTGCGCTGAATCAGCGCCGCACTGCCGTCCCGCTCAAGGCGCCGCACGATCGCACCGCCGACAAGGCCACGATGGCCGGCGACCCAGATCCGCCGCGCATCAGCCACCGGCAGGTGGCAGCGCGAAGCCGTGCTGCTCCTTCGTGCGGTCCAGTTCTGCGCCACGCACGTCCTGCTCCATCATTTCCGACACAAGCTGCGAGAAGCTGACCTTGGGGGTCCAGCCAAGCTTCTCGCGCGCCTTCCTCGCGTCCCCGAGGAGGGTCGGGACTTCGGTCGGGCGGAAGTACGCGGGATCGACACGAACGACCGTATCGCCGGTAGCCGCATTGAGCCCAACCTCGTCGACGCCCTCGCCTCGCCATTCGATGTCGATGCCGACTTCACGCGCCGCGCACTCGACGAACTCGCGAACCGAGTGCTGCTCGCCCGTCGCGATCACAAAATCGTCCGGAGCGTCCTGTTGGAGAATCAGATATTGGGCCTCGACGTAATCGCGGGCATGGCCCCAGTCACGCAGGGAATCGAGATTGCCGAGGAAGAGCGTGTCCTGCATCCCGAGATGAATGCGCGCCATCGCCCTCGTGATCTTGCGCGTCACGAAGGTCTCGCCGCGATAAGGAGATTCATGATTGAACAAGATGCCGTTGCACGCGTAGGTCCCGTAGGCCTCGCGGTAGTTCACGCAGATCCAGTAGCTGTAGAGCTTCGCCACGGCATAAGGGGACCGGGGACGAAAGCGCGTGTTCTCGCTTTGCGGCACTTCCGGGATGTTGCCGTACAGCTCCGAAGTTGAAGCCTGATAGAAACGGGTCTTCTCGTTGAGTCCGAGAATGCGGATCGCCTCCAGCATGCGTAGCGTGCCCAGAGCATCGGCATTGGCGGTGTATTCGGGCGTCTCGAAGGAAACGGCAACGTGACTCTGCGCAGCAAGGTTGTAGATTTCGTCGGGCTGCACCTCTTGAACGATGCGGATCAGATTTGTTGCATCGGTCATGTCGCCATGGTGAAGACGGAAACGAACGTCCTCCTCATGCGGATCCTGATAGAGGTGATCAATGCGCTCCGTGTTGAAGAGCGAGGCACGACGCTTGATCCCGTGCACTTCGTAGCCCTTATCGAGCAGCATCTCCGCGAGATACCTGCCATCCTGCCCGGTGGTACCGGTGATGAGTGCGCGCTTGGTCATATCGATCCTGAATAGGGGAGTTGATCACCCGGGCCGTCAGAGCGTAACGCGGTCACGGGCGCGGCGCGCATTCTGCCCGACCGCCCCGCTTAAGTCCCGCTATCGGCTCCAGATCTCAAGAACTGTGGGAGCTTTGACACATTTTTAAGGGCAAGCGCGCAGATCCCACCGACTCCGTGCGCGCGCAGCGCGCGCAGGTCCTCCCGACTCTTCAGGAAAATGCGCCCGAGCGAAGCATTGCTTTCGCCCCCCGTGCGCATCCGCACAAGCACGCGAGGCACATACCGCACTTCTAGTTCCCGGGAGAACCAGCGCAGCACTGCCTCGTAGTCCGCTGCAATTCGATAGTCGGTGTCATACCCGCCGAAGGTCTCCACAACTCGGCGGCGCACGAAAAGCGTCGGGTGGGGCGGCATCCATCCGCGTGCAAGCTTCTCCCGGGCATAGGCACCGGCGACCCAATGACGGAGTACCTCTGCCGGTCGGTCATTGCGGACGTAAACGAGGTCTCCGTATACGGCGTCCACAGAAGGCTCAGCAAAGGCGCGCGCGACGTCCGCAAGTACGTCCCGGTCCGCCAACTCATCATCCGAATGCGCGAGTCCAAGAACATCCCCGCTCGCGAGTGCCATGCCCTTGTTGATCGCGTCGTAGATACCCTCGTCGGGCTCACTCAGAACGCGCATCTGCGCAGTGCGCCGCCCCTCGATCACCTCGAGCGTCCCGTCCGAGGAAGCACCATCGACCACTACGTGTTCAACATGCGGGTAGCTTTGGGACGCGACGCTATCGAGCGCCTGACCGATCGTGTCCGCGCGATTGAATACGACGGTGATCACGGAAATGGAGAGCGAGGGCATTGTTTGTAGTTCCGCCGACGGAGCCGGCATTGTGCCAAAGGAGGCCCTCGCTCGCCCCCAAGACGACGCTGCGCGCAAAGGTCGAGCCCGACCACATCGGGCCCGACCCACAGCTCAGTCTTCCCCTAGCTTGATGCGTTCCATATTGCGATCGACCGTCGACATGCCGATCCCGGAGACGTTCGCCAGCTCCTCCACGGTGGCGAAGCCCCCGTGCATGTCGCGGTAGCGAACGATGGCTTCGGCTTTAACAACGCCAACGCCTTCAAGGACGGCCGCAAGGGTCGCCGCATCGGCATCATTAATATCTACTTCAGTTGGCAGCGGTACGCTTTCTTCAGCCGCGGCGGTCATGCCGAGCGCCAGGCAGAGGGTGAAGCAGATGGTGCGGATAAGTTCAGCTCCGTTCATGGCTCTGTGCCTCCTTGGTTGAGCCTCCTTCCTTGCGTCCTTCCGTGACGCAGGGCCAGCCTCTCTCCCTGCAGGCGGCGCGCGAAGCAGATGACGCCGCGTAAACGGTAAGCCAAGGCGGGCACTTTCGTAGGAGATCAGGCCGACAAGCGTACGAACTTGGCGCTTCGGTTGTGAGCAAAGCCCTGAGCAAGCGGCCAGCGGCGTATCCGAAGCGTTCTCGAAGCGGCGCAGACGCGAGACGGCACTGCTGCGCAAGACCTGAACGCTACACGCGCGTAATGGAAAGGCGAGCAGCCTCGAAGCGCTCTGATCCCCTTAGGCGAACCGCCCGTGGTGACGGGGCGCTGTCCGCTACCCTCGGGATCGACCGCAGCAGTAAGTTTGTGGTGTTTCCGAGCGGCTGAGCGCTGCGGGATCAGTCCTTTGAGGCGCTCTGCTGGCCATCGCGCACTGCTCGCTGTGCGGCTTCCAGCTCCTGACGCAAGCGGCGCACCAGGACCATCCGGCGGAAGCCGAAGCCCCCTGCAAGCGCAAAGCCGGCGATGCCGCCGACGGCGAGGCTCCCTGCGACCCAGTAGAACACCGGATAGGCCGGCGTGCGCCATTTCAACAGACCAAGCGTTGCCGGCTCGCTGTTTTCCAAGCCGAGCAGAAGAGAGAACGCAAACGCCAGGATTAGAACTGCGAAAAAGACCAGAGAGCGCAGGCGCGCCATGCCTCAGCAAGCCTCAATCGAGCTGGGCGATGAAGATGGTGCCGCCATTTCCGTTCGATCAGCGCTCCGAGCTGGACGCGAAATTCACGGCGTCGGCGAGCTCGTCCTCGTCATCATCCATCGAGTTCACCGCAGCAGTCGGATAGCGTTCCATCGAGGCGTTCACGCGCTCTCGTAGCTCTTTCCCGGGTTTAAAGTGCGGAACGTACTTGCCCGAAAGGCCAACTGATTCGCCGGTCTTCGGGTTACGGCCGATCCGTGGCGCGCGGTAGTGGAGGGAAAAGCTGCCGAATCCCCGGATTTCTATACGCTCGCCCGTAGCCAGCGTTTGCGCCATGTGCTCGATGATCGTCTTGACGGCGAGCTCGACATCTTTGGACGAGAGCTGAGATTGCCGTGCGGCGATCAGTTCGATGAGCTCGGACTTCGTCATGGTTCGATTCGGCTCGCAAGTCCCGGCGCCGGACCTTTCGACCAGCGCTTGATAACGTCAACGCTAGCACAGCGTTACCAACGGAACAAACGAAAACACGCAAGCTACGCTACGCAACACTTTGATTAGAAGAACCTTTCAGTCCGAAGAAAAGACGTGAGGCGAATACCCACCGGACTTCGGACGGACACCCGATGGACTACGGTGGGCACCCCGATGGGCACCCCGATGGGCACCCCGATGGGCATCCCAACGGGCATCCCAACGGGCATCCCAACGGGCATCCCAACGGGCATCCCGATGGGCACCCCAACGAGCTCCTCGACGAGTACCCCAACGGTCTCCCGGACCGGAACCCAGCTTGGGACCCAGTCCGGAACCCGGTCGGGGACACAGAAGAGACCGGCCGCCGCGCGCTGCGCGGCGGCCGGGAACCGCACCAGGGGTGTCAGCCCTTGTCCATCTCCTGACGGATAAGGTCACCGATCGTGGTCGGCGCCGAAGCTTCCTGCTCGCGCTCCTTGTGCTCACGAACGGCTTCGCGTTCGTCGGCCATGTCCTTCGCCTTGATGGACAGTCCGATGACGCGGTTCTTCCGATCGACAGAGACGATCTTCGCCTCGACCTCATCGCCTTCGTGCATCACGTTCCGCGCATCTTCAACCCGGTCAACCGCTATATCGGAGGCGCGGAGGATGCCCTCGACCTCAGCGGCCAGCGTGATGATCACCTCCTTCGCATCAACCGCGCGCACGGTACCCGTCACGATCGTGCCGCGATCGTTCACGGCCACGTAATCATTGAACGGGTCTTCTTCCAGTTGCTTGATGCCAAGCGAGATTCGCTCGCGATCCGGATCGATCGACAGGACGACCGTGGTGACCTCATCGCCCTTGGAGAAGTTGCGCACGGCCTGCTCGCCGGGCTCGTTCCAGGCGATGTCGGACAGATGCACAAGACCGTCGATACCACCGTCGAGGCCGATGAAGATCCCGAAGTCGGTGATCGACTTGATCGTGCCGGAGATCTTGTCGCCCTTTGTGAAGTTCGAGGCGAACAGGTCCCAGGGGTTCTTCTGGGTCTGCTTGATACCGAGGGAGATCCGGCGGCGCTCCTCGTCGATGTCAAGGATCATGACGTCGATCTCGTCGCCCACCTGGACAACCTTGGACGGATGGATGTTCTTGTTCGTCCAGTCCATTTCGGAGACGTGTACCAGACCTTCCACGCCCTCTTCGATCTCGACGAAGCAGCCGTAATCGGTGAGGTTCGTGACGCGACCCTTGACGACCGCGTTCTCCGGATAGCGGCCTTTGATGTTGACCCAGGGGTCTTCACCCAATTGCTTGAGACCAAGCGACACCCTCTGGCGCTCGCGATCGAACTTCAGCACGCGAACGTTGATTTCGTCGCCGACGCTGACGATTTCCGACGGATGCTTGATCCGACGCCACGCCATGTCCGTGATGTGCAGGAGGCCGTCGACACCACCAAGATCCACGAACGCGCCGTAGTCGGTGAGGTTCTTGACGATGCCTTTGAGGTCCATGCCTTCCTGCAGGGACGCCAGCAATTCTTCCCGCTCCGCGGAGTTCTCCTCTTCGAGCACGGCGCGGCGTGAAACCACCACGTTGTTGCGGCGCTGGTCCAGCTTGATGACCTTGAACTCGAGTTCCTTGCCCTCGAGGTGCGCGACGTCGCGCACCGGGCGCATATCCACGAGCGAGCCGGGCAGGAAGGCGCGAATGCCGTCCATGTCGACGGTGAAGCCGCCCTTGACCTTGCCCTGGAGGAAGCCCGGCACCTTCTTTGTGTTCTCGAAAGCGTCCTCGAGCACCATCCAGACTTCAGCGCGGCGCGCCTTCTCGCGGGACAGGCGGGTCTCGCCGAAACCGTCGTCGACGGCTTCCATGGCGACCTTGACCTGGGAGCCGATCTCGAGCGAGAAATCGCCCTTCTCGTCAAGGAACTGGGAACGGGGAATGACCCCTTCGGACTTGAGGCCTGCGTGGACGGTCACCCAGTCGTCGTCGATGTCGACGACCGTGCCGGTGACGATCGCACCGGGTTCCATCTCGACGGACTGCAGGCTTTCTTCGAATAGTTCGGCGAAACTTTCGCTCATCGTTTCCTCTTGAGAGAGAGCTCGTCCCACGCGGCCTTGCGCCAACGTCGAGCACCGCTCACTCGCTCCACGTATCCCAGCCGATACGGGTCAGTTCAATACGCCCGCCACCGTGCTGCTGGCTCCGGCGGTGAACGGGCACGAAATCTCTTCACTCTCGCTGCGTAGCCCGCGTTGCGCGGACCGGACAGCTCAGTCGACGAGGCCGCGCGATCGAGCCTCTGTCATCACACGTTCGAACACTGCATCCGCGTTGAGCGACGTCGAATCTATCGCGACGGCGTCGTCCGCAGGCTTCAGCGGCGCGATTGCGCGGTTCATGTCGCGGTCGTCGCGGGCCTGGATGCTGTCGAAAAGGTCGCGGAGACTAGCAGGAAGTCCCTTGTCCATCAATTGCTTGTAGCGTCGTTCCGCCCGCGCCTGAACGCTCGCAGTGAGATAGATCTTCAGCGGTGCTTCTGTAAACACCACGGTACCCATATCCCGTCCGTCGGCCACGAGGCCCGGCGCGGTCCGGAACGCGCGCTGACGGTCGATGAGGGCAGCGCGTACTTCCTCAACCGCCGCGACGCGCGACGCATCCTGCCCCACCTCATCGCTTCGGATGGCCCGACTCACATCCTCACCAGCCAGGCGGACGACGATTGCATCAGCATTCGCGCTCGCGTCAGCACCTGGCTCGAAATGGATATCGAGTCCAGCCGCGCAATCGGCAAGCGCACCCACGTCAGTGAAATCCAGACCGGCTCGGCGCGCCGAGAGCGCCGTCAAGCGATAGAGCGCACCGCTGTCGAGCAGATGCCAACCGAGGGCACGCGCCAGTCGCGCCGCGACCGTGCCCTTACCGCTCCCGCTCGGCCCATCGATGCAGAGAACGGCTGCCGGATTGCTCACGCCCCCTCCTCCGTGCGCAGGTTCGCGGGCAAAAGCGTATCGCGCAGTCTTTTTGCCCGCTCGAATGTGTCCATGAGGGCGTCCCGATCCCCTTTTGCCATCGCACTCCGCAGCAAACCGAGATCGGTTAGCAGTCGATCGAGTATGTCCACCGTCGCATTCCCGTTGGCGGCAAAAATGTCCGCCCACATGGTCGGATCCGATGACGCGATGCGCGTGAAGTCGCGAAAGCCGCCGGCCGCGAGTCCGAAGATCGTTTCGTGCTCCGCCTCACGGCCAAGGGTGTCGACCAGCGCAAAGGCCAAGAGATGAGGCAAATGGCTGGTCATGGCCAGGATGCGATCGTGGTCGGCGACCGTCATCCTCATCACCTCTGCTCCGAGCGCGCGCCACAGCGATTCCACCCGCGCAAGCGCGGCGCCCTCCGTGTCAGGTTCTGGGGTGAGAATCACTCGTCGATCGCGAAACAGATCGGGCCGCGCCGCAGCAAGACCACTGCGCTCCGATCCAGAGATCGGGTGGCCCGCCACGAAACGCGGCGGAATCCCCCCCGCGAGGCTCTCTGCGGCCTCGCGCACGGTTGCCTTCACGCTGGCAACGTCAGTCACCGTAGCGCCGCCCGCAAATGCTTCACCGAGCCTCGCCAGATCATTCAGCACGCCTGGAACGGTCAGCGTCGGCGTCGCGACCACCACCAAATCCTCGGCGCAAAGATCCTGCGGCAGGCCCGTCTCATCGAACACACCGGCCTCGCGTCCCTCGTCAAGACGGGCCTGCGATGCGTCTACGCCGACGATGGCGCCGGCGAATCCCGAATCGCGAGCGCCGAGCGCGATGGACCCGCCAATGAGCCCTGTGCCGACGACGACAAGACGCCCAGAGGGACTCAAGCGCAAGCGCCTTCCCCGGCAAGCGTGGCGAGCACTCGGTCCAGCGCCTCGACGAAGCGAACATTCTCGTCCGCCAGCCCGACCGAGACCCGCAAGAACTCCGGCAGACCATAGTTGGCAACGGGCCGGACAATCACGCCCTCTCGGAGCAAACCTTCATATACCTCATTCGCGTCCACGCCCCGCGCGGCTACGCGAATCGTGAGGAAATTCCCCCAGGACGGTATGTAGGGAATCTGCCGCGCGTCGCAGGCCGCGCGCAGATAGGCGAGCCCTTCATCGTTCAGGCGCCGGCTCTCGGACACATAGTCGGCATCGTCAAGCGCAGCATCCGCAGCAGCGAGAGCAACTGCGTTAACGTTGAACGGCTGACGCAGTCGATTGAGCAGATCCGCGATCTCTGGCGACGACACCGAGTATCCGATCCGCAGCGCCGCGAGCCCATGAATCTTCGAAAAGGTGCGCGTGACGACGAGGTTCGGGTGCGCTGCAAGCAATGCAACACCATCAGGATGATCGTCCTCGTCGACGTATTCGCAATACGCCTCGTCCAGCACCACGACGAGGTCCTTCGGCACGCGATCGAGCAGGCGCTCTACTTCACCGAGCGTGACGCGAGCACCGGTCGGATTGTTCGGATTCGCGATGTAGAGAATGCGCGCACGCGCGTCGACCGCCGCGGCCATCGCATCCAGGTCATGGCCGAAATGCTTCGATGGCACGCGCACGAGCGTTCCGCCCGCAGAGACGATACCGAGCGGGTACACCACGAAGCAGTGTTCGTCGACAATGCCGACATCGCCGGGCCCAACGAACACGCGCGCCAGCAGTTCAAGTACGTCGTTGCTGCCGTTCCCGAGCGTGATCTGCTCCGCCGCGACGTCGAGCTGAGCCGCCAGCTTCTGCTTCAGCGCAAAACCGTTGCCGTCCGGGTAGCGCGTGAGCTCGGCGCGCGCCTCGTCGATGGCCGCCTGAACGCCCGGGCCGGGGCCACGGGGATTCTCGTTGCTTGCGAGCTTTACCGCCCCCGTGATGTTGAGCTCACGTTCGAGCTCCTCGATGGGTTTCCCGGGCTGATAGGGGGACAAGCCTCTGATCGCGGCGCGTGCGCGCTCGACGACGCTGGATTCTGTCGACATCTGTGAAGCTCCTGTCAGAGCACCGCCCGCGGATAGGATCCGAGCGAGGTCACCTCGATGGCGATCTCCTCGAGCTCGCCGACGACCTTCTGCACCGTCGGGTCTTCCTGATGGCCCTCGCAGTCGATGAAGAACACGTAAGACCAGTTGCCTTGCCGTGAGGGCCGCGTCTCGAGCCGCGTCAGGCTGATGCCATTGCGGTGAAACGGTTCAAGCAATTCATACAGCGCTCCGGGTCGATTCCTGGTCGACACGAGCAGGGTTGTTTTGTCCCGCCCACTCGGCGCGACCCACTGACGTCCGATGACAAGAAATCGTGTGGTGTTGTCCGGATTGTCCTCGATATTTTCTGCCAGCGTGGCGAGGCCGTAGCGCTCCCCGGCCATCACGCCTGCAATCGCGGCGATCCCCGGCGTCTTCTGAGCCAGCGCAGCCGCTTCGGCGTTGCTCGCTACCGGTATGCGCTCCACCGTCGGCCAGTGCGCATCCAGCCAGGCGCGGCACTGCGCAAGCGACTGCTGATGCGAGAGGATTCGCGTGACCTGCTCGCGCGGAACACCGGGTGCCACGAGCAGGTGATGATGAATGCGCAGCTCGACTTCACCCGCAATCTTCAGCGGCGAACCCATGAACGAATCGAGCGTGTGGTTCACCACGCCCTCCGTCGAGTTTTCCACCGGCACGACGCCGTAGTGCGCGGCGCCCGATTCGACCTCGCGAAACACTTCTGCAATCGAAGCCATGTGGCAGGCCCGCGCGAAGTGACCGAAGTGCTTGATCGCCGCCGCTTCCGTGAAGGTCCCCTCGGGTCCGAGGTAGGCGACGGTCAGCGGCTGCTCGAGCGCAAGGCAGCAGGACATGATCTCGCGGAAGAGCCGCGCGACGTCCTCGTCGCCCATCGGGCCCGTATTCCGGGCCTTCACCCGCGCCAGCACCTGCGCCTCGCGCTCTGGGCGGTAGAACACGGGCTCTGCTTCCGGATCCGCACGCATCTTCACGTGCGCCACTTCCTGCGCCGCCGCCGCGCGGGCATTCAACAGGCGCTGGAGCTCCTGATCGATCCCGTCGATGCGATCACGGAGTGCGCCGAGCTGCGTTTCCGTCGTGTCCTTGTCGACCGGCCCGCTCATCGCTTTAGCCGTGCCGCGCTTCGAAGTCAGCCATGAAGGCGACGAGCGCATCGACTGAGGCCTGACCAACCGCGTTATAAATGCTCGCGCGCATGCCACCCACGCTGCGATGGCCCTTCAGGTTCAGCAAGCCCGCTGCGTTGGCTTCCTGCACGAAGGTTGTGTCGAGCGCGGGGTCGGCCAACGTGAACGGCACGTTCATCCAGCTTCGACAGTCCGCCTGCACCGGCGAGCCATAGAAATTGGAGTTGTCGATCGCACCGTAGAGCGTTTCCGCCTTGCGTCGATTGATTTCGGCCATTGCCTCGAGGCCGCCAAGGTCTTCTAGCCATTCGAACACGAGGCCGGAGAGGTACCACGCAAAGGTCGGAGGCGTGTTGTACATGGAGTCGGCATCGGCGTAGGCCTGCCAGTCGAGCAACGCCGGCGTTTCGGGACGCGCCCTGCCCAGCAGATCACGGCGGGCAATCACCACGGTAACGCCTGCCGGACCGATGTTCTTCTGCGCGCCGGCGTAGATCACGCTGTAGGCGGAAACATCGATCGGGCGAGACAAGATCGTTGAAGAGAAGTCGGCAACCAGCGGAATGTCGCCCGTGTCGGGACTGAACGGGAATTCCACCCCTCCGATCGTTTCATTCGGGCAGATATGCACATAGCGCGCTTTCGCCGGCACGTTCCATTCGCTCTCCAACGGTACGTGCGAGAAATTCGAACCCTCGCTGGAGGCGGCTACCGCGACCTGCGCGTAGCGTCTGGCTTCCGAAATGGCCTTCTTCGACCAGCTGCCCGTGTTCACGTAGGCCGCGACATCGTCCGACGACGCCGTCAGATTAAGCGGCACAGCGGAGAACTGAGCTGTCGCCCCACCCTGCAGGAACAACACCGCATACTCTTGCGAGATGTCCAAGAGGCGGCGCAGCGACTGCTCTGCACGCTCCGCAATACCTACAAACTCCTTGCTGCGGTGGCTCATTTCCATCACGGAGAGCCCCCTGCCCTGGTAGTCGAGCATTTCAGCGCGAGCCCGCTCGAGCACGGCCTCAGGCAGCGCCGCCGGCCCGGCGGAGAAGTTGTGAACTCGGGTCATGTCCTGGCTTCCTGGCGATTCGGCTCAGTCTTCCTCGTCCGTCTCGGGGTCCGCCGCCGGCGCTTCATCGCCTGCGGCAGCTGCGCCGTCCGCAGCGTGCGCGTGCGGCGGCGCTTCGGGACGCTCATCGCCTTCTGCGTCGGTTTCGTCCGCGTCGTTCTCCTCGATCCGTTCTACGCCGACAAGATCCTCGCCGGATCGAAGATTGATGAGGCGAACGCCCTGGGTGTTGCGGCCGAGCACAGGCACTTCTTCAACACGCGTGCGTACGAGGGTGCCCTGATTGGAAATCAGCATGATTTCGTCGGTCGGCAACACCTGCACCGCCCCGACGAGGCCGCCGTTGCGCTCTGAGGTCTGCATGGCGATCACGCCCTGGGCGCCGCGACCGCGCAGTGGGAAGTCTGCCACCGCGGAACGCTTGCCGTAGCCGTGCTCACTTGCCGTGAGAATCTCCGTACCCTCGTCGGGGATAATGCAAGCGACGACGCGCTGCCCCGCGGACAGGCGAATGCCGCGGACCCCACGGGCGGTGCGGCCCATGGCGCGCACGTCCGACTCCTTGAAACGCACTGCCTTACCCGAAGATGCAATGAGCATCACGTCGCGCGTACCGTCGGTGTAATCGACGCGGACGAGCTCGTTGTCGTCTTCCAGATCGATGGCGATCAGGCCCACGGAGCGCTGGCGCGAGAACTGCTCGATCGGCGTTTTCTTCACGGTGCCGTTCGCGGTCGCCATGAAGATGAAGCCCTCGTCTTCGTCTGGGCGGACGGGCAGCAGCGTCGAGATCCGCTCGCCCTCAGAGAGCGGCAGCAGATTCACCACCGGCCGTCCGCGCGACGTCCGGCTGCCCTGCGGGAACATGTACGTCTTCAGCCAGTACACCTTGCCGAAGTTCGTGAAGCACAGGATCGTGTCGTGGCTGCTCGCCACGAGCAGATGCTCGACGAAATCCTCGTCGTTCACCGTGGTCGCGGCCTTGCCGCGCCCGCCCCGACGCTGCGCCTGATAGGTCGTGAGCGGCTGCGATTTCGCGTAACCCCGGTTCGAGACCGTGACCACCATGTCCTCTTCCGCGATGAGGTCCTCGTAACTGAGGTCCTCCTGGCTCGCGATGATTTCCGTGCGGCGTTCGTCGGCGTACTCATCGAGTACTTCTTCAAGCTCCTCGCGGATCAGTGCCATGAGCCGCGCTGGATCCCCGAGGATCTCCAGATAGCTCGCGATCTCGTCAAGGAGCTTGGTGTAGTCCTCGACCAGCTTGTCCTGCTCCATGGAGGTCAGGCGGTTCAGGCGCATCTCGAGGATGGCCTGCGCCTGCTCCGGAGACAGCCAGTACCGCCGCGTGCCGTCATCGGCATCGCGAATGCCGTAGCGATCATCAAGCCCGTCCGGCCGGCACGACTCAGCGCCGGCGCGAGAGACAAGCTCTTCCACCACGCCGGCTTCCCAGCCCTTGGCGCACAGTGCTTCCCGGGCCTCCGAGGGCGATGGCGAAGCCTTGATGAGTTCGATCACCGGATCGATGTTCGTCAGCGCAACGGCCTGCCCTTCAAGGATGTGGCCGCGTTCGCGGGCCTTGCGCAGCAGGTAAACGGTTCTGCGCGTTACCACCTCGCGGCGGTGACGCACGAACGCCTCGAGCATTTCCTTCAGATTTAGGACCTTGGGCTGCCCATCGACGAGCGCCACGCAATTTATGCCGAAAACGGTCTGCAGTTGCGTCTGGGCATAGAGGTTGTTGAGCACGACCTCACCGGATTCGCCCCTGCGCAGTTCGATGACGATGCGCATGCCGTCCTTGTCGGACTCGTCGCGGAGCTCGGAGATACCTTCTATACGCTTGTCCTTCACAAGCTCAGCGATCTTCTCGATCAGTCTCGCCTTGTTGAGCATGTACGGGATTTCGTGAATGACGATCGTGTCCCGACCGCTCTTCTCATCCTCGATGACGTCGGCCTTGGCGCGGACGTAGATTCGCCCACGCCCCGTTCGATAGGCCTGCACGATCCCGGCGCGGCCGTTGATGATTGCGCCCGTCGGAAAGTCCGGGCCCGTGACGATTTCCATCAGATCGTCGATCGTCTTCTCGTCGTCGTCGATAAGGGCGATGCACGCACGCACGACCTCGCCGAGATTGTGAGGTGGGATGTTTGTCGCCATGCCCACGGCAATGCCCGACGACCCGTTCACGAGCAGGTTCGGGATGCGCGTCGGCAACACCTCCGGCATGTGCAGCGTGTCGTCGTAGTTCGGAACGAAGTCGACCGTTTCCTTGTCGAGATCGGCGAGGAGCGAGTCGGCGAGCTTCGCCATACGCACCTCGGTGTATCGCATGGCTGCAGGCGGATCGCCGTCGACAGAACCGAAGTTGCCCTGACCGTCCACCAGCAGGTAGCGCATGGAGAAGTCCTGGGCCATGCGGACAATCGTGTCGTACACCGCCGAGTCGCCGTGTGGGTGATACTTACCGATCACCTCTCCGACCACGCGGGCCGACTTCATGTAGCCGCGATTCCAGGTGTTGTTGAGTTCGCTCATGGCGAACAGTACGCGCCGATGCACCGGCTTGAGCCCGTCGCGCACGTCCGGGAGCGCGCGACCAACGATGACGCTCATCGCGTAGTCGAGATATGACTGACGCAACTCATCTTCGATATTGACGGGGAGGATTTCGCGGCCGATCTCAGACATCACTTGCCCTGTAACGATTCATGAAACGCCGCCGGACGGACCTTGCGACGCGTATCCACGCGCCCGAAGAAGCCCCGGGACGCCGATTGCGGACGCCCTGAAGGCCTTCATCAAGAGCCGCTTCAGCGCCCTCCTGTTCGCGGAGGCGCGCGTACGAGTGCGTTTCGCGAATGCCCCCGAAGCGGGTGTGCTACGGGTGCCTTCACGATCCGCTTCAAGAACGCTCGGCAGACGCGAAATGCTACCACGAATGGGCACTTGCGGCACGGTCGCGGGGTGCCCCGATGGCGCGTTCTGCTATGCTCGCCCACCCCCGTTGAGACCCCCGAAAGATGTCGGATATACCGATCCCGAACCCAGACCGAGCACTGGCCGCGCGCTGGATCATCACGATGCAGGACGACGCCTCGGAGGCCGTCCTGACGGATCATGCCGTCCTGCTGGAACGCGATCGCATCGCGGCTGTCGTTCCGCAGAGCGCGCTGGCGCAGACCTGGCCCGAGCTGCCCTGCCATCAACTCGGCGAGCAGGCGCTGCTCCCTGGGCTGGTCAATGGCCATGGACACGCAGCAATGACGCTCATGCGGGGATTTGCAGATGACATGGCGCTTGAGTCCTGGCTGCAGGAACGCATCTGGCCGCTCGAGGCGCGTTGGGTCGACGCCCGCTTCGTGGCCGAGGGCAGCGAACTCGCGATCGCCGAGATGATCGCGGGCGGCGTCACCACCTACTCCGATATGTATTTCTTCCCGGAAGCAGGAGCGGCAGCCGCGCGCCGCTGCGGAATGCGCGCACAACTGCTTGCGCCCCTGATCAAGTTCCCGACAGCGTGGGCGGACAGCGTTGAAAGCGGTCTGCATAAGGCGACCGAGCTCGTCGACGAGTTCCGGGCAGACCCGCGCATCACGATCGGATTCGGGCCGCACTCGACCTATACGCTCGAGCCCGAGCACCTCGAACGCATCGCCGTCCTCGCCGAACAGATCGACGTGCCCGTACAGATTCATCTGCACGAAACAGCTGCGGAAATCGCCGAAGGTCGTCGCGAGCATGGCGAACGGCCGATCGACGCCATCCGCCGCGCAGGATTGTTCACGCCGCGCCTGCAGACGGTGCACATGACGCAGCTCGAGGCAGGCGATGCTGAACGCCTGGCGGAGCATGACGTTTCGGTCATCCACTGCCCGCAATCGAATCTCAAGCTCGCGAGCGGCATCTGCCCGGTGGCAGAGCTGCGCGCGGCGGGCGTTCGCATCGGCATCGGCACCGACGGAGCCGCCAGCAACAATGCGCTCTCGATGTTCCGCGAACTGCATGTAGCGGCCCTCGTAGGCAAGGTCGCGGCGGCTGATGCCACGGCTCTGCCAGCCCTCGAAGTGCTGCGTATGGCCACCCTCGGCGGCGCCGAAGCACTGGGCATGGGCGACGTCATCGGCTCCATAGAACCGGGCAAACAGGCAGACCTCATCGCACTCGACATGACCAGTCCGGCCTGCACACCGGTGTTCAACCCGGTATCCCAGATCGTCTACACGGGCACCGAGGCGACCGTGACGAATGTCTGGGTCGCGGGTGAGGCGCTGCTCGACAACGGCCTTCACACGCGCATGGACGTTGGCGAGGTCCGCGAGCGCGCTCTGCGCTGGCGCGATCGCATGCTCGCCGCCTGAGACCAAGGGAGAACGCTCGGAACATGAACGATGCAGTCCGCGAAAACATCGATCCCGCGGAGGTTGAGAAGTTCGAGGCCATGGCCCATCGCTGGTGGGACGCGGAAGGCGACTTCAGGCCGCTCCACGACATCAATCCCGCTCGTCTCGGCTGGATCGCGGAACGACACCCCCTCGCTGGCGCCCACGTGGTGGACGTCGGCTGCGGCGGTGGCCTGCTGTCCGAAGGCATGGCTCGCGCCGGCGCAGAGGTCGTCGGCCTGGACGCGGGGAAAGCGCCACTTACCGTCGCGCGGCTCCACGCCCTCGAGGCCGGCATTACCGTCGACTATCGTCAGCAGCCCGCCGAAGCGCTTGCGGCCGAGGCGCCCGAAACCTTCGATGCAGTCACCTGCCTGGAGATGCTCGAGCATGTTCCGGACCCGGGTTCGGTGGTGAACGCCTGCGCAGCCCTGGCGAAGCCCGGCGCCGACCTCTTCTTTGCGACGCTCAACCGCAATCCGAAAGCGTGGGCCCTTGCCGTGGTCGGCGCCGAGTACATGCTCGGCCTGCTGCCCAAGGGGACCCATGACTACGCGCGCTTCATCAAACCGTCTGAACTCGCGCGCCTGGTGCGGGACGCAGGCCTGTCGGTCGTCGAGATAGCAGGCATCAGCTACAACCCGCTTTCCCGCGAAAGTCGCATCGACCGTGACGTGGACGTGAACTACCTGCTCCACGCTCGGAAGCCGGCATGACCTTCTCGCCCGAATGGCAGGCTCCTGCGGGCCTGCTCGCCGATCGCGTAGTGTTCATTACCGGTGCGAGTGAAGGGATCGGACGGGCTGCCGCAAAGACCTTTGCGGCACACGGCGCGACCATTGTCGCCGTGTCACGAACGGTTGCCCGCCTCGAATCGCTCTACGACGAGATCGTCGCAGCCGGCCACCCAGAACCGGTGATCCAGGGTGTAGACCTCGTCGGCGTCACGATGAACGACTGCCGCCAGCTGGCGGATGCCGTGGGTGAAGCTTTCGGACGCGTCGACGTCGTGCTTCACAACGCGAGTCTGCTCGGCGACCGCGTACCGCTCGATCGCTACGACGCTGAGACCTGGCGCAAGGTCATGGCCGCCAACGTCGACTCGGCGTTCATGCTCACGCAGGCATTCCTGCCCTGGCTGGAGCACGGCGCCTCACCACGGGTCCTGTTCACTTCATCCGGAGCGGGCCTGCGGCCACGCGCATACTGGGGCGCCTACGCCGTCTCCAAGGCCGCGACGGAAGCGCTCATGCAGGTCTTCGCCGACGAGAACGAACGCCTTGCCAAGACCGCCTTCGCAACGATCAATCCGGGCGGCACCCGCACAGCCATGCGCGCCGCCGCCGTACCGGGCGAGGATCCGTCTCTCCTGCCGACCCCCGAGGATCTGATGCCGCTCTATCTGTGGCTGGCGGGGAGCGCCGAGAAGAGCGAGATCAACGGGGCGGCCATCGACGCACGCAGCCATCTCGGCATCGCCTGATCACTTGAGGCCAGGGAACGGAACGAAAAGCTTCGAGTCTCCGAGCTTGCCCTTGCGCCCGGGAATCTGCGGCGCCTTCAGGCCGACGAGACGATAGATCGCCTGGATTTCTTCGCCGCGGAGATCCAGCCAGCGGCCGGAAATCAGGGTCGACGGCATCACGAGCGGGCCGAAGCGGACGCGCTTCAGGCGCGAGACTTCCAGCCCCTGTGATTCCCAAAGACGGCGCACCTCACGATTGCGCCCTTCCATGACCACGACGTGGTACCAGCGGTTGGCCCCGTCGCCCCCGTAAAGCTGGATATCGGTGAACCGCGCGGGCCCGTCCTCGAGGAGGACGCCCTCTTTCAGACGCTGCAGCGTGTCCTCGTCCACTGCGCCGTGCACGCGAACGGCATACTCGCGGTCGAGACTGCTTGAGGGATGCATGAGCTTGTTCGCAAGCTCACCGTCCGACGTGAACAGGAGCAACCCTGCAGTGTTGAAATCTAGGCGGCCGACCGAGATCCAGCGACCATTCGGCAACCGCGGCAGCCGATCGAAGCAGGTCGGACGTCCCTCAGGATCGTCGCGCGTGCAGATCTCGCCCTGGGGCTTGTTGTACATGAGGATGCGCGGAACGCTCGTTTCCTCGCGCCGCGGCAGAGGGCGGCCGTCGACCTCGATCCGATCCGTTTCGCCAACGCGCTGACCGAGCTCTGCGACGCGCCCATTCACGCGCACCCGGCCATCGCGGATCCAGCTCTCGAGCGCGCGGCGCGAACCCAGGCCCGTGCGCGCAAGCACCTTCTGCAGTTTCTCGGTGTCGGGCGCACTCTCGTTCACTCGATGCGCCCTCGACCTTCTTCGTCGTCTCGAGCAGCGGAGGTTGGGGCATCGCCCTCGTCGAGGCTGGACATCGGCGCGTCGGACGCGTCCTCGTCGGCAACCGCAGCACCATCGCCCGCGGCATTGCCAGCGGCATTGCCAGCGGCATCGTCGGCGACTTCCGTCGCTGCCTGAATCCCGGGACGGCCCTCGGCGACCTCGCCGTCAACGGAATCCTGCTCCGACGGCGCTTCGCCGGCCGGCTCAGCACCATCCTCCTCATCGAACTGACCGAGCACGGCGCGCAGCGGTACGACTTCCGGCACTGTCTCCTGGTCACCTTCCGTGCCTGCAGCTGAAGGCGACTCCCCGTCGAAGCCGAGCTCCTCGTTGATCTTGTTCAGATCACGAAGCTCAGCGAGCGGCGGCAATTTGTCGAGGCTGCGCAGATTGAAGTAGTCGAGAAAGCCCTTGGTCGTGCCGTACAGCGCGGGCTTTCCTGGCACGTCCCGGTGACCAACGATGCGGATCCAGTCTCGTTCGAGCAGCGTCTTGATGATGTTCGACGACACCGAGACGCCGCGAACCTGTTCGATATCACCACGCGTGACCGGCTGCTGATAGGCAATGAGTGCGAGCGTCTCCAGCAGTGCACGGGAGTACTTCGGTGCACGGGCTTCCCAAAGCCGACTGACCCAGGGGGAGAGCTGCTCGCGGACTTGAATGCGCCACCCCGAAGCAACTTCCCTGAGCTCGAGCCCGCGATCCTCGTACTCGGATTCAAGACGCGCGATCGTCTCCTTGAGCACCGCACGATCGACGCCGTCGCCGTCGTCGAACAGCATCAGCAGGCGATCCGTCGACACGGGTTCGCCAGCGGCAAGGAGCGCGCATTCGACAACGTTGCGGATCACATCTGGATTGTTGCTCATGCTTCTCTCAACGCTGCAGTTCAGCCGGCGTGCGCGCGTGCGCGAACGTGGATCGGTGCGAAGGACTCGTTCTGGACGATTTCAATCAGCGACTCCTTCGCAAGTTCCATGATGGCAATGAAAGTGACCACGACTCCGAGACGCCCCTCATCGGGCGAGAACAGCGCCTTGAACTCAACAAAGTCGCGCGACTCGGATACCCGGCGCAGCACTTCACCCATGCGTTCTCGCGTGGAAAGCGGTTCGAAGCTGACCGCGTGGGCGGCGTACATCTCCGCACGCTGCATGACATCGGCGAGCGCGAGCAGTAGGTCCTTCAATTCGATCTCCGGCAGCGGCTGCTGATGATCGATCGGCGGCGGTACCGCCGAGCCCGGAAAGACATCGCGATCCGTGCGCGGAAGCGCATCAAGATCCTCGGCAGCCTGCTTGAAGCGCTCGTATTCCTGCAGGCGGCGGATGAGCTCGGCCCGCGGATCCTCTTCATCGCCCTCCTCGTCCCCGGCCGGCCGCGGCAGAAGCATGCGCGACTTGATCTCGGCGAGCATGGCCGCCATCACCAGGTACTCCGCGGCGAGCTCGAAGGAAAGTGCCTCCATGAGCTCGATGTACTGCATGTACTGGTGTGTGATCTCGGCGACGCGAATGTCCAGAATGTCGAGATTCTGACGGCGAATCAGATAGAGCAGCAGATCGAGGGGGCCCTCAAAGGCTTCGAGAAACACCTCAAGGGCATCGGGCGGGATGTAAAGATCCTTCGGCAGCTCCGTGACCGAACGGCCAGCCACGATCGCGAACGGCATCTCCTGCTGCTGCGTACCGGGCGCTTGACGGAGCTCACGCAGAGACGGCACCTCGACGGCGCCGTCGTCGGGTGCCGATGCGGCTTCCGCCGTCGAATCCGGCTCGCTCACCGATATCCCAATCCCATGGCGAGACGGACTTCTTCGAGCGTCGCCTTGGCAGCGTCGCGCGCCGTCTCGGAGCCCTCGGCGATGATTGCCTTCACCAGATCGGGGGAGTCTTCGTACTGGCGCGCCCGCTCGCGCATGCCCTGCTGCTCAGCCTGCACCGCGTCGATAAGCGGGCCCTTGCAGTCGAGGCAACCGATTCCGGCAGTCGTGCAGCCCTTGACGATCCAGTCCTTGGTGTCGTCATCGGAATAGAGCTCGTGCAGGGCGTATACAGGACACGCTGACGGCGTACCCGGATCTGTGCGCCGCGCCCGCGCCGGGTCCGTCTTCATCGTCCGGATCTTCTGTTCGATCTCACTCGCCTCTTCGCGGAGCCGGATCGTGTTGTTGTAGGACTTCGACATCTTCTCGCCGTCCAGACCCGGCACCTTCGGCGTCTCCGTCAGCAGGGCCTCGGGCTCAGGCAGGATCACGCGGCCGCCGCCTTCAAGGTAGCCGAAGAGGCGCTCGCGGTCGCCAATGGAGAGATTCGATTGATCCGACAGCAGTGCGCGCGCCTTCTCCAGCGCCTCCTCATCGCCCCGCTCCAGATAGGCCTTGCGCAAATCGCTGTACAGGCGCTTCGCCTTCTTCCCCATCTTGGCGATGGCTGCCTTTGCGGCTTCTTCGTAGCCAGGTTCACGGCCGTAGATGAAGTTGAAACGGCGGGCGACCTCGCGCGTAAGCTCCACGTGTGCAACCTGATCGCCCCCCACGGGTACGCGACCTGCCCGGTAGATCAGGATATCCGCGCTCTGGAGCAGCGGGTAACCAAGGAATCCGTAGGTCGCGAGGTCCTTTTCATTGAGCTTGGCCTGCTGGTCCTTGTAGCTCGGAACGCGTTCGAGCCATCCGAGCGGCGTGATCATCGACAACAACAGATGCAGCTCCGCGTGCTCGGGCACCTTGGACTGGATGAAGAGCGTCGCGGAGCCCGGATTCACGCCTGCCGCCAGCCAATCGATGACCATGTCCCAGGTGTGCTGCTCGATCTCTAGCGGCGTCTCGTAGTGCGTTGTCAGCGCGTGCCAGTCCGCCACGAAGAAGAAGCACTCGAATTCGTGCTGCATGCGTACCCAGTTCTTGAGCACGCCGTGGAATTGGCCGAGATGCAGGCGGCCTGAGGGCCGCATGCCGGACAGGACCCGCTGGTCCGAATCCTCGGTCTTCAAGGAAGTCTCCTGATGGCTGCGTTGCGCACGCACGTTGCCGCGAGGGCGACAAATCGAGCAGCACGCGGGTTCTGGCGCCCACCGTCTGCAAGGGTTATCGCCGGGGCCGCGATCATATCAGTTCACGGGGCCCGAACGGACCCGTTCGAGCACGTCAAGGGAGATCGGGCACCAGCGCCTCGACGGATCCGCGCCCCTGGCGAAGAAGTACAGGCTCGGCGCCAGATAGGTCCACCACCGTCGTGGTTTCCATGCCACAGAACCCGCCATCGATCACGAGATCGACATCGTGCTCGAGGGTCTCGCGAATCTCCCACGGATCGGTCAGCGGAAGGTCATCACCTGGCAGGACGAGCGATGAGGACATGAGCGGTTCGCCCAGATCCTGGAGCAGCGCTTCCGCGATCGGGTGCGCGGGCACGCGCAATCCGATCGTTCGGCGCTTGGGATGCATGAGGCGCCGCGGCACCTCGCGCGTCGCGTCGAGGATGAATGTATATGGCCCGGGCGTGTGCGCTTTCAGCAATCGAAAGGTACTGTTGTCGACCCGGGCGTAGGTCGCGAGCTCGGACAGATCGCGGCATACAAGCGTGAAGTTGTGCCCCTTGCCCACCTGCCGCAGGCGGCGGATGCGCTCCACCCCATCCTTGTTTCCGATCTCGCACGCGATCGCGTAGGCAGAGTCTGTCGGGTAGACCACAACGCCCCCTCTGCGCACGATCTCCGTTGCCTGACGCACGAGTCGGGCCTGCGGATTTTCGGGATGGATGCTGAAGAACTGGGCCATGATCCGTGTTTCGTCGTCCGGAATGCCGCTTTCCTTTATGATCGCGTGCCCGAGCGAAGTGTGAAACCGAAGCCCGCGAGTCCGGAATCCATGAAGCAGTTTCTCGACTTCCTGCCCATCGTCATCTTCTTCGTCGCCTACTACGTTCTCGAGCAGGACCTCTTGCTTGCCACGGCAATCCTGATCGGCGCACAGACGCTGCAGGTGGCCGTCGTATGGGCGATTCAGCGCAAGCTGGACAGGCAGATGCAGATCCAGTTCTGGCTTGTGCTCGCGCTTGGCGGACTGACCCTCGCCTTAGGGGATGGCCGTTTCATCATGTGGAAGCCCACGCTCGTGAACTGGCTCCTTGCATGCGCCGTCGGCGGCAGCACCTTCATCGGTGAGCGCAATCTGATCGAGCGACTGCTCGGAGCGGAACTCACTCTCCCCGCGTCGGCCTGGCGCACGCTCGCCTGGGGATGGACAGGAGCCTTTTTTCTTGCGGGCGCGCTGAATCTGGTCGTCGCCTACAACTTCTCGGAAGCCTTCTGGGTCAACTACAAGCTTTTCGGCGGCCTGGCGCTGACCTTCACCTACGTGGTGATCTCTGTCGTGTATCTCGCCCGCAGCGGCTACCTTGCCGAACAGCAAGAGGCTGACGAGGCGGACCAGGCGACCAAAAGCCCAGCTGAAGGCAGTTCCTGAACTCGAGACCGGACACCCGACGTGACAGCCTTATCCATCAATGTGAATAAGATCGCCCTGCTGCGAAACTCGCGCGGCGGCGCGCGCCCAGACCTACTGGAGGCCTGTCGCGTTGCACTCCGCGCAGGTGCCGCAGGCATCACGGTCCACCCGCGGCCGGATCAGCGACATATCCGCGCAGACGATGTACCTGCCATCGCTGAGATGCTGCGCCGGGAGTTCCCTGGAACGGAATTCAATGTAGAGGGGAATCCATTCGCGTCGGCGAATGCGGGGGGCTACCCGGGCTTTGATGCCTTGATCGAGCGCGCTCGCCCGGACCAGGTCACGCTCGTGCCGGACGACGAGACGCAGCTCACTTCGGATCACGGCTGGGCTCTTCCGCGCGAAACGCCTGCCCTTGCAGAGCGCGTTGCCCGCTACCAGTCGCTTGGCGCTCGCGTAAGTCTCTTCATGGACCCGGACGTCCGCAGCATCGCCGCGGTGCCCGCAACGGGGGCGGACCGGATCGAGCTGTACACGGGCCCATTCGCCGCTGCCTTCGAGCAGGACGGCCGGCGCAGCGGCAGGTCAACGCGGGCCAGCTATGACGCCTTCGCTGCTGGGGCCGAAGCCGCGCTGGCAGCCGGGCTTGGCGTGAACGCAGGGCACGACCTCGACCTCGACAATCTCGTCACCTTCCGCGAGCTTCCAGGGTTGCAGGAGGTTTCGATCGGTCACGCGCTCGTCTCTGACGCCCTCGAAAGCGGAGGGCTCTACGGGACGGTTCGCCGTTACATCGCCGTCCTCCAGGGCGCATCGGGCGCAGATCGCGCCACCTGACGAATCTGTACGTTGATCCCTGTTGCCGCTGCACGGTGGCTGGGGTTTGATGTCTCGAGCCGCGCAAAGCGTGCGCCAGGCTCAAGGATCAGACAGGGGGGGACGAGGATGTCCGCACACCAGGCAAGCGATCTCGAACAGTTCATGGAAGGCGTAAAACGCCGCAATCCCGGGGAACCGGAGTTTCATCAGGCGGTCCAGGAAGTCGCGATGGACATCGTTCCGTACATCGCCGACAAACCGATTTACAAGGATCTGATGATCCTCGAACGCATGACCGAACCCGACCGAATCGTCACTTTTCGCGTGGTCTGGCATGACGACGCGGGCAACATTCGCGTCAACCGAGGCTTTCGCGTTCAGCAGAACAACTCCATCGGCCCCTACAAGGGTGGCCTGCGCTTCCATCCGACGGTCAACCAGTCAGTCCTCAAGTTCCTTGCCTTCGAGCAGGTTTTCAAGAACAGCCTGACCGGTCTGCCCATGGGCGGCGGCAAGGGCGGCGCCGACTTCAATCCGAAGGGCAAGTCCGACGCAGAGGTCATGCGGTTTTGCCAGGCGTTCATGACCGAACTCCATCGTCACATCGGCCCGGATACGGACGTGCCGGCCGGCGACATCGGCGTGGGCGCGCGCGAAGTCGGCTACATGTTCGGGCAGTACAAGCGCCTCGTGAACCGCTTCGAAGGCGTCCTGACCGGTAAGGCACTCGAGTTCGGTGGCTCCCTGATCCGCACGGAAGCCACCGGCTACGGCGTGGTCTACATGATGGAAGACATGCTGGCCCATCACGGGGAAGCCATCGACGGCCGCACCTGCGCCGTGTCCGGATCCGGCAACGTCGCCACGTTCTGCGCAGAGAAGCTCATGCAGCTCGGCGGCAAGGTCGTCACGCTGTCCGACTCTGCCGGCTACATCCACGACCCGGAAGGACTCACCCAGGAAAAGCTCGAATGGGTGATGGAGTTGAAGAACGTACGCCGGGGTCGCATCAGCGAGTATGTGGACACATTCGGCGGCTCCTTCCACGAGGGCAAGCGCCCCTGGGAAGTACCTTGCGATCTCGCATTTCCCTGCGCGACGCAGAACGAGATCGACATCGAAGACGCCCAGCATCTCATCGCCAACGGCTGCCGTGCAGTTTCGGAAGGCGCAAACATGCCGAGCACGCCGGCGGCCGTGCATGCAATGCTGGAGAAGAAGGAGCTGCTGCATGCGCCCTCGAAGGCAGCGAATGCGGGTGGCGTCGGCGTTTCGGGTCTTGAAATGTCCCAGAACAGCTTGCGCCTGTCCTGGTCGAGAGAGGAAGTCGACCAGCGCCTGCGTGGCATCATCAAGGGCATTCACGACCAGATGGTCGAGTACGGCACTCAACCCGGCGGCCACGTGGACTACTTCCGCGGCGCCAACATCGCCGGCTTCAACAAGGTTGCGGCAGCGATGATCGCCTACGGCGTCATGTGAAACGCTATTAGCGTCTGCACGTCCCCGCAGGGCCCGCCAGCGCGGGCCCTGCGCGTTTAAGGCCTTCGCATATGCCCTGGTTCGACCTGGCCATGCTGCTCCTTGTGGTTTTTGCCGCGATGATGAGTCCGGGGCCGGACATGCTTCTCGTCGCGCGCTATTCCCTCGGAACGCACCGGCGGGCTGCCGCTCTTTGTATTGCGGGCATCACCACCGGCATCGGCCTGCATCTGACGCTCGCGCTCACAGGGCTCGCCGCGATCGCCGCCACGGCGCCCGACGCTTTGGATGTCCTGCGCTGGCTGGGCACGCTCTGGCTCGCCTGGCTCGGCTTCGCAGCATTGCGCTCAACTGGCGCATTCAGCCTCACGGGCGAACTAGAGAACCCGCCGAACGCCCTGCCATTTCTTGCAGGCCTTCTGTCGAATCTCCTCAACGTGAAGGTGCTGCTGATGATGCTGGCACTGTTCACGGAACTGCTCGATCCGACGGCGCCGTTACCGATCCGCCTCTCAGCCGCGGGACTCCTGATGCTCGAGGTGGCCATTGTCTGGACAGCTTTCGCGCGTTTGGTGCGGCGGCCTGCCATCGTCAGTTTCGTGGAACGCAACGCACGCAGGCTCGATCAGATCTTTGGCACCACGCTGCTTGGCCTCGCGATTCTGGTCGCATTCGCAGTCTGATCCGCCGGACTCTGGCAGACTCGGCACCGGTCCCACGCATCAGGAGTTACACCGTGAACAGGCTCAACCGCGCGCTATCCATTGCCCTTCTCGCCATCAGCGCCGCCCTCGGACCCGCAATAGCCGCCGCGGACAATCCCCAGATCGAGGTCACGACCAACCTGGGTACGTTCACGATCGAGCTCTGGCCAGCGGAGGCACCGCAGACGGTCGAGAACTTCCTTCGCTACGTCGAGCGCGATTTCTATGACGGCATCATCTTCCACCGCGTCATAAGCGACTTCATGATCCAGGCGGGCGGCTACAACGCCGAGATGGATTACCTTGAGCCCGCGGGGCGGGTCATGAACGAGTCCGTCGGTGGCCCACGCAATCTTCGGGGCACCATCGCCATGGCGCGCCAGCGTAATCCGGACAGCGCAGATGCTCAGTGGTTCGTGAACGTCAAGGACAACCGTCACCTCGACGCGGACGGCCAACGCCCCGGCTACACCGTGTTCGGAACCGTGACGACCGGTATGGACATCGTCGACCGCATATCGATGGTGCGCACCACCGTACGTGCGGGCATGCGCGATGTTCCGATGGACCCCGTTGTCATCGAACAGGTGACCCACCTCGACGCCGAGGGCTGACGCCTCACGCGTCCGCCGCTATCATCCTCCGCCGCCCTCGGAGGCGGACATCACCCTGCGCGCGGCGGTCATCCACGCGCGCGGCTCCTCACGCTCACTCTTTTCAAGCGGGACAACCCCATGAACCAACGCATCATCCTCCCGGCCATCGTGATCGGTGGGCTGTTCGCAGCCGCGCTCACGTTTCTCCGTGGCCAGCTACCGGCCGCCGGCACCGCCGAACTCTTCGCCGTCGACCTGATCGTGATCATCGTGGCCCTCATCGCCTACGGGAGCCTCATGCGCGCGGCGCTTTCCACAGCGACGGCGACTTCGACGGCAAAGCCGAATGCTGCCGGCAAGCACAGCGAAACGCCCTCTCCGAGCGGGCGCCGCAATGAACGCAAAGGCCGCGAGCGGGGAGGCGCCGAACGCGGGAACGCCGAACGCGGGAACGCCGAACGCGGGAGCAAGCGCGGGAGCCGTAATCGGCGCGACGACACTCGCGCCGGCTCCGGGCGTCGCGAGCGCGAAGAGCAAGCACCCGCCGTGCCCGCCGGTCCCCGCGAAGAAGGCACGGTAAAATGGTTCAGCGGCGCCAAGGGCTACGGCTTCATCATTCGACCCGACGGTGAAGAGATTTTCCTTCATCACCGCGCACTCCGAGACAAGAGCCGTCGCGAGATTCCGGACGGCCATCCGGTGTCCTATGTCGTTGTCGAACGCGACAAGGGGCCGCAGGCTGACGACGTGGATCTCACCGGCGCACGTGAGAACGCCGCATGAGCGACACGCTGCGCGCCCTACTCGAGGCGCGCATTGCTCGCGCGCTGACCGCGGCCGGTGCACCCGATGCGCCGCCGGTGGTGCAGCCCGCTGCGCGACCTGAATTTGGCGACTACCAGGCGAACGGCGTCATGGGCGCGGCGAAGCGCCTTGGGCGCAAGCCGAGGGAAATGGCGGAAGCCGTGCTCGCGGCAGCGGAGCTCGACGACATCGTCGAGCATGCGGAGATAGCAGGCCCGGGCTTCATCAACCTGACGCTCGCGAGCAAGGTTCTAATCGAGCGCGTTCAGGCGCTGCCCGAAAGCGTGCTTGCGCCCAAGGCACCCGCCGCCGATGCGCCACGCGTCGTCGTGGACTATCCGTCACCGAACCTTGCCAAGGAGATGCACGTCGGTCACCTGCGTCCGACGGTCATCGGCGACGCGTTGGCGCGCACCCTGGCGCACACCGGTCACGAAGTCATCAGGCAGAATCACGTCGGCGACTGGGGCACACAGTTCGGAATGCTTCTCGCTTACCTGCGCGAAGCTTTCGGCGACGCGGACGTGGACACGCTCGAGCACGAGATCGGCGATCTCGAGGACTTCTACCGCAAGGCCAAAGAGCGATTCGACGAAGACTCGGCTTTTGCCGATCGCGCACGCGCAACCGTTGTCGAATTGCAGTCCGGCGACGAAGACTGCCTCGCGTTCTGGCGCCGCTTCATCGAGGTTTCGCTACGGCACTGCGATACCCTCTTCGAGCGCATGAACACAACGCTGTCGCGCAGCGACGTTATGGGCGAAAGCGCCTACAACGACGATCTAGCAGCGGTCGTGGAGGATCTCGAACAACAGGGACTCCTCACCGAATCCGACGGAGCACTCTGCGTCTTCCTTGAAGACTTCAGGGCAAAGGACGGGAAGATCGCCCCGCTCATCGTCCGCAAGACCGATGGCGGATACCTGTATGCGACTACTGATCTGGCGGCCATCCGCCATAGAGTCGATCATCTGCGCGCATCGCGTGCTCTGTACTGTGTCGACGCGCGCCAATCTCTGCACTTCCGCCAGGTCTTCGCAGTCGCCCGCGCCGCCGGCTTCGTTGACGACACTGTTTCTCTAGAACACATGCCTTTCGGTACAGTTCTCGGAGACGACGGGAAACCATTCAAGACTCGCTCTGGCGACGTCGTGAAGCTGTCCGATCTGGTGGACGAAGCCGAGGATCGCGCCGGCGCCCTCGTGAACGAACGCCAGCCGGATCTCGACGCTTCGACACGTGCATCGATTGCGCGAGTGGTGGGACTCGGCGCGATCAAGTACGCAGATCTCTCCAAGAGCCGCACCAGCGACTACGTCTTCTCCTGGAATGCCATGCTTGCCTTCGAGGGCAACACGGCACCCTACATGCAGTACGCCGTGAGTCGAATCCGCAGCCTCTTTCGCCGCGCGGACGTCGATCCAAGGACGCTAGAGGCGGCTCCGTCCATCGCAGCGCCCGCAGAGCGCGCACTCGCGCTGCTGCTCGTTCGGTTGCCGGAAACACTGGAACAGGTCGTGGCCACGGGGCAGCCGCATCTGTTGTGCGCGCATCTCTATGACATTGCGGTGGGCTTCTCGACCTTCTACGAGCAGTGCCCGGTGCTTTCGGCCAGCGCTCCGCTGCGCGATCAGCGCCTCGTCCTCGCCGGTCTGACTGAGCAGACCCTAACGACTGGTCTCGGATTGCTCGGCATCGAGACACTCGACAGGATGTAGAAACGAAAAGGGCGACCCGCAGGTCGCCCTTTCGAAACATCCTAGAGCTGCGCAGCACGCCGCGCAGCCGACTTCAGGCTGCCGCGGCCCGCTGCGGGATCGTGTATGCCTTGAGCTCCTCGGCGAAATCACGCAGGGCCTGAATACCGCTGCTCTCCGCCTCCGCGCACCACGCGCGAAGAGCTTCGAGACGCGCCTCCATCGTTGCTCCGCGCTCACGCCAGATCTGCTGCAGCGCGAGGCGGGCTTCGTACACCTTGCGCAGCGTTGGGGCTTGATCGAGCGCAAGCTCCAATTGCGCCTGCTGCGCGTCGCTCACCAGCGACTGCTCACGGGTGATGAGTTTGCGCGCCTTTCGGAGCATCTGAGCCGTCGCCGTGTTCGCGCGGCCACGCTCCTCCGCAATCATCGGCGACACGACCTCGCGGGCGAAGCGCTCCATGACCCGGAAGCGGTCGTTCAGCAGCGCGAATGCCGTATCGAGGTCGATCGCCTGCTTGTTCGGATCTCGCTCAACGACGGGCCCGGTGCTGCGCACGCTCGCGAGGCCCAGCATTTCGAACAGGCGAATCCAGGCGTAACCCAGGTCGAACTCCCAGGGCTTCTGCGAGAGCTTCGCCGAGTTCGGGTAAGTGTGATGGTTGTTGTGCAGTTCTTCACCGCCGATGAGGATTCCCCAGGGGACGATATTCGTTGCCGCGTCCGTGCATTCGTAGTTGCGGTATCCGTAGTAGTGACCCACACCATTGATCACGCCTGCCGCCAATACGGGGATCCAGAGCATCTGGATGGCCCACATCCAGACGCCGTTCACGCCAAAGAGCGCCAGGTCAATGATGGCCATGAGCGTGACGCCCCAGACCGCGTGCCTGTAGAAGTTGCGCTCTACCCAGTCGTCCGGGCAACCCTTGCCGTATCGCTCGAGCGTGTCGCCGTGCTTGCCCTCTCCGTAGAGCTCCGCGCCCTCGAGCAGGACCTTCTTGAGACCGAACACTTTCGGGCTGTGCGGATCGTTGGACGTCTCGCACATGGCGTGATGCTTACGATGGATCGCGGTCCACTCCTGCGTGACCATGCCGGTGGTCAGCCAGAGCCAGAAGCGAAAAAAGTGCTTCAGCGCGGGGTGCAGTTCGAGCGACCGATGAGCGGAATAACGGTGCAGATAGACCGTCACGGAGACGATCGTGCAATGCGTGAGAGCGAGCACGATGAGAACGTGCTGCCATGTATCAAGCGCTAGCAGACCTTCGTACCACATGGGGCGAGAGACTCCCGGTTAGACTTGCTGCGACGAAGCGCAGAGGCGGATGCCCGAGGCGCCATTCTCGCATCGCCCCCCGGGGGATACCACCGACCGCCCGTCGCCCGAAAGCAACCTCGAAAACCACGCAGGAACCGTTCATGAACAGCCCGCGACCCCCTTCGCTCGCCAGACCGCTTGTTGCGGCGGAAGCGATCCTGGCGCCAGAAAATGCCCTGCCGCCGATTGTTGTCGACTGCCGCTTCGATCTCTCAAGCGCTTCGGCGGGTGGCTCTCGCTACATCGATGGACACATTCCTGGCGCCCGCTATCTACACCTCGAAAATGACCTTTCAGGCCGGATTCAATCTGGTCGCACCGGCCGGCATCCACTGCCCGACCCAGATGCCCTACGAGGACGCTTCGCCCAAATCGGCGTCGACGCGGAGAGTCCCGTGGTCTTCTACGACGACGCCGGCGGCGCCTTCGCAGCCCGCGCCTGGTGGCTGGCCTGCTGGCTCGGCCACCCCTGCGCTCATGTCCTCGACGGTGGTTGGGCGCGCTGGCTTGAGGCAGGAGGTGCCGTGGAAAAGGGCACGCCGGCGGACGTTGCGAATGCGCCCGGCTGGCCGACGCGCGCGCCGCTCCTGACCGCAGCAGATGCCTCGGACGTCATCGGCTCGTTCACGAACGACACGGCATTGATCGATGCACGTGCAGTGCAGCGGTTCGAGGGCATCGCAGAGCCGATCGATCCAGTGGCAGGGCATATCCCTGGCGCGAGGTGCATGCCGCACACGGCGAACCTTGGGCCCGACGGGACTTTCCTTGGCGCCGAGGCGCTCATCGAGCGCTGGGGTGCGGTCCTCGGCAACGATTCCGGAAAGGCCATTTGTTACTGCGGATCGGGTGTCACGGCAGCACACAATGTCCTGGCGGCGACCGCAGCCGGCTTCGCGCCCCCACGTCTTTATGTCGGTTCCTGGAGCGAATGGATCACTGATCCTGGCCGAGCCATCGCGACGGGGCCCGGAACGCACAGCTGAGACGGCGCAGATACCGTGTCCGAACGACATCCCGCAGTGCTCGACACGGCAGACGTGGCCTGGGAGGGCACAACGCCGATCTCACGTAGCGTGGGCGACGTCTATTTTTCACGGCGCGGCGGAATAGAAGAGTCGCGCGCCGTCTTCCTCGACGGCAATGAGCTGCCCCGACGCTTCCGGGATGTACGCGACTCCATGATCGTTGGCGAAACCGGTTTCGGCACCGGGCTGAACTTTCTCGTGGCCCGTGAGCGTTTTCTGCGCCTCGCACCGTCTTCTGCCGTCCTGCACTTCGTCAGCTTCGAACATGCGCCGCTCGCGCGCGCCGATCGCGCCCGCTTTGCGGCGCGGCTGCACGAACAGAGCGTCCCGGAACTCACGGCCGGGGCCCATGACCTCATCGATACTCACCCAGCTCCGATCCGAGGCTGGCACCGTCGGGTTTTTGATGGCGGCCGTGTACGACTCTCGCTTTGGCTCGGCGATGCCGCGGAAGGCCTCGAGGACTGGCAACGGCAAGGGGGACGGGGGGCGGACGCCTGGATGCTCGACGGATTTGCGCCGTCGAAAGACGATGGGCTTTGGCAACCCGGGGTGGCGCGCGCGCTCGCTGCTCGCTCTGCCGCGGGCGCAACCCTCGCAACCTTCACGGTCGCGCGCACCGTTCGCGCCGCGCTGATCGACGCGGGTTTCAACCTGAACAAGCGTCCCGGGGTACTGGGCAAACGCGACATGCTTGTGGGGCAGCTTTCAGAGCCCACGCGGATCGCTCAGACGCCGCCCAGCGCGATCCGGATTGCAGGGGCGGGCCTTGCCGGTGCCACCCTTGCGCGCGCGTGCGCCGAACGGGGCCTGGACGTCACCGTTCACGACCCGCAAGGACCCGCGGGCCGCGCATCCGCCAATCACCATGCCGTCCTGCATCCGCGCCTGCCCCTTGAGGACGGGGGGCGGCCACTGATCCTGATCGCGGCAGAGGGTTTCACGCGCCAGTGGCTCACCCGAGCCGCCTGGGCCGATGCGTTTACGCCCGCGAAGGTTCGTCAGGCCACCGAAGTACGTCGTCCGGACCGCCTTGGCAAGCTGCGCGCGCGCTTCGGCAGTCTGGACGGACGTATTGCTTGGGGAGCAGGCGAAGAACTCGTCTGGACCCATGGCGGTCATGCCGATCTACCGCACCTTGTGAACCATCTGCTCACGCACGAGCGTATCGAATTGCGCCCAGACCCACTTACCGTCACCCAGTCGGCGACCGACGGCATAACGCTGATTGCGGCAGGAACCATGAGCCGCGCCCTTCTTGTTGAACACCTCGGCGCGCAGGGCGCACCGCTCGGTCGCATGCGCGGCCAATTGACGCGCACCTTCATGTCGAATCCGCCGGCGGCGGGCGCGATCCTGACCGGGCGCGGTCATGCGGTGCCCCTCACGGATGGATGGTCGGTGGGCTCGAGCTACGTGCGACTGCCAGCGCAGGAAGCGCCCACGGACGTCAGCGCGAGCACCGAGGAGAGGCTGGAGAATCTCGCCCGCCTGGATGCTTGGCACGCCTACCTCGGGCGCCAAGCGCCCGCCGTGTCCAGCGCGACGGACTGGGCGGAAGTTCGCACGACTGCGCCCGACCGGACACCGCTGGCTGGGCAGGTCGTGCCCGGCGTTTGGTGCTCCACCGCACATGCCTCATCCGGCCTGCTGACCTGCCCACTCGCAGCAGAGTTCATCGCTTCTGCACTCTGCGCCGAACCGCCGGTGCTCAGCAGCAACCTGCGCGCGCTGCTTGCGCCCGACCGCTTCAGCCGCCGAAGCGACGCACGTTGACGACGCCATCGATGGCGCTCAATTCACTCACCAGCGCGTCAGAAGGCGGTGCCTCGACGTCTATCAGGTTGTAGGCAATCTCGTCGCGCGATTTGTTGAGCATGTCGATGATATTGAGTTCATGGTCCGCCAGCGCCGACAAGATCGCACCGAGCATCTTCGGTACGTTGTTATTGATGACGGCGATGCGATGCCCGGCGGTCCGATCAAGCTGAACCGGAGGGAAGTTCACGGAATTCCGGATGTTGCCGTGTTCGAGGAAATCCATGAGCTGCTCCGCGGCCATGACAGCGCAGTTTTCCTCCGCTTCTTCAGTGCTGGCCCCAAGATGCGGCGTGAACAGCGCCTTCGGGTGGCGGACGAGCTCTGGCGCGGGAAAATCCGCGACGTAGCGCGCAAGGCGACCACCATCCAGGGCTGCGGCAATGGCAGCGGGGTCGACGATCGCGTCGCGTGCAAAATTCAAGAGCACGGCGCCATTGCGCATGGCCGCAAGCGTATTGGCGTTGATCAGGCCCTTTGTCTGCGGGATGGCGGGGACATGGAGGGACACGTAATCGGACCGCGCGAGGAGCGCCTGCAGGTTCTCCATCTTCTGAACCTCCGACGGCAATCGCCAGGCTGCGTCGACAGAAATCGCCGGATCGTAGCCGAGCACATCCATGCCGAGTCGAAGGCCGACTTCTGCAACCCGTGAACCAATCGCCCCGAGACCCACCACGCCAAGCGTCTTGCCGGCGATCTCCCCTCCCCTGAAGCGCTTCTTCTCCGCTTCCACCTGGCTGTCGAGATCCGCCTTGCCCAGCGCGGGATCGAGTCCCCTGACGAACTGCATGCCGCCCGAGAGATCGCGCGCCGCAAGCAGCATTGCACCGATCACGATTTCCTTCACCGAGTTCGCGTTGGCGCCGGGGGTGTTGAACACGACGATGCCGCGGCGGGTGTAATCTGCAACCGGGATGTTATTCACGCCCGCACCAGCGCGCCCGACAGCCCGGAGGCGCGGCGTTGCATGGCCCTCGCCAAGCATATGGCTGCGAACCAGGATTGCGTCCGGATCCTGAAGCTCCGTACCGAGCTCATAGCGATCGCGGGGGAACCGTTCAAGCCCCGCCAGCGCGATCTGGTTGAGCGTTAGGACCTTGTGCATCGGAATTCCTTCAGGGGTTACGTGGTGAGCGGACCTCGGACCACCACCCGGGCACTGCCGTCTGGACGAGCCCGGTGCCCGTATCGGCTTCAGCCGCGGCCGGGCCGATCCACGGCTTCGCCACCTATCTGCATGCCAGCTTCGACGCCCGGACGCCGGGCCATGCGCGCAAGCCAACCTTCGACCGCGTCGAGCACGGAAATCCGGTCCGGCTCCAGCGCCTTGAGCGGCTGCCAGGCGATCTCGACCCAGGGATAGATCGCAAAGTCTGCAACCGACACCCTGTCCGCAACGTATTCGCGCCCGCGCAGACGGTCGTCCAGCACGGCAAGCAGGCGGACTGCCTCGTCAAGATAGCGTCGGACTGCATATTCGATCCGCTCAGGCGCTTGATTCACGAAGTGACCCAGCTGACCCATCATGGGTCCAAGGCCGGCCATCTGCCAGAACAACCACTCCATCACCCTCGCCCGCAATGCCCCGCTCGCTGGCAGAAAGCGGCCCTCGCGCTCCGCAAGGTAGACCAGGATCGCACCGGACTCGAACACGCTGACAGCGCCGCCCGGTGCGTCGTGATCGACGAGTGCGGGGATGCGTCCGTTCGGCGATACAGAAAGGAAATCGGCCTCGCGCTGGGCCCCCGCCGCGAGATCGATCGGCGTGACCCGATAGGGCACACCGAGCTCTTCAAGCATCACGGATACCTTGCGACCATTCGGCGTTGTCCAGGTCAGCAGCTCCAGCATGGGCTCCTCCTGATGTTGAACTGCGGCGATCGTCGAGTCGTCGCCAAACCCTGTCAACCGCGCCCTGCCCTATACTGCGCCCATGACACCCGTTCAGCTCCAGCAGCGTCGCGCCCCGGCACAGGCTCGCGGACATCAACGCGTCCGGGCACTGCTCGACGCAACCGCCCTGCTGCTTGAAGAAGTCGGCTACGACGCCCTCACCACCAAAGCCATCGCCAAACGCGCGAACACCTCCATCGGGTCGTTCTACCAGTTCTTTCCGAACCGGGACGCGGCCGTAGCAGCGCTCGTAGACCGCTATCGAGAAGAAATCCGCTTCTACGTCCGCGAGTCCGTGCGCAGACACTTCCAGAGCCGCGAGGGAGGCCTCACTGCCGCCTGGGTCGGTTCCGTCGTCGAGGGTCTGCGCACCCTTTTCAGAAGCTTTCCAGGCTTTGGGCGCCTGTTTTCATCGAGCGTATCCGAAGGCTCGCTCGGCCCCCACGCGAATGCCTTGCGCATGGAGATGCTCGCCTCGCTCGAAGAGCTGATGGCAGAAGCCTTCCCAGACGTGCCTGAGGAGCGGCGTCATCGCAGCATGCTAATGGTGGTGGAAACCGCGCGCGCGGTGCTCGGCCGCATCCCGTACGTCGACGAGGCCACCGGCGCTACCCTGCGCGAGGAACTGGACGAGCTGCTGGCGCTGTACATGGCGGCAAACTTCGACCCCAAGAGCTGAACGTCATCAGCCGGGCAGCCGACCCAGAATCAATTCAATCAGCTCGAGCATTGCGTTCGGCGCCGGCGTCGCGTCAATCCGGTCGAGGATCTCTTCTCGCTCGCCCTCAAGCGCACCAAGCTCTTCGAGCAGGGCATCCGGCGACAACGCCGACTCCGTGATCACCCGAGCCAACCCCCGCTCGACCATCCAGAGCGCGTTCTCGACCTGATCCCCGCGACTTGCGGCCGTAGTCAGCGGAACCAGCAGGGCCGGCTTGCGCACCGCCAGCAGTTCGAACACCGCGTTGGCGCCGGCGCGCGAGAGCACGACATCCGCGGCAGCAAGTACATCCGCGTACGGGTCACCGAGAAACTCGAACTGCACGTAGCCCGGAACGTTGATGTCCCGGACCACATTGCCGCGCCCACAGACGTGGACGACCTCATAGCGCGCCGTCAGACGATCAATGCTCTCGCGAACGAGGCCGTTCAAAAAGGCGCTTCCAAGCGATCCGCCCACTACCAGAAGCAACGGGCGCCCCGCTTCGAGGCCGGCGAAGCTGCGCCCGCGGAAGGCTTTGCCGGAGAGCAGTTCCGGGCGGATCGGCGTGCCGGTATGAAGAATCTCGCGCGCTTTTGGCACCTGCGTGTCCGGAAAGCTCGTGCAGACAAGCTCGGCATAGGGGGCGACGATGCGAGTCGCGAGTCCGGGCGTGAGATCCGATTCATGGGCAATGAAGCGCACGCCTGCCAGGCGCGCTCCGAGAACCACGGGGACGGAAACGAAGCCGCCCTTTGAAAAAACGAGGTCCGGGCGCAGGCGCCGCGCGAGACGCCATCCGGCAAAGATGCCAACGAGCACGCGGAAGGCGTCGAGCACGTTCTCCAACGATAGATAGCGCCGAAGCTTACCGGTAGGCAGCGCGTGGTAGGGAATGCCTCGCGGCGCCACCAGACGGTGCTCGATGCCGTCGCGGCTGCCCGCGTAATGCACTTCATGCCCTTCCGCCGCCAACGCCGCAATGAGCGCCAGATTCGGTGTGACGTGCCCGGCTGTTCCGCCACCCGTGAACAGGATGCGGGCCATCAGCGCGCCTCCAGGCGAGCGAGGCGCTCGCGCACGAAGGGAATGGTGATGCGACGCTGAGCGGATAGCGAAGCCAGGTCGAGATCGTCGAGCAGAGCGAACAGCGCAGCAGCGCTCCGCGCGTGATGGCTAAGAATGTAGTCGACGGTGCGCGCGTCGAGCTCGATGCCGCGCCGCGCCGCCCGGCGCCTGAGGGCGCGTCCGCGACCGGCATCATCCAGCGTCGGCACTCGGAACACCGTTGCCGCGGCCAACCGCGACGCAAGATCAGCGAGCCGCGCACCGCTGGCGAGAGGCGGCGCAGCCGCCGCGAAGAGCAGCAGCGATGGTCCGGCACGGTCCAGCATGCGATTGCAGAGATCGAAGAGCGCTGCCTCAGCCGCCACATCGCCCAGCAACACGTCAACGTCGTCTACCGCGATCAGATCGCACCGCTCGAGATCCGCCAGCGCCGCTTCCGGCACGCGCGCCACGGCCTCCGCAGGCAGATAGATGGCCCGCCCACCGGCAGCCTCCGTCCCGTGACAGGCAGCCTGCAAGAGGTGACTGCGCCCCGACCCCGGCGCACCCCAGAGCCAGCCGCGCTCGCCGCGACCACGCTGGCGCTCGATTTCCGCAAGGCGAGCGCGCAGCCAGGGCAGTGCGAGCGTATCGGGCATGGGCTCGAACGCATCCAGCGTTGCGGCGTCAGCCAGCCGGACGCCAAGAGGCATCTGTGAGGGTTCGAACGTCATGCGCGGAGCACCCTGAGCGTCCAGGCGCGAGCGTAATCCACCCCAGAGAGCACGGTCAGGACCGCCAGCGCCGGGCCGCCATAGGCAACCAGAGCTGCCACCGAACCGAGATCGGGCATGGCCAGCAACAGCAAGATCAAGCCGAGGAAAGTCAGGTTGGCGAGCGTGTGTCCCCTGCCGAGCCAGCTCGGATCGGGGGTGAGCGCTTCGATAAAGATGTGAAACGCACTAGCCCCGAGCACGATGAGCAGGTCACGGCCGAGCACCAGAAGGACGAGCCACAGGGGCAGTACCTCCATCACCGCGAGCGCAAGATACGCCACGAGCACCAGAAGCTTGTCCGCGATCGGGTCCGCCATCGCGCCGAAACGTGACGTCCATTCGAAACGACGCGCCAGCGCCCCGTCGATCGCATCGGAGACTGCGGCCAGCGCGAAGAGGGTGAGCGCCCAGTGATGCAGGCCGCGCAGCAGGCACCAGCCCGTGGGCAGGACGAGTAGCAGACGCAGCAGCGTGATCAGGTTCGGAAGGCGGTGCACCGGCACTCCGCGGATCGGCCATCGCACCCAATGATGGTAAGCAGGGCCACAGGCTTCAACGTTCGCTGTCCATCCAACGCGCCCTCCAGACGGACACGCCGCCCACCTGTTCGGGGCGCTCGGCCGTGCGCAGCCGTCCGTCGAGTCGAAACGCGTCCACGAGTCGCGTCGCAACGTCTGCGACATCTACCCGCAGCAGCAGCGAGGTACCCACCACCTGCACGACCTGCACGTCGACAACTCCATCCGTGCCCTCCAGATAGCGCAGCAGCGAAGCGTAGGCGGCGAGCGCCTCTACCTCGTCGATCTGCAGCCAGAGCGCGCCTGCCGCGCCCGGTCCGTCGGCGCCATGGCCGATGCTGACGGCGAAGCGATCGGCGAGGTCATCCGCCACCGCATCGAGCATCGCGGCGGCACCCGCAATCGGATCATCGACCTCGAGGGCGCCAGTGACAGACTCGCCCGCGATTTCCCCTTGCCAGTCTGCAATCCAGCGGCCAAGCGGATCCGGATAGATTCGAAGGACAAAGAAGTATTCACTGCCGTAGCGGCGCGATGCTCGAGCAAGCACGTCACCGTCTCCGATCCAGGCTTCAGCAAGGGAAAAAGAAGCAAGATCCGTCAGATCGAGGGCTGGAAGAAAGACCGTCAGGCCACGCGCATCGGCCCGTTCGAGGAGTCTCGTCCCCGCCGGATCCTCCTCACCGATCAGGCGCCGCGCACCTGTCTCGTCCTCGTAGAGCATCCAAACCAGAAGATCCGGGCGGCGCGTCGTCCAAACGGGGATCCCCTCGCTCGCAAGCAGTTCCGTCACGCTTCGAGCGTCAAAGTCGATGACCAGCAGCCAGGGCCGGTTTTCTGGATCTTCCAATCGCGCACGAACATCGCGGCGCGCGTAGGCAGACGATGTGTAATAACGCTGTGGCGTGCGCATTGCCGAGCGCAGCCCCGCAAGCACCGGAACGCTGGACCGTCCGGTAACCCGCACCAGCAGTGCCGAGAACGCCTCTCGCTCCGCGCTTCGGCGCGCGCTCGCCCCCTGATCCAGTACCGGGACGGACACGCGCCAAAGCGCCTCGCCGGTTTCGGCGGCACCCACCTCGACGGCAACGGCGCAAAACGCCGCGCATAAGCACAGCGCGCGCATAAACCTCACGCCGGCCTCGCCGAAGTCATGGAGACGTTCTGATACCATCCGCGACCTTTCCGAATCGAGCAGCCGCGCAGACTCCACCGCGGCGGTGCGCAGTGTAGCCGATGCGCTCGGACAGACTGCCTGTGAGGGCACATCTTTCGTGAAACAAACTGAACGAGGCTCGAACGGCCTCACCTATCGCGATGCTGGCGTCGATATTGATGCGGGCGCAGCGCTCATCAGGCGCATTGCGCCTGCCGCAGCACGAACGCGCCGCCCGGAGATACTCGGCGGCGTCGGCGGATTCGCAGCGCTGGCGCGCCTGCCGGAGCGTTACGAGCGACCCGTGCTCGTGACCGGAACGGATGGCGTCGGCACAAAGCTGCGCTTGGCCATCGACCATGACCGCCACGATGGCGTCGGCCAGGATCTTGTTGCCATGTGCGTGAACGACTGCCTCGTCGTCGGCGCCGAGCCCCTCCTCTTCCTCGACTACTACGCCACTGCCCGCCTGGATGTCGACGTCGCGGCGCGGGTCATAGAAGGCATCGCGCGCGGCTGCGAGCTCGCCGGCTGCGCTCTTGCAGGGGGCGAAACCGCCGAGATGCCTGGCTTCTACGGCAGCGGGGAATACGATCTCGCGGGCTTCTCCGTGGGCGTCGTCGAAGAAGGGGACATTATCGACGGCACCGGCATCGAGGCCGGCGATGCACTTGTGGCGCTCGCTTCCAGCGGCCCCCATTCGAACGGCTTCTCTCTTATTCGCCGGATCCTTGAGCAGCAGGGCCGCAATCTCGAAGACGAAGCGAGGCTCCGCGACGCCCTGCTCGAGCCAACGCGCATCTACGTCACCGCCGTGCGCGCCGTCCTCGACGCGGGCCATGACGTGCACGGCATGGTCCACGTTACCGGAGGCGGACTGCCCGAGAATCTGCCGCGCATGCTCACGCGAGAGGATCTGGCTTGCGCGGTCGATCTCGACAGCTGGCGCGTGCCGCAGCTGTTCGTGGATCTCGCGGACGCGGGCGGCGTCGACGATCTCGAACTGCTTCGAGTACTGAATTGCGGCGTGGGCTTCGTGCTCTGCGTACCGGATGCAGTCGCCGATGACGTCGTCGCGACCCTCGAAGCCGCCGGTGAACAGGCATGGCGCCTTGGTGAGATCGTGCCGAACCCAGCAGGCGCAACGCACGGCAACCGCCTCATCGCTGGCGCAGGCGATGCGCGCCTGGAGGGCAGCTGGCGCCGATGAGTCGCCGCCTTGTCGTCCTTCTGTCCGGTCGCGGAAGCAATCTCGGCGCGCTGATCGAACAGGTGCACCTGCATCCCGGCGTTGCCGCCGAGATCGTCGGCGTCGTGTCCTCGCGACGGGACGCGGTGGGCCTCGAACGCGCCGCGGCCGCAAACCTCTATACGCGCGCGATCGATCACCGTGATTTCCCTGACCGGGAGTCATTCGACGCAGCGCTTGCCCGCGCGATTCTCCCGCTCGCGCCGGACCGGCTGATCCTGGCGGGCTTCATGCGCATCCTCACGAACGCATTCGTCGAGCGTTTCAGTCCGTCGATCCTGAACGTACATCCTTCGCTGCTACCGGATTTTCGAGGTCTCGACACCCATCGGCGCGCCCTGATGCGCGGGGACGCTTACGCCGGCGCGAGCATTCACGTGGTCACGCCGGATCTTGACGCAGGACCAGTGATCGCCCGGGTGCGTGTACCGATTCGCAAGGCGGACACCCCGGAAAGTCTCGCCGAGCGAGTGCTCACTGCGGAACATCTGCTCTTCCCAGAGGTCCTACGGTGGGATGCCGCTGGCCGATTGGTGCTGGAACGCGAGCAGGTGTTGCTTGACCATCGTGCCCTGCCGGCGACGGGCATCGATCTGCGAGTCGACCGCGAGGAACTCGTCCCGTGTTGAAAAAGATCTCGATCACCGCCTTCTTCACGTTGCTCACGGCGACCGCGGGCGCGGATTTCGAGCCATCCCTCCAATCCGTCAGCGAGGCACCGGCCGAGCGACCAGACATGATGCCGGCCCGACCCTGGGCGCCCGCGCCCTTCCAGGCGCACTACCGAGCCCGCTATGACGGCGTCCCGTTCAGCGCCAAGGGACGGCGCATCCTCGTGCGCGACGACGACGGCGATCTCAGATTTTTCTCCGACCTGCGAATGCTCCTCCTTCAGGTCGAGGAGGAGGCCATCATGCGCCTGGGCGCCGACGGTTCATTGACGCCGCGCAGCTATGTCTACCGCCAGCGTGGGCTCGGCGGCGGACGCACCCGTGAGCTGGACTTTGACTGGGAAGCCGGCGAAGTCCGCAGATCAGGTGACAAAGTCAGAACGCATCGCCTCGATGCGGGCGATCTCGATCCAGTCAGCTGGCAGCTTGCCCTGCGACGAGATATCTCGCGCGGCGGCCTTGCGATCGGTGATTCCGTCGAATACGCGATCACGGATGGCGGAGAACCCAAGATCTATACGATAGAACTGCGTGGCGCGGAGTCTGTAGAACTGCCCTGCGGTATCTTCGAGACGGTCATGCTCGAGCGAATCTTCGAAGACGGAGACACGCGCAAGACGCGCATCTGGCTCGCGCCGGAGTTCGACTACATGCTTGTTCGCCTTGAGGCCGTCGACGACTCCGGCAAGGCCCTGCGCCTCGAACTGCTCGAGCGCCCCGACGCCGTCTGAGAGACCTCAGGCGCGCGGCAGGGTAACGCCCCGCTGACCTTGATATTTGCCGCCGCGATCGGCGTAGGTCACCTCGCACTGCTCGTTCGATTGGAAAAACAGCATCTGCGCAACGCCTTCGCCAGCGTAGATCTTCGCCGGGAGGTTCGTGGTGTTCGAGAACTCGAGCGTGACGTGGCCCTCCCAGGCCGGCTCGAGCGGCGTGACGTTCACGATAATCCCGCAGCGGGCATAGGTGGATTTACCCAGGCAAACCACGAGTACGTCGGAGGGAATTCGAAAGTACTCAACCGTTCGCGCCAGCGCGAAACTATTGGGCGGAATGATGCAGACATCATTTTTGATGTCGACAAAGCTGCGCGCATCGAAGTTCTTCGGGTCCACGACCGCGGAGTGAATGTTGGTGAACACCTTGAACTCGTCGGCACAGCGAACATCGTAGCCGTAGCTGCTCGTGCCGTAGGAGATGAGCCGTGCACCCGCCTCCGTCGTCCGAACCTGTCCTGCCTCGAACGGTTCGATCATGCCGTCCTGCTCGGCGCGTTCACGGATCCAGCGATCGGCCTTGATGCTCATGAGGTGTCCTCGGCGTGCGCTTTTCAGTCGTCGGTGATGGTAATCGTGGGGACGCGCTGACTACCGCCGCGCGCTGCAAGGCGCGCCGCGACGAGACGCGCCACGTCGCGATAGATGCGCGCCGTTGCCGACCCGGGATCGTCTGCGACGGTCGGTCGGCCGGAATCAGCGTGCTCGCGAATGTCGAGGGCCAGCGGCAGTGCTCCGAGCAGGGAAACGCCATAGCGCTCGGCAACCTTGGCGCCGCCGCCGGCGCCAAACAGGTGCTCCGTATGTCCACAGGCGCTACAGACGTGAACGCTCATGTTCTCGATGATGCCCAGTACGGGCACATCTACCTTGCGAAACATCTCAATACCCTTGACCGCATCGATGAGCGCGATGTCCTGGGGCGTCGTGACCACCACCGCTCCAGCGACGGGAATGCGCTGACTCAACGTCAACTGGATGTCGCCCGTCCCGGGCGGCATGTCCACGATCAGGTAGTCGAGATCGGACCACTCGGTCTGCTGAATGAGCTGCTGAAGCGCGCCACTGACCATGGGCCCCCGCCAAACCATAGGCGTCGCCTCGTCGGCGAGGAAGCTCATGCTCATGGCCTCGATCCCGTGCGCGCGGATCGGCACGAAAGCCTTGCCGTCGATCACATCAGGGCGCGTACCCGGGGCCACACCGAGCATGAGTCCCTGGCTGGGCCCGTAGATATCGGCATCGAGTATGCCGACGCGGGCACCCTCTGCGGCAAGCGCCAGCGCCAGGTTGACCGCCGTTGTCGACTTCCCGACCCCGCCCTTGCCGGAGGCGACCGCAATGACGTTGCGAACGGAGGCCATGCGCGGCAAGTCCTTCTGCGGCTGCTGCGCGACAACGTCCCACGTGATGGCAACCTGGGCCGAATCCACTCCAGGGAGGCCCTCGACTAGCCGCGCGAGGCGATCCTCCCACTCGACCCGAACGCCCTCCGCTGGATACGCAAGGCGCACTCGGGCTGCGGCACGACCGCTGTCGACTTCAACATCCTCGATGATCGCAGTGTCTGCGAGCAGCGCATCGCGATAGGGGTCGTGGAAGGCCCCGAGGGCGGCTTCGATGTCGGCAGCACTCGGGACAGACTCGGCAGTCATGACTTGAATCCGGTAGGTCGGCGGGCCGCCGATCATAGGTGAGGGAACTCGGAGTGTCAGGCGAATCCGCGTGCACCGAAGATGCAGCGCGCGGGCCTCGGCGGTATCCTCTCGCGCCCTCCGAAAGCCCGGAACGTAATTCCATGAGCGCCGCGCAGCGACGAATCTTCGTCACCAGTGCCCTGCCTTATGCGAGTGGCCAGATTCACATCGGCCATTTGCTCGAACACATCCAGACCGACATCTGGGTGCGGTTCCAGCGCATGCGCGGCCATCAGTGCATCTACTGCTGCGCGGACGACAGCCACGGCACTCCGATGATGCTGCTCGCCGATCGCCTTGATCGCGACCCGGTGGAACTCGTGGAAGAATACCGCGCGGCGCATGCGCGCGATTTCGCTGACTTTCACGTTGCCCACGACGTCTTTCACACGACGCACTCCGAGGAGAATCGTCTCCTTGCAGAACAGATCTACACGCGCCTGAACGAGCGCGGTTTCATCTACACGGAGAGCATTTCGCAGCTCTACGACGCGGATCGGGGCATGTTTCTCGCAGACCGCTTCGTCAAGGGCATCTGCCCGAACTGCAAGGCGGAGGATCAGTACGGCGACAATTGCGAGGTCTGCGGAGCGACCTACGACGCCACTGAACTCGGCAGTCCGCGCTCGACGCTGTCCGAAGCAACGCCGGAACTCCGCGAGTCCGTTCACTACTTCTTCAACCTGCCCAAGCTCCAGGCATTCCTGGAGACTTGGACAACGAGTGGCTCGCTGCAGCCTGAAGTCGCCAACAAGATCAGAGAGTGGCTCGACGCGGGGCTGCAGCCGTGGGACGTCAGCCGCGACGCACCGTACTTCGGCTTCGTGATTCCCGGCACCGAAGACAAGTACTTCTACGTCTGGCTGGACGCCCCCATTGGCTACATGGCCGCGCTGCGTTACCTCGCGGACCGTCGCAACGACATCGACTTCGATGCCTTCTGGCACCCCGACTCCGACGCCGAAGTCCATCACTTCATCGGCAAGGACATCGTCAACTTCCACACGCTCTTCTGGCCGGCAATGCTCCACGCTTCTGGCTATCGGACGCCGACCCGCATTCACACGCACGGCTTCCTTACCGTCGACGGCACGAAGATGTCGAAATCGCGCGGAACCTTCGTCAACGCGCGCACCTATCTCGACCACCTCGACCCGGAGTACCTGCGCTACTACTTCGCAGCGAAGTCGCGGCCCAATACCGACGATATCGATCTGTCGCTCGAAGACTTCGTCGCACGCGTCAATTCGGACCTGGTGGGCAAGGTCGTGAACATCGCATCCCGGTGCGCCGGCTTCGTGCACAAGGGCTCGGACGGAGTGCTCGGAACACGCTGCGCAGATGAGCAGCTATGGCAGGACACGGTCGCCGCGGGCGACAGCATCGCCGAGCTCTACGAGCATGGCGAAACGGGCAAGGCCGTGCGCGAAATCATGGCGCTCGCCGACCGCGCGAACCAGTACATAGACGGGGCGAAGCCCTGGGTGCTCGCGAAGGAGGACGGCAAGCAGGGCGAGGTGCAGGACGTATGCACGCTCGGCCTCAATCTCTTTCGAGTCCTCATGGCGTATCTGAAACCGGTACTTCCCCGTATGGCAGAAGATGCAGAGACCTTCCTCGCATGCGAGGCACTCACCTGGGCGAACAGGAGCGAATGGCTCGGGGGGCATCGCATCGAGAAATTCAGGGCACTGAAGACCCGAATCGACGCGAAGGCCGTCGATCGCATGATCGAAGCGGGCGCGGCGGAGGCTGCTGCGGCCAGCGGAACATCGAGCGAAGCTCCCGTGAACACACCCGAGCCATCGGAGGACGTGGCGCCCACGATCGACATCGAGGCCTTCGCGCAAGTCGATCTTCGCGTAGCGCGCGTCGTGGCGGCCGAACTCGTGGAGGGTGCTGACAAGCTGCTGCGGTTGACGCTCGACGTTGGCCAACTCGGCCAGCGCAACGTTTTCGCAGGGGTCCGCGCCGCCTATGATCCGTCGACGCTCATCAACCGCCGGGTCGTGCTGGTGGCCAACCTCGCGCCTCGGAAGATGCGCTTCGGCGTGTCCGAAGGCATGGTGCTGGCCGCCGGTCCGGGAGGTAAGGATATCTTCCTGTTGAGCCCGGACGACGGCGCAGAGCCCGGCATGGAGGTCCGCTGAGCCCAGACCTCCGACTTGTGGCGGGTCAGCCCCGCCATCGATAATCCACGGGCCCGAACGGCGAGCGGCGGCGCAAGCATGCGAGCGCCACACAGCGCCGAGACCAGGAGCCCGACCGCTTGACCGACTTCATGCTCATCCTGCTCGGCGCGATTCTCGTCAACAACTTCGTGCTCGTACAGTTTCTGGGGCTGTGCCCCTTCATGGGCGTCTCGAACAAGCTCGAGACGGCCATGAGCATGTCGCTCGCGACAACCTTCGTACTCACGCTGGCCTCGGTGGCGAGCTGGCTCACCTATCGCCTGATCCTGGAGCCGTTCGACCTCGAGTACCTGCAGATCATCGCCTTCATCCTCGTAATCGCAGGGCTCGTGCAGTTCACGGAGATGCTGGTCAGACGCACAAGTCCGCTGCTCTATCGGGTGCTGGGCGTGTTCCTGCCGCTGATCACCACGAACTGCGCCGTGCTCGGGGTGGCCCTGCTCAACATCACGGCATCGCGCAGCTTCGTGGAAGCAACGCTCTACGGTGCAGGCGCGGCCATGGGCTTCTCCCTCGTCCTCGTCCTGTTCGCGGCCATGCGCGAGCGCCTTGCGGCGGCCGACGTTCCAGCACCCTTCAGGGGCCCCGCCATCGGTATGATCACCGCCGGACTCATGAGCCTCGCGTTCATGGGCTTTGCGGGCCTGGTGTAAACGCAGGATGCTCGCAGCGCTCACAGCCTCGACAACCGCGATCATCGCCATTGGTGCGATCGCAGCCCTTTTCGGCGCCGTCCTCGGATGGGCCGCGATCCGATTGCGCGTGGAGGCGGATCCTGTCGTCGAGCAGATCGACGAACTGCTACCCCAGACACAATGCGGTCAGTGCGGTCATCCCGGCTGCCGTCCCTATGCAGAAGCCATCGCAGCCGGCGCCGATCCGATCAATCTTTGCGTCCCCGGCGGCGATGCGACCATCGGGGCGATCGCGGATCTCATCGGCTGCGACCCTGAACCCCTCGATGGCGAAGCGTCGGAACCACTCGTGGCGTACATACGCGAGGCGGAATGTATCGGCTGTACCAAGTGCATCCAGGCGTGCCCCGTAGACGCGATCCTAGGCGCTGCCAAGCACATGCACACGGTCATCGCTGATGAGTGCACGGGCTGCGATCTATGCGTCGAACCCTGCCCCGTCGACTGCATCGACATGCTGCCGCGACAGAAGGGTATCGGTGACTGGGCCTGGTCCATGCCCGTGCCTGGACTCATCGCGAGCGATCGCCGGCCACACGCCGCGGAGGCCGCGTGAGCAGCGCCGTCCGCCAGCTCTGGCCGCTCCGCGGAGGTATCCATCCTCCGGAGGAGAAACACCTGTCCAACGCCGTTGCGATCCGCGACGCGGGGCTTGCAGACCACCTCGTGCTGCCCCTGCGGCAGCACGTGGGCGCATCCGCAAAGCCCTGCGTCAACGTTGGCGACTTCGTCCTTACGGGACAGCGCATTGCCGAGGCTGCAGGTGCTGTGAGCGCTGCAATTCACGCACCGAGCTCGGGGCATATCGTTGCGATCGAAGCACGGCCGATCCCTCATCCCTCCGGCCTCCCGGATCTGTGCATCGTCATCGCCCCGGACGGCAAGGATCGTTGGATCGAGCGCACGCCGATAGAGAACTGGGCCGACCTGGCGCCGGCCAAGCTCGTTGAGCGCGTGCGCGCAGCGGGCATCGCCGGCCTTGGCGGCGCCGGTTTTCCAACCGCGGTCAAACTTGCCGGCGGGCATGACGGAAGCCTGCAGACGCTGATTCTCAATGGCGTCGAGTGCGAGCCCTACATCACCGCGGACGACGTACTCATGCGCTACCGCGCCGACGAGATCGTCGCGGGTGCGCGCATCCTCATGCACCTTTCCGGCACGACGGAAGCGCTCATCGTGCTTGAGGACAACAAGCCCGAAGCGATCGCAGCGCTGCAGCAGGCGGAACGCGAAGCGGGCGACCCTCGCATCGAGATCGTCGTGATTCCGACACGCTACCCCTCTGGTGGTGAAAAACAGCTCATCCAGATCGTGACCGGCAGGGAGGTTCCGAGCGGTGGCCTACCGGCGGATCTCGGCATTCTCTGTCAGAACGTCGGAACTGCCGTCGCCGTACGGCGCGCGATCGAAGACGGCGAGCCCCTGATCCGTCGCGTCACAACGGTCACCGGCCGCGCCGTGGACGCGCCCGGGAACTTCGACGTCCGCCTCGGCACCCCCTTTGCGCACCTGCTCTCGCGCGCCGAACTTGCGACCGACCGTCTTGCGCGCCTGGTCATGGGCGGTTCGATGATGGGCGTCGCGATGCACGAGACGAGCGTGCCGATCGTCAAGACCACAAACTGCATCCTCGCGGCTACCGCTGCGGAGTTTCCTGACCCAGCGCCAGAGCAATCGTGCATCCGCTGCGGCATGTGTGAGGTCGCCTGTCCGGCCGGACTGCTGCCACAGCAGCTCTATTGGTTTTCGCGCGCGCAGGAGCTTGACGCTGCGCGCGAGCACGCATTGATGGACTGCATCGAGTGCGGGGCGTGCGCCTGGGTGTGTCCGAGCGCGATTCCCCTTGTCCAGTACTATCGGCACACGAAGGCGGCGATCCGCCAGCAGGACGTCGACGCAGTGCGTGCGGAGCGCTCCCGCGAACGCTTCGAGCACCGCCAGGCACGTATCGAGGCGGAGCTCGCCGAACGGGAGGCAAGAAAGCGCGCCCGCGCCGACGCGGCACGCAAGAAGGCGGAGGCAAAGGCCGCTGCAGCGGCTGCCGAATCCGCGGCCACCGCAGCGGCGCCGCCGAAAGAGGCGCCCGGCGATGCACCTGGGGGCGGAGAGCCCGCCCCCGCCGCTGATCGCGCAGCGCGTGCCGCGGTCGTGGCGGCGGCACTGGAGCGCGCCGGTGCGCCGCCCCCCAAGGCAGCCGACGCTGGCGAGCAGACCGCAGCGCGCAAGCTGGATCCCCGGGCCCGCCACGAGGCCCTGGCTGCACGCATCGAGAAAACTCGCGCCGATCACGCCGCTGCCCTCGAAGAAGGTGATGGCGTTCGCGCCGGCAAGCTCGAAGCCAAGATCAAGGGCATGGAAGGCAAGCTGGAAGCACTCCGGGCGGAATCGGACGGCACCGCATGAGCCCGCTTGTCGTCTCCTCACCGCATGCGCACCGCCCGCTCGGCACGGCCACCGTCATGCAGCGCGTCGCCCTCGCCGCCGTGCCGGGCCTCCTTGCGCTGATCTGGTTCTTCGGCTGGGGCGTCGTCGTCAACCTGCTCCTTGCCGTGGGCGCTGCGCTCGCCACCGAGGCCGCGATTGTGCGGCTGCGGGGGCGCGCACCGATACCGGTCCTGTCCGATTCGTCAGCGGTGCTGACCGGCGTCCTGCTCGCGCTCTCACTGCCGCCGCTCCTGCCGTGGTGGATGACGCTCCTCGGCACCGCCTTTGCCATCGCCTTCGGCAAGCAGCTCTATGGCGGCATCGGCCAGAACCCCTTCAATCCGGCCATGCTCGGCTATGTGGTTTTATTGATCAGCTTCCCAGTCGAGATGTCGACCTGGGCCCCCGCGCTTGCCGGCGGCGGCCTCCCCCTCGGCGAGACCCTGGCCCAGATCTTCGCGGGCGGACCGGTCCCGGATGCGCTGACGGGCGCAACGCCCCTCGATGACTTCAAGTTTCGCGGCGGTCTGACGAGCGAAGAATGGCGGGCCGGCAGCGGCCTCGCAGGCCAGTTTGCGAGCATCGGCTGGGAATGGGTGAATCTCGCGTTCCTCGCTGGCGGCGCCTGGATGCTGCAGCAGCGCCTGTTCACCTGGCACGCGCCCGTCGCCATGCTCGCGACCCTCGCATTCCTGTCGCTGTGCTTCTGGGACGGCGGCAGCTCGGACTCGCTCGGATCGCCGGCACATCATCTGCTATCTGGCGCGACCATGTTCGGCGCCTTCTTCATCGTGACCGATCCCGTCAGCTCGGCCACAAGCCTGCGCGGACGCCTGATCTTCGGCGCAGGCGTAGGCGCACTGGTATTCGTCATCCGCGCCTTCGGCAATTACCCCGACGCGGTGGCCTTTGCCGTTCTGTTGATGAACCTGGCAGCGCCTTTCATCGATCAATACACCCGTCCCCGCACCTACGGACATGGAGGCGCGGCCTGATGCTCTGGGACTCGATCCTGCGCAATGCCGTCGGTCTGCTCCTGTTCGCCGCGATCACGGTCGGGGTAATCGCGGTAACCGAATACACGACGCGTGACGCGATCGTCGAGCAGCGGGAGGCTGCGCGCCGCCGGGCGCTGCTGGAGATTCTTCCTGCCGAGGCCTTCGACAACGCGATCCTCGAGGATGTCATCGAACTGGACGCGGCCGCGCTCGGACTCGAGGTGGCGGAACCCGCCTATATTGCCCGCCGCGACGGCATCGCAGTCGCCGCGATGGTGCCGGTCCGCATCCCGGACGGGTACAGCGGCGAGATCCGCCTCCTCCTAGGCGTGCGCCCGGATGGCTCCGTGGTCGGCGTGCGCACCCTGGAACACCGCGAGACGCCAGGGCTTGGCGACAAGATCGAATTGCGCAAATCCGACTGGATCAAGAGCTTCGACGACCGTTCGCTCCGGAATCCGGCCGCTGATGGCTGGGCCGTGACCAAGGACGGCGGCGCCTTCGACGGCTTCACCGGTGCGACAATCACGCCCCGCGCCGTCATCACGGGCGTGTCCCGGGCCCTGCACTGGTTCGAGGACGAAGGGCGCCGCGCGCTCTTCGGTACTACGGAGGAACAGGGATGAGCGACGCAACGCTGGCCGATGAGGACATGCCCGCACCCTCCCCCGTCATAGCCACGCCGAGCGCACGCGAGATCGCTCAGCAAGGTCTCTGGGCGAACAATCCTGCCCTTGTCCAGTTACTCGGCCTGTGCCCGCTCCTCGCTGTCACCGGTACGGTCGTCAATGCGCTCGGCCTAGGTCTCGCCACCATCGGCGTTCTGGTCGGCTCGAACCTATCTGTCTCGCTGATTCGCAACTTCGTTCCCGAGAACGTCCGCCTCCCTGCATTCGTGATGATCATCGCGTCATTTACCACCGTGGCGACGCTGCTCATGCAGGCCTATGCCTTCGAGCTGTACACGGTCATGGCGCTGTTCGTTCAGATCATCGTCACGAATTGCGCCATCCTAGGCCGCGCCGACGCCTTCGCCTCGCGGCACCCGGTGGCACCCTCGATGCTAGACGGCCTGATGATGGGCCTCGGCTTCACGCTCGTACTCGTGGTCCTCGGTGCACTGCGCGAAGTGATCGGACAGGGCACGCTGTTCAGCGGCATGGACCTTCTGCTCGGGCCCTCAGCAGCGGACTGGACCCTCACGCTCATCCCCGACTATCGCGGTTTCCTGCTCGCCGTCCTGCCGCCCGGCGCGTTTCTCGCCATGGGCCTGCTCATCGCGGCGAAGAGCGCCTGGGAGGATCGCCGCGCGAAGCGCGCGCCCGCAGCGACTCGGACTGCCGCCGACCGCCGCGTTCGCACCACCGGCGAGATCGGGTGAACCATGAACCGCGACACGCGCACTGAGATCTTCGAGCGCCTGAAGGCCGAGAACCCGAATCCCACCACGGAACTTGAGTTCGCTGACCCGTTCCAGCTGCTGATCGCCGTGATCCTTTCGGCGCAGGCTACGGACGTGTCCGTCAACAAAGGGACGCGAACGCTATTCGCCGAAGCGCCAACGCCACTAGCGATGCATGCGCTTGGCGTGAGCGGCGTCAGCCGACATATCCGGCACATCGGCCTGTTCAATTCGAAAGCAAAAAACGTGATCGCCACCTGCCGTCTGCTCATCGACGTGCACGGCAGCGAGGTCCCCCGAGACCGCACAGCGCTGGAAGCCTTGCCGGGTGTAGGGCGAAAAACGGCGAACGTTGTCCTCAACACCGCGTTCGGTGAGCCGACCATGGCCGTCGACACGCACATCTATCGCCTTGCGAACCGGATCCCCATCGCCAAGGGCAAGACCGTGCTCGAAGTCGAGAAGCGATTACTGCGCCTGATCCCTGATGCCTATCTGAAGGATGCCCACCACTGGTTGATCCTTCATGGCCGCTACGTGTGCACGGCCCGCAAGCCGCAGTGCGGGGCCTGCGTCATCGAGGATCTGTGCGAGTACCGGAGCAAGACAGCCTACGACTGAAGCGCGCTTCAGAAATTGAGGACGATAATCCCCCGCTGGACGAGCAAACCGACGATCACCGCGAGGATCCCGAGCCCCCCCACAACCCAGGCCATGGAAGGGGACCCCGCGCTAGAAGGCGAGCGAAGGAATTCGGCCGTTGTCTCCTGGACCATGCCATCCCGTCCTGCGGCATCGGGCACGGTCTGCTCTTGCGCTCCCGCGCTACGGCCCTCTCGGCGATCGCGCAGGAGCTGGATGCGCTGCTGGATAACCTCGTCTTCCTTCGCGCGGACCGTCGCTTTTGCAAGTGCAACCGCGATGCTGACGCCGCAGCGCGCGCAGTAGTCCGCCTCGAGCTGCTCGTAGCCGCAATCGGGACACTTCATCTTCGCGATCGCGACTTTCTCGAGCGTGAAGTTCTGGCTCTGCGCGTGCTGGTCGACGACCTTCTCGACCTCATACTTCGGGGCCCTGTCGCGCACTTCCGAAATCACACCGATCTTCGCGAGTTCCACCTGATAGCGCTCAGCGGTGGCTCGATCCAGGCCGTCCTTGAGTACCCAGGTGCGACCGTCGAACAAGCGGTGCACCTTTTCAGCGGGTTGGCGGAATATCCGTGCCATATCGCTCCGGACCTTCACGGGATCAACGGCCGCGTAGATCTCGCCGGAGAAGATGACCTCGTAGTGTCCAGCCATGCTGCGTCCTCGCACTCGCGTTCGAAATCAGCGTCCCTTGCGTGAAGCGAGGGTGCGCAGACGCAGCGCATTCAGACGAATGAAACCCGCAGCGTCGGCCTGATTGTAGGCACCCGCGTCGTCTTCGAAGGTGACGACCGTCTCATCGTAGAGGCTGTCGCCATCGCTCCTCCGACCCGTCACTCGGACATTGCCGCGATAGAGCTCCAGGCGCACATCGCCGTTGACGCGCTTTTGGGTCTCATCGATCAGGGCCTGCATGGCAATGCGCTCCGGCGCGAACCAGTAACCGTTGTAGATCACTTCGGCATAGCGCGGCATGAGCGAGTCCTTCAGATGGCCGCTCTCGCGATCAAGCGTGATCGACTCGATGCCGCGATGGGCCCGCTGCAGGATCGTGCCGCCGGGCGTCTCATAGCAGCCTCGAGACTTCATGCCGACGTAGCGGTTCTCGACGATGTCGACTCGACCGACGCCGTGACGGCCCCCGAGCATGTTCAGACGCTTGAGCATCTGCCCGGGTGACAGGCGCTCGCCGTCGAGGGCAACGGGATCACCGTGCTCGAAGGTCAGGATGAATTCCTCCGGAACGTCCGGCGCGCGCAGCGGAGACGTCGTCATGCGCCACATGTCCTCGTTCGGAGCGACCCAAGGATCCTCCAGCTCACCGCCCTCGTAGGAAACGTGCAGCAGATTCGCGTCCATGGAATACGGCGGCTTCTGTTCATTGCCGCTGCGCTGAACGGGAATCTGATAACGCTCACAGAACGCCATGAGCGCCTCACGGGAGTTCAGATCCCATTCGCGCCAAGGCGCGATCACCTGGATACCCGGCTCCAATGCATAGGCGCAGAGTTCGAAGCGGACCTGGTCGTTACCCTTGCCCGTGGCGCCATGCGCGATCGCGTCAGCATCGGTCTCGCGCGCGATCTCGACGAGGCGTTGACTGATAAGGGGCCGCGCGATCGAAGTCCCGAGCAGGTACTCCCCCTCGTAAAGCGCGTTGGCACGGAACATGGGAAACACGAAATCGGCGACAAAAGGCTCCGTCAGATCCTCGATGTAGATCGATTCCGCACCCAGGCGTTCCGCGGTCACGCGCGCTGGTTCAACTTCCTCGCCCTGGCCTATATCGGCGGTGAAGGTCACGACCTCACAGCCGTAGGTTTCCTTCAGCCACTTGAGGATGACCGACGTGTCGAGGCCGCCTGAGTAGGCGAGGACGACGCGATCCACCATGGTTCTATACTCCGAGCACTGCACGCGGCCCGATGCCGCCCTGCGGGGGCGCGGATGGTACTGCGCGGAACGCATCGCCGGCGAGCCTCGGGCAGTGATACGGTGCAGCGAAGATGCACGGGTGACGGCGGGGCCGTGAGCAAGCAATCAGCAACGGACGAACACGGCGCGACCGATGAACCGTCGCTCCTCGGCGGACGATTCCGCGGCTTCCTGCCCGTTGTCGTGGATGTCGAGACAGGCGGCTTCGATGCGCAGAGCGATGCGCTCCTTGAGCTCGCTGCGGTCTTCGTCACGTTCGACGCCGATCAGCGCCTGACCGTTTGCGACTCGATGACCGTGCACCTCGATCCTTTCGAAGGCGCGAACATCGAACCCGCCGCGCTGGAATTCAACGGCATCGATCCGGCCAGCCCGCTGCGCGGTGCCGTAAGCGAGCGCGATGGTCTCTCTGACGTGTTTGGTCGGGTCCGCAAGGCGATCCGCAAGGAGGGCTGCACCAGAGCGGTGCTGGTTGGTCACAATGCCCATTTCGATCATGGTTTCCTGCTCGCCGCCACCGAGCGCTGCGAGATTCGTCGCAATCCTTTCCATCCCTTCTCCTGCTTCGACACGGCCACGCTAGCCGGACTTGCATTCGGCCAGACCGTTCTGGCCCGGGCGTGCGCGGCAGCGGAAATCCCCTTCGACGCACGCGAAGCACACTCGGCACTCTACGACGCGGAACGTACCGCGCAGCTGTTCTGCGCGATCGTCAATCGCTGGCAGGATCTCGGTGGTTGGCCCCTGCCCGCAGGCCATTGACCCTTCGCGGCGTAACGCGACCTATATTGACAATCATTCGCGTTCGCACCATATTTGCGTCGTCTCCATGGAGATCGACGCATGTACATCTGCATCTGTAATCAGGTCAATGATCGCCAGATCGCCGACGCCGTTCGCGGTGGCGCACGCAGCCTCGATGATCTGCGCTGTGAACTGGACGTGGCAACCTGCTGCGGCAAGTGCGCAGACGATGCGCGGCGCGTGGTTGAAAACACATTGGTCGCAGCCGCTGCGGATACGAGCCTGTACTACGACGCCACCGCCTGAAGCGAATTGCTAGCGCCTCTCGTTTTCGTTCTCATTTCTTTTATTATCAATAACTTAGGCTTGCTTTCGCAACGGCCCCGCCGCATGATGCGCCCGCGCTACGGGCACTATGCACAGGAGCTGACGCATGAAAGGCGATGTACAAGTCATCGAGCACCTCAATCGGGTACTCGGCAACGAACTCGTTGCGATCAATCAATACTTCCTTCATGCGCGCATGCTCGACGACTGGGGCCTGAAAGCGCTCGGTGCGAAGGAGTACGAAGAATCGATTGACGAGATGAAGCACGCAGATGAGCTGACCAAGCGCATCCTGTTTCTAGAAGGCCTGCCCAATCTCCAGGACCTTGGGCGTCTGCGCATCGGAGAGACAGTCCGCGAGATCTTCGAGGCGGATCTCAGCGTAGAGCACAAGGCCATTCCCGATCTCCGCGACGGCATCGCCCATTGTGAGGCCGTCCGGGACTACGTGAGCCGTGATCTGCTCGAACGCATCCTTGAAGCCGAAGAAGAGCATCTCGACTGGCTCGAGACGCAGATGGGCCTTCTCGACCGCCTTGGCGAACCCAACTATATGCAGACCGCAGCCGGCGAACTCGAAGGCGCCTGAAGACCACCGGCTATGGCGCCGGCGGTTACGCCGCGCGCGGCGCGGCGCCGTAACGGCTCAGTCCGTCTCGCCCTGGTCCTCTGAGGCCTCTGCGCGCCCTGCCGCCTCGTCGATGAGCGTCTTCAGCTCGCCGGACTGTGACATCTCCACGACGATGTCACAGCCGCCCACCAGTTCACCTTCCACCCACAGCTGCGGGAACGTCGGCCAGTCGGCGAACTTCGGCAGGTTCTGCCGGACTTCCGGATGTGAAAGCACATCCACATAGGCGAACTTCTGACCGCAGGCCATCAGTGCCTGCACGGTTTGTGAGCTGAAGCCGCACTGTGGCATCTGCGGCGAGCCCTTCATGTAGAGCAGGATCGGGTTGCTGTCCACCTGCTCGCGCAGCGTTTCCATGATGTCCATGCGTATCTCCGGGGATGCGGCCGGCCTGGCGCGGCGTCTGAGTTCGATAGTGTAGTCTCAGGATTGGTTTTTCCAGCGCAGTTGGGGCGCGCCATGTCCGAGCGTTTGCGAGCCGGGCCGTACGAACCAGGCTTCGACGAGTGGGTGGAGCGCCGCGGTACCTGGTCGACCAAATGGGACCGCTATCGAGACCGGGACATCCTGCCGTTCTGGGTTGCCGACATGGAATTCCCGGCCCCGCCGGCAATTCTCGACGCCCTGAAGTCACGGATCGACCACGGCATTCTGGGCTATACGCAGATTCCCGAGACGCTGACCGAAGCCACCCTCGCCTTTCTCGCCGAGCGCTACGACTGGCGTGTTCCGGCCGAATGGCTGCTATGGATTCCCGGCGTGGTGCCCGGTTTGAACCTCGCTTGCGCGGCAGCCGGCGCCCCTGGCGACAGCGTAATGACGGCCGCGCCGGTCTACTACCCGTTCCTGTCAGCACCGGAGAATGGCGGTCGCAGCAAGGCTGAAACCTGCCTTGTCCGCGAGGGCGACCGCTGGGTCATGGACCTGGATAAGCTCCCGGACCAACTCACTGACCGCACGCGACTGTTCCTGCTGTGCAATCCGCAGAACCCGACGGGACGCGCATATACGCGCACCGAGCTTGGCGCACTCGCAGAGCTCCTGCTATCGGCAGGCATCCCCATCCTTTCGGATGAAATTCACGCAGAGCTCGTCTTCGCCGAGGGCGTGAAGCACACCCCGATTGCAATGCTCGACCCTGAGATCGCGAATCGGACGATTACGCTCATGGCCGCGTCCAAGACCTTCAACATCCCTGGCCTTGCGTGCGCCTACGCAATCATTCCGGATCCGGAAATGCGTCGCGCTTTTCGTCGCGCGGGGCGGGGCCTGCTTCCCGGCATGGGGCCTCTCGCCTTCGCAGCCACCGAGGCGGCCTACCGGCACGGCGAACCCTGGCGTCAGCGCCTGCTTGCAGTGCTGGCCCGAAACGAGGCACGCCTGCGCGAGGCGGTGAACGCCCTGCCCGGCATGCACATGACGCCCGTGGAAGCGACCTGCCTCGCGTGGATCGATGCCACGACAACCCACCTTGCAGACCCGCACGCCGCCTTCGAGGCTGCGGGACTCGGCCTTTCACCCGGGCCGCAGTTCGGCGGCGCGTCTGCTGCGGGTGACGGATTCGTACGCTTCAACTTCGGTTGTTCGAGCGCAATGCTCGAGGAGGGCATCCGCCGCATGCGGAACGCCTTCGAAAGCGGCGCGTGACTCAATCGGTCTCCTTCGCGGCCCCCCAACCGCCCCCTCCGGGCGTGCACACCATCAGCAGATCACCCGCCTTGACCGTGAGCTCTGCGCGACCGCCAACCGGCTCGCCATTGAGAAACTGCGTACCCGGGGCGCCTTCCGCACCTCCCAGAAGGCCCCAGGGTCCGGACTGCCTGCGCTCAGTGAGCAATGTGACCTCGGCGGATTCGAGGAACCGATAGCTGCGCTCGATGCCATCGCCCCCGCGGTGTACGCCCGTTCCGCCGGACCCTCGTCGCAGTGCATAACGCTCGATACGCAGCGGGTAGTGAGTCTCGAGGCTTTCCACAGGCGTGTTGAGCGTATTGGTCATGTGCGCGTGGCGCGCAGACAGGCCCGGCCCACAAGCGTGGCCGCCGTGCCCACCTGCCAGAGTCTCGTAATAGTCCCATTCGCGCGCGCCGCGCTGGCCCATGGCGATGTTGTTCATCGTCCCCTGCGCAGCGGCAGGAATAGCGTCCGGGCAGGCATCGGCCAGCGCACGAAGTACGGCGTCGACCACCCGCATGGACGTTTCAACGTTGCCCGCGGCGACCGCAGCTGCGCGCTGAGCATTTACGAGACAGGCCTTCGGAGCCCGAATCTCGACGGCCTCAAAGGCACCCGCTACGGCCGGCGTGCCTGCGGGCATCAGCGCACGCAACGCATAGAATACGGCGGCGGCGGCCACGGGCAGCGGGCAATTCAGATTACTGTCAGGCTGCTGTGCCGCCGTGCCCGCGAAGTCGACCAACACCGTCGTCCCCTTCGGCCCGTGGTCAACGGACAGGGCGACGGCAATCGGGATGGGTGCACCGGGCGCACCATCAAGGGCGTCCTTGGCACTGAAACGCCCCGCCGGCAGCTTCGCGAAGGACGATTGCGCGAGGCGCGCCGCCCAGGCGTTCAATCGCGCAATCGCGGCTCGAAAGTCGGCCGGACCACCGGCGGTCGATGCGAGCTCGGTCATCAAGCGGGCGCCAATCCGAGCGCTGGACGCCTGCGCCGCGAAATCAGCGAGCACCGGATCGCGCTGCCAGTCCGTAACGGCATCCTGGGCGGTGGCCTGCGCGCCAAGCGCGGAGAAAACGCGCCGTGCCTCGGGGGGTAATCGCCCCTCTCGCAGCAGAAGCATGGGCGGAATCAGCACCCCCTCTTCATCGAGCGTTGAAGACAGGGGCATGGAACCCGGGCGATCTGCACCGATGTTTGCGTGATGGGCACGATCGGCAGCGAATCCGAGCAGCACGCCCTCTGCATCAAAGGCCGGCGCGATCACGGTGACATCAGGCAGGTGCGTGCCACCGAGGAACGGATCATTGAGCATCACGACGTCACCCGGGCACCAGTCGAATCGCCGCACCAGATCGGCCATGGCAAAAGCCATGGACCCCAGATGTACTGGTATATGAGCAGCCTGGGCGTACAGCGCTCCGGAGCGATCGAAGAGCGCGCAGGAATAGTCAAGGCGGTCCTTGATGTTCGGCGACAGCGCCGTTCTGCGAAGCACGGCGCCCATTTCGTCACAGACCGCCTGCGTGCGAGCTATGAACAACGCAAGTTCGACGGCGTCCAACGTGATTCTCCGCTACAGGGGGGCAACAGTGCCGTGTTTCGTTGCGACGCGCGCACGCAAGGCCCTATCGCGAGCCTGTCGATTGCCCCGAGAACTTCGCGCGCCTTAGGATGCAGCGCTTCAAAGCTACGGGAACGTCAACTTGGCCGCCACGTCCATCATGGGTACCTATCGCCGCTTGCCGGTCGCCTTCACCGAGGGCACGGGCGCATGGCTCACGGACAGCGAAGGCAGGCGCCACCTCGACGCCCTTTCCGGCATTGCCGTTTGCGGGCTCGGGCACGCCCATCCGAGGGTGGCCGCCGCCGTTGCAGACCAGGCCGCGAAGCTGATTCACACATCGAACCTGTACGAGATTCCGCTCCAGGCGCGCTTGGCAGAGCGGCTTTGCGCTGCAACCGGCATGGAGAAAGTCTTCTTCGGCAACTCCGGCGCCGAAGCCAATGAAGCAGCCATCAAGCTCGCACGCCTCGCTGGTCACAGGCGCGGCATCGAACAACCGACCATCATCGTCATGGAAGGCGCCTTCCATGGCCGCACGCTCGCGACGCTCACCGCCACCGGCTCACGCAGCGCACAGGCCGGCTTTGAGCCGCTGGTCGCAGGCTTCGTGCGTGCACCCTATGGCGAGATCGAAGCGCTGGAGCGCATCGCGGAGAACACGCCTAACGTCGTTGCCGTGCTCCTGGAACCGATTCAGGGAGAAGGGGGCATCGTTGTACCGCCTGCAGACTATCTCGCCCGCGTAAGGGCCCTGTGCAACGCCAAAAACTGGTTGATGATGCTCGACGAGGTGCAGACAGGTGTCGGACGGACGGGCACGCTGTTCGCGTTTCAGGGGGCGTGCGCGCGCGGTGCCGAACCCGAGGGCGCCGCCTGCCCCTGCGCCGGCGCCTGCGACAGCACCGTCAAAGGCGTCCTGCCGGACGTCGTCACGGCCGCGAAGGGCTTGGCAAACGGGGTTCCGATCGGCGCCTGCCTGGCACGCGGCCTTGCCGCAGAGGTGCTCGGGCCCGGCACGCACGGTTCGACGTTTGGCGGCAATCCCCTCGCCGCCGCCGCAGCGCTGGCGACCCTCGACGTCATCGAGGAAGACGGTCTGCTTGCGCGCGCAACGGCGCTCGGCAAACGCATCCGCTCTGGCCTCGAGAAGGCCCTCGAAGGCGACAATCGCGTCGCCGAGATTCGCGGGCGGGGGCTCATGATCGGAATCGAACTCACTGAGCCCGCTCCCGACCTCGTTGCTCGCGCGCTCGAAGCGGGCCTCCTCCTGAACGTCACCGCGGAACGCGTCGTACGCCTGCTGCCACCGCTGGTTCTGAGCGACGAAGAAGCCGACGCAATTGTCGCCCGTCTGCGACGAATCCTGGGCGATCGCTGACGCAGGACGCGCGCCGCGATCGCCCTGCCCCGACGTCGCTCTTTACTCCCAGTTTCCAGAACGGACGAACGCATCCATGAACCCGCGCCACTACCTGTCCATCGACGATTTCGATCTACCAACGTTCGAGCGCTTGATCGAGCGCGCAATTGAGCTCAAGCAGATGCTGCGCTCTGGGACGCCGTACCAGCCGCTCGTTGGCCGCACGCTCGCGATGATCTTCGAGCAGCCCTCAACGCGCACCCGCGTCGCTTTCGAGGCCGGCATGAGCCAGCTAGGTGGCCACGCACTCTTCCTGTCCGAAGCGGACACCCAGCTCGGGCGCGGCGAGCTGGTGGAGGACGCTGCGCGCGTTCTGTCGGAGATGGTCGACGTGGTCATGATTCGGACGCCCGATCAGGAAAAGATCGAAGCGTTTGCGCACGCCGCGAGCATCCCCGTCATCAACGCCATGTCGTCGATCCAGCACCCGTGCCAGATGCTCGCGGACATGCAGACCTATTACGAACTGCGCGGGCCGATCGGGGGCCGCAAGGTGGCCTTCGTGGGAGACGGCCACAACATGTGTCAGAGCTATCTCATCGCCTCGGAAGTGTTCGGCTACGAGTTGGCGATCGCAACACCGGAGGGCTTCGAGCCAAAGCCTGAGCTCATCGAGCAATACGGCACGCACACTTCGCTCACCAATGATCCGAACGAGGCTGTCGCGGGTGCGGATCTCGTGATCACGGATGTCTGGGCCTCCATGGGCCACGAAGATCAGCAGCTGCTTCGATTCCGGCGCTTTCAGGGCTTCCAGGTCGATCAGCGTCTGCTCGATCTTGCTCACGGCGACGTGCTCTTCATGCACTGCCTCCCGGCCCATCGCAGCCAGGAAATCTCCGAGGACCTGCTTGAGGACCCGCGCGCTGTCGTCTGGCAGGAGGCAGGGAATCGCCTGCATTCACAGAAGGCCCTGCTGGAATTCCTGCTGGGCTGAACACGCGGGTGCACTGTGCGCCGGGACAAGGAGACCCGGCGCGCATGGCGGCTAGGGATCAGAAAATCTCGTCGAGGGGCTTCGCCCGCTCGACGCCCCACCCCTGTACATAATCAACGCCGATCTCGCGTAGCGCTTCGAGGATCTGCTTCGTTTCGACGCACTCCGCGATTGTTTGCTTGCCCATGAAGCGAGCGATTTCGGTGACGGACTTCACGACCGCATAGTCCGCAGGATTGTCGATCAGATCCCTGACGAACATTCCGTCGATCTTCACGTAATCGACGTTGAGATTACGCAGGTAGCTGTACGAAGCGAGGCCGGTGCCGAAGTCATCGAGGGAGAACGTGCAACCGAGATTCTTCAGATGCGTGATGAAGCGGTTCGCGGCGTCCACGCTGGAAAACGCCGCCGTTTCCGTGATCTCGAAGGTCACCTTTTCCGTCGGCACCCGTGTCAGCTCAAGCTGCTTGACCACGAAAGAACGAAAGTCCGGATCGTTCAAGGACCTCCCGGAGAGATTGATCGAAAAGCCGTGTACTCGGTCCATGTGCTCGAGATTGGCCGACATCCACCGGAGCGCATGCTCGACGACCCAGCGATCCACGGCCGGCATTCGGTCGTAACCCTCTGCGGCGGCAATGAAATCAACCGGGGGCATGGGTTCACCCCGCTCGTTCAATACCGTCATCAGGATCTCGTAGTGCGGCTTTGCGCCGGCTCGACCTCCAAGAGGCGCAATCTTCTGAGCGGTGAGCCGGATTCGGCCTTCGCGAAGCACCTGATCAACGCGGGCCACCCATTCCATCACGCCGCGCCGCTCGGCCATCTGCTCGTCATCGATCTGGAACACTTGCACACGATTACGGCCGGCATCCTTTGCCGCGTAGCAGGCCGCGTCGGCCTGCTTGAGCAGATCGACGGCATCGCGACCGTCATCGCCGAAGGGAACGCACCCAAGAGAGGCCGTCAGCGCATAGCGCTGCCCTTTCCAGTCGAAGCTGAATTCACGCACTGACCTGAGCAGGCCATCCGTCACCGCCTGCGCCTGAGCTCCGTCGCATTGCTCCACCAGGATGCCGAACTCATCGCCGCCCAGACGGGCAAGCTGGCCATGCACCGCAAGAAGTTCCTGGCGCAGGCTTGGAACGAGCGTGCGCAGCAGCTCGTCACCGGCATCGTGGCCGCAGGTGTTATTGATGACCTTGAACTGATCCAGATCCATGAAGACCAGGAGGCCATGGCATTGATCAGCGCGCCTGGCGCGAACCGCTGCCGCCACGACCCGCTCGAACTCCTTTCGATTGATGAGCCCGGTGAGTGCATCGTGCATTGCCTGATAGGCGAGCTGGTTATGCATTTTCTGCAGCATGTGCTGCGATGCTCGTTCGACGAGCGGGGTGCCGTGATCACCCAGGATCTCGATCGCATCGTCGACAAGGCTCTGCACCACCTCGCGCAGACTCATATCTAGAACCTTCACACCCTTGCGGTTCACAAGCGTGAACGCCGCATGGTCACCACCGATCCATGCCACCATCAGGATGTGCGAGCGACCAGCGTCATCACCCAGGCGTACCCAGGTGCCGACTTCAAGCGCCCGTGCGATACCGAGGCAGCGATTCCATTCCGCGTTCGTCGCGCTGGCGTTGGCGTCGGTTTCCTGCTCAGATTCGGCCTCCGCAAGCGCGTGCTGGAGGCCGAGCACCTCCGCGGCGCGACCCTCGCCGACGTGAATCCGGTCAACGATCGTTTGACCTAGAGCGTCGCGAAGGGCCGACAACAGCTGGCTGCGGCGACCCGGCTCGTAGGCAATCTCCTTGAGCCCATCTGCGATCTCCTCGATCAGTCCATCGGCGTCACCGTTCCCGGTGTCGAAGTGTTCAATGAGCTCGTCCACGAGCACGAGCTGACGCAGGAACTCCGAGCTTCCCGGGCCGTGTCGAAGGTGTGTGTGCACGAGCAGGTTTCGCCAGCCGGGGTTGAGGAGGCGCACAACCACCTTTGGCACATCACGTCCGCCCAGCCGCTCGGCCACCGCATCAACAACTGCGCAGCGCGCCTCCAGCAGGCGACTGGAACCCTCGGACTGGCGCACTACGCGGCGCAGGTTGCCGTCGAAGGTGCGCCGCTGGCGATCAAGGATCGGCCGAATCACTTCAACCGCGCGCTCGAATACGGCCTCGTCGCCGTCAAACTCGCCGCGCACCCCAGCCATCACGCTGTCCACCTGATCGCGGAGCGCCGGATCGAGACCTTCGCCCGCATCCGCAAAGCCCGCCAGCTCAGCAAGCTCGTTGAGAAGATGCAGCGCCGGACTCAGCCGGGCCTGCGTAGTATTGGGGAAGTCGGCCTTCTGGGTGGCTAGCTGCCCATAGATCGCCTCCAGATCGCCAAGCCAGGGTTTCAACGATTCCGGCATGAACGCGTCGCTGCGGATGGAGTCGAACAGACCGTCCACCATTTCGAGCGCATCGTGTGCATCAGGCGCGACTTGCCGGCCGTACGTGCCCTCCGGGAGCACCTCGGCAAGACGGCGCTGGACGCCGAAGTCCGCCGAGGACTGCAACGCGGGGCCGCTACGCAACTGCGTGAGCGCTGCGCGAACCTCATCGGCGCTGTACAGATTGCCGGACGCCGACGGCGCCTCGCGCGCAAGTGGCATTTCTCCGGGGAGATCATCGCTCGCTGCCAGATCGCGCCTGAAGTGCATCAAGGTCCGGGCGGCGCTGAGCATGGCCCCTACAGGTGTGTCGGCACCGGATTCAACGGCGTCAACAGCCGCCGGAACAATATAGCCAGCTTCCCGCGTCGTGGGAGGCGCACTCCGGGCCGGCGAGACCTGCCCAGGCCCCCATCCGCCTGTCTCATTCGGATTGAAGGCGGCAGTTTCTTGCGTAATGCCAGGTCCAGCGCGCGCCGCCCGGTCGACCGCATCAGAGGGCTGCTTACCCTCCGGACGCCGACGCGGGTGGCTTGCCGGCACGCCCGCCCCAGCGGTCCGCCAGGCCTGATCGCTGAGTTCCTCGGTGCGCGGCAGGGCTCCGCAGTCGTCAAGAAGCTTCTGCAGCGCCGGGATCAGCCTGCGCAGAAACAAGACGAGCGACTCTCGAAAAATGCCGCAGAACAAGCGGCGAATCTCTCGATCGAGCTCCAGGGCCTGTATGGCATCGTCAAAGGTCGCCGCCAGCACTGCGGGGCCGAGGGGCATCATCTCCCTCTCTGCCCAGCGCGCTCGCAGCATGCCCATCTGAGCGCAGAGCGTCGTCAGATCATCGACGAACCGGTCTTCCGCCTTGGCGATGATGTCCGCAACCGCAAGCCAATCTTCAAAAGCGTTCGTGTCGACAAGCGTCAGCGCATCGGCTGCGTCGGCCTCTTCACCCTTCTTCCGCTTGTCGACCAGGATCGAGCGCGTCCGAGGATTCGCGATATGGTCGAGCACCTGGCTGCCCGCCGCTCGTGTCACCTCCTTAGCGCCAGCCTCGACCACGTTGAGCGCTTCGAGGAGCGCGCTCTGGCGGGCGTTGGAGCCCGCATCGCGCGCGAGCACGATCAGTTCTTCCGCCGCGCGATCAAAGAAAGCCTTGTACAGAGACGGCAGCGCGCGCGCCGCAAGCCGGTGCACCCGAGCGACGACATCGTTGCTCACTGCCTGGTCGATGCGCCGGCGGCCGGCGTCCACCGCTCCGTCATTCGCACCGTTCTGAGGACCGGGCGCTCCTTGCTTGCGGGCGTGGTCTTTCAGAGCACGGAACGCACCCGGAGCCATGCCGCCTCGCAGGTGAACACCAAGGGCGTTGTCCGTCGCGCGTTTGACAACGGCTGTCAGACGATAGGTCTGACTGTCTTGGCCTCCGACCGGCACAGAGAAGAGGACGAGAACCTCATCCTCTACCTGCGTGCTAATGTGCGAGCCCTCCGTCGTCGCTCCTTCCAGCAGCATGCCGTCGCCGCAGAAGTCACGAATCACACAGGGCCAGCTGCGCCCCCCTTGAAACTGAGCAACGGCGTCGAGCTCGATGGTAATCCGGGAATCGCCGCGGTCCGCTACCGAGCCCATCGCCCCCCCCCGCTGAAGGGCGCAATGACTCCGGGACTCGTGCCGATTGCAGTGCTGGCGCGGCGAGATTCGCGACGAGAGCGGACTGCAGCACAGGGCGTATCACCGGCGCCAAACGCCGGCGCCAGAGCGCGGTGCATCGCGCGAGCAGTGTCGTCTAGATGAAATAGGACGCTGCCTGGCGATTCGCCCCAAGAGCCCGCCCGACGGCACGTTGTGCGACCGGGCTCGGCGCTGGCGACCTGACTGGCGACCATGACGAGTGGCCGCACGCACCCGGGCGTAAAGCCACCTGATGTTGTAGTGATGACGCTCGACACTCCACGCCTGACAGCCCACTTCGTGTTGCCGTCAGCTCCTGCAACCCCGCGACCTCGGACGATCGACCGTGAGCGCTTCGGCTTGCCTGGGGCGTCCGTGCCCAGCTTCTTCGGACAGGCTCAGATTCTAAGAGGCTTCAGCCCTTCATTTCGACCCTGAGTGCGCATCGGGGGGCAATTACTCCGCCGGCGTGCGCGCTCGAGCCACGGCTGCACGCCAACCTTCGAGTTCTTCTGCAAGGGCCGCGGCGTCGAGGGCCGGTTCAAAACGCCGTTCACAGGACCAGCCCGCACCTACTTCGCCCACGGAGCCGTATACGCCCGTCGCCAGGCCCGCTAGATAAGCCGCCCCCAGGGCAGTGGTTTCCGTCACGACCGGGCGCTCGATCGGCACCTCGAGCACGTCTGCAAGCGTCTGGCACAGCCAATCATTCACAACCATGCCGCCGTCCACCCGAAGCACGTCCGGGCGCGCACCATCCGCGGTCATCGCATCCATGAGATCTCGGGTCTGGTAGGCAACCGATCGGAGCATGGCCGTGACAATCTCTTCAACGCCAGTATCAAGCGTGAGGCCGCAGATCACACCGCGCGCGTCCGCATCCCACCAGGGAGCACCCAGCCCGGCAAAGGCTGGCACCACGTAGACGCCACCCGTATCGCCCCCGATCCTGCGCGCCATGGCTTCTGTCTCAGCCGCCGTCGCAACCACGCCTAGCTTGTCACGAAGCCATTTCACCGCGGCGCCCGCGACAAAGATGCTGCCTTCGATGGCATAGCTGTCCCTGCCCTCAAGGCGCGCCGCTACCGTCGTGAGCAGGCGATTTTCGGAGTACACCCGCTCATGGCCGGTATGGGTCATGGCAAAGCATCCGGTGCCGTAGGTGCTCTTGGACCCACCAGCGGCAAGGCAGGCCTGGCCGAAGAGCGCGGATTGCTGATCGCCGGCGATGCCAGCGATGGGCAGGGCGGCGCCGAGCAGCGCCGAGCTCGACTCTCCAACCACGCCGGATGAGTCCACCACTTCGGGCAGGACCGCGCGCGGCACCTTGAAGGTGTCGAGCAAAGCATCCGACCAATCCCCGGACACGATGTCGTAGAGCAGCGTGCGGCTGGCGTTGGTCGCGTCCGTGATGTGAACGCGCCCATCCGTGAGCTTCCACACGAGCCAGCTGTCGATCGTCCCGCAGGCGAGCTCACCACGCTCGGCGCGGAGGCGCGCCTGCGGCACCTGGTCGAGGAGCCACGCCAGCTTGGTCCCGGAGAAGTACGGGTCAAGCAGCAGCCCGGTTCGCTGCCGAACTTCCTCTTCAATGCCTTTCGCCCGCAAGCGCTCGCAGAGATGGGCTGTGCGCCTGTCCTGCCAGACGATGGCGCGGTGAATCGGCTCGCCGGTTGCCCGATCCCAGAGCATGATCGTTTCACGCTGGTTCGTGATGCCGATTCCGGCGAGGTCCGCTGCCGCCAGGCCTGCCTCAGCGATGGCCTTTTGCGCCATCTGGAGGGAGGTGGACCAGATTTCAGAAGGATCGTGCTCCACCCAGCCCGGCCTCGCATAATGCTGCGCGAACTCGGTCTGCGCGACGGCGCGGATCGAGCCGTCGGGCTCGAAAACAATGGCCCGCGAACTCGAAGTGCCCTGGTCGAGGGCCAGGATGGGCTTGGTCATAAGGCGCTCCCGGTGCATGCGTCACGGGATGGTAAGCGCGCAGGGGAACGCTAGGAAGGCTCCGAGCGCAGACACAAGATGTAGGGGCGGAGCGAGATTAGGGCCTAGCCCAGCGACTTTCCTTCTCCCTCGCGGGATGCCCCCCGCTCGCGGTCAGCGCCCCTAGGGTGCGGCGTTGCAGCGAGCCTTGCTCGCGTGGTCAGGGTGTCCGCTGGCATTCGTCCACAGCTTCTCCACAGGGGATTCAACTTCCGCGCAGCAATACGGATAGCCGCCTGTCCCTCGAACCGATATCTGGGCCCCCTACCCTTGCACCCCCCTATATCTTGGGTCTACATTGGTCGACCAACGGACATCGCCGCTTGCCCACGTGAGCGTCAACGGAGCGGTTCTGAACCGCTCACAATCGCAGCGGGCGGGCGCTGTTAGGCGATGAAAGGACCGCGCGAGCACAGAGAGCGCGAGGGACAGAAAGCTTAGGGAAGGTCCGGCCGAAGGGGTGCGGCACCAGCCGCAAGACTTCGCGGGACAGAGCAGGCTGACGGGGTCAACCACAATATCTGGTGGTCAACCCCACAGGGAACAGAGACGAACACTCGCTGAGCGCCGTGCAGGCGCCGCGCACCCTTGGGGGCACTGGGCACGATGCAGACCGATACGAACCCGACCACGCAACCGGCGGTACCCACAGCCTCGGCGGCAAGTACCGTCGGCACCGCCCGCTCGACGCTGGAAGCGACCGCGCCCGGGCAGGTTCGCGTGATCAAGCGCAATGGCACCGTCGTGCCCTACGACGAGAGCAAGATAGCTGTTGCCATCACCAAGGCATTTCTCGCTGTGGAAGGCGGCACCGCAGCAGCATCCTCACGAATCCGCGAACTCATCGCGCGCAATGCCGAACAGGTCACCGCGACCTTCGAGCGCCGCATGCCTTCAGGCGGCACGATTCACATCGAGGAAATCCAGGACCAGGTAGAGCTGGTCCTGATGCGGACCGGGGAGCACAAGGTCGCGCGGTCGTACGTTCTCTACAGGGAAGAGCGTGCGCGGGCACGAGTAGCAGACGAAGCTGCGAGCCACATCGAGGTACCGGAGAGCGCGCGGATCAACGTCACGCTCGACGATGGCACTGTGGCCCCGCTCGACCTCGCACGGATCGCGACGCTCGTAGAAGAGGCATGTGCCGGGCTTGAGGGCGTCGAAGCGCAGCGGATTCTCGATGAAACCCTGAAGAACATGTACGACGGCATCTCTCAGGAAGATGTCGACACCTCGCTTGTCATGAGCGCGAGGACCCTCGTGGAGGAGGAGCCGAATTACACGTTCGCGACCTCGCGTCTTTTGCTCGACGGACTGCGTCGCGAAGCGCTTACCTTCCTCGGCGTGCAGCGCGACGAAGCGGTCAACGGTGACTACTCCGCAACGCAAGCGCAGATGGCAACCGTCTACGCCAAGTGCTTCCCGGAATATGTCGCTCGCGGCGCCGAGCTGGAACTGCTGGATCCGCGGCTGGAGGAATACGACCTGGCGCGCCTGGGCGCCGCCCTGCGCCCGGAGTGCGATCTGCAATTCACCTATCTCGGCCTGCAGACGCTCTACGACCGCTATTTCCTCCATTCGAATGACGTTCGCCTGGAGCTGCCGCAGTGCTTCTTCATGCGGGTGGCCATGGGCCTCGCCATCGACGAGGACGACCGCGAGGCTCGAGCAATCGAGTTCTACGAGCTGCTTTCCAGCTTCGACTACATGAGCTCCACCCCGACCCTGTTCAACGCAGGCACGCTCCGTCCGCAGCTTTCCTCTTGCTACCTGACGACGGTTCCAGACGACCTCGACGGCATCTACGGCGCGATCCATGACAATGCCATGTTGTCGAAGTTCGCCGGCGGACTCGGCAACGATTGGACGCCAGTCCGCGCCCTCGGCTCCTACATCAAGGGTACGAACGGGAAGTCGCAGGGCGTCGTACCCTTTCTCAAGGTCGTTAACGACACAGCCGTGGCGGTGAATCAGGGCGGCAAGCGCAAAGGCGCGGTCTGTGCCTACCTCGAGACCTGGCACCTCGACATCGAGGAATTTCTCGAGCTGCGCAAGAACACCGGTGATGACCGCCGCCGCACGCACGACATGAACACGGCCAATTGGGTGCCCGACCTGTTCATGAAGCGCGTGATGGATGACGCCGACTGGACGCTCTTCTCGCCGGCCGACACGCCGGACCTGCATGACCTGACCGGAGCGGCCTTCGAGGAGAAGTACACGGCTTACGAGCGGATGACAGAGACGGGCACGATGGCGCTATTCAAGCGCGTCAAGGCCGCTGATCTCTGGCGCAAGATGCTGTCAATGCTGTTCGAAACAGGTCATCCCTGGATCACCTTCAAGGACAGCTGCAATCTGCGCTCTCCGCAGCAGCACATCGGCGTGATCCACAGCTCGAACCTGTGCACGGAAATCACGCTGAACACCTCGGCGCGTGACGAGATTGCCGTATGCAATCTCGGCTCCGTAAACCTCGCCCGCCATACGGGCAAGAGCGGCCTCGACCTGGAAAAACTCGAGCGCACCATCACGACGGCCGTCCGGATGCTCGATAACGTTATCGACATCAACTACTACTCGGTCGATACGGCAAAGAATTCGAACCTGAAGCACCGACCGGTCGGCCTCGGTCTCATGGGCTTTCAGGACGCGCTCTACGAGCAGCGCATCGCCTACGGCAGCGCTGAGGCCGTCGACTTTGCAGACCGGTCAATGGAAGCGATCAGCTACTACGCAATCCAGGCCTCCAGCCGCCTTGCGGTCGAACGTGGCCGCTACGGCTCCTACGAGGGCTCTCTTTGGAGCCAAGGCATCATGCCGATCGACTCGATCCAGATCCTCCGCGAACAGCGAGGCGCTGATTATCTGCGCATGGACGAGTCCTCCACGCTCGACTGGGACGGCCTTCGCAAGGTCGTGAAGACTCAAGGCATGCGCAACTCGAACGTCATGGCCATCGCGCCGACGGCGACCATCGCGAACATCACGGGCGTCTCGCAGTCGATCGAACCGACTTATCAGAACCTTTATGTGAAATCGAACCTGTCGGGCGAGTTCACTGTGGTGAACCCCTATCTCGTGCACGACCTCAAGGCGCGGGGGCTCTGGGACAAGGTCATGGTCAACGACCTCAAGTACTTCGACGGTAGCGTTCAGGAGATCGACCGCATCCCGGAGGACCTGAAGGCACTCTATGCAACGGCATTCGAGGTCGAGCCGCGGTGGATCGTCGAGGCCGCCTCACGCCGCCAGAAGTGGCTCGACCAGGCTCAGTCCCTGAACCTTTACATAGCGGGTGCGTCAGGCAAGAAGCTGGACATCACCTACAAGATGGCGTGGCTTTCGGGCCTGAAGACGACCTATTACCTGCGCGCGCTGTCTGCGACGAGCACCGAGAAGTCGACCGTCACGCAAGGCAAGCTGAATGCGGTGGCCAGCGCTGCAGCGCCGGCCAATGAGCCCGTAGTGGCGGCGCCGCCGGCAATCGAAGACAGCGAGGCCGCGCCAGTACCGGCCGCCTGCTCACTCGACGATCCGGATTGCGAAGCCTGCCAATGAGGCAGCAGAACGGGCATGGCAACGGGCTCATGAAGACCATCTACAGGAGATCAGCACCGTGCTGAGCTGGGACGATTACAACGAGGATGTGGCGGCACCGCCGCCGGCACCGATGCGTGAAGCAGCGCCGCAGCCGGCCGTACCGCAACCGGCCGTACAAGAACCGGCCGTACAAGAACCGGCCACGACGGTAGCCACACCTGCAGTGGCGGAGACGATCAGGCCACTGCCGGCCACGCCTCAGCCGGCCGCGCCTCAGCCAGCGGTGGCAGAGGTACCCGCCGATTCGATGGAAGCCGCGCGCGCTGCGCTTGCGGCTCTCGACGACGGCACGGACAAGACCGGCGAGGCCTACGAGCGCGTGACGGTCGACAAGAAGCGCATGATCAATGCGCGCGCCGACCTCAACCAGCTTGTGCCCTTCAAGTACGACTGGGCCTGGCAGAAGTACATCGACGGCTGCGCCAACCACTGGATGCCGCAGGAAGTGAACATGAACGCGGACATCGCTCTGTGGAAGTCCGAGGACGGACTGACCGCGGACGAGCGGGTCATCGTCAAGCGTTCACTCGGCTTCTTTTCGACCGCCGATTCGCTCGTCGCCAACAACCTCGTGCTGGCGATCTATCGCCTCATCACGAACCCGGAGTGCCGCCAGTACCTGCTGCGCCAGGCCTTCGAGGAAGCGATCCACACCCACGCCTACCAGTACTGCATCGAGTCGCTGGGCATGGACGAGGGCGAGATCTTCAACATGTATCACGAGATTCCCTGCGTCGCCCGCAAGGCGAGCTGGGGTCTGAAGTTCACGCAGGGGATCTCCGATCCGACCTTCGCGACCGGCACGACCGAGTCCGACAAGGAACTCCTGCGCAACCTGATCGCGTTCTACTGCGTGCTCGAGGGCATCTTCTTCTACTGCGGTTTCACGCAGATTTTGTCCATGGGTCGCCGCAACAAGATGACCGGCACCGCAGAGCAATTCCAGTACATCCTCCGCGACGAGTCCATGCACGTGAACTTCGGCATCGATGTGATCAACCAGATCAAGATCGAGAATCCGGATCTCTGGGACGAGGACATGCAGCGTACGGCGATGCAGATGATCCTCGAGGGCACGCAGCTCGAGATCGAATACGCCCGCGACACCATGCCCCGCGGCGTTCTCGGCATGAACGCAGCGATGATGGAGGAGTACCTCCAGTTCATCGCCAATCGCCGCCTCGCTCAGATCGGCCTGCCGGAACAGTTCCCGGGCGCGAACAACCCGTTCCCCTGGATGAGCGAAATCATGGACCTGAAGAAGGAGAAGAACTTCTTCGAGACGCGCGTCACCGAGTACCAGGTGGGAGGCGCGTTGAGCTGGGACTGACCCCGCTGACCTAGGCACCAATGCATGGCCGTCCGGGCGCCGCCGTGCGATCAGATCGAACGCCCCGAGGCGAACATCCGTATCGCCAGAGGGGGCGTAGCCCGTACGCAAGGGAGCCGACCGTGTCGCAGACCAAGCTGGATGGTGAACTCGCACCCGAGACCACTGGAGGACTGACCGCCGAAGAGGAATCCCTGCTCGAAGCACTCGACGAAGTCGAGCAGACGATCGACGCGATGAGCCACGTCCTGGCGAGCCTCCGCGAACAGCTCGCGGATCATCTCCAGGGCAAGAGCATCGGACCGAGCCCGGTGCTGGACGAGTGGCCCGAAGATCCAGAGCCACCCATGCACTGATCAGAGAGATGAGAACGGCGCCGAAAGGCGCCGTTTTCGTTTTCGGGCCTCGTTCAGGCCGGCTTCTCGTAGACGCGCTTCGCGCCCTGCTCGTCGATGGCGACATAGGTGAACTCGGCCCGCGTCACGAGGAAGTGGCGCTCGTCGCCCTTGCTCGAATGCACGGGTCGTCACACCCAGACCTCGAGGGCAATGCAAAGAGAGGTGTTGCCGTACCGCTCCACGCGCCCGTAGCAGGACACCGTGTCGCCGACGCTCACGGGGCGGATGAACTTGAAGGCATCCGCGGCCACCGTCGCGACCCGGCCGCCGGCGATCTCCTTCGCGAGCATGCCGCCAGCGCTGTCCATCTGCGCCATGATCCAGCCACCGAAGATGTCGCCGTTGGAATTCGTATCCGCTGGCATGGCGATCGTCCGCAAGAGGACCTCGCCTTCCGGCTCCGCACTCATCGCCCTGCTCCTGTTCCGTCCGTTTCGAGGTCCTCGGGCAGTGACTCACTCCATGCCCGGAGTGCATCCAGGCAGCCGAGCGCCGTGGCGCCGAGTGGCGTGATCGAGTACTGCACCGACACCGGCGAGCTGTCGATCACCTCCCGGCGCACCAGACCGTGTGCCTCCAGATGCCGCAATCGCTCCGTGATCATCTTCTTGCTCGCGCCGCCGATCATGCGCGCGAGATCGTTGAAGCGAACAGGTGCGTCCTGCAGATGCCAGAGGATCGATCCCGTCCACTTGCCGCCGATGATGCGCATGCCGCGCTCGATCGGGCAGGGCTCGAGGCACGGCGCCTCGACACGGCGGCGACCCGCCGCATCCTCGAAGATGCGTGCATCCATGAAGCGCTTTCCTCCCTGCGCCGAGGCTTAGGTTACCAAAAGTATACTGGTTGATGATCGTACGCGCGCACCCTAGATTGCCGGCTCCCCCATTCGAGAGCCGCAGCCATGCCCGCGCACGACCTCCACCTCTACACCGCCGCAACCATGAACGGATACAAGCCCGTCCTCTTCCTCGAGGAAGCCGGCCTCCCCTACGACCTCACGTTCATCGATTTCGCCAAGCGCGAGCAGAAGGCCCCGGACTACCTGAAGCTCAATCCCAATGGCCGCATTCCAACCCTCGTCGACCGGTCGAACGACGACTTCGCCGTGTTCGAGAGCGGCGCCATCCTCTGGTATCTCGCGGAGAAGTACGGTCGTTTCCTGCCCGAAGACGCGAACGGTCGGTCCGAGACCCTGCAGTGGCTGATGTTCCAGATGGCCGGCGTCGGTCCGATGATGGGCCAGGCAATGTACTTCCAGCGCATCGCGGCCCCGAACGGCGAGGAACACCCCTTCGCCATCCAGCGCTACGTCGACGAGAGCCGGCGGCTCCTCGAGGTGCTCGACACGCGCCTGCGTGCACACGACTGGCTCGCGGCCGATGCGTACACGATCGCCGACATGGCGACCTATCCCTGGGCCCGAGCCTGGGCATGGGCGAAGGTGTCCATCGACGGGCTCGACGGCCTCTCGGCCTGGTTCGAACGGATGGAAGCGCGTCCGATGGTGAACAAGGCGATCACCATCCCCGCTGCGCGCCCGGCCTTCTGGGTCACGGAGGAGGACGACGCCTTCGGGGCGGCCAACGCCGCGAGCTTCGCGAGCGACGTCGCGAAGGAGTGAATCGTTCAGGCGACCGCTTCCAGCGGTGCGCGGCCTGAGCTCCCGCGCGCCGGCGTCCCTCCGGCGGCCGACCGGGCCATGAATGTCCTTACTCCGGCCGTGCCGGCCAAGGCCGCACCCGCTCGTAGGCGAGCGCAAACTCCAGCACCCGTCGATCCTGCCCCGGCGGGCCCATGAACTGGATGCCCATTTCCCGTCCGTGATCGTCCCGCCCCGCAGGCAGGCTGACCACGGGGAGGCCGCCGAGCGTGCCGCCAATCACCACCTCCATCCAGCGGTGGTAGGTGTCCATCGAGACGTGGCCGATGCGCTCGGGCCAGTGCGTCTCGGCCGCGAAGGGGAACACCTGGGCCGAGGGCAGCGCTAGGACGTCGAAGCGCTCGAAGAGCGCCAGCAGCGCGCCGAACCAGCGATTCCGCTCGGCCCCGGCGCGCGCGACATCAGACGCCGTCAGGTCCCTGCCCTGCTCGATCTCCCAGACGAGCTCAGGTTTGAGCAACGCACGCTTTTCTGGGTCGTCGTAGAGCGCTCGATAACGGGTGATCCCGAACTGCCGCAGCGTCAGCCAGGTCCGCCAGAGGCGCGTCGGATCGAAGTCGGCCCGCGCAGCGTCCACGGAGCAACCCGCACCCTCGAGCGCCGCAAGGGCTTCAGAACAGACATCGAGCACGCCCGTTTCCATCGGTAGATGGCCGTCGAGATCGCCCAGCCAGCCGATACGCACGCCCGCAGGCTCGAGCGCGCGAAACTCCTCGGGCGGCGGCAATGCGTCCTGCCGGGCGAGCGCCTCCCGCGGATCCGGGCCGGCCATCGTGCACAGCATGCGCACGACATCCTCGACCGTGCGCCCCATCGGACCGTTCACGGCCAGCTGCTGATAGAAGGCGTCGTCGGTGGGAATGGACGGCACGCGCCCCTGGCTCGGCCGTAAGCCGACGATGCCGTTGAACGCGGCGGGATTGCGCAGCGAACCCATCATGTCGCTGCCGTCGGCCGAGGGCAGCATGCCGGTCGCCAGTGCCACGGCGGCGCCACCGCTGCTGCCCCCCGCCGTGAGGGCGGGATCCCGCGCATTCCGCGTGACCCCGTACACCGGGTTGTAGCTCTGCGAGCCGAGGCCGAACTCGGGCGTGTTGGTCTTGCCGACGAAGATCGCGCCTGCGGCCCGGATCCGTCCGATGTGCAGGCTGTCGCTTTCGGCGACGTTGTCCGCGAACAAGGGTGAACCGAACGTGGTCCTCATGCCTGCCGCATCGGCCAGGTCCTTCACGCCGTGGGGAAGGCCGTGCAGCCAACCACGGTACTCGCCTCTGGCGAGCGCCTGATCGGCCGCTCGCGCCTCGTCCCGAAGCGTCTCGCCATCGCGCTGCGCGACGATCGCGTTGTGAATCGGATTGAGTTCCGCGATCCGATCGAGGTGCGCATCCATGACCTCCAGGCAGCTCACCTCACGCGCGGAGACGAGCGCCGAGAGCTCGGATGCGGAGTACGAGAAGAGCGGCGCCTGCGGCACGGTGGACCTGCCTCTACCGTCTCAGTCGCGCGCGCGGGCGGCGCGGAAGTCGGGCTCGCGCTTCTCGAGGAATGCCGCGATGGCTTCCTTGTGCTCCGGTGACGTGTAGCAGACCTGGAGTGCCGCCAGTTCGCGCTGCTGCACCCGTGCGAGGTCCGGCTCGTTGGCATTCACCGTGAGCAACTCCTTGACCATGCGCAGCGCCTGCTGGGGGTTCGAGCCCATGGCTCGGGCCTGCGCTATCGCGGCGTCGAGGAGCGCATCGGGCGCGGCGACGCGATCGACGAGGCCGAGTTCGAGCGCTTCTTCCGCCAGCACCGTGCGCCCCGTGAGCATGAGATCGCTGGCCGCGCCGAAGCCGACGCGCTGGAGCAGGAACTGGGAGCTGGCGAGCTCGGGAACCAGGCCCATGCGGATGAAGCGCACGGACAACTTGGCGCCTGCGGCGGCGATGAGCGTGTCGAAGGGCAGCACCTGGGTGAGACCGACGCCGATCGCGGCGCCGTTGATCGCGGCGACCATGGGCTTGGAGGCGCGTACGAGCCCGACCCAGTCGCGCGCTGAACCGCCGCCCTCGGCGCGCGATTCACCGGACTGCTGTGCATCGAACACGTCGGCAACGTCCGCGCCGGCGCAGAAGCCGCGTCCGGCACCGGTGATGACGAACGCTTCGACCGCGTCGTCCTCATTGCCCGCAGTGACGGCTTCGGAGAGTTCCGCGCCCATGCGATACGTCCAGGCGTTCAGGCGTTCCGGACGATTGAGGGTGATGACGCGAACGCCGTCGACGTCCTCCACGAGGATCGTGTCGAAGACCATGATTGCCCTCCCCGGCTGTGGTCCGACCTGCCCTGCCATCTTCGCAGGCTGCCTGCGCCGAAACCACATCGGCACGGACTGGCCGGACGTGCTCGGCACTCATGTTCGTTCAGCGGCGCAAAGGCCCCCGGTGGTCGCGAAGGGCCCCCTGAAGCCGAGCGCGGTGGCGGAACACAGGGACGCAGCGAATCTCGCGCTGCTGGGGGCGGTGGCCCGATACGCGGAAGCCACGCGAACCCGGCCAAGAAGGCCTCGCCTCCTGCGCCGTTCGTGGCGCCCTACGCGTTCATCCGGCGCGGGCCGCGCAGTCTACGGCCAGTGCCTGATAGGCCTTGCCGCGCTCGTTGACGAAATCCGGGATGTGCAGCGACGTCGGCACGAAGCCGAACCCTATGCGTCGCTCCGGATGCCACTGGAAGATGGATCCGCCGAGCCCCATCCAGCCGTAGTAGCCGTCGCGTCCGAGGTTCAGGGCCCGGACAATGCGATGAGGATCGCGCGAGTGATGGCCGAAGCGCGCCACGCCGCCCTGCGTGAAGGTGGTTTCCATGCCCATGGGCCGCCGCACGGGTTCCGCGTGCAGCGCGTTCCAGGCCTCAGCGCTCATCAATCGGTGCTCGCCGATCCTTCCCTGCGCCGACATGGCCGCCGCGAGCCGCGCGAGGCCCCGGGCAGACGCGTGGGCACCCGCCGACGGCGTCTCGCCGCGACGCATGGTCGCATCGTTGAAGATGCGAACGTCGGTCATGCCCTCGATGGGCGGCGGCGCATCGCCCGTGGAGCGGTGCTTGAAGCCCGCGAGGAGCGGCAGGACGTTCGCCGCGAGCGAGATCGCGTCGTGCTTGATGGCCCGATCGATCATCGGAGGCTTCAGGAGTTCGAGCAGATAGCGCCCCTGCGGCACGGGCGCCACCGATGCGACCCGAGACAGGTCCGCCTCCTGCACGCCCACGTGAACGTCGGCCCCGAGGCCGTCCGCGATCTCTTCGCGGAGGAATTCCCCGATCGTGCGCCCCGCGGGATCGACGCGGCGGAACAACTCGTTGGCGATCCAGCCGCGCGTCACGGCGTGGTATTCCCGCCGCTCGCCGTTGCCGCGATAGCGAGGTGCCTGCCCTTCGATGACGCGGCCGACGCTGTTCTGCTTGAGCTGCTCGGTGAGCAGGTCCCCGGGCGAGAGGCTCTGATCGAAGGCTGCGAGGCCCGCCTCGTGGCGCATCAGGTCGCAGACGCGCGTGTCCTCCTTGCCCCGAGTGCCGTACTCGGGCCAATAGGCAGCCACCGGCGCGTCGTACGCCAGCAATCCCCGGGAGACGAGGCTCGCGAGTGCGATCGCCTCCAGGCTCTTGCCGCTGCTGAAGATGTTCACGAGAGCGTCCGGACCGAAGTCCGCGCGCGCATCGGCGCTGCCCCAGAGATCCACGACGCGCTCACCGTCGACGTACACGCACAGTTGAGCGTGCTGCTCCTCGCCCCGGCGAAACGCATCCTCGAAGTGACGGCGCAGGGGTTCGAAGCCCGCAGCCACGGTGCCGTCGACGCGTGCGGTACCCGTCATGCCGCGAGCACTGCAGCAACGCGCTCGCGCACGTCGTCCTCCAGCAGACGCTCGAAGGGCAGGAGCAGGTTCTGGACGGCGCCGGACAATTCGCGCACCTGGTCGTCCTTGAGCGCGGCGATCCCCACCTGCGACCGATAGCGCATCTCTTCCTCGGAGAACATGCCCCGATCGCCTTCGGTCGTCGGGTAAAGAAAGTCGTTGAAGTTGGCCTGCTGCCAGGGCGTGCGCACGACCTCCGCGGCCGCATCCAGATGACGCTGCACGAGGACACGCAGATCGTCCTCAGCGCTGCGTACGGCAAGCGTTTCAGCAAGCGTCCGAGCCTGCAGGGCCGACGAGCTCATGCCCTGTCCGTAGGTCGGATTGAAGCTGCAGAGCGCATCCCCCACCGGCACGAATCCCGCCGGCAGCGCCTCGCCCATGCGCTCGTAGTGACGGAGGCGATTGGCCGGATAGATCAGGCGCGAGATGGGCGCGAGGAACTCGGCGGCCTCGAGCGCCGCATGGAACGCGGGATCAGGGAGGCCCTGCGTGAATGCGATGAAGCCGTCGCGATCGTCCGGCGGATAGTCGCCGGCACGACCGCCGAGAGAACAGATGTGTCGCGGGCCCTGTTCGTCCGGTTCGATCGGCATGATCACGCCGCCGCGTGCACCGACGCGCGGCAGATTACCCACGACGATCCCTTTCCACTTCCGGGCTGCATCTCCGGCGAGTCGGAGCACCGTGCTTGCATAGCCGAAGTCAACCTTCACCTCTTCGATCTCGGGCACGGCAAGGCCGAGTGCCCGGAACCAGCGCACCGCGCCCTCGCCCCGCCCCGAAGCGTCGACGACGAAGTCGGCGTCGAGCGGGCTCCGGGCTCCATCCGACTCGATCACGAGCCCTTGAACCGTATTGCAGGCGGCATCGTGCTGCAGACCACGCACCGTAACGCCACCGCGAAGCTCCAGATTGGGGGTCGCGGCGAGCACTTCGCGGCGCAAGCAGTGCTCCAGGAGCCAGCGGCTCTGGCCATGGGTCCGCATCTCGGTTTCGAACTTCCGCGCCACGCCTAGCTCCGAGGCGCTGTGAAAGTCCCTGCCAGGGTGCAGCGTCACTGACCCGCTCCCTTCCATGGCGTCCCGGAATCCGGGCACAAGCGCTTCCATGGCGTTCTCGCCGCCTTTGAGCAGCACGTGCAGATGAAAGGTCTGGGGCGCACTCATGCGCGGCTGCGCGGCGCCGTCGAACTCCGCACGGTCCAGCACCAGGACCTCGTCAAAATGCGGCGCCACGGCGCGCGCCGACAGCAGGCCCGCAAGGGAGCCGCCGATGACCACTGCACGCTGACCCAATCTCGGCAGATCCGTCATCGCATGGTCCTCAGTGAATCGCCGACAGGAAGTCGAGCAGGAGTCGGTTGGTCTCTTCCGGACGCTCCTGCTGAACCCAGTGCCCGCAGCCCGGCAGAATCTCCGAGGCGTGCAGGCGGGGCAGCGTCTCCGGAAACTTCGCGATTGCGGCGCCCCCCCACACCGTCGGACCATCCCGTTCCCCCCCTATGAACAGGGCCGGGATCGTGATCGGCTGGCCGGCAAAGGCTGCGAGATCCTCGAAGTCCCGGTCAACGTTGCGATAGCGCGAAAGCGGGCCGAAGAATCCCGAGTACTCGAACTCGCGGGTGTACACGTCGAGATCAGCCTCACTCATCCAGGCTGGCATCTGATCCGGATAGACGTACTTGCTGCGTAGCGTGCCGTCGCGCGGCACGAGTGAGATGTTGGGACCGTTCTCGATGTCGCCCGAGGCGCACCAGTAGAAACCGAGAATCCAGGAGCGGACGTCCGTCTCGATCTCCGCTTCAGCGCGGCCGACCTCCTGGAAGTAGTCGATGTAGAACATTTCCTCGCCGGCCATGGCGCGAAAGGCGGTGAGTGGACGCACCTCGCGCTGCGGCGAGGAAAACGGCACGGAAAGACCCGCCACGCCCTTGAACAGATCCGGGCGCAGGAGCGCGCTCGTCCATGCGATCGGCGCGCCCCAGTCGTGACCCACGACCGTGACGTCGTCACTACCGAGCGCATCGACGACGCCGACGACATCCGCGACCTTCTGCACCATCCGGTAGTCCGCGACGGCGGTGGGCTTCGACGAACGTCCGTAGCCGCGAACGTCCATGGCGACCGCGTGAAAGCCCGCCGCGGCGAGCGCCGGCATCTGATAGCGCCAGGAATACCAGGACTCCGGGAATCCGTGGATCATGAGCACGACGGGACGCCCGGGTTCACCGGCCTCCGCCAGATGAATACGCGCACTTTGCGCGTCGACGATACGGTGTCTGATCTCGCCCATCCCCGTGCTCCTCAACCGCTGACCATGCGGCCGAGCCGCGCGTCCGTGTACCCAGCGTCCCGCGACCACGCGAGCGCCCCGCCGACGATCACCGCCTCGACACCTCGCGATTCACGAACATAGCGCATGCCGCCCTCGGGCATGTCGTAGGCCGCGACCTCGTCGCCGCGGGCGATCGTGTCCGGGTCGAAGATGGTGACGTCCGCGGCAAGTCCGGGCTGCAGCAGACCGCGATCGCGAATGCCCCAGATGCGCGCGGGGTCCGCAGTGATTTTCTTGACTGCATGCTCGAGCGAAAGATGGGAGGCGCCACGAACGAACGCGCTGAAGAGGTAGCCCGTGTCCCCGTAGGTGGAAAACGACTGGATGTGTGCCCCGCCGTCCGAAGCACCGACGTGTACGTGCGGATCCGCAAGCAGCGGTCCGACCCGGTCGACATCGTCGTGCCCGAGATTCGCCGCGAGGAAGCTCGCCCGAAGATCACTCGCAAGGGAAAGTTCGATCATCACGCGCGCCGGACTGCTGCCGCGCTCGTCCGCAATCTCACCCAGCGTGCGTCCCACGAGCTCGGCATGCTCTGCGCATTCGACGCTACGGACGCGGATGGCCGCCCAGCGAGCGCCGTTGCCGCCCGGCTCCGCAACTTCGAGCAAACCCTTCACGTGATCCTCGCTCGAAAACGCAGCCACTTTCTGTTCGTGGGGCAAGCGCATGGTGATGTACCAGGCAGGTAGCGCTGCAAACATGAGCGAGGCCTGGTCGAACGTGAAGCTGATATCGATCGGCCGCGTCTGCACCTGGGGCCAGACCCGCGCGCCACGCGCCATCTGCTCGTGCACGCGAGACATGACGCGCGCGACGTTGTCCGGAGTCGCCGCGGAGTCGAAGAGCGGGGAAAAGGTTGTCGGGATACCGTAGCGGATCGAAAGCTCTGCGAGCTGATCGACGCGGGCCAGCGTGATGTCGGTGGCGTAGAACTCCGGCACGACCTGGAGAACGCGGCCGAACTCTCCGAGGACGGCCGCCAGCGCCTCGAGCTCATCGAAGTGCGCGTAGCGCGAAGGCACCGGCATCAGGTTTTCATCAACGTCGACGAAGCTAGTGGAAAGGCCCACAGCACCCGCCTCCAGGCACTGGCGCAGCAGGCTCTGCATGGCGGCGAGTTCATCGGCCGTCGCCGCGCGCTCTACCGCGGCCTCGCCCATGGCCCATAACCGGATCACCGAGTGACCGGCAAGCGGCGCCACGTTTACGGCAAGCTTGCCGCGCAGCGCGTCGAGATAGCCCTCGAAGGACTCCCAGGTCCAGTCGAAGGCGCCGTTGAAGGCGGCGTCGGGCATCTCCTCGATCTGCTGGAACATGCCGACCAGGCGCCCGCGGTGCTCGGCCTTCAACGGCGCGAGGGACAGCGAGCAATTGCCCGGCACGATGGTGGTGACCCCGTGCTCAAGCGCGGGCCTTGCCTGCCCATCCCAGAGCAGCTGCACATCAAAGTGGGTGTGCGGGTCGATAAAACCGGGGCTCACGACCTTGCCGGCAGCGTCGATCTCCGGCACGTCACCGCTATTGGGGATGGCGCCGCCTACCTGACGGATGATGCCCTGCTCGATGCCAAGATCACCGACGAACGCGGGCAATCCCGACCCGTCAACGATACGACCGCCGCGAATGATGAGATCCATGATCAAAGTCCCTCCGAAGACGGCTCCAGTACATACATGAGATGGCGCCAGTCCTGCCCGGCCAGTGCCGCAATGTCGTCTACCCCGCAGCGCGTGAGCAAACGCTCGGTCGCGGCTGCATCCAGAGTCAGATGGTCGAGTGCGCCGTTGCCGTGGCGCAAGGCCACGACCAGTTCAGCCTGCCCGTCGTGGCCCGGCCCGACGCGGGCAGCTTCGATGACAGGTGCCAAGCTCAGGTGCCTGCAGGAAGCGGCGGTTCCGTAAAAACCACGTCGGCGCCGAGCACGATGCCGCTCGGCTGCCGCGCGAACAGGTGAAGATTCCAGCTGCGCAGGGCCTCCAGCGCAGCTTCGGGCGTCTGATCCGGCAGGCATCGGACAGCGACGGCGGCAAGATCCTCACCGGGCTGCGCGGTGGTGAACGCGCGGGCGCGCTTGAGCGTCATTGGTTTCCCTCCCCACGATCAATGCACCCGCATTAAAGTGGCTCGGATGGATCGACGCAATGCCCACCGGCATCAGATCTCACAGCTCAGTCCGCGCAGCGCCCCTCGCGCCTTACAAGGAGTGCCTTTCGGTCGACAGAACCTGACGGGCAATCGACCCGCGCGGGACACCCGGCAGGTTCACCGCCAAAACTTCGGAGCTGGACGATCTCGAATTCACGAGCACCGGCTACGCCCCCGTGATGGGCTGCAGCTATGAGACCAGCGCGATCGACGCCTTGAGCCGCACCCCCGAGCTTCGACCCTCGCTACCGCACGCGCCTGGATTGAGCCCCGCAAGAATTGATTGCGGTATGCTCCGCTCCCCCACCCGGCCGGCACTTCCGGCCCGGACAACACCTCGAAAGCACGGGAGAGAGACGCCGCATGAGCGAACTGAAAGGCACCGTCCACTACTCGACCGACGGCGAGCTGGCCGTTCTCCGCATCGACAACCCGCCGGTGAACCCGCTTTCCAGCGGCGTCCGCCAGGGCCTCCACGACGGCGTCAAAGCCGCGATCGAGGACGACGCGGTGAAGGCCATCGTCATGTACGGGGAAGGCCGCGCGTTCATTGCCGGCGCCGACATCGGCGAGTTCGGCGGCGCATCGAAGGGCCCTGGCCTCCACGAGTGCCTGACCATGATGGAAAACGCCCCGAAGCCCGTGATCGCCGCGATCAACGGCACGGCATTCGGTGGCGGTCTGGAAGTCGCACTCTGCGCCGACTACCGCGTCATCGCGCCGAAGGCACCGGTCGGCCTCCCGGAAGTGAAGCTCGGACTCCTGCCCGGCGCCGGCGGCACGCAGCGCCTGCCGCGCCTCATTGGCGCAGAGAAAGCGCTCGGCTTCATCCTCTCCGGTGAACCGATTCCGGGACCGGTCGCCAAGGACCTGGGCATCGTGGATGAGGTGCTCGACGGCGACGATTTCATTGCTGCCGCCCTCGACTGGGCGCGCACTGCCGTCGCCGAAGGCAAGGGCAAGAAGCGCATCCGTGACGATGCATCCATCGTCGCCCAGGATCGCGGCAAGCCCGAGATCTTCGAAGCGGCCCGCAAGAACGCAGCGCGCCGCATGCGGGGCCGTTTCGCCCCCGAAATGATCATCCAGTGCGTGGAAGCTGCCGTGGAATCTGGCGACTTCGATGCCGGCATGAAGGTCGAGGGCGAGTGCTTCGCCAAGTGCCTGAACCATCCGCAGCGCGAAGCCCTGATCCACCTGTTCTTCGCCGAGCGCGAGGTCGCGAAGATCCCCGACGTGCCGCGCGACACGGAGCAGAAGAACATCGAGACCGCTGGCGTGGTCGGCTGCGGCACCATGGGCGGCGGCATCACCATGTGCTTCGCCAACGCCGGTATCCCCGTCACGGTCCTGGAGATGAATCAGGAGGCCATCGACCGCGGCATGGCCGTCATCAAGCGTAACTATGACGGCATGGTGAAGCGCGGTCGCATCAGCCAGGAGAAGGCGGATGCGCGCTACGCGCTCATTTCCACGACCCTCGAGTACGCCGACCTCGGCCAGGCCGATGTCGTCATCGAGGCCGTCTACGAGAACCTCGACGTCAAGAAGAAGGTCTTCGAAGAGTTCGAAAAGGTCTGCAAGCCCGGCGCGATCATCGCCTCGAACACCTCGGGCCTCGATGTCGACGCCATGGCTGACGTCACCTCCCGGCCGGAAGACGTCATCGGCCTGCACTTCTTCAGCCCGGCGAACGTCATGCGCCTGCTCGAAGTCGTCCGCGGGGAGAAGACGAGCGCGAGCACCATCGCCACGTCCATGAAGCTCGGCAAGACGCTCGGCAAGGTCGCCGTGCTCTCCGGCAACGCTCCAGGATTCATCGGCAATCGCATGCTCGGCGGCTACACCCGCCAGGCGGGCGAGATGATCCTGCAGGGCGCGACGCCCTACCAGGTCGACAAGGTCATCGGCGGCTTCGGCATGCCCATGGGGCCGTTCCAGATGAACGACCTCGTCGGTCTCGATCTCGGCTGGCGCGCGCGCAAGTTGTCCGGCATTGCGCCGGAGGACGTGCCAATCACGGCGCGGGTCGCCGACAAGCTCTGCGAGATGGAGCGCTTCGGGCAGAAGACCAATCGCGGCTTCTACATCTATCAGGAAGGCAGCCGTGCCGGTCAGCCGGATCCGGAAGTGGTTTCGATCGTCGAGCAGACGTCCGCAGAACTCGGCATCAAGCGCAACGAGATCGACGATGAGGAGGTCCTGGATCGCTGCATCCTCGGCCTCGTCAACGAGGGCGCGCGCATCCTCGAAGACAAGATCGCCATTCGTAGCTGCGATATCGATATCGTCTACATCAACGGCTACGGCTTCCCCGAGGTCACTGGCGGACCGATGTTCTGGGCCGACAAGATGGGCCTCGACGTCGTGCTGAGTAAGATAGAAGGCTTCCGGGAGAAGTACGGCGACTTCTGGACGCCGGCGCCGCTCCTCGAGCGGCTTGCGAAGGAAGGCAAGACCTTCGCCTCCCTCGGCGCCGTTTCCTGACGGCGACACGCCAGAGCCCGCGCGTCCGCGCGGGCTCGGCCCCCTTCTGCGCCATCCCAGTTCTCAGCACGCGCTGCATTCGCCTCTAAGGGATGCGATACACCTTGATGCACAGGTGGCGCCTGAGGACTAGCAGCACCGCATCGCGGCGACTCTAGGCAGCCCAGTAGCCGGATGGGTGACTTAGTGCGCCGGGTGGGTCGGCGTAAACCATATGGCTGTACACGGCCTCCTGTTTTCGTGCAGCACCAGCCTCTCACCAGATGTGCAGGCGTCGCTCGGTCAGGTTGACCTCGAAGGCGGTGAACTGGTTGATCGTGGTCATGCCGATATAGGCGCGGGGAGGCACCGCAGTAGCATGAGTGCAGCTCACGACGGTCTCCGGCAGGTCGAGTCCGTTGCCGAAGCTGACTGAGCCCAGTAGAAATGAAGTAGCGTCGCTCGATTGAATTCCGCCGCTGCCATCGATGTGAAATGTTGGTTCCTGGCTATCGACGGGGCACAAGTCGCCCCATGATCGACGTAAACAGGGCGCCAGTATCGAACATCGCGAGTGTCTCGACACCGAGAACGGTGGCCGGCACGTAAAGCAAACCCGAGAGGCCGGTATACAGCGGAAGGCTTCGCTGTGGCGGTCCGAGCGCATCTGGACATTGCCTCTGCAAACGTTGCTCGGCGAGGTTCATGCAAATCCGGCCTTCGCTCAGCAGGTGATCCCTGCCGATGCGACCCTGCTTCTCCTCACTGTAGAAGTTCAACACATCTGGGGTAACTGCAGCATCCGTAAACGTGACCGAGCCGTCATGATTTGTGTAGTCGCGACGGCGAATTCGAAACGTCGTCTGCCCGTACAGACCGCGGCTCATTTTCTCGGCGTCGGGGATAACGTCAGGATCGTGACGTCGACGTTTAGGCACCAAGATCCACCAGCGCTAGGTGGTCGGTCTGCGTACGCAAATACCAATAACGCGCTGTATCTAGTTCTCGGTAAAGGCTGTATTGAACTGCCTCCAGAGCGATTTGTCGCTCCGCGCCACACCGTATCGGTCGACTCATGGCGATGGACTCTTTCAGCGGTTCGTACCGTCCCATCATCTCGCTGATTGTCGCGTCAGGGTCGCCGATCTGCGCCTGTTCAACGCCCGACGCGGCACAAACTGCGCGTCGCACGGCGGGTGATGCCGGCGTGTCCGGAAGCAGCGCGCCATGCATCCCGAGCTCATGGTTAATAAACTGATCACAGAGTGCCGTGCTGCCCGCCGCGCAGGACGCGGAGAGCAGCACGCACGCCAGCGCTGCGGAGCGCCCCGAAATCCGTGTAGCCATCGCAATCATGTAGGCTTCCGTCAACGGTTGTGTCATCAAACGCAGTTGTGGACCACGCGCCGGGTAAACGTCAGGCCCGAAGGGACACCCGTTTCGCATTGGTTGATCGTATCAGCGCGAAACCCCACGAAATTTAGCTTTCCGAGATTGCTTACGATCGCGCCAGCTAGTTGCCATCGCCCTCCGAGCTGCCCTGGCGCGATCCTGCGCCAATGGGCTACCCCGGCGCATACCTGATCGACCCAGAGGCGCCCGGCTTCCTCAACTGCGTCAGCCGCTGCGTGCGCCGCAGCCTGACTCTGCGGCGATTATCTGTCTCAGGCCTCAACTTCGATCGTCGCCGCGACTGGATCGAACAGCGACTGATCGCCCTCGCTCAGCGCTTCGCCGTTGGCCTCTACGCTGGGTCCGTAATGCGCTATCAGGTCAACCTCGTGCTGTACCTCGATCCGGGTACCGCACGGCACTTCTCCGACGAAGAGGTGGTGCGTTGCTGGGCGTCTCTCTCGCAAACCCGATGGGCTCACGGTGGACGAGATGCGCATGCGGGGGCTGAGATTTTCAAAGACCCCGGATGATGGGGCTCTCTAGGCCGCGATGACCTGCGTAGATTTCAACCCAATCCGCGCAGAGATCGCCGATGAATCATTCGACAGCAATCACACCATCATCCAGCGGCGCCTCCGGGCGCTCCAGGCCGGAATAGAGAGTTCGGAGCTGCCCCCTTGGCCGATTCGCCGGCCTCGAGTCCAAGCCTGACTTCGGGTGCAGCGTCGGGCTGTGCGTCGCATCGATAGACTGAGCGGGGCGCCAGGTGTGTGCGGGCAATTTGGAACGCATCCCGAAGGGCGCCCCCCCTGCGCGCTCGCGCAATCGTAGCTCTCCCGCCCACTGGCGAGTTCGTGCGCAGCGAATCGAGACAGCGTTTGCATCTGCAGTCGGCACCCCGGAAGGGCTTTGCCGCCTTGCCGAGCGGAATGGTCTGCGCTGGGTCAAGGGCGCGGGAGTCGCGTGGTAGGGCGCGCTTGCACGGATCAATCATCCCGCCTAAACCTGCGTTGTCTTTCTTGTGTCGTGCAGAGCCGATGGCAGCGAAGCAACGCCGCGTCGATCTGCCCGCTTGGGGGATCGATCACTGCGAACCGGATGACATTGAAGCACGCCGACGGACCTGAAGTTGATTGAGGGCGTTCTAGGTGTCCGGTGTTGCCGGTTTGGGTGTCCAATGTCGCTGTCGCTGCCGGGCGTTCAATGCCGCTTGCGGCGGGTCAATGAGCGTTACCTTTCGACAATGTCGCTGCTTGGCGTCCTATGTCGCTCATCCCTGCTGGGGATCCAATGTCGCTTCACTTGCAAACGGAAATCTGAGCGGGCGCGAAAAGCTCAGCCCCCACTGCCTGACTGGCACATAGTGCGACGGAGCATCGCCTCATACGACTGTCCTCCCGGGCCGCAGCCCGGTCGATGGTTCGGCACGCCCCGTGCCGTTCGACGTGACCGCGGCGTCCGTTCGGGTGAACATTGCGCCATGAACGACGCTGCGCCAGGCATGTTCCGGAACGACCCGGTCCAGGCAGACGAACTGCAGGACTACCGGGACGTGGCGTTTGAACCGGTGGCTTGCACCTTCCGCCGCTACACCGTGCTGTCGGCGGTCGCGACCTGGGTACCGATCCTGCTGGTGGCCACCGTTGTGCTGTTCGTTCGCGAAGTGCCGATGCCGGTCGTTGCCTTCGTCGCGGGCACGCTGCTATCCGTGGCAACGCTGGTCGGGGTCCATCGCTGGCTCGGCGCCGGCTATCGCGGCTGGGCCCTGCGCTCGCACGATCTGATCGCGCGCGAGGGCATCCTGTGGCGAACGGTGACCGCACTGCCGGTCGCACGCATCCAGCACGTGGAGACCAGCAGCGGTCCGCTGGAGCGAACGCACGACCTGGCACGGCTGAAGCTCTACACCGCCGGCGGGAGCACCGCGGATCTGATCGTAATCGGCCTGACGACCGACCTCGCGGATCGGCTCCGGGAGCACCTCGTCGAGCAGATCAGGCTGCGCGACGTCGGCGGCGACGACAAAGCCTCGCTCGCGGAGTTGACGGGGGAACATGAACCCGCCGGATGACGTCGACGCCGATTGGCGCGCACTGCCGGCGACGGCGATCGCGGTGCTGTACGTAAGCGGTATCCAGCAGTTCGTGCGTCAGAACCCGCTGGCTTTTGCCGGTGCCGGCACCGGCTTCGCGATCAGTGACTCGCTGGGTTGGCGCGAGTTCAGCGGCCTCGCACTGCTGGTGCTGCTCGGCGGACTCCTGATTGCGCTGGTCTACCACCGTCGCTTCCGCTACCGCGTGGATGACGAAACCGTTCGGGTTCGCCAGGGGCTGTTCGAGCGGGTCGAGCTCAAGGTCCGCCTCGAGCGCGTGCAGAATGTCAGCTTCAGCCAACCCCTCTACCTCAGGCCCTTTTCGCTGACGCGCGTTGCGCTGGAGACGCCCGGTGCGGCGGTGACCGAAGTGCGTCTGCCGGGCATCACGAGCGAGGAGGCACGAGCGCTTCGCGACCTTGTAAGGGGCGCCCGCTCCGGTGCCGCCGCGGCGGACGGATCTCCAGGGGAAACGCGAGAAGCGGACGCACCGCCCGCTCCTCGGACCGGCGCCGTGTTCAGCCCGGGTTCGGGGGCGCTCTTTTGCTACGGACTCACATCGAACCAGATATGGATTCTGCTTGCGGTCGTCGGCCCGCTCGTCGGAGACCAGGTGCAGGACCGCATCGAAGAGGCCGTCGAGTTCCTGAGCGAGACCGGCGTGATCGCGGCGGGCCAGTTCGCCGAAGCGCCTCCGCTGGCTGCGTTGCTCGTGATTGCCGTGGTGATGGTGATCGCCGTGGCGTTGCTGACCCTGTCCGGGATCCTCGCCATCGTGCGCTTCCATGGCTACGTGCTGACCGAGGACCCCGAGCACCTGCGTGCCGGCTTTGGCCTGCTCGACGCACGGGAGACGACGCTAGCGAAGCCCAAGGTGCACAGCTTCGAGCTGGTTCAGACCGGCGTGGGCCGGCTCGTGCGCAGCTGGCATGCGGTCGGGCATCAGACCGGCTCGGGCAATACGCTGCAGCCCGAAGCGAGCGATCGACGATTCCTGGTGCCAGGGATCGGCCGGGATCGCTTGTCAGCTGTAGCCGGCGCGCTGGCGGGTCGGCCCTGGACCCTTCCGGACCTGGAGGGCATCGATCGGCGCTTTCGCGAACGGTTGTGGATCGGCATGTGCGCGCCGCTCCTCGCCCCAGCGGCTCTCCTGGCGTGGGCGGGGGATACGCCCGCGTATCTGCCCGCACTGGTGCTGACATCGATCACGGCCGTCCTGGCCCTCGCCACACACCTGCGATGGCGGAAGTGGGGCTGGGCGCTGGCGGGCGATCGTCTGACTGTTCGCAAAGGGCTGTTTGGGGAGAGCTGGGTCACATTCGATCTGGATCGCTGTCAACAGGTGCGCGTCACCACCAGTCCGCATCAACGCCGCCACGACCTCGCTACGCTCGTGATCTGTCTGCCACACGGTGAGCAGCCCGTTCCGTATCTGCCCCGCCCGGAGGCGGACCGCATCGCCAATCAGTTGCTCTACGACGTCGAACGATCGATGCAGCACGCCCTCTAGGTGCGCGTGGCGAATTCGTCCCACGCCGCTCCACTGACCTGTCGGCCGCTCTCCGGACCAGTTAAATCTTGAGAGATTGGCTCCAGCGGAGAGCAGCCATAAAGAAGAGCCGTTTTACTGAGGACCAGATGGTTCGTACCTTGCGCGCGGCTGATCAGACCTCTGTGGCCGCCGCCGCGAGGACGCAAGGCGTCAGCGAGCAGCGCTTCTACACTTCGCATCTGGCGCAAGCGCTCCAGGGAACTTGAGGTGAACAACGGCCGCCACCTCTTGGGGGGAATAGGGCAGATAGCGGGGCTGCTTGCTCGAACCCTGCGGTATGGGCCGTCACGGCCCACGCCGGCTTCTCGTGGTACCCGAAAGGGATTGAGCGAGCGGCGGCACGAGAGCCAGGTGGACGCCCCAGAAACATGCATCGATCAACCGACGCCCGCCTCAAGGCGGAGTACGTGACCGCGCTTGCGAAAGTATTTGCTCTAGCAGCCCGTTACGAAGTGATCAGAGCCGAGCATCACTCGCCAGTGAATTTTGCCGCCCGACGCTCGACAAAGGACTGAATGCCCTCCTTGGCATCTGCTGTCTCCATCACCTGCTCACGAATACTGGCAATGGCAGCAACGGCAGAAGCTTCGCCTGCCTCTATGTACTTTCGGCCTGCAATTTTCGTTGCCTGGATGCCCAATGGCGCGTTTTTCTTAATGATACCCGCGAGCTCCATTGCCCGATCGATCTGAGCACCAGCGGGAACCACTTCCTGCACCAGGCCAACTCGATACGCTTCTGCAGCATCAAACTCATCGCAAAGCAACAAGTGATACATCCCGTTGCCCCAACCAGCACGTTCGATGTAGCGAAAATGAGCACCGCCCAGCGGAGCAATACCGCGTTTCGCTTCCATCTGGCAAAAGCGCGTGTTGTCTGCTGCGACGATTATGTCACCGGCCAAAGCCATCTCAATGCCGATGGTGAAGCAGATGCCTTGAACGGCGGTGATGATGGGTTTGTTGCAGGAGTTACCTAGGCCGAACGCGTTGATATTGTCGTCGGGGATGGGCGTTGGATTCGCGCCAGGCCCGAAAAACTTCGGCATGTCCAAACCTGCAGTGAAGTTCTCGCCCTCGGCAGTGATGACGCCAACCCACAAGTCTGGAGTGTTGTGTAATTCCGTCAACGCGTTGGAAAGCTGCACCATCATGTCTGGATCAAAGGCGTTTTTCTTGGTGGGGTTGCTAATCGTTATTTTGAGCACGTGATCGTGAGCTTCGCTCAGTACTATCCCCTCGGCTTGCACGGTCATGGATGTTCCCCTTTCTGAATTCGAGCTTTTGGTGACGCCACCCCGCCCCAATGCTTCGGCGCGACCCGTTCAAGTAACGCTAATCGACGGTGATACGGTGTAATTCGCGCCGGTGGCCCTTGTATCCAGCGGTGGCTCGGTACACAACGCTTCGATTCTCCCAGAGCATGAGCATGTCTTTCTGCTGCTTGTGGCTATTAGCAAAATCGTTTCGGGCATGAATAGCCGCGAAGTTGTTCAATAGCGGGGGGCCGCCTCAGGCAATTCGTGCTCACCCACTTGAGCGCAGCTGTTCACCCCGTCAAACCGCCCCGCATCCCGCCTCCAGCGCCTCACCTAACATCACCTCAGCCATTTCGTTGATGCAGCGGACGGGATGGGTGTCCGGGACGTTTTTCAGGGGTTGTCCTTGGTCCACCAGAAGTGGGGCGCGGACGGTGAATCGTCATCGCGTAATGGGCCAGGGCGACGCCTTTCAACGTACTGAAGGTCCCGCGGGGTTCTGCACCGAGTGCCTCGGCAACGCGCAGGGACGCACGATTGGCGCCCTCGATTGCTAGATGGGCAGATTGGGCTCCTGTGTGTTCAGCGAGGAACTGCACAATCAGGCGTGCAGCTCGCGAAATGTAGCCCCGTCCGCGGTGATCAGGGTGTGCCGAATAGGAGATGTTCGCCTCCCCGAAGGAGACGCCGGCCCGCCCCAGGTTTTCGTTGGCAAGATCACAGTCAATGTAGCCAACGTTGGGGGCGTCAAGGGTATCGATTGAGAACGTCCACTTTGGCCCACGACCGAAGGTCTCGTAGTTCTCGTTGAGGTGCTTCAGGGCGTGTGCGCGCTGGGCCGCGGTGTCCAGGGAAGCCCACCGACGTCGATCTTCCGCCTCCCACAGCCAGCGTTGCTGCTCTGCGTCTTTCGCAGCGAGATCATCGTCGAGGTCAGACGGAGTCCTTCGCCTGATGGAGACGAGGCCGTCGGTGTAGTGCAAGTCGGGAACCGGTCTTACGAAGTGAAGGCTGTCGTCGCGCGGGCCGGTGAGTTCGAAGCCGAGCCTGTGGGCTAGAGCGAGGGAGGCCTGGTTGTCCTTGCGGATGAGCAGAACAGCGCTGTCGTGACGTCCATCGAGCGCGAGATGGTGCATCAACAGCTGTACAGCACGAGATGCGTGACCCTGACCGCGATGGCTGGCAAAGACGCTGTAGCCGACGTTCACGTGCCCGGGCTGCAGCCAGTCAGGCTCGGGATCGTAGTCCACCCAGCCGACAACCTCCGCATCTGAAAGAATGACTGCGGAGGGCTTGGGGTCTGGACTGCCTTCGCCCATGAAGCGATGGAACTCCGCGTCGCGGCCGGCGATCAGACGGGCTGCATCGCCCGCCTCGGGAGCTCTGATGGCTGTATGACCGTCGCTGACTGAAGGCACCACTGCTTCGCTCACCAGGTTGGCTTCAGAGGGTCAACCAGCCGCCCGCGCAGAGCAGGCAGATGCTGGTCACGAAGTTGCTCATTTCCGGCGCCCCGAACACGGCAGCCTTCCTTTGCGCCATCAGATCGCATCGGTGGCTAAGGGGAAGGCATGCGATGTGAGCCTGCACCGCGCCGTTCAGTGATTCGCCAGTCGGATTCGGCGGAACGTTAAATAGCCTTGGCGAATCCCCTTCCTGTACTCAAGTGGATCCGGGCACGAGGGGAGATAAGTTAGTGTAGGGGCGATTCGCTCGAATCCTCTGCCGCTACCCTTCCCACGTGGTGCACCTCATTCTGTCCGACAACGGCATGCATCCGATTCGCACTGCACGGCTATGATCGAGCATTCGGCACGATCGGTGGTGGCATAGTCCCCTCGCCCCCCCTTGCCCAACCCCCGCAGCGCGAAGACGCAGGCGAAGGACCTGCCGTTCCCCGCTTACCGGGACGCAGCTGATCTCTAATTCGCCGGAAACCCGCCTTCCTGCGCCACGGTTAAGCGTGAATTAGCTAGGCTAGTCGCCCTTTCCTGACTGACCGGTGCACAGATGACTTCATTGCTCGTCACCAACGGCACGCTCGTGAACGAGGGCCGCAAGTTCGAGAGCGATCTACTCATCATTGACGGCCGCATTGCCGAGATCGGCGGCGACCTGGCACATCGCGGTGCAGACCAGGTCCTGGACGCTGCGGGCAAGCTCGTGCTCCCCGGCATGATCGACGATCAGGTGCACTTCCGCGAACCCGGCCTCATGCACAAGGGCGACTTCGCCTCGGAGTCCCGTGCTGCTGCGGCGGGCGGCATCACGAGCTTCATGGAGATGCCCAATACCGATCCGTTGACGATCGACAACGCAGCGCTCGCGGACAAGCACGCTCGGGCCAAGGGACGAGCCGTTTCGAACTGGTCGTTCTATCTAGGCGCAACGAACACCAACCTCGAAGCCATCAAGGCGGTCGATCCTGAACTCGCCTGCGGCATCAAGGTCTTCATGGGCGCGTCGACCGGCGACATGCTGGTAGACGATCCAGATGCCTTGGAGGCGATCTTCGCTGCAGCGCCGCTGCTCGTGGCAACGCACTGCGAAGACACGCCCCTGATCCAGGCGGCGAACGCGCGCTACATGAAAGAAACCGGCGGCGCGATAGAGCCGCACCACCATCCACTCATTCGGTCCCGTGAGGCCTGCTTGAAGTCTTCCAGCTACGCGGTCGGCCTGGCCAAGCGGCACGGCACGAAGTTGCATGTCTTGCACCTCACGACCGCGGACGAGCTCGTCCTGTTCGAGGCTGGACCGATCGAGAATAAGCAGATCACGGTCGAGGCGTGCGTCCATCACCTCTTCTTCGATTCGCAGGACTACGCCGCGCTCGGATCCGCCATCAAGTGCAATCCAGCGATCAAGGATTCATCGGACCGGCAGGCGCTGCTGCAAGCCATCAATGACGATGTGATCGACGTCATCGCGACAGATCACGCACCGCACACCATCGAGGAAAAGGCTCGGCCGTTCGGCCAGGCGCCCGCCGGACTTCCACTCGTCCAGCACGCGCTCCTGACCTTGCTCGAACACTGGCGCGACGACGTCATGTCGCTCGAGCGGATCGTGCACAAGGTCTGCCATGCGCCGGCGATTCGCTTTAGCGTCAAGGAAAGAGGCTACCTGCGCGAGGGCTATCACGCTGACATCGTGATCGTGGATCCGGGCCGCGACACGAACGTCGCCGAGCAAACGCTACTCGCGAAATGCGGCTGGACGCCGTTCTCACACGTCAAGTTCCGCGCTGCGATCGACACGACGATCGTCAATGGCCAGGTGGTCTGGGACGGCGAGCAGATCGTCGCGACCGACGCAGGGCGTGCGCTCGAGTTCGCCCGCAACTGAGACCCGCTCAGCCTTTTCGCGTACGAAGCCAGCCCGACCCCAGGGCCGTCGGCGCGAACGCTGCGCAGGCGCTTGTGCGGGGGTGAGCACGGATCGCCGTGCTAGACTCCGCGCCCACACTTTCCCAGTGCGTGCCGGCACGCGCGCCTTCATGAGTCCAGGTGGTTGTCGAAATGAGTGATGCAGCGCTCCAGGAGTCGATCCGGCTCGAATTCCCCGATGGTTCCGTTCGCGAGTTCGCGGCGACCACGACGGGAACGGACGTTGCGACGTCGATTTCGAACTCTCTTGCGAAGAAAGCCCTGGCGGTCCGCGTCAACGGCGCGCTTCGCGACCTCTATCTTCCTATCGGCGGCGACGCACGCGTCGAGGTCGTAACGGACAAGGACGCCGACGGCCTCGAGCTGCTCCGCCATGATGCAGCCCACGTCATGGCCGAAGCCGTGCAGGAGCTCTATCCCGACACGCAGGTCACCATCGGCCCTGCGATCGAGAACGGCTTCTACTACGACTTTGCCCGCGCGGAGCCCTTCACTCCGAGCGATCTCGAGACCATCGAGGCACGCATGCGCGAGATCGTCGCCCGCGACGAGCACATTCGGCGCGAAGTCTGGGAGCGCGAGGAGGCGATCGAGTTCTTCCGCGAAGCGGGCGAACTTTACAAGGCCGAGATCATCGAGGACCTCCCCGAGAACGAGGTGATCAGCGTCTATCGCCAGGGCGGTTTCGTCGATCTCTGCCTCGGGCCGCACCTCCCGTCGACCGGCAAGCTCGGCACGGCCTTCAAGCTGACTCGGGTCTCCGGCGCCTACTGGCGTGGAGACTCGAACAAGGAAATGCTCCAGCGCATCTACGGCACGATCTGGCCTTCGCCCAAGGAATTGAAGGCCTACCTCACCATGCTCGAGGAAGCCGAGAAGCGGGATCATCGCCGCCTCGGTCGCGAGATGGACCTCTTCCATTTCCAGGAGGAGGGTCCAGGCAGCGTGTTCTGGCACCCGAAGGGCTGGACGCTGTTTCAGTCTCTCATCGCCTACATGCGCGAGCGTCAGCGGCGCGCCGGCTATCAGGAGATCAACACGCCGGACATCCTCGATCAGTCCCTGTGGGAAAAATCCGGGCACCTCGAGAAGTTCGGCGAGAACATGTACAGCACCACAACGCCGGATGAACGCACCTTCAGCCTCAAGCCCATGAACTGCCCCGGCGGCGTGCAGGTCTTCAAGCACGGACTCAAGAGCTACCGAGACCTCCCGATGTACCTCGCGGAGTTCGGCAAGGTGCACCGCTACGAGCCCTCCGGCGCGCTCCACGGCCTGATGCGCGTGCGCGCGTTCACCCAGGACGACGCACATGTCTTCTGCACCCGGGAGCAGGTCACCGAGGAGTGCGTGAAGGTCACGCACCTGATTCTCGACATCTATCGGGACTTCGGTTTCGAGGACGTCCGCATCAAGTTCTCCGACCGCCCGGAAAAACGGGTCGGGGAGGACGCGATATGGGATGAGTCGGAAGCCGCGCTCATGGCCGCCCTCGAAGCATCGGGCAAGGAATGGAGCCTCAATCCTGGCGAGGGGGCCTTCTACGGTCCGAAGCTGGAGTTCGTTCTGCGCGATGCAATCGGGCGTGACTGGCAGTGTGGAACCGTCCAGCTCGACCTGAACCTGCCGGGACGTCTCGGTGCCAGCTACATCGGCGAGGACGGAGAAAAGCACGCGCCGGTGATGATCCACCGCGCACTCTTCGGCTCCCTCGAGCGCTTCACGGGCATCCTTCTTGAACACCATGCGGGCCGACTGCCCGTGTGGCTCGCACCGGTACAGATGAAGGTGCTGACGATCACTCAGGACGCTGACGCATATGCGCGAGAAGTGCTCGCGGCCGCTGATGCCGCTGGGCTTCGCGCCGAAATCGATCTTCGCAACGAGAAGATCAACTACAAGGTGCGCGAACACTCACTGCAGAAGATTCCTGCCCTGTTTGTCGTCGGTAAACGCGAGGCGGAAAACGGCACGGTCGCCATTCGACGTTTGGGCTCCAAGGATCAGACGATCCTGCCTCTGGACGAGGCAATCGCCGCGCTTGTCGAAGAAGGCCACAACCCTCTGCAGTAAGCGCTGAGACGGGTGTCGTAGGCAGCGTCCGCACTCGGCGTGCAGACGCGAAGTGGGCGGCGCGGGAACGCGCCGGCCCCTTCACAGCCCAGATCGATGGCATCCACCGGATCCGACGAGGACTTCGTACAAAGCAGCGCTTCCCAGAGGCACCGCGCCCCGGGCGCCCCTGGACCAGGCGCGGAATCAAGCAGATCAACCCGCGTCGCCAAAGGCGCGCTTGCCATGAGGGACCCTTTGGCAGTCATCTGCGCGCGCAGCTTTCACGCCCCCCCGATCCGATCCACGTCCACAGCAGACATCTCAGCAGCGCGCGCGCAACGCCGCGAGGGGCCCTTCCCGGGCGCTGTCGATGAAGGCCTGCTGGTGCGGCATCAGCAACTGATTGGCCACGTTCGCCGTCGGTGCGTAGGGATCGCGCACGGTGCTCTCCACGCCCATCAGTTCTTCGACCACGGCGACCCCGCAGAGCGGGACATAGAAGTCCGAATAGCCGCCCTCGTGATTGAACACGATGCGCCCGTCGCACAACGTTTGCGCAGCGTCGAGCATCATCCGGCTCATCCGGCGGAAATGGCTCGCAAGCAGCAGCATGTGGCTCATCGGATCGAAGTAGCCCGCGTCGTAGCCGCAGCCCACCACGATGAGTGAGGGTCTGAACGCATCCAGTGCCGGCAGCACGACCTGCTCCATGGCCGCGAGATAGGCCCCACCACCGCAGCCTGCGGGCAAGGGGACATTGAGATTGAAGCCCTCTCCCGGGCCCTCGCCCACTTCGGAGGGCCGGCCGAGGTCAGCGGGATAGAGCATGTCCTGATGCAGCGAAATCGTGAGCACATCGCTGCGATCGTAGAAGGCCTGCTGCGTGCCGTTGCCGTGATGCACGTCCCAGTCCACCACGGCAACCCGATCGACCAGCCCCGCGTCGATCGCGCTCATGACGCCAAGGCCGATGTTGTTGAAGATGCAGAACCCTCGTCCCCGGTCGCGCTCGGCGTGGTGACCGGGCGGACGCGTGAGTGCGTAGGCGTTATCGACCTGACCATCTGCCACGGCCGCGACTGCTGCAATGGTGCCGCCAACGGACAGACGCGCGATGTCCGCCGAGCCCGGCCCGAAGGGCGTGAATTCACCGGCATCCCCGCCCGCCCCGTCGCTCATTGCCTGCACCCGAGCCACGTACTCAGGCAGATGAAAGCGATGCAGGTCCTCGTCCGTGGCCGGACTGAAGTCGAGCGCCTGCATCTGCCGGGTAAGTTCATAAGCATCTAGCAGGTTCTTCAGCTTGCGCTTGGTCTCGGGATTTTCTACGTGTACGCCGGGCTGCAGATCACCCTTGACCTGATAGGAACCCGAAGCGGCGCCCGTGTGATGCCACATGAACCGTTCGTGCCAGATGAAACCGGTGCGAGCCATGCCTGCCTCCAGCAAAGATGATCGGCGCAGACTACGCCAATCCGCGCGCAGCGCACTGCAACGCCTCCCAGCCTCCGAGTGCCATCAACCGGCAGGATACGACCGGGACCTCAATCGCGCTTTGCGGACCCGAGGCCCCTAGGCACCGAAAGACAACGTCCGCTCCGAAGCAGCGCAGAGCGGTCGGGAGCGATGCCTGCCGCGCGAAGCCATCCAATCGTGACCCCGAGCGCGGCGCGCGCCACGCCAAACCCGATCGATCGAGCGGCCTGGCGCACGCTTGCCTCGATCACCCTGCAGGTCTTCGCGTTGATCAGGTACCCTGCGCGCCCTCGAATCGACCTATAGAGGCCAATCCGTGTCTGAAATCCGCCATCAGGACGACCAACTTCGACAGGGCGAGGACCTCACGATAGACGTGCCTGGTCTGCGCCTTGCCGCGCGTCGCTGGGGGCGGCGCGACGGACTGCCGTTCATCGGCCTTCACGGCTGGCTCGACAACGCGAACACCTTCAACCGGCTGGCTCCGAATCTGCCTGAACTGGATCTGGTCACGCTGGATTTCGCAGGCCACGGCCACTCCGATCACCGCGCACCGGGTGCGCACTACATGTCGTTCGCCGACGTGCAGGACGTGATCGCAGCTGCAGACGTGCTGGGCTTCGAACGCTTCGGACTCATCGGTCACTCGATGGGCGGCGCTGTAGCCTCGGAGCTCACCGGCATGTTCCCCGAGCGCATCACGCAGTGTGTCTGCATCGACGGCTTCATCCACCACGAAGGCGATCCGGCGTCGGGCAACGAGCGCAATCGACTCGCGATCGAGCAGATGCTGCGTGCCGACGAAAAGCGACCGCCCATCTATCCGTCACTCGACGCCATGGCCGCGCGCGTCACCCAGGCCACGGATCAGTCGGTTGCTGCCGCAAACGAGCTTGTCGCGCGGGGCCACGCTTTCGTTGAGGGAGGCTGCACCTGGCGCACCGATCCGCGCATCCGGTTCCCGACGCCGCTGCGCATTTCTTCCCGCCAGATCGACAATCTGATGGCGCGAAGCACCCCGCCGACCATGCTCATCGTGGCGACGCAAGGGGATCCCTGGTACCGATCTGGCGTTGCTCGCCGCCAGGAACACCATCCGAACCTGCGCATCGAGGAAATGGACGGCCCGCACCATCTTCACCTCGAGCCCGACCACGTGAGCGACGTGACCCGCGTCGTCAGGCGCTTCCTGAAACTCTGAATGCATTCAGGAAAGCTTCGATCGCCCTCTGGCGGCTGAACTGCGGGCGCAGCGCCGCTTCGCGTGCCCGCTAACCACCTTTGGCTGCATCCTTGTACTTGGCCGGCGCCTGCGCGATCACACCCGCACCGCCAGGCGGCTGCGACTGACGCTCGGGTTCCCTAGCACGCCCGCCTCTGATACTGTTTTTTTATACAGCACCAAGCGCAGGCCAGCGGAGGACGCCCATGAGCGATGCAGCGCGCAGAGTCATCGCCGGTCGCGGCGCCGTAACCAATCCTGCGGGCCGTTTCGCGACCGAGGACATCATCGCGGTTGACGATGGCTGGCACGCTGAAGCACTTCCCGCCTCGGTCGCCACCGAGGTGCGCGCGGAAGCGGCGAAGTCCATCATCACGCGCAACGCATCTCCGGATATTCCATTCGATCGCTCCGCAAACCCCTATCGCGGCTGCGAGCACGGCTGTATCTACTGCTACGCACGCCCGGCGCATGCTTACGTCGACCTCTCGCCCGGTCTCGACTTTGAAACGCGGATCTTCTACAAGGCCGACGCAAAGCGTTTGCTCGTCAGAGAACTGTCAAAACCGGGCTACCAGTGCCGCCCCATTGCGCTCGGAACCAACACGGATCCCTATCAGCCCGTCGAGCGGCGACTGCGTATCACCCGCAGTCTCCTCGAGGTGCTGTCCGAGTACGAACATCCCGTAACCATCACAACCAAGGGAATTGGCGTACTCGACGACCTGGACCTGCTGGCCGACATGGCCCGCCGTAACCTTGTCTCCGTTGCTGTGAGCATCACCACCCTTGAGGACAATCTGAAACGCACGCTGGAGCCGCGCACTGCCTCTGCCGCAGCGCGACTGCGGGCCGTATCCGCACTGCGCGCGGCCGGTATACCCGTGGGCGTGATGACCGCCCCGATCATCCCCGCCGTGAACGATGCTGAACTCGAAGGCATGCTCGAAGCGGCTGCGGCGGCCGGAGCAGAGCGCGCAAACTGGATTCTGCTGCGTCTGCCGAACGAAGTGGCTCCGCTGTTTCGCGCTTGGCTTGATGCGCACTTCCCGGAGCGAGCGGAGCACGTCATGAGTCTCCTCCGACAAAGCCGTAGCGGCCGAGTCAACGATCCCCGGTTCGGATCCCGGATGCGCGGCCAGGGCGTCTTCGCAGCGCTCATCGCCGAGCGATTCCGCATCGCCGCGCGCAGACTCGGCCTGTCGGACCGGTCGCCAAGGCTCGACGCATCGGCATTCAGACAGCCGGCGGCAGCGCAGTCAGGCGGGCAAACGCCGCAGATCGAGCTGTTTTAAGGCTCAGTCGAAGTCGTGATCAAGTCCGCCCTCATGAGAGGGGTCGAATTCATCATCGACGATCTCTACGCCTTCGCTCAGATGCGGATAAAGCGTGTTCTCGCCGAGCGGCCCTGAACCCTGTCGCGTGCGGCGGACCGAAGCTTCAGGCCTGTCGACCGTTACGCCCGCCCGCCCACGCAACCGAGCGTCAATCGGCATGGCCTGCTCGTCGAGCTGGGTCGAGAAGTGGACGCTGGCGTGACGCATCCCCTCGCGCGCGTAAAAGCGATGTGCCTCGCCGCGTTGCAGCCCCGAGTCGAGGTGCAAGGTTGCGCACCCGGCAGCCCGGGCATGCGCCTTCAGCCAGTCGAGCATCGCCTGTCCGGCGCCCATTGAGCGGACAACACTGTCCGTGACGAGGTCATCGACGTAGAGGTGTCGCCCCCAGGCAAGTTTCTCGCCGAATACGAAGCCGGCAACAACGAGTACGCGGTCGCCCTTCATCCCTGCGGCCAGGCGATAGCCGCCCATCCGCTGACGCTGAACCTGGTCTACGAAGGCGGCCTCGCTCAGCTGTGGCCGCAGCTGCACCATCACGGGCCAGCATGCCCGAATCCCGTCAACGTCCTCGATCAGCGAGATACTCAGTTCCAGCGTCATGCGCGGAGCCGTTCCAGCTCTCCCGTCAGCACTTCCACAAAACCGAGGGGCTGATCGAGGAAGAGGTGATGATGCGCCGCGGCGAGGCCGGTTGCCTGAAAAGGGGTTGGCGCGATGCTGCGCATGTACTCAAGCGTTGTACCCGAGAACAGCTCGCTTTCTTCACCGTAGACCAACGCGAATGGCAGGCGCAGCGCGCGGAAGTCCCGTTCCGCGTCCTCGTGCGCAACGCCTCGCATCCCCTCCATGAGGTCCGTGTCGAACTTGAAGGCCCAACCACCGTCGATGGGCATCACTGAATTCCGAGCGATGTATTCAACGATGTACTCGTTCTCACACGGCTGCGGCGGCTGCAGGCGGAACCGGTTGCGGGCTGTCGCCTCGTCCGGATAGAGCGTCGGCCGACCGCCCATCCGTGGCCGCCCGCCGTCCTGCGGCTCGGCCGGATCACGCACGCCAGCGTCCGCCATGATCAGTCCGCCGAAGCGATCGGGATGAGCAATGGCCGTATGAAGGCCGATTCGCCCGCCGAAGCTATGGCCAACGATGATCGTGTCATCTCCCAGGCCTGCGGCGTCCGCCACCGCGACCAGCTCAGCCGCCCAGGTGCTCGCGTCGTACTGGTAACGGTAATCGGAATCACCCATGCCGGTGAGATCGAGGGCGGCGACGCGATAGCGCTCGGCCAATTGCGGCGCGATGAAATCCCACCAGTGGCTATGCGCAAACATGCCATGTACGAGCAACACCCCCGGAGCATCGGCCCGCCCCCAGGCCTGCCAGGCAACGTCACACTCATCTACTTCAACGACGCCTTCTTCCTTCGGCGCTTCGACTGCGGCCCAGAACCAGTCCGGAATCGTACCCATGCCCTGCCCTCCAGAACGAACAAGGGGGCCGCCGCGTCACCGCAGAGGCCCCCTTCCAGACACGACGCTGGCACCCGCCAGCGCCTGATCGATCGCCCTCGATCAGGCGGCGATGCTGCCGTAGCGACGCAGATGAAAATCGACGTTGCCGAAGAGCGTGTCGATCATGGTCAGCCGCTTGAAGTAGTGGCCGATGTGCAGCTCCTCGGTCATACCCATGCCGCCATGGACCTGAACGGCTTGCTGACCGACGTAGCGACCTGATTTGCCGACCTGAACCTTGAACGCCGACACGGCCTTCTGGGCAACGGCCCCGTACCCCTCATCCATCCGCATGGCGGCCATGTACATGAGCGACTTGGCCTGTTCGTACTCCATGAACATGTCGACCATGCGGTGCTGGAGCACCTGGAACTTGCCGATCGGCTGGCCGAACTGCACGCGCTGCTTGGAGTAATCCACCGTCGATTTGTAGGCGACCTCCATGTTGCCGACCGCCTCGCAGCCGACGGCAAGCGTGGCTTCGTCGATGACCTCCTGGATCAACGGCAGCGCCTGACCGGCTTCGCCGATCAGGGCATCAGCACCCACGCGCACATTCTCCAGCGTGATCTCCGCCGCGCGCAGGCCGTCGACGGTCGGATAGTCGCGGCGCGAAACTCCGGCCGTATCCGCATCGAGCACGAATACCGACACGCCTGCTTCGTCACGCTGCTCACCGGAGGTGCGTGCAGAGACGACGATAAAATCCGCCGATGGGCCATTCAGCACCACGGCCTTGTGACCGTTGAGCACGTACCCGTCACCATCGGCGGCCGCCGTTGTGGTGAGATCCGCAAGATTGAAACGGCCCTGAGGCTCGGCGAAGGCGAAGGCGCCTAGCTTCGAGCCATCGATGACGCCGGAAAGATACTTCTCCTTCTGCTCGGCGCTGCCTGCCCGCTTCAGGAACCCTCCAGCGAGCACGACCGTCGCCATGTACGGCTCGACGATGAGACCACGGCCGATCTGCTCCATGACGAGCATCAGTTCGATCGCCCCCCCACCGAAGCCACCATCTTCCTCAGCGAATGGCACGGCGAGCCAGCCAAGCTCAGCCATCTGGCTCCAGAGCTCACGGCTGAAGCCTTCGTCGTTGGCCATGATCTTGCGGCGCGTATCGAAGTCGTAATCGTTTTGGACGAATTTCTCGATGCTGTCCTTCAGCATCGATTGTTCGTCGGAAAGCGAGAAATCCATGAACCTTCCTCGTGATGCTTCTCGTCTGTCGGGCTGCGACGAGCGCTGCCCCCCCTTTCTGCCTCCAGCAGACCGCCGCGCTCAGAGTCCGAGCACGGCCTTGCTGATGATGTTCTTCTGAATCTCGTTCGAGCCACCGAAGATCGACGATGCCCGGCCATAAAGCATGCCCTGCATGGACGGCGCGACGTACGGATGACCGATTGGCCCTTCGTTATCGATGAGCGTGCGATCCGGGTAAGGCATGCCGTAATAGCCGAACGCCTCGATCTGCATCATGGCGATTGCCTGACTGATCTCCGTCCCGCGGATCTTCAGGATAGAGGATTCCGGTCCAGGCGCTCCGCCCTGCTGCACCTGCGCAAGCACGCGCAGTTCGGTCATCGACAGCGCCGCAAGTTCGATCTCGATGGCCTCGACCCGGCGGCGAAAGTCCCCATCGTCCCACAGCGATTCGCCATCAGCGCCCGTATCGCGCGCGATTTCCTTGAGACGGCTGATCTGCCGCTCAGACCGGGCAACGCCGGCAATGCCGGTGCGCTCATGCGTAAGCAGACCTTTGGCGTAGGTCCAGCCGACATTCTCCTCGCCAACGAGGTTCTCGACCGGGACACGAACATCCTTCAGCTCCACCTCATTCACGGAATGAATGCCGCCAAGGATGTAGATCGGGTTGACCGTGATGCCCGGCGTCTTCATGTCGATGAGCAGGAAGCTGATGCCCTCCTGGCGCTTGCCGGTGTTGTCAGTGCGAACCAGGCAGAACATCCAATCCGCGACATGCGCGCCGGACGTCCAGATCTTCGTCCCGTTGACGACGTAGTCATCGCCATCCCTAACGGCACGCGTCTGCAGCGCTGCAAGGTCAGAACCGGCACCCGGCTCTGAATAGCCCTGGCACCAGATCATGCGTTCTTCACGGATAAGCGGAAGGAAACGATCCTTCTGCGCATCGGTGCCCCAGGTGTAGAGCACCGGCGCGAGCATGCGCGCGCCGAAGGCGGACAGCTGTGGGCACTCTGCGCCGGCCGTTTCCTTGTCCCATATGTACTTTTGGGTCGGCGACCAGTTCGTACCGCCCCACTCGGCCGGCCAGTTCGGCACGGCCCACCCCTTTTCGTTCAGACCATCGATCCAGCGCCGCACTTCGGGTGCGTGGCCACCCGATTCCTCGAACCGGGTTGCAGTCGAGCGCGCATTGCGGACTTCAGCAGGCCAGTACTCATTGATGAAGGCGCGCACTTCCTGCTGGAAGGCCAGATCCTCCTCTCGGAGCTTCAGATCCATATTTCTCTCCCTTCGTATCCGGGCGGGGCCACCGCCAACACCCTGGGCGCCCGCGCACGGCGCAAGCAGGTGGGTGCGGACGGCCCTCCGCCCCGAGGTATGCGCCCGATTCAGCCGACTGATGATAGGCGGCCCGCGGGTAGCCAGACAAGACAGACCACGAAGCACCTAAGTGCCTTGGCGCGGGCTCGACGTTGGGGGCAAGATACGCGCCGCGGAAAGCCGAAGAGATCGAGAAACCATGGATTTCGAGACGATTCTGTACGACATCGAAGACGGCGTGCTCACGATCACCCTGAACCGACCTGATCGCCTGAACGCGTTCAATACAACGATGATGCAGGAAATGATTGCAGCACTCGACGCAGCAGACGCGGACGACGCCGTGCGCGCAATCATCGTGACCGGCGCGGGACGCGGCTTCTGTGCTGGCGCAGACCTCGAAAAGGGTGGCGAGACCTTCGACTATGAATCACGCGCTGATCGAGACGGCGCGGCGGAATCTGCAGAGGGCAAGCTCGCCCCGCGCGACGGTGGCGGCCTGCTCACTTTGCGGCTCTATGAATGCAGAAAGCCGGTCATTGCCGCGGTCAATGGTCCAGCAGTCGGCGTCGGTGCGACGATGCAATTGCCGATGGACGTGCGCATTGCATCTGAAAATGCTCGCTTCGGCTTCGTGTTCGCGCGTCGCGGCATCGTTCCTGAGGCCTGCTCGAGCTATTTCCTGCCCCGCGTTGTCGGCATCAGCCAGGCGCTTCAGTGGTGCTACTCCGGTCGCGTGTTCCCCGCGGCGGAAGCGCAGGCTGGCGGCCTCGTCAGCGAGGTCGTCGCCCCCGAAGCGCTGCTTCCGCGCGCGAAGGAGATCGCGCGCGAAATCGCCGACAACACCTCCGCTGTCTCCGTAACGATGATTCGTCACATGCTCTGGCGCATGCTCGGCGCGGACCATCCGATGGAAGCGCACAAGCTCGATTCGCAAGGCATCTACGCACTCGGCCAAAGTTCCGATGCAAGGGAGGGCGTCATGTCGTTCCTTGAGAAACGCGCACCCGAATTTCCAGGCCGTCCAAGCGCCGACATGCCCGGGTTCTTCCCCTGGTGGGATGAACGCGACTACGGCTGACAACAACGCTGGACCGGTCAGTTCGCGTCCGGTCTCCCCTGCACGCCGGTTCGCCGGCGCAATTGACGGGCAGGCGCCCGTCCTTCCAGAGCGAGCGACATGATCACGCGCATCATCCGCAGTCTCACAGGCCCAGGCCTAGAGGACCCCGATCCCGAACGCCGGATCGAAGCACTCGATCGGCAGGACCCTCCGCTCGAGAACGACGCCCTCGCCGAGCTTGCGCGGACAGACCCGGAGCCCAGCGTTCGCAGCGCATGTATCGCGCGCATCAACGATGCAGCGCTGCTTCTCGCGCTTATGGACCTGGAAGAGACTGAAGCGAAGGCCCGCGATCGACTCGAAACTCTGATCAGCGACGGCCTCGAGATCGACCCGCTGCTCGCCGCCACAGCCAGTCTCGCGGCGCTTCGGCACCTCCTGGATGCTGCGCCAATCGCCGCAGCCCCGGCCGTCCTCGCTCGGATTGAAGATGAGGAGGTGCTTGCCGAAATCGCCGTGCACCACCGCCTCGCACCCGTCCGCGCCGAAGCCGCCACGCGTGTCGTTGGCGAGGATGCGCTGCGCCTCGTAGCCCGCGGAGCCCGCGAGCGCGACAAGGATGTTGCTCGGACGGTCAAGGCGCGCCTCGATGCGCTGCGCGACGCGCGGGCATCGGCAAGAGAGGCGAGCGACCGCATCGTTGCACTCGTCCCGGAAGCGCAGGCCTTGACCCGCTCGCAAGACGAAACCCACATCCTTGAACGCCTCCTGCGTCTGGAACGGCTCCGCGCGGAGTGCAGCGAGCAGATCGAAGCGACTGCGCAGGTCACCCAAGCTTTTCGCCTCGAGGCCATTGCTGCGCCGACCGAGCTCTCAGCCCTCGACGCAGCCATTGCTCAGGTGCGCGGCCGGATCGAAGCTGCGCAGGCTGAGAGCGCAGCGCAGGCCGCTGCCGACGCCGCCGCGCAGGCGCGCACAAGCACCCTTGCGGCGCTCGTTGATGGCCTCGACACGCTCGTCACCCAGGTGACGGCGCGCATCGCTGACGGCGCGTCGGTGGCCGCAGAACGTGGCCCTCTGGCCGCAGCCGTAGAGCTGGAAGACGCACGCTGGCTGGACGCCCTCGGGGATGCCCCGGCTCCGGATGTCATCGCACAACGCCGTCTCACCGTGCGCACACGCCTGGACGCATTGCTCCACGCATTCGAAAGCTGGCTCGGGGCCGGCGACGCACCGGAGGTGGAGGCAGCACCACAGATCGACGAACGGCTGCCGAAGACGCGCGCCGAGGGCGAGACGTACTGGCAGTTACGCGCGTCGGTGCGTGAGCGCCTCGACGTCCTGGAGGCCTGGCTCGGTGAATTCGCCTGGCCGGATGGCCTCTCGGCCCCGGCCCCACTCGCAGCCGCCCTCACTGCGCGCGATGCGCTGACCGCTGCGCTCGAGGCAATGGATGCAGGCGAGCAGCGCCTGCAGGACCGCGTCGGCAAGCTTGCGGGGCGCATGGAACGGGCCCTGGAAGCAAAGAAGCTCGGCCCTGTACTCGGTATGCAGCGCGATCTGAAACGCAGCCTGGAGACGCTGCCCGAGATCGGCGGGCGCCTGCAGACCCGCATCGACGCCCTGAAGAGCGGAATCGAGGAGCTTCGCGACTGGGAATACTTCGCCACGGCGCCCAAGCGGGAGGCCCTGTGCGACGCCATGGAAGCACTCGCCGCTCGGGAAGATCTGGAAGCCCCGGCGCGCGCCGAGGAAGTAAAAGGCATGCGTGCTGCGTGGAATGACCTTGGTCCGGTGCGCGGTGGAGAAGAAGGCGCCGCGATCGCCAAGCGTTTTGACGCCGCCGCGGAAAAGGCCTTCGCACCCGCGCGTGCGCACTTCGAGGCCGAGGCCGGTCGCCGCGCAGAGAACAGCGCGCAACGCGCCCGGATCTGCGATGAGCTCGAGCAGTTCGTCACCGACTACGATTGGGCAACCGCGGATTGGAAGGCCGTGGAGCGAATCTATCGGTCAGCACGCAGCGAATGGCAGCGGTACGAGGACGTCGATCGCGAAGGCCGTGGCCTGGGCAAGCGGTACCACAAGCTCATACGCACCCTGAAACGGCAGCTCGAAGGCCGTTGGCACGCAAACATAGCTGCCAAGGAAGCGCTCATCGCCTCCGCAAGCGCCCTGGTTGTCGATGGCGCACCCGTTCCTGATTCCGCACGTCAAGCAAAGGCGCTGCAGGCGCAGTGGAAGGAAATCGACATCACGCCAAGGAGCGCGGACCGCAAGCTCTGGTCCGACTTCCGCGCAGCCTGCGATGCAGTTTTCAAGGGCATAGCGAACGCGCGCAGCGAGGCAAACGCTGCCCAGGATGCGGTGCGCGGGGCCCTTGTTGAGGCCACGCGGAGCTACAACGAGGCGCTGGGACAGCTTCGCGCGAGGGGCGCAGGGACGCTTGCGGACGCGGACTTCTCCGATCTGCCAGAGCAGGCCCTGCGCAGCGCCATGGACGCTCTGGACGGTGCCGGTGGACCGCCCGCTGCGCGCAAGGCCGCGAGCGACGCACTGCGTGCCGCGAAAGACGCCATTTCCGAAACGAGGCGTTTGCGCCAGGCCGCAAAGGCCAATGCCAAGCGCGCGGGTCTGCGCAGCGTCCTAGATTTCGATGTTGTCCTCACCGAGGCGGAGGCCAGCGGCGACGGGCTTCCTGATGTGCCGGACGCCATCGGTAACCCCTGGCGCGGCGCGCTCGAACGGCGCAGCGCAGACGATGCTGCTCGCCGCGAAGCCTGCATCGATCTCGAACTGGCGCTGGGCTGCGAGAGCCCGGAGGAAGACAGCGGTCTTCGCCTGCAGCGCCAGGTTGCGCTTCTGAATTCAGGGATGCGCGGCGAAACGGCGCGGGATGACAATGCGCGAATCGAGGCAGCAATCATGGCCATGATCGGCTGCCGCGGCTGCAGTGATAACTCGCTCGCCCTCGCGCGACGCGCCCGCGCCGCCCTCGACAAGCCGCGCGCCGGCTGACGCGCTCGTGCTCGAAGACGTGGTGGTGAGCTGCCCCTATTGCGGCGAGGAGTTCGGCACCGTGATAGATGGCAGCGCAGCCTTGGACGGCGCTGAAACAGCGGACTACTACGAGGACTGCGCTGTCTGCTGCCGACCCATTCGCTTCGTCGCCCACTTCGATTTCGGCGGCTCCGTCCGCTCGCTCGACGTGCGTACCGACGCCGATTGACCACGCGCACTCGCAGCAGCGGGAAGCAGAAGCTCAACGCACGCACCCAAGAGCGAAGCGGATTCACCGATCTCCAGGCTGCCTCCGTAGCCGGCAACGAGTTCGGCAACAACGGCGAGACCAATGCCCTGTCCAGACTTCGCCGTGTCGGCCCGCGCACCGCGCGTCAACACATGACCACGAACGTCCTCAGGCACGCCAGGACCGTCATCCTCAACGCGCACGCGGAGCAATGAAGGGGGGCGGTCGCCACGCGGGCCCCCGGCCTCCGGAACGGCGGCGGCGTCGATGCGCACGGACGCAGTGCCATACTTGCACGCGTTCTCGAGCAGATTGCCGAGTATCTCGTACAGATCGCGCTCATCGACGGCGGCCGCGAGCTCTGAACCGACTGCGACATCGATGACCAGACCCTTATCGGCATGCAGACGCTTAAGGCCCCCTGCAATGCGTTCCACGGCGGTTCGAACGAGCGTGCGCTCACCACCGAGTGGATTGGTTCCGACACTCGCGCGCTGGAGGTGATGGCCGACGATTGCATCCATGCGCTCGATTTGACCCTCTGCTTCCGCCAGACCATGCGCGTCGGCATCGCTCAGGGCGTTACGCAGGATCGCAAGCGGCGTCTTCAGGCTGTGCGCAAGATCATCAAGCGTATCGCGGTAACGCCGCTGTCGAGCACGCTCGTGATCGATGAGCAGGTTCAGGCTCCGCGTGAGGCCAGCAAGTTCCGAAGGCCAGGCGCCTTCAAGTCGCGCCGTCTCCCCGCGTTCGATCCGCACGACCTCCCGCGCGACCCGTCCAAGCGGTCTGAGCGCGAGCGCAAGCACGCCGAGCTGCAGCAGCAGCAATGCAAGGCCTGCGCCGCCGAGCAGCGTGTACAGGGTACGCCGAAAGCCGCGCATCTCCGCGTCGAAAGGCGCCTGCGCAGTGCTTACCCAGAGCGTGTACGACGCATCGCCTGCAGGCCCCTCCCAGAGCACGCCGAAACCCGAACGGTAAAGCGGCTCTACGGGATCATCCCCGATCGCCTCGAACACGGACAGGCCAGGCTCGAGCACGCGGCCTCTGTCGTCCGCATCGGCATGGGAGGCTTCACTGCGAGATGTCCAGATCGGCCTTCCGTCGGCATCGAGCAGGCGTGCATAGAGGCCAGAGCCCGGCTGATTGAAACGTGGCTCCGGAAGCGCAGGCGGCAGAGAAAGGATGCCGTCCACGAGTTCAGCGGTACCGAGCAGACCCAGCACGCGCAGGCGCAGCTGCTCCTGCGCGCCGTCCTCGATGCTGGTGCGAAAGGCGCGATCGAGCACCAGCCCCGTAACGGACAGGAAAGCGATAAGGATGAGCGCCGCTGCCGCGACGAGGCGAATCCGAATCGACAACGGCGCAGCGGGGCTCATGATGCGGTCTGGCTCACTCCATCGCCAGGCGGTAACCCTGGCCGCGCACTGTATTGATCGGGCGACTGTCGCCTGACGGATCGAGCTTCTTGCGCAGGCGACCGACGAAGACCTCGATGACATTTGAATCGCGCTCGAAGTCCTGGGAGTACAGGTGTTCGGTGAGTTCCGTCTTCGACACGACCTTGTGCGGATGCAGCATGAGATATTCGAGCAGGTTGTACTCGAAGGCCGTGAGCTCGATGAGCGCGCCGTGGACGCGCACCTCCTTGGTATTCGTATCGAGGGTGATCGGCCCGTGGCTGATGGCCGCGCTCGCGAAGCCTGCAGCGCGCCTGACGAGCGCGCGCAGGCGTGCGATGAGTTCTTCGTAGTGGAAGGGTTTGGCTAGATAATCGTCAGCGCCTGCGTCAAGGCCGGTGACCTTGTCCTGCCAACGATCACGCGCCGTGAGGATGAGAATCGGAAAGGCGCGCTGCTCGGCGCGCAGTCGCTCGATGAGCGAGACGCCATCGAGCTCTGGCAGACCGAGATCGATCACCGCCGCGTCGAACTCATACTCGGTTCCCAGGTACAGCCCCTCGCGACCGTCACCGGCCGCGTCGACGGCCATGCCCTCCTCCTGCAGACGACCGACCAGCTGCTCACGCAGCGTGGATTCGTCCTCGACAACGAGCACCCTCACGGATTGCGTCCGCGCCGGTCGATGACGTCACCGGTTCGCGATTCCACGAAAAGGGTCTTCACGCGCCCCGTCTCCAGCAGCACCTTGACTCGGTAGCCCCGGCGACCGTCCTGATCCGCGGGCGTGATCGAGATTACTTGTCCCCCAAAACGATCCTGCGCACGGCTCGCCGCGTCGTTGATCGACATGACAGGCGCCTGACCACGCCGTTGATCCAGCAGGTCGATGGCGGCAAAGAGACGCTGAGCGTCATCGAGGCCACCACCATCGCCCCGAGCGCCCGCCCCCGCCAGCAGCGCGAGCACGACAGCGCACCGTGCGGCGGCGCATCGGTACCGACGTGCTGTGCTGGACCCGACCTGCTTCACTCGACTCTCCTGACCGGGGCCAGTTGCCCGCGGCCTGATTCTATCCCAGGCGCTCCGGCAGGAGGCTCTCCAATGCGCCGGACCTTTCGACCACGATCGTGATGCTGCACCAGCGCGAATGAATCCACCCTGAACCCGGATGCGTCACCGTACCGCCACGATCGCGTGATCAGCATCCAGCTCGAAGCAGAGCGCAGTACGCTCTGGCAAGGTCTCGAGTTGATGCTCCGTCACCCGCTGATAGTGGGAAATGAAGCGCTGCACTTCTTCGGGCGACATGCCCACGCCACGCGTTTCTCTCATGCGTGCTTCCTGCGCCTCGCGGAAGCGGCCGACGGCCGCGAAGTCCGGTACGCGAAGCATCGCCAGTGCATCGATGCGCGCAAAGAACGCCGCGTACGGCCCCTCCAGTTGATCCGCTATGAAGGTGCGCCAGATTCCGTCAGCGTCCGCCTCCGCTTCGAGCGCATTACGCGGATCACCAAGATCTGCCCTCGGCAGCGGACCTGCACCCACACACCAGCCCTCAAGGAGAACCACATCGACGGGCGCCGCCACAGGGTCCCACTGCGACCGCGGCAGCCGGTCGTCCACGGCCTTGTCGAACCGAGGAATGGCCACCTCGGTGCCAGGTGCTCCGGCGAGACGATCAAGCACCTCAGCGCCCAGGGAAAGATCGTGCGTGCCGGGCACGCCTCGGGTCGCTAGGAGCGGATGCACCGCGCCGGCGAGGCGGCGGCGCTCGGCGATGGTGAGATAGAGGTCGTCAATCGAGATCACGGTCGTGCGCAGCTCGAAGTGCGTTTCGAGCGCCATGCGCGCAAGTGCACACAGAGTGGACTTGCCGCTTCCCTGCCCTCCGTTCAGGGCCATGATGCGGGCACCGCCGCGCACGCCGTCAAGGTGACGCGCGATCCAGGCGGCGTACAGCACCGCATGAACGGCCAATTCGATCTGTCGCGTGGGGGGCAGATGGTCAGGCCAGTCGCTGCGCCTGGCGAAGCGCTGCGCAAGCCCGAACGCTGTACCAACGGCGGCGCCCGGCGGCAGGGCGCACGCGATCTCCGGCCAGAGCGCCGCAGCCGCTCGCCCGGCCGCGCGCGAGGCGCTCGAGAAAACATCGCTCGGCACAGATTCAGTCATCGAAATACGCCCGCGCGCGCCCCACGTGAAGGCGCGATGGCTGTCCTGCAACACAAACCGAGCCGAGTCCGGTCACGTAGCTTCTCCGCCGAGCAGCGCATCAAGCTCGCCAAGCGTGTGTATGAGACCATCAAGGCCTTTGCCTGCGAAGTCCTGCTCGGCGAGCGGACGAATGCCACACTCTGCCGGCAGCGGCGCTCCGTGTTCGAGCAAGAGTGCGAAACGCGGCAGCAGGATGTACTGAAGCCAGCACTCAAGCGACATCACATCACGGGCAAAGGGCACCTCTGAGGCAAGCGCCTCTGCAGATGGCGGCTCATCGGCCCAGAGCCCAGCGCCGCGAAGCTCCGTCTCGATCGCCAGCAGCAGATCGGCTACGCGACCGTAGCGCTCGACGTCCGTCACGTTCTGTACCCCCTTGCGACCGGTCCGCGCAGCCGCGAAGCGGATTCCCTAGACTAGGCGCCCCGGTGCAACTGGATGCCGGGGCAATGGACCACCGGGCACTCGTTTGACTCAGGAGACCCAGACATCGTGACAGCGAGCAGCGCTCCCTTCCATCACTCCACCTGCGGCTTCCTTGCGCTCGCCATGACCCTGGTTCTGGCGGTTGCCAACGGCGGCTGCACCGCCCCCCCGCAAAACGACGCGAGCGAGGACTTCGCCCGGTTTGCTCCTCCGGTAACCAATGCCATCGATGACCGGGTCTACAGCGCAGTGCGTCTCGAAAACGGTTTGCGGGTGCTCGCCATTTCCGACTCTTTCACCGACACGGCCGCCGCCGCTCTGGCCGTCGACGTCGGCAGCTTCGACGAGGACGACGACCGGCTCGGCCTCGCTCATTTCCTCGAGCACATGCTCTTCCTCGGCACGGAGAAGTACCCAGATCCCAACGAGTACGGCGAGTACATCTCCGCCCGTGGAGGATCGCGTAACGCCTATACGTCGCTCGATCACACGAACTATTTTTTCTCGATTGCGGCGGAGGAATTTTACGGCGGCCTTGACCGCTTCGCGCAGTTCTTCGTCGCTCCGCTGTTCACCGCAGAGCTGGTGGAGCGCGAAAAGAATGCGGTCAACAGCGAGTATCAAATGCAATTGCGCGATGACGGCTGGCGTACGTACATGACGCAGAAGCGCGCACTCAACCCGGATCATCCCGGCAGCCGCTTCACAATTGGTTCACTGGAAACCCTTGCCGATCGCGACGGCCGATCAGTGCGCGACGACCTGCTCGAGTTCTACGACCGTCACTACACGGCGGACGGCATGGCGCTCGTTCTCCTTGGCCGCGAAGACATCGATACGCTCGAAGCATGGGCCGTCGAACTCTTCAACGCAGTGCCGTCCCGGAACGTCGAAGCCGAAAGACCAGAGGTGCCAGTGCTCGATCCGGCATCCCTGCCAAGCCTTATGTACATGCAACCGGTAAAAGAGCGCCGCGTCCTGGAGCTGTCGTTCGAATTGCCCGCGACGGATCCGGTCTACACGACGAACGCGGGCGCCTATCTGGCCAATCTGATCGGCCATGAGGGCACCGGCAGTCTCCATGCATACCTCACCCGGAAGGGCTGGATCGAGTCTCTGTCTGCGGGTGCCGGCCGTTTCGGCAGCGATGCGACCCTGCTGAGCGCGACGATCGAGCTGACTCCCGAAGGGCTCGAGAACTGGGAAACGGTCGGCGAGCTGTTTTTCGCATACGTAGACGCCCTCCGAGAGGGCGGCATCGACGCCGATCGCTACGACGAGCAGTCACGCCTGGCCGATCTCGGCTTTCGCTTCCGGGAGAAGAGCGACGCCTTCGGCTACGTGCGCGTCCTGGCCAGCAACATGCTCGTTTTCCCGACCCAGGACGTTGTCCGAGGCCCGAGTGCTTTCGACAACTACGACCCCGCGCTCATCACGGAATTTCTGGACCACGTGCGTCCCGAGCGCACGCAAGTGGCGCTGATCGCGCCGGACCTGCCAACCGATCGCATCGAGCGCTGGTTCGAGGTGCCCTACGCGATCACCGACCTCGACCCGGCCGTGTTGGAGCGCTGGCAGAATCCGGCCCGGCCTGACGCACTGGCGCTGCCGGATCGCAATCCGTTCGTTCCGGAGAGCCTCGAGCTGCTTGCCGACGGCGGCGTGGTGCCGACGCAACTCAGCGGCGTGGACGGCGTTGAACTCTGGCACCTCACGGATACCGAGTTCGGCTCACCACGCGCACGCGTCCGCCTGCGCCTGGGAACAGACGCCGCAGCCGCGACCCCAGCCGCAGTCGTCGCTGCGCAGCTCTACAGCCGCCTGGTCATGGACGCCTTGAATGAATACGCCTACCCGGCTCGCCTGGCCGGGCTTTCATTTGGACTGTCGCCGAGCGGTAACGGGCTCTCACTGGCGGTCGGAGGCTTCGATGACAAGCTCGACACGCTGCTCGAGCGTGTCACGTCGACCATGGCAGAGCTGGAAATTCGCGAGGATCGCTTCGCTCAGTTTCGCGCCGAACTACTGAAGGACCTGCGTAACACGCGCCAAGATCGCCCGTATCAGCAAACGCTCTCGGAACTGCGTCGACTCCTGCGAGAGCCGGGCTATCCGCTCGATGACATGATCGCTGCGGCGGAGGCCATCGACGAGGCTGCCCTTGCTGAATGGATCGACGCGGTCTTCGCCGATCCGGATGCACTCGTGTTCGTCCATGGCAATGCAGATGCCTCGACCGCGCGCGCGCTGGCCACCATCGCCCGCGACCGTCTCGGTCTGCGTCCGGGCGCATCCGCAGCGACGCCAGCGGCAATCATCACGCTCGACGAAGCTGTGCCACTACGGATCAGCGTGCCCGTGGAACACAGCGATGCGGCCCTCACCCTCTACGTTCAGGGCCGCGATCAGACCTGGCCGGAGCGAGCGCGGTTCGGCCTTCTCGCCCACATGATGGGCGCGTCCTACTTCAACGATTTGCGCACGGAACGCCAGCTCGGCTACGTCGTGACGGCGCAGCCCTGGGTGCAGGCGAATACCCCCGGCATCATCTTCCTGGTGCAGTCTCCAGTTGCGCCGGCGGCGGAGATCGAAGCCGCGACAGACACGTTCCTCGAGAACTTCACGGGGGTGCTCGACGACATGGATGGGGAAGCCTTCGCCGCGGAGAAGGCGGGCTTGCTCTCGAAGGTGCTCGAAGCAGACAAGAACCTCTCCGAACGCAGCGGTCGCCTGTGGGCCGATCTGCAAGCGGAGCTCGAGAGCTTTGACTCTCGCGAGGAGATCGCGGCGGCAATCGACGCGCTTGAGCTTGAAGACATGCGCGCGTTCATGGCCACCTTCCGCGAGCTCTACGCGCGCGATCGCGTCGCCGTCTGGACGAACGGGCGCTTTCCCCCTGAAGCCGGTCCGAGCGGCGTGGACGTCGAGGACACCCGCGCTTTCCGAGCGGCGCGCGGTCGCTATCGCGCGAACGGCCTGGGCAAGGCGTCGGACGACTGAGGGCGAATACGTTGAACGACTTGCGCTCAGAACTCTCCCGGCGCGTTCGCGACAATCTCCGCGACGGCGCCTCGCATCTGGCCCGCGTGGCCCTCGATTCGCTTTCCGAGTATGCAGCGCTCGACGTCGACGACCTCGAAAGCCTGCGCGCAGAGCTCCTCGATTTCGCTGACGAGCTCGCCAACGTCCGACCAACCATGACGGCAATCCACAATCTGGTGGCACGCTGGCGCCTGGGGGTGGCCGAGTTCGATGGCGACCTCGGCGCCCTGCGCGCCTATGCCCGCACCCAGGCGCAGCAGGTACGGACCTGGGCGGACGCAGCAACGGACGCAACCCAGCGACAGGTCATCACGACCCTGGGCAGTCGTCGTCGCCTGATGACACATTCGATCAGCTCAACCGTAGCGCGCACGCTCCTGCGCATGCCGCGTCGTGACCTCAACGTTGTTGTCACCGAATCGCGTCCGGCGTTCGAGGGCTGGAACCTTGCCTCCTCGCTCGCTCGAGAAGATATCGCGGTCACCTACATCACCGATGCGCAGATGGCTCTTTTCGTTGCGGACGTTGAAGCCGTTATCGTCGGCGCAGACGCACTGCTGCCGGACGGATCGCTGGTCAACAAGGCTGGAACGCGACTGCTCGCGCTTGCAGCGCGTGAGCAGGGGGTGCCGTTCTACGTTTGCGCCGAGAGCTTCAAGTGCACCGAGCAATCGCTTGCCGAAGTCGTTCTAGAGGAAAAGTCCGGCTCCGAGCTCAGACCACCTCCCGTACCCGGCATACGGACGCGGAACATCTACCTCGAGGTCACTCCGGCGCACCTGATTACCGATTGGCTCTCGAACGAGCCCCTCGGCGAACGCTTCCGAGCGCAAAGCTAGTCATCCGGTCGGTGCCCGGATCCTCGCTCTGCGGACCCGCCGACCCGGCGCTGGAACGGAGGCAGGACGTCGAGGATTTCCTGCCCGTAACGGCGAGATACGAGGCGGGAATCGAGCAGCGTGACGCGCCCGCTGTCCGCTTCGGAGCGCATCAGTCGACCGCACGCCTGCTTCAGGCGAAGCGCTGCGTCGGGCACGCTCACCTCCATGAACGGGTTTCGCCCCTGGCTCTCCAGCCACTCGGCAAGCGCTGCCTCTACGGGGTCGTCGGGCACGGAAAACGGCAGTTTCGTGATGATCACGTGGCGACAGTAGTCACCGGGTAGGTCAATGCCTTCCGCGAAGCTTGCGAGGCCGAAAATCACGCTGCCCTCGCCCGCATCGATGCGCGCCCGGTGATCGACCAGGATCCGGTACTTGGTCGCCGTCGCCTGACTGAGCACGCGCGCGAGCAGCGCCGGAGGCAACGCCTCTGTTACACGATCGAGCTGACGCCAGGAGCTGAAGATCACGAGCGTGCCTTCGTCGGGGTCCACCAGCGTCGCCAGCAACCGCGCAACCTCCTCTGAGTGATCGTCGGCGCGCCCTGGATCCGTGGCCATGCGGGGCACAGCCAGCACCGCCCGCTCCGCGTAAGGAAACCCGGAGGGCGCAGAGACATACCGGCTACCTTCGGGGATACCCGTGCGCTCGGCGAAGCGCTGGAACCCGCCTGTGGTGGTGAGCGTCGCTGAGGTCACCACAGCCGCGAAACATTGCTCCCAGAGCACGTCCGTGAGCGAATCCGCTGCGTCGAGTGGTGATGCCTGGAACTCGAGATCGAGGCTGCCCTCTGCCTCGGCCCGTTCGGGGCGGGAAATCCAGCGCGCGTGCACCGCGGCATCGGGCTCCATCGCAAAGTCCGCCCAGAGTGACGCGGCCCCTTCGATGCGCCCGATCTGCTGTGCAAGACCCGTGAGCCAGGCCTCATGCTCGTCCCGCCCTGCGCCCTCGCCATCCGCATCGCGCAAATGATCGGCCGCCACCTCGAGTGCCGCAGCGAGCTCCGCGTGGCCGCGCGACAGCTCCGCCGCGAGCACACGAAGCGACTGACCGGGATCACCAAGGGGAAATCGGTGCGTCGGCCGCTGCTGCGCCCGCCGGGTGGCGCCTTCGTCGAGACCCGGGAGCAGCTCTGCGAGGTCCAACGCGCGTCGCAGACCTTCGCGCACCGGCTCACCGATCACCGCGGCGCGCTGGGCTGCCTCCACTAGACGGTCATCACGAGCCATGCGCTGCGCAAGCGTACCGAGCAGACGCTCCGCGGCCTCGACGTTTGCCATGCCCGCCAGCCCTCTCGCGAAGCGGCGCAGATGCCCAAGCGCTTTTTCAGCCAGATGGTGGCCTTCATCGAACACATAAACGGTTTCTTCCGGGGGCGGCAACACGGCCCCGCCACCAAGGGCGAGGTCCGCCAGCACAAGGTCGTGGTTTGCCACGATCACGTCGGCCTGCTGGACGCGCTCCCGGGCCTGGAAATAAGGGCAAGCGCGGAAAAAGCTGCATTTCGGACCAGTGCACCCACGATGGTCCATGGTGGCTCCGAACCAGGCGCGATCGTCGACCGCACGCTCGTAGCTCTCCCGATCTCCGTCCCAGTCGCCGCGTCCGAGCGCTTCGAGCATGTCCGAGTACACGGCGCGCTCGGCGACGCCGGGCGCAGCGATCTCGTCGAAAAGCTCACGCGGCAGCGCTTCCCCCGTATCACCGGAGACGTGCCTGTCCAGGCGGGCAACGCAGGCATAGCGGCCCCGTCCTTTAGCGAGCGCGAAGCGGAACCCGAGCGGCGTTTCACGCACTAGATCCGGCAGATCTCGCGTGACGAGCTGATCCTGGAGCGCGACGGTGGCCGTAGCGATGACGAGCTTGAGACCGCGGGCCTTCACTACGGGCACTGCGCCCAGGACATAGCCGACCGTCTTGCCCGTACCCGTACCGGCCTCAACGACGCACACATGACCGGGTACCGAGGGATCACGGCGCCCCTCGTCGTCCGCGACCACAGCGGCAATCGTGCGCGCAATCTCGGCAATCATCAGGCGCTGACCGCGCCGCGGAGAGAAATCGCGCGCTGCGAGCCAGGCGCGGTAAGCGTCCTGGATCGCACTGCGCACTGCGTCATCCAGAAGGGCAGGCGGCGCGCTGTCGGCGGCGGAGGTCATGGGGCGAGTATAATCCCCGCCGCCCCCGACAGCGCCGCTCAAAGCGTGGCAGATTGCTCTGATGCGTGCGCGATTTTCCCGAACGGGCCGCCTCTACAGGAGTCAAGTATGTCCGCCCTTCGCAACCCGCCCGCCTTCGGCGTCGCCATCATCCTGCTCGCGTCCTGCGCCTGGGGCGAACCCGAGATCGACCGCCTGCGCGTCCCGGAGGGCTTCGCAGTGGAACTGCTCACGGACGCGCTTCCGAACGCCCGCCAGCTTCAATTGGGAGACGACGGTACGCTGTTCGCCGGTACGCGCAGCGATGGCAGGGTCTGGGCGTTCCGCGACGGCAAGGCAATCGCGATCGCCGAAGACCTGACCATGCCGAGTGGCATTGCCTTTAGGGACGGAAATCTTTACATCGGTGCCGTCAACACGATCTACCGCCTCGATGACATTGAATCGCGGCTCGAGAATCCGCCGACCCCGACCGTGATCACGGCGTCGCTACCCGAGGATGGCCACCACGGCTGGAAGCATCTTGAGTTCGGTCCCGACGGTTCGCTCTGGGTGCCCGTTGGTGCGCCCTGCAACATCTGCGATGCAGCCGACCCGTACACGACGATCTTGCGCATGGACCCCGCTACGGGTCGCTTCGACATCGCCGCGCGTGGCGTGCGCAACACCGTCGGCTTCGACTTCGAACCCGGAACCGACCGCCTATGGTTCACCGACAACGGTCGTGACTGGCTCGGGGATGACACGCCGTCCTGCGAGCTGAACGTTCTCGACACCACACGCGAGGCAGCTGTGCACTTCGGCTATCCCCATATCCACGGCAGCGACGTGATCGACCCGGAGTTCGGAAGCGGCCATGCGCCCACAAGCTTCGAATTGCCAGCCTGGGAGTTCGGCGCGCACACAGCCCCGCTCGGGGTCGCCTTCTACGGAGCGAAGCAGTTTCCGGCCCGATACGACGGCGCCCTGTTCATCGCCCAGCACGGCTCCTGGAACCGCAGCGAAAAGGTGGGCTACCGCGTGATGGTCGCGTTCTTCGAAGACGGAGATGTGACACGCGTAGAGCCGTTCCTGACCGGTTTCCTGGAGGGGGAACGGGCCTGGGGCCGGCCGGTGGATGTCCTCGTCGACGCCGACGGGTCTCTGCTCGTCTCGGACGATCAGCAAGGCGCGGTATACCGCGTGCGCTGGGTCGGCGGGACCCTCGCCTCCCGCTGACTATCGACCCTCTCCTCAACACAGGGACCATGCCCCATGACCGCCTATGCCCCGCTCTTCGAGCCTTTCCAGCTCGGTGACCTGAAGCTGCCGAACCGCATCGTGATGGCGCCGATGACTCGGCAGATGAGCCCCGATCGCGTGCCCGGGGAAGACGTTGCCGAGTACTACGCGCGCAGAGCGCGTGGCGGCACGGGCTTGATCATCACGGAAGGCACTACCCTGTCCGATCTCGCATCGACCATGTCCGACGCCGTACCCGCCATCGCCGGTGAACCGTCCCTCGACGGCTGGCGGCGGACCGTAGAAGCGGTGCATGCGGCGGGCAGCTTGATCTTCCCGCAGATCTGGCACGTCGGCGTGATGCGTAAGCCGACAGAGGCAGGCCATCCGGAGGTGGAGACCATCTCTCCCTCGGGATTGCTCCTGCCGGGCAAGGCGCGCGGGGAGGCCATGAGCGATGCACGCATCGCGGACACGATCGCAGCCTTTGCAGACGCGGCCGCGAATGCGAAGGCGGTCGGGTTCGACGGTATCGAGATCCACGGCGCCCATGGCTATCTGATTGACCAATTTTTCTGGGCCGGCACCAATGTCCGCGACGACGCATGGGGCGGCGACGCGATCGGCCGCACGCGCTTTGCCTGTGAGGTCATCGCAGCCTGCCGAACCGCCGTCGGTCCTGATTATCCGATCGTGCTGCGCTTCTCCCAGTGGAAGCAGCAGGACTACGAGGCGAAGCTCGCACCGACGCCGGAGGCGCTCGAAGCCTTTCTTGCACCCATGACGGATGCGGGCGTTGACGTCTATCACTGCTCGACGCGTCGCTATTGGGAGGCGGAATTCGCCGGATCGGCGCTCAATCTCGCAGGCTGGACGAAGCAGCTCACCGGGCGACCGACGATTACGGTTGGTTCGATCGGCCTCGAGCAGGACTTCGTATCGACCTACAGCTCGAGCGACACGATCGGCACGCAGGGGATCGATGAGCTCGTCACCCGCCTGGCGCGCGGCGAGTTTGATCTCGCCGCAGTAGGGCGCGCACTCATTGCAAACCCCGATTGGGCGAACCGAGTTCGAGGTGGCGAGCTTGAACAGATGAGCACCTACGAACGGAGGATGCTCGCAGCGCTGGACTGAGGATCAGCGCGGAACGCGCGGGCGGGCCTCGGCCCGCTTGCGGGCGGCCGCGAACTCGACTTCGGGGACATCAAGCAGATCACAAGCCTCACGGATGGTTTTCGCTTCAAGGCCGTCCACCTTTCCGTCCGCCCAAGCGAGCACCCAGAGTTTCTCAATGAGTTCTATCCGCTCGCTCATGTCCCATTGCGCTTTGATCCGTTCCGCGAATTCGGCGACCTGGTGCTCGGTCGTCGACTCTACTCGCGTCTCCAGGTCCTGCAGATCCTCGGTCGAGAGGCCGTATTCCTTACGCAGGAGCACGCGCAGACGCGCCCGCTCCGAAGCGTCGACCGTGTCGTCCGCGCGGATCACCGAGTACATCAAGGCAGCGCTGGCGAGCACCATCGGGTCATGCGCCCCGGCCCCGGAAATTCGATCCGACAAAAAAGCCCTGATGGCGTCGAGCCTCATTGCTTCCCCTCCCTGCAGCCCTGATCAACGCACCCCTTTGGCGCAGGGCATCTTCGAACAGATCGCTCGCGAACGCACGACCCGCGGAGCGACTTCGCACGGACGCGCAAATCACTCCACTCGTCGCTTGTGGGACCCGCAGCGCAACCGTTTAGCTTCGCGATGCGTCCAGGCTCCGAAAGCGGCGTCATCATCATGCACCCCGGAAAGAGGATGGACTCATGGAATTCACCGAAGCATTCATCGCATTCACGGCGCTCGGCGGCCCGCTGCTGCTGCTGGCGTTCTGGCTGTGGCTGCGCGCCCGCCACCGTCGGGACCTTCTGCAGCTTGCCGAATCCTGCATCGCCCAGGGCCAGGCACTGGACGTCGAACTCATAGAGTCATTGAAGACAAGCGAGCGGCCAGACCCGGAGCGCGACATGCGCCGGGGCGTGATCTACCTCGGTCTGGCCTTCGCGATTGCCGTGTTCTCTCTGGCAGTCGAAGAGATAGTCTTGCTGGGCGCGGCAAGTTTTCCCTGCGTCCTCGGCATCGCATATCTGATCTTCTCGCGTCGAAGCCCACCTGCCGAGGCCGATGATCTGACCGAGGCCTGAGCTCTGAACAACGAGGAACGTCAGCGAGTGAACGCCGCCGTCGGCGGCGACGCACACGCGTTCGAGACACTGGTCCGCCAGCATCAGGGGGCTGTCCGTGCGTGGCTACGACGCCTTACCGACGATCCCGACGCCGCGGACGAGCTCGCACAGGAAACCTTCGTCGCGGCCTGGCAAAAGCTCGAGAGCTTCGCCGGCCGTGGCACCTTCAAGTCCTGGCTCTTCGCCCTCGCCTATCGGGCATTTCTCACGCGTATCCGCCGGGCGAAACGGCAGCAGGAGGTCCTTGACTGCTACGCAAGCGAAGTCACCGCGCGCGTATCGGGTGATGAGGCGGTCCTCGACATTGAACCCGCGCTCGCAACCCTCTCTGACCCGGAACGGCAATGCCTCGTTCTCACTCACGTCTATGGCCTCACCGTAGACGAGACGAGTACCGCCCTCGTACTTCCTCCGGGTACGGTAAAGTCACACGTGCATCGCGCGAAGCGCCGGCTCACCAAGCTGCACGCGCTGGAGACCTGAATGAACGAAGACCTTGTCGACCGCGATCTGGCTGCACGCCTCGCCCTGCTCATTCCCGACGTTGCCGACGATGGCTTCACGCGCTCGGTAATGACCTCACTACCCTCGCGGAAACCGGTCACGGCGGTACGTTCCTCGCCACTTGCTCGTCTTCAGCCGCTGCTGCTGGCAGCAGCGGGCGTCCTCGCGTTCGGTCTGATCTTCATACTTGCAGGCGGTGAATTCGTGGACCCCACGCCGGTTGCCGAACGGGCGTTTCCTGCAGCCGGCGCGTTCGGACCCGCGTCCGTGTCCGTGCTGCTCGAGTCACACCTCTACACGATCGTGGCCGCAGCGATCTGTGCCGCGACCTTGCTCATCCCGCAAATTCTCGAGGAGTGAGCCCTCAGTCCCCGGCGTCCGCATCACCATTGGCTGCAAGCACTCGAGCGTAGGGTCCCGGGTCGAAGCCGTACATGCCATAGCGGGCGGTCACCGCGGCGAGCGTCTGCGGGCACCAATAGGAAGACCCCGGCTGCGGAAAGCCGAGCACGGCGCGCTGGTCGAGGCTGGCGCCTGCAATCAGACGATTCAGCGTCCGGTCCCGTGCGTAAAGCTGCCATGCCCAACCGGTGTGCAGGGTGCTGATCCATTCGCACTCGGCCTTGCGAAACGTCATGTTCAGGGCGAGGCGGAGTGCGCCTTCCTGCATGGGCGTTCCCCGATGCCAGGTGTCATGGCGGTAAAGCAGAACGTCGCCCGCGCGGAAACGCACGTATCGCTCCCGCTCATAAAGGGCCTCTCGCCAGGCCGCTGCATGGGGCCGCTGCGCAGAAAAATAGGCTTCCGCGGCCACGCGATCGTTGATGTAGTCCAGCGCACCGATACCAGGCGAGTCGACGATCGGCCAGCGATAGGCGGGGTCCTCGGCGCCTTCCCTGGGCACAACTGCAGTCGCACCGCCCGTATCCGACCAGTCGCCGAGATAGACAATCATCTCAACCGCTTCAGGCCGATCCCACGGCGTCGGATGCGTCAGCGTGTGATTCGGATAGTCGATATGGATGCGCTGATCGAGCCCCCCGTCGTGGCCGTACTTCGGCCATAGATCCGCTTGCGTGAGGCGAAGATCTGCAATGCGCACGTCGAGCAGAGCGGCTACGGCGGCGAGAATCCTCGGTTCGAGCACAAGCGCATTGAAACCCTCGTGCCCGGCAGGAAACACGAAACGATCGAGGCTGCCGAAGCCGACGTAATCGCGCGCAGCGTCCGTGCCCGGTGAGGGAAAGACCTGCTTTGCAGCGGCAGCGACCTCCGCAACCAGCGCTGCGGTCGCGAGCCCGCTAACGACGGCGAAGCCCCGCTCTCGCCAATCCTTGATCTGCGCAGGCGTCAGGGCACCGCTCGGCAAGCTCGGCTCTGCCTCGACGTACCGGTCGATCATGGTTTGCTGCTCCCGCTCTCTCCTCCCCAGACCAGTATCAACGAGCGCCCTCCGTCCCGCTACGCGGGTAGACTGCGTTGAGCGCACCGAGGAGAGGTCCGATCAGCACGCCCGTCGACCAGACACTGCCCAGCACACGGGAGGTCCCGCGCACCGACCCCCTCGTCTTCCTTCCGGCCCTCGCCGTGGCTCTTTGCGCCGGCTTCTACCTTGTTCTCGCACCCGCGTCGGCGGCTGGCGTAACGGGCCGCGCCATGGCCGCGATCACTCACGACTTCGGCTGGCTCTTCGTTCTCACAGCGGCGGGCATCCTGGGCTTCGCCATCTGGCTTGCCTTCGGCCCCTACGGCCAGGTGAAGCTCGGCCTGCCCGAGGACGTACCCGAATACTCCGAGCTCTCCTGGGCTGCAATGATGTTCTCTGCGGGTATCGGCGCAGGGCTGGTCAGCTGGGCTTTCGTTGAACCGCTCTACTATCTCACCGGCCCACCGCTCGGTATCGAGGCGGCCTCCAGCCTCGCCGCCGAGTGGGCGCACATGTACGCGATGTTCCACTGGGGCTTCGTGCCCTGGGCAATGTATGCCGTACCGACCGTACCGATCGCCTACGCGCTATACGTACGCGGCACCCCCTTCCTGCGCATCTCCGTCGCATCCGAGGGGGTCCTGCGCACGCCCGCGCGCAAGCGCCTGGCGCCGGTCATCGATACGCTCGTGATCGTCGGCATGATCGGAGGGGCAGCCACCTCCCTCGGACTCGCCGTGCCTCTGGTCGCGGCCTTTGCCAGCTCTCTGACCGGCGTCGAGGACGGCTTCGGTCTTCGCCTGGCAGTCCTCGGCATCTGGACGGCGCTCTTCGGCACAAGCGTTTATCAGGGGCTCAAGGCCGGTATCCGTCGCCTCGCGGACCTCAATATCTGGCTCGCCGTGATCGTCGTGCTCTTCGTTCTCCTGGCCGGCCCCACCGTGTTCATTCTTACCCTGACCGTGAACAGCTTCGGCCTGATGGTCGATAACTTCGTCCGCATGGGGTTCTGGCTCGACCCGATCGACGCAGGCGGCTTCCCCGATGCGTGGACGCTTTTCTATTGGGCCTGGTGGATCGCCTATGCGCCCCTCATGGCACTCTTCTTCGGGCGGATCTCAAGAGGCCGAACCATCCGACGCACAGTACTCGGCATCATGTTCTGGGGGCCCCTCGGCTGCCTGTCCTTCATGGCTGTTTGCGGAGGCTACGCGCTGCACCTCGAACTGACCGGCGCCCTGCCCGTGACTGAAATCCTGGCCGAGCAGGGCAACGCGGCAACTGTCGCGGCGATCGTTGCGGCCTTGCCCGCGGGCCAGCTCGTCACCTTCGTATTCACGGTGCTGTCCTTCGTGTTTCTTGCGACAACGCTGGATTCCGTCGCTTACGTGCTGGCGAGCATCTCGACCCGCCACCTGCCCGGTGACGAGGAACCTGATCGCACCCTGCGCCTTGTGTGGGCCTTCGCGCTTGCTTTCGTTGCGGTCGGATTGCTCGTCGTCGACGGCCTGCAGACCGTGCAGGCCATGTCGGTCATCACGGCGTTACCACTCGTGCCGGTCCTGGGCGTACTCGTAGCATCCGTGCTGGTCTGGCTGCGGGAAGACTTCGGTGCGCAGGTCAGGACGCCGGTCCTCGCGCTCCGTCCGGATCGCAGCATCGTCGAGCTGGACGCATCCTCAGACTGAGCGCTGGCGGTCCGCCTGCTCCGGATCGCTGTAATAAGGCAGCGGCTCCCGGGCGAGCGCCGCACGACCCCGCACCAGATCAGATGCCCGATCGGCGAGCATGGTCGTCGGCGCATTGAGATTGCCGTTCGGAATGTCCGGGAAGATCGAAGAGTCGATGACACGCAGGCCGCGGACGCCGCGCACGCGACACTCGGAGTCGACCACTGCCGCCGGACCCTCACCCATCGCGCAGGTGCCGCACGGGTGATAGGCGCTCTCGGCGCGCTCGCGAACGAAGGCATCGAGGGCCGAGTCATCCTGAGCGTCCGGGCCAGGAGCGATCTCTTCCCCCCGCAGGGCCGCGAAAGGTTCGGCTGCGAAGATCTCACGCGTCAATCGAAGCGCGCGCCTGAAGACCTCCCGGTCTATCTCTGCGGCGAGATAGTCGAAGCGGATCGAGGGCGCGTCAGCAAGCTTCGGACCGCACAGACGAATCCGCCCCCGGCTCTCGGGCCGCATCGGACCCACGTGCGCCTGGAAGCCATGCGCCGTACCTGCGTCTCGTCCATCGTAGCGGACGGCGGCGGGCAGGAAGTGGAACTGGATGTCCGGCCACTCGACGCCGGCGGCACTGCGAATGAAGCCTCCCGCCTCGAAATGATTGGTCGCGCCAAGCCCGTCCCGTCGCAGCAGCCAGCGCGCACCGATCAACGCCTTGCCCAGGAGGGTCAGACGACCGTTCAGGCTGATCGGTTGCGTACAGGCCTGCTGCACGTAGGCCTCGAGGTGGTCCATGAGGTTCTCGCCGACGCCTGCTAGCTCCACGCGTGGCGCCACCCCGGCAGCCTGCAATCGATCACCCGGCCCGATACCGGATCGCAGGAGCAGCGTCGGTGACCCGATGGCACCGGCGGCGCTGATCACTTCCCTGCCGGCGCGCAGGACCGTCCCGTCCGTGAGCACGACGCCCGTCGCGCGCGGGCCGTCTCCGTCGTCTACAAGTTCGAGCCGTTCCACGTTCTGTCGCGCGCGCACCTCCAGGTTCGGTCGATCGAGCACGGGCACGAGCCATGCGCGATAGCTGCTCGCGCGCATACCGTCGGCCACATTCATGTCGAGGGGGCCGAAGCCTTCCTGGCGCGCACCGTTGAGATCGTCGACGACGGCATAGCCGGACGCCGCAGCCGCATCGAGGAATGCTCCGTAGAGTGGATTCGAGCGATCGCCCTGACGGATGCCCACGGGACCGTCGAGACCGCGGCGCGGATCGGATTGTGCGCCGGCACCGGACGTGAACCGCTCCACGCGCCGGAAGTACGGCGCAACGCCCGCCCAGTCCCAGCCCGAAGCGCCGAGCTCAGCCCAACGATCGAAATCGCGCGGATGACCACGCACCCAGACCATGCCGTTTATGGAAGAGGAGCCACCGAGCACGCGGCCGCGCGGGCAATGCAGGCGCCTGCCGTCCATGTGCGGTTCAGGATCCGTGTGCCAGCCCCAGTCGTAGCGCGAGGAATTCATCGGGATCGAGAAGGCGCTCGGCATACGCACGAACGGGCTCGCGTCGCTGCCGCCGGCCTCCAGCAGCAGAACCGAGACCTCTCGATCCTCGGAGAGGCGTGCAGCAAGCACACAGCCCGCAGAGCCGGCGCCTACGATGATGTAGTCGGCGACGGATGTCATGGTCATCGCGGCCCCGAGACGATGGAAGTCAATGCGGCATCATGCCACGGGGCCGAGCCGCGACAGCTTGCGACCCGGTCAGGGCGCCGTGACCGTGATTTCGTCGAAGCCGCGGGCGTACTCGCTGAGTGCCTGCTCGCCCCGGGGGTAGTCGTTCTCGTCGAGAATGTACGCAAGGATTCCGACGTACGTCGGATTGCCGAGGCTACCCGGGTTCGATTGAGGCATGGTCGCTGCCATCACGTCGAACAGGTCCGCGAGCGGCTCTCCGGCCCACGCACGGAATACCCCTTTGAAATACTCCGGATCGTGACAGGTCCCGCAGTGCGCCTCGAACAGGTCTTCCCCGGCCTTGGCCTGCGCACGCGTATACACGCCGCCATCCAGGGCTCGGGGCCCGGCGTGGACGCCGCCCGCGAGAATCAGCAACACGACGGTTAGGCAGCGCATGAACACGGTTCGGGTCTCCGATGGGGTGAAAGGCACACTCGTTGGAGAGCATACGACGCTCGATGCGATCAGGCCGAGTCGAAGGTAGAACGCCGCGTCGTGAGAAGCGGCGTTCCGGATGGCACAAAGCGTTCGGGCGATGCCTCAGTCGTCCAGCGCCATGGCGGTCAGCTTGGCACCGGTCTGAAGGACGATGTACTGCGTACCTTCATGAACATAGGTCATCATGCCGTAGCGCGAGGTCGCGGGAACTTCGACCCGCGCCAATTCCTCCCCCGTCAACTTGTCCAATGCGAAGAGGATCGGCTCCCCTTCGTTATCGGTGGACGCATACACGAACATCGAGGGCGTCACCAGCATTGGCGGCGTCGCACCGGTACCCGTGTTGGGGATGTCCATGTCCTGAAGATCGGGGTGATTCAACACATTCGGGGGCGTTTCACCCACCGGAATGCGCCAGATGTGCTCACCCGTGTTCATGTCGATCGCCGTGATCGTGCTGTACGGAGGCTTGAACAACTCTAGACCATCCGGACCGCGCGGCGTCGCCCTGCGAAGGACCGCATAGTCTGAGAACGTCGCTCCCGTTGGCTGATCGATCAGCGCATCGCGATCCTCTCCGCTCGCGATGATCTGCGAGGTGCAATCCTTCATGGACGGGATGTAGAGGACTCCCGTGGTGGGGTCGGCCACAGGCGGGGCGTAGATGTTCACGCCCCCATTGTCACCCGGGCACCAGATCGATGCCTTGTAGCCCTCGTCGTTATCGCGATGCAGCGGCGGATTGAAGGCGCCGCCCATCTTGTACTCACTCATGATCTCCACGGCTCGGGCCCGGAGTTCTGGCGTGAAGTCGATGAGATCGTCCTCGCTCATGCCGAGGATCTCGAAGGGCGCAGGATTGGTGACGAAGGGCTGCGTTGCCGCAAGCTTCTCACCCGGGATGGTGGACTGCGGCACCGGACGCTCTTCGATGGGCCACACGGGTTCACCCGTCAGGCGATTGAAAGTGAAGACCATGGACTGCTTGGTCGCTTGCGCGACGATCGGAATCGCCTCGCCGTCGACCTCGACGTCGAGGAGGATCGGTGCCGTCGGAGTGTCGTAGTTCCAGATGTCATGATGTACGAGCTGGAAGTGCCAGACCCGCTCACCGGTCTCGACGTCGAGCGCAATCAGGCTCGTGCCGTAGAGATTGTCGCCGGGGTGGAAGCCGCCGTAGAAATCGATGGTTGGTCCGTTCGTCGGGATGTAGACGATGCCCGCCTCGGCATCCGCGGACAGCGGCGCCCATGAGGAGATATCACCGGTGTACTTCCACGCATCGTTCTCCCAGGTCTCATGGCCGAATTCGCCCGGGCGCGGGATGACGTTGAACTTCCACTTGAACGCGCCGGTGGTCTTGTCGAAGGCAAGGATGTCACCCGGCACCATCTCCACGCGGGACTGGTTGTAGCCCTGCTCTGCAGAGTTGCCAACGATGATCGTGTCACCAACAACGATCGGCGGCGAAGACGACGTGATGTACCCGCGCTCGAGCGGAATGCCCGTGTACGGATCATAGTCATCGATTTCGAGATCGAGATGCTTGACCAGATCGACGACGCCGGTTTTCGGAAAGCCGTCAATGCCGACAGGCTCACCGAAGCCCTCCAACGGCTTGCCGGTCTTCGCGTCGAGCGCGGTCAGGAAGAAGCCCGGCGACACCATGTAGATCACGCCGCGACCATCGACCGTCGAATAGGCCACGCCCTTGCCGTAGTCCTTTCGCATCGAATACTCGTAGCGAAAGGTGTTGGGCTCGCGATAGGACCAGAGTAGTTCACCACTCTCCGGGTCGAGCGCAATGACGTGCCTGCGCGGCCCGGCAACGGTGTACAGCACCCCATCGATATAGCTCGGAGTCGAACGCCCGGAGCGCGCATCGAAGCTTGCACCGTCCCACGTCCAGGCGTCGTCGAGGTCCTCGAAGTTCTGGGGCGTAATCTGCGCTGCGCTGGAGTAACGCGTATGGGCGTAGTCGTTTCCGAGCGTGAACCACTCGAGCGAATCGTCCGTAGCCTGAGCTGCGCCGTTTGCAGCAATTATCAGGCCTGCCGCAGCCGCGCCAAGCAGCCCGCGGCGAAACGCCTTCGTCATCTCTTCTCTCCCTTCATGGCGCGCCGGGCGGCGCGCAATGATGACCGCGGATCATCCGCGCATGTCGACGCGCCCGTGCCCGACGCGTGCGCGGGGAAGTTCAACGCACGCGCCCTGACGATGCAACCGACCCGCGAACGAACTGGCCCGAAGCGAGGCACCCCGGTATGTTCTCCGCCAGATGCGCGGGGAAGAACGGGATGTCATTCGCCAATCAGGCCCGTAGGCTGGCCAACGCCACTACGCTGCTCACCCTGCTCGCTCAGCCACTGCTTGCGGACGCGCGCGCACCCGAGACGGAACAAGAGGCGCACCCGGCGGAAGGAGCCCCCCCCCGAGACCGCGGCGCTTGCGAGTCACGACGCGACAAGCTTGCCCGTTGATCCGCTCTTCGCTGATCAAAGCCTCCTCGAACTCCGTGTAGAAGGCCCGATTCGGGCCGTGATCCGCGACCGCGATCCGGACCCGGAGGATCGTCCGGCGGAGATGACCTGGACGCCCGAGGAAGGAGACGGCGGCACGCTCGCCATAGAAATTCGCGCCCGCGGCAAGAGTCGTCGCCTCAAGGAAAAATGCGACTTCCCGCCGATCCGCCTCGACATACCGCGCAAGGCCGCCAACGGCACGCTCTTCGAGCACCAGGACAAGCTCAAGCTTGTCACGCACTGCACGCGACTCGGCAGCTCGACGCGCACGCAGTTCGAGTGGCTGTGGCTTGAGTATTACGCCTATCGCGTACTCAACGTGTTGACCGAGTACAGCTTCCGGGTTCGCCCGCTGGAGGTGACCTACGTTCCAGAGCGCGGGAAGGAAGCCACCCACCCGGCTTTTCTCATCGAGAGCGAAGAACGCCTCGCACGGCGGCTAGGCCTCGAGCGCAACGAGCGCCCACGCATCGAGCGCAATGAACTCGTCGAGCTCACCAACCTCATGGAGGTCTTCAACTTCTTCCTCGGCAATACCGACTTTTCCTTCGTTGTCGGAACCGCTGGCGAGGTGTGCTGCCATAACGCCAAACAGCTCACCGATGGCGACGGCCACTATCTGCCGATTCCCTACGACTTCGACCAGACCGGCCTGCTGGACAAGCCCGATGCGATTCCGGCAGCAAACGTAGGGATCCGCGACGTGACCGATCGACGCTACAGAGGCCTGTGTCGGGAGCCACGAATTCTCGAGGAAACGCTCGCCCGCTTCCGCGACAAGCGATCGGAGATCGACGGCCTGCTGGCACAGGAGACCTTTACGCTACCCGACCGCCGCCGCCGCAAGGCCGCGAAGTTCATAGAAGAGTTCTGGGAGATCCTGGACGATCCGCGCAAGATCGAGCGTGAATTCGTCGACCGCTGCCGCTGAGCGGACGGCGCGTCAGCGCCTCAGCCAGTCCGCAAGCAGGCGTGCCGTGTGCGGGTGGATGAGATAACCGAGATCGCAGTGCGGGTTCGAGCGGCCAAAGCGCTTCGCGAAGTTGAAGATTCCGATGTCCTCGAGACGGCTGATCATCCGATGGCCGATCATCGGCTGAAAGTCGTTGTACACCGTCGGGTCGTGGCAGATGTAGTCATCCTGCGCCGCAAGATTGAACCAGTTCGCGATGTTGCCGGGATAGCGTCGATCCATCGCTTCCTGGGCACCCCGCAGGCGCGCTCGCACTGCATCTATGGCGAGCGGCGATCCGAGCGTGACGAGGCTGCGCACCTTGCGATCACAGGGCAGCGCGCCCCGCGACATCTCCCACAGACAGTCGTAGGCGATCACGCTCCCCAGGCAATGCGCCAGCACAACGACGTCATCTCCGCCGGCCAGGGCCGGCCGGAGGACCTCCTCGACGCGCGCCCGCAGGGATGTGGCATAGGCCGCATCCTCGAGATAGTGGCCGAGCTCAGGAGATACGCGCCGGATGAGCGGCAGATCGAGGCGAAGCCCCCGCGCAATCGGCGCCGCAATATCCATCGCGAGCTTGCCGATCCCGGAGCGACGCTTCATGCGGTGATAGGAACCGGAGCGGAACGCCTTGGTACTCGTACGGGCCGACAACTCCTCGAGGGCGGTGTACCGATCCGTCAGATCCATCACCTCGTCCGTCTCCGACAGACGCCGTCGCATACCGCGCGTCAGATCGCCGTAGTAGACGAAGGAAACCGTTACCTTCGGCAGGCGTGCGAGCTTCCGGCCATGGTCGCGTTCGATGCCCTGCGCGATCGCAGAGCGCCAGAGGTTCTCCAGCTCACCGGCGAGCGGTTTCTCCCCGTGGCCGTGTACAAGTACCAAATGACGACGAGGCTCGTGCGCGTTCTCAGCGCCCTTGAGCGACTGGTCAGGGCTGTCCGTAGCGAGCAAGTCTTCCACGCTTGTTTCCCCCCTCGTCTGCCAGCAGCACGCTGCCATGCGCGAGCAGCGCAACCCCTTCGGTCTGCTTGTGCCGGCTTCCCGGCAGCCGGAACACCTCGTCGACCTCGAGGCCGCCAGCCACCATGCGCAGGCGCGCGACGGCGCGCTGGCGCGCCGCGACAACCACAACGCTCTCGTCGTCCGGCAGCACCGCAATGGCTGCGGGCGAGAACTCGTTCTTGTCGATCGGTCCCGCCAACACACTGAGCGGCACGCGTACCGGTTCAGGCTCGAGACGATGCGCCTGAAGATCGAAGCGGAAGAACCAGACCTCCCGCTCGGCATCGGCTCCGTACACCGTCTTGCAGGCAATCAATAGCGCCGCATGAACCGGATCGTGCGCCAGCCCCTCCACCTCGCAGCGCTCACGCAGGCCCGTATCGAAGGGCACGAAGCCGATGCTGCCGCGATCCTCCGCTTCGCCGAAGCGATAGAGCTGACCTTCGCTGGTGATGGTGTAGAACACACCATCGACAGCGGCGAGCCCCTCGAAATCGCCGCGAAGCACCGGCTGACCGAGTTCAAAGCGCTTGCGCACTTCGCCAGCCACGTAGTCGATTTCAACCACCTCCGCTTCCTCGTCGGCGATCGCAAACAGTCGAGCGTCGTCGGTCAGAGCAAGTCCTGAAATTTCACGCAGGCGTTTCGGCAGCTTCCACTGCAAGACCCTAGACTCATCGAACACGGTTCCAAGGGGTGCGGTCGCAGGATCGACCGGATGCGCGACCTGGGCCGTAGCAGCCGCGCTGGCACGCGCGCCGTCGTCGATAGAATCCGCTGCGGGTTCGCTACAGCTCGCGAGGAGCGTTACGAGCAGCAGCGCAACGGAATGCCTCACAGGCCCTCGTCCCGCGAGTCACGCCCCGTCAGGAACCCGAACAGCGGCGTCGAGAGATCGGCTCCGTACTCCGTCGACCAGAGCATGAGGGTCACGTACATGAAGCCGAGCGAGGTCACGATCGCAACGCCCAGGGCACCGACCCCCGCGCCAAGGCCGACCACGATCGCGAGGAAGATGTAAAGCGCGTCTGCGGGCTCCTCAAGCGTGAAGCGGAATCGTACGGCAGCAAAATCCCAGCGAGACTGAAGGCGAGCGCGAGACTGTTGGCAACGATGACAGCTATGCCGGCAACGAGGACCGGCAAGATCAGGATTGTCTGCACGAAGGACTGATCAACGCGCCGCGTGCGCGTAGTGATGAAGTAGACCCAGCTCACCGGAATCATCAGGAGCACCGCGCCGAGCATGGCGAGCGCGAGCCTTGTCGAATCGAAGCCGTCCATGATCCCGGCCTCGACAACCGACGTGACGACTTCAAAGCTGTCCGCTCCCGCGTCCGCAAGGTGGTCGATACCGCCGAAAGGAAGCATCGGGGCCCACTCCGGTTGCTGTCGCGCCCACCAGGCAGCACCAAGCACCAGCGCGTAGTAGCTCGTGATGAGAAACAGGGGGCCGCGGGATCGGGTCGCGCGTCGCATGATCAGGCTTCCTCGTAGCGTTCAAGCAGGGTCGCGCGCCGCGCGATGAGCGCATCGAGGCGACGCGCATCGAGCAACTCGCCGAGCGTCGCGCGCATACGCTCGGGGGTGGCCTCGCGGAGCATCGCAGCAATCGCGCGCGGATCGCCGACGCTGGGAACGTCAACGCGATCCGAACGCGGGAAGGCATCCCCGTGATCGGTCAGGCGGATCGCGAGATCGGGAATCCGATAAGAAAGCGCATCTGGATCGCGCCCGTTGCCAATGAGCGCATCGAACACTCGCACCAGATCGAATGGGTGCCCGGGCGCACAATCGCCTGGCGGGGCGATGCGTTTGCGCTGGCGCTCAGCCTCCGGCATCCAGCGCCCGGCATTGACCTCGAGCAGGCGCCCTCGCCCCTCCACGTCGCGCACGCCAGCCCCAGGCACCATGCCCAGGCCGAGGAGTCGATCCAGCCGATAGGCCGCGATCGAATGCGCTGCGGCGCGGCCTCGCACGCGCTGCACCCGCACCGCAAGCGAATGGCCAATACCGACCAGAACGGAACCATTGCTGCCCGAGTCCTCCAACGTTCCGTCCGCAAGGAGTCTGTCAACTTCGGTTCCACTAAGCCCGCCGTCCACCGCCATCAGTGCTCTTGCGGGTACGCGCTGCTCGCCGTCAGGCGAGATGACCGAAAGGGCGCCATCCTCGATCAGGAGCGCGCGAGGTCGACCGCCGTAATACGCAGCCAGCATCCCTGTATCGATGAGCAGGATCCGATCGTCCATGCGACTGCGAATGCGCGCATCACGCTGCGGCGTATGGCCGATTACGACACCTTTCAGACCGTGACTGGACAGCACACGGTCAAGCGACGGTCCCTCGAGGGCAACAGGACAATTCGCATTGCCGCGGTACCATAAGGGTCCTTCAGGGCCATACGCAGGATCAGCAGCAATCGATGCCACCTGCTCCACGAAACGGCGCATGACGCCTGGCAGGCCCCGAAGCTCCGATTCCTCACGGGTTGCGAGATAGATGAGATCGGTGTCCTGATATTCGGGATACGCCTCGAGCGGCGCTTGCGCAGACGTGAGCAGTTCGACCAATCCAGCGCGGATGTCATCCGCTCTCGCGGCGAGCGATCCATCGGCAAGCCACTGAGAAGCCCCGGCATGGATGTACAAGCGATCGCCAATCACCACGAACGGCGGCTGTGAGAGCAGCCAGGCGCCGTAGCGGCCGTCCGGCGCGAAGGCTGCTCGATGCGCGAAGAAGCCATCGGGTCGCTCATCGACAAAAGCCCCGTCACGGCGTGCATCGCGGACGGTTTCCCGAGCCTGCGCGCGCAGACTTTCGTCTGCGTCGCCCGCGAACGCAGCGTACTCACCGGGTGCGACGTATCGCAGATCGCCTACGAGGTTCATGAGCTCGTGATTGCCGAGCACCACATGCACGCGGCCACCCGCTTCGACAGCTTCTGCCTGCAGCTGCATCAGCAGGTCCATGACGGCGCGCGAGGCGTCGCCCCGGTCCAGCAGGTCGCCGATACTGACCAGATGGGTCGGACCGCCGATCCAGCGCTGTTCGTCGTCAATGATACGCGCCGCAAGGAGCACTTCGACGAGCGCGGCAAAGTCGCCGTGGACGTCACCGACAGCAACAAGCCGTTCAGGCGCTGGCAGGCGAATGGACGCCGGCGATGCTGCGGCGCCCGGTGCTGCAAGGCACAGGGCACACCAGAACGCGCACAGAAGGGCGGCGCCCGCACGGATGCGCTGCGGCCCTACCCTGCTTCGTTCTATCACGCCGGATCCCATGACCGGAGCCTGCTTCACGTACGCCGACGGATCACGCGAGGCGCAGGACCTTGCGCATGCTTGGGGCCATGCGCAGTCTCACGTTCGAAAGTCAGGAAGGGACGATCATGTGAACGAGAAAGAGATCGGGCTCAGCGCGCTGCTTGAAGATCCGGAGCGCGCCCGGGAGCTGCTCTACGGCCGACGCGGGTTTCTGCGCGCTGCAGGCTTTGGCGGCATGAGCGCCATCCTTGCGGCCGCGGGCTGGGCGCCTGCGGTCTGGGCCAGTGCCGAGCCGGACGCCTTGCTGGCGCGGAAGGCAGGCCTGCGTCTGCTCGGTGACCGTCCATTGAATGCCGAAACCCCGGCGCATCTCCTGGACCCGAGCGTCACGCCCACCAGCGCCATGTTCGTACGCAACAACGGCCTGCCCCCGAGGCTCACCGCGAATAGCGAAACAATCAGCATCGACGGCGAGTCCTGCCTCTCACCGCAAACATTCACCGTCGACGCCCTGCGTCGCGAATTCGAGATGGTCACCCTGCAGTTGCAGTTGGAATGCGGCGGCAATGGCCGTGCCGAGTTCCGGCCGCGCGTCCCGGGCAATCAATGGACGACAGGCGCGATCGGCTGTCCCTGCTGGACCGGGGTGCGCCTGCGCGATGTGCTCAACGCCTGCGGCGTGCGGGAGGATGCGGTCTACGTCGCCTACGAGGGCTCGGACCTGCACCTGTCGGGTAATCCAGACAAGCGACCCATCTCCCGAGGTGCTCCCATCGCCAAGGCCATGGAAGCGGAATCGCTGATCGCCTGGGAGATGAACGGCGCCCCGCTCCCGATCGAGCACGGGGCGCCACTGAGGCTCGTCATGGGCGGATGGCCGGGATCCGTGAGCGGCAAGTGGCTCCGCCGAATCATGGTCCGGGATCGTGTTCACGACGGACCAAAGATGGGCGGCGCGTCATATCGCGTGCCCTGCACGCCCGTGGCACCCGGGACGACCGTGGCGGATGCCGACATGTGCATCATCGGTTCCATGCCCGTGAAGTCACTCATCACCTCACCCCGATCCGGTACTCGCATCAGGGCGGGTGCAGCATTCGAGGTCCGCGGCCACGCCTGGGCGGGCGACCGCGCGGTCGCGCGCGTGGATCTCAGCACCGACTTCGGGGCAACCTGGCAGACAACCACCCTGGAAGCGCCTGCGAACCGCCTTGCGTGGCAGCGTTTTCGCGGCAGCATGCGCGTGCCGACGCAGGGCTACCACGAAGTCTGGGCGCGAGCGACAGATGCGGCCGGCGAAAGCCAACCCATGCTCGTCCCAGGCTGGAATCCGAAGGGGTATCTGAACAACGCCGCGCACCGGATCGCGCTGCAGGCAGGCGCCTGAATGCTCAGAGCCCCCTTTCTGTTCATCCTGCTCGTCAGCGGCTTCGTCAGCGCCGCCGAACACGAACTTGTGCGCGCGCCCGGATGGGAGATCGCCGCGCGCAATTGCGGAGCCTGCCATTCCTATCGCCTGGTCACGGCGCAGCGCGGCGACGCGCGCTTCTGGCGCGAACTCATCCGCTGGATGCAAGCGACACAGGGATTATGGGAAATCCCGCTCGAAGACGAAGCGGCACTGATCACCTACCTTGCGACGCAATATGGCGGCGAAGACTTCGGGCGGCGACCTCAGATACCCGCACGACTTCTTCCGCCGGATCAGGCGATCCCGGCTTCGAATCGCTAGAAGGGCCACCACCAGGGACCGTCGAGATCGTCTTCGCAGCGACGCAACTGGGTCTCGTAGGCCTGGGCGCGCTGGGCGACGCGGCGCGCCGCATCCTTCAGCCATCCCTTGCTTCGCCAGGTCCCCCGCCGAAAACCGCCGACGCCGTCGTGGTACGCGAGATACAGGCTGTAAGCATCATTCCGCGGAAGGCCGAGCTGGTCCGAGCTCCGCCGGTGATACCAGCCGACGAAGTCCATGGCATCCCCGAAGTCATCGCGATCGGCCCCGAAGCCTCTGCCCGTGGAGCGCACGTAGTCGCGCCAGGCCTCATCGGTTGCCTGCGCGTAGCCGTAAGCCGACGAGGGCCGAACCCAGGGCACGATCCAGAGCAGCTTTGTCCGCGGGGGCCGGGCGGATGAGTCGTAGCTCGACTCTTGATAGGTCGTTGCCATGAGCACGCCAACGGGAATGCCCCAGCGCCGCTCCGAACGTTTGGCGTCGCGGAACCAGCCCCGCTTTTCTTCGAAGATCTCGCAGATATCGGCAACCTGACTGGGCTGGGTCGACGCGCAGCCCGCGAGCACCCCCAGAAGGCATGCAACAAGCACGGGCGCGGCGGCGCGACTCATCGTTCGAGCTCGGCCAGCCGGGCGAGGAACTCCGCCTCTTCGAGGATCGGCACCTGATGCTTGGCAGCGTCGGCTCGCTTCTTGCCAGCCCCGGGGCCCGCCACGACCTGCGACGTCTTTGCGGAAACGGATCCCGACACCTTCGCTCCGAGCGCTTCCAGGCGCGCGCGCGCGGCCTTGCGATCGAGCGCTTCGAGCGTTCCCGTAAGTACCCAGGTCTCCCCGGCGAGGGGCTGGGCATCGATCTCGATCTCGGGTGGCGCTTCGGGGGCAAGCCCCCGCGCCTGGAGGCGCTCGACCAGAGCCAGATTTTCGTCGCGCGCAAAGTACTCGACGATTTCCTGAGCAACGATGGGTCCGACGTCGCGCACCTCCTGCAGCGCATCGGCGTCGGCCTCCATGAGCGCCTCGAGATCGCGAAAGTGCTGTGCAAGCGCGTTCGCGGTCGCCTCCCCGACCTCTCGGATACCCAACGCAAAGATGACCCGCCCGAGCGGCCGCCGCTTGCTCGCCTCGAGGGCGTCGATGAGATTCCGGGCAGACTTCTCCGCCATGCGCTCGAGCTGCGCGAGGTCCTCGACGTCCAGGTCATAGACGCCGGCGAGATCGTCGACGAGTTCCTGTTCGACCAGTTGCGTGGCGATCTTCTCGCCCAGACCGTCGATGTCGAGGGCGCCCCTGGAGGCAAAGTGCAGAAGCCCGTGGACCAATTGCGCCGGACAGGTCCGCCGCGCTGGGCAGCGCAATTTCACCTCGCCCTCCGGGCGGATCAGAGCCGTTTCGCATACCGGACAGAAAGACGGCGCCTCGATGATCTCGACATCGGCAGGACGCTGATCGAGCGCTACGCGAACCACCTGAGGGATCACGTCGCCGGCACGACGCACCCATACCATGTCACCAATGCGCACGCCGAGGCGCTCGACCTCATCCATGTTGTGAAGCGTGGCGTTGGAAACCGTGACCCCACCCACGAACACGGGGTCCAACCGAGCGACCGGCGTCACGGCTCCGGTGCGACCCACCTGGTAATCCACCCCCCGCAGCCTCGTCAGGGCTTCTTCCGCAGCAGGCTTGAAGGCAATGGCCCAGCGCGGCGTGCGGGTAAGCACCCCAAGCCTGTCCTGATCAGCAAAGGCATCGACCTTGATGACGACGCCGTCGATGTCGTAGTCGAGATGGGGGCGCGCGGAGAGCATCTCCTCCACATAGGCGATCACGGCCTCGATGCCGGTGACGCGGCGGATCGCCGGATTGGTGCGCAGACCCCAGCCCTTCAGCGCATGGAGCGCATCCCACTGACCGTCGACGTCCCATTCTTCAGCAATCTGGCCTGCGCCGTAACAGTACATCGTGAGCGGGCGGCGATCGGTCACGGCGGGGTCGAGCTGGCGCAGGCTGCCGGCGGCGCCGTTGCGCGGATTGACCAGTGCCTTTTCACCCGCCTGCACCGCTGCGAGGTTGAAGACGTCGAAGTCACTGCGCTGCATGTACACCTCGCCCCGCACCTCCAGGCGCCCGGGCCAGCCCGCACCGGACAGGCGCAGGGGTACGGAACGCAGCGTACGTACGTTTGCAGTGACGTCCTCCCCGGTTTCGCCGTCGCCGCGCGTAGCGCCGAGCGCGAGCACGCCATTCTCATAGACCATGCGCAGCGCCACGCCATCGATCTTCGGCTCGCAGGTGTATACGACGGGCGTATCGCGGTCGAGCAACTTGCGCACACGCGCATCGAAGTCGACCAGTTCGTCATGCGTCGTGCACTTCCCGAGGCTCATCATCGGCGCCTCGTGGCGCACCTCGGGCAGGCGTCCACTGGCCTTGGCGCCGACGCGCTGCGTCGGGGAGTCCCGAGAAACCAGCTCTGGGTGCGCCCGCTCGAGCGCGACGAGGCGATCGAACAGCGCGTCATACTCGGCGTCCGAGACGCTCGGCGCATCGAGCGTGTGATAGGCGTGATCGTGCGCGGCGATGATCGCGCGCAGGCGTTCGAGCTCAGCGGCGGGATTGACGTGGGCCGGGGTGCTCACCGCGGTGATCGACTCCTCAGACCCGCCGCGACATCTGTCGACGCGTGAAGTCGCGGACCCGCTGGCGGCAGTGCTCTATGGTCTGCCCGGTCATCACGCTGTGCTGCTCGTCCTTCAGATCACCGCCGATCCGGGACGCGATTCCGCGCGCGATACGCACCATGTCCTCGAACGCCTCGATGGGTTCGGCCGGCCCCGGCAACTGCATGAAGAGCGTGACGCCACGCGTCGTGAATCCGTCCATGGCACCAAGGTCAAAGGTCCCGGGCTCCACTGCACTCGCCAGCGAAAAATCGGTGCGCATTCGGTCGCCCGGCGATGTTCGATGAAAGATGTTCATGTCGCCGAAGCGCAGGCCGTGCTCGGTGATCGCCTCTACCAGCGTCGGCCCGTCGGCGCGCTCATCGCCGCGGCACAGGACATTGATTACGATCACCTCCTCCGGTGGACCCAGCGGTTCCGGCACCGCAGGCTCCGACTGCGGCGGCGCCTTTTCCTGTGTGCGCGCGCGGCGCCGGCGGCGACCTGACTCGCGGTGCTCCGCCCGCTCCACGATGGGTTCCCCAGCAAACAGGGGCGCCTGCTCGAAATCTGCAGATGGTGCTGCTTCCTCGAGGATATCTGTAGGCGACTTCGTTGCTGCATCAACGGAGGACAGCGATGAATCCGATGCGGGGGCGCGCTCGGCCGCGGAGTCATCTGGCTCGATCGGGGCCGTTTCGACCTCGGACAAGTCATCTGTCGAGGCGAGTTCCTCCGGCACTCCGTCGTCGACGCCGGGCATGTGCGCTGCCGGTCGGTCGTCCGCCGTGGCCTCTACAGTGGTTTCTGCAGGTGCATCGGCATCTGCCTGCGCATCCGAGCCGGCTTCCGCTGCCCGAGCCACGTCCCGATCGATGGGATCAAGCAGCACGGGGACGGGTTGATCCAGTTCGACACCTGCGGCCGCTGGAGCGTCCCCAGCGTCTTCCAGCGCGGCCTGCTGCGACTCGAGTTCCGCCTTGGCAGCTGAGGATGTCACCACGCGAGCACCGCCGGACGGGAGTTCGCCGCGCAGCAAATCGATATCGTCGACGTCGATATCGGGAATGTTGTCCTCGTAGCGTATGCCAAGGGCTTCACGACGGTTGCGGACGAAAACCCAGGCCCCGTGAGCGAGAACGCCGACGATCATGACCCCGCCGATGACGACCAACCATTCGCGCATGTCCAGTTCCATGGACCCCCCGTGCGTTCAGCCAGCAGCCATGGCGGCGGCCTGTTCGACGTCCACCGAGACAAGGCGCGAGACCCCGGCTTCCTGCATGGTCACGCCCATGAGGCGTTCGCCCATCTCCATAGCGATCTTGTTGTGCGTGATGTAGATGAACTGAACTTCCTTCGCCATCTCCGTCACCAGACGGCAGTACCGGGCCACGTTTGCATCGTCCAGCGGCGCATCGACTTCGTCGAGCATGCAGAACGGCGCTGGGTTGAGATCGAAGATCGCGAACACGAGCGCAATTGCAGTGAGCGCTTTTTCACCCCCTGAAAGGAGATGAATGGAGGCGTTTCGTTTGCCCGGCGGCCGCGCCATGATGGCGACCCCCGTGTCGAGTAAGTCCTCGCCGGTCAGCTCCAGATAGGCATGCCCTCCTCCAAAGACTTTCGGGAAAAGCTCCTGGAGCTTCTTGTTCACTTGATCGAACGTGTCCTTGAAACGCGCGCGCGTTTCCCGATCGATTTTCCGGATGGCACTTTCCAGCGTCTCGAGCGCTTCTTCGAGGTCCGCATTCTGAGCATCAAGATAGGTCTTGCGCTCGGACTGCTGCTCGTACTCCTCGATCGCAGCGAGATTGATCGGCCCAAGGCGCGTGATCCGCGCATCGACCCGTTCAAGGGACTCGACCCAAGCAGACTCCGAGGCCCCTTCTTCAATCGTCTCAAGCACCGCTAGCGCTTCAGCGCCCGCTTCCGTCAGCTGCTCTTCGAGCGTCCGCCGACGCACTTCGACTTCCTGGCGCCGCATGCGCGCCTGCTCGAGCTCACCCTGAGCGGCTTGAACGCGCTCGTCGGTCGCGTTGCGCTCCAGCTCCAGCGTGCGCAACCCTTCCTCTGCCTCGGCCTGCTGCTGACGGGCGGTGGTCAGTTCCTTCTCAACCTCGACCCGCCGCGCGAGCGCGGTCTCAAGTTCGCCGCGCAACTCATCGAGCGGCTCGCGCTGTTCCGAGAGTGACGCTTCGATCTGTGTAACCCGCTCGGCGAGCTCGGTCCGCTGCGCATCCAGACGTGATCGTGCGGTCTTTGCCGCTTCGAGCTGATTGGAAAGGTTCTGCTGGCGCAGCGCGAGCTCATAGGCTGCTTCGCGCCGCGCGCGTGCTCCGGAACGCGCACCCTCGAGTCCCTCGCGAAGCGCGTCGCGACGACCCAGAAGCTCAGTGCGCGTAGCTTCAAACTGCTCGATCTGCAGCTCTGCTTCCTGACGGGCCATGCGCGCAGCCTCGACCTGGGCGCGTTCCGCCTCCTGTTGGAGGGTCAACTCCTCCCGCTCGCGGGCGATGCGCTCCGCACGTGCACTTGCTTCCTCAAGGCGCGCCTGCTGAGCAGACCGCTCGGCACGCACGGCGCCCTGAGCGCGCGTCACCTCGGCGAGCTGATCCTGAATCTGCTGGCGACGCGAATCTCGCTCACCGAGCCCGTAGCGCAGCCGCGCTGCGGCCTGCTCTAGCGCGCCGCTCTGCTCGCGAACCTCGGCGATACTCGCGTTGAGCGTCTCGATCTCCTGTGCGCGGCGCAGCACACCGCGATCGTGCGCATCGCCGCGCGCGATCCGCACCCAGTGTTTGCCCACACGCGTCCCGTCCCGACACACGATCGACTCGCCTGGCCCAAGGCGCGCGCGGAGCGTCAGCGCCTCGATGAGATTCTCTGCCGCCCAGACGCCTTCGAGCAGCGAAGACAGATCGTCATCACCGGACACGAAGGACGAAAGCGCCTGCCGACCAGCCGCATCAGCGAGCGCGTGCTTCGGCGCACCGGGCGCTGCCTCAAAAAGCGTCAGCTCCGCGTCTTCAAGCGCCTGCGCCGCTTCCGCGGGCCCATCGAGATGTTCAACCACAACGGCACGCAGCGCGCCCTCAAGCACGACCTCAACGGCTATTTCCCAACCGGTTTGCACGTGCAAACGCTCGCCGAGCCGTGGACGTCGATCAAGCCCGCGCTCCGTCAGGAAGTTCTTTGCTGCCTCGTCGGTACGACCGAGCGCAGATTCCTGCAGCGCATCGAGGGATGCGCGCCGACCCGTGAGCGTCTGCGCTTCACTGCGCGCCTCGGCCAGCTTGCGTTCCGTTTCCTCGAGCTGAGCGCGGGCGTCGACAATCGCCTCACCGGCGCGCGTTGCCTCTTCCTGCAAGGCTTCGATCTGAGCTTCGAACTCGGCTATGCGCGCATCCAGCACCTCGAGCTCTGGCGACCCCTGTGCAGAACCGGCGACCGCGACGTCCTCACCCAGGCGCTCAAGGCGCTGGGCAATGCGCTCGAGGGAGTGCTCGAGCTGAACGATCTTTGACGCCTCTACTTCGGCGCGGCGCCGGGGCTCGGCGGCCGACTGATTGAACTGGTCCCATGCCTGCTGCCAGGCGCTCATCGCGCCTTCCGCGCTCTCAAGGGCGCTCGCAGCTGCCGCGTCGGCGGCCCGCGCCTCGACGGTGCGAGGCTCGATCTCCGCCAGCGATTGCGTAAGCTCATCGATGCGACGACCGTCCTGTTCGATGCTGCGCAGAACCTCACCCTGGCGCTCGACCGCGCGTGCCGCGTCTTCCTCGAGCTGACGCCCCCGTTGCTCTCGCGCGCGGAGATTCTCCTCGAGGCGGGCAATCCCCGCTCCGATCTCGTAGAAGCGCTGCTGAACCCCGTTGGTCACGTCAGCCCGGTCGGTCAGGCTTGCACGCTCCTTCTCGATCCGGGTCACGAGGCCTGAGCGCTCCGTGACGGCAGCCTCACGCTTCAGTTCGAGGCCCTCAACCGCCTTCGTCCGCGTGTCCAGCTCACTGCTCTGGGCTTGCCAGCGGAGCGCAAGAAGCTCCTCTTTCAGACGCTTCTCTTCAGCCTTGTACTCACGATAGCGCTCGGCGGCCTTGGCCTGTCGTTGGAGTCGAGCCAGCTGGCGCTCGAGCTCCTCACGCAGATCGCCCAGCCGCTCGAGGTTCTCCTTGGTGTGCCGAATGCGATTCTCGGTCTCGCGACGACGCTCTTTGTAGCGCGATATGCCAGCGGCTTCTTCGAGGTAGTTCCTGAGTTCCTCGGGCTTCGCCTCGATGAGATTCGAGATCATCCCCTGCTCGATGATCGAGTAGCTGCGCGGGCCGAGCCCGGTACCGAGGAAGATGTCCTGAATGTCGCGACGGCGGCACCGCGTCCCGTTGATGAAGTACAGGGATTGACCATCGCGCGTCACCTGGCGCCGAATCGCGATCTCCGCGACCTGGGCGTACTGGCCCGTCAACCGACCCGAGCCGTTGTCGAACACGAGCTCGATGGACGCTTGCGCGGTAGGCTTGCGTGAACTCGAGCCGTTGAAGATCACATCGGTGATCGACTCTCCGCGCAGCTGCTTCGCCGACGATTCGCCCATGACCCATCGAACCGCGTCGATCACATTCGATTTGCCGCACCCATTGGGTCCGACGATTGCGGTCAGATTGCCTGGGAAGGAGACGGTAGTGGGGTCCACGAAGGACTTGAAGCCCGCGAGCTTGATGCACTTCAGACGCATGGACTCAGATACGTGCCATCGCGGATAAAGGTCCCTTTCTGGACGCGCCGCGCACTCTATGTCGCCCATGCGACGGCGCGGTTTACGAAGCCACGAAGTGTAGTCGAATCGCGGGCCTCGGACTACGCAGGGACCACCACGAGATCAGCTTGATCGACTCAATGGCAGAGCGCCCGCGTGAGGGCGTCCCGCCAGGCCGCGAACAGCTGCCTGAGTACAGCGTCGACAGACGCGCGATCCTGCGCCGCTATGGCATCCAGAAGAGCGCGCCAGTGCCGCGCGCCCGTACTCAGCGCGTCTTCGTCCAGCTCGCGAAGGCGATGCAAGGCCCGGCGCGTCACCGGAAGCAGCGTATCGACCACGTCGCCGAGGTACTGATTGCGCACCATCCCGAGCGCGCGCTCGAGAAATGCCTCGGCTGCATCCGCAAACCCGTCCACGTCATCACGGGCGGCGGCCGCCTCGATGTCCTCGACGTGACGCGTGAAGAGCGGTAAGTCATCTTCGTCCCACATCTCTGCCAGGCGACCCGCGATCCGCGCATAGAGCGTCTCCAGAACGTCGTAGAGATCATCGTGCTGCCGACGGCTGAGTTCCGCTACCACCGCGCCCTTGCGAGGGACGATCCGAATCAGATGACGCCGCTCGAGGAGCAGCAGCGCCTCCCGCACGGAGCCCCGCGAAACGCCCAGCTCCTGAGCGACTCGCAATTCGCGAATCCTCTCTTGAGGTGCCATGCGCCCTCGGATGATCGCCTGGGCGATGTGATCAGCAATCTGCTCTGTCAGGCTGGCCGCCGGGAGGAAGTTCCGTTCCATGTCGAATGCTCCGCGCACGCGTTCTCCATGGACGGTCAGACAGTGCGAGTGCCTAGAGGTTCCCCAATCGACTGAAGTTCACTCGACGACTTCATCGATCAGCAGCGATACGACCCGATCAACGGACATCGGGTCCATCGGCGCACTGCGCCCTTCGAGATCACCGGCTTGAGCGGAGACGCCGCCGCTGGCGGTAATCCTGGCAACGAGTTCAATTTGGCTCGCGGAAGAAAGCGTACGACCAGGAATCATGGCCATGCTGTCGTCGAGGCGGACGAGCGTTGGCAGCGCGTCCGGCGCAAGCCGGGAGACCGCAAGGGGCATGGGGAGACCACCCACCTCGCGGGCGAACACGAAGAGCGTTGACCCAGCCGGCGGCGTCAGGCCGGGCGCGAGTTCGACGAGCAGGCTCAAGGTAACGCCAGCGCCCGCCGCACCGGACGCGCGCACCGGCGCTGCAGGCAACGCGACGGCCTCGGCCAGCTCGGCGCTTGAGCGTGCCGGATCTAGACGAGCCCTGACGCGCGGGTGTGCCGATGGCGTCAGCGGTCCGAGCACCGCTTCAAGATCGTCCGGACCCGCAGCCGCCGTGCCCGCACGCGACAGGCGCACGACGAGTTCAACCTCATCGACGGTCGCAAGCGACATCGCAGGCGCCATCGCATCCGCCTCACCCAGTCGAACCTGCAGTCGCGCGCTCGGCGCGAGGCGCTGAACCGCGAGCGGCATCCGGGGTCCGTTTACCGGGCGCGCAAGTACGAACACGGCCGCTCGATCAGATAGGTCCGCTCGCGCCGCATCGCTGAGCACCACTTCAACTTCGATGGACGGGCCACCCGCATCCGGCGTCGACGCGGGCATCGGCGGCGGACCAGCGCTCGTCGGGCCCACCGCGGCCGGCAGGCCGGCAAGCTCGCGCGAGCGCGCGAGCCCATCCTCCAGAAACGCGCGCCGCGGCGCATCCTCGACCCCACCTGCAAGCACGCGCCGGAAATAATCCGCAGCATCTTCGAAGCGCCGATTCTGGAAAGCGTCCATTGCGAGCAATTCAAGCATTGTCGACTGCTCCGGTTCTCGCGTCAGCACCGCATCGATCAGGGCGCGCACGCGCGGCGTGACGACGCGCTCATCAGCCAGATACAGAGCCTGGGCCTGGTAGACGCGTGGACCGATCACGGCAGGCGCTCGCGCCGCGACCTCTGCGAAGGCAACCGCTGCACCTTCGAAGTTCTCCAGCTGCATGCGTGTACGACCCAGGAGGAACCAGCCGTCCAGATCATCCGGTGACCGCGCAAGTCGCGCCGCAAGGCGCCCCTCCAGATCGCCCATCTCTCCGGAAGCCCCCGCAGCGCCTGCCGGAGCTTCGAGCCGCTCGAGGTCTTCGGCGAGCGCGAGATCGGCGAGCGCACCAAGAGAGAGCCCCCAGTCCGCATACAGCACAATGGCGAAGATCGGCACGACGAGCGCGGCACCGATGAGCTCGCGCGCACCCGCGTTCGACGCTGTCTCGCCTTCGAGCGCAGCACTGCCATCGCGGGTTTCGACGTCCCGAAGGAGGCTTCGACGCAGTTCGGTCTCGAGGGCGACGCCGTCCTCCGCGCTGATCTCCTGAGCGGCAACCTGCTCAGCGATCTCGGCACTGCGGTCTTCGAAAATCGCCAGATTGGACGCTTGTCGCACCTCGATATCGCTGCCGCGCGCGCGTCCCTGACGCAAGGGAACGAGCACGAAGGCAGCGGCGAGCGCCGCCATGAAAACGGCGACGAACCAGAAATCCATCATCGCTGCAGCGTGTCTCCGTCGCCAACGCCGAGCGCCTCAAGGCGGGCACGATCCGCGTCGTCGAGTTCGATGGGCCCGTCCTCCTCACGCGCAGCGCGCGCGATCCGGAAAACCACGAAGGCGCCAAACGCGAGAAGCAGCGCCGGACCGAACCAGAGCAGTAGCGTCTGTGCCGTGAGACGTGGCCGATAGAGGATGAAGTCCCCGTAACGATCGAGCAGGTAATCGCGAATCTCCTGATCGCTGTAGCCCTCGCGCACCATGCGCGCGACCGTGCGGCGCAGATCGGCCGCAATCGGCGAATCCGAGCCGGATAGATTCGTGTTCAGACACTTGGGGCAGCGCAGCTCCGCCGACAGGGCCTGGAAGCGCACCTCTTCTTCCGGCGAGGAGAACTCGTAGACGTCGATCGCCGCATGCGCGGATACCGCCAAGAGCGCGAGCAGCAGGAGGATGCGCATCACCGGCCAGCCCCGGATGCATCGGTTCCGGACGCCCAGGGCGCAACGGAACTCGGTGCGCCTTCGAGCGCCGCAAGGGCAGGCGCGATCTCCTGCTCCCAGACGCGCCGATCTACCGCGCCAACGCGTTTGTAGCGAATGACCCCGCCCGCATCGACCAGAAACGTCTCCGGCGCCCCGTAAACGCCTAGATCGATACCGAGCTGACCATCGCGATCAACGACAGAGAACACGTAGGGATCCCCGTAGCGCTGCAGCCAGATCACCGCCTCCGCGGGATCGTCCTTGTAGTTGACGCCGTAGATAGGCACCTCGAATTCAGCTGCGATGCGCTCAAGCTCGCCGTGTTCGGCGCGGCAGGTCGGGCACCAGGTCGCCCATACATTGAGCAAGAAGGGTGCCCCGAGCATGTCTTCCGTCCCCACCGCTTGGCGATCGCCGAGGCGCTCGAGCTCGAACGGCGGCAAGGGCTTGTCGATCAGCGCCGAGGGCAGCTCGTGCGGGTCCTCGAAGTAGAAGCCCGCAAACAGGAAAGCGCTCATGACGACGAAAACCGCAAACGGCACCCACAGGCTCGCGCGGCTCACGTGATGGCTCCCGCAAGGGCATCGCCCGCGTCCGGCGCCGCATCGCGCTCCGCATCGCGCGCCGCATCGCGCGCCGCGTCGCGCACAGCAAGACGACGATAGCGACGGTCGAAGGCCGCGGTCATGCCGCCAAACGCCATGAGCAGACCGCCCAGCCATACCCAGCGCACGAAAGGCTTGGCGTGTACGCGCACGGCCCAGGCACCGCCACCCAGCGGCTCACCCAGCGCGACATAGAGGTCACGAAACAGGCCCGGGTCGATCGCGGCTTCGGTCATCACCATCTGGCGGGCCAGATATCGACGTTTCTCGGGCCTGAGGCGCAGAAGCTCTTCACCATCGCGAAGCACGGTCACCAGGCCCTGATCGGCGACGTAATTCGGTCCGCGGATGCCGTCCACGCCCTCGAAGCGGAATTCATAGGCGCCCATGGCGACAGACTCGCCGGGCTCCAGCCGCACATCGCGCTCATCCGAGTACTCAAGCGTGAGGGCGATACCGACGAGCGACACGGCCATGCCGACGTGTGCAATCCACATGCCCCAATAGCCGCCGCCAAGCTTTGCCAAGGCGCGTGAACGCGCAGCTGCACCCACCTTGTTCGCGACGCGGTGCCAGCTGTCCTTGGCAAGCGCGAGCACGATCCACAGCGCCGTCGCAACCGCGAGTACCGGCCACAGATCAAGCGCGCCGGTAAACAGGAGCGGCACCAGAACCCCGAGCACTACACTCGCGAGCGCGACCAGGCCGAGCGCCTTTCCCAGCATGGCGGCAGACGTGCGCTTCCAGCGCGCGAGCGGCCCGACCGCCATGGCAACGAGCAGCAGCATCGTGAGCGGGACGTAGATCGCATTGAAGTACGGCGGACCCACGGAAATCTTGTCGCCATCCGTGAGTGCCTCGTAGAGCAGGGGGTACAGGGTGCCGAGGAGCACCGCGGCCGTCGACACGACGAGCAGCACGTTGTTGACGAGCAGAAAAACCTCGCGAGAAAGGCCGGAGTAGCGTGCATCGGCCCGCATGACAGGCGCACGAACCGCATAGAGAACAAGCGAGCCGCCGACCACCACAAGCAGCAGTGCGAGGATGAACATGCCGCGTTCCGGGTCCACGGCAAAGGCGTGAACAGAGGTCAGAACGCCCGAGCGGACAATGAAGGCCCCGAGCAGCGAGAGTGAAAAAGTGCCGATGGCAAGCAGGACGGTCCAGCTCTTGAACACCCCCCGCTTTTCCGTGACCGCCAACGAGTGAATGAGCGCGGTGCCGAGCAGCCAGGGCATGAAGGATGCGTTTTCCACGGCGTCCCAGAACCACCAGCCCCCCCAGCCGAGCTCGTAATAGGCCCACCAGCTGCCGAGGGCGATGCCTACCGTCAGGAAGGCCCACGCGACGTTCGTCCAGGGCCGCGACCAGCGCGCCCAGGCGGCATCGAGGCGGCCGGACATGAGCGCAGCGATGGCGAAGGCGAAAGCGACCGAGAAACCCACATAGCCGGTGTAGAGCATGGGCGGATGAACGATAAGGCCAAAGTCCTGCAGCTGCGGATTTAGATCCGCACCCTCGAGCGCCGGCAGCGGCAGGATGCGCAGGAACGGGTTCGACGTGGCGAGGATGAAAAGGATGAAACCGACGCAAAGCGCGCCCATGACCGCAAGCACGCGCGCGAGGATGTCGAGTGGAAGCGCGCGACTGAAGACCGCCACCGCCAGCGTCCAGCCCCCCATGATGAGCGTCCAGAGCAGGAACGAGCCCTCATGTGCACCCCACACGGCCGAGAGCTTGTACTGCGTAGGCAGCTGCGAATTTGAGTTCTGAGCGACATAGGAGACGGAGAAGTCATCCGTCAGGAAGCTCCACGACAGACAAACGAACGACAGCAGTAGAAAGGTGAAGAGGCCCGCGGCGAGAGACCCCGCAGACCGCATCCAGACATCGCGCTGCAGATGGACGCCAAACAGCGGAATGGTTGCGAGGAGCCCTGCAAGGGCGAGCGCAAGAATCAGCGAAAAGTGGCCGAGCTCGGGGATCATGAACCTGTATTCCTGCAAACGCGGCAGCCGTCTGCTGCCGCGCGGCCGTACCGACGATCAGTCGCCGGCGCCGCCACCTTCACCCGCGTCGGTTTCGCCCGCGTTCGCCTGCATTCCAGCGAGCTCGGGCGGCATATAGTTCTCGTCGTGCTTGGCGAGCACTTCGGATGCGACGAAGATGCCGTCGGATCCGAGTCGACCGGTCGCGACGATGCCCTGGCCCTCCCGGAAGAGATCAGGAAGGATTCCCTCGTACACCACCGGAACGTCGGCACCGGCGAGATCGGACACGATAAAGTCGACCCGCAGCGACCCGCTGTCGCGGACCACGCTACCCGCCTTCACCATGCCGCCCGCGCGAATGCGCGTATCAACCGGTGCCTCGCCGCGCACGATCGCATCAGGCGGATAGAAAAGATTGATGTTGTTGTTCAACGCGGTAAGCGCAATCGCCACCGTAAGCGCCGCGCCACTGAAGATAAAGGCGACACTGATCAGTCGTTGACGTCGTTTCGGATGCATGGGCGCTCGAGTGCGAGTCGTGGGGGCCTACTGCGGGCCATGTCCGCTGCGCCGAAGACGCGCCGCGTGTTCCGCGAGGAAACGGCGACGCCGCCGCAGCGGGCCCACGATGATAAAGATGACGACCCCGAGCGCAAGCGCATAGGCACTCCAGACGTAGCTGCCGTGGCCGCCCATGGCCGCGAACTCCGCAAACGAATCGAAGCTCAAGCTGGGCGCTCCAGGCCCGCACTGGCCGCACTAGCCTTGTTGTCCTGTTCCTCGGCAGCCATCGCTCCGGGCTCGGGACGCCCACCCGTAATGAGTGCCTTTACCCAGCTCGTGCGCCGTTCGCGGACCAGAATTTCGGTACGAACGCTCTGCAGCAGCGCGAATCCGAGGAGCGCGTAGAAGCCGAATACGTTCACGAGCAGCGGCAGCCACATGCTCGCCGGCATGGCGGGCTTTTCGGTGAGCGTGAACGTGCTCGGTTGATGCAGGGTCAGCCACCAATCCACGGAGTACTTGATGATCGGGATGTTGATGACCCCCACGATCGCAAGGATCGCGCAGGCCCGCCCCGCAGCCTCCGGCCGATCGACGGCACGACGGAGCGCGATCAGGCCGAGATACAGAAAGAGCATGAGCAGCATCGCTGTCACGCGCGCGTCCCAGGCCCAGTAAGTACCCCACGTGGGCTTACCCCAGATCGAGCCCGTCGCAAGCGCGAGAAACGTGAAGGCGGCACCGATCGGAGCGGCGGCCGCAATCACCATGTCTGCGAGCTTCATGCGCCACACCAGCAGAACCACGCCGGCGGCGGCCATGAGCATGTAGATCGACTGCGAGAGGATCGCCGAAGGCACGTGAATGTAGATGATGCGGAAGCTATTGCCCTGCTGGTAGTCCTCGGGCGCGAAGGCAAGTCCCCAGGCCGTTCCAAGGGCGAGCAAGAGCGCAGCAGCGCCACCGAACCAGGGGAGCCAGGGCTGCGTGGTTTCGTAGAACCAGCGCGGCGATCCGAGCCTGTGCCAGAGCCGTACCAGCGGCTGCGGGACGTTCATATTTCTCTCCGAAAGGCCCTGGGGGCCAGTGTGCCCGCGTATTCAGCCCGTCTCCACGCCGATGCGCAGCGCCCCTGCGATCGCGAAGGGCGCGAGCGTAAGCGCTGCAGCAAGACCTGTGGCCAGCCACAGCAGCGGTGCCGTCGCGCCGATGCCGTCGACCGCCAATTCTGCCGCAGCCACGCCCAGAATGAGTACGGGTACGAAAAGGGGCAGCACGAGGAGCGCGAGCAGGAGGCCTCCGGAGCGCAAACCGACGATAAGCGCAGCTCCGACGCTACCCAGGAGCGTGAGCACGGGCGTTCCGAGGGCGAGGCCCAGCGTCAACGGCAGAACGGCCGCAGCGGGTAATTCGAGCATGCCGCCCAGCAGCGGCGCCGCGAGCGTCAGCGGCACGCCCGTGACAAGCCAGTGTGCGGTGAGGCGCGCAATGACCGCAAAGGGCAGCGGACGTGCGCGCAACACGAGCTGTTCCAACGTGCCGTCATCACGGTCCCTGCGAAAGAGTCCTTCGAGTCCGAGAAGCGTTGCCAGGAGCGCTGCGATCCACAGTACGGCCGGCGCGAGCTCCGCGAGCGCATCAGGCTCGGGGCCCAGGCCGAGCGGGAACAGCGTGACGATCAGGACGAAAAAGGCGAGGGATTGCACGAGCTCCGCGGGATCGCGCAGAGCAAGTGCAAGGTCGCGGCGCAATTGACCATAGAACATCCGGCGCAACGAAGGTGTCGCCGCAATGCGTGCCGTCGGGGCTCCCGTCCGGGCTCCCGTCCGGGCTCCCGTCGGGGGTCCCGTCGGGGGTCCCGTCGGGGATTCAGCCGGGGATCCCCCAGTGATCACGCTGATCGCTCCAGGCATGGGCCATCGCTGCCGAAACGCAGGGTCCGCAAGCCATCCAGTCCCGGTGCGTCCTGATGCGTTGCCATGAGAACAGCCCCGCCCGCTTCGAGCTGCGCGCGCACGACGTCTACCACCATGGCGATGCCAGCGTCGTCGAGGGCCGTGAAGGGTTCGTCGAGGAGCCACAACGGCACCCGGCCAATGGCGAGAACAAGGCGCGCGAGCGCAACGCGACGATGCTGGCCCGCAGACATCTGCTGACAGGGCACGTCATCCCAGTGCGCGAGCCCAACCCGCGCGAGTGCCGCCGCGATCACGGCTGGATCGGAGTCGAGGCCCTCGAGAGCGTTTGCCCAGGCAAGATTCTCCGCCGCAGTCAAAGCCGTCGACACACCTGGCCGATGCCCGAAGAAGAGCACGTCGCGCTGGCCATCTGCGCCCTCGACCCCCCTGATCCGGATATGTCCCGCATGATCGACGTGCAGGCCCGCGATGCAGCGCAGGAGCGTGGTTTTTCCGGCGCCGTTCGCGCCCCTCAATTGCACGACCTCGCCCGCCGCAATCGTCAGATCGAGCGCCGAGAACAGCACCCGGTCGTCACGCTCGCAGGCGAGACGCTCGAGTTCGAGCAGTGGTGCGGACAAGGAGGGCTCCGTGCGCCAGCGGGACCACGCGATCATAGCAATGCGCCCGCGGAGGTTCAGAGCCTGCAGCGCACCTTGAACGCCAAGAGGAGAGCCTCGGAAGCAGATTGCCCGTCCCCTCACGAGGGAGCCGGATGACCATCACAGCCAATTCGGCGTGCCCGATTCCGACGATCGCCGAATGGTTCAGCCGCCGCCTCGCACGGTCCGTGTCACGGTCCGTGTCACGGCCTTCCACACCGTCAGCCTCGCTCATGCGTCAATGCATGCGCTCAGCTGATCGCAGACGACGCGGTTGCGGTTGCGGTCGCGGTTGCGGTCGCGGTTGCGAAAGCGCACGTTCAAGGCGAGAAGAGCCGTTCACCTGCCCCATCGTCGAAAAGCGCTCCCTCGGGTTGCTCAGGGGCCGGTTCGGTGAACTCGTAAGTGCCCTCGAACACTGCCCGACGGCCGTCCGGGGCCCACCAGAACCAGACCGCCGAAACGGGCGTGTCTGCGACATTGACCATGCGATGCACCGCTCCGGGTGGCGTGAGGATCACGGAACCGGGGCCGACCCGGCGCGTTTCCGTGCCCACGGTCCAGTCCGCCGCGCCGGCGGTGACAAAGTAGATCTCCGGCACATCGTGCCGATGACCGTGATAGATGGCATTCGGTGCGAGTTCCCAGAGACCGAAGCGCACATCCGAGTCGTCCAATTGTCCACCTTCGTTGCCTCCGATGAGGGTCTTCCAGCGCGCGATCTGGAAAGCATTCACCTTCCAGGTGACGTCTGCCTCATCAAGAAACGCGCTCGCGGCGACGCCCGTACAGGGCACAAGCGTAAGGAAAAGCGGCAAGACCGCGGCACGGAGCAGTTGTTGAAGCTGAGTCATGACCGAACGTTCGCGGCGAAGTCACGGAGCCCGGACCTTACGCGATCCCACTGCGCCCCGTGCGCGGACCGCGTCCGCGGGTTAGGGTCCGCGCTCCTTTCGACTGCAGGACAGCGACCGTGCGCCTGACCGCGAGCCCGCTCGAACCCGAAGCCTTCCGCCCGTTCGGCGACGTGATCCGTACCGACTTCGCGCCGGAGACGCGGAGCATCAATGCCGGCCGCACCGCGCGCTTTCACGACCTCGCGAAACTGACCCTTGCAGCGGAAGGCGGCCGGCCATGTCTCAGTATCTTCCGGACTGAGCCCCTGCCGCTGCCCCTGCGTCTGAACATGATGGAGCGACATCCATTGTCGTCGCAGGCGTTCTTCCCGCTCTCCGGCCGCGACTGGCTCGTGGTGGTTGCCCCGGCGGGCGATCTCGATCCGAGCGCGATCCGCGCCTTCCACGCGCGCGGCGACGAAGGCGTCAACTTCCACCCGGGCACCTGGCACCACTTCAGCCTCGCGCTCGGCGAGACGAGCGACTTCCTCGTCGTCGACCGCTGCGACGGCGCGCCGGATTGCGACGAAGTCACCCTCTCCGATCCGTTGGAGATCGAGCCGTGAGCGCCCTTCACCTGCCGGCCTTCGTCGCTGCCTACAGCGACTCGGGCTTCACGAATCCGCACGAGGCCGCCCGACCCGATGCGCCGGAGGATCGGCGAGGCCAGTTCACCCACATCGGTGCACGCTTCTGGGGCTTCGAGACGGCCCGCCATCGGGGCCACCGAGTGCACGGCACGCGCGTGCGCTTCGAGCCCAGCGCACACAACGAACTCGTCCTGCGCCTGGCGGCGCCCGGCCGCGTGGAACGGGTGGAAATCTCCACGGCCTTCTTCACGGGGAACCAGGTGCCCATTGTCGCGGTCGACGTGCGGATGGACGACGGCGACTGGTGCTGCGTGCTCGAGCGCGCCGCACTCGCCCCCGATCGCGACCATGCCCTGGACGTGACACCCGCGGACGCGCGCGAGGTCCGCATCCGCTGCTACCAGGAGGGCGGCATCGCCCGCGTCAAGCTGTTCGGCACGCCCCTGCCAAACCCGGCACCGGACCCAATCAATCTGCTCGCGACAGCGGCCATCAGCCATGTCAGCAACGAGCATTATGGAAATCCGGCGATGGCCGTACGCGGGGTGCGCAACGAGGACCACATGATCGGCTGGGAATCGGCGCGCACCGGCTTCGGTGAACGCGCCCTCTTCTCTCTCGCATCACCGGCGCGCTGTCGGCACCTCGTCGTGGATACCTATTTGCATCGTCTGAACCCACCGCTCAGCTGCCATCTGTTCGGCTTGCCCGCGGGGACGGATCCGGACCAGGTGCTGGCCAGGGGCCCGAGATGGACCGCGCGCTACGACGACGGAACACAGGAGGTTCCCGACGACTTCGCGGCGTGGATGCACGAACGCCTAGCCGATCCCGATGGCAGCGCCTTCGACGTCGAACTGGTGAATCCGGACGACGGCCCGTTCGTGCCCCTGCTGGACTTCGGGGCGCTGGCCCCGGATCGCTGGCATCGCTTTGCGCTCGCCGAAGCTGATCCGATGGCACACCTGCTGTTCATGTTCTACCCGAACGGTGGCATCCACGGCCTCGCGCTCGAAGGCGATCCTCAGAGCAGTCCGTAGCGCGCGGCGACCGCGTCGACCTCGGCGAGGTGACGCACACGTTCCGCCTGGCCGAGCAGCGCGCTCTCGAAGCCCCCACGCACCAATGCCAGCGCCTGCTCCCCAGTCATGGGCAGTGACCGCGCCATGGCGGCGTAGTTGTCGACGAGCTGACCGCCGAAATACGCAGGGTCGTCGGAGTTCACCGACACGAGCAGTCCCCGGTCGAGCATCTCGAGGATGGGGTGCGCCGCCATGTCGGGAACCACGCAAAGACGGACGTTCGACTGCGGGCAGACCGTGAGCGGAACCCGATCGCGGGCTAGGCGCGCGACGAGCGCGTCGTCTTCGAGGCAGCGCACGCCATGATCGATGCGCGCGACATCGAGCGCATCGAGCGCCCCGATGATGTACGCGGGCGGCCCTTCCTCGCCGGCATGCGCAGTAAGGAAATAGCCCTCCTCCTTCGCCTGTGCGTAGGCCCCTGTGAACTTCTCCGGCGGATTGCCGCGCTCTCCGCTGTCAAGGCCGACGGCGTCGATGCGATCGCGCCATGGACGTGCCATCTCCAGCGTCTGCAGTGCAGACGCCTCGTCGAGATGACGCAGGAAACTCATGATCAGGCGAACGGAAACGCCCCACTCCGCCCGCGCCTCGTCGATCGCCGCGAGCAATCCTTCCATGACGACATCGAACGGAATGCCCCGATCCGTATGGGTCTGCGGATCAAACATCATCTCCAGGTGGACGATGTTCTGTTCGCGGCAGCGCGCGAGATAGGCCGCCGTGAGCGCCTCGAAATCCTCCGCCCTGCGAAGCGCCGAAGCGCCGAGATAGTAGAGGTCCAGAAAACTCTGGAGATCGTCGAAGTCGTAGGCCGCGAGCACTTCGTCAAGAGAGCTGTAAGGAAGCTCGACCCCATGGCGCTCCGCGAGGGCGAGCATCAGCGCCGGCTCGAGCGTGCCCTCGATGTGCAGATGCAGTTCTGCCTTCGGCACTTCGGCAAAGAATTTCTCGAGCATTTCCATCGATGACTTCCTGACTGTGCGGGCGACGGCTAGCATCGGGCGCACCGCTCGACCGCACAAGTCGCTCGCCCACCAAGGATTCCACCATGTTCGAACGCTTCGGCCTTGCAGAAGCCGGTACCAACGTCCGCACAGAGGTCCAGGCAGGGTTCGCGACCTTCATGGCCATGGCCTACATCGTGGTCGTCAACCCGGCCATCCTCGCCGATGCGGGCATGGACGCCGGTGCCGTCTTCGTCGCGACCTGTATCGCGGCCGCCCTCGGCACCCTGCTCATGGGCCTGCTCGCGAACTACCCGGTCGCCCTCGCCCCGGGCATGGGCCAGAACGCGTTCTTCACCTACGGCATCGTCCTCGGCATGGGACATCCCTGGCAGACGGCGCTCGGCGCAGTGTTCCTTTCCGGCGTCATCTTCATCGCGCTGTCCGTGCTGCCGGTCCGGGAATGGCTCATCAACGCCATCCCGCGCTCACTCAAGCACGGCATAGCCTCGGGCGTCGGCCTGTTCATCGGCTTCATCGCACTGAAGAATTCCGGCGTGATCGTCGACAACCCCGCCACCTTCGTCGCCCTCGGCGATCTCGGCACCCTGCCCCCGCTGCTGGCAATCCTGGGCTTCGTGCTCATCGTCGCCTTGTCAGCGCGCCGGATTCCGGGGGCGGTTCTCCTCGGCATCCTCGGCGTCACGGTCCTCGGATGGATCTCGGGCGCGGCCGAGTTCGGGGGGGTGGTCTCCCTGCCGCCCGATCCGAGCCCGGTCCTGGGCCAGCTCGACATCGGCGCCGCATTCCAGTGGTCGATGATCACGGTGATCGTGACCCTGCTCCTCGTCGACGTGTTCGACACGGCCGGAACCCTCGTCGGCGTCGCGACCCGCTCCGGCCTCATGACGCCGGAGGGCCATCTGCCACGCCTGCGTTCCGCCCTCCTCGCCGACTCCGGCGCGACCGCCGCCGGCGCGGTGCTGGGCACCAGCTCTACCACTAGCTACATCGAGTCCGGTGCCGGCGTCGCGGCCGGCGGGCGCACGGGCCTCACATCTGTCGTCACGGCCGGGCTCTTCCTCGCGTGCCTGTTCTTCGCACCGCTCGCCGGCAGCGTGCCGGCCTTCGCGACCGGTGCAGCGCTGCTCTTCGTTGCAGCGCTCATGGCGCGCGCCCTTGCCGACGTGGACTGGGAGGACTACACGGAGTACGCACCGGCCGTCGTCACGGCACTCGCGATGCCGTTGTCGTTCTCGATCGCCGACGGCATCGGCCTCGGCTTCATCTGCTACGCGGCGATCAAGGTCCTGTCCGGGAACGCCAAGGGGTGCCCCCTAGCCGTCTACGTGGTCGCCCTGATCTTCCTCGGCAAGTTTGTCGCGCTCTGACGGCAGTAGCTGATCGAAGAGGATGGCGAAGAGCACCGCCGAGGCGATCGGAAAGTCGAGGACACGCCTGAGGAGCTCGGGCCAGCCGTCCATGTGGGGCGAAAGACGAGACAGGCCCACGCTCGAGATCACGGTGAGCGCCGCGATGAGGTAGCCCCGGCGCCCGGTGCCCCGCTCGCGCAGGATCGCGACGCCTGCGATCCCCACCATGAAGAACATGACTCCGGTCACGCCGTTGAGCACGGCCTCCGGCAACAGCAGGAACCACTGCGCGACCTGCGGGAGCGTTCCGAGGGCCACGAGCATGAGCGCGAGAGCGACGCCGACCTTGCGCGAGGCGATGCCGGTGACGCGGATGACGCCGTTGTTCTGGCTGAAGGTCGTATTCGGAAAGGTGCAGCAGAGCGAGGCAAGCAGGGAATTGAAGCCGTCGCCGAAGATGCCGCCACGCAGACGCTGCCAGTACTCGTCTCCCGTCACGGGCCGGCCGGACAGCGCGGCCGTCGCCGTCAGATCGCCCACGGACTCGACCGCACTCACCATGAAGATGGGGAAGAGCACGGTCACGACGGCAAGGTCTACGGACAAGGGCCAGCGCAGGGGCTCCACGAAGAACACGATCGCGCGCGCTTCCTCAGCTGGCGTAGCCACCGCGCCGAGGGCCAGCGCCAGCACCGTTCCCACGCCAAGACCGACGAACACCGCATTCACTCGCAGTGCAGCCCGGCCGCTGATCATGACCGCAACGATCGCGGCGACGACGGCGAGGAACAGTCCCCAGGGGATCCAGAGGGGCTCGTTCGCGGCGACTGCGCCGTCGTGGACGCGCAGCATGTTGTCGACGGTCACCAGCGTGAGCGAGGCCCCGATCACCGCGATGGTCGAGCCGGTCACCACCGGCGTCACGATGCGACCGAGCACGTGCAGGCCCCGGCTCAACAGCATGATGAGGATCGAGCACAGGGCTGCGGATCCGAACAGCGCTCCGAGCCAGTCCGCGGATGGCGTCGCCGCACCGCTGGGGTCCTGTCCCGCGAGATAGATGAACGGCCCGACGAACGCGAAGCTCGTGCCCTGCACCGACAGCAGACCGGCACCGAGCGGCCCCGGGCGCGTGACCTGGATCAGGGTCGCGACGCCGGACACGACGAGCGAAGCACTGACCATGTAGGCGGCATCGGCCGCAGACAGGCCCATGCCGAGACTGATGAGCAGGGGGACGGTCGCGACGCTGACGAACACACCAAGCAGGTGCTGAACGGCTGCCAGCAGCGTCACCCCGAGGGGCGGACGGCTCTCGAGTCCGTGGATAAGGTTCTGCAAGGCACGCTCCGGCGCGTGGAAGGCATGCGCCAAGGAGCGCGCAGCCGCGAACCCTACCTGTTGCGCACACCCTCGTCAGCGCCGGCAAGCGCTGCGTGGCGCACTGCTATGCTGACGCCGCAGCCCCTCTCTGGAGTCCTCCGTCATGCACGTGATCGCGGATCTATGCGTCGTCCCGCTCGGCGTCGGCGTATCTGTTTCAGCACAGGTCGCCGAGTGCCAGCGTGTCCTGGAAGCGCATGGCCTGAATCCCGTCATGCACGCCTACGGCACGAACATCGAGGGTGAGTGGGACGCTGTATTCGCCGCGATCCGCGCCTGCCACGAGGCCGTACACGCCATGGGCGCACCGCGCATCTCGACGACGCTCAAGTTCGGCACCCGCACCGATCGGACGCAGACCATCGCCGACAAGGTCGAGAGCGTCGACGCACGATTGAAGGCCGACGCCGGCGGCGAGTGAACCGGCGCGGCTGGCGTGCCTAAAGGCATCCCTACAGGCGTCCTTGCAGGCGACGCGCACTGGCGCCGTGACGGGCGCGGAGCGCATCCAGATCGAAGTCGACGAGGACGCCGTCGCGGACCCGCCACTCGCCGTCGACCATCAATGCGTCGACCTGCGTCGCCCCGGAATAGAGCAGGCCCGATAGCGGGTCACCGACACCGCTGAAGCGGAGCGCCTCGAGGTCGAAGAGCGCAAGGTCTGCGCGGGCACCGATCTCGAGTCGACCGATTTCAGGCCACGCGAGCACGTCGGCACCGCCCGCTGTCGCCCAGCGCAGCGCGTCCTGGGCGGTCACGGCCGCGCTGCCCCGCGCCAGTTTCTGCAGGAGCATGGCCTGACGTGCCTCGGTGACGAGGTTCGAGCAATCGTTCGACGCGGAGCCATCGACACCGAGGCCGACCGGTGCCCCTGCGACCTCGAGATCGCCGACCGGGCAGATGCCGGACCCAAGCAGCATGTTCGAACTCGGGCAGTGACAGATGCCCGTACGGGCCGCGCCGAGGCGCGCGATCTCTTCCGCTTCGAAGTGAATGCCGTGTGCAAGCCAGACGTCATCCGCGAGCCACTCGCAGTGCTCGAGATAGTCGACGGGCCGCATGCCGTGAGTCTCCAGGCACCAGGCGTCCTCGTCGTGCGTTTCGCCCAGATGCGTATGAAGGCGGACACCGGTGCGCCGCGCGAGCCGGGCACTCTCGCGCATGAGCTCGGCTGACACGGAGAACGGCGAGCAGGGCGCGAGCGCGACACGCACGCGGGCATCCGCGGCCGCGTCGTGGAAGCGCGCGACGACGCGTTCGCTATCGGCGAGGATCGCCCCTTCGTCCTGAACGACCACGTCCGGGGGCAATCCGCCGGCGGAAGCCCCGAGACTCATCGAGCCCCGCGTCAGCAGGGCCCGGACCCCGAGCCGCTCGACCGCTTCGACCTGGATGTCGATCGCCTCTTCAAGCCCGGCGGGGAACACGTAGTGGTGATCAGCTGCCGTCGTACAGCCGGAGAGCATGAGCTCTGCCAGTGCGAGCTCCGTGGACGCGGCGATGTCCTCTGGCCCGAGGCCGCTCCACACCGGATACAGCGCCTGCAGCCAATCGAAGAGCTCTCGATCCAGCGCCTCGGGCAATGCCCGGGTGAGCGTCTGATAGAAGTGGTGGTGGCAGTTCACCAGGCCCGGCGTGAGGACGTGCGCCCGCGCGTCGAACTCGCGCTGCACGGGCGCCGAAGGCCCTCCCGCACCGACGAGCTCCGTGATCACGCCACCTGCGACGACGACACCACGCGGCGCCGCATGCTCCGTGGCGGTGAAGGTGGCGAGCGGGTCGCGAATCCAGACGCGGTCAGCCATGGGCAATGCGCTCCAATGGGACCCCGGCACGCTCGAGCCCGCATCCGGACAGGACGAGGTTGACGAGGAAGTCCGCGATGCGCTCGACGGCCGCGTCGTCATAGCGCGGCTTTTCGGTCAGCGCGAGGACTTGCACCTCGAAATCGGCGTAGTGCTGGGTGGTCGACCAGATCGTGAACAGCAGCAGATCCGGCTCCACCGCCGCCATCCTGCCCGCTTCGATCCACGCTTCGACGATGCGCGTCTTGGAGGCGAACCAGCGTCGCATGTCACCTTCGAGGTGCGGCGCGAGCACCGGCGCGCCGCGGAGGATCTCCTGCGCGAACAGGCGCGAGGCCCGCGGCCTTGCGAAGGCCAGGCGAAGTTTCTGGCGCACGAAGCCCTCGAGCACCAGAGCCGGATCGTCGGCCGGGGTCACGTCGGAAAGAAAATCGTTCCAGAGCCCGAGGATGTCCTCGAGCACCTGCCGGTAGAGCTGCTCCTTGCTGCCGAAGTAGTAGTGCACGTTCGCCTTCGGCACGCCGGCCCGATCCGCGATCGCCTGCATGCTTGCACCCTGATAGCCGGCGTCCGCGAACTCGGCCTCCGCCGCCTCGAGAATGACGGCCCGCTTGCGCGCCCGATCCTTCGCCGGGCCCCGGGCCCGGACGGCGCTCGCTGTCGACATGCCGGTCTCTCCCCGGAAACAAACCTGTCCAATCGGTCAGATTATCGCATAGAATCCGTCGCAACCTCACTCGGCTCGGAGTTGCCGTGCGTTTCGTGCTCGATCGCGAAGTCGTCGACGTCGATCTGTCATCTCTGGACGGCGGGCCCGCGACCACGCTGCTGGAAGCCCTCCGCCTCGGCCTCGGACGCACCGGGACGAAGGAAGGCTGCGCCTCCGGCGACTGCGGCGCCTGCACGGTGCTCACCTCGCGCGCACCGCTCGGCGCCGAGGGCGATGAGGTCTACGAGTCCGTGAACGCCTGCATCGCACCGGCCGCGGCGTTCGCGGGCCATCACGTGGTCACGGTCGAGGGCCTGCGCGATCCAGCGTCCCCGGACGGCGAGGGGCTCCATCCCGCACAGCGCGCCATGGTCGAGTGCCACGGCAGCCAGTGCGGCTTCTGCACGCCGGGCTTCGTCATGTCGCTCGCGGGCTTGCACGAGGCCCGCCGGGACGCGATCGACGCGCCTTCACGAGAGGACGTGCTCGAGGCCATCGCGGGCAATCTCTGCCGATGCACGGGCTATCGACCGATCGTGGACGCGGCCTCGCGCATGTTCGAATTCGACGCGCCGTCGCTGGCGTCCCTGCGTCCGGTAGACGCCATGGCGGGAAGCGCGCCCGCAGACGGCGCCGGCGTTGCCTTCCATCGACCGCGCTCCGAAGCCGAACTGCAGGAATTGCTCGCTGCGCATCCGAGCCCCCGCCTCATCGCAGGCGGCACCGATCTGATGCTCGAGTACACGCAGAATCACGCGGTCATCGAGGCGCTCGTGGACGTGAGCGGCATCGAGACATTGCATGGCATCGAACGCGACGGAGAAGCCCTGCTTATCGGCGCCGCGACGCCCCTGCGTACGCTCGAGCAGGATCTGGCGGAGACGCTCCCGGCACTCACCGAATTGCTGACGCGCTATGGATCTGCCCAGATTCGCCATCGCGCCACGCTCGGTGGAAGCCTCGGCACGGCGTCGCCGATCGGAGACCTGTCTCCGGTCCTGCAGGTGCTCGACGCCGAACTGGAGCTCGTCGATGCGCGCGGCGAACGCCGGCGCGTGTCCGTCGACGACTTCCATCTCGACTACCGGCGCACCCGCCTCGCAGACGACGATTACATCGCCGCGGCGCATCTCCGACTGCCCTCACCCGATGCGCGTCTGGTCGTGCACAAGTTCAGCAAGCGCTTGGAGGACGACATCTCCACGGTGCTGGGCGCCGCACTCGTCAGTGCGAGCGAGGTCCGGATCGCCTGGGGCGGCATGGCCGCGACGCCGCGTCGCTCACGGGCGCTGGAGCAATTGCTCGCCACCGGCACGACGCCGGACGACGCCGCGATCGACGCGGCCATCGCTACCGACACCACCCCGATGGACGACGTACGCGGCAGCGCGCGCTATCGCGCCGCCATGGCGCGGGCCTTCGTGCACGAAGCGCTGGACGTCCGCAGGGAGCTTGGTCGCGCATGAATACCTCCGCGCTTCCGGTCGCCGAGGGGCCGTCCCGCACGACCGCGCACGAGTCCGCCGTCCATCACGTGACGGGGCGTGCGCGCTACATCGACGACGTGCCGCCGCGCCCCGGCGAAGTCCACATCGCGACCGCGCCCGCCGCCATCGCCGCGGGCCGCGTGCTGAGCATGAACCTCGATGCAGTGCGTCGTGCGCCGGGCGTACGTGCGGTGCTCACTCACGCGGACGTCCCCGGCACCGTCGACGTCGGGCCCGTGTTCGGCGGTGATCCGCTGCTCTGCGACGGCGAAGTGCTGTTCAGAGGCCAGCCCCTGTTCGCAGTCGCCGCCGACAGCTTCCGCGCCGCGCGCCGTGCCCTCGCGCTCGCCGACATAGAGTACGAACCAGCCGATCCGATTCTCGACCCCGTCGCAGCGCACGAAGCGGACCATCACGTGCTCCCGCCGCGGGACTTCCTGCTCGGTGATGCGGCGACAGCGCTGGCTGATGTCGACACGCGCACGCTCGAACTCGTCATCGCGGGGCAGGAACACTTCTATCTCGAGGGACAGATCGCCCTCGCCTGGCCTACCGAGGAAGGCATCCACGTGATGACGTCCTCGCAGCACCCGGGCGACGTCCAGCGACTCGTCGCGCGCGTGCTCGATCTGCCCGACGCGAGCATCGTCGCGGAGACCCGGCGGATGGGCGGCGGCTTCGGCGGCAAGGAAAGTCAGGCAGCACCCCTCGCCTGCCTCGCCGCACTGGTGGCGCGCACGCTCGACCGGCCCGCTCGCTACCGCATGGCGCGCAGCGAGGACTTCGCTCAGACCGGCAAGCGCCACGGCTTCGTGCATCGCGTCCGCTACGCGACCGATCCCGCAGGCGCATTGCTCGGCGTCGAGGCGGAACTGATCGGCGATTGCGGCTGCAGCGCGGATCTCTCCGAGGGCGTCGTCGACCGCGCCCTCTTCCACGCAGACAATGCCTACTTCCTCCGCCACGCCCGCCTCACCGGCGTGCCGGCACACACGCACAAGGTCTCGAGCACGGCCTTCCGCGGCTTCGGCGGCCCGCAGGGCGCACTGATGATCGAGGCCGTGATGGACGACGCGGCCCTCCGCACGGGCCGCGATCCGCTCGACGTCCGCCTGGAGAACCTCTACGGCGTACACGGTACGGAGACGCCCTATGGGCAGCACGTCGAGGATGACCTCGGCCCGCGCCTGATCCGCGAGCTGGAGCGGCGCAGCGGCTACCGCGCGCGGCGCCGAGCGCTCCTGGAGGCCGCGCAATCGGACGACCGCACACTGCGCGGCATCGCCCTGACGCCGGTGAAGTTCGGCATTTCCTTCACGACCACGCACCTGAACCAGGCCGGCGCGCTGGTGCACATCTATACCGACGGCAGCGTGCGCATCGCCCACGGCGGCACGGAAATGGGCCAGGGCCTGTACACCAAGGTGCGCGGCGTGGTCGCCGACTTCTTCGGCCTGCCGCCGTCGCAGGTGACCTGCTCGTCGACGCGCACGGACAAGATCGCCAACAGCACGCCGACCGCAGCGTCTGCGGGAGCCGATCTGAACGGCATGGCCGCCCTCGACGCCTGCGCGCGCATCCGCGACGGTCTCGCGACCTGGGCCGCGGAGCGCTGGTCGATCGACCCGGACGCCCTGCACTTCGAGGACGGCCAGGTAGTCGTCGGCAGCGAGCGGTTCACCTTCGTCGACTTCGTCAAACAGGCGTGGCTCGCTCGCATTCCGCTCTGGTCCTCGGGTTTCTACGCAACGCCGGACATCCACTTCAACAAGGCGACCCGCAAAGGCCACCCCTTCCACTACTACGCATGGGGCGCAGCCGTCTCCGAGGTATCCGTGGATGCCCGCACTGGCGAGTACAGGCTCGAGCGCGTGGACATCCTCCACGACGTGGGCCGTTCGCTGAACGCGGCCATCGACATCGGGCAGATCGAAGGTGCCTTCGTCCAGGGCCTCGGCTGGCTGACGACCGAGGAGCTCGCCTGGGACGACAGTGGACGGCTCGCGTCGTCAGGACCGCAGACCTACAAGATTCCGACGGCGGCAGACGTGCCGGAAGCGTTCACCGTGGAGCTCTTCGACGAGCCGAATCGCGTCGGCGCTCTCCTGCGATCGAAGGCCGTCGGGGAGCCGCCCCTGCTCCTCGCCATGTCGGTGGTCTCCGCGCTTCGCGCCGCGATCGCCCAGGCAGGGCCCGCGCACCACGTGCCGCGCCTGGACCTTCCCGCAACACCGGAGCGTGTGTACTTCGCGCTCGAGGCAGCACGGAGCGCGCGCGAGGCATGAGCACGCAGACCCCCATGCGCTGGGACGAAGCGCTCGTGCACTGCCGTACGCGCATGGAACCCTGTGTCCTCGCGACCGTGCTCGGCACGTCCGGATCGACGCCACGCGACGTCGGCGCCAAGTGCGTGATCACGCGCGCGGCGCTGCACGACTCCATCGGCGGCGGCGGTCTCGAACACCTGGTCACCGCGGCGGCGCGCGAGATGCTGACGGAAGAAGACCCCGCGCAGCGTATCGAGCACTTTCCCCTCGGCCAGGCTGCGGGCCAGTGCTGCGGCGGCGCCGTTGCCGTGCTGCTCGAGCCGATCACGCCGACCGTCGCACCGCTCGCACTCTTCGGCGCCGGTCACGTCGGCCGCGCCCTCGTCCGGATCCTCGGCGAGTTGCCGTTCCACGTGATCTGGATCGATGCGCGGCGAAACGAGTTTCCCGAGGTCGTGCCGTCCAACGTCGACATGCGTGTCGCGGCCGACCCGCTCGCCGAGATCGAGCGCCTGCCGAACGATCTGCCGGCCCTCGTAATGACCCACGATCACGATCTCGACCGGCGCCTCGTGGCGGCGCTGCTGCGCCGCTCCGACTCGGCCTTCGTCGGCCTCATCGCCTCAGAGGTTAAGGCTGCTAGATTCCGCATGCGCCTTGCGGCAGAAGGCATCGACGAGGACCGCCTCGCCGGTCTCGCGAGTCCCGTCGGATTGCCGGACATTCCCGGCAAGGAACCCATGGCCGTCGCCGTTTCGATCGCGGCCCAGTTGCTCGGAACGCTCCGATCCCGGCGCGCGCCGCGCGTAGCGGGTGCGCAGGCCGGCATCGCCTGGCACGAATTGCGCGCGCTGCAGGAGCCTTCACGAGGATGAACATCAAGACCTTCGAAGCCCTGGCATCGGACGAAGCGGTTGCGGCATTGCGCAGCTGTTGCGAGAGCGAACGCTGGGCACGGGCTGTCATTGCGGACCGTCCCTACGGTTCACGGACCGCACTCCTCGACGCAGCCGCCACGCACTGGGCGCAAGCCGACGAAGCCGAACTGCTGAAGGCCTTCGCCGCACATCCAAGGATCGGCGATATCGAGCTGCTGCGCGCGCGCTACGCAAGCGGATCCGCGACTGCGAACGCCGAGCAGGGTCAGGTGCTCGCCGCGGACGACGCTGTGCTCGAACGTCTGCGCGATCAGAACGATGCCTACTTCGAGCGCTTCGGTTTCATCTTCATCGTCTGCGCGACGGGCAAGTCCGCATCGGAGATGCTCGCCCTCCTCGATGCACGGATCGGCAACGACCGTGCAACGGAACTCGCCAATGCAGCACGCGAACAGGGCGCCATCATGATCCTGCGCATGGAAAAACTGATCTCGGAGGAAGCGGACGCATGAGCGAGAACGTCAGCCTGTCGACGCACGTGCTCGACACTGCACGCGGACGACCGGCCGCCGGCCTGAAGCTCCAGCTCTTCGACGCCACCGGCGCGGTGCTCGCCGAAGCCGTGACCAACGAGGACGGTCGCGTAGGCGCCTGGGCGGGCAGCGAATTGCCGCCGGGCCGCTATCGCCTGCGCTTCGCCGTCGGGGACTGGCTTGCCGCAGACGGACGCGACGGTTTCTACGAGGACGTCGAAATCGCCTTCAAGGCGACGGAGCCCGGTTCGCACTACCACGTCCCCCTTCTCGTCTCGCCGTTCGGCTACAGCACCTATCGAGGCAGTTGATGACGACCACTCTCCTTCGCGGTTCGATCCTCGATTTCCCCGACGCGGCCCCGAACGCGGCCGAGATCGCGGAAGAACACGCGCGTCACATAGAAGATGGCGTGCTAGCCATCGAGAATGGGCGCGTCGCCGGCGTTCTGGACGTTGACGCAGCGCGCGCTGCGAACTGGGACGTGGATGGAGCCATCGATCACCGCGGTCGCCTGATCGTGCCCGGCCTCGTGGACGCGCACGTGCACTTCCCGCAGATCGACATGATCGGCGCCTGGGGAGAGCAGCTCATCGGCTGGCTCGAGCGGCACACCTTCCCGCAGGAGCATCGCCACGCAGAGTCTGCGTTCTCCGAGGAGCAGGCAGGCCACTTCGTCGATCAACTGCTCGCGCACGGCACCACGACCGCCGTTTGCTACGCGACCGTGCATCCCGGTTCCGTCGATGCGCTCTTCGAGGCCGCACGAGCGCGCGGCATGCGCCTCGTCGCGGGCAAGGTCCTCATGGATCGCAACGCGCCGCCCCAGCTTTGCGACACGGCAGAGCGCGGCTACGAGGACAGCGCGGCATTGATCGAACGCTGGCACGGCTTGGACCGATTGACCTACGCAGTCACGCCCCGCTTCGCGCCCACTTCTACGCCCGAGCAGCTGGAGGCCGCCGGCGCTCTGTGCAAGCGCCATCCGGACGTACTCATGCAGACCCATCTCTCCGAGAATCTCGGTGAGATCGAATGGGTTAAGTCACTGTACCCGGATCGCATCGACTACACCGACGTCTACGACCACTTCGGTCTGCTCGGGCCCGGCGCCCTCTTCGGCCACGGCATCCACCTGTCCGCGCGGGAACGCGAGGCCCTGTCGGCGTCCGGGTCGAAGGTCGTGTTCTGTCCGTCCTCGAACCTGTTTCTCGGCAGCGGCCTCATCGATCTCGATGCGCTGGACGGCGCGGGCGTCGACGTACCGATCGCGAGCGACGTCGGCGGCGGTACGAGCCTGTCAATGCTGGCGACGGCGGCAGACGGCTACAAGATCGCGCAATTGCGCGGTCAGCGCTTCGATCCGTTCCGGGCGCTCTATCAGCTTACGCTCGGCAATGCGCGGAGCCTCGGCATGGGCGCGCACATCGGAAACTTCGAGGTAGGCAAGGAGGCCGACCTGGTCGTCCTCGACCCGCAGGCCACGCCGCTCCTTGCGCGCCGCACCCGCAATTGCGAGGCACTCGCCGATCTCGTCTTCGCGCTCATGATCTTCGGCGATGACCGCGTCGTGCACGAGACGCGTCTTCTCGGCACCCGCGCAGGACCCGCACTGGAACCGGCACAGGAGGTCGCTTGATGGGTGGCGAACTCTTCGACTGGCTAGGCCTCGGCGCGCGCATGCTGCACGTCGTCGCGGGCATCGCCTGGATCGGCGCATCCTTCTACTTTGTCTGGCTCGACAACAATCTGCAGACGCCGCCGCCCGAAAAGGCCGAGAAGGGTGTCGCCGGAGATCTCTGGGCCATCCACGGCGGCGGCATCTACGAGGTCGCGAAGTATCGACTCGCGCCACCGCGCATGCCCGAGCGCCTGCACTGGTTCAAGTGGGAGGCGTACACCACGTGGCTGTCCGGCACCCTGCTGCTGTGCCTGATGTACTGGCTGGACGCAGAGCTCTATCTGCTCGGCGGCCCGTGGATCGAATCACCGTCCGCAGCGGTAATCGCAAGCGCCGCGTTCCTGGCAGGCGTTCTCGCCAGCTACGAACTCGCCCTGCGTTCACCGCTGCGCGCGTCGCCCAGAGGCTTCGCGCTCTTCGTCCTCGCGCTCGGTATCGCCGCGACCTGGCTGTCGACGCAATTGTTCGCCGCGCGCGCGGCATGGCTGCACACGGGTGCCGCGCTCGCGACGATCATGGCGGCGAACGTGTTCCTCGGAATCATTCCGGCACAGAAACGCTTCGTCGCCGCCGTAGCGGAGGGCCGCTCGCCGGATGCTGCAGGCGCCGCGCTCGCCAAATTACGGTCCACGCACAACAACTACCTCACCCTGCCAGTCGTGCTGTGCATGATCAGCAACCACTATCCGATGCTGTACGGGCATCCTCACGGCTGGTTGCTGCTTGTGGGTCTTGGTATCGCGCTTGCCTGGCTGCGGCACTTCTTCAACCTGAAACACCGGGGCATCGTGCGTCCAGCAATTCCGCTTACCAGCGCTGCTTCGGTCGCCATCATTTTCGCGTTCGCGATCGCGACGACGCCCGCCAGCCCAGCCATCATCGACGAAGGGGCGCGGGACGGGATCAGCGACGCGGACGGCTTGGCGCTGGTGACCACCCACTGCACGGTTTGCCACGCAGCGCGGCCTACGCAACCGGGCTTCGCCGCGCCGCCGGGCGGACACCGCTTCGAAACGATCGACGATGTCCGTGCTCGCGCACAACTCGCCGGAACTTCTGTATCCACGCACTACATGCCACTGGGCAACATCACGGGCATGAGCGAAGGCGAGCGCGCGCAACTCGTCGCCTGGCTCGGGCGCCTGGAGGCGGAGCTTTGACAGCCCCGCCCTCGATGCCACTCACTGAAATCTCGTTCCTCGCCGATCCGGCGATCGAAGACCGCAGGGTCGTGGACGCCATGGACACGGCGCTGTCGCGCGACGGCTTCATGGCGCTCCGCATACCCGGACTGGACGCGCACAGCACGGCCGACGTTCGCAGGGAAGCGGCGGAATTCTTCGCATGGCCCGCTCCCGAAAAGCGCCGCTACGCATACCGCGATACCAAGGTTAACTTCGGCTATCAGCCAATCGGAGCTGAGGCGCTGGATCCCTCCGCCACCGCGGATCTCAAGGAAAGCTTCACGATGCGCGATCTTGCGCAACATGAGGCAGAAACAGACTGGTTTCCGAACGCGGCTTTTCGCAGTGCTGTCCTAGCACTTCATGCCCGCCTCGTAGAGGTCGGCCACGCCGTCATGCACCACCTTGCCCTTGCGCTCGAAGCGGAGCGCGACTTTTTCCGGCCGAGCCACAGCGGCCGCAACATGACATTGAGGCTCCTGAACTACCCAGGCGCCGGCGAACACAACGCGGCGAGGGCGGACAGATTGGGCGCGGGCGCCCATACGGACTACGGGAGTTTCACGCTGCTGCTGCAGGACGACGCGGGCGGCTTGCAGGTTCGCCGCGGGAACGAATGGGTAAACGTCCCGGCGGACCCCGATCTCGTGATCGTGAACACGGGCGACCTGATGGCGCACTGGAGCAATGACCGCTGGCCATCAACCTGGCATCGGGTGCGCGCGACGGCACGGCAGCGCACATCGGTCGCCTTCTTCGTGGACCCGGATGACGACACCGAAGTGAGCTGCCTGCAAAGCTGCACCCGGAATCGCCCGCCGCGCTACGCGAACACGACAGCCGGCGAGCACATTCTCCGCAAGCTGAACGCTTCCCAGCGCAACACCGCCCCGAGGGCGACAAGCTGATTCAGGCGGTTTCCGCGCCCGCTTCCCCCGCTGCTCGCGCCATGCGCGCTTCACGGACCACATCCGCGCCAACGCCCGCTGCCTCGTGCACTGCTGCGCTGACATCCACCAGCGTATCCTGGAGGCGTGCGAGATTGTCTTTCATGTCCTCCAGGCCACCCCGGCTGATCTCTGTGGCCGCGCGGGCTACCTTGGCGTAGCCCTCAAGCTCCTCGATGGCCTGCACGATCGTCGCGTTGTCGACGTTCACGCTCATCGCGTTCTTCAGCGCTTCCTTGTGCGAGAAGCGCGTCGTCTGCTCGTTCATGCGCGCAAGCGTCTGCTTGGCAATCTCGGACGACTCACCAAGCGCCGCCGTGGACAAGCCCTGGAGGACGGTCGACAGCCGCCCCGCAACCCCCGCAACGCCCTTGGTGCTCAGAGCGCGGGCTCGGGCTAACTGATTATTGTTGGAATCGCGAATCGCCTTGATGCGATAGCTTTCGGCGGTGAGATCTCCAAAGGTCTCGACGGTGTCGGCTTTAGCAGTCACCAGGGCGCTGATGTGATCCTCGACGGCCATTTTCACGTTCGTGCGCTTCAACGTGGTGATGCTCGTCTCATTCCCGGGAGCAACAGCGAGCGAATCACGCAGATCGATATTCCTGCCCTCCGCTTCGTCTACAGCCTCGCTGATGACTGCGTAGACCTCGCGCAGCTGCGCGTTGCCCTCAGCGAGCAGGTCGACCTGCCGGTTGATTGCCTCCAGATGCGAGAGCACCTGACGCGAACGATTCTGAGCCATGTCCACAAAGCGATTGGCACTCTTGACGAGGTTTTCCTGGCGCTGCCGGTGCCCGTCGGAACCGATATCGAGCAGCTCTCGTAGCTTCGCTTTGTCCGCCGCGAACTCTTCGAAACGCGACGCGCGAACCGGATCCGGCTTGTCGATCTCGCCGCGCAGCTTCGAGGTGGCCGCCTCTTCACCCTCGATTTCAGCTTCAAGCTCACTGATTCGACGCTGCGCACGCACCGTAACATCGCCAATACCGAACCAGTTGCGGTCGCCGCGGCGCACGTCGATCTCGTGCTGCAGCGACTTGATACGTGCGATCCGCTTCTCGACCTCTTCGTACATACGGCGTTTGCGAGCCCGACTCGCCTGATCCGCCTCCTGGTCTTCGTGAATTTCCTGGAGCACGTCCACGATCTCTCCGCCGCTCGCTGTCCGCAGGCGATACACGGCATCAAGGATGTCCGTGAGCGGCTTCATCTGGCCTTCGAAATCGAGCATGCCGCGATTCATCTCATCGAAGACGCTCTTCAGCCTCGAAAACGCATCAGTGTCCGTAAGGTTGATGATTTCCTGCGCGAGATCCTTGCGCTGCTCCATGAGCCAGGCACGGAAGTTCTCGAACGCAAGCAGGCGTGCGCGATTATCGCGCTGATGCCCGTCGACGTCGTAGCAGAGCTGCGTCGCAACCATCGCTTTCGCCTCGTCGGGATCTCCCCCGCGGAAAACCACGGCGTGAAACGGGTTTTCGTCCATCGCTGGGTAGGGGGGAGCCTCGCCGGCAACCTTATCTCCGTTCTGCGCCGCTGCCGCAGCCGCGCGATGCCTCCGGTGATGCTTCATCGTCTCCTCGAGCAGCGCGTCGGTGGTCTCCACAGGCTCGGCGCCCGCGGGCGCCGGGCCTTCGCCTGCACCTGCTGCCGACTGCGTATCACCCGCGCGTGTCTTTGAATATTCGGATTCGGATTCGGATTCGGACATGAGCGTCGCTCGTCCCTTGTGATGAGCCGCCGTTGCACAGACGCTGCAAGGGCAGTGCCGACTTTGCAAACCGCCGTGTCCGCGCGCCGGCAAACGGCGCTTGAGTTTCTCACAGCAGCGAGCAGGGCACATCGCTTGATGGTCGCCGCCGATGACGCGAAACCAGCGCTTCGTCTGCGAGGGTCAAGCGGGATGATGCTCGGCATGCCAATGCCGCGCTATATCCACACGCCGGCAAAACCACACGTCCGGGTGCCGCGCCGCGTGATCGACGAAACGCTGCAGCGCCGCGAAACGTCCTGGGCGCCCGACAATCCGACAGTGCAAACCGATGTTCATCATTCTCGGCGCCCTCGCCCCCTCCGAATACAGGACATCGAAGGTGTCGATCAGATAGCGCTCGAAATCCAGGCCCGAATTGAAGCCCTGTGCAGTGGCAAAGCGCATGTCATTGGCATCAAGCGTGTATGGAACGACGAGATGCGGCCCATCTGTTCCTCTCACCCAATAGGGCAGCTCATCAGCATAAGAGTCAGAGTCGTACAGGAAACCACCGGCCTCCTGCACAAGTCGCCGGGTGTTCGGACTGTCCCTTCCCGTGTACCAGCCGAGCGGCCGCGCGCCCGTCGTACGCGTGTGTATCTCGATCGCGCGTTCGATGTGTGCGCGTTCCGTGCCCTCATCCATGAACTGGTGATCGATCCATCGCCAGGCGTGCGAAGCAATTTCCCAGTCCGCAGCGAGCATCGCAGCGACTGCGGCCGGGTGGCGCTCAAGCGCCATGGCGACCCCGAACACAGTGACCGGAATACCACGCTCGGTAAAAAGGCGATGCAGGCGCCAAAACCCCACGCGGGTCCCGAACTCGTAGATCGACTCCATGCTCATGTGGCGCGTATCGGCATAGGCATTCGCCCCGATGATCTCGGAAAGAAACGCCTCCGATGCTGCATCGCCGTGAAGTATGTTGTTTTCGCCGCCTTCCTCGAAGTTCACGACGAACTGAACCGCGATGCGGGCACCGCCTGGCCAGCGTGGATCCGGCGGGTGCGCGCCATAGCCGAACAGATCCCGGGGATAGGGTTCATCCGTAGGCATGTCCTGAATCCTCTCAATCAGCGTCACGGCAGAGCATGCTGCGGGACCCGCCAGACGTGAAGGCCAGATGCCGCCCATCATCGAGGGCGCACCACTGCGGCGCGCCCGCAGACATTTCGCATCTTATCGGTGCACAATTCGAGATGCCGCTCGGCGAGCGTCGCCCTGAACCCTCCTATACCGGCGGTTTGGGAACGCGCGTAGGGGTATGGATATTGCACCACGCTCATCGGCGGTTTTGCGTGCCTGCAGGCCCGCAGTAAAACCATTGAGCCATGTTGTCAGGGGGCGGGGGTGCCAGGGGGCGCTGCTCGCGGTCGTGCTGCAGGTTGCACGGCAAAAGAAGCCACGAGTTCAGAGGGTCAATCAGTGAATCGAATTGCTCAGCGCGGCACCAAGCCGCTATTCGCGCTCTGCCTTCTTGCATCCGCCGTTGCCGCGGCTGCGGAATCGGAAATCGAGGAAGTGGTCGTCAAGGGCGACCTGAGAAGCCTCCCGGGCGAGAACGTCGAATCGGTCTTCGGCTTCGGCAAATCACTGCTGGAAACGCCGCGCTCCGCTTCGACTATTTCCGCTGATCAGATCGATCGCTTCGCGATCGATGACATCGACGAGCTGATCGTGCTGGCGCCAGGATCCTTCACGCAGTCCTTCTTCGGCGTAGCCGGCTCACTTGATGTGCGGGGAACACCCGGCGAAACCTACTTCCGCGGCATTCGGCGCCTGGACAATCCAGGCAACTACCCGACGCCGATTGGCGCTTCGGACCGCATCGACATCGTCAGGGGCCCAGCCTCTCCGATCTTTGGCCCCTCGAAGATCGGCGGCTATCTGAACTTCACGCCCAAAAGCGCGCGCGCCGAGGATGGCGCCTATCTCGCAGATGAAGAAGGCGCGATCTCCTACACCTCCGGCCGCTGGGATCAAAGCGTTCTGACCGCAGAGGTGGGCGGGCCCGGCCAGATCGGCGACCAGGCGTTCGGCTACTACCTCTACGGCATGGTCGAAGATTCGGGCAGCTATTATCAGAACACCGACACCGAACAGACCGTGCTACAGGCATCTTTCGACGCTGACGTGTCCGACCGCATGCGCATTCAGTTCGGCGGCATGTATCACGAATACAAGGGCAATCAGGTCGCTGGCTGGAACCGGCTCACGCAGGAATTGATCGACAACGGAACCTATATCACCGGGAGCCCCTTCCCGCTTGATGTCAACGGCGACGGATCGATTTCGCACCAGGAGTTCGACGTTACCGGCGACGGCTTCACGGACCTCAACCCCTTCGCGCCGGGCGTTGTACCCGGCGACGCGTCGGTGACGATCGACAACATCTTCGCGTTCGGCGACCTGTCGCTACTCGCGCTCGACCCGACGACCGTCGGCACAACGAAGCTCGACGGCAACCAGGTGCTCGTTGCCCCCGATGACACGCTCGAAAACGAAGTCACAACGCTCTACTTCGATGTGATCTACGAACTCGACTCCGGCATCGAAGTGAAGAATCAACTGTTCTACGAGACCTACGACAATCTCAACGAGAACGCCTACGGGTTTTCACAGTTCCACGACACCTGGGTGATCGAAGACAAGCTGGTCTTCTCCGGGGAGCTGGTGACGGGCGGTGGCCTGACCACGAGCTGGCAAGTGTCGCCCTCGATCCGCTACACGGATTTCGAGCACGCGGACGACTACACGAACGAATATTTCGATCGGCGCGATCTTACGGGACCCTCAACGGCGCTCGATCGGCGTCTGCTGGCGACCCGCATCGACGACGACTACACCGAATACTACGAAGGCGACTACCTGAACTTCGGTATTGCGGCGCTCGTCGACGTCGATCACGAGTCCGGTTTGAATCTGGTGCTTGGCGCTCGTTGGGACACGATCGACATGGAGGTCTCCCAGCCCGTCGACAAGCTGCTCCTCGCCAGCTCGAACAACTTCACGACCAACCCCGACGACGTCAACGCCGCCGCAGACGATACGGTAGACGGCTGGTCATGGACCGCGTCGCTCTCCTGGTCGTCTCCGGTAGGTCTGCGGCCCTACGTGACGGCATCTGAACAATCGACGTTGATCGCCGGCCAGGGCGCAGAACTGCAGACCGGTAGCGTGTCGTCAGACTCGGCCTTCGATACCTCGGAACTGCTCGAGGGGGGCTTAAAAGGTAGCTTCCTCGAAGACCAGCTCTACGTCGCCCTGTCCTTCTACAAGCAGGAGCGAACGGACTTCAACGCACAGGCGATCGTCACCAACCAGACGACAGAAACAGAAGGCATTGAGTTCGAGCTGCGCTGGGCCGTGAACGATCAACTGCTTGTCACCGGCGGCTACTCCAATATCGAGGTCATCAACCTGTCCACGGAAGAGAATGGAGGCCGCTTCAGTTTCATCGGCAACGCAGACTTGCCGGGCATCCCGGGTGAACTGCTCTACGGTGGCACGCTCGGCGGTAACGTCGTGCTCGGCAATCGCGATGCACGCCGTGCGGGCATTCCGGAAAACATCTACACGGCGACCGCCACGTACGAGGTCATCCCTGGCCTCGCACTCAACGCCTCGCTGGTGCACGCCGACGAGGTGGCCTCCGGTTTCTCGCAGAGCGTAGAGCTTCCCAGCTACACGCTGCTGAATCTGGGCGCTATCTATGAGTTCGGAAACTGGGCCGTATCGGGGACGATCAACAACGTGACCGACGAGGAGTACTTCCGGTCTAACTTCCCGAACCTGTTCGGCACGCAGATCGTTCTTCCAGAACTGCCGATCAACTGGAGCGCGAAGGTCCAGTACCGCTTCTGAGCGTTGTTCCGAGGCAGTTCATCGGCATTGCAGCCGAATGCGCGCCCGAAGCCGCAGGCTTCGGGCGCGTACCCTCTGCTTCGGGCCCCTTCCGCTCTGCTCGGGTGAATGCTCCGGCGGCTCTACATCCCGCTGAGGGCCCGCTCCAATCAATCGCATTGCGAGACCGTGTCGGGTTCCGCTGGACCACCTGGTGAGCAGGGCCGTCTCGGTTCCCATTCCCTTGGACGGCAAGGCCACCGATGATCGAGCGGGGCATACAGGCGCGATTAGAGCGCTGGCCGAACGTACGGTCGCACGGATGTGCGCCTGGTGGCGCCCCCCTGTCCCGTCGACGACGATGATCTGGCGCATCGCAGCGACAGCGGTTTGACCTGCACGGCCGCGTGTGTCCCGAGCCTCACTCCTCGTTTGAACCCCTCCCCGATGGCGAGCTTCACGGGTGGGCCGACGCTTGGGCAGAGTTCATTATCCGCAGCGAGGGAGAGACGGTTATGACAACGGCGCTTCCGAGGGTCGACGGAAGCGGCCACGTCGCTGAACAACGTGCACGTGTACGCGTACTGCACACGGTCTCCGACGACGCCGCGCCACCTGCCGGACAGAACGCCCCATGGAGCACGTCCGCCGCCTTTGCGGATCAGGGGCCGCCCGCGCTTCATGCAGCATTCGCAGTCGGCTCGCCGCTCGTCCAGGCTCCGGTTGACGAACCGGCGCGCTATCGCAAGGAACCCCCGCACCGATGATGCACAAGACCCTTCGATCGATCCGCGCCGCGGTATTCACCGCCGTTTGCGCGCTGACGATGAACGCCAACGCGGCCTTCGAGCATCCAGCGCCCTGGTTCGAAGCTTTCAAGGACCATGCTGACAATCGGACACTTCTCGAGTTCCTGCATGCCATGCCGAAAGGCGGCGATCTGCACAATCACATCACCGGCGCCGTCTTTCCAGAGTGGTGGCTCGAACTCGGCGTCGCAGCGGAAGCGGATGGATACCGCTATCTGACGAAGACGCGTATTGAGAACTGCGCCTACGGGACGAACGAATTCGGACCTTCCCCCTACCTGCTCCTATGGCGAACCATTTCCGAAAGGACCTGGCAGACCCTGTCCGCATGCGAGCAGCGGGAATACACAGCGCTCAGCAAACTGAATGCCCAGGAGCGTGCAGCCTTCGCGTCGGCGCTGCACCTCGACCGTCCACACGAAGGTCGAGCGGAGTTCTTCAGCCGCCATTGGCAGCGCATCAACGAACTTACGAACAATCCACACATTGTTGCGGAAATCATTGCGCGCAACCTAATCGCATTCGGCGAAGAGGGCCTGCTTTATCTCGAGGCGCAGGTGCCCGTGTTCGGCATGCGCACGGCTGACGGCGAGCGCGTATCACCGGATGCGGTCCTGGACATCTATCGCGCGCGCATCGCAGAAGCCGACGTAGAAGCTTCGGGCATGACCTTGCGCATGCAGATCTCGCTGCTGCGCTTCACTCCGCAGGCAGAGGAAAATCTGAAGCGGATCTGGGGCATCGCCGCACGCCACGAAGACGTCGTCGCCGTGAACTTCGTGGGGCGTGAAGATGACGACAAGGGCCACCCTGCGCGCTTCCTTGGCACCGTGCGGGCCCTTCGGCGGGAGTATTCTGGCGTGCATCTGTCGATACACGCGGGCGAGGTCGACGAGCCCAATGATCACATCCGCGACACGCTGCTGTTGGGCGCGGAGCGTATCGGGCACGGCATCAATCTGATTACGCAGCCTGACGTGATGCTCTACATGCGAGATCGGCATCTCGTTGAAATCAATCTGATCTCGAACCTGCTGCTCGAATACGTCGACGACTACGACGAGCACCCATTCCCGGAGTATCTTCGCTTCGGTATTCCGGTTGCACTTTCCACCGACGACCGTGGCATGTGGGATTCCACGATGACCGACGAGTTCCTTGTTGCGGTGCGCGAGTTCGATCTTTCGTGGCAGGAGCTTGTGTACCTGTCGCGCAACTCCATTCGCCATTCGTTCCTTGAGGACGAAGCACGCTCGGCCCTGCTTGAAGAATTGAACGAGCGCCTGAGCACCTTCGAGACCGCCTTTCGCGACGGCGGCCTCGCCGCCGTCAGACGTGATGCGCGCCCGCTCTATCGCGGCTTCATCTGTCGTCGCTACGACCTGTGCAAACCCTGAGTCCGGAGCATCTAGATGCGTTTTACTCTGTTGCTGTGCCTACTGATCCTCGCGCCGCTGGTGCGGGGAGCAAACGCGCCGGCGGACTGCCAACCGGGGGGACCCTGCGCGACACCTATCGAAGTACGCATCGTCCTGCTCACCATGTTCGAGATCGGCTCCGACACCGGAGATCGACCCGGCGAATTTCAGCTCTGGGCCGAGCGCGCAAATCTCACGGAGCGCTATCCCTTTCCCCACGGACACCACGATCTCTACTACGATCCGGAGCGCAAGCTCCTCGCGATGGTCACGGGAATCGGCACGCTGAAGTCCGGGCCGAACGTCATGGCGCTGGGGCTCGATCAGCGTTTCGATCTTTCGCGCGCCTACTGGCTCGTCGCCGGTATCGCCGGCATCGATCCTGAAGATGCTTCCATCGGCTCCGCCGTATGGTCTGCCTATCTCGTGGACGGAGATCTCGGCCACGAAATCGACGCTCGGGAAAAGCCCGCCGACTGGCCAACGGGCTACTTCGCACGTCGCTCGGCCGGCCCCTACGCCCAGCCGCGACCCGAATCACAGGGCGAGGTGTTCGTGACAAACATCGGGCTGCGCGACTGGGCCTACGAGCTCACGAAGGATCTGGAGCTCATGGACCCGGAAGGGACCGAAGAAGCGCGCGCACGCTACACGGACTACCCCAATGCGCAGCGGCCGCCCTTCGTGACCCGTGGTGGGCATATCGCCGCAATGACCTACTGGCACGGCACGCTCATGAATGCGTGGGCGAATCGCTGGGTAGAGTACTGGTCCGACGGCGCAACGAACTTCGTGACCTCAGCCATGGAGGACACGGGCTCATTCCAGGCGGTGGAATACCTGGACGCCATCGGTCGCGCGGACCGGAACCGCTTCATGGTCCTGCGCGCAGGCAGCAACTACACGGTGCCGCCGAGCGGCGTGACGGCCGCCGAGAATCTTCTCGCCGAGCGCAAGGGATACACGGGGATGACCGCCGCGCTCGAGGCGCTCTACCAGGTCGGGAGCACAGTGATCGATGAACTTTCGTCGAACTGGACACGATGGCGCGACGAAATTCCTGCCCCCGCACCCGCTGCAGCGCGCTCTGCCGGGCGCGACCTTGCGCCCTCAAACGCCCTCTGAGCGCTCACCACGCGGCCTACGCGAAATGTGTTTCAAGGCGCGCCAGGTACGCAGCACGCATCGCGTCATCGATCCAAGCCACCTTGAAGGCGTTGCCGATCAGCGCCTTCATCGTCTCCAGATCGAACCCCGCCTCAGCCTGCGTGCGCTCGAGGTTGTCCACCAGATAGGACTGGAAGTAGGACGGGTCGTCGGAGTTGAGCGTCACGAGCAGCCCGTAGTCGAGCATCCGCTGAATCTCGTCGGTCGTCATGGACTGGACAACGTAGTGGTTGGAAACGGGACAGACAGTGAAGCCCATCTTCATCTCCCCGAGGCGTCGGCACAGGGCCTCATCCTCCAGGACATTGATGCCGTGGTCGATCCGATCGACCCCGATCTCGTCGACGCAGGTGTGAATGTGCTGGATCGAGTTCTCCTGATGCACATCACAGTGCATGGTCAGGCGAAAGCCCTCCGAGCGCGCGCGCGCGAACACGGCCGCGAACTTCTCCGGCGGATTGTTCTTCTCGTCGGAGTCGAGCCCGACCCCGACAATCCAGTCCTTGAAAGGTAGCGCCTCATCAAGCGTAGCCGCGGCAGATTCCGCGGAGTGGTCGCGCAGGAAGCACATGATGAGCTGCGAGCGAATGCCGAGATTCGCTTCCGCGTCGAGCTGCCCCTGACGGACGCCACGGATAACGGTTGCAAAGGGCACACCGCGGCTCGTGTGCGCTTGCGGATCGAAGAATGGCTCCGCGTACACGATCCCCTCCTCTCGCGCCCGTTCGAAGTAGGCGTAAGTGAGGTCGCGGAAATCCCGCTCGGTAAGCAGCACGCTCATGTTCCGGTAGTAGAGCGTCAGGAAGGACGGCAGGTCGTGAAATACGTAGGCCTCGCGCATGGCGTCAGGGCTGTCGTAACCCGGATCAACCCCATTGCGAGCAGCGATCTCGAAGGCGAGATCCGCCTCCATGGTGCCCTCGAGATGAACATGCAGTTCGGCCTTGGGGGCCGTGGCAAGACGTGGCAGCCAGGCGGCATCAGACATGTGGCGCATCTCCATGGACGCTCGTTCGTGAACACCGATCATGCACGTACCACGCCGCATCGCACACAGGATCCTCGACACGGATGCACGCGGTCGCACGAAGCTGGCGGGCCTTGCTGCCTTCGAAGCCGCATCGCTCAAGCACGCGTTTATGCCGTGCTCCCTGACGGCCGTCGGGTCATTGGGCCTCAGGCGCCCGTGAACGGATCGCTGGGTGCCTTGCAGTCATCAACGGCATGTCGGCTCGGCACACGGGCATGTGTCGCGCCCCTTGCTCTGGCAGGCCGACCCGCGATCGAACTCAGCCATCAGCCTCGAGGTACGGGCCGACGATCTCCCAGATCTTCGGCCGATGCGTGCGGATTTCCTCGGGCGAGAGCCCCTCAAGCGAATGCGGGTACTTCAGCCAGGCCGTGGTCTCATGAAGAAAGTAGTCGGGCTCCAGATCGACCTCGCGACGCGACGGCTTGTAGTACGGCACCGCGATCCGCACCTCCGAGGGCATGTTGGCGCGCAGTTTCGCGCGTAATTCGTCAATGACGGCAAGTGCCGTACGACCCGTATCAAAGACATCGTCAACGAGCAGTACGCGGTCTTCCGCCTCGATGTTCTTTACGAGGTAGCCAAGCCCGTACACCGCAACTTCGCGCGCCTGATTGTCGATGCCGCTGTAGCTCGCCGTACGGATGGCAATGTGGTCGCTTGGCACCCCACGGTGAGCAAGGTACTCCTGGACCGCGAGCCCAATGGGGACCCCGCCCCGCCACAGCGCAACGATGAACGTGGGCCGGAAGCCAGAGGTGTAGATGCGATGACCGAGGACGAAGGCATCTTCGAGCAAGCCCTGGGCACTCAGGAATACGCGTTCGATGATTTCGCTCTCCTGCCGCTGTGTCAGCCGCGTTCACCAGAGCCGCAAGGGTACGCCTGCGCGGCGCTCCATGGGATAGTCCGCGCGCACACGTCGCAGGAGCATATCGGTGGGCAAGCGCTTCATCACGGAAGAAGATCAGATGCTCGACGGTTTCCGTTTGGGCACTCGCATCTACCAATCTGGTTTTCGTCCGACCTTCATCGTTGGTCTCTGGCGCGGTGGTGCATCGGTCGGGATCGTCGTCCAGGAATGCCTGCAGACCCTGGGCGTCCACACCGATCACATCGCCGTCCGGACCTCACATCAGCACGCCAATGGCGGCTCACCGTTCATCCGCGTCCACGGCACCCAGTACCTGCTCGAACACCTGAACGCAGACGACGCGCTACTCATCGTTGACGACGCCTATTCGACCGGCCGAAGCGTTCGCGCCGTTCTTGACCGCTTGCGCACGCGGACCAAACGAAACATGCCAGCCGACACACGGGTCGCGACGATCTGGTATCGCCCCGCCGACGGTTCCAACCCGCCTCCGGACTTCTATCTGCACGAGACGAGAGACCATCTTGAGTTCCCCTGGGAACTCGACGGGCTGAGCGAAACCGAAATCGCGGAACATCGGGGCTGGCTGAAGCCGCTCCTTGCAGACGGCTAGTCGACCGCAACCAGGCGGAGCGGCGCACCGCCAAGCCAGAAACACTCACCGAACTCGATCTCTCGATCAATTGCTCTCGCCCCCAGCTCCGCGAGCGTTGCAGCGATCAGCCCGCCGTGACTGACCGCAACGACCAGCCGCCCTGGATTCGCACGCACCGCGCCCGCAAGGGCGCTCGCCCCACGCATACCGGCAGCGCGGAGCGTTTCTGCCCCCGCAATCGAAGGGGCGTCGGGCCGTCGACGAGACCGCGACCAGAGCGGCGCCGTATCGCGCTCTGTCAGATCCGGATTCCGTGGGAGCCGCATCTCGTCGAGGTCGGCCTCGGCATAGACTGGCTGACGAAAACACTCGGCAATGCGCTCGGCCGTCCGCACCGCGCGAGCGCTGCGCCCCGCGTAGAGCACGACCGGACGTCCCGCTGCCTCAAGGCGCGCAGCGAGCGCATCCGCATGCCCGCTTGCATCGTCAAAAAGCACCTCCTGCTGGCGCCCCTGTGTATCGGATATGCGCTGGAAAGCACCATGGCGTAGCAGCAGGACCGTCGCTTCGACTGGCAGAGTCACGATTCGGGCTCGATCGGGTTGCGAGACGCCATGGTGCGGAGCGCATCCCACCGCTGCAAGCCAAGCAGGTATTGATGCGATAGCCGCTATGATTCGTCGTTCCGGCATTCGCGGAGGCAAGACTTGCAGCTCTATACGGCACCCTGGGTGCTTCCACTCAGCGACGAGACGCGCGCGATCGCAGACGGGGGGATTGTCGTCGACGGTAGCCGCATCGCCAGCGTTGGAACGGCCGCCGAACTTCGAGCCCGCTTTCCTGAGGCGAAGCGAAAGCACTGCTCCGACCGCGTCCTGATGCCCGGCCTCGTCAACTGCCACATGCACTCCGGGCTCCTGCGCGGCACCGCAGAGGGCCTGAAGCTCTGGGACTGGCTGCGCCTGTATATCGACCCTATGCACCGTGTGCTGCAGCCCGACGAGGCCGAGACGGCTTCGTGGATCTGCTATGCGGAAGCACTGCTGAGTGGCACAACGACCGTCGTGGACATGTGGCGCTATCTCGACGGCAGCGGGCGCGTCGCAGAGCAGCTGGGCAATAGAGCCGTGCTGGTGCCCTATGTAGGAGAGCACCCGGATTACGACTACTTCGACACCCTCGACGATAACGAGCGCCTCATCGACGCCTGGCAGGGCAAGGGAGACGGTCGCGTCATGCCATGGGTCGGGATGGAGCACCTCTTCTATTTCACCGAGGACGCCTGGACACGCGCTGTGGATATGGCAAGACGCTACGGCGTCGGCCTGCACACGCACGTAGGCGAGTCCCAGGCAGAGGTCCGGGAACTGAACGCTCGCTTCGGCCTGCGACCGGTACATGCGATGGAGCGCTTCGGCTTCCTGGATCTTGACCAGGTCCTGTTCGCGCACTGCGTCTGGCTGGACGATTCCGAGATCGCGCTCCTCGCCGAGCGGTGCATCGGCGTCGCGCACAATCCAACGAGCAACATGAAGCTCGTCAGCGGCATGGCCCCGATCAGCCGCATGGTCGCCGAGGGCGTCCATGTGGGCCTTGGCAGCGACGGCGAGAAAGAAAACAACAATCTAGATTTGTTCGAGGAGATGAAGTTTGCCTCTCTCCTGGGCAAGGTCAGGGAGGACGACGCGACAGCGGCGGATGCCTGGCAGACCCTGCGCATGGCAACCATAGAGGGCGCCCGCGCGATTGGACTGGGCAACGAAATAGGCTCTTTGGAACCCGGTAAACGCGCCGACTTCATCACCGTCCGAACGGACACTCCGCGCATGACCCCGCTGCTGGGCGGCGAAGATCTCAATGTGCACCACAACCTCGTCTACGCGGCGCAGGGAGGCGACGTCGATCAGGTCTTCTGCGATGGCCGTGAACTGGTGCGCAGTGGAGTGCTGCTGACCGCAGATCTCGACGAAATCCGCGCACGCGTGCAAAGAACAGTGCCCGACCTCTTTCGCCGTCGTGCCGCCTGGCTGGCGGAGCACGACCGCGGCGCCACCAGCCCCGTCTCCGGAGACTGAGTCATGACGACCGCTGCTGCACCTCGGACGCCGGAGGTGGATCCCGTCGATGAACGCCTGCCTGCGGGCCCGACCCTTGCCCTTGCGCTCCAGCACCTGCTGGCGGCCTATGCGAGCCTCGTGGTGACACCGCTGATCCTCGCCGGCGCCATGGGTCTCGATGCCGAGACGCTCACGCTGCTCATATCCGCCTCCTTGGTGACCAGCGGTCTGTGCACGCTCCTTCAGTGCCTGGGCGCTGGCGCCTCCATCGGCATTCGCCTCCCCGTGATACAGGGCACCACCATTGCAGCCGTACCCGCACTGGTGCTCATCGGCACAACCTCCGGCCTGAACGCCATGTTCGGCGCCACGCTTGTCGCGGGCTTCGCGGCCCTGCTGCTTGCAGGTGGATGGAGTCAGGTCCTGCGGTTGTTCCCGCCGGTTGTCACCGGCACGGTGATCTCCGCGATCGGCCTCTCGCTCATCCCTGTTGCCGTCATGTGGATGAGCGGCGGCGCTGGCATGGGCGCGCAGGACGTCGCCACCACTGATTTGCTGCTGTCATTCCTGTCGCTCGGTGTCGTCATCGCAACCATGCGCTTCGGCCGCGACCTCCTGGCTCGGGCAGCGATTCTCGTGGGCCTCGTGGTCGGCACCCTCGCCGCAGCGATGTTTGTCGGCGTGGACACCTCGAACATAGCCACCGCGCCCTGGTTCAGTCTGGTCATGCCCTTCGCTTTCGGACCACCAGAGTTCCCGGTCTCGGCGTGCATAGCGATGCTCCTCGTCATGCTCGTGACGATGGTGGAGTCGACAGGGGACTACCTTGCAATCGGCGAGGTGTGCGACAGGAAGGTGAGTCCCGCGGAGATTGCCGCGGGTATCCGCGCAGAGGGAATCGGCACGATGCTCGGCGGCATCATGAACAGCTTCCCCTTCACGACGTTTTCGCAGAACACGGGCGTGCTCAGAATTTCCGGCGTGCGCAGCCGCTGGGTGGTGGCGACCGCAGGCGGCCTCATGATCCTGCTGGGCCTCTTGCCGAAGCTCGGCGCCATTGCCTCCGTGATCCCGACACCGGTGCTGGGCGGCTGCGCCCTCGTGATGTTCGGCAGCATCGCCGTGACCGGTTTCGACATCCTTCGCAGGGTAGATCTGCAGGACAACCGCAATCTCGTGGTTGTCAGCGTCAGCCTCGGCCTCGCTCTACTCGTGATCGCGAACCCGATCTTCTTCGACGGCTTCGGAGCAAACGTGAAGATCGTGCTATCGAACTCGATCACGCTCGCTGGCGTTTCTGCGGTCACCCTCAACTGGTTGTTCAATCTCAGCGCCAAGGACGCGCCCGGAAACTGAGCGCGCAGAGATCCGGCACGTTCAGGGCTGGGTCATCACCAGCGGCTCGCCTTTACGGATGACCATCGTGTGCTCGAACTGGGCCGAGAGGTTTCCGCGCCCGGAGACGAGCGTCCAGCCATCCCGGGCAGTGCTGCAGCCAACCGCGCGCGTGCTCACGAACGGCTCGATCGTGATGACCATGCCATCGGCGAGGCGACGACGATCGGACGGATCGAAGTAGTTCGGGATAAAGCGCGGTGTCTCATGCAGGCTACGACCGACGCCATGGCTGCCCAGATCACGAAGCGTTTTGAAGCCCTCCGCGTCCGCCGTTTTCTCGATCGCACGTCCGATCCGGTTCAGCAATTGCCCGGCTTTCGCTTCAACCATTGCGGCCGCGAGCGCGGCTTCAGCGGCATCCCGCAGGCGATTCTTGAGTGGATTCGACGGCGGCACGACGAAGGTCGCGCCGGTGTCGCCGAAGTAGCCGTCCATCTCCGCCGACACGTCGATGTTCACCACGTCACCCGGTGAGATCACCCGGTCGCCCGGAATACCGTGGGCGGCTTCCTCGTTGATGCTGATGCAGGTGGCACCGGGGAAGTCGTAGACGGTCTGCGGAGCACTGCGCGCACCGAAATCCGCGAGGCAGCGGGCGCCGAGTTCGTCAAGCGCGCGGGTGCTGACGCCCGCCTCCGCGGCGTCGCGCATCGCAAGCAGCGTGCGCGCGACGGCTCGGCCGACGGCGCGCAGACCCTCGATGTCACGTTCGCTCTCTATCCTCATGCACGGCCCCTGTGCGAGAAGGCTGTCGAGTCTACGCGCGTGGCCGGGGCCCCGATACCTTGTTGCGCTTGGCCGAAGAGAAGCGGGGGAATCGGATGTTGCTGCTATTGCGCTACGCCGGCGTTGCGCTACACCGGCGTCGCCCTCACGAACGCGGACAGCCTCACCTTCGTCACCGCCCTTGTCCCCTTGCCGACGACCCTCTATACCGGCCTCTCTCTGCTGGCGCACTCGGTCGATCGCGAGCTCGAGCTCGATCCGCCCGCCGAGACCTGATCAAGCTACGCGCCAGACGCCCCAGGCCGGGCCTTCAAGGCAAACGCTCTGCCCCTCCACGCGTGTACCACGCCCCGCAAGACACTCGCCGAGCGCGAGATCCGCAGGCACCTGAAATTCAGCCGAACCTTCGGACGCCATGATGACAACCACGATGCCGTCGTCCGCCGTACCTCGTAGGTACGCGAGCGGATAACCCTCGCCCTGATCGAGGCGCTCACAGGGCGCATCCGCGCGTAGCGCGGCTTCCTGACGCCGCAAGTGCACGAGCGTCCGGGAGGCATGCCAGAGCGAGTCCTCGTTGTCCCGCTGGCTGGCGACGTCGGGTCGAGCGGGATCGGGATCGAGCGGGAGATAGAACTCGACTTCGTCTGCCGTCGAGAAACCCGCCCCCGCGCCCGCGGCCCACTGCATGGGCGTGCGCGTGCCAGTGCGCTCATACGCGCCCTCGCGCGAGGGCAGTTCGGGCAGATACCGCATGCCAATCTCGTCGCCGTAGTACAGAAAGGGCACGGACGGCCAGGTCATGAGCAGCGCATGGATCGTCTCGAGCTCGTCCGGACGTCGGCCCGCACATCCCGGCCGCTGAAAATCGTGGTTCGCCGTCGGCAGACCGACGAAGCCGCCGCCGGCGATGCCCTCCTGCTGGAGATCGAAGTTGCGCTCGAAGTGGCGGAAGTCGCCGCGGCCTGCGCGGTCGAAGAAGCAGTTCGGTACGCCGCTGCGGACCTGGCCGAACCCCTCGCCGTTGAACATGAGCTCCGGATAGCCGGGCGTGCCGAAATGCAGCATGAAGTCGACGTGGAAACCGGCGCTGATCGAGCGAGCCGGATCGCCCCACTCGCTGATCAGCACCCGCCCCGGGTACTCGGCGTCCAGCCAGGTCCGCATTTCGCGCCAGAGTGCGCGAACCGCCGCCTGCGACGGATCACGCTTCACCAGCGTCGCCGCGAGATCGACGCGGAAGCCGTCCACGCCCATATCGAACCAGAACGCCATGATCTCGCGGAGCATGGCTCGATTCGCCCGTGGCCCCGGCGCATCGGGCGTCTGCTGCCAGGAGCGCCGAGGCTCAGCGAAGCCATAGTTGAGCGCGGGCTGGTGCGCGAAAAAATTTACGCCGTAGGCGCCATGACGATCTGCCGTACCGGATACCAGCGTCATGTCGCCGTCGCGCGTGAGCCAGGGATTGTCTGACCAGACGAAGCGGTCGGACCACTCGTTCGCCTCGGCCAGCGCCGAAGCAAGAAAGCCTTCGTGCTCCCAAGAGGTATGGCCGGCGACCAGGTCGAGGCAGACCCGGATGCCGCGTGCGTGCGCCTCGGTGCACAAACGCTCGACGTCGGCGTTCTCGCCGTAGCGGTCCGCCACGCGAAAGTAGTCACGCACGTCGTAGCCGGCATCGAGAAAGGGCGAATCGAAGATCGGATTGAGCCAGAGCGCTGTGACGCCAAGGTCCTGCAGGTACGGCAATCGATCGATAATCCCTTGCAGGTCACCGATGCCGTCACCGTTCGAATCGCTGAAGCTCTGCGGATAGATCTGATAGAAGACCGCGCTCGGTAGCCAGTCCGGAATCATCTACTGCCCTCCCCTTGCGAAACCTGCGGCTCGCTTCACAGCCAACTTCTGTCGGCGCGCCGCGGCGTACGCTGCGCGCGCGCATCCATCAGGTCATCACGCACGAACACGAACGACAGACCCAGGCCCGCCAGGAAGCCACCGACGTGCGCCCAGAACGCAACACCGCCGACCGCGTCCCCGACCGGGGGCAGGCCGGACAGCACCTGGAGCAGGAACCAGTAGCCCAGCATGAAGATCGCAGGCACCGAGATCGTCGTCACCAGAATGCCGAAGAACACGAGCATGTGGACCCGCGCCCGCGGATACAGCCGTGCGTAGGCGCCCATGACGCCACCGATCGCGCCGGAGGCACCCACCATGGGTACGAGCGAGGACGGCGCTGAGGCGATCTGCGCGAGGGCGGCCGCGAGACCACAGAGCAAATAGAAGAGCGCGAACCGGAACGGGCCCATCACGTCCTCGACGTTGTCGCCGAAGATCCACAGGAACCAGAGATTGCCGATGATATGCATCCAGGAACCGTGCATGAACATCGACCAGAGCAGCGTCTCGGGGTGGCTCTCGTAGCCGAGGCGGCAGGCCATTCCTTCGGCGATACCGATGCGCGTGCCGGGGTCGACAAGGCCGAGCAGATCGCCCGGGATCAACGCGTGGGTGCACAAGGAAGCAGGAAAGGCGTTCGAGAAACCGAAGCCCTGCAGCAGGCCCCAGACGACCACATTCGCTGCGATGAGCACGAAGGTCACGTAGGGCCGATGAGCCGTAGGGTTCTCGTCGCGGATGGGAAACATGCGTCAGGTATTCCGTAGCCTTCGACCGTGGCGCCGGGCGCCCTGTCCGAGCGCGCCGCGACGAAAGGCGCGACCGAGCCGGCAGCGCAGCAGATAGTCGTCACCGTCGTCGCGTCGGAACGCGTCCGAATCCCCGGGGCGCTCAAGGGGGCCGCGACCGTCCGCCCGGCGCCGGCACGAAGCTAGGCGCCCGCTCCCAGCTTCCGTGCGGACTCGACGCACCACCCGACGGTACTCGCTGCCCTCAAAGGCGTCGAGAGAACGCAGGCATCCGCGCGGCATCCGATCGACTACATGCCCCTCTATGCGCACGCCCGGACGGAATCGGGCTGCGGGACAGGCTTCTCCGCGCACCCGAACGCGCGCATGCGCTTCAAGCAATGCCGGACGCGCGCGCCCACGCACACCGGTTAGCGCCTCGGAGGCTAGCGTGCCGTACACGAAGAGTCTCACGGCCGGCAGGCGCTGAATCGATCGCCCTGGAGGCGCGCGAGATCGGCCGGCACGTCGACGTCCCACACGGCATCAAGCCATGCCACCTCGCGACCGATCGTACGCTCGCGGGTGACGGCGAGGACGTCGCTCGTCCCCCAGGGCACGTCCTCGAAGAGCGCACGCCAGGGCGCGCTCAACCCGACCAGACCGTAGCCACCATCTTCGGCCGGCGCGAACACAGCGACCACGCCGCTGCGCAATCGCGCTGCCGCATCCTGAACATGTCGCGACTGCAGTCCCATGACGTCGGAGCCGACGAGCACCGGCAGCACGCCGTCGGCAAGCGCATCCTCGAGCGCATGCGCCATGCGCGCACCTAGATCCTCGCCGCGCTGGAGCCGTAGCGATGCGCCAACGCCATCAGCGAGACCGGCGAGCTCGTCCGTCGCCGGCATCTGGTCCGCCCAGAGTTCGATCTCACCAACACCTGCTTCGTGCACGCGTTCGAGCATCGCGCCCAGCAGACAGCGGTAGCAGTTGCAGGCGCCAGCCGCGCCGAGGGCGGGAATAAGTCGGGTCTTGGTCTGCCCGGGGACGGGATCGCGTGCAAACACCTGCACGCGTACCGGCCTCACGCAGGCGATGCCGAACCGGGCTGATCGCTGACCCGATAGCGCGCCGCGAGCTCGGCCGCGTCGGCGCCGCGCCAGTAGTCGTAGCGCAATCGCCACATGAGCAGCGTCGTGCGCCAGACGCCGTGATGCATCCAGCGGCGGCCGCTCGACGTCACTCGCTTGCCGAGGCAGATCGGCGGACAGTGATCGCGCAGGCGCTTGCAGAGCTCGACGTCTTCCATGAGCGGCTGCTGCGGTATGCCGCCGATCCGCTCGAGGATCTCCCGACGCATGAAGAGCCCCTGGTCCCCTGTCGCCACGCCAGTCAGGCGCGAGCGCAAGTTCATCATGCGCGCAATGACGTGGAGCATCGGATGCCGGCCATCGAGACGCGCCGAGAAACGCCCCCAGGGGCGCAGGGAGTCGGCGAGCGCCCAGACGACGTGCTGATCCGACATCGGATCGATGTCCGAATCCGCGTGCAATAGCCAGAGAGCATCACCGCTACTCGCGTCGACACCCGCCTGCAGTTGCGTCGCGCGACCGCGCGGGCTCCAGATGACGTGTACGCCCCCTTCCTGGGCGATCCGCGCCGTACCGTCATTGCTGCCGCCGTCGACCACGACGATCTCAGCGCCACGATCGCGCGCGCTGGAGAGCTGGTTCAGCAACTTCGGCAACCGATCCGCTTCATTCAACGTCGGAATCACGATGGACAGACTGGGGGCCCGTAAGGTCATGGAATGCTCGTCGACTTCGCGTGTGGCTGATCGCAAGGCGCCGCACGTTACCACAGCGGCCGCGCCGACCCGGCGCCCGTGTCAGACACGTTTCATCGGCACGTCTAATGGATATCATTAGACGAACACCGCATGCCTTCGGGGAGGCCCCTTGCGCACACTCCTGATCATCGCCGGCGCGGTCGTCGCGCTCGCCGCCTTTCTCATCGCCACGCGCACCGAGTCCGGCCAGAACGCCCTAATGAACGCCGCGCTCGCAGCGCGCGTGGCGGAGCCGCCCCAATCTCCCCCTGAAGGCGGCATGCGAGTGTTCATGTGCGGGACGGCCGCGCCGCTGCCGGTGCGCGATCGGGCCCAGGCCTGCGTCGCCATGCTCGTCGACGAGCGCATCTACGTGGTCGATGCGGGCATGGCCTCGCACGAAACGGCGGTGCTCGCGCCCCTCGCGCTCGAGAACCTGCGCGCCATCTTCGTCACGCACTACCACGCCGATCACATCGCCGACATCCCGGAATTCAATCTCATGTCCTGGGTGGCGGGCCGGCCGCAACCGCTGCAGATCATCGGCCCCGGCGGTGTAGAGACGGTCGTATCCGGCCTGAACCGGGCCTACGCTCTCGACAACAGCTACCGCACCGGTCATCACGGCGCTGATCTTCTGCCCCCGGAACTGGGGCGGCTCGAAGCGCGCGCGGTGGAGGAAGGCGTGGTGCTGGACGAGGACGGTCTCGTCGTTACCGCCTTCCCGGTCAATCATGCGCCGGTCGCGCCAGCACTCGGCTATCGCTTCGACTACGGCGGCCGCTCGGTGGTGGTGACCGGAGACACGATCGTCTCGGACGGACTGGAAACCGCGGCACAGGACGTCGATCTCCTACTCTCTGACGGTCTCTCGACGCCGATCGTGCAGGCCATGGAGACCGCGGCGCGCGCCTCTGGCCAGGATCGGCGCGCAAAGATCTTCCTCGACATCCAGGATTACCACGCGAGCGTGCGCTCGATGATCGAGATGGCGGGGCGCGTCAATGTAGGCCAACTCGGGTTCTATCACCTCGTTCCGGCGCCGCAGAACTCGCTCATGGAGCGCATCTGGCGCAGAGATCTGCCGAGCGATGTGATGCTCACCAACGACTTCATGACCTTCGATCTGCCGCCGAACAGCGACGCGCTCATCGTCGGCGGTACTTGAAGCCCGCTGGACGCCCGCTCCGTCCGGGCGCACGCTCAGGCGAGACACGGGAGGCGCCTATGAGCACCAAGCTGGACGCCGGGGACAGTTTCCCCGAGATCACCCTCGAGCTATTCGGCGGCGGCACGCGCATGCTGCCGACCGAGCTCGAAACCCCCTGGACATTCGTTCTCTTCTACCGCGGCCACTGGTGACCCTATTGCCGCCGGCTTCTCGCCGGCTACGAGGAGCTCCGTGACGAGTTCCTGGCAGAGGGTGTGAGCATGATCGCTGGCACGGTGGACGATGCCGAACACACGGCGCCGATCGCCGAAGGCCTCTCCTACCCCGTCGCCATCGGCGTGACGCGCCAGATCGGAGACGCGATAGGGGCGTTCTGGGACGGCCGACGCGACTTCATCCAACCTTCGGAGTTCCTGCTGCGGCAGGACGGACGCGTGGCGGCGGCCACCTACAGCGCCGGCCCCATCGGACGCATGGACCCGAAAGAAGCGCTGACGATGGTGAAGTTCCTGAACGAGATGATGCGGAAGAGGCACAAGCATTGATCCGCGCGCCCTTGCCCGACCGCCTCAACGGCGGGCGAGCACGCGATCAATCAGCAACCCGATGATCAGTAGCGCTGCGCCGAGCAGCAAACGCGGATCACCGTATGCGAGAACCGGCTTCACCGGAAAAGCGATCGTCTTCGTAAGCCCCCTCATCTTGAAAACATGGGGTTCGACGAAGGCAGGATCGAAAGCGATTTCAAGCAGATCGCGGCGCGATCGATACCGCATGAGCGCAGCCTGATCCCAGACCTCAGCGCCACCCGCCGCCTCGGTTACCCCTGACAGGTCCATCGCGTTCGCGATCGACAGGCCCGCGAAGGTGGGGTGGCATGCGCGCGACAACAACGCTGGCCACATGTGCGCCATGTAGCGCCCCATGTTTTCCTCTGCATCGACCGGCGCCATATCGAGGACGTTGACCATCACGAAATGCCCCCCGTCGTCCGCGCGCATGAATTGCTCAAGCGACGCAAGCTCCCCTGCGTCCCGCCCTTGCGCAGCCGCCCTTGCCAGATACGTCTGGACCTCCGCGTCGCTGAGCGGGCCGCTCAAGCTCGTGTACCAGAACGTGAAGCCACCCCAGACGAGGATTAGTACTGCCCAGCGTATCCCCATGGTCACAGCGGATTCGCCGCGCAGAAACCGATAATGACGCCCGCGAGCGTTTCGCCGCACTGCATCTGCAGAAAGTGCCCGGCCCCATGGAGCGTGACGTGATGCCGACCCTGTGCGCCAGGAACAGACGCCTGGAACCGGGTGTGCCCCCCGGCCGTCACGGGATCACTATCGGAGAAAGCCGTCAGGAATGGCTTGTCGAAGGCTTCGAGCACCTTCCATGCCGCCCGATTGTTCTCGATCTCCGGATCGTCAGGAAAGATCGGGACGAGCGATGGAAACTGACGTGCACCCTGCATATAGGACTCGTCCGGGAAGGGCGCATCCCAGATGGCACGCTCAGCCGCATCATCACCTCCGATTCCGGAGACGATCATGACGTCCGAAACGCGAAACTCGGGGTACTCCGCGCAGTACTTGATCCAATACATGAAGCCGGCGCCATGCTCGTTCTCCGCAATCTTCATGGCCATCTCGGGCGGCGACAGGGCCGGGACCGTGGCGAACATTTCCCGCATCGGCTTCGCCATCTCCGGCGCCATGCCCTTCGCATCAGGCAGGCCCGTGTTGCCGATGATCACGCGCGCAAAGCGCTCGGGCATGTCGGTGAGCACGCGTAGGCCAATGAGGCCGCCCCAGTCCTGACCGAAGAAGGTGATCCGCTGCAGATCGAGGGCGCGTACAAAGCCGCCTATCCAGTGCACGTGATTGGAGTAGGTGTAGTCCGAACGCTTCGTGGGCTTGTCCGAGCGACCAAAGCCCACAAGGTCCGGCGCGATCACCCTGAAGCCCGCAGCGGTGAGCACGGGAATCATCTTCTTGTAGAGATAACACCAGCTCGGCTGTCCGTGCATGCACAGCATCACTTCGCCGTCCGCTGGACCCTCGTCCACATAATGGATGCGGACGGTAGCGCCGAAGTTATCGTCCACCTCGACGTAATTCGGCGCATAAGGCCAGTCCAGTAAGGCGAATCGCTCGTCCGGGGTTCTCAGCTTGTCCACGTTCAGTTCTCCTGCCTTGCTCGTTCAGTTCGGCCAGTAGGTGTATTCGTCGCCCGGCTCGTAACCCTCCAACTGATGCTTGTCGATGAGGCGCGCCGTCTCAATGAAGCTGGGCCAGGCGGGGGGCTGCTGCCTCGCGTTGTGCTCAGCGAGCAACGACTTCATTGCCGCAACACGCTCTGGCTCAAGGAGTGCAAGATTGCGCTGTTCGGTCGGGTCCGCCGCGAGATCGAAGAGCCAGTCTTTTTCGGGTCGCTCCGTCGTGATCAGTTTCCAGCCGCGGTGCTGCACGCTCTGCAAATAGCCCTCGCGCCAGAACAGGACGTCGTGCGGCACACCTTGCGCCTCGCCCGCGACATAGGGGATGAAGTCGACGCCATCAATGGGATGATCCGCGGGCGGCTCGATACGGGCCGCGGAAGCTATCGTTGGCAGAAGGTCGATATGCTGCACGGGTGCGGAGAAGCGCATAGCGGCCGGGATCACGCGTGGCCACCTCGCCATGAACGGCACGTGCGTGCCACCTTCGAAGTGCGTGAGCTTCCAGCCGCGATAGGGGTGGTTCACGTCCGGTAGGCCGATGTAGTCGGCGCCACCGTTGTCTGATGTGAGGATCACGAGCGTGTCGTCTGCAACACCTGTTTCTTCCAGCGCCCGCAGGACGCGGCCGACGCTCCGATCGATTGAGAGAATCATTGCCGCGTACACGCGCAGCGTATGGTCCTCAATGTGTGCGAGCGCTTCGTAGTCCTCGCGCTTTGCCTGAAGCGGGTTGTGGACGCCCCAGTGTGCTAGATAGAGGAAGAAGGGACGATTGCGGTTCGACTCGATCACGGTCACGGCATGATCGGTGTAGTAATCCGTGAGATAGCCGTCGGGCTCGAACTTCTCGCCGCCATCAAATTGCGCGGCATAGCGCATCGACGCCCAGACCATGCGATCGATCGCCGTCGGTAGCCGTGCATTCACCACTTCCGGGGAATCGGGCGGCAGATAGGCCGTGCCCGCCATGGACAGGCTGTTGTCAAAGCCCTGGTCTTCTGGCCGCATGCCTGGGCCGTTACCAAGGTGCCACTTGCCGATATGGGCCGTGTAATAGCCTGCCTGCTGTAGCAGCTCCGCGACGGTGAGTTCCTCGGCCGGCATGCCAAGCGAGAACATGTCGTCCGGCAGCTCATCGAGGCGGTCGTGATGGATCACGGGCGGAAGTGCGGGTGCCTCCTGATCCGACATCCACTGAGCGATGGTCGCCGCGGTCTTTCGGGCGGGTGTGTACTCGAACCCGAACCGCGTCGAATAGCGGCCCGTCATGATGGAAGCTCGAGATGGCGCACACACCGCGTTCGCTGCATAGCCCATCTCGAAAGCGACACCTTCATGGGCGATCGAGTCGATGTTCGGCGTCATGAGAGACCCATCTGCCGCGCCACCGTTGTAGAACGACACGTCATTGAAGCCGAGATCATCAAGGAGGATCACGACGACGTTCGGCGGCCGCTCTCCAACCGGACGCGCCGCCACATCGGGTCCCCGGGGCCACGTAACGGGACGATTCGGCGCAATCGGATCACGCAGTTCAAGAAGCTTTGGTGATACCCATACGAGCAGATCGAGGCGCTGGGTCCACGCGAACCCGGCCGCTAGCGAAATCGCGACAGCGAGGCTCAGAACGATCCGCATCAGCGCACGACCCTACATGCCGAGCCCGAGGGTGCGCCGACGCCATTCAGTGAAGTCATGACAATCCTCCTCCGGGTATTCTCAGCCTAGCCGGCAACGTTCGAGCGCCGCCCGGGTTTCCTTGGAAACGTCCGCGAGCAGCAGCGCCGCACCCATGTCGACGAAGTTCGCGAGAAACAAATCGAACTCGGCACCTTCGAAGCTACGATCAGAGCGCGCCCACTGCGAAAGAATCATGAGAATGAATCGAGTCAGCGCCTCGGTACGTTCACGAAGCACCTCGTCCTCGATCTTCAGGCGAGGCTTCAGCACCATGCGCACGCGAGCGAGACTCGCAAGCTCGTGCGGATTGTTGCCAATGGAAACACCAGCAGAGAGCGCAAGCTCACCGAAGGCGGCGAGATACCCGCGAAAGCCCGGATCAACGCCGCACTGGCGCACCACCGGGGCAACCACGCAGTCGAGCACAGCACGAACCTGCGGCTCCGCTTCACGCGCGAGCAATGCATCAAGGCGCTCAGCGCGCGCCTGTTCCACTTCCTTTAGCCGCCGCGCGTGAATCGCATCGAGCAGCCCGCCCCTACCTCCGAAGTGATACTGGATAGCCGATTCGTTGCGCTGGCCGGCCGCCGCCACGATCTCGCGCGTAGGCGTCGCATGCAGGCCTTTTTCTGCGAAGAGGCGCTCAGCAGCGTCCAGCAGACGCGTACGCGTGTCGTTCACCTTTCCCACTCCGATGGCGGCAGCGCTATGCCCGGATCGCCACCTGCGCGAGCCACGATTTCCGCTGCAATGCGCCAGATCCGGTCCTGTCCCCAGCAAACGAAAGGCGCCGAGCCTCCACCCGTGACGCGGAAGCTCGGGACCCCCCAGAGGCCCTCCCCAAGCATCAAGTCGAGGTTCTCCTGCAACAGCAGCTCGGACGCAGGATCGTCATAGTGCCGGGTCGCGTCTGCCGGCGAGAGGTCAGCCGCGCAAAGCACTTGGTCGAGTCCTGCCTGGGTTGTGATGTCCACGCCGTCGAACCAGGCGGCCCGTAGATACGCAGATAGAAAAGCTCCTGCACGATCCTCGCCGCACACCCACGCCCAAAGCGAAAGCGCACGGCGCACCGGGTCGCCGAACGGATCCACCATGTTCCGAATCGGCGCGTCCGCCGCGCGTCCTTCGCGTGCGGCGTCGCTGATGATATAGAGCTGCTTGGGCAAGGGCGCCGGCACGTCGCGCATCATCATCGGCATGACTGGCCGCCAGCGAACAGGGACGCCAGTGTCCTCGATCAGCTTCAAGACTGCGGGCCAGCCGACCGCCGTATACGGCGATCGCAGGGAGGGAAAAACTTCAAGTTCGATGTCGGCGAGTTCCAGGCCTTCCGGAATGACCGCTTCCGGACGCGGAACGATTACACCCTCATAGGGCACGCGCACGAAGCCTTCCTGAATGAGCCGCTGTTCGAGCAGGTAGATTCGGTCAATGCCCCAATACCACTCGCCGTCGAAGTAGAAAGTCGCGCCGAGGTAATGCCCCAGACGCGTCCGCAGCGCTTCGCCCTCTATGATCAGCGCCTCAGCACGGGCCGATGCCGTGCCGGCTGGCGCCTCGCCGTTCCAGAACGCACGCCCAGCTTCAAGGGCAGCATCCGCGAACGCGCGCACCCGAGCCGGATCGCCCTCGGCTGCATCGTCGATGAATGGGGCGAGCAAGCTGACGACGTGGTCGGCCGCAGGCGGGTCGATTGGCGCATCGGGCCCAGGCGCTTCGACGCCGTAGCTGAGCGCAACCGAGGCAGCGTCACGTCTGGCCCAGGGATCGAAACGACCGACATCACCGCGAAACAGATCGCCGGTAGGCCCCGCCAGGTGCGGCACGAACGGGATCGCATAGCGGTCCACAAGCGCCGTTAGCTTCTGGACCGCGAGATGACTGAACGGATCGGAAACGTCGTGGAAGTAGTGAACGGCCGGCGCCACACCGCGCAGACCTCGCGCGATGCGCCCGCGCGCTTGCCGCAGGCTCTGGAACCGCCGAGACGCTACGATCCGCATCATGCGGGAGCGGATATACGTGTCAGCGCGCATGGACCTCCCGCTTAATGGCCTTCATTATTCCGAAGATAGCATCCCAACCCGCCATGCGCGAGCGGCGAGCATGTAGGGCTCAATGTCATGGCCCGCTTAATGCGCGTTCGCTAGCATTGGCTCCACGCCCCGGTAGCTCAGCTGGATAGAGCAGCCGCCTCCTAAGCGGCAGGTCAGAGGTTCGAATCCTCTTCGGGGCGCCAGCTTGCTTAAACTGCCTCGAGGACGGAACGCTGAACACGCAGCGGGTGAAGCGCCGGTATGCACTGGCACCTGAGGAGGCGAGCGCCTGGGCTCGGGATGGCTATTTCGTCCGTGAAGCGTCTTTCACGCCCGATGAATGCAACACCCTCATCGCGGCCGCGGAACGCGCCGCTGCCGACGCCTCCGCTCGCGTTTCAATGGGTGAGACCTACCTCCTGGACGGAAAGCGGTTCGTTGACTGCGAGCACGTCACTGTTCAGTTCGAACACTCGCCGGGCAGCGAAGACATCAAGGTCATCGAACCCGTCAACGCGTTCGACCCTGCCTTCGAGGCACTGATCGACGATCCGCGCATCACGGCCCCGATACGCGGGCTACTGACGGCAGAAACCCTTTCGCTCTGGACCGCGAAACTCAATCTGAAGCGGCCGGGTGTAGGGAGCGGTTTCGGCTGGCATCAGGACTCGCCCTACTGGATTCACGATCATGATGACGTCGATCATCTCCCGAACGTGATGGTGACCTTTGACGACGCCGATGCGGCAAACGGTGCCCTCGCGATCCTGATCGGCAGCCACCGCAACGGATGCCTGCCCGGCACCGATGACGGCTCCCAGCTTGGCGGATTCTATACCGACCCTGCTGCGATCGACGGCGCTGCCGAAGTGGTGATCGAAGCGCCCGCCGGGTCCCTCATCTTCTTCAGTCCACACATCGTGCACGGCTCGCGTCCTAACAAATCAGCACGGCCGCGACGCGCCATGGTGATCACCTACCAATCAGGGCTCCGCCCAACATTGAAGTCACGAAGCCTGCGCGAGGTCCTCTGAATCTCCGGCAGACCCACTGCAGGCGCCCCCCCCTTTTTGGGGTGGGCACTGCGCTCCGAACTCAAGGCCCGACGGGTTAAACTACCGACCGTTTGAGTACGGACCCCTTCCCATGAACGAGTTGGGTACGGCCGGGGACATCGGCAACGGGCCGCGTTTACGCAGCCACACGTGCCCACGACAATGGGGACGCGGGCTGGCGAGCAGACCCCGCCCCTCAGATGAGGGGCGTCATAGGGCGAAGCCCCCCCTCTAATCAGGCAGCTACACCAACGCGGCTCTTGGCGGCATCGTATTCGCTGACAAGGCGCGCAACGAGATCGGCAGCCGGTACAACCGCCTTTACCGCGCCAATACCCTGCCCGCAGCCCCAGATGTCCTTCCAGGCCTTCTTTTCACTGTTTCCGCCCGAACCGAAGTTCATGGCCGACGGGTCAGATTCCGGCAATGCGTTCGGATCAAGGCCGGCAGCCTCGATAGATGGCTTGAGGTAATTGCCATGAACGCCGGTGAAGAGATTCGAATACACGATATCGGAGGAGTCCGAGTCCACGATCATCAGCTTGTAGCGCTCGTCCGCGTTTGCTTCTGGCGTAGCAATGAACGGGGAGCCGATATAAGCGGCGTCTGCGCCCATGGCCTGCGCGGCAAGCACCGCGCCTCCGTTCGCGATGGAGCCTGACAGCAGCAAGGGGCCATCGAACCAGGTGCGCAGATCCTGGATAAGTGCAAACGGAGACGTCGCGCCCGCGTGGCCACCTGCACCGGCGGCGACCGCAATCAGGCCATCCGCGCCCTTCTCGACCGCCTTGCGCGCGAAGCGGTCATTGATGACGTCGTGAAACACGACGCCGCCATAGCTATGAATCGCTTCGTTGACTGCCGGGTTCGCGCCAAGTGAAGTGATCACCATCGGCACCTCATGCTTGACGCAAAGCTCGAGGTCCTCTTCGAGACGATCGTTCGACTTGTGCACGATGAGGTTTACAGCGAAGGGCGCCGACGGCGACTCAGGGTGCTCCGCATCGTGCTCGGCCAGCTCACGCTTGATACGCACCAGCCACTCATCGAGTACTTCCAGCGGCCGCGCGTTCAGCGACGGAAAGGAACCCACCACCCCTGCCTTGCATTGGGCGATCACGAGATCCGGATTGGAGATGATGAAAAGCGGTGCGGCAACGACGGGCACCGACAGACGGCCGTCGAGAATTTGGGGAAGAGCCATTGCGTACTCCGGTCGAGGGGAACTGGTTGCAACTTATTGCATACCTCGGCATTAGGCAATAAGTTGCATAGCAAGTTCTACGGCCCTTGCGGAGCCCTGGGTGGCCCTGTCGCACGCGATCCTCACAGCTTTGCTCGACGAAGACCTGTCGGGGTACGACCTCGCGCGTAAGTTCGAAACGTCGCTCGGATTCTTCTGGGCCGCATCCCACCAACAAATCTACCTGGAGCTCAAAAAGCTCGCCGAAGAAGGCCATCTGAAGGCGTCCGCGGTGGCGCAGGCCGGCCGGCCCGACAAGATCGTCTACCACTTGACCAAGAACGGCCGGGCGGCGCTGGCGGACTGGGTTCAAGAGGCGAGCCGACGCAAGCCCGCCAAGGACGACCTGTACGTGAAGCTCTACAGTGTCGGGCACACGGACCCCACGCCCGTGATCAAGGAGCTGAAGGCACGGCAGCAGGAACACGGCGAGCGCCTCGCACTCTATGAACGTATACAGGCTCGGCACTATGCCGACCCAAGCAGCCTTCCTCTGCAGCGTCAGGGCATCTACCTCGCCCTGGATGCGGGCCTGCGCTATGAGCGCACCTTCCTCGCCTGGTGCGAGGACGCCATCAAGCTTCTGGAGCGCAGTCAGAGCGCGTCGTGAGCCGAGAAAAAGGCTCGAATCCGAGCGATCGCCTCGGTGCGTGCCCGCCCCTCCTTCCAGTCGTGCACGAGCTCTGCGTTCGGCGCGATCTCCGCAATCTCCTCCGACGTCGACGCCGGGTGATAGAGATCATCGCCACGCATCACGAGCATGGGCGTCTGTACCCGCGCTACTTCCTGCCGCGTCAGGCTGAACACGAAATCACGGTCATACATGTTCGAGCGCATGGCCGCCCACGCAGCAGCGCCCATCTCTGGATGATCCGAGGCAATCTGATCTCGCCAGGAGTCGAACATCTGATAGAACGCGTCCCTGTTTTCATCGAGGCCGATAGGCTGCAGCAAGACCGCTGCCAGGACACGCTCGGGAGCGCGCTGCGCAAGCCCAAGACCATAGGAACCACCAATACACATTCCTATGTACAGGAATCGATCGAACCCGAGATGGTCCATGAGCGCGATCTGATCATCGAGGTAGGTGTCCCAGCCGTGGTCAGCCGCGATCGGTCCACGAGATGCACCAGCGTTGCGCTGATCCATGGTGACGACCCGAAAGTCGCCACGAAACTCGCCGCGAGGATTGAACGGTGCGTTGCCCCAAAGCTCAGAAGCTGAACGCATTCCGCCAGGCGCGACCGCGAGCAGCGGTAGGCCAGAGCCCTGCACGTCATAGTGGATAACCGCACCATCTCGCTCGAACGCCGGCATCACAGCACTCCTCAGATATCGAACTGTTTCCAGGCGATCGCCTGCCCGGAAGCAAGCGGTAAATGACGATCACTGCGCCCCTCGAAAAATTCATCGAAGGCGCGCGTGACGCCGGGGCAGGTGGCCAGGCCGTATTCATCGGAGACGATGACGCCGCCGGGGCTCAGGCGCGGCCAGAAAAACTCGAGCGCGTCTCGAGTTGGTTCGTATAGGTCAACGTCGATATGTACAACGGCAAAGCGCTGGTCGGCGACGTCGGCGAAACGCTCAGGAATCCAGCCCGCATGAAATTCGCACCGGGCGAAGGACGCGAGCTGCGCGCGACAGGTTTCTTCGTCGACGGACATCTGCCCAGCCTGCCAGGTCTTGATGCCGTCACGTGCAACGTCCTCCGCTTTCGAGTCCGAAAGGCCCGCGAACGAATCAAAGATGTGGTGGCTGCGGTCAGGGTCGTCCAGGCCCCGCAAAAGGAAGAAGCTGCTTTTGCCGTAGCGCGATCCGCATTCGGCCGTGGCGCCTTCAATACCGCGTGCTCTGATCAGTCTTCCTGTTTCCCAAAGAAGATACACGCGATCTGCGGGCCCCCCCGGCGTCGCACCCCAAGCTTCATGGATGGACGCGACCTCATCTGACATTGCCCAGTTCAAGTGTCCCTTGTAGATGTGCAGGTCGTGCTTCTTGAGCCGACGCTCGAAGTACTTGTTCCACGCCTTACGGCGCGTCACCGGGTTGCTTGAGTATCGCTTTAGTAAGTTCTTGAAGGGCATGCGCGCAATCGGTCCAACAGGCGGGGGTACAGCGTGCAAGTATACGCGGCACGCGTCCCCGCGAGTGCCGCGGTAGACATCGCCCGGACAAGACTTCAGCATCGGCCGTCCCCGACCGGGCACCGCCCGACCTGCCTCGCGAGCCCGCGATGACCTCAATTCCCAGCCGCGCCGATGATCTTGTGACCATCGAGATCGCCAAGGAAGCGCTTAACTTTTCCGCTGGTCACTTCACCATGTTCAGCGCGACCGAGCGGGAAGACCTGCACGGCCACAACTGGCGCGTCGCCTGCGAGATCACGGCGCCCGTCGGCGACGATGGCCTGTGCTTCGACTACAACATCATCAAGCGGCGTCTCAAGGCGATCATCGAGACGCTAGACGAAAAGGTGCTGCTGCCGGGCGCGAGCGCCTGGTTGCGCATCGAGCGTGGCGGCGAATGGCTCATCGCCCACTTTGACCAGGAGCGCATACCGTTCCTGCCGCGCGACGTATTGGTTCTGGAAATCCGCAATGCCAGCGTCGAGGAACTCGCGGGATGGTTCGTCGAGCGATTGCTCGCGGACCCGGAAATTTCGGATCAGGACGTGCGCGCCATACGAATAGGGGTATCGTCGGGCACGAACCAGTGGGGCTGGCGGCAGTGGAGAGCAGCATGAAGCGCGCGATTATCACCGGCGCAAGCGCCGGCATCGGTACAGAGACAGCGCGCCAGTTCATCGCTGCGGGATGGGCAGTGACCAACCTATCCCGCCGTCCCTGTCCCGAAAGGGCCGTCGAAAGTATCGCGTGCGACTTCGCGGATACCGGTGCGGTTGAGCGAGCCTGCGCAAGCGTCAGCGCGCTCGCGCGCGAAGCCGATCAGGTCGCACTGATCCACAACAGCTCCTTGCTCGCAAACGACAGCGCAGGTGCAGTGGACGCACAGCGCTTCATGGAGATCATGCAAATCAACCTCGGCGCGCCGAATGCGCTGAATTCGGCGGTCCTGCCGCACATAAAGGCGGGTTCAGCGGTCATCTACACAGGTTCGACGCTCTCCGAGAAAGCCGTACCAGGTTCTTACACCTACGTCACAAGCAAGCACGCCACCATTGGAATGATGCGCGCGACCTGCCAGGACCTGGCGGGTCGCGGCATACACACAGCGTGCGTATGCCCGGGTTTCACGGACACGGAGATGCTCCGCAGCCACATCGGCACAGACCCGGAAACGGAAGCGGCCGTTGCCTCGATGTCTGCGTTCGGCCGCCTCATCCGACCCGAGGAGATCGCCGAAACGATCCTCTGGGCCGCGACGCACCCCGTGGTGAACGGAGCCGTGCTGCACGCCAACCTTGGCCAGGTCGAACGCTGAACCTGGCGCCCTGGAGAAGCGGAAGAAACCATGACCGATATGGATCTCGCCGAACGACGCGAGCGCGTTTTTTTCATCTTGGCCGGAATCTTCCTCTGCGCCATGACGATGTTGAACATCATCGGTATCACGCGCTTCGTCCAGATCGGGCCCATGTCGCTCGCCGTCGGCGTACTGCCCTACCCGCTGACGTTCCTGTGCACAGACCTCATTTCCGAGCTGTACGGCCGCTCGCGAGCGAACTTCGTGGTGTGGGTGGGGCTCGGGCTGAACTTCTTCATCCTCGGCACGATGTGGCTGGCCCAGGCCCTGCCGAGCGTGACGCCGGACGCCCTGCCGCCCTGGCAGGTACTCAAACTCCAGGAATCGGTGGCTCTGCCGAACGGCGACGTCGCAGTGGGCTCGATCGAGTTCTTCCAACTTCTCTACTACTGCACGTCGGGCGCCGTTTTCGCTTCGATGATGGCCTACATCGCTGCGCAGTTTTGCGACGTGCAGTTGTTCCACTTCTGGAAGCGCCTGACGCGTGGGCGGCATCTGTGGCTGCGCAACAACTTCTCTACCTTGGCGAGCCAGCTTGTCGACTCGATCATGGTGGTGTCCGTCACGTTTGGCGCAGCGTTCTTCGCGGGCGACATGACAGTGCGGACAATCCTTGTTCTCATCGGTTCGAACTACCTGTTCAAGATGTTTGTTGCCATCGCTGACACCGGGCCCTTCTATCTCGCAACACACTGGCTGCGGAACTACCTGCAGTTCGAGGATCCAACGCTCGAGTACGCCCGCGGCTGATCGCGCTATCGCCCCTTTGTCAGGAGCGGCCTGGGTGCGGGACGGGGCCGCATGAATCCAGCCGGACCAACCGCGCCGATGTTGGGCCGGACCGAAGGCACAGCGACACCCGGAAGCCGCGCTTGAGCGCCTTTTCAGACGTACGAATAAGCCTTCATTCGTTGCCCAAGACTCTCACGGGTGTCTAGCGGGTATCTCAATTGTTTCTCAAGTGTTTCCACTGGCACGAACAGTGCATTTGCCCCTGTACAAGCCGGAACAAGTCGCTAGACTCGCGCGCAATGTCCGACTGAAAGTGTGATCGGGCGCACATCGCAAGTGTCGTGCGCTCAATTCCCAAAGTTCAGTCCGACAGCAGCGGTTTCTGGAAGTTCAATGACTTGGGTAACAAACTGCATGCCTGATCGACGTTTCTGCACCAGGGGATGTACTCGCAGACACGAAGAGACCGGCACGGCGGGAAGTGCAATGCCAGTACGTGCGGCCGCGTAAATGGCGACCTATGAAGAATGCGTTGCTCGGATCCAGCATTTGCTTTCCGAGTCGGCCGCGCAGGGTGAGGTGGTGAACGAGGATGTTGACCTGATCGAAGAGCTCGGTCTGGCGTCTCTTGACGTCATGGAACTCATAGAACAGCTCGAAGACATCTTTGATATCGCTTTCCCGATAAACGAGTTGGGTGACGTACGCACGATCGCCGACCTGGCGACTCGGGTCCAACAACTGACGTAATCGGTGACGAATGAGTCTTCTAGACAAGCTTGAAGCAGCACGCAGTTTCCAAAATGAAGTCGACGCCCTAGGCGTCAACGCGATCGGGGCAACGATCGACGTGGTTGGTTCCGCCACGGAAGGGCGCCTTGACGGTAAGCGCGTCGTGCTTGCAGGCACGAACAACTATCTGGGACTCACCTTTGAGCCAGCCTGCATAGAAGCGGCCATGCAGGCCGTCCACAGTCAGGGGACAGGCACCACTGGGTCACGCGTCGCCAACGGCACCTATTCCGCACATGCCGCCCTCGAGCGCGAGATGACCGAATATCTCGATGCCCGCTCGGCGATTGTGTTCACGACCGGCTATGTCGCCAACGTCGGAACAATATCAACGCTCGCCGGACCCGGCGACGTCATCGTCCTTGATGCCGATTCACACGCCAGCATCTATGAAGGCGCCCGTCTTTCCGGGGCCGAGGTGTATCGCTTTCGCCACAATGATCCGAGCGATCTAGAAAAGCGGCTCAAGCGCCTTGGCGATCGGGCAAACAAGACGCTTGTGATCGTCGAAGGTCTGTACTCCATGCTCGGCGACGTTTCCCCGCTTGCTGAAATCTGCGAGGTGAAAGACCGCTACGGGGCTTACCTCCTCCTGGATGATGCCCACAGCTTCGGCACCATGGGCGAAAACGGACGCGGCGCTGCGGAGTTCTTTGGCGTTGAGGATCGTGTCGACTTCCTCACGGGCACGTTCTCCAAGAGTCTTGGCAGCGTCGGTGGCTGGTGCGCTTCTCGTCTGCATGACCTTTCACCGCTGCGCACGCAGATTCGCGCATACATGTTCACCGCCTCGTCGACCCCCTCCGTGATCGCATCGACGCGCGCAGCGCTACGTCTCGTTGGCGAACGCCCGGAACTGCGCGAGCAGCTGTGGAATAACGCGCGCGTCGTCCACGGCGCCCTCGAGAGCCTTGGCTTCACGCTGGGCTCGGATGCCAGCCCCGTGATCGCGTCGATCATGGACGATCCGCAACAAGCCGCGGCCGCATGGCAGATGCTTCTCGACGCCGGCGTTTACGTGAATCTCGTTGTTCCGCCCGGTGCACCCAAGAATATGTCGATCCTCAGGTGTTCGCTTTCCGCCGCCCACACCGACGAACAGATCGACCGCATCGTCGACGCCTACGCGCTCGTTGCCGAGCAGCTCCTCGGCCGTCGTCCCGCTGCAGCGGCCGCTGGTTGATTCCCGCAGGGCCCGCGCCCCGCGGGCCCCTCTCGCACCGCTCTGACACGGGCTACGGGACCCAGCGCGATGAAACGTCGTCCCCTCGTGTGGGCGCTCGCGTCCCATCGCGCGGGTGAGTCGCAGCAGATTCTGGGACTTGGCGAAGCCCTCGAACGTCATCTCGGCGCCGAACTTCGGTTGATCCAACCGTCCTGGACACCGCAGGCAAGCACGCTTGGTCTGCTTCGGCAGATCTCACTCGCAGGCATCCATCGCACCCACCAGGCAGCCCTCGGCGCGCGCAGCCCGGACGTGCTCATTACCGCGGGTTTGCGCAACGAACCTCTCGCGCGCTGGGTCGCGCGACGAAGCCGTGGTCATGCCGTAACCGTGGTGCTTGGACGAACCTGGGCGCCGCACGACGTCTTCGACCTCATCGTCACCACGCCCCAGTACAGACTGGAGCCCCGCCCGAACGTCCTCGTTAACGCAGGTACCCTGCACAGATTGACCAAGGCGCGGCTCGACGCCGCGAGAACGGAGTGGGGCCACGCCTATTCCCACCTACCCCGCCCCCGCCTGGGCGTGCTCGTGGGTGGCAGCAGCGGTCCTTTTCATCTCGGTCCGAACAACGCAGCGAGACTCGCTGCGCGCGCGCGGGCGCTTGCAGCTACGGGCAGTCTCATGGGCACGACCAGCAGCAGAACGCCCAGTGCCGCTCTCAAGACGCTGCGCAGCTCACTTGATCCGTCGGAGCTGTGGGCCTGGACACATGATGCACCCAACCCCTACTTCGGCATCCTCGCCTGGGCAGATGCGCTGCTCGTCACCGGCGACAGTATCGCGATGGTTTCGGAGGCGGTCGCGACCGGGAAGCCTGTGCGTATCTTCGACATGGGAGACATGCGGTACGCGGGCAGCGCCGTTCAGGACAACACGCTGACGACGCATGGATACCGCTGGCTCATGCGGTATGCGCATCCGCGTCTGTCTCGCGATCTCCGCCCGGCCCACGCTGCGCTGATCGCGCGCGGCCATGCCGCATGGGACGACGCGCCTCTGCCCGCCCTTGGCGGTCAAACGGAAACCCGCCCCATCACCGATGACATCGACGCTGCGCTCGACAGGATCGACGATCTGCTCGCGCGTCGGCGTTGAGCGCCGCCTAAGCGCCAGGCGCCTCGGCGCGCGCGTCCATGCGTCCCCTCTCGAGTCGGTAGACGTGATCCGCAGCTTCCGTCAGCGCCGATTGATGCGCGACTACGAGCACCGTGAGCTCCCGCGAAAGCGCCTTGAGCGTTGCCGCGATCGCGCGATCCGATTCAGGATCGAGTGAACTGGTCGCCTCGTCGAGGATCAGCAGGCGGGGGCGCCAGAGCAACGCCCGAGCAATCAGAATGCGTTGCCGCTGCCCCCCGGAAAGTAGGGTGCCGCGCTCTCCGACGGTGGTTTCGAGGCCGTCGGCGAGCGCCGACACGAAGTCCCAGGCATCCGCTGCGCGCAAAGCGCGCTCAGCCATCTCGTCATCCACCCCCGGATCACCAAGCGTGAGGTTCAGGCGAACGCTTGCGTGCAGCAAGAGATTCTCCTGCGGTACGTAACCGATCTGATGCCGCCATCGCGCGAGGTCGAGCGTCGTGAGATCGACTCCGTCGACAAACACGCGCCCGGCATCCGGGCGGATCAATCCCATTACCAGGTCCGTGATCGTGCTCTTTCCGGACCCGGATTCACCCACGAGGCAGGTGAGGGTTCGGGCAGGAATCTTGAGGCTCACGCCCTGAAGCACCGGCACGTTCGCGTAGGCGAAGTCGACCTTCTCGAGGCGAATCTCCTGAGCCAGACCGGATTCATCCCGGCCTCCCTTCGGCTCAGCTTCAGAGAGCGCAACGTCGATATTGTCTTCCATGGCCCAGTACGCCGATTCATACGTTTGCAGCCGCTGGTATTGCTTCTGCAGCTTGCCGACCTGCTTGAGGAGGTTGGCGAGCACGATCACGAGGAAGGTGATCGTCGTCATCTCCACGTCGAAGACCATCACCGACACCCAGAGCCCGAGCGCGATGACAATGCCATACATGGGCTCGAGGGCAGATTCCATGGCTGCAACGCCAAGCTCCTCACGCTTGAGCGCCTTGCGCAGCTGTTCCGTGTCCTCAGCAAGCACCTCGTCCGCAAGATATTCCCGTCCCATGGACTTGAAGCTCTTCACGGACTGCAACGTATCCGTGAGCGTGGAGAGCAGTTGGCGATACCAGATGGTCTGACGATTGCCGCCGTCACGGGCAATTCGCACGAGGCTGCGCGATGCAAGCAGGATCAATGTCCCGGCGACGATCGAAAGGAGCGTCGCGGTAGCCGACACTGCGAGCGCAAAGCTCGCGTACACAAGGGACTCGATCGCGAGGGCGACAAGCTTCACGCCGGTCACGAATGCCCGCGAAGCTCTGAAGGCCTCGGTACTCATGGAGTTCGCGAGCTTGCCGGGAGAGTGCTGCGTGAAGTAGCTCCACTTCGAACGCAAGATGGCCCGCAGCAATCGCATGCGCAGGTCCGTCGCGACATCGGCCGCGATATAGCCGATGCGTACCTCCGCAAAGAACACAAGCACGGCCTTGAAGAACACCGCGATTACGATGATGCCGAGCAACACTGCCAGGTTCGGCTCGATACCCGCACTCGCGAGGGCGTCTGTCAGCACCCGCTCGACGGCACCCTGATCGGCGCTGTCGCTGTCGAAGGCGATGTTCAGCACCGGCAGCACTGCTGACAGCCCTACGCTCCCGGCGAGGCCGGACAGAAGCAGCGCCAACACCAGCACGACACTCTGACCGGGATAACGGGCAACGAAGCTGCGAAAGATCGACATACTTTCTAAGGGTTCCTGAGGTCAGCGGACGCGAGCGAGCATCACGGCGACAACGGTGAGCAGGAGGGCGGGGCCAGCGGCTGCGATGAGCGCGGGCGCCACGCCGATGAGCGTACCCGCATTGGCAACAATCTGGTCGACTGGGTAGTAGAGGAGGCCGATCGCCACCGCGAGTCCAACGCGCCCTTGATCCGAATGACGGGCGCCCGTGAGCGCAACCGGAATCGCCAGCAGGCCCGTGAGCAATGCTGTCACCGGCAACCACCACATACGCCAGTAGACAAGCTCCCAGCGATCCGTGGGTTGATCGGTTTCGGCAAGATAATCGATATAGCCGCGTAGATCGGAGAAGGACAGGCTGTCTGCGGGTGGGACCACCAGGTGACGCTCGTTCATCCACCAGGGGCGCCAACGTTCGCCCTCGGCGGTACGACGGGTGATGCCATCAAGTGCGAAGCTGCGCCGCTCGGCTCCGGCGAGCCGCCAGGTGCCCGACGCCTCCGGATCGGCCGAATCGGCAATGAGGATCTCTGTGAGTCCAGCATCCGGGGCCAGTTGATAAACGCGCAAATCGCGCGCCACCCGCCCGTGCTCGAGACCGCCTACCTCGACAAGCACATCCCCCTGTCTCGACCAGAAGCCGCTGCGAGCGAGAGGATCGCCCTTGCCGAGCGCTTCATTGCGCAGGCCCGTTGCGTTCTCGTAGAGCACTGGCGCGACAAACTGAAACACCATTGGCGTAAAGACCACGAGCGCAAGCGAGGGCAGCGTCGCAGCGAGCGCGATTCGAGGCAGCCCCATGCCCGCCGCGCGCAGCACGACCAACTCTTCACGCCGGGCAAGATTCCACAGTGCCAGAGTGCTGCCGAAGAGTGTCACGAAGGGCAGCAGACGGAGCATGCGGGCTGGCGTAGTCATGCCGACGAAGGCAAGGGCGTCAAAGACGCCGTAGCCTCCACTCCCAACGTCATCGAGCTCCTCCAATATGGCGAACAGCGAGAAGAGCGCGAGCAGGATCGCCGCCACCACGGCATAGCCGCGGAAGAGTTCCGCGGCCAGATAGCGATCGATGCGCTGGAAGCCGATCATGTGCGCTGCCGAGCGAGGGCAAGGATGATGAACATGAGCGCTAGCGGCACGAGCGGCAGCCAGAAGATCCCAGGCATCGGCGGCAGGTTGCCGTTCTCGACCGCTGACCGCGCCCCGGCGGCCACATTGAAGACAGCGACATACGCTACGATTGCTACGACCATGCGAAAGCTCGTGATCCGGCCAACCGCCATCATGCCGAGCGCGCCCGCAACGAGGGTCATCCCGAGCGTCAGGAACGGGAGCGTGAAGCGCCATTGCCGCTCCGCCACTTCCCGCGGTTCGCTCGAGCCGAGCAGATCGGCCGTGGAACGGGCCCGGCGATTCAGCGCGCGCCGGCCGAAATCCTCCGGTACCCAGTGATAGCGAAGGCTGTCGAAACGATGGCGCCGATCGCCTTCCGTGCCGTCCAGCACGAGCGTCAGCGACTGCCCATCCAGAAATTCGACAACCTGAGCACCTTGCCCATCCGCTTCGGACACGCGCGCGGAGTCCGCACGAATGATGCGCAACTGCCCCCGGTCATTCTGGCGCGCGAACACGTCACGCATTCGCCCCGAGCTTTCATCTATTTCCGCGGCCGTAACGACAAGATCCCGGCCGATCCGATAGAAGCTGCCTGCCTGCATGGCGGACACGGCCGGACGGCTCGACAGCTCCTCCAGCAGATAGGTCGTGCGATAGGCCCAGGGCCGTGCGGTGAGTGCCAGCGCTGCCACCAGAACAAATACCGCGATAGACAGCAGCCCAACCGGCATCAACAACCGAAGGCGAGAGAACCCACCGGCGAGGAGCGCGACGAGCTCACGATCACGGTTCAGGCGCTCGAAGACGAACAGCACCGCAAAGAACAACGCGGTGGGCACGATGACCTCGGCAGCGATGACGCAGCGCAATGCCACAAGACGCCATAGCGCCGTCGCGGAAACTTCGCCAACGGCCGCATCCTGGAGCACGCCGGCGGCGACGAAGGCTGCAAAGATCGCCGTTAGGACCAGCCATCCCACAACGAATGGTCCCGCAAAGGCGCGCACGAGATAGCGATCGATCGTCATAGATTGGCCGTAGTGGAGGAGCGCGTTTGGAACAAACTGGCTGACGTCCGAATCGGAGGCGCAAACCCGCGCGCTGGGGCGACAATTCTACCCGACTAGAGGCCTGGCCCCGTTAGACTGCGACCATGATGACAACCGCAGCAGCGACCAAGCGCCCCCTGATCTGGTGCCTCGAAGGGCCGAAAGCCGGGGACAACGCCCAGCTGCGCGCCATCACGGACGCGTTATCCGGGCTACGGGCGTTCGAACTACGAACCGTGCCGCTCGACTTCGCGCCGCAAGAGTTGCTCGTCACGCTCTTGCTGGGTGTCTCGACCCTTGGATTGACGTCGTCTGCACGCGCGCGCCTCGTTCGTCCCTGGCCTGATCTCGTTTTGACGGCCGGGCGTCGGAACGAACCGGTCGCTCGCTGGATTCAACGGGAGAGCATGGGCCGCGCGCGCCTCGTGCACTGCGGCCGTCCCTGGGCAAACCCCCTTCGCTACGACCTCGTTGTGTCCACGCCACAGTACTATCTCGATTCGCAGACCTATCCGAACGTGCTGACCCTGCCCCTGCCTCCAGCGCCGCGAAGACGCGCCACGCCAGACGCTCGCCAAGGTCCCGTTCTACTCCTCGTTGGCGGCGAATCGGGAAATACGCAACTGGGCGCCGCCTTCGCTGCTGCGCTCGTGTCACGGGCGGCAGGCCTTGCGCGCAGTCGGAATCGCCCCCTGCGGATCGCCACGAGCCCCCGCACGAGCACAGCGGCGGAAGCAGCGATCGCGCAGCAGGCTCAAGCCGAGCACGCGGAACACTATTTGTGGAATGCGCGGGCGGGCGCAGCGAATCCGTATGCGAACTGGATCAGTAGCGCGTCCGCTGCAGTCGTTACAGCCGATAGCATGTCCATGATCGCGGACGTCGCGGCCATCGGTCTTCCCGTCTGGATCGCGAAGATACCGAGCTCAGAACGACCCTGGTGGCTGACGCGACGCGGGTGGCGCTGGCGGAGCGCAACGCATGAACTTGCCCAGATTGTCGCGCCGCGACGCTTTCGAAGGGACACGCTACGTCTACTCAACGCGCTCGTGACAAGCGGGCGCGCCCTGTGGCTGGAGGACGAATTAAGAGCGCAGGCCGCGATCAACCCGGACTTCGGCGGCGAAACGGACGATGCTGAACGGGCGGCAGCGGCCGTTGCCGACCTGCTGCCGCGATGAGGCGCTTCAGGCGGGCAACTCGAGTGGCGGATTCGGGGGCATCGACAATGGCCGTGTCTTCTCGAGCACCTCGAACGCATCGTGGCGCACGTGGTTCTGGTCCATTTCCGTCCGGATTTCATCTTCCGTGACGATGCCCTGCTCCAGACACTCGCGAAGCAGACCGAAGAACAGACGCTCCTGGTTCGGATCAGGGTGCTTCTTGTAGTTGCCGAGGAAAGCATACTCGCCGAAGAACCTGCGGCGCGCGCGCATCGCCCAGCCGAGCGGCGGAAACGCGCGGAACTTCTCCGCAGGACGCCAATCCACCGGCAGGCCCGTTTTCCAGGGCTGCGTCTTGCGTCGCGTCGTATGCAGCATCTTCGTGCGCGACGAGAGGTGGTCGAAATCGTTCCATTCCGGCTCGAGCACGCCGATCGTGGACGGATCCTCAAGTTTGAGACAGACCCAGTCCGCGTAGTCGCGCTCGTCCGCGAACATTTGCCTGAACCCTTCTTCCGCGTTCCAGTGCGGAAGCTTCTCGCAGTCCAGGAGCATCACGCTCGATGCCCAGCATTTGTCGATTGCGCCCTTCGGACCGGAGCGCTTGCGGCACAGGATGGCGTGATCGCCCATGTCCCGTGACAACAGCTCGAAAATATCGCCGACCGCGAAAATGTCGGGATCGATGACCAGCGCGCGACCCTCGTAGCCCATGATTTCCGGCGGCCGGAACCGAAGCGGGGTAAACGACTGCAGATCGTCGTTGAGCCAGACACGCTTGACGCCGTCCCGCAGGTAGATCTGACCTTCCTGCTCGGTCATCCACGGGTGGTCTCGCGTGTCGATGTACTCGACGTCAAAGGCGTCGGGCGTGGCCGAATTGCGCTTCAGCGCATAGGCCGCGACCTTCGCTCCCAGAATCTGCTTGTGGTTCGTGTGGATGAAGACGCAATACTTCATCTCTCGATCATCTCCCTCGATCTCTGCATTCAGGACCGTGTTTCGCTGGGGTTGTAGCCGTACATGGGGTCAAGGTGCTCGCCAAGGTAGGCGTCGATTTCCGCCGCCTCGGCTTCGCTCACATCGTCGCGCCAACCGCCGACCTTCGCACGCCGCGTCTTGAACGAATCGGGATTGCTCGTATCGCCGGCAGTGAGGCGTCCACCGGCGCCTACCGTTTCAGCACCTTGAGATTCTCGTGCCCGCATACGATCAAACGCGGCGAAGTCTACCGCATCCTGGACTGCCTTCGCGTCTCCCGGCGTGCTGAGAAAGTCCAGAACACGACCAAGCTCGCGCGCCGTCTCGACGCGCAGGTCCTCGTATCGCACGACCACGCTCCGGGACACGCGGGGCAACGCATGCGCCCAATCGTTCATGAAACGCACAATCCGCGGCAAACCGCCCCTCTCACCCATCACGAACGCCTGCAGCGAGAGGGTCTCCCCCTCTGGCGGGTACTGATTCAGCAACTTCTTGTGCGGCCGCATGCGGTGCTGCCACTGATGGTACTGCGACACTGCAGTGTCGGCCGGATGACGCACGAGCAGCACCACAGGTCGGTCGGCATAGTCAGCCTTGCTGCGACCGTTGCCTGTCCAGTCTCCGAGGTAGTTGTCATGGGTGAAGAACAGCTTCGGGATGCCGCGGTCGACCCGATGCATGTTGTCGAACTCGATCAGCATCTCGGTATCGAGCCCGTGCCGGACCTTGTAGAAGTGCGAAAGCATCACCCTGAGCCATGTACGCCCGCTCTTGCCGAAGGACACCACGGCCGCGTCTGCCGCATTCAGGCGCCGCGCCTCGAGCCCACCGCGAACGCGCCGCTCAAGCGCGACCCGATCCGCGTCGCTCAGGACGGCAGCGCCGACGCGTTCGACGCCTCGACGCAAACCGAGAAGCCACTGCTGCATCAACCTTCTCCGTTCAGCACTTCACGCACGCGCCCGACGACGCGTGCAAGTTCATCTTCAGGGGGCGCGCTTGCGGACGCGTTTGCGGACGCGCTCGCGGGCACTTTCGCCACATCCTCGCCGAGACGCACAGCGCGACCCTGTCGGACCAGCAGGTCATGCAGCGCCGTGAGGTCACGGGGCCAGCCCGCAAGGCCCCAACGCCTCAGCAGTCCAAGCCCGCCCGCAAGCGCTGCGGAGCGCTCCGCCCGCAGGAGCAATCGTCGCCCAATGCTCGGCGCCTCGGGCAATGGATAGATCTCCAAGGGACGCCCGAGGCGGGCAATCTCCGTAAGCATTGAAACCGAATCGCCCGTCACAACGAAGCGGTCACCGAGACCAAGAAGCGCAAGGTACGGGTTTTCCGCGGCACCTGGCTCGAAGGCGTGGAGTTTCGCACCTTCGGGCAAGCGATCCCGAAGCGTATCGACCACCACGGTAGGCGTTCTGCGGGACGTACTCACGAACAATCCACCGCCGGCAGGCATCGATTCGAGCGTTCGAGCCAGCAGCTCGCGGGCAACAGACGCGTCCATGTCGAAGGGTTTGGTCTTGCCGCCCACCAACAGCACGGTAAGCGGTCGAGGCATGGCTGCGAGCCGCTCCTGCCATGCGTCCGCCTCTGCAGCGATGCGGGCCTCGTCGAGACGAATCAATGGCAATCCGAGCTGCAGCACCCGAGCGTGTTCGGGCATGCGGTACTGCGCAGGGGTGACAATGAGATCAAAGTCGCTGAAGTAACGCTTCGGGCGTCCGAAGAGCACCAGGCGGGTACGGTTGCGTGATCGACGCCGAATCCACAGCGCTGCCATAGCGGGACGTCGTCCGATAGTGAGGATGAGATCCGGCCAGGGCGGGGCCAGCGCGTCCGAAGCGCCCTGGTCCACGTGGTAGAGCGCTGGAAGGAAAGGCGGCTTGCCCTGGCGCCAACGCGGCTCGAACACCAGCCGATGAATCTCGAATGGCTCGCCAAGGGCTTCAGCAATGCGCTCGACCTGACGATTGTCCCCGACCTTGTCTCCGAGCAGGAGCCAGATACGCGGCGGCTTGCCAACGGGGGCGGTCAAAGCGCGCCGCCGGTATGCAGACAAATCAACTGCCTCAGCGGAACACACCCTCTCGCCAAAGGCGGAATAGCATCGGCCAGATGCGCAACCACGGCTGCGCCCGCACGGCATCGGGCACGTCGATATGACGACCGGTATGTCGTTCGAGTTTCCATACGGCGTAGTCGAGGCCGCCGTCGAAAGTCGCGAGACCCTTCAATAGGCGGCCGAGCGAAACGGCTTTCCCCCAGATCGCGCGCAGGCGCCACCGCAAAGCTGCACCACGCGGGGGCTGCGCGCCGAGCACGGATGACCGCTGCGCAAGCGCTGCCCTCGCCGTGGCGCGGTAGTAATCCGCGTGGGCATCGACAAGGGTGCGACTACGGTCCTGGCCTTCCGGACGAAGCTCACAAGTGTAGCAGAGGGCCAGGCTACGGACCCAGAGATCAATGGGATCCCCTTCATCGGCAAACGCCGGCAGGACGCGCGAGAAGTATGTCGCAAGCGCGTCGACCAGCGACTCCTCGATCGACTCCTGGACCGCGGGCGCACAGCCGACGACCGAGACGGGCTGCGCATAGCGCGCCCAGAAGTAGGAATGGAAAGCGCGGCGCGTGCACGCACGGCGAAAGGTATCCAAACCGATCACGGCGTACTTGCAGCGCACCGTATCTCGTCCGTGCTCGGTCTCAAGGTAGTAGACGTTAGGAGGCAGCACCTTGCATGCCATGCCCGCGATCGGCCCGAGCGCCTGAATTTCGTTGGTGACGAGAACGTGCAGGTCGACAAGCCCTTCTACGGCCTCTGCTCTACGACAGCTGCCGTAGTAGATGGCCGCCACGAAGCTCGCGCCATAGCGCACACGGAGTGCAGCCAGCAGCGCCTCGACCTCGGCCTGCGGCCGCCGCCGCGACTCACCTCGGACCGCAGCCCGGAAGGCCCTGCGCCCGGCGTCGCCGATTCCGGTCCCGCTCATGGCACTGCACCTGCGGCCGGGCCAAGATCATCTACCAGACGCAAAAACGACAGCCTTGGCCCCTCGGACAGGCGCATGCGAGGAGTCGCTGCGAACACTTCGCCATCAATTGCCCAAGGGTCGTCGAAGGAAAGCTCGATCTCATCACTCCGAGTCGCGTGGTACCCCTCTCGGGCCGGCAGGCGATCGCCCTGACCGCGAAGCAGCGCCGGGACTCGCGGAACGAGTCGACGGGCGCCGTCCTCGACCCAGGTCAGCGCAAGAGGACCTGTGTCCGAGCCCCAGAACGGGGAAATACCGAGAAAGAGCCGACGCATGGTCGTCGCAAGCAGGAACGAGACGTCTGTGCGCTGCGCGGGCACGGCGGATCGCCCTGGGCGGGTCCCGATCCGCACACGCGCAGGCTGGTCGAACGGCGGCTCCTTGCGCGCCATGCCCCAGGCCGCGCGCAGCAAGGCCGCACCAGCGCCCCATTCTCCTGCACCACCGCCGTGCCGCAGCGTTTCGTGCCAGTACTCGATACCGCGCACGATCGTGCCCATGCCGAAAAAGAATCCAAGCCGCACCTGCGCCTCTGCGTCGACGACCGCAAGCGGCGCACGTGCCTCGATCCGCCATGCCGATGGTGGCCGATCGCGCAGTGCGAGCAGATCGCCAACGCGACGCTTGAGGCGCCCCCCACAGCCGAGATCGTGCGCGCTCATATTCGTGCTTCCTGCCGGGAGCACCGCAATCGGAGGCAGGGATTCCGGCAATGCGCCGCACCTCACCCCCCGATGCCATGCCGTGAGAACCGCTTGGAGCGTTCCGTCACCGCCGTTCACCGCCAGCACCGCCGGTTCACGGTCAAGCAAACGGCCGAGCGCACCCTCTATTTCTTCGCTATCCGCCGTGACCTGTTGATCGACACCGCTCGTGGCGTCCAGCAGGCGCAGAAGCTCGGTGCGCTTACGATTACGGCCGCTGCCCGCATTGCTCAGGATCGCGATCCGATTCACGATGCAGCTCGCATAGTCACGGCCGCTGCGGCGCTCATCCCATGGAACAGCTCGACTCCTTCACGCCGGCAGACGACGGCACCTTCGAGTTCGCCCATCTCTCCGATCCGCACCTCACAGATCTTGGTTCCGTCGATCCGAGCGTACTGAGAGACAAGCGAATCCTTGGCTGGCTCTCGTGGCGTCGCAAGCGCGCGGCCTACCATGATCGCGCCATCGTCGAGCAGCTCGTGGACGGCGTCCGCTCCGCCGGAATCGAAGACTGGGTCGTCACGGGCGATCTGACGCATATCGGATTGCCGCAGGAGGTCGACGATGCCGCGAGCTGGCTCTCCTCCCTCGGCAATCCCGAACGCGTCAGCGTCATTCCGGGCAATCACGACCTTTACGTTGCCGATCCCGCAAACACCATGTTCCGAACCTGGGCGCCATTCATGTGTTCCGACGACGGGACCGAAGGATTCCCCTGGGTGCGCCTGCGCGGGCCGGTCGCGCTCATCGGCCTCGACAGCGCCTGGGCCGCGCCCTGGTTCCTGGCCACCGGCAGACTCGGCCGTATCCAGCGCGCGCGCACCCAAGCCGTGCTCGATGCCACAGGTCGAGCGGGATACGTTCGGGTCTGTCTGGTTCATCACGCGCCGCTGCCGGGCCTCGACAAGTGGCGCAAGCGCCTCGTCGACGCACCGGCCTTCCAGCGCATGCTGCTGGAAAGCGGAACCGAGCTGGTCTTGCATGGCCATGGCCACCGCTTGCGCGTGCAGCATGCACCCGTGCCCGTCGTTCAGGCACCCTCTGCATCCGCGAGCGCTCAGAACGGAGACCATCGCGCCGCGTGGCTTCGCTATCGCATAGAGCGGCGCGGCCGCAAACACCGGATCGAAGTGATCGCGACTGGTCTGGAAGGCGAGATCGCCCATCACGTGTTCACGGGACCGATTGCGGCCGAATCCTGAGCGACGCGCGCCGCCCAACGGGCACGCACCGTCGCAAGGTCCTCAAGATTGTCGACATCGACTGCTGCGTCCGGATCAGGCACAAGCACCGTGGCAATTCGAGCGCTCGTGATGCGACCAAGCTGCGCAACGGCGTCGGCAAGGGGCAAGCGGCCCGCAAGGTAGCGCACGGCCAACCCCGCACCGAGGCGGCGAAGGATGCGGTCCGGCCGTTTGCGCTCCTGCTCGACCTCCTGCCAGAAATCGAGCACGCGCATCGCGCCCGCACCGCGAAACAGGAACAGATTGCACCCGCAGCGAAAACCATCAGAAAACCGCAGCGCCGTCCGCCGGGAAGCAGGGAACGCATCCTTGACGGCCGTATAGTCGGCCAAGCCGACAACGGCCTCCGCGTCCGTCGCGAGCGCATCCGCGATGAAGCACCGGAAGGTCTCGGGTGTGAGCAGCGGGTGGTCGCCTGTGGTGATCGCCACTGCCGCTGCGCCCCCGGCAAGTCCAGCCTCAACCAGCGCTCGCGCTGATCGACTGGGAGAAGACGCGGCGCCGACCCGCATAACGCGACCGTTTTCGATGGCGTCGACAAGCCAGCCCGCAGCGGGCAGTCGCTCATCGTCCGGGCCCGCTATCAGAGGGACGCGATCCGGCAAGGATCGCTGCACCACGTCAAGGACGCGGGCAAGCATCGGTCGTCCGTCGATGTCGATCAGAACCTTGAGCGCAACCTTCTCCGCCTCAGATAGCTCTGACGGCCCAGGGCGCTCCCCAGCGAGCACGCCAGCGACGATACCGTCTAGCCCCCGTTTCTCTGCGTTCATTCGATTCCTTACACTGCCCGCGCGTGCCAGGCGCGTCATATGAATCCATAATGCACCCCAGCGCGCTGAGGATCGGCGCCCGAACGATTCGCACCACGCTTGGAGTGTCCGTGATCCTTACCCCTACCCCGACCGAGCGCGCTGCAGCCCTTCGCTGCGGAGACTTCGACACGCTCATCGAGGCACTCGAATACGCAGCGGAAGCCGGGACCGGCGCAAGTTTCCATGATGGGCGCGGACGGCTCCAGTCGGCGCTGACCTGGGCCGCCCTGAGGGACGCCGCAGAGGCCGCCGGTAGGCGCCTCGCAGGCTTCGGGCTCGAGCGCGGAGCGCGCGTCGCGATCGTTGCCGAGACTCACGAAGACTTTCTCATACATTTCTTCGGCGCCCGCTATGCCGGACTCGTTCCAGTGCCATTGCCCGCAAGCATTCACATGGGCGGCCATCAGCATTACGTCGAACTTATCGAGCGGATGCTCGCCGACGCAGGCGCGCGCTGTGCGCTCGCGACCAACGCTTTCTTGCCCTATCTGCAGGAAGCCAGCGGCAGCGCTGGGCTTCGCTTCGTTGGCAATCGCGAAGCCCTATTAGCGGAACGCGCCGCAGCACTGCCGACTCGGCCAGAACCCAACGAGCGCGCCTATATCCAGTACACGTCCGGCAGCACGCGCTTTCCACGCGGCGCCGTGCTCACTGAACGCGCCGCTATGCGAAACGTGGTCGGCATTGCCCGCGATGGCCTCGCGATCACGGAGGCAGACCGCTTCTGCAGCTGGCTGCCGCTCTATCACGACATGGGGCTGGTTGGAAAAATGATCGTCCCGATCGCGAGCCAGTGCTCGATCGACTATCTGGGCACCCGCGAATTCGCCATGCGGCCGCGCCTTTGGCCGCGACTGATCAGTGATCGCGGCGCCACGATCTCCTTCGCTCCACCGTTCGGTTTCGAGCTCACGGCGCGCCGGCTCCGCCCAGGCGATGCAGACGCCTTCGATCTTTCCCGTTGGCGCATCGCGGGATGCGGCGCTGACATGATCCGCCCTGATGTGCTCGAACGATTCGCAGAGGCCATGGCGCCGGGCGGCTTCGACTCAGGCGCCCTCATGCCCTCCTACGGAATGGCCGAAGTGTCACTTGCCGTTTCCTTTACGCCGCGTGGACGGGGCCTTGGCGTCGACGCGATCGACGGCGATGCGCGAGCCGCGGACGGCACGGTGCGCCCCGCGTTGAACTCGAGCGCACGTTTCACGCGCTGCGGACATCCGCTCCCGGAGTACCACGTCGAGATCCGCGACGAGACAGGCTCGGCGCTGCCGGATCTGCGCGAAGGCTCCGTGTTCCTGTCCACCCCGAGCACCATGGAGGGCTATCACGACTCACCAGAGCTCAATCGCGAAATTCTGCGCGATGGCTGGCTGGATACAGGTGATCTCGGCTACCTGCATGAAGGCGAGTTGGTGCTCACGGGACGCCGAAAGGATCTGATCATCGTCAACGGCCGCAACATCTGGCCGCAGGACGTAGAGCATATCGCCGAGCAGTTTCGGGGCGTGCGTACCGGCGACGCCGCAGCATTCACAGTGGATGGCGATTCGGGGCCCGAAGTCGTCGTGCTCCTTCAGTGTCGGGAGCAGGACGAGACTGTGCGCGAGAGCATGCTAAAAGAGATTCAGGGCGAAGTGCGCGCAGCGCTGGGCATCGACTCACGCGTGACGCCCGTGCCACCCCACAGCCTGCCGAAAACGACCTCAGGCAAGCTCTCGCGCGCCCGGGCGCGCCAAGCCTACCTTGAAGGGCTAGGTGCGCCCCTGAACGCATGATCCCCATGCAGATCGCCGTCACGGGCGCCACGGGCTTCATTGGTCGGCGCCTGGTCTTAGAGCTGACCAGTGCTGGCCACAGCGTTCGCGCACTCGTGCGCCGCCCGATCCCCGAGGGGCGCGGCCTGACCACCGTACGCGGCTCCCTGGCCGACCGCGCAGCGCTCCAGACGTGGGCCGGGGGCGCGAATGCTGTTGTCCACCTTGCCGGCGCCGTGCGCGGGGTCGATCGCACCGCCTTTGATGCCGTGAACGTCGCCGGTACACAGGCCGTACTCGATGCACTTCACACCGCAGCGCCCCAAGCCCACCTGATTCACGTATCTACCCTCGCAGCGCGGGAACCGCACCTCTCCGACTACGCGGGCAGCAAGCGCGCCGCTGAAGATCTCGTAAGGAATTCGCAACTTGCAGCAGCGACCATCCTCCGGCCTACCGCCGTATACGGGCCCGGCGACGTCGAACTGCAGCCTCTGCTGGACAGCGCCGCAAAGGGTCTCGCCACTGCGCCGGGCTCGATCGACAATCGCGTTTCGCTCATCCACGTCGACGACGTGATCGGCGCCATCCTTGCGTCACTTGCGCACCCGGGTCACCAGGAAGAGCCGTTCGAGCTCTGCGACGGCGCCCCTGGCTATCGATGGCCGGAGATCGCCGCCACCATCGCCGGCATCACAGGCAAGCGGGTGCGTTTGATCGCCATACCCAGGGGACTGCTCAGTGTCGCCGGCAGGATGAATCGAATCAGCGCACGGCTTATCGGATACGCGCCAATGCTCACGCCCGGCAAGGCCCGGGAACTCACCCATCCCGATTGGTCTTGTGACGTGACCCGTTTCAGCGAGCACGCGAGCTGGATGCCTCGCTTCGACCTCACATCGGGCCTGGCGACTGTTCTCCCTTGACGCTCCAATGGCGCCGCCGAGTCGGTCCTCGACGCAATGTGACGCTGCTGATTGCACGTAATGACGCGCGCACGCTCGGCACGCTTGCGCCGTGGCTCAGGGGCCGTGATCGCCTCGCCGCGCGGGCCCTCCCCCGCGAGCACAGACGTCGCGAACTACTCATCGGCCGCGCTCTGCTCCGCCTTGTGGCGACCGACGGCAGACGCGCCTGCGCAACGCGCGTGCGCTTGCGCCTGTGGACCCGGCGCAGACCGTTGCATCTCAGCGGCGACCGCAGGCGCCGCGCACTGTCCCTCTCACACGCCTCTGGCTGGATCATTGCCGCCGCTGCAGAAGGCGGCGCAAGCGGACGGGTGCTCGGCATCGACATCGAAGCTCGCGACAGACCGCTTACCGGCCGCGTCGCCGGCCGCATTCCGCACGCCGGCCAGCCAACCATTCAAGACTGGTGCAGGGTCGAAGCCGCCCTCAAGGCCGACGCGCGAGGCATGTCTGCGCTCGCGCTGCTGAAGCCCGCGGGGCCGGTAAGCCATTCACTCGCACGAGTTCGCATGGCCGATAGAACGCCCGGTGTGATCAGCATCATGAAGCTGTTCACGCTGCCAGCCGGCATCGTCGGTCAATTCGCGACGGGAAGCCGCTTGGGTCACCCTTCGGCTTGACCCCTCGAATCAAGTGCCCAGACGGTAGCGAAGCAGCACGACCAACTGATCGGAATCAGGGTCGGAGAAACTGTCTGCGAGCAAGTCCCCGAAGTCCTTGCCGCTCGTTTGATCCAGCGAACCGCCACGCGTGTAGACCACGAAGAGGTCTGACAGCGGCGCGATCTCCCAGCGGTAGCGGAGCTGGAAGACCAGATTGGAGATGGCGAAATCTTCCGACGACTCCGGGGCGGGCCGCTCGACCAGGTCACCGTCATCGCGAATGACAAGGAACTGCTGCTCGCTCGCTTTGACGGCGACCCACTGCATGGTGGCGCGCAATTGCTGACGGGCCGATAGGAAGTAGTCGAAGGTGAACTCCGGGCGCCATTCGATCGCATCGTAGGTCGTGAAATTGCGATCCGCTCGATAAACGAGCCAGCCGTTGCGATCGGCATAGCGCAGGGCGACGTCCGCCGTGAAGCGGTCATTCGGACGCCAGACGACTCCGAAGCGGCCATCGTAGGACAAACCCTGCAGATCCTCGTGCCGAGCGCCGAGATCACCGCTCAAGGAAATGGGCAGGGCACTATTCGTCGTGTACCCGACTTCAAATACGCCGCGCGTATCGATGCGGAAGGCACCGTTGCCGCGCGAGTTTCGATCGTCCCACCGTTGCGGTCGATAGCCCAGATTGAGGCGTGCCTGGTCAAGATTGCTGAATGTCCATTCCCTATTCGCGAAGAAGCCGGAGCTGATGAACTTGCCGTCGAGCGCCCAGCCCTGACGGCTGCGCAGCGTTGTACGGCGCTGGCGCAGCCCATCAAGGTCGGAGCGAGTTTCTTCGTATCGGTAGTCGAACAGGATCTGCTCATTTCGACGCAGGAAGCCGAAGTCGTTGAGATCGAGATTCTCATCCAGTGCCTCGAAACCCAGGCGGTGGATACGACCTTGGCTAGGCGTGTAGACAACGTCGCCGATGATGCCCTTGCCCTGCTTGTCGTCCGCATTCGACCACATCGCCTGGCCATCCAGCTTCCAGACACCGTCTCCCGTGAGCAGGTGCGCGTCGACGGCACCGACGAATCCATCATCTCCTGGCTTACCGACGCCCGTGACCATGCCGCCGAGCGCCTTGTAGGTGGAACCCTCCGTGATCTCCCTGATGGCGCGTGCCGCGCCGAATCGCCGCCCCTTGACCTGAAAGTCCACTTGGTCGCCCAACGCATCGAAACCGGAGACTTCGGTATCCTGCTCCAGAGCAGTCAAGACCCCGTAGCGGACGCTGCCTGTCTGACCGGTGAACTTCGTTGCGCCGAAGAGATCTGACAGCCGCTGGCGGTCCACCTGTGAAAAGGACGTGACCCGGTCGTCATTCGGAAGCGGTGGCGGCGCGCCGATTCGCCGCGTGTTGATGAGCAGAACTGGCGGACCGCCTCGGTAGTTTCCAGCTGCGCGCGGAGAGCTGACGAACACCTCCTGCCCTTCAAGGAAGAACGGGCGGCGCTCGCGGAAGAAAACCTCGAAGGCGGAGAGGTTCACCACCGGTTCATCTTGCGCAACCGTCCCGAAGTCAGGATTGAACGTGGCAGAGACCTGCGTATTCAGCGTCGGCCTGAAGTACACATCTGCACCTACGCGAGACTCCAGATCACCCTCCCGCGCGTCGAAGGTGGCGGCTGAAAAAGGATAGAGCGTGCGCTGTTGCTGCGGCGCGATGTTTGCGAGGTCAACCTGGCGAAGGACGGACATGAACTGCGGCTTGGTGCGCGGCAGCGCAGGCATGGCGTAACGCTTGTCGAGATGGGCAACGCGTCTGGACGTGTAGAAGGAAATCGTGCGCTGATCACCCTCAGCCTCGGGCATCGCCATCATCGCCCAGGGCAGGAAGAACTCTGCACTCCAGCCACCCTCCACGACCGCCTGCGCACCGGACCAGGCCCCATCCCACTGATTGGAAAAGTTGCGTTCCGGCACGACCGTGCCGTCGAGCAACGTCCCGCCGAGGGAAACCGAGAACCAGTACCCGTAGAGGCCTTCACCGGTTGGATCGATCGTGATCGAGACATCGTCGCGATTGATGCGCTGATCGCGCTGCGAAATGCGCGTCACCAGCGTGTCGTGGGGCTGAAAGGACATGACACCTACGTAGAGCCCACGCTCGGTATAGGCGAAACGGAGCTCGGTGCGATACTCAGGGTCGTCGAGCGTGTCCGGCTCGATGATCAGATACTCGTCATGCACAGGCAGCGCCGCCCAAACCGCCTCGTCAAGGCGGCCGTCTATGACGATATCGATCCTGTCCGCTTCAAACTGGGTAGGGGTAATTCGCGCCAGGCGTGCGTCGGATGCGAGCGCTAGGGCCCCGAGGGGAGACCAGAAAAACACCAACGCGCACGTAAGCGCCACCGCATAATGCCGGCGCTCAGTGAACGGACGATGGAAAATCAATGCGTGACGACTCCGATTCGCCGTCGAGATGTCGCGAACCTTCCGCCGCGGTGCAGTCCCGAAGTGCAGTGTCTATCCGAGCGTCGTCTTGAACCGACGCAGATCAGCCAATAATTCTATCAGGAATGGGAAACTGGCGGCCCTGCACGGCGCGACGCTTGACGATCTAGGAGTGCACTGGGATGATCCGCAGCCTTCGCAAAGCACGGCTCTGCGAGGACATCTTGAAGGGCGCGTAGCTCAGTTGGATAGAGCATTCGGCTACGAACCGAAAGGTCGGGGGTTCGAATCCTCCCGCGCCCGCCATCTCCCCGCATCACCTACTCCAGCAGATAGGCGTACGACTCAGCGACGAGGCCGAAGAGCGTCGTTGCGAGAACGGGAGTCGCTTCCATCAAGACGGACCCGTCGACCTCCGTCACACTTGTTGCGGCGATTCGCAGTGCGCCCAAGTCAATCTCATCGCCTTCGAAAACCGAGCAGTCCGCATTCGCTATTGAAAACAGCATCGCCGAAGGCGCACCCAAGTAGACTCGCCCCCAGGTCGCAAGGTCTGCACTTCCGCGACCATCCGCAGACCAGACAACATGACACATGCCATCTGATCGCCAGCCAAGCGTCACTACCGCCGCTCGGCCACGCTTTTCGAAAAGCATCTCGAACCGATCGATCGCCCCCGTCCCGATGCGAAGCAGCGCGCACCCTGCGCTGTAAGTGTCTGGGCAATCGGACATTGGCTTGGCCGGTTCTGGCACGAGCCCGCGAGCAGAGATACTTAGCGCCCCGCTGAACAATCCTCCTGGAACTATGTTCACCGCATCAAAGTTCCACGCGACCGATTCACTCTCCCACTCGAAGCGTCCGCCTTCGAACCCGAGCGCCTGGGAGAACACCTCCATCTCAGCCGAGGCGACCTCGACCGTTCCGTTCCCCCTAATGAGACGAATACCGTCGAACTCGAGCCTCGACATGTCGCCAGGAACCTTTCGCCACGCATCATAGGCGACGGAGGCGAATCCACCCTCCTCCACGGCTTCTGCGATTCGGTCCTCAAGCAGCGCATCGCCTGCGCGCTGCGCCGCGGGGCCGTCGCTGCCGAAGAGCAAAAGCAGGCCTGCACCGACTTCCTGGAGTTTGTTCATGTTTGGATCGTGGCCTCGCGCGTTTCGCGTTAAGCGCCTTAGGTTAGGCGACGTAGACGCTCTATAACCGCGTCAACACCCCGTGAGGCACGGATTGCAGACATACACAAAGAAAGTCGTAGGGTCATTGTCAAAAACTGTGTTGGGTCAGGCGGCGACCTTCGCTGATACCTCGCCCTGCCGTTCGCCATCCCTGAACTCGACGTCGTTGACGACCTGTTCGAGCTGGTCGAATCCCACGATCCGGCGCCAGCCTCTCCGCGCACTTCGCAGGAACCGAAAGGCCAACGACAGCGTTGTTTCTCGAGAGCCTCAGTTCCGCGTCTTCGCCGTACTCAGTCGCTCCGCCGCGAACGTTGAGTCGATGGGTTCTTTCTACGTAGGTGCGTGCAGTGCTCGGCCGGGAAATCGTAGAAGGCTAGCAGCTCGTTCCGGTCTCTCGTAAACATCCAGACGGCCCTCGAACACTGCGCCTCGAAGCTTGCCACCATCGTGTCGAAGGCCTTCGCGGCTGTCTTTCCCGTTGGCGCCTGCCAAACCTGGCGAAAATCCGTCTTCGGCTTCCCCTGTACAGACTTTAGGCGCTTTCCCAGCACGCTGGGCGTCTTGCGGACCGAGCAGCACTGGCCTCGAGTTTCCGGATAGACCTTCGCCAGAACCTTCCAGAACTATAGCGCACCGTGCGAGACGGCCAGCTTGGACGGCGTCGCGAGCCCGCGTCCGCGCAGAACTTCAAGTAGCTCGGTCCAGCTCTTTTCGGATTCACGGATACCGTCCTCGACGGCGACGAGTTCCTTGTGGCCCCGCTCAGTCACGTCAATGATCACGAGCGGGCAGAACCGGGCATTCATGGGGATGTTCGTGTAGATGCCGTCAACCCACCAGTAGGCGAAGCGTTCGACCTCAAGGCTTTGCTGGCGCCAGGCTGTCTAGCCCGCGGTCCAGCGCTGCTTGAGGGGGGAGATCGTGTTGGCCGGCAGCCGTGGCGCGTCCTCGCCCAGCAACGATTTCAGCGCGTTCGAGGAGTCGCCGGCCGAGACCCCTCGCAGGTGGAGCCAGGGCAACATTACCTCGACGCTTTTCGCCTGCTTCAGACAGCGCGGTGGGAGCGTGCCGCGGAAACGTACGCCGGAGTCCGTTAGGTCCTGGATGCGCGCAACCTTCACGGCCGAGTCGCCGACGCCAGTCTGGACGGTCCGCTCCTCGATCGCCCGATCTGATGTCAGCGTGTCAATCGAGGCGGAGAAGCCAATGCACACGACACCGAGCAATTGACGCATCAGCTGGACACCGCGAGTGAGTCGGTAATCCCCCCACAGGCTAGCGGTGCTCAGACGTAGAACTTTCTCGTATCGTTTTCGGAGGAGGTTCCACATGAAGAAGTCTCGATTCACCGACAGCCAGATCATCGCGATCCTGAAGCAGGCCGAAGCCGGCACGCCGGTCGCTGAGCTCTGTCGTGAGCATGGCATCAGCAACGCGACGTTCTACAACTGGCGCTCGAAGTACGGCGGCATGGATGCGTCGCTCATGCGTAGTCAGCCCCTGATCTGAGACACCTTAGAACTTGGCATCTGGCTGCTCGATCCTCTCTCGGAACATGGCGGGCGTCACGCGCCCGAGGCTTCGGTGAGGACGTTCTTCGTTGTAGATCCGAACCCAGTCCTCGGTGATCTCTCGGACCTGCCGGAGATCAGTGAAGACGTAGGCATCGAGCACCTCGTGTCGGAAGGTCCTGTTGAACCGTTCGACGAAAGCGTTCTGGTTCGGCTTCCCCGGCTGGATGAACCGCAGCTCGGCCTCATGCTCCGCGCACCACTGCTCGAGGTTCGCCGAGATCATCTCCGGTCCATTGTCGAGGCGAAGCGCCTTCGGGTATCCACGCTATACGGCGATCTGCTCCAGCGTGCGCACGACACGGCCGGATGGAATCGAGGTGTCGACGACGATCCTCAGGGCTTCGCGGACCCCGTCGTCGAGCACGTTCAGCGTTCTGAAGCGGCGCCCTCGATAAAGCGCGTCGCTCATGAAGTCGATCGACCACGTCCGGTTCAGCTCGGCGGGTGCGTCGAGCGGCACCTGGGGCCGCGTCGGGATCCGCTTTTTCCGCCGCCTCGGAAGATTCAGGCCCATCTCTCGATACACGCGGCGCACACGCTTGTGATTCCAGCTGCACCCGTCCAGGCGCATCAGGTCAAAGCACAGGCCGAAGCCCCAGCGCGGGTGCTTCGAGGTCAGTGACCTGCCTGTCGTTTCTCGGACCAGCTGAAGCCTGAGAGGATGGCTCCCGCAAGGAGGAGCCATGAAGAAGAGCCGATTCACCGAAGACCAGATGGTGCGCATCCTGCGCGAAGCCGATCAGACGTCTGTTGCCGCTGCAGCCAAGGCACACGCTGTTAGCGAGCAGAGCATCTATACGTGGCGAAAGCGCTACGGCGAACTTGAGGTGAACGACGTTCGTCACCTCCGCGCGATCGAGAAGGAGAACACCCGGCTGAAGAAGCTGCTGGCCGAGCGAGATCTCGAAATCGAGATCATGAAGGAGGTGAACGCAAAAAAGTGGTGAGCGCGTCCGCGCGACGAGACGTGGCGCGCTACATCGCGGGCCGCGGGACTTCGCTTCGACGCGCCTGCTCTCTGGCACGGGTCGCGCGCTCGACGCTCAGCTACGAGTCTGTGCTCGACGCCAAGGATCGGGAGCCGCTGGCCGCCATGAAGGACTTGGCTCAGAAGCATCCGAGGTTCGGCTATCGGCGCATTCGGATCCTGCTGCAGCGTCAGGGGATCTTCATGAGTCCAGATCGCGCCTGGAGGCTCTGGAACAAGGCGGCGCTGCAGGTGCCGAAGAAACGGAAGCGCAGGCGCGTTGCTACGCGCAGGCCGCGTCCGTTGCCGACGACGAGTCGGAACCAGGTCTGGGCGTACGACTTCGTATTCGATCGTGCAGCGAACGGTCAGCAGCTGAAGTGCATGACGGTGATCGACGAGTACACGCGAGAGTGCCTGTCGATTCTCGTCGACGGCCGGATACGGTCGGGGAAGATCGTGACGGAGCTCAGTCGGTTGGTGAGTCTGCATGGTGCACCGAAGTACATTCGTTCAGACAACGGTCCGGAGTTCGTCTCGAAGGCCGTGGGGAAATGGCTGGCGAAGAACGAGATCGACACGGCGTTCATCGAGCCGGGCAAGCCGTGGCAGAACGGTGCGGACGAGAGCTTCAACGGCAAACTTCGGGACGAGTGCCTGAATCTGGAGTGGTTCAGATCTCGTGCGGAAGCCAAGGTCATCATCGAGACGTGGCGTCAGGACTACAATCGAGAGCGACCGCATTCGAGCCTCGGCTACCTGACGCCGTGGGAGTACATCGAACAGCTGCCGAAGGCAGCATCAGAGGGCGCCATCCTCAACTGATCGGTGGTCCGAAGAAATCAGGCAGGTCAGGTTGGTGAGTCTGCATGGTGCACCGAAGTACATTCGTTCAGACAACGGTCCGGAGTTCGTCTCGAAGGCCGTGGGGAAATGGCTGGCGAAGAACGAGATCGACACGGCGTTCATCGAGCCGGGCAAGCCGTGGCAGAACGGTGCGGACGAGAGCTTCAACGGCAAACTTCGGGACGAGTGCCTGAATCTGGAGTGGTTCAGATCTCGTGCGGAAGCCAAGGTCATCATCGAGACGTGGCGTCAGGACTACAATCGAGAGCGACCGCATTCGAGCCTCGGCTACCTGACGCCGTGGGAGTACATCGAACAGCTGCCGAAGGCAGCATCAGAGGGCGCCATCCTCAACTGATCGGTGGTCCGAAGAAATCAGGCAGGTCATCAGCGCGTTCAGCGCCTCGATGACTGGCGCGTCCTCTGCAGATCGATCAGATGCGCCGCGGTAGAACGTCGCGCGCGACAGGCGTACCGCCCTGCACGCCCGCACCTTGCTCAATCCGTGCTCGGCCACCAGGAAGTCCACGGCTTCCCGCTTCTCTGGTGGCCCTAGAGCTTTCGGTCGATGAGGTCCTTCAGCGCCGTGTTCTCGAGGGCGAGCTCCGCGTACATCTTCTTGAGCTTCGCGTTCTCGTCCTCGACCTCACGCAGCCGCTTTAGCTCGGAGGCGCTCAGGCCGCCGTAGCGGGACTTCCAGTTGTAGAACGTCGTGTCCGAGATGCCGTGGCGGCGGCAGATCTCCTTCACCGACGCCCCCGCATCGGCTTCCTTCAGGATCGAGACGATCTGCGTCTCGGTGAATCGCGACTTCTTCATCGGCGTCTCCTCGCATGGTCACCATGCCAAAATCGCCAAGTTCCAGGTTGTCTCGTTTCAGGGGCTGACTACGCCAGAACCGGGGTCCACATCTCCATGCAATCGACCTTGACCTTGAGCCAGACAGACCAAAGAATCCGCGCCTTCGGTAGGGGCGCCCTCCCTGTGGTCGCGTCCGCGTATGACTCCAAGCAAAGCAAAGCCCCATGTCGAGGGTCACCTGAGTCGGTGATACTCGCTCCAAGCTGCACCAGTCACAACAACTCGTCGGTGTGAAAGCAATGCGCATCCTGCTCGTCAATAACTTCTTTCTTCCCGACGAGATAGGCGGCGCGGAAGTCTCTGTTAGAACGCTTGCGTTCGCGCTGCAGCGGCTCGGTTGCGAAGTGCACATTTTGACGCTTGCGACGCGCAAAGCGCCTTCTATCGAGGATCTCGACGGCGTCATCGTCCATCGGGTGAATCGCTCGCTGCTGGGTGCAGGGCCAACTGAGGTCAAAAGATCCGCCGCGAGCCGGATCGCATGGCATGCGTCAGCAGCTTGGGATCGAGGTTGGTGCGAGATCATCACACGCTTTGTGGAGTCCGTGAGCCCCGATATCGTCAATACGTTCAATCTCGCTGGGCTAACCACCCTTACATGGCGAGGGGTAGTGGCGACCAACTTACCACTTGTGCATACGCTATTCGGCTCCTATCTCATCTGTTTCCGAGGCCCAATGTTCAAACGAGGTCGGGACTGCGGGACGCCCTGCACAAGCTGCCACACGCTCACGCGGATTCGACGCCGCGATTCGAGGCTGCCCATGGCCGTAGTAGGGGACAGCGCAGCCATCCTAGAAAGGCATACGTCTGCAGGCTACTTCAACACGGTTCCAGTGAAGAAGGTAATTAACTGTGGACTAGACAGTTTTCCTGAGAAGCTGACTGTAGCCGCCGGAGCAAAGCGGCGAAATAAGTTGCGGATCGGATTTCTAGGCCGCTTGCATTCGACTAAAGGGATTCATGTCGTTGTCGAGGCGGCAAGACGGTTACGGGCCGGAGCCTGGACCATTCAGGTCGCCGGAACTGGGGACGCACTACCGCCTCCCGCCGTTCGAGACGAGCTCGGAGATCGCATAGAATTTCTTGGCTGGCAGAGCACCGATGCATTCCTGCGATCGGTGGATGTGTTGGTTGTCCCATCGATATGGAACGACCCACTGCCACGGGCAGTTTTCGAAGGATTTGCGTACGGCATACCGGTAATCGGATCAAGGATTGGTGGAATACCCGAGATGGTTCATCACGGGCGGAATGGGTTCCTGTTTGAAGCGGGCAATGCGTCAGAACTCGCCGAGTTACTTGACCATCTGATACAGAATCCCGCACTCCTATCTCCAATGAGTAAAAACTGCCTTGCGGATGCACAGCACTTCAGCGCTGCGCGCATGGCACGAGATTATCTCACGCTTTATCGAGAAATCATTGGGCCACGATCATGGTAGACGCCAAAATGCGCGTCGCAATTGTTCACTATTGGCTGGTGGGCACAGCCGGCGGCGAGCGCGTGCTAGAGAGCCTCTGCGAACTCTTCCCCGGGGCTCACCTGTTCACGCACGTCTACGACCCGAGCGCTGTGTCACAGACGATACGGTCTCACCAGGTCACAACTACCTTCATCAATTCCCTTCCGAAGGCCAAGACGCATTACCAGTGGTACCTCCCACTAATGCCGCTCGCCCTGGATCGACTCGACCTCCGGGAGTTCGATCTCGTTATCAGCTCTGAGTCGGGACCAGCGAAAGGTGTGTTGGCAAACCCCGATGCAACGCACATTTGCTACTGCCATTCGCCGATGCGGTATGTCTGGGACATGTATCCGGACTATGCGAAATCCAGCAACTCGTTCATTCGGCTCGTGATGAGCCCGCTGATTCACTATCTTAGACTGTGGGACCGATCGACCGCCGACGGCGTCGACGCCTTCGTAGCGAACTCCCGTTTTATCGCGCAGCGAATCGAAAGGACCTATCGCAGGGAATCCCAGGTTATCCCACCGCCCGTTGAGCTTCCGTCTCAGGAGGTGCGGAATCAGGATGACGGCTACTACCTGTTACTTGGCAGGCTGACGCACTACAAGCGAGCAGATATCGCCGTCCGTGCCTTCTCGGAGGCTGGCCGTAGGCTGGTCGTCGTCGGCGATGGCGAGCAACTCGAAGAGCTCAAACGCATCGCCGGACCGTCGATCACGATTACCGGCAGCCTTGACGATGCCGGCGTCCGGACGCATCTACAGAACTGTGTAGCTCTGGTCTTCCCGGGTCTGGAGGATTTCGGGATCGTTCCTGTCGAAGCAATGGCTCATGGAAAACCGGTGATCTGCTTCGGAAAGGGAGGGGTGCGCGACTCCGTGATCGACGGACACACCGGGTTGTACTTCGAAGAGCAAACCACCGAATCACTGAATGCTGCTGTCTCCAAGTTTGAATCACTACGCGAGTCATTCGACTCAATGGAAATCGCGACGCATGCGACCCAATTCTCGAAGCAGTCCTTCAAGAGGCGCTTCGCAGAGTTTGTCAACGTTACGGTCAAGCAGAAAAACGGACTTGATAGCCAATGAACGCTGAGACTCCAAAGCAGCCGAGCGTTTTCATCCTCGATTTCTGGTCGGATCACAATCGTGGCGATGCGGCGATGCAGGTCGCCCTACTCTCCATGCTCGAGAGCCGCTCAGATGGATTGGAGCTATGCACGGAGTACGGATGCAATCAGCGCGACGACGCTCTAGGGGAGCTCGACCATGTAGCCAAGATCGTTGATCCGGAGCGAATACATGGCGGTGTAAGGCGGACGGCATACCCAATCGGCCGCGCCGCCGCTTGGTCACAGTCACGAAGAGCAGCCGCGAAGATCCTGGACCTTCTGGACGGCGCGTTAGTGTTCGCAACGATCATGCTTCTCGGGCATCACGCCCGTCCAATTTTGCGGGGGCATCGCGCTCGCGTATTCGACAGCCTTCGGTCTGCCGACGTCGTCGTCTGGAATGGACGCAACTTCAGGTCCAGACGCACTTCGACCGAACCCTACGACCTCTGGTCGCTGCTCTTCAACCCGATGGTGGCATTGCGACTCGGCAAGCCCGTTTACGCAATCGGCGTTTCCTGCTGGCCTTTGAAAACAAACCTGGGGCGAAGGTGGCTCCGCTTCATCTTCAACCGCTGTCAGTTCGTTTCCGCACGCGAAGACGCGACCTTCGAATACCTGCACGGACTCATGCCCGAGGCCTGGGCAAGGTCGAGCTTGCATCGCCTTCCAGATCTATCGTTTGCCTTCCTGCGAGAGCATCTCCTCACTCCGCGGCCGATTCCCCCAACGGCATCTTCTTTGCGCCTGGCACTCACACTCGTCGACTGGGGAGAGTCTGCGCGTGACGAGAGAGATCGCTACGTTGAAGCGCTGGCTCAGTTTCTTCGCGGCCTGTCTTCTGATCGCCGCGTCGATGTCATCGTCGTGCCACAAGTTCCATATGGCCCACAGGGGTACAGCACCCTGATTCACGAGCTGGAACGACGCAGCGTTGACGCAAACGTTTCGTTCGAAGTGATAGAGGGGTCACCATCTATTCATGGGCTAGTCGAGATTTACGAGACTTGCGACCTTCTTCTGGGTACGCGCATGCACTCAGTCATCTTCGCGTGGTGCGCGGGCACACCGGCGCTGGGAATCGCCTACGACGAAGGCGCGAAGTGGAAAATCCTGGGTGACCTGGGCGTGGATCACCTGATACTCCCGATGCAGCGCGTCTCCAGCACAAAGCTACAACAGGCCTACTCAGAGCTGCTCGCGGTGGACTTCGCTGACGTTGCAAAACGCATTCAGTCGGCGTGCGACCGCGTCGAGCTAAACGTATCGCTCTGGGCAGATGCGCCTTAACGCGAACGCAAGGCAGTGATATCGCGGTCGCTCGTACAGCTGTTTCCGGTCCTGGCGCACGGCTACTCGCTCCTGTGTTCTCTCCTGACGATGTTCATCGCTGCCAGAGCACTGGGACTCGAGGCATTCGGCAGCTACGTGGTCGTCACGACGCTGTCTATGACCCTTGGGGGCGTGGCGACTGACGGCCTTGTGCGCGTCATCGCCCGAAGAGTGCCGCAGCGTCTCTCGTCGCTAGAAGCGACCGCCACCACCATAGCAAGTTGCCTGATTGCCGCTGGCTGTCTCTCCTGCACACTGACAGTCTTCTTCGTTGTCGGGGCATGGCTCGGCGGGATGCACGGATGGATAGACGACTCAATCGCGATTGCCACTGCAGCCGTGAGCGTCCCACTTATTTGCGTGTGCTCAATCGGCTCGAGCATACGATTCGCCAAACGAGAGCTAGTGGCCGCAAGCGCACCCGTGAGCGTAGTGCGGCCAACGCTCCTGCTCGGGGCTACCTCCGGGCTCTGGCTGGCGGGCAGCGTCGAAATCCGTGAGCTTCTCATTGCGTTCACAGCCAGCTACGCCTGCGCGGCGCTCCTATCGGCGGGCCTGATGGCCACGCGCGACCGCCACACACTCAAGACATCACGTCGTGGCCTACGGCGGCGCGCGTGGAGGTACTTCAGCTACGCCGGCCCCTTCTGGGCGTACGCGACGCTCACGTCGATACGCGAACGCGCCACGCTGATGCTGTTCGGCGCGATCGGGGCCCCGGCGGACGTCTCTCTCTTCAGCGCGGCCACCAGAATCTCCGTGGGCTTGCAGGGATTTCTGAACGTCAATGCTGCATCGTTCCAACCGCGCTTCAGCCCTAGCCATGGCGAAGCCGCAACCACCCAGACGACACGCGTCTACGACGCGATGCTCCGACAACGTGTGCTGGTGGTATTGCCGATCGCCTGCCTGTTTCTTGGCGCCCCCGGATTGGTCGGGATTTTATTCGGTGAAGAGTTCCTTCCCGCCCAGGGTGCGGTACGCGTGCTGATGCTGAGCATTCTGTTCACGCTGTACCTCGCGCCCATTTCCGGCGTGTTGGGCATGAACAATCAACAACGCTGGCTGGCGAAACCCTCTGCAATCGCCCTTGCTGCATCCATCACACTGGTCGTCATCCTCGGCCCGACGCTGGGCGCTATGGGAGCGGCTCTGGCCTTACTGCTCCCACAGGTCGCACTTCACATCGCGCATTACATGCGGCTTCGCGCTTTGATGAGTGCGGCACTGCTCTCGAAAAGGAACCTAGCCGCTTCCGTGGCGATCTTCGTAGTCGCCACCGTCATAGGATCACTTGGGGTAACGCGAGCGCTCTAGGACGACCATTCATCCAGCGACCGTCCAACGTGACCGCGAACCCACTCCGCATCTGCAGAGAACTCCTCGGAGAGCCGTTTCTTGATATTCGAAGAAATCGTCGGTCGTTCCGCAGAGGAGAGTTCGACAAAGGCCAGATCACTGATCTTGCTGTGCTTCACATGCCCAACCAGATTCTGGAGGCCGAGCCTTCTCGCGAGATGCGCCCCCGCCTTCAGTGACTTTGCGAGCGTCGCGGATCTGGCTCGAGACGCAGGGCGAACGACGCCGATCTCGGGCTCGAGGTGCTCGATCTGCAAGTGATCACAGACCTGTTGAGCGAAAGACGACGGCGAATCACGGAGATCTTCATAGATCAGGAGGAGCAACTTCTCGCGCCCAAATATCTCAACGTACGGCTCGAGTAGCGTCCGGTACCTCGAGTTCTCCAGCAGTTCCGGGAAGTGCCGAAGAGCATCTTCGAAGGTCCCGCTCGCCATGCCACTGCGAACCAGATACTGGTAATGCGAGACGGCCCTCGCGACCGGGTCGCGGAGACTGGAAATCAACCTGACGTCAGGAACGGCGTCTTTGATTCGTTCCGCCGTTTGTCTTGCCAAGATATAGTCGTGACAGATCTCGCCGGCTCGCCGTTCCGTTCCTGCCGGGGCGAAGAAACCCGCATACCACTCCAGACCGCGATCGTATTCTCGATCAAAGAAGTAGATGTCCTTGGCAGCCGGAATGAAGCACTGCGGGTGGGACCGAAGGTACTCGAAGAGCCAAGTTGATCCAGTCTTGTCTGGCCCAATAAAAAGAAAGTCCGGCAGCCTCACGGAGCCTGCTCTAGGCTGGGGCTCTCGATCAGAGCCAAGTACTTCAGGGTCTGCGCCTCCCAGGAAACCTCCGAGACCATTTCTCGAAGCCGCGCCGCCGTCGGTGGATCATCGAGGAGCGCCTCCAGCTTGGTTACGATCTCATCGAGTTCGGCTGTGACGAGGAGCATTCGTGAATCCTTCACAGCTTCCAGCGTACCCCATGCTCGGGTCGTGAGCACGGGAATTCCGGAAGCAAGCGCCTCGAGAAGGACAGTTGGCAGAGACTCGTAACCCTGGGACGGAGCGAGCAGTACCGAAGCCGACCGATAGACGAGCGGAAGGTCCGCTTCGGGAACGGACCACACAATCTCGAGATCCTCTCGAAGCCCCAGTTCGTCGACCATGGCATCGAACCGTGAAAGCATCTTCGCGTACTCGGGCGAGCCGACGACGAGGACGAACCTCACTCCAGGGCGCGAGCGCTTCAACGCTGCTGCCGCACGAAGCACCAGATCCAGCCCTTTCTTCCGAACAAGCCTTCCTACGAACAGCACACGCTGTTCCTGCTCGGAGGGCGCTGCCTCTTCGCGCAAGCTATATCGATCGAGATCGATGCCGTTCCGAACCACGGCAGTGCGTTCGATCGGTACACGGTAGACGTCGGCTAGTTCTCTGCATTGATAGGCACTAACGGAAACAACCGTGTCACTCACGCGGTAGCTTGCTGAGTCCAGTACGCGCTGCAGCAGACCATTCGCCCAAGTGAGTGTTCCGCGGAGGCCGGAAAAACGATTCGCGTTGATCTCTGGCCAGTTCGTGCCGTGGGCAGTATTCACCACCTTCGCGCCGAACCTGAATTTCGCAATAAGCAGAATCAGAATCGGTGAGGTCAATCGGTGGTTTATAACCACGTCGAATCGCTTTGCCCCAGCGAAGCGGAACGCATCGAGAAGGTTCTCCCCCACGGAGATGAGCGCGCCCTTCAACGGGACTCGAGGGAATTGCTCCACTTCAAGCCCAAAGGCCCTGAAGCTGACTCTGTGAGTACCCGCGGACCAGACGACGACCTCGTGCCCCAGCTTTGCCATTTCGACCGCGAGGTAGTAGGCGTTCTTGACCTCACCACTAACGATAGCTTCGCTATCCGAAGCCGGAAACGTCTTGCACAGGAAAAGGATTCTCATCGCGTTTCGACCAGTCGTCGGTAGTGGCTCTCGAAATCGGATGCCATCTGTTCACAGCGATCGAGCCGCGCGTGCCAAGAGGCAATGGCAGAACCTAGTTCATCGACAAGCTCGTCTGACTCATCGACCTCTCGAAGAGCGGCCGCAAGCGCCGAGACGTCTCCCGTATCGATCTGCGTAAGACGTTCCGCTTGCGGCGGAACCGCATCGCCCACCGCCGCGCCAGCGTACGCAATGATCGGTAACCCCAACGCTGCGGCCTCGAACGCAACCATGGGCTGTGTTTCATACAAGGAAGGAATGACGATCGCGCGCGCATCGGCAAGCCTCGCGTCCACTTCACGCCGCTCGCGAAACCCAGCAAACGATACGTTGAGCCCGAATCTGGTCGCGTAGGCCTCTAGTTGCGGCCGCAAGGGTCCATCTCCGACGATCTCCAGCCTGCGCCCGATTGCGCCCTGATGCACAGCAGCAAGAAGATCGAAGAGTCCCTTCTGCGCGACCAATCGGCCAACGAATACGAAAGGGGCATCCGCGGCCCGGGGGCCCGCATGTCGTTCTACAGTGGCACGTGAGTCGACGCCCTTCCGGGTGCGGACCACGTTCTCGAGGCCGTAACCATTGATCGCTTCATCGAATACGTTGTCTGCAACACAGTTCACCAACGTCGCTCGTCGTAACGCACGGCGCTCGAGGGCAATAGCAATGTTTATGAAGCCACGTTTCTGACGACGCTCATTCGGCGCGAGATGCTCAAACGCCAGCCTTCTGTAGACGCGGTCGCGGTACCCCAGCGACGTCGTATGAAGAGTCGCAAGCTTGGGCATATCCAACTGGGCCGAGAACAACAAAGGTCCACGCGCGTTCGGCAAGTGGAAGTCGACGACGTCATAGCGTTCGAGCACGTGCCCCAATTGCTTGAAGCTGAGACCGAAAGAGACGTCGTGAACCGGATGTGGCCCCCACTGATTCACGTAGGTTGCATCGAACCCTGTCGACTCGAACTTCGCGGAGCAGTAGTAGTCGACGACATGCCCTCTCTCGCTCAAACGCGGCCCCAAAGCCGCTACGACGGTTGCAATCCCTCCGGCGGTGCTAGACGGGACCTCACCGGAAACCAGCGCAATCTTCACTCGGTTGCCCTCTGAACCTGCCCCGAACTCTGAAAACGAAGCGCTAGCACCATCCAAGGCAAACACCAATAAAGCGCAGAAGGAGCCGCCAGCAGATGGCCAGCGATAGCCCCAGCACTCACGAACAACACATGGAGCATTCCGATCTCTCGCAAGGCGCGCTGAATCGGCATGGCTCGAACAACTTCCGTGCGCGCGAGGATCAGGAAGGACATGCCCCAGGGGAGTAGAAACACCAGTGTGCCAATCAGGCCGACTTCAGAGAGCAGCTGGAAGTAGGAGTTGTGTGCAGTGAACACAGAAATGTCGATCGATCGAGTCTCGAAGACCGCAACACCGGGCACCAAGGAGCGATAGGTTTCGATCGGATCGTTGAACCTGAATGCTCCCATCCCGAAGAGCGGTGACTCCAGGAAGATGCCGACAGCCCGCACCCAAAGTCTGATTCGCGTAAGTACGTTGTAGTTCCCGCCCGTGAGTTCAGTATTTTCAGTTGCCTCGATTCCCACACCGGAAGACAGGTCTATCTGCGCAATGATGTCCCTATATAGCTGTGGCTCGAGTAGCACTTGAAACCGTGCAAAGGTGTAAGGCGAAGCTTGGCTCCAGAACCCCACGAGCGAGACGAGGACGAGGCCGAGCAAGGCCAAGCGCTTCGGAGACACGAAGACCCCGAGGTTGCGTGCGAGGTACGCGAGAAGAAAGGCGAGGATGGAACTTCGCGAGTTCGCAAACAGCAGCAGCACGGCAGCCACGATCATGCCAGCGAACTGCCATGTGCGTTGTTCCTGGGCCCATAGCGAATACATGACGATACAGATCGACGCGGACGCAAAGCCCGCTGCGTGGTGGCTCCCATGAAGCGCCGCTGAATAGCCAAACGCGTAAACCGGCAAGAGACATAGAGAGACGAAGAACAAGAACTTCGCGATACGCTCAATGTTCGAATGCGTGAGCGCGCCCTCCGGAACGGCGAAGAACGCGAACAGAGGTAAATACGCGAGCAGCAACCTCCCCTCGCCATCATAGAACCGGGTACTCAACAGAGAACTCAAGACGAAGCCTCCGCTGACCGCGGCGTGCACCACGAAAAGCCCCAACGCCAAAGCAAACAGGAGCGCGATCACGCCGACCCGGCGGAGCATCACGCAGCGCGCCACGTAGACCACAAACCCGAACGCGGCGATCAACACCGCCACCTGAGGAACGTCGAGTGCTACCGCACTCAGAAAGAACACGCACGCGTAGAGAACGCCGAGCTCTGCGACTCGGCGCTCAATGGACACCTTGTAAGCGCTATGCATTTCCGCTACCGGATCAGTCGGCACGTGCAGCGCGATCGCTGCGTCACCCGATTCTCCGCAAGTGCCCGACCGTCAGAATGGCGATGATCGAAAGAGCGAGGGTGACAAACACTATCGCAACCGCGACGAGATAGGGGTGCGGACCAGCCGGCTCCTCTGGGACTACTGCAGGATCGACGACCTCGAACTGGAATTCTGGACGCACCTTCGCGAGCATCATGCGCTCGTGCTGCTCTCGCACCAACTGAAAAAGTGCGGCCTCAAGCTCCGCCAGCGACGTCTGAGATATCTGAACCTCGAGATACTCGAGCGCTCGCGCCGCCTCCCGGAGTTCAGCCTCGCGCATCGTCTCGTTCAGATCAGAGATCAACCAGTCGACAACCTGCTTCGCGAAGACCGGAGAAACGTGATCAAAGGAGACCGTTATGAACCCGGTGTCGGGGTTGGTCGCTACCGCCAGGGCGTCCGAGATGGCTGCATACGTCTCCAGTCGCGTCGGCTCCGGCGGTCGATTCGCAGACTCGCCCAGCAACCAGACTCCCCCCTCTTCATCGTAGATCGATGAATCCATCCTGATCTTCGCGTTGTCTGCGTCCCACGATTCGGCCGCAATCAACGGCACGGAGAGGTCTCGACGCTGAACAAAGTCGATAAGAAAGGATCGAGATTGAAGTACTTCGATCCCACGCTGCGGCTCGGAGACGGACACCGCGCCTCCGATTGCAAGGCCAGCCAGGCCAGCAAGACCGGAAACCCCCTCCAACCCACGCCGCCCACGAGTAGACAGCTCGTCGGCCGGCGCAAGCAACGCATGCGCGCGATACGCCTGGGGGAGTCGGTCGAGCGCAAGAAAAGCCAGCACGCACCCAAGAACGCAAGCGAACAGAATCCAGACTCGCGCAGCCCAGATCAGCTCGACGAGCTCCACAAGGTCATAGTCGTCAGTGGCGGGCATTGGTGATCCCACTGGATCGGTGTCTGGCTGCACCATCAATACGCTCCGCGTCGCTGCATCATCGTCTCAAGAGTCTTCAACATGATCAGAACATCCATGCCGAGTGACCACTTGCGTGCGTACTCGGTATCGAGCGAAACCCTCTCTTCGTAGCTGAGGTCGTTTCTTCCCGACACTTGCCAGAGCCCGGTAAGGCCAGGCTTGACGCTCATGTACGCGGCGGCCGACTCGCCATAGAAGTCTCTCAGCTCCTGTTCAACAATCGGCCTCGGCCCCACCAGACTCATCTCGCCTTTCAAGACATTCAGGAACTGCGGAATCTCGTCGAGGCTCGTCCGCCTGAGGAAACGCCCGACCCGCGTAATGCGAGGGTCTTGCTTGAGCTTGAAATCGCGCTCCCACTCCGCTCGAGCGCGTTCATCTCTTGCGAGGAGATCGGCAAGTACGGCGTCCGCGTCCCGGCACATCGATCGAATCTTGAGGCACTTGAAGCGAGCGCCTCCTCGCCCGACTCGCTCATGAACGAACAGTGCTGGGCCGCCATCGAGTCGAACGATGAATGCGAGCACGACGAAGACAGGCGCGAACAGAACAAGTCCTACGAGCGCACCGCACCTATCGAACATCCACTTTGCGAGACGCTGCCCAGTACGCTGAGCCCGAAGTCGCCCTTGCAGAAGCAAGACCCCTTCGGAGAGCGAGGCGTCGTCACCTAACCCATCACGACCCGCATCACCTAGATCGACACTCAGCCCGCAAGCAACCCCCTGCGACTCGACCCAGCGGGCGGTTCTCAGCGCAGCAGTCAGTTCATCCGGGGGGGCACAAAGAACGATGAGCGGCGTTCCGTCGGTGTATTGGCGCAAGTCTGCGGTCAGCGCTTGCAACGCCGGATCATCTGCGCGGAGGGTTGCATCGAGACAACGCAATGACGCGCCCTTTCGCTCAGAGAAATCACGCGAAGAGCGTCCAACGGCCGCGTCATCGCCAACGAGCACAACGCAATCGTCGAGAACGCCAAATCTCTTCAGTAACGCTCGCCCTAGGGCCCTGGCTCCGTAGAGAAGAAAGAACACAGCGCTCCAGTCGATCAGAATCGCGGCCTGGGGCATGTCTGTGGTTACAAAAATCGAGTAGGTGCATTCGAGCATCGCAGTCGCGAGCACAGCGCGGATCGCTGGATTGATCGGAAGATCCGCGCCTCCCGAAAGGCGCGCATAACGTCCACCCAGCCACATGAGAGACAGCGCAAGGAGCATCCACGGCAGGCCATCGAACAGTCGGGCCTCGATCATCGAGTGCGCGAGATTCATAGGCTGATCGCTTAGCGCGAAACTCGAAGCACCAAAGGCGTAAAGCATGCCTCCCACGTACTGGGCACAGACGATGGCGAGCAAGTCCAAGATCAGGAATACAGCAACAGCGGTCGACGAGAAGGTCGCGAGTCGCTGAGCACCCGCAAACTCGCCCGCAGAAACTGCGCGCGGCACGCCCTCGGATAGCGCCCCACCCCTCGTTCTTGCGACCGCGAGAAAGATCGCAATCAGAAGGCCGAGAAGCCCACCGAACAGGAAGAGCACCAAGCCGGCTACAGCAATCGAGCTCCAACGGGGAGCTTCGATCCTGGCCGCGACAGCCTCCGACCCGCTACTGACTTGGGTGCTCATGCGCGAACGCCCGTATAGCGCCGAAGATGTGAAGGTCGCAAAAACTCAATCATTGGTCAGTTGCAGAATCGCGGCTACAGCAATGCCAGTCTGATAGACGATTTGCGTGATCGACTTCCAATACTCGAGCGTGTCGCGGTAGGAGGTGTTGATCGGGACGATAATCGTGTCTCCGGGACGTATCGATTGATCGCCGAGTTCGAATCTCCACCAGCTCCGACCGCCCAGCCGCGAAATCTCGCCATTGGCGTGCAGCACATACATACGCTTAACGTCAGCGCGGCGGGTAACGCCCGCGCCAAGGGCGAGGTAGTCTTCGTACCTGAATGACTCTTGGAACCTGAACGTCCCAGGATGCTGAACTTCGCCGACGACGGTCACTGAGCGGGTCAGCGGCGGCACCAGGATCTCGTCACCGTCCTGAAGGACGAGGTCGGCCGACGGGTCACCCTGCAGCACACGAGGAAGGTCGACGACCATTCGCCCTCTCGTCGGCAACTCGCGCAGCGACGAGACCAGCTCTTCGATTCCGGCGATGTCGACAGAAGATGCCTCGAGCGTCAGCGTCGAAGCGGCTGCGCTGCGACGCAACTCGCGGATAAAGCGTTCAGTTTCACGTTCTTCTCGCTCCGCGACGCTCGCCCGCGTAAACACGGCCCCAGAGGCGAAACCGTTCGGCGTCAGCCCTCCTACCCGCTGCAGCAACTCGCCAACGGTCTCGCCCGGCGCAATCCTGTACTCACCCGGAAATCTGACCTCACCCGACACCGAAACGACATCCTCTGGGCGCCAATCGGGGACGGCGCGAACCATAAGCCGGTCCCGGCTCTCGAGCTGGAAACCCAATCCCAGAGATCCGACTTCCTCGCCACTGATCCTGAATGAGCGAATCCCCGCCACGCCCTCGCTATCCAACACGACTCGTTGCAGCTCCAGCTCCCGCGTGAATGCTTCGCCGCGTAGCCCGCCGGCAGCGGCGAGAAGATCGGAAACCGTGTCTTTGACGCCAAGCGGATAATTCCCGGGCGCATGAACCGCACCGTCGACCGTTACCACCCGAACCGGCGCTGACGGGGATGCCTGTGCTTCAAGCCTTGCAATGACTGGCTCGAGCAGTTCCTGCCTCGCAACAGGGCGTTCGCGATCCCGACGTTGAGATTCGATGAGACGCTGCAGTTCGAGCGCTTGTAGTTCAGCGAACCCGAGCTCCAATTGCATACCATCAACTGGCGAACCCACGTTCCCGCCATCGGATGCGGCGAGCGACTCTGCGCGATCGTCGACTGCTGCCTCCGATTGATCGCGTGCCATGTCCTCACCTTCGACGGGAGAGGCTTCTGGATCGGCATCTTCGCCCAGCTCATCTGCACGGTTCTTGATCGCCTGAATCGCGCTTGCCGCCGTATTGAAGAACAAAAGGACTTCGTCCCTGGGGCGGAGTTCCGGGTCAGAGTCGGTTCCCTTACCTGCGAGCATGTCCGCCGGACTGAACTGCCGAACGTCCACCTCTCCCGAAGCCAGGTCCGTCGAGACAATCAGGGCATATTGATAATCAACTTCGGTCGCCAGATCGGCTGCTGCATCGCCGACCAGATCACTGACGCGCATCCCGACTCGATAGCCATAGACCCCGGGACGCTGGACTGCGCCTCGGAGCGTGAGTCTGTTGGCAAAACGGTCCGCTGCCTCCAACACGCGGAGATGATCGCCGCCTCTTACTGCAATCGCCCTGAGTGAAGCGTCACTGAGCTCGATGGGCTGAATCTCTGGTACGCCCAAGGGATTCTGCCGTTCAAGCTGGGCGCTTCTGGAAAGTGCTCTCGCGGTAAGGCCACCGCCCATCTCAAGCAGATCTGCGAGGCTGGAATCCGAGACGATTTCGTAGACTGCGGGTCTCCGCACCAATCCGCTTACGGCGGCCATGGATTTGACCGGCGGCACGAACACCACGTCACCATCACGCAGCTGCACATCATTCGCCGCATTGCCAGCGAGCAGGAGCTCATAGGCGTCGAACGTTGCTACCGTCTCTCCCCCGCGCTTTACCGCGATGCGTCTGAGACTCCCGATATCGGATACGCCACCGGCTGCAAACAGCGCGTGCGTTACGCGCGAGAACGCGGAGAGGGCCCTAGCACCCGGCACTCTGACCTCGCCTGCGAGCATCACATTGATAGCCCGCAGGCGCCCTACACCCACGAGCACCTCGACGCCTATCAACTCGTTGGCGACACGCTGACGAATCAGCTTCGAGGCCTGATCGAACGTCAATCCGGCAACGGCTACACGGCCCAGCTCCGGGATGATGACATCGCCCGCTCGATCTACCTCCAGGTACGTCTGGCGTGCCTCACGGCCAACGAAGTAGACATCGACGGAATCGCCCGGACCGAGAACGTAGTCCGACGGGACCGGGACGTTGTCGACCGGAGAGAATGTGCTGACTTCCGCGCGAAAGAAGTCGAGTCCGAAACGGGCAGAGGGTTCCAGCGCTTCGATGCGTTCAGCCGCATCTTCGTCTGATAGATCGCCTCGCAGCCGCGCGCGCTGCAGCAGATCCTCGAACGACGAACTCGCAGTCCCTGCCGAAGCCGGCTGTATCGGTACGCCGCGCGTCGCGAGCCCCCCGCTGCCTCCGGTGAGATCGCCGACGCCGTAGGCGCTGAGATCGATACCGTATTGCCGTGCCAGGATCTGCGCCTGTTCGGGCGACATCGTGGAGAGCTGTTGAAGCAGCGCCGGCGAAAGTGCCCCCGGCAAGCCTCCAGCGAAACCAGATTGCGCATGCGCAAATGTTTGCGAGCACATCGCCGCAACGAACATCAGACCCAGGCGCGCGAATCTCAGAACCGCTCGGGCCGGGTATCGACGAACGCGCTCAGGGGCATTCTTGGCGCTCGTGCTTATGGTCACGATTCTGGTCCTTCTTGAACTTTGACGAGCTCTAACGGGGGATAGTCAGGGTGGATACTGAAAACCAATCTTCGAATCTCGCCCGAACCATTAAGGGATTCACGATTCGGCGATCGAAGCTCGGGGCACGTCTGTAAACGCAGGACGCCGCCATTCTCTACCTCGGCACTGGTCCAGGGCTGGCAGCGGACGATCTCAGCGCGTGATCCATTGATCGACATCAAGAAGTCTTCTCCGTCGCGTTCTACCGTCGCTTCTCTGCCGTAGGGGAGAAAACCGGAAGCCTTGCTGACGAATCCATCCGCGTAGACAACCAGGACTTCATCAGCGTTGGCAAAGACCGTAGCTCCCGGTACGGCAACTGCGTAGACGGGGATGACATCACCCAGCCACGTCAACTCCCAGCGGTACGGCGCCAACGCATCATCGACAGTCGCAGGCTTACGCACCAGCGAAATGATCGCTTCTGCTTGTGGGAAGGATACGCTGCAGGCAACCAGCCCTAGCAAAGCCGGGAAAAACAGCAGAACTCTTATCATCAGTTCGGAACCATGCGAGCTCGATTTCGAACCAGAGCGTCCACCCGCGAAGTTCTCGCGTCCCACCACAGGGTGGTCCCGAAATCCTCCAACCGTTGACCACCATCGCGCTGCAGGAGTCTCAAGCGCGTGTTGTAGGTCGCACGCGTGTTCCCGCCCACGAAGGAATTGAATGGGATCCGGAAGAACATTCCCTTGTCGAAGCTACCCTCGCCGAACTCGTCGAACGGAACGTCCGTGAAGGTCGCGAAGAGTCCGATCATCCAGCCGTTGTCGAACGACCTCCGCAGTTCGAAAGCAGCACCTATATCTCGCGCAAGGAACCGACCCGCATGAACTGCAAAGTCGTACCCTGCAATCGGAGAAGCCCAATAGACCGAGAGATGGCCCGTAGTGACCTCGTAATCACGGTGCGAGAAGAGTCGATCGAAGTCCCGCTGCTTTACCCAGTTGACGTTCGCCCCGTAAGCGATTCGCGATCCATGACGGCGCCACAATACCTCGCCGCCGACACCGGAATACATATCTTCGAGAATTCCGGCGTAGCCCCTGAACGCAATCTCATCAGACAGCATTCCTCGCTTCTCGAGAAAGAGTGAAGCGATTCCGGTATCACCTTCCTGCAGGTAGCTCGCAACCAGTGAGCGCACTCGCGGGAGCTCTGAATTGGATGCACGATCGATGTCCTCGAAGTCGTTGTAGAGATCCACCGAAAAGGCGCCACGGAGGTAGAAACCTCGTCCAAGGTCAGCGGCCGCCCCAATGCTCGCGAAAATCTGATATCTCAGCGGGTCATCCGGATCCATGAGCTGAAAGCGCGATGAAACGTTCACGCTGGTCGCAAGGTTGGGAATACGGAACTTCGTTCGGAATTGGGGGTTCGAAACCATCCTGCGGCTCGGAAGGACGGATATCGAATCGCCGTCCCATGTAGTTTCACTAGCCAGTTTTGTTCCGCTTCTCCGCGCGTAGCTGATAGTTGCCGCCACGATCTCGTCATCCTGCAGGACCACGTTCACAGTCTTCACGGATCGCGGAAGATGGACCTCCGCGAAGGAAAGAACACGACGTACCGCGTCCGCTGGATACGCAAAATCGAGGTTTTCGATCTCCAGCCAAGCCGTCGTCGCGTTGTCTTCGAGCTTTGCAGACAGTAGAAGCAGGCCCGACCGCTCAATGTCGTAAAGCAGTCGGTCGTACCATCTTCCGAGCTGGATGCTGTCGGAACGTCCGGAAACCGATCGCGGCTCTGATGACGAGATGAACGATGGCGGACGCTTCGGCACAACGTCTGCGAGCGTATCGAGCTGGGCAGACACCGAGAGCGCAAAGTCGTGGCCCAATTGATGACTAGCCGTGAGCTGTAGCCCTGGCGCCGGTGTCCAGCGGATGCCGTAGTTGAAGGGGCTTGTGTCATCGAAGTAACGGTTGCGAATCTCGCGCTCATTCCTATCGCTGCTCATTTCACCCAGCAGCGTTATGTTCCAGCGCGGAAGCTCCCATTCGAGACTTCCGAAAAAGCCGGCCTTCGGACCGCGGAAGAACGTGCCTTCAAGCGGCTGCCCTTGATCGCCGGCGACGAAGCCTTTGCGTTCACCCAAACGCTCGTCGATCAATTCTAGCGGGTTGTCGATCGTGTTCCGCTCCGCAAAACGGCCCCATCCAATACCGGCGGTCACATCGACGGATCCTATGCGTTTCGACGCTACGAGGTACTCTCCAGCAAGAACTCCTGTGCCGAAGATATCCCTGATGCCTACGGCAACAGCAGGGCGCCGTTGCCCTTCGTCGAGCAGCTTCGCCTTTACCTCGAAGCTCCGATCGCGTTGAAAATCCTTTACGCCGCGTTTATCACCAGGATTAAAGACCGTATATCGAAAACTGGCCTCCATCCATGGTAGCGCTTGGTAGGTGAGGGAATAGATATCTGACGTGTCTTGCTGAGCCGATGTGACAGTTAGCGCGCCGTCGCCGCGCATCCGTGCCGTTGGCATATCCAACGTCCCAACTACGCCGAAGTCGGACCCTTTCGCCGAAACGCTGAGAAACGCAGAGAATAAGAAGACCAACGCTGTTGGGCGAGCTCCGAAGAGCTCGCCGCGCACCGCAGCGGTCACAAAGCTTGGTCAGTTCGTTGAAGTAGTCGAAGTCGTAGAGGTCGTGGAGGTCGTGGAGGTCGTAGACGTCGTAGAAACCGTAGAAGTTGTCGTATCGGGAGGCGGGTCGATTGGGTCAACAGGGTCGATCGGAGCCGGCGCGTCGTTGTCATCATCGTCAACAGCATCTGCCACAACCGCGCCAAGCACGACGACCCCGAGCCCGGCTGCGACCGCCGTTGCCACGGACATGCCAGCGATGGTCGTACCACCGCCTGCGGCAGCGCCACCGCCGGCGGTCCCGGATGCCTGCGCGTTTACGTAAGCCGGAGCAACAGCCGTGGCCAGAGCTATCGTCGCAGCCAGAAATCTGGACTTCATAAGAGCATTCCCTCGCATTGAGCTTGAGTGCAACCCGTGGCGGTGGCAGACCGCCACCTCCTGTAAAGGCTCGTAACTATAGCATCGCTTCTTGAATGCACAACCCGCGCCAACGTGACGCGCATCCCACATCCACGTCTCAACCGCAGATAAACACCTGCCAATGAAGGAGAAGCCGTCTTATCGCGCTGGACTTTGGGGCAAAACGCGGCGTCCCTTTGAAGCGCGGCCGCCACTTCGCGCACCGTAAGCGAGCAAAGCACTGGATCGTCTCCCAAAAAGTGTGCCGATATCGACGCCCTATCGCGAACTTGGCGGAGAGTGAGGGATTCGAACCCTCGATGGGCTTTTAACCCATACTCCCTTAGCAGGGGAGCGCCTTCGACCACTCGGCCAACTCTCCAGCGACGCGCGATAATAACACGCTGCAACGCCCTGCCCAGCCGGGAAACGCTTCCAAGGGCTATCTCACAGCTTACCGACGAGCATCGGTGCATAATCGCGGCGCAGTTGCCCGCCTCGCACCTTTGTCCCGGGGTGGTCGGCAACCAAAACCACGTGCAATTCGCGCACCGGCAGCAAGGGAGTCGTACATGAAGGTCGTCGTTCTGGGGGGAGACGGGTTTTGCGGCTGGCCCACAGCGCTTCATCTATCTGCGCAGGGCCATGACGTCCGGATCATCGACAATCTCTCACGCCGGAGGATCGATGCAGAGCTGGGCGCGCAGTCCCTGACGCCGATCCAGGACATCCAGACGCGATTGCGCGCTTGGAAGGAGGTGTCCAATCGCGACATCAGCTTCGCGATGGTTGATATCGCGCAGGACTACGACGCCTTCCGCGACGATCTTGAAGCCTTCGAGCCCGACGCGATTGTGCACTTCGCGGAGCAGCGCGCCGCGCCGTACTCCATGAAATCGCCGCGGCACAAACGTTACACGGTCGACAACAATCTGAACGCAACCCACAACGTCTGCTGCGCAATCGCCGAGCTGGGCCGGGATATTCACCTGGTCCACCTCGGTACCATGGGCGTCTACGGCTATGGCTCCGCCGGCATGAAGATCCCGGAGGGTTACCTCAAGGTTCAGGTCGAACGCGAAGATGGCTCGCACGAAGAACGCGAAATCCTCTACCCGGTGAACCCCGGCAGTATCTATCACCTGACCAAGACTCAAGATCAGCTCTTCTTCGCGTACTTCAACAAGAACGACGGCATCCGCGTCACGGACCTGCATCAAGGCATCGTGTGGGGCACCAACACCCCCGAAACCTCACGAGACGAGCGTTTGCTGAATCGCTTCGATTACGACGGCGACTACGGCACCGTGCTAAATCGCTTCCTGATGCAGGCCGCGCTCGAGATCCCCTTGACCGTGCATGGAACGGGAGGGCAAACGCGCGCGTTCATCCATATCACTGACACGGTCAAGTGCGTGGAACTGGCGCTGACGAACCCGCCGGATGCGGGAGACAAGGTGAAAATTTTCAATCAAATGACAGAAACGCATCGCGTGCGTGATCTGGCGGCGATGGTTTCTGACATGACCGGTACGCCCTGTTCGAACGTTACCAATCCACGCCACGAAGCCGATGAAAACGATCTTTACGTCGAGAACAACTGCTTTCTTGAACTGGGGCTGGAGCCGACTACGCTGGAGGGCGGCCTGATGATGGAAGTGTCGGATATTGCACGTCGCTACGCGGACCGCTGTGATCGCTCGAAGGTGCCGTGTCAGTCGTACTGGAATGAAGACCGCAGGACAGCGGCCGAGCAGTAATCGCGCTCAACCCTCTCCGCGGCCTGCGCTCGAAGCGGCCGCGGGGGCTTCGTCTTCCACCTGAATCCGCTGATAGATTTCTTCGCGATGCACGGCCACGTCCCGGGGCGCGTTCACGCCAACGCGTACCTGATTGCCCTTTACGCCGAGCACCGTGACGGTGATTTCATCCCCGATCATGAGCGTTTCGCCGACGCGCCGCGTAAGAATCAGCATAGCTTTACCTCCGCATTACTCATCCAAAGCAGCCTCCGCCGTCGCACGCGAACTGTAAACGCTCCTCCGCGTTCCGATCGTATACGCTAACAGTTGTGAACTGCATGTTGACGCGCCCCACGCACATAGTCCATGCACATCGTCGGAATCTGCACCGTCAGTCTTCTTCTTCGGGCTCTTTTTCGAGGTCGAAAGCGTCGTGGATCGCACGCACCGCAAGTTCCAGGTACTTCTCGTCAAGTACGACGGATATCTTGATCTCTGACGTCGAGATCATCTGAATGTTGATGCCCTCAGCCGCGAGCGCGTCGAACATCCGTGTTGCAACGCCTGCGTGCGAGCGCATGCCAACCCCAACGGCGGATACCTTGACGATGCGATCGTCGCCTCGCACGCCCGCTGCACCCATCTCAACCGCAGCCGCCTCCACGACTGCCATCGCAGCTGCGTAGTCGGCGCGCTTCACGGTGAAAGTGAAATCGGTGTTTCCGCTTTCACCGATGTTCTGGACGATCATGTCGACCTCAACGCCGCGTGCACTGACCGGCCCCAGTACGCGCGACGCGATACCGGGGAGGTCTGGTACGCCCTGAACGTTGATCTTCGCTTCGTCGCGCGCGAACGCGATGCCAGAAATGACAGGCTTCTCCATCGCACCCTCTCCTTCCGGCACGATCAACGTGCCTTCACCGTCCTCGAAACTCGACAGCACCCTGAGCGGCACGCCGTACTTCCCTGCAAACTCCACGGATCGCGGATGCAGAACCTTTGATCCCAGCGAGGCGAGCTCGAGCATTTCTTCGAAGGTCACCTGCTCCAGTCGTCTCGCGTTGCCAACCACCCGTGGGTCAGTCGTGAAGACGCCCGTCACGTCCGTGTAGATCTGGCACTCGTCAGCGCGTAACGCGGCGGCCAGCGCTACGGCTGTGGTGTCCGATCCGCCGCGTCCCAGCGTGGTCACGTCGCCATGTGCATCCACGCCCTGGAAGCCCGCGACAACCGGAATGCAGCCGCCCTCCACGCTCGCGTTCAGGGCGCTCGTGTCGATCTGCTCAATGCGGCTGCGGCCGTGGCGGTCATCCGTGCGAATCGCGACCTGATGGCCGAGCCACGAGCGCGCGCTCAGGCCTCGCTTGGCGAGCGCCATGGATAGCAGCGCGATCGACACTTGCTCCCCCGACGCGAGAAGCACGTCCATCTCCCGCGCAGGCGGCGCGGGATCGATGCCCTGCGCAAGGGCCGTCAGGCGATTGGTCTCACCACTCATGGCGCTCACGACCACAACGACTCGATCGCCAGCCTGGTGATGGTGGGCGACGCGATCGGCGACCGCCTCGATGCGCTCGACGGTCCCGACGGACGTACCGCCGAATTTCTGAACGAGAAGTCTCACGGTCGCGTCAGGCCAGTGCGCTCGCGACGAAGTCGCGCACCGACTCCAGCGCCGCGGGCAACGCTTCGGGGCGATCACCGCCCCCGGCCCGCGCCATGTCGGGACGGCCACCGCCGCGTGCGCCGGTCTGCTCGCCGACGTGTTTCACTACGTCGCCCGCGTTGACGCGGTCTGTAAGGTCCTTGGTGACGCCGGCAATGAGTGCGACCTTGTCGTCATGCACCGTTCCAAGCACGACCACACCGCTGCCGAGCTTGTTCTTGAGCTGGTCGAGGGTCGTCAGCAGCGACTTCGGATCAGCGCCTTCGATCGCTGTCGCGAGGACGGGCACCCCGGCAACCTCGACCACCGCGGACGAGAGTTCGTCACCGCGCGCCGCGGCGAGCTTGCCTTCGAGTTGAGCGAGCTGCTTTTCGAGCGCGCGGTTCTGCTCAATGAGTGCCGCGACGCGCTTGCCAAGGTCCTCGCGCGAGGTCTTCAGGGTGTCTGCTGCGCTGCGAACGATCGCATCGGTTTCATCCATCAGCTGGACGGCGCCGGGGCCGGTAACGGCTTCAATACGGCGTACACCATTGGCGATGCCCTGCTCGGACGTCACACGCAGCAAGCCGATGTCGCCGGTACGGCGCACGTGGGTGCCGCCGCACAGTTCGACCGAGAAACCCTCACCCATGGTGAGGACACGCACTTCATCGCCGTACTTTTCGCCGAAGAGCGCCATGGCGCCGCGCGCGCGTGCAGCGTCGAAGCCCATGCGTTCAGTCTCGACAGCAGAGTTACGCCAGATCTGCTCATTCACCCGCGCCTCGATGCGCGCGAGCTGCTCCGGCTCCACCGCTTGGTAGTGCGAAAAGTCGAAGCGGAGCTTATCAGGGGCGACCAGGGAACCCTTCTGCTCGACGTGATCTCCAAGTTCCTCACGAAGCGCCGCGTGCAGCAGGTGTGTCGCCGAGTGATTGAGCGCAACACACGTGCGCCGCCCGCGGTCGATGAAGCCACGAACTCGATTGCCGACGCGCAGCGCACCTTCCGCGACGATACCATGATGCAGGTGAGCACCTCCTGCGGGTTGCGTGTCCGCGACGCTGAAACGGCCACCGGCCGCCTCTATCTCGCCGGCGTCGCCTACCTGCCCCCCCGATTCTGCGTAGAACGCCGTCCGATCGAGCACGACGATGCCGGTTTGGCCCGACTCAAGCACGTCAACCCGCGTGCGTGCGCCGCCTTCATCTACGCGGAACAGGCCGGTAACGCGGCCATCGGCATCGATGTCTTCGTAACCCGCAAACTCTGTATCGGATTCGACCTGGATGGCGTCGCCATCACGAGTCGAGAATCGACTCGCGGCGCGCGCACGAGCGCGCTGGCGTTCCATCTCGGCATTAAAACCGGCTTCGTCCACGCCCAGCTCGCGCTCGCGCGCGATGTCTGCCGTGAGATCGAGCGGGAAGCCGTAGGTGTCGTAGAGACGAAACAGCACCGCGCCCGGAATCATGTTTCCTTCCAGCTTGGCGACCTCTTCCTCGAATACGCTCATACCAGTCGCAAGGGTGCGAGCAAACTGCTCCTCTTCCTGAGCGATCACGCGCTCGACGTGCGCCTGCTGGCGCGCGAGCTCCGGATAAGCCTCGCCCATCTCAGCGACGAGGGGCGCAACAAGGGCGTAAAAAAAAGGGTCTGAGCAATCGAGCTTGTGCCCGTGGCGAAGGGCACGGCGAATGATCCTGCGCAGTACGTAGCCACGTCCCTCGTTGCCTGGCAAGACGCCGTCGACCACCAGGAAGCAGGCCGAACGGATGTGATCAGCAATGACGCGCAAAGATGCGGCACGTGCCTCGTCTGGACTTTCGGTGCCCGTAGCCGACGCCACTGCGGCGATCAGATTCCGGAACAGATCGATGTCGTAGTTCGAGTGGACGCCTTGAAGCACCGCCGAGATGCGCTCAAGGCCCATGCCGGTGTCGACGCTCGGTCGCGGAAGATCGGTCATGGTCCCATCGGCAGCCCGCTCGAACTGCATGAAGACGAGATTCCAGATTTCGACGTAACGGTCACCATCTTCTTCAGGCGTCCCCGGGGGACCACCCCAGACCTCCGGACCGTGGTCGTAGAAAATCTCCGAGCACGGGCCACAAGGGCCGGTATCTCCCATGGACCAGAAATTGTCTGCATCACCAAGGCGCGTGACTCGGTCGGCCGGCACACCGATCTCTTCGATCCAGATGCGCTCGGCCTCGTCATCGGAGTCGTGAACGGTCACCCAAAGGCGGTCGACCGGCAGCCCGAAGCGCTCGGTCAGCAGCGTCCACGCCATACGTATTGCTTCGGCCTTGAAGTAATCGCCAAAACTGAAATTGCCGAGCATTTCAAAGAACGTGTGGTGTCGCGCGGTGTACCCGACGTTCTCGAGATCGTTGTGCTTGCCGCCTGCACGAACGCACCGCTGCGAACTGGTCGCACGAACGTAGTCACGCTTTTCCCGCCCCGTGAACACGTCCTTGAACGGCACCATGCCGGCATTCGTGAACAGGAGGGTCGGATCATTGCCAGGAACTAGCGGGCTGCTCGCGACCGCCGTATGGCCCTCGGCCTCGAAGTACTCGAGAAAGGTGCGGCGTATATCGGCGCTTTTCATGGTCAGGCCTTAGTAGAAGCGATCGCGAAAGGGCTATCCCGCCGGGCGCGGCGCGAGCACCAGCATGATGCCGGACCTCGGACCAGAGGCCGGGCGCGGGCGAAGTCTCAGCGGGATAAACCCGCAATTCCGGCGCGTACATGCGACCGGACGCGGATTATAAACGAGGGCCAGGGCGGCCGTCAGCGCGGGGGATCGCCGAGAACGCGACGAACCAGCCCCTCAGGAAAGCCACGCGAGGCAAGAAAGCGCGCCCGCTTGGACCAGTCGCGTGCGTCTGCGGGCGCCTCGCCCCTGTACCGCCTTTCGACCAGCTTCAGGAGCCGTTCCTCCCAGTGATCTTCCTCAGCCTCGAGCAAGTGTTCCACTGTCTCCGGGCCGATCCCGACGTCGCGCAGATCGGATCGGATTCTCAAGGGCCCGTGCCCCCGCTCGATGCGAGCAAAGACAATCATCTCGGCGCAGCGCGTGTCTGATTGAAGTCCTTCTTCCGCGAGCGCATCTATTACAGACATCACCAGGGCCGCGTCAGCGCCGCGACCGAGCTTCTGTGTCAATTCCCGGCGGCTGTGTTCACGCCGGGCAAGGAGGCCTATCGCCTTTCGGCGCAGATCGGCCTCGGAAAGCTCAGAAGCCGGCGCCGGCATTGAGCTCTTCTACGTTGTCGCCTGCGGCGTCCTGCTCCTGCTGCGCATTCGGCAGTAGTTCCGCTCGGATAGCCGCTTCGATCTCGTTCGACACCTCAGGATTTTCTGCCAAGAACTCCGCCGCATTCTTTTTCCCTTGGCCGATCTTGTCGCCCCTGTAGGCGTACCAGGCGCCGGACTTGTCGATGATTCCCTGCTTAACACCGAGATCGATGATTTCACCGCGCTGGAAGATGCCTTTCCCGTAGAGGATCTGGAACTCGGTTTGCCGAAACGGCGGCGCCACCTTGTTCTTCACGACCTTTACGCGAGTCTCGTTACCGGTGACTTCATCGCCGTCCTTGACCGCACCGATACGACGAATGTCCAAGCGAACCGAAGAGTAGAACTTGAGGGCGTTGCCGCCGGTGGTAGTTTCGGGCGACCCGAACATGACCCCGATCTTCATGCGAATCTGATTGATGAAGACGACAAGCGTGTTCGAGTTCTTGATGTTCGCGGTCATCTTCCGCAGCGCCTGACTCATCAGGCGTGCCTGGAGGCCGACGTGGGTGTCACCCATCTCGCCTTCTATTTCCGCCTTGGGCGTAAGCGCGGCGACAGAGTCGACAATTACGACATCGACAGCGCCTGAGCGCACGATCATGTCGCAGATTTCGAGGGCCTGCTCACCCGTGTCGGGCTGGGATACGAGAAGATCCTCGATGTTCACGCCGAGGTGCTCAGCATAGACGGGGTCGAGTGCGTGCTCCGCGTCTATGAAGGCGCAGGTGCCGCCTTGCTTCTGCGCTTCTGCAATGACCTGCAGGGTCAGCGTGGTCTTACCCGACGATTCAGGTCCGTAGATCTCGACGATCCGGCCGCGCGGCAACCCTCCGATTCCAAGCGCGATATCCAGGCCCAAGGAGCCGGTAGAAATGGAGGGGATGTCGATCTGCTCGCGGTCCCCCAAACGCATCATCGAGCCCTTGCCGAACTGACGCTCGATCTGCGAGAGCGCTGCTTGCAGGGCCTTTTCCTTGTTCTCGTTCGGTTCCCGAGCCATTCGCCTAGACCTCGTTCCGGGGGCGACTTCGGAAGCCGCCGAATGCTACTTGCCGGGCGGGCGCCCGACTGGATGCGTGTACAGTATCATGACCCGGCGCGAAGGGGCCAGCAGATCAGCCAGGTCAGGAGCGCAGTGTACCGTGCGTGATTCGCTGCGAGCAGCGTGCGCTCCCGACGGTTGACGCTCCTTCGAGGCGGATGATTCACTGCCGCGCTTCGCTCGCTGCACGCCCCCCGGGAACCCATGGCTTCCGAGTTCGACGGCCACACACCGATGATGCAGCAATATCTGCGCATCAAGGCCGAGCATCCGGAGGAACTGCTGTTCTATCGGATGGGTGATTTTTACGAGCTGTTCTACGGCGACGCTCAGCGCGCAGCCGATCTTCTGGACATCACCCTCACCCATCGCGGTCAATCCGCCGGCGAACCCATCCCCATGGCCGGGGTGCCCTATCACGCCGTAGACGGGTATCTCGCGCGGCTCGTGCGCCTGGGTGTCTCCGTGGCGATATGCGAACAGATCGGGGACCCGGCAACAAGCAAGGGGCCCGTAGAGCGGCGCGTTCAGCGCATCGTTACCCCTGGCACGCTGACCGACGAGACGCTCCTCGAAGAACGCGCGGAAAATCGCCTTCTCGCCGTATGCACCGCAGGCGATCAGCGCCACGGGCTGGCTTGGCTGTCCCTCTCATCCGGCGAATTCTGCGTGAGCGAGGTCACGGGCAGACATGCCCTTGCCTCCGAGCTGCAGCGTCTGTCCCCGGCCGAAATCCTCCACGACGAGGCCTCTCCGCTGTCGATCCAGGTGGCCGGCGCCGTTCGCGCCCGACCCCCATGGGACTTCGAACCCGACGCGAGCCGCCGCGCGCTCCTGGCGCAACTCGGCGTCCAGGATCTTGCTGGCCACGACTGTGAGGACCTGGGCCCTGCAATCGGTGCTGCCGGCGCGCTCCTTGCGTACGCCCGGGAAACCCAGCGCGGCGCACTGCCCCACCTATGCGGCTTGCGTCGCGAGCGTCACGACGAGGCGCTTCTCCTCGATGCGGCTTCGCGGCGGAATCTCGAGATCGATCAGCAGCAGGATGGCAGCCGAGAACATACGCTCGTTCGAGTACTCGACCGCACCGCGACTGCCATGGGCAGCCGCCTGCTCACGCGCTGGCTGAATCGGCCCCTTCGCGACCAGGCGACCATCGCCGCTCGCCATCAGGCAATCGAACTACTCATCCATTCGGGCCTCGAGGCGAGCGTGCTGGATGGCCTTCGCCCGATCGGCGATCTCGAACGCGTCCTCTCGCGCGTCGCCCTGCGCTCGGCGCCGCCCCGGGACCTGGCGCGGCTACGTGGCGCGCTGCAGGCCATTCCGGCGCTGCGCACCCAGCTCGATCCCGTGGAGGACCCGCGGCTGCAAGTACTGCGTACGTGCATTTCAACGCACCCGGATATCGCCGAGCTGCTCGCGTCCGCACTCGTCGAATCTCCCCCTGCAGTCATACGAGACGGGGGCGTGATTGCACAGGGCTTCGATGCGGAGCTCGACGAGCTCCGTGGCCTGTCCGAGAACGCCAGCGCCTTTCTCGTCGATCTCGAAGCGCGGGAGCGCGAACGCTCAGGCATCGCCGGCCTCAAGGTCGGATACAACCGCGTCCACGGCTACTACCTCGAGGCGCCGCGCAGAGAAGCCGAGCGCGCACCCGTCGAATGGGTTCGACGGCAGACGCTCAAGAACGCCGAGCGCTTCGTGACGCCCGAACTGAAGGCTTTTGAAGACAAGGCTCTGTCTGCGCACGCCCGCGCGCTGGCGCGCGAGAAACACCTTTATGAGGGGCTCTTCGACATCCTTGGCGACGCGCTGCTCGGCTTGCAGGACACTGCTGCGCATCTCGCTGAGCTCGACGTTCTCGCCTGCTTCGCCGAACGCGCCCGCAGCCTCGACCTCGTGCGGCCCACACTCAGCGAAGCACCCGGCTTGCTGATTGAGGGCGGCCGTCATCCAGTCGTCGAATCGGTGCTCGAAGATCCCTTCATTCCGAACGATGTCCACTTCGAAGATACCCGGCGCATGCTCGTGATCACCGGGCCGAACATGGGCGGCAAATCGACGTACATGCGGCAAACGGCACTTATCGTGCTCATGGGCTGGGCAGGCGCCTTCGTGCCGGCCCGCGCCGCGCGTCTCGGCCCGGTAGACAGAATTTTCACGCGTATCGGCGCCTCCGACGATCTCGCCGCCGGCCGCTCGACCTTCATGGTGGAAATGACCGAAACCGCGAGCATCCTCAACAACGCCACAGAACGTTCGCTCATCCTCATGGACGAGATCGGCCGCGGCACGTCCACCTTCGACGGCTTGTCACTCGCCTGGGCATCGGCAGATCACATTGCGCGCTCTATCGGCGCCTTCACGCTCTTTGCAACGCACTACTTCGAGATGACGGCGCTCGCCGATCAGGTTCCCTCGGTGGCCAACGTGCACCTCACGGCAGCCGAGCATGACGGACGTATCGTGTTTCTCCACTCTGTCGCCGAAGGCCCCGCAAACCAGAGCTACGGAATCCAGGTAGCGCGCCTCGCGGGCGTGCCCGACGCTGTCATCGCCGCTGCGCGCGACAAGCTCGCAGAGTTGGAGAGCGGAGCCCTGCAGATCGGCGTCTCGCCGACGCAGTCCGATCTCTTCGCCACGCCGCCCTCTGCGCCGACAGCGCCCGAGTGTGCTTCCCCCATCTCCGATCCCGTTCGGGAGGCGCTCGACGATATCGACCCCGACACCCTCACGCCGCGCGATGCGCTCGATCTTGTTTATCGGCTCAGCGCCCTCGGCAAGAACCCCTGATCCCCTCAATATCGCCCCCTTGGCACGACACTCGGGCGATCCCTACAATCTCGTCATGCGCGCGCCGGGCACTCCATGCCGCAGCAGCCTCGTGCCGGCGCCTCACCTTCAGACCGGAAGCAAAACGCAATGACCTTCGTCGTCGTCGAAAACTGCATCAAGTGCAAACACACGGACTGCGTCGAGGTCTGTCCCGTCGACTGCTTTTATGAGGGCCCGAACTTCCTCGTCATTCACCCCGATGAATGCATCGACTGCGCGCTGTGCGAACCAGAATGCCCGGTAGACGCGATCTTCTCGGAAGATGAGCTTCCGGATGACCAGCAGCAATTCATCGAACTGAACGCCGAACTCGCAGAGATCTGGCCGAACATCACTGAAAAGAAGGATGCGCCGGCCGACGCCGAGGAATGGGACGGTGTCGACGGCAAGCTCCAGCACCTCGAGCGCTGAGCACTCAGCGCTTCGGCAGCAGTCCGCTCGGATCAACAGGCTTGCCCTGGCGCCGGATCTCGAAGTGCAGAACGCGCGGCGCGTCGCCGGCCAGCCGTGCCACCTGATCGCCCGCGACCAGTTGCTGTCCCTCTTTGACGAGGATCTCGTCGTCGTGGGCGTAGGCCGAGAGCCAGGTTTCGTCATGCTTCACGATGACAAGCCGGCTGTGTCCGCGCAGGCCCGTCCCCGCATAAACCACTTCGCCCCGGGCAGCCGCGCGAACCATCGCGCCAGGCGCTCCGCGAATATCTAGCCCCTTGTTGACGCGCTGCCCTGTCAGCGCAAAGCCCTGCACGACTTCCCCCTCGAGCGGCCAATCCCAGGCAATCGGCCCGCTGGGCAGTGGTGCCTTCCGTGTTGGGGTCCCCGTTGGGGTCCCCGTTGGGGTCCCCGTTCGGGTCCGCGTGCGGGTCCGCGACGCCGTCGTCCGGGACGCTGAGCCGGTGGATGCGTTCGCGGACGCAGGCGCCCGCTCAGGATTGGACGCTGCAGAATGCGGCGGGCCACTGCCGAGTACGCGTATGCGCTGACCGGGCCGGATCGTGTACGGCGGGCCAATGCGATTACGCTGCGCAAGTGCTTCCCAATCGATTCCATAGCGCCAGGCAATCGAGTAAAGCGTGTCGCCCTCCCGCACGCGGTGGTAGCCGCTCGGCGGTGGATCGGACACCCCCCGCTCGGTCACCGGTGCGGGAGAAGATGCGCATCCCGCAAGCAGCAGGGCAAAAAAAGGGGCGAAGAGCTCGCGCCGCACGCGTTCAGGTTTCCCGCGCGCCTAGACGCGATACGACGTCGAGCACCATGACCAAAGCGAGCCCCATGGAACAGGCAACTATTGCCGAGAGCACCATCGGGTCTTCCCCATATAGGGCCTCGAACTGGGCCGGCGCGATCGGCTTCACGTTCACCGGAATGGCATCGCCGCGTGAGTCGAGGTAGTAGCTGAGCGTTTGTCGCCAAGGCCAGAGCTTCTGCAAGGACCCGACCATGAAGCCGCACAAAAACGCCAGCGTGCTGGCGAAGTGCATGCGAAGCAGCCAAGCCAGCGCGCGCGTGAAGAGCGCAAGACCGACGAAACAGCCCGCCGCGAGACTCCCGATCACGACCAGATCGAATGCTGCGATCGAGCGAATGACGTGCTGATACTGACCGAGCAGCAGGAGCATGAAGCTGCCAGACACCCCAGGCAGGATCCAGGCGCAGATCGCGACCGCGCCCGCAGCGAAGGTCACAGCTGGATGCTCCGATGCCGGGAGGCCGCCAGCGTTGCTCACGGCCGCACCGATGATCAGCCCTGCAAGCGCAAAGGCCAACCGAATGGAGTCCCAGACGCCAACCGAACGCGCAACGAATGCGGCAGACGCGCAGATCAAACCGAAGAAGAAGGACCAAAGCCCGATCTCGTGGTGCTCAAACAGCCAGGCCACGACGCCCGAGAAGCTGACGACGGCGACCCCCATCCCCACCGCGAGCGCCAGCAGAAAGCTGGCGTTCACGTGACGCCACGCAAGTGCAATCTGAAACCGCGCCGCATAGGCCAGGAGCTGCCCGTCGAAGCGGTAGAGCGACTGCACCAGCTCTACGTAGATGCCAGTAACAAAGGCTATGGTCCCTCCGGACACGCCGGGCACGAGTTCGGCGACGCCCATGGCACTCCCACGCAAGCAGACGCCAAGCCACTGCAGCATGCCGCGCGGTGCGCTTACCGGCCCCGCCTCGTCTGTGCCCGCCCCGTTACTCATCGCACGGTGCCTCCAAGCAGCGGCACGAACCGAACGCGCTCGAGTACACGGCGCTCCACGCCCTCCTCGCCACGCTCCATAAGCACAAGCTCCTGTTCTTCACCGTCACCGACCGGAATGACCAGGCGTCCGCCTGGCGCAAGCTGTTCGACCAGTGCCTCCGGCACACCTCGCGGCGCAGCGGCGACAAGAATGCCATCAAATGGGCCTTTGTCAGGCCAGCCAAGGCATCCATCGCCGTGGCGCAGAAAGGCGTTCCGCACGCGCAGTTCGCGCAGTCGCGAGCGCGCCCGCTCCAGCAGAGGCGCGATGCGTTCGATGCTGTAGACCTGTCCTGCGACCGCACTCAACACGGCAGTCTGATAGCCGCAGCCGGTGCCGATCTCCAGCACGCGATCGAGCACTCGCCCCGCATGCAGGGCTTCAGTCATCCGCGCAACGATATAGGGCTGGCTGATCGTCTGCTGATGTCCGATTGGCAGCGCCGTGTCTTCGTAGGCGCGATGGGCCAGAGCCTCGTCTATGAACAGGTGACGCGGCGTTTCCGCGATGACGGCAAGCACGCGTTCATCCAGCACGCCAGCGTCCCGGAGGCGCGCAACCAACCGATCACGCGTTCGCTGTGACGTAAAACCGATGCCGCGAACGTCAAGATCACTCACGCGGCGGCGCCCTCAGTCGGGGCTTGCGCCGCGGCATCGACAAACGCACCGAGCGCAGGAAGCAAAGCGGTGGCGAATGCCCCTGGCGCGAGCGTGAACGCAAGAATCAAGCGGTCATCTGCGACCTCGACCTCCAACGCCTTTGGCTTCAGCACAAGCGGACGCCGTTCCTGGCTCAAACCAGCATGTTCCAGCGCCCTGCACCAGAGCGCCCATGGCTCCAGGGCTGCGCGCTCGATTTCCGCGGCAGCGCCGTCGGTCGCACTCCGGCCCCTTCCCCATAGGGGGCCCGTGGGAAGGTTCGCTTCAGCCACATCACCGTCCATGCACCGTTCGATCGTGCGCGCGCGCACACGTGCCGCAACGACTTCATTGAAGAGCAGAGATCTCGCCGCCGAGATCGTGAATCCACGCTGATTGCCCCGCGGTGGCAGGCGCGCGCCCTCTTCCGCCCAGCGTCGGGCACGCGTCAAATTCGCATACCCACGCCCAAAGCGCTGCGGACCGAAATAATTGGGTACGCCCCGCTCGAGCACGGCGCGCACGACATCGGCCGAAGGCAGGCCGCCCTCAGCCTCAGCGGCGAGTCTGAGCACGAGCCGAAAGCGATTCGCGCCGTGATCGCCGCGGCGCAACTTGCGCCCGTGCCGCGCCGTGGTGAGCAGGCGCCATCCTGCACCGCGCGCATCGAATTCCTCGCGCGGCGCTTCATCGGGCCATGCGAATCCGATCGGGGTACGAACGCTGAACCACTGCCGCGTCACAGCGTGGCGGTCCTTGTTGCCACAGTATCCGACGTCGGCCGGCCGAGCACTGCAGAGCGCTGCCAGGCGCTCCGCAAGATCGGCACTGTTCAGGCCAGTCTTCTCCACTTCGCAGAGCAGATGCTCGCCTTCACCGCTAATCTGCCAGCCTGAGACCTCTTCAACGCGGAACGCTTCAGGTGCATCGCGATAGCTGCCGCGGAGACCGAGGGTCTCGGGCGCAGGCCACTCAGGGAGGGCAAAGGGCGTGCTCAAGAGGTCGACGCCATCAGAAGCACAACCGCGTGCGCAGCAAGCCCATCGCCGGCGCCGATGGCATCAAGCCGTTCCGTCGTCGTGGCCTTCACATTCACCGCGTCTGCCTCCACGCCGAGCGCCTCGGCGATGCGCGACGCCATGGCGTCCACGTATCTCGCCACGCGGGGCGTCTGCGCGACGAGCGTGAGGTCTGCATTCCCTACGCGCCAGCCCGCATCGCCCACTAGCTTCATCACGTCGTCAAGGAGGCCCATGCTATCGGCGTTCTCGAACGCCGCTTCCGTATCGGGGAAGTGACGACCAATGTCGCCGAGCGCCGCGGCGCCGAGAAGTGCGTCGCACAGCGCATGAATGAGGACATCACCATCGGAATGCGCCTCGATCGGCGTCCTGCAGGGAACATCGACGCCGCCCAGGCGCACGTGCGACGTCACCCCGTCTTCAGGCAGGAAACGATGCACGTCGTAGCCGTGACCGATCCTCACGCAGCGCCCTCCGCCGCACGTCGCCCTAACCAGAAAGCAGCCAAAGCAAGATCCGCTGCTTCGGTGACCTTGAGGTTCTCGTGCGCACCCGGAACCAGCAAGGGCCGACCACCATCGAGCTCGATCGCGGACGCCTCGTCGGTGACCGCATCCCCGCGCGCAAGAGCCGCGCGCAACGCCAGGCGAAGTCGCGCGAAAGGGAAGGCCTGCGGGGTCTGCGCCAGCCAGAGCCCGCTCCGGTCCAATGTCTCGCTCACCACCAAGCTGCCCGAGACCGACCCTGCACGCTTGACTGTATCCGCCACGGGCAGGGCAAGTAGACCTCCATCTGCATGGTTCGCCACCGCTTCAATCAGTCGGCGGACCAGCGCTGAGTCAAGGCACGGACGCGCGGCGTCATGGACGAGCACAAGGTCCCCGGCATCAAGCTCGTCTCGGAGCGCATCGAGACCTGCAAGCACGGAAATCGCCCGACTCGCCCCGCCCTCACGCACGATGCGTACCCCGCGCGGCAGTTCGATCGAGTCGATGTGCATATCGTTGGGCGCAACCACCAGCGCGATGCCGTCGATGGGCGCGCTCATGAGTGCTTCGAGCGTCCACGACAGGAGGGGGCGAGATTCCAGGGTCAGATACTGCTTCGGGACGGCCGCGCCGACGCGACTGCCGACGCCACCGGCGGGAACGACGCACCAGACGGCCATGCGAGGTCAGGGCGCGCCAAGGCCGCCGCGCGCGGCGGGCAGCACCACGTAGAAGGTCTCGCCTTCACGAATCATCCCGAGCTCCGATCGCGCCCGGGCTTCAAGGCTGTCAGGGTCCTCCTTGAGCGCCCGCACCTCGGCCTCCAGGAGCCTGTTCTGTTCTGCCAGGCGGGTGTTCTCCCTCAAGTCCGCCTGCACTCTGGTCTCAAGAACGGTGACTTCTGCGAGGCTGCCTTCGCCGGTCCAGAGCCGCAGCTGGAGCGCGAAAAACGCGCACGCGAGCGCGGCGACGGCGACGCGCCCGAGGAGGCCCTGGGCGTCAGACGCGAAGTTCAGCACGGCCGCGATAGGGCGCGTCGGCGCCGAGGGTTTCCTCGATACGCAGGAGCTGGTTGTACTTGGCAACGCGATCTGATCGGCACAATGAACCCGTCTTGATCTGACCAGCGCCGGTGCCGACGGCGAGATCCGCTATGGTGACGTCCTCCGTCTCGCCTGAGCGATGGCTGATGACGCTGGCGTAACCCGCCTCGCGGCCGAGCGCGATGGCATTGAGCGTTTCCGTCAGCGTACCGATCTGATTGAACTTGATCAGGATCGCATTGGCCACGCCCTCATCGATGCCACGCTGAAGAATCTTGGTGTTGGTGACGAAGAGATCGTCACCTACGAGCTGAACGCGATCGCCAAGGCGCTTGGTGAGGATCGCCCAACCGTCCCAGTCACTCTCGTCCATGCCGTCCTCGATGGACACGATCGGATAACGCGCTGCGAGATCCGCGAGGTAATCGGCAAAACCCGATGCATCAAGCACGGTGCCGTCGCCAGCGAGCTCATAGCGACCGTTGCTGTAGAACTCGCTGGCGGCGCAGTCGAGGGCGAGAGTGACATCCGTACCGAGCCCATAACCCGCGCGCTCCACGGCTTCGGCGATCGCTTCCAGCGCCGCCTCATTGGAGGGCAGATTCGGGGCGAAGCCCCCTTCATCGCCCACGGCCGTCGACAGGCCCCGCTCGCCCAGTACTTTCTTGAGCGCATGGAAGACCTCTACGCCACAGCGAAGGCCCTCCGCAAAGGAGCCTGCAGCAACGGGCTGGATCATGAACTCCTGTATGTCGACATTGTTGTCCGCATGGGCACCGCCATTGAGGATGTTCATCATGGGCAGCGGCATGCTGAAGCCGGTGCCCGCGAGCCCGGCAATGCACGCGTACAGCGGCTGGCCGCTGGAGATCGCCGCCGCCTTCGCGGTCGCGAGGGAGGCCGCGAGCATGGCGTTCGCTCCGAGCGCAGCCTTGTTCTCAGTACCATCCAGTTCGATGAGCGCAGCGTCAACGGCGCGCTGATCGCGTGCGTCCGTTCCAGCCAAACGCTCCGCAATGGGCCCGGATACGTTTACAACTGCCTGCTTCACACCCTTGCCGAGATAGCGGTCAGCATCCTGATCACGCAGTTCCAGCGCTTCGCGAGTGCCGGTTGATGCGCCGGAGGGCGCAACGGCGCGCCCGAGGCTGCCGTCAGCGAGGCGGACGTCCGCCTCGACCGTGGGATTACCGCGCGAATCGAGAATCTCGCGGCCCTTGATTTCGACGATCGCAGACAATTTCCGCTCTCCCCTCCGTTACTCAGTGCATCGCGGCGAAATCAGGCCGCGACTTCCCTCTCTGCCAGCGGTCGCGCCTTCACGGCAGCATCCAGGGCGACGAGGACCTCCAGCAGCGCTTCCATATGGTTCATGGGCCAGGAGTTCGGACCGTCGCAAAGTGCTTCATCGGGCCGCGGGTGCGTTTCCATGAAAAGGCCGGACACGCCCGCGGCGATCGCCGCCCGCGCCAGTACCGGAATCACCTCGCGCATGCCGCCGGAGCGCGTCCCCTGCCCGCCCGGCAACTGCGCCGAGTGGGTGGCGTCGAACACCACCGGACAGCCTGTGTCGCGCATGATCGACAGCGAGCGCATGTCCGATACTAGATTGTTGTAGCCGAAGCTCACGCCGCGCTCGCAGACCATGACGTTCTCGTTACCAGTCGCCTTCGCCTTGTCGACCACGTTCACCATGTCTCCCGGGGCGACGAACTGACCTTTCTTGATGTTCACTGGCTTGCCGGGTGCACAGGCTGCCTGAATGAAATTGGTCTGGCGGCAGAGCAGCGCTGGGGTCTGAAGCACGTCAACGACGGAGGCCACCTCCTCCATCGGCGTGTCTTCGTGCACGTCCGTCAGCACCGGAACGCCGATCTGGCGTTGCACCTCGGAAAGGATTCTCAGACCTTCCTCGATACCTGGACCGCGATAGCTGCCTGCGGAGGAGCGATTCGCCTTGTCGTAGGACGACTTGTAGATGAACGGTACGCCAAGGCGGGTCGTCATTTCCTTGAGATAGCCCGCCGTATCGAGCGCGAGCTGTTCGCTTTCGATCACGCAGGGACCCGCGATGAGAAACAGGGGTCGGTCCAGGCCGACGTCGAAGCCACACAGTTGCATCACGTTACTCGCTGGAACGGGGCGATGCGGCGCACCCAGGGTTCCGACCCGCCGCATGGGAGGCGCGGATGGTACCCCCGCCGCCCAAGCTCAGCCACCGGTGACCTCTGCCGCAGCCGTGTCCGCATCGCGTTCAGCCCGCACCATCGCCGCGCTGACGAACCCCAGAAACAGCGGATGCCCCTCGCGCGGCGTAGAGGTGAACTCCGGATGAAACTGGCTGGCCACGAACCACGGGTGATCCGGCAGCTCGATCATTTCCACGAGCCCGTCGGGCACGCTGCGCCCGGCGACCTTGAGGCCCGCCTGGACGAGGCGATCAACATAGTGCTCGTTGACCTCGTAGCGGTGGCGATGGCGCTCGGAAATCACCTCCGCGCCATAGAGTGATCGGGCGAGGCTGCCCTCAACGAGCGCACAGTCCTGCTCGCCCAGGCGCATGGTGCCGCCCAGATCGGAACTTCCGCTGCGTGTCTCCACCGAGCCGTCGGCGTCCGTCCATTCGGTGATGAGCGCAACGACGGGCCAAGGTGTGGTGGCGTCGTTCTCCGTGGAGTTCGCGCCGCTCATCTCGCCGACGCTGCGCGCGAAGTCTATGACGGCAGCGTGCAGCCCGTAGCAAATCCCGAGATAGGGGACGCCATGCTCGCGCGCGTAGCGCGCCGCAGCGATCTTGCCCTCGAAGCCACGCTCGCCAAAACCACCTGGCACGAGGATGGCGTCCAGCCCCTCGAGCATGCCCGTGCCCTCGCGCTCGATATCCTCGGAATCAATCGTCTCGATCTCGACCTTTGTGCGGAGCTGTATGCCCGCGTGACCCACCGCCTCGATCAGCGACTTGTAGGCGTCCAGAAGGTCCATGTATTTGCCGACCATCCCGATGCGCACCGTCCGCTCGGGGTTACGCAAGGCATCGACAACGCGCTCCCACTCTGACAGATCTGCCTCGTTGCTCGTTTCCAGGCGCAGCTTGTCACACACGATCTCATCGAGGCCCCAGCGATGCAGCATGCTCGGGATCTCGTAGATCGTATCCGCGTCCTCGAGCGGCACGACCGCGCGCTCCTCGACGTTCGTGAACAGGGCGATCTTTCGCCGCGAGGAATCACCGATTTCATGGTCGGAGCGACATACCAGAATGTCAGGCTGCAGACCGATCGATCGCAGCTCCTTTACCGAGTGCTGCGTAGGCTTGGTCTTGGTCTCGCCCGCCGTAGCGATGTACGGCACCAGCGTGAGATGGATCAGGATCGCATTCGACATGCCGACTTCGACCCGCAGCTGCCGGATCGCTTCGAGGAAAGGCTGGCTTTCGATGTCGCCGACCGTACCGCCAATCTCAAGCAGCGCCACATCGTAGCCTTCCGATCCGGCACGAATCCGCGCCTTGATCTCATCGGTGACGTGCGGAATGACCTGCACGGTGCCACCAAGGTAATCGCCGCGTCGCTCCTTGCGCAGCACCTCCGCGTAGACGCTGCCCGTTGTGAAATTGTTTCGGCGCGTCATTCGCGAACGCAGAAAGCGCTCGTAGTGCCCTAGATCAAGATCGGTTTCCGCACCGTCCTGGGTCACGAAGACCTCGCCATGCTGAAAAGGGCTCATGGTGCCGGGATCGACGTTGATATAGGGGTCCAGCTTGAGAATCGTGACCTTCAGGCCCCGGGCTTCAAGCACCGCTGCGAGCGATGCGGCGAGAATGCCCTTGCCAAGTGAGGAGACCACCCCACCGGTCACGCAGATGTATCGCGTCATGTGTTTCCCATCTTGCTCAAGGACCACCCGGGCGGTGATCTCAAGATGGGACGTCAGCGTACCACCGCCCCCCAGAAAGGCTCAATCGGCGCAGCCATCAGAACGACGAAGGGATGATCTTTCGGAACCGATCTCAGGTGTCCAGCGAACCTCCAGGCTCAGCCCGCTCGCACGCGACAGACCCGGCTCGCAGAGCGTCACGCCCGCAATCGCTAGCACCTCTTCACCAGCGCAGAGCAACGGCGTGCGCTCGCGCAGCCAAGGCGGCATGCGCAGCTCCTGCAGCAGACGCTTGAGCGGCATCGGGCGACGCCCGACCGGGTGCACCACCTCTCCAGGCCGACGCGCTCGGACTTCGCAGGCCTCAAGATCCGACCGCAGCCCTCCCCCTCCAGCCGCGGCGAGCAGCTCGAGGCGGCCCGCGCCGAGATCAACCTCGCTGGGGCGCAGGGGAATCGACATGGCCGCCAGCGTCGGCAATTCGCGCGGCAGCAGGTGGAGGCGGCCATCATGGCGCACGACGGCGTGTTCCCCCAGCTCAGTGCGCGGACGCGCATCGGGCGCCGCATGCCGCTGCGCGAGGCATGAGGCCAGGCGCCCTCGCGACGGCATGTCTACACCCGCACCCGCAAGCCAGCGTCGCAGCATTTCCGCTGCGATTCGGTCCTCCGCAGGCAGATCCGCCAAAGCCAGCGGTCCACCCTCGGGCGGCACGGCCGGAAGGAGCGCATCCAGCACTGTCGCCTGAGCGGACCCGGCGTCCGCCGCCGCAAGCATGGCACCGTCTATCCCAGGCCAGCGCGCCCGGATCTGAGGAAGCAAGTGCGTGCGCAAGTAGGCCCGATCAACCTCGCTGCTCCGATTCGATGGATCCTCGACCCATTCAAGCCGGAGCGCTCGACCGGCGGCCTCGATCCGCGTACCCGGCTCGCTGAGCCATGGGCGGAGCAGCCGCCCTGAGCCGAGCGCACGAGTGTCGGGCATCCCCGCAAGGCCGCGCGGACCCGCGCCACGCAGCAGGCGCAGCCAGACCGTTTCTAGCTGATCTTCGCGATGCTGCGCGAGGAGCAGGCGATCGTTCTGCTCAAGGACGCGTTCGAACGCAGCGTAGCGCGCACGTCGTGCATCGGCCTCGAGGCCAGCGCCCGTCCGATCCACGGTCACGCGTTCGACCCGCAGGGGCACGTCGCGAACGCCGCAGTGGGCTTCCAGCCGAGCCGCCCAGCCATCAGCCTGGGCGCTGAGCCCGTGCACGACGTGAATCGCCCTAGGGGGCGGCGCTGCCGCCTCCCGATGAAGGTGACAGAGCACTTCCAGAAGCGTCATGGAATCGCGCCCGCCCGAAAGCGCCACCACCCTTTGCTCCGCGGCAGTATCCGTCAGCGCCGCTGCAAGGCTTTGCTGCAAACTCGTTATCGGCTCCACGGTCTGCAGCGTCAGCCCGCGACGCGGTCCTGATAGCGCATGCGCACATCGCGGACGCCCAGGTCATCGCGCAGACGCTGGAGCAGATCATCGCTTGGCTCGACCCGCCATTCGTCACCAAGGCGAAGCTGCGCCTCAGCGTCCGAACGGCGATAGCGAACTGCAATCGGACAGCCATCGCCGCGGTAAGCGGTGAGCAGGCGCTGCAGACGATCGGTGAAGTCCCCACAGCAGCGCTCGGCATCAAGGCGAATGTCTACGGCACGGGCGTAGCGCTGACGGGCCTCGGTCATCGAGTGAATCGCATGCGTCCGCCGCACCTGCGGGACCGGATCGCCGGAGCGGTCGTTGATGCCCACCTCACCTTCGACGATGACGATGTTGTCCGCGCCGAGCTTTTCACGGCAGGCATCGAGCAGTTCCGACCGCACCACCACCTCGATGCGACCGGATCGATCGTCGAGGGTCACGAAGGCGATGGCATCACCGCTCTTGGTCCGGATGACCCGCTGATCAACGATCAGGCCAGCGATGACCTGAACGTTACGATCCGCCCGAAGATCAGTGATCCGCGTAGACGCGAACTGCCGGATTTCCTCTTCGTAGGCTTCGATAGGGTGTCCTGTGAGATACAGCCCGAGGGTCTCCTTTTCGCCCCCCAGACGTTGCTGCGGCGTCAGCGGTCGCACGTCCGCCAGCGCAGGTGGAGCAATCACCGCAGCAGTACCGGGCTCGCCAAAGAGATCACCCATGCCCGCTTCTTCGTTGCGGGAGGCCTGCTCCGCTGATCTGAGCGCATCATCGAGGCTCGCAAGGAGTGAAGCTCGATGGGGACGCCCCTCGTCGTCGTCGCAGGCAAGTAGATCGAGTGCACCGGCGCGGACCAGCGCCTCAAGGGAACGCTTGTTGAGCTTGCGCGGATCGACGCGCCGGCACAGGTCAAAGAGGTCCTCGAAGGGGCCGTCCGCGTTGCGCGACGCGACGATCGCCTCGATCGGTCCCTCGCCGACGCCCTTCACGGCCCCGAGACCGTAGACGATGCCGTCACGATCACCCGCGCCGCCCCGCACGGCGGTGAAACGATAAACGCCGCGATTCACGTCCGGCGGCAGGATCTCGAGGTCCATCTGCCGACACTCTTCGATGAGCGTCACGATCTTGTCGGTCTGCTGCATGTCGGCGGACAGCACCGCGGCCATGAACGGCGCGGGATGGTGCGCCTTCAGCCACGCTGTCTGGTAGGAAACCAGCGCATAGGCGGCAGAGTGGGATTTATTGAAGCCGTAGCCCGCGAACTTCTCCATGAGATCAAAGATGAAGGTCGCAGTGGCGTCGTCGATATCGTTCCGGCCTGCGCCTTCCATGAAGATCGTGCGCTGCTTTGCCATCTCCTCGGGCTTTTTCTTACCCATAGCGCGGCGCAGGAGATCAGCGCCACCGAGCGTATAGCCCGCGAGCACCTGAGCAATTCGCTGCACCTGCTCCTGGTAGAGGATGACGCCGTAGGTGTTCGACAGTACCGGCTCGAGATCCGGGTGCGCGTAGGTCACGGTAGCCCGGCCGTGCTTGCGATCAATGAAGTCGTCGACCATTCCGGACTGCAGCGGACCGGGGCGGAACAGCGCCACGAGCGCGATGATGTCCTCGAAGGAATCGGGCTGCAGGCGCTTGATCAGCTCCTTCATCCCTCGCGATTCGAGCTGGAACACCGCGGTGGTTTCCGCGTTCTTCAGCAGCTCGAACACCCGCGGATCACCAAGGGGCACATCCTCGATGACCAAGGGCCCCTCACCATCCTTTTTTCGGAAGGCGTTCACGGCGTCGAGCGCCCAGTCGATGATCGTGAGCGTGCGCAGGCCGAGGAAGTCGAACTTCACAAGACCGGCGCGCTCGACGTCATCCTTGTCGAACTGGGTCATGAGCGAGCCCGCGTCGTCCGCCACCAGCGGTACGAAGTCCGTGAGTTTGCCTGGCGCGATGACGACGCCGCCCGCGTGCTTGCCGATATTGCGCACGAGCCCCTCGAGCTTGAAGGCCATGTCCATGATCTCGGACACCTCCTCACTCTCTGCTACGAAGGTGCGCAGCGCTTCCTCCTGGTCCATCGCCTTCTTGAGCGTCATACCGACTTCAAAGGGAATGAGCTTGGAGAGCCGATCGGCAAGACCATAGGGCTTGCCCTGAACCCGAGCCACATCCCGGACCACGGCCTTCGCCGCCATGGTGCCGTAGGTAACGATCTGGGAGACGGCGGCCTTACCGTAGAGATCAGCGACATGCTCGATCACGGCGTCGCGCCCCTCCATGCAGAAATCAACGTCGAAATCGGGCATGGAAACACGCTCGGGGTTCAGGAAGCGTTCGAACAACAGGTCGTAGGCGAGCGGATCGAGATCAGTGATGCCGAGCGCATAGGCAACCAGGGAGCCTGCGCCGGAACCGCGCCCCGGGCCGACCGGAATCCCGTTGCGCTTAGCCCAGCCGATGAACTCAGCCACGATCAGGAAGTAACCAGGAAAGTCCATATCGAGGATGATCTTGAGCTCGAAACGCAGGCGCTCCTCGTACACTGCACGCTTGGCGGCATAGTCCGGATCATCCCGATCGAGCAGGCGCTCGAGGCGCCCGTCCAGGCCCCGGAAGGACTCTTTCTCGAAAAAGGTCGCGATGGTGTGCCCTTCGGGGATAGGGAATTCGGGCAGGAAGTACGTGCCGAGGCGCATGGTCAGCGAGCAGCGCCGCGCGATCTGAACGGTGTTCTCTAGCGCTTCCGGGAGGTCAGAGAACAGCTCCGCCATCTCTTCCGGCGAGCGCAGGTACTGCTGCTCGCTGTAGCTGCGCGGCCGGCGCGGATCACCGAGAACGCGGCTGTCGTGAATGCAGACGCGCGTCTCGTGCGCCTCGAAGTCGTCCGGCGAAAGAAAGCGTACGTCGTTGGTCGCGACGACTGGACAGCCGTGTCGCTCAGCCAAATCGACGGCCGCATGCACCCAGGCGTCTTCACCGGCACGTCCGGTGCGCGTCACTTCGAGATAGAAGCGGTCGCCGAAGCGCTCAAGCCAGTACCCGATGCGTGCGTCGGCGACGTCCTCATGACCCGCATTCAGCGCCTGTACGACATCGCCATCACGTCCACCGCTGAGTGCGATCAGTCCGTGGGTACGACCGTCGAGCCAGTCGCGGTCGACGATCGCTCGATCGTCTCGCTGGCCCTCGGTGAAGCTGCGCGAGACGAGTTCCGTGAGATTGAGATAGCCGGCCTCGTTCTGAGCGAGAAGCGTGAGCCGCGACGGCGCCTCGCCCTCCTCCCCGACGATCCACAGATCACAGCCCGCGATGGGCTTCACGCCAGCATCGAGGGCGGCTGAATAGAACTTCACCAGACCGAAGAGATTCGATTGGTCGGTCATCGCCACGGCCGCCATGCCGAGTTCGGCCGTGCGCTTTACTAGCGGTTTGATTTTCACGAGCCCGTCGACGAGCGAGAATTCCGTGTGCACCCGAAGGTGGACGAAGGGTGGGGGCGTCGTGTCGCTGCTCATGGCGGGCTAGAAGCGTCTCCTTCGGCGGATCCGGCGGTGCGCTCAAGGCGCGCGCGGACCGGAGCGAAGCTCCGGCGGTGTTCGGGGCAGGGACCGAGACGTTCGAGTGCCTCTAGGTGTGCCCGGCTAGGATAGCCCTTGTGCCCTCCGAACCCATAGCCGGGAAAGCGTTCGTCAAGCGCAACGAGTTCAGCGTCGCGCGAGACCTTGGCCAGTATCGACGCTGCGGCGATTTCGGCGATCAGCGCGTCGCCGCCGACCACCGCGGTCGCGGCCATGGGCAGGTTCGGCAGGCGATTCCCATCCACGTAAACATGCTCTGGCTGGATGGAAAGCGCTGCGACCGCACGCTCCATTGCCAGCATGCTGGCCTGCAGGATGTTTACGCGGTCGATCTCATCGACCTCCGAACGGCCGAGCGCCCAGGCAAGCGCATGGGTGCGAATCTCTTCCGAGAGGGCTTCCCGGCGCCGCGCCGTGAGCCGTTTCGAATCGTCGAGCCCCGGGATTGCTCGGTTCGGATCGAGCATCACTGCGGCAGCAACCACAGGGCCCGCGAGTGGGCCTCGACCGACCTCGTCGACGCCTGCAACCCGACCGAAACCGACAGCGTCACGGGCTTCGCCGAAAGGCAATTCGCCGTTCACGCCGCTCATGCGCTGCGCTCCGCTACCAGGTCGAGCACAGCATCAGCGGCCCGCAGGGAAGCATCAAGCCTCAGCTTCCTGCTGAGCTCGACGAGGCGCGCGCGCTGGCCAACGCCGTCCCCCAGCGCTTCCTCGAGGGCATCCGCAAGGACGGTCGGCCTGACTGCGTCCTGCAGGCACTCGCGCACCACGTTCGCCTCTGCGAGGAGATTAGGGAGGGCAACCCAGGGCGTATGAAGCAGGCGCGAGACCACAGCGTGGCTGAACGCATCGAGGCGATAGGCCACGACCATTGGCGTTCCGCACAACATGGCCTCGAGCGTCACCGTGCCAGCCTTGAGAAGTGCGACGTCACTCGCGGTGAGCACCCGATGCGTGTCACCAACCACCAAACGTACGTTCGGCGGCAGCGAGACATGCCGCTCGATGATGGCGACCGCCGCCGCATCCCTGAGGGCGACAAGCACCTGCAGGCCCGGTATGCGCGCAGCAAGCAACAGGGCCGCCTGAAGGAAAGGCTCCGCGTGCTGAGCCAGCTCACCGGAACGGCTGCCCGGCAGCACCGCGAGGACCGGCGCTTCGCCAAGCGCGAGTGCAGCCCGCGCGGCGGGCCTTCCTTCCGTCGGCAGGCGGTCCGCCAGCGGATGGCCCACGTGCACGACCTCGAGACCGGTCTCTGCGTAGAACGGCGGCTCGAAGGGAAAGAGCGCAAGCAGGCGATCCGTCGCGGCAGCGACGGTTTTCACGCGACCGCGCCGCCAGGCATAAACGGAAGGACTGACATAGTGCACCACCGGAATCCCGCGGCGCTTCAAGGCGCGTTCTACAGAAAGATTGAAGACATTGAAGTCGATCCCAACGAATCCGTTGACCCCTGCTGCACGAAACCGCCCCGGCAGCGTCCGACGCAGATGCAGAAATTCGGGGAATCGGCGAAGCGGCTCGAGGAAACCGTTGCTCGTCAGCGCCTCGCTTGGCAGCAGGAGCTCGAGCCCTTCAGCGCGCATGGCGGCACCACCGACCCCAACGAACCGCGTCGCCGGACGGCGCGTGCGCAGCGCACTCATGAGACCCGCACCGAGCTGATCGCCGGAGGCCTCTCCGGCAAGCAGACCTATGCAAAGGGGCTCAGGCACCCTCCTCCTCGCCCTTGCCTCGGGGGCGAACAACCCCGTTAGGCGCATCACGCAGGGAGGCGAGAAAAACGGCGAGCTGCCCGCTCGGATCATCTTCTCGCTCGAGCAGAGAGAGCGCACTCTCAAGGCGATGGCCGCTGCGGAAAACCGTTGCCCAGGCGCGCCGGAGCAGTGCGATGGTCTCCGCGTCGAACTTTCTTCGCTTGAGCCCCTCAACGTTGATCCCGACGGCGCGCGCGGGGTGTCCGGCCACGGACACGAACGCGGGCACGTCCTTGAGCACAAGCGACATGCCTCCAACGAACGCATGCGCGCCAATCGATCGGTACTGCGGCACGCCCGCGTAGCCGCCCATGCCGACATAGTCGCCGACCACGCAATGACCGGATACGGATGCATTGTTTGCGAAGATACAGTGATCACCGATCACCGAGTCGTGACCCACGTGCACGTAAGGCATGAGCAAATTGTGATTGCCGATGCGGGTCTCACCGCGATCCTGGACCGTCCCACGATGCAGCGTCACGCCTTCGCGAATCGTGTTGTCGCTCCCGATCACGAGGGTCGTCGGCTCGCCGTCGTATGCGAGCGCCGGCGTACCCTCCCCTACGGAGGCGAATGGATAGATGCGCGTGCGCGCGCCAATCTGCGTCGGACCGCGCAGGATCACGTGCGCGTCGATGACGCAGTCATCGCCGATCTCCACTGCCGGCCCGACGATGGTCCAGGGGCCGATCGAGACCCGCTCTCCCAGCCGGGCGCCTGGGTCGACTATCGCGCGTGCGTCGATGTTCACGCCGAACGGTCCCTCACCCCTCGAGCTGACGCCCTACGCACATGATCTCGGTTTCGCAGGCGACCTGACCATCGACCGACGCGGTTGCCTCGAACTTCACCAGCATGCGCCGATCCGCGGTGAAGCGTGCCTCCATGTCGAGGCGATCACCCGGCACTACGGGGCGCTTGAATCGCGTGCGATCCGTGCCCGCGAGGTAGTAGATAAAGCCATCGTCGGACTTCATTTCCTTGGTGGCAAACGCAAGTACACCGGCCAATTGCGCGAGCGCCTCGACCATGAGGACACCCGGCATCACGGGGTGCCCCGGGAAGTGGCCCTCGAAGAATGGTTCATTGATGGTGACGTTCTTGTAGCCGCGGATGGTGGCTCCAAGCTCGATCTCCGTCACCCGGTCCACGAGCAGAAACGGATAGCGATGGGGGAGCAGGTCCATGATGCCCTGCACGTCGATGGGGAGATCAGTCATGTCTCGTCCTGCCTGTCCTGACGGTCACCCGCCTCGTTTCCGGGCCTGAGTGCCCGCTCCAGGGCCGCAACGCGAACGAAAAGTGCATCAAGGGCACGGAAGCGCAATGCATTGCGCTTCCAGCGCCGGGAAGGCTGCTGAAGGGTGCCCGCTGAATAGACGCCGGGCCGCGCGATGGACTGCGCGATGTGCGTCATGCCGCTGACGACAACGTCGTCCGCGATCGTGACCGGGCCGTCCCCTCCGATGCCGACTCCGCCCGCGAGTACGCAGCGAGCACCAATCGTGGTGCCACCAACGATGCCCGTGCATCCGCAGACGACCGTATCGCGACCGATCGTCACATTGTGTCCGATCTGGACCTGGTTATCGATCTTGACCCCATGGTCGATCACCGTGTCGCCGATCGCCCCTCGGTCCACGGTGGACCCGGCCCCGACAGAAACGTCATCGCCGAGACGCACCGAGCCGAGCTGGGCGATCGCTTCCCGCCGGCCATCCGCCGCGCGTGCGAAACCGAACCCGTCGGCACCGATGACCGCGTTCGGGTGAACTTCGCAGCGACTCCCCAGGGTAACGTCGTGGGCGAGCACCACGCCGGCATGAATTCGACACCCACGACCGAGCGTCGCACCCCGTCCGATGACCGCGTTCGGCCCGATCTGAGTGCCATCCGCAATCCGCGCGCCAGCGCCGACGACGGCACCCGCGGCAACGCTGACTCCGGCCGCGAGCACAGCGCCGTCCGCGATCAGAGCGTGCGCAGAAACGCCTTCGGCCAGTGCGGGCACATTTGCGAACAGTCGCGAGGCGCGGGCGTAAGCAAGGTAGGGGTCGTCGACGACAAGCGCCGTGGTTGGCACGGCGCTGGCGAGATCCGGGGATACGAGTACGGCGCTCGCGGTGGTCTCAGCGAGGCGATTACGCCAAGCGGCTGATGAGAGGTGCGAAAGTGATCCGGGGGGCGCCGCGTCAAGCGGTGCGAGCGTGTGGAGCATGACGTCCGGATCACCCTCGACACGCGCACCGAGCTCGCGGGCGAGCTCGGCGGCGGTATAGCTCGGGCGCGTCAATGCGCGCGCCGACCGGCGTCAGCTCTTGTCGTCGAGCCGCTCGGTGAGCTTGCGCGTAATGTCATGCTTCGGATTGGCGTAGATCACGGCGCCCACGGGCACGACCAGGTCGTAGGACTCGAGCTGGACGAGGTCATCGAGCGCAGCCTGTACGCGCGGCCCCATCTGCCGCAGCAGCTCATTGCGTCGACGGTTCAACGCCTTCTGATAGCTCTCGGCACGATACTGGAGATCAGAGGTGATCCGGTCGTACTCCTCGGACAGGCCCACGCGCTCCGCCTCGGACAAGACTTCGCCGTCGCGCTCGACACGCTCCTCGATACGGGACTTCTCAGCGGTCAGCTCGCGGATGCGCTCCTGATCAGGCGCGAGTTCTTCCTGCACCCGGGCGAGAAAGTCCTTCGCTTCCTGTGTCTGACTGACGGCCTCGTTGACGTCGACAACGGCGATGTTCAGCTCGGCCGTGGCCGCCGGCGCGAAAGTAATGGATGCCAGAGCGGCCAGGACGGTCAGCACTCTTTTCACTTGCGGAACTCCCTTGAAGCGTGAGCATTCCCAGAAAAGCTCACGGCGGATTCGATTAGAAGGCGGCGATTGTACAGACGGAGCGCCATCTGGGCATGCGGAACTCGAATGGTGCGACGAATGACGAGGCCTCTTGGTCTGACGAGATGGACGGGCGCTTGCTGCGCGCTCAGAAGGTCCGTCCGAGTTCGAACTGGAAGAACTCGGTCTGATCGAGTGGACCGTCGTTGAACGCATGCGCGATGCCAAAGGTAAGCGGCCCGAGCCCCGTCAACCAGGTCACGCCAAGGCCGACCGAGTAGCGCAGTTCGTCAACGTCGGGCTCACTGCAGAACGTACTGACGTCGGGGCATTCGGTGTTAAAGACGTTACCGACATCGAGGAAGAGAAGCGGGCGAAATTGAGTCTTGTCATCCACGAAGGGCATCGGAAACAGGAGTTCGAGCCCGCCCGTGATGAGCGTGTTGCCCCCGAAGGGCTGCGGCCGACGCACGAAGGGGTCGTTCGGTGACTGGGTCGCCCGAGGACCGAGCGTGTTGACCTGGTAGCCCCGGACGGAGCCAAAGCCACCCGCGAAGAAATGCTCGTAAAAGGGCATGGAACCCGTATCGCCGTAGGCGTCACCGTAGCCGAGTTCGGTGTGCGCACGGATCGTGAAGATCCGGTTCAGCGGGAAGAAGCGCTGGCCCTCGTAGCGCAGGCGATAGAATTGCAGGTCGCTGCCCGGCACTGTGACCTCGAAGGACAGGTTCTGTGAGGAGCCTCTAGTCGGGAAAAGACCACGGTTCAGGCGCGACTGACTCCAGGCCATGGTGCCCGAGAAGTTCAGGAAGCTGTCGCCTTCTTCCCGCAGGAACTCCGAGATCTCTAGGGACGGAAAAACACCTTCGGTGATGTCCGTGAACTCGACGTTCGCACCGAAGCTGATGCGCTCGACCTCACTGATCGGATAACCGAAGTTCAGGCCTGTGCCATAGGCGTTCGTCTGGAAACGGGCAATGTTCCGCTCATCGAAGTTGGTTTCGCGAACGAAGACGTTGAAGCCGCGGGAGATACCGTCAACCGTGAAGTAGGGATCGAAGAAGTTGAAGGAGACGGCCTGCTGGAATTGCGACCAGCTTACCGAGAGCGCGGTCGAGTTGCCGGACCCAAAGACGTTGTTTTCCTGATACTGGGCACCAAGAATCAAACCGGTTGCCTGCGCAAAACCGAGCGTTGCCGAAATCGAACCGGACGGCTGCTCCTCAACGGTGAACTCAACGTCGATCTGGTCTTCCGTCCCGGGCACTGCAGGCGTTTCGACCGCCACGCTGCGGAAGAAGCCAAGACGCTCGAGGCGAACCTTAGAAAGATCGATCTGCGCCGTGGATGCCCATCCACCCTCGAACTGCCGCATCTCCCTGCGGAGCACCTCGTCCTGAGTGACGACGTTGCCGCGGAAGCTGATCCGCCGCACATAGGCACGCTGCCCTGCATCAATGAAGAAGCGCACGTCGACCGTTTCGTCGTCCTCATTGACGGAAGGAATGCCCGTTGCGTTGGCAAAGGTGTACCCGGCGTTGCCAAGCGCCGTCGTGATGCGCTCCTCCGAAGCGGTAACGAGAGCCTGGGAGAACGTCTGACCTTCGAACACGAGCACAAGCGCTTCGAGCGCTTCTGCCGGCACGTCGTTCAGTTCCCCGGCAAGCTCCACTTCTGCGACCTCGTACTTCTTGCCCTCGTCCACGTTCACGGTCACATAGACATCAGATTTGTCCGGATTCACGGAAACCTGAGTCGAGTCGATACGGAAGTTCACGTAGCCCGAGTCTTTGTAGTAGGACTCGAGGCGCTCGAGATCACCAGACAGCTTCTCGCGCGAGTAGCGATCGTCGTTCGTATAAAAGGAAATCAGACCCGGCAGCTTGAGCTCGAACAGCTCGAGCAGCTCGGCGTCGGGGTAGACGCTATTGCCGACCACGTTGACATGACGCACCTTCGCGACGTCGCCTTCTTCGATTTCGATGCGAATCGCGACGCGATTGCGCGGCAACTCCGTCACCGTTGAGTCGATGCTCGCGCCATAGCGACCCTGGCCGACGTACTGCCGCTCGAGCTCCAGATCGACGCGCTCGAGGGTGGAGCGGCGGAAGATTTCTCCCTCAGCGAGGCCGCCGTCGCGCAGACCGGCCAGGAGCGCTTCCGATTCGATGGACTTGTTGCCCTCCAGCTCGATGGAGTCAATCGCGGGCCGCTCGACGACCGTGATGATCAGGATATTGCCATCACGCCCGATGCTGATATCACTGAAGTAACCCGCCTGGAAAAGTGAGCGGATGATGCTGCGGCCGTCTATCTCATCGATGGTGTCACCGACGTTGACGTTGAGGAGATTGAAAACCGTACCGGCCGAGACGCGCTGCAGGCCCTGAACCCGGATATCGGCGACGGTGAATTGCTCTGCCGCATGGGCAGGCAACGCGAGCACGAGCGCAAGCAGGGAGGGAAACAGGAATTGCAGCGTCGGGCGGGCTGCGACGTCTCCTCGACCGAAGAGACGGCACGTGGCCGCGCAGAAGCCAAGGAGCGCCTTGAGAATCACGTTAGCAGGATCACAACCGTGTCAGGTCGTTGTAAAACGCGAGCATCATCATGCTTGCGACGATGAAGATTCCCACCTGGACACCCATCACCTGTACACGCTCGGAGACCGGCGAACCTTTCACCAGCTCAACGAGATAAAACAGGATATGGCCCCCATCCAGCACTGGAATCGGTAGCAGGTTGAGCACTCCTAGACTCACGCTCAGCAGCGCGAGAAACTTGAGGAACGTCTCTACCCCCGACTCCGCAGAATCGCCGGCGACTTTAGCAATCGTGATGGGGCCACTCAAGTTGCGCGTGGAGACCAGTCCGACGACCATTTTCTTGAGAATGTCGAGGGTAAGCGCCGTCTTGGCCCAGGTTTCCTCAACGGCGCGGGGCAGCGCGTCCAGCGCCGACAGGCGCATCGTTCGATAGAGCGGCCCGGTGCCGACGTAGCCATAGCTCGTGCCGGAGTCGTCCTTACGGACGTCTGGTGTAAGCATCACCGTGCGGATTCGCCCTTCACGACGGACGTCAACGGCGAGGCGCTCACCGGGTGCTTCGCGAACCGCATCCACCCAGTCCTCCCAGCTATCGACTTCGACGCCGTCGACGCTGACGACACGATCTCCCGCCTTGAAACCAGCCCGCTGAGCGGCCCCATCAGCGAGGACCGTACCGAGCACGGCCGGAAAGCCGGGTACGAGACCAAGCGCACCAAGCGTGTCCGGCTCCTCCGCGTCGACCAACCAGCGTTCGATCGGCAGTTCGTACCCGCGCACCGAACCGTCATCCAGCAGGCGTGTTTCCAGGCGGATACTTCCCGTTTCACCCAGACGCTCGACGAGCGCAAGGTTTACCGCCTGCCAGGTCTCCGTGTCTCGGCCATCGACGGCGGTGATCTCCAATTCCGCCACCATCCCCGCCCGCGCTGCGGGTGAGTCGGCCGGCGCCTGTGCCGTCACGGGTGCAAACCCGGAGTTGCCGGTGACGAACACCAGCCAGTAAACGGCAATGGCGAGCAGGAAATTGGCAAACGGTCCGCCAATGGAAATAGCAATCCGCTGCCAGGGCGTCTTGCTGGAGAGCGTCTCATCAGGCATCGCCCGTGCGGAGGCACCGTCGGCATCATCAAGCATGCGTACGTAGCCGCCGATGGGAAGTGCGGATATCGCGAATTCGGTGTCGCTGCGATCGCGCCGCGAGAACAGCACCGGCCCCATACCCACGGAGAAGCGCAACACCCGGACACCACAGGCCCGCGCGACCAGAAAATGGCCAAGCTCGTGTACCGTCACCAGGATGCCGAGCGTAACGAGTAGAGAAAGGATCATCTGAAGGATCGCCATGGCGCTCTCCGGTCAGGTGGGTCCGTCAGATTCAGACCGCGTGCGCACCAAGGAGTTCCTCGGCTCGGACACGAGCTTCCCCGTCTGCTGCAAGCACCTCTTCAAGGGCCTTTACGGCAACGGGCGGCACCGCCGCCAGCGTGGCTTCGATAATAGCAGGGATGGCTGGATAGCCGATCCGTCGATCGAGGAAGGCGGCAACTGCGATCTCGTTGGCAGCGTTGAGCACTGCTGGTGCAGTGCCGCCAAGGCGAGCCGCTTCGGCGGCCAGCGCCAGGCACGGAAAACGCCGCGGCTCCGGCGCCTCGAAACGCAGCTGCGCCCGCTCGATGAGATCGAGCGATCCCACCCCAGAGTCGATGCGCTCCGGCCAAGCCATGCCATTGGCGATCGGCGTGCGCATATCGGGCTCACCCAGCTGAGCGAGGACCGAGCCGTCCACGTACTCGACCAGGGAATGAACGATCGATTCCGGATGAATGACGATCTCGACCTTCTCGGGCGGAACATCGAACAGCCAGCACGCTTCGATGAGCTCGAGGCCCTTGTTCATCATCGTCGCCGAGTCGACGGAAATCTTCTGCCCCATGGACCAGTTCGGGTGCGCGACAGCTTCCTCTGGCGTGACGTCAGCGAGCGTCGCCGGGTCTCGCTCCCTGAAGGGCCCGCCGGAGGCGGTCAGCAGGAGGCGACGAACGCCCGCAGCACGTGAACCCGCCGCATAGCCAGCGGGCATGCATTGAAAAAGGGCGTTGTGCTCACTGTCGATGGGCAGCAACTCGGCACCTGCATGGCAAACCGCATCCATGAACACGGGGCCCGCCATGACCAGCGCCTCTTTGTTGGCAAGCAGCACGCGCTTGCCCGCGTGGGCTGCCGCGAGACTTCCCGCCAGACCCGCCGCGCCCACGATCGCCGCCATCACCTGATCGACCTCGGGTGCCTCAGCGACGGCCACCAGCGCCTCGGGGCCGAATCGAACTTCGGTAGCTAAGCCCCCGTCCGCAAGGAGCCCACGGAGACGGACTGCATCCGCTTCGGTCGCGACCACGGCGACATCAGGTCGATGACGGCGGCAGCAATCGGCGAGCGCATCGACCCGCCTGTGGGCGGTGAGCGCATAAACGGAAAAACGGTCGGGATGACGCGCAATGACGTCGAGGGTGGACTGCCCGATCGAACCGGTCGCGCCCAGAACGGTAACGGCCTGTCGCCTCACGACAGCACGCGCCCCATCCAGCCACCGGGCACGATGTCCAGAAGCGTGAGGGCAACGGCAGACACGGGCGCCGCAGCGAGCACCCCGTCGACGCGATCAAGGACCCCGCCGTGGCCGGGCAGCAGGCTGCCTGAGTCCTTTACGCCAGCAACCCGCTTCACCAGGCTCTCGAGCAGATCGCCGAAAACCGACGCGAGGACGATGAGCGCTGTCACCAGCAATACGATCGTGACGCTCGCGGAGCCGAAGGTACCGAGGGCCGCAAGCAGAACCGAGACAATGAGGGCCAGCATCAGGCCCCCTGCTGCGCCTTCGAGGGTTTTCCCGGGACTGACGGCGGGCATGAGCTTGTGCCGCCCGTAGGCGTGGCCGGCGAAGTAGGCGCCGATGTCCGCGCCCCACACCATGACCATCGTCCAGAGGACCAGCCAAGGCCCTCCGGCCCGCGCCTGCAGGAGCGTGAGCGCCGACCAGGCCGGAATCATTGTCACGATGCCCACTGCCGTGCGAACGGACACGCGCGTCCAGACGCCGCGTCCACGCGGGAATGTAAAGATCAGCACCGCAGCCAGCAGCCAGAGCGCTGCGCCGCCGCCCGAGACGAGGAGACGAAGTTCGGGCAGCGCACGCTCCAGCAAGAAGATTGATGTAGCAATCACGGCGAGCGCGGCCGTCCAGACCACCTTTCCACCGCGCGAAAACCCGCACAGACCGCCCCACTCCCAGGCCGACAGAAGCAGAAAAACGCCAATGAAGACTGAGAAACCTGCTGGCGGCAGTCCGAATAGCCCAAGGACGAACAGGGGGGCCAGGACGAGCCCCGTGGCAACGCGCATCCACAGCATCAGTCAGGAATCGTCGTCGCGGCCACCGAAGCGACGCTTGCGGTAGCCGAAGTCCTCGACCGCGGCATTGAGGGCAGCCGGATCGAACTCGGGCCAGAAGGTATCGGTGAAGTACAGCTCCGTGTACGCGAACTGCCACAGCAAAAAGTTGGAGATACGACGATCGCCGCCGGTACGGATACATAGATCCGGGGCGGGCACGTCCGCCATGCTCATCTCGCCGCCGAGGAGCGTTTCATCGACGTTCCCTGCATCCAGGTCACCCGCCTGCACGCGCTCGGCGATGCGCCGCGCGGCCCGCGCGATGTCCCAGCGACCGCCGTAGCTCACCGCAAGATTCAGTTCCATGCCGTCATTGCCGTCCGTCATGGATTCCGCGCGGTCCATCAACTTTCGCACCTCGGCGGAAAACCGCTCCTTTTCACCGATGATGCGCACGCGAATGCCGCGTGCGGCGAGCTCATCGACATCATTCACGAGCAGGCGCTTCATAAGCTCGATGAGCAGCGTCACCTCTCGGCGGGGGCGATTCCAGTTTTCGGTCGAGAACGCGAACAGGGTCAGCACCTCGACCCCGAGTTCGGCCGCACGTTCGGCAACGGGCCGCACAGCCTTGGCGCCAGCGCGATGCCCGGCCGCACCCGGAAGGTGACGTGTGCGCGCCCAGCGATGATTGCCGTCCATGATGATTGCCACGTGGCGTGGAATCTGCGCGTGTGCGGCCATCGGATTCAGGGCCTGGTTCGACATCTCGTCCGTCCTGGGGATTCGGCAGCCACGACCCACGCCGTGGCCGGCGAATCAGATCTCCATGAGATCCGACTCTTTCTCAGCAAGGATCTCGTCGACGCGGGCCACGAAGCTGTCCGTCAGCTTCTGAATCGTGTCCTCGGCGCGGCGTTCCTCGTCCTCGCTGATCTCCTTCTCCTTCTCGAGTTCTTTCAGCGTACTGTTTGCATCGCGGCGAATGTTACGGATCGCGACCTTCGCGCTCTCCGCCTCCGCGCGCGCCTGCTTGGTGAGTCCCTTGCGCGACTCCTCGGTGAGCGGCGGCGTGGGCAGACGAATCACGTCCGCATTGCTCGCCGGAGTCAGGCCTAGGTGGCTTTTCAAGATGGCCTTTTCGATCACCGGGATCATGTTCTTTTCCCACGGCGAGATGAGCAGCGAGCGCGCATCCTCGATCGTGATGTTCGCGACCTGCGAAAGCGGCGTATCGGTGCCGTAGTAGTCGACCTTGATGTCGTCGAGCAGGCTCGGGCTCGCACGCCCGGTGCGAATACGGGCAAAGGCCTGACGCAAAGCATCAATGCTCTTGCCCATGCGCTCGTCGGCATCTTCCCGGATTTCGTCGATCACGCTTCCCCTCCGTTGATCAGCGTCCCGTCTTCTTCCCCGAGCATCAGCTTGAGGAGCACGCCCACCTTACCCATGTTGAACACGCGAAGCGGCATATCGTGATCCCTGCACAGGCAAATCGCCGTGAGGTCCATGACCCCGAGGTCGCGCTCCAGGACCTCCTGGTAGGTCAGATAGGGCAGAAATGCGGCATCGGCGACCTTCTTAGGATCAGCGGTGTAGACACCGTCGACCTTCGTCGCCTTGAGCACGACGTCGGCATCGATCTCGATGCCGCGTAGACATGCGGCCGAATCCGTCGTGAAGAACGGGTTGCCCGTGCCGGCTGCAAAGAGCACGACGTCCCCCTGCTTCAGATAGCGGATTGCACGGCGGCGGTCGTAATGCTCGACCACTCCACTCATGGGGATAGAGGACATGACCGTCGCCGAGATGTTGGCGCGCTCAAGGGCATCACGCATGGCGAGGCAGTTCATCACCGTCGCCAGCATGCCCATGTGATCGCCAGTGACGCGATCGAGACCGGCGGCGCTGAGCGCCGCACCCCGGAATAGATTGCCGCCGCCGACGACCATGCCTACCTGCACGCCAATCCCGATGAGCTGGCCAATTTCCATGGCCATGCGATCGAGCACCTTCGGATCGATTCCGAAGTTGCCGTCGCCCATCAAGGCCTCGCCTGACAGCTTCAAGAGAATGCGCTGGTACTTCAGCGTGCGCGAATACTTGGACATGGTCCCCGATCCCCCTGGCCGAGCCGGCGAGGGGTCAGCCCTCGCCCTTGACCTGCGCTGCGACTTCGGCAGCGAAGTCCGTCTCTTCCTTCTCGATGCCCTCACCCACCTCGAAGCGGGTGAACGCTGCGCACTTCGCAGCGGCGTCTGCGAGCAGCTTCTTCACCTTGACGTCGCCGTCCTTGACGAAGGGCTGCTCGGTGAGGCTCACCTCTGCCTTGTACTTATTCAGGCGCCCTTCGACCATCTTGGTGACGATCTCCGGGGGCTTGCCGGACTCGGCAGCCTGCGCTTCGAAGATCTCGCGCTCCTTATCGACGTCTGCCTGATCGAGGTCCTCAGGGGACACGACCTTCGGGCCGATCGCGACAACGTGCATGGCAAGGTCCCGAGCAAGGTCGACGCTGCCGCCCTCGAGGGCAACCAGCGCCGCCTTGCGGCGATCGGAGTGGACGTAGGCGCCCACGTTGTCGCCTTCGAGAATCGCGATCCGACGCAGCGAGACGTTCTCGCCGATCTCCTGCACGAGTGTCGCACGCTCATCCTCCAGACCGCCGGCGAGCAGGGCCGCGACGTCGTCGCTCTTCTGCTCAAAGGCAATGCCCGTGACCCGGTCGATCCACTCGATGAACTTTTCGTTGCGAGCTGCGAAATCAGTCTCGATATTGACCTCGACGAGCACTCCGCAGCTGCCATCCTCTGCCACTTTGTGGCCAAGAAGACCTTCCGCCGCCGTACGGCCGGACTTCTTCGCAGCCTTGAGCGCACCGTCCTTGCGAAGCTTCTCGATCGCAGCCTCGAGATCGCCGTCCGTCGCCGTGAGCGCCTTCTTGCAATCCATCATGCCGAGCCCGGTCCGCTCGCGAAGCGCCTTCACCATCGCCGCGGTGATCGCCATTGCACCTGTTCTCCAATCATTCGGGTGGCCGGAGGCCGAAGACCTCCGGAAGGGGAATTCTTGCGGTCACGGGCCGGAGCCCGCGACCTGACCTCAGACGCCAGCCTGACGGGCGTCGTCGGGGTCGACCGCTTCCGCCGGTTCTGCCGCCGCGACCGGAGTCGCTTCTTCAACGACAGCATCAGCCTCGACCTCGACAAACTCGTCGGCCGACACGTCACCTGCGCCTTGGGCCTGACCGTCCAGAACGGCGTCCGCAAGAGCCGTGACGTAGAGGCGAATCGCGCGGATTGCATCGTCGTTGCCTGGAATAACGTAGTCGACGCCGTCCGGGTCGCTGTTCGTGTCGACGATGCCGATCACCGGGATACCGAGCTTGTTCGCCTCGGACACGGCGATGCGCTCGTGCTCCACATCCACGACGAAGAGGGCATCGGGCAGACCGCCCATCTCCTTGATACCGCCGATGGACTTCTCGAGCTTGTCCATTTCCCGATGACGCATCAGCGCTTCGCGCTTGGTCAGCTTCTCGAAGGTGCCGTCTTCTGCCTGCCCCTCAAGCTCACGTAAACGCTTGATGGACTGACGAATCGTCTTGTAGTTCGTCAGCATGCCGCCCAGCCAGCGCTGATCGACATAGGGCTGGCCGACGCGTGCGGCTTGCTCCCGGACGATCTTTGCTGCGGCTCGCTTGGTGCCTACGAAGAGAATCTTGTTCTTCTTGGAAGACATCGTACGCACCTCGCCGAGCACCTCGCGCAAGCGCGGAAGCGTCTCTTCGAGGTTGACGATGTGGATCTTGTTGCGCGCGCCAAAGATGAATGGCGCCATTTTGGGATTCCAGTAGCGGGTCTGGTGGCCGAAGTGCACGCCAGCCTGCAGGAGATCCCGCATCGAGATATTGGTCATCACTGTGCTCCGGGTTAAGCCTCCACGACTCCCACGACCCAACCCGTTCGCATGCGCGGCATACAGCGGGGCACCCAGGGCCGTGTGACGAACCGTGTGCGTGATAGTTGGTTTGGATTGATGCTCCGGGATACCCGTCGATACGGGACGTTGCCCCGAAGCGGCGCGGTTTATACCATAGCGCGTGCACCCGGGGGAACTCGCAAACGTACAAGCCGACGAGCGCGCGGCTTGGCCATCGCCTCGTGCCGAAAACGACTGACGGAAGACCATGACCAGCCTGATCCGTACTCCCGAAGAACTTGAAGGCATGCGCGCCGCTGGCCGGGCAGCCGCGAGCGTGCTCGAGATGATCGGGGAGCATGTCCGTGCCGGCGTGACAACCGGCGAGCTCGACCGAATCTGTCACGCGTTCATCACCGAAGAGCTGGATAGCGTACCCGCGCCTTTGAATTACCAGCCCGCTCCAGGCTTGCCGCCATTCCCGCGCTCCGTTTGCACATCGCTCAACCACGTCGTCTGCCATGGTATTCCCTCAGACGACAAGAAGCTCAAACGCGGTGACCTGCTCAATATCGACGTCACGGTCATCAAGGATGGCTGGCACGGCGACACCTCCAAGATGTTCGCGGTGGGCAAGGCAGACGTACTCGGCAAGCGGCTGATGCGCGTCACCCAGGAATGCATGTACCGCGGTATAGCGGCTGTGCGGCCGGGTGCTCGCCTCGGCGATATCGGTCATGCGATACAGCGGCACGCAGAGTCGGAGCGCTTTTCGGTGGTCCGTGAATACTGCGGGCACGGTATCGGCAAGAAGTTCCATGACGCGCCGCAAATCCTGCACTACGGCAAGCCCGGCGAGGGTCCTGAGCTCATCGAGGGCATGGCGTTCACTATCGAACCGATGATCAATGCCGGCGCTCGACACGTAAAACTGCTCAAGGACCACTGGACCGTGGTGACAAAGGACCATCGCCCATCAGCCCAGTGGGAGCATACGATCCTTGTGACCGCGAGCGGCGCGGAGGTCCTTACACTCCGGGGCGAGGAAACATTGGCGTCGTGAGCATCATTGCGGACGCACAGGGCCCCCTGTCCCTCCGCCAGGAACTCGCCACGCGGCAGCAAGCGTTCGCCGACCGCTTTGCGGCCGGCGAAGACGTACTTCATCTGATGGCCGATCGGGCCCGCGCCGTCGACGCCGCCCTGATTTCCCTTTTCCACAGCCACGCCTGGCCGGATCTTCCGCCCGGCGCCATCGGACCGGCCCTGCTTGCAGTCGGCGGCTACGGGCGCGGCGAACTCCAACCCCATTCCGACATCGACGTGCTGGTGCTGCTGGACAGCGCAATCGCAGAGGAGCCCGAACTCAAGCTGGCGGTCGCGAGCTTCGTGACCAGCCTGTGGGATCTCGGCTTCGAGATCGGCCACGCCGTGCGAACGCCGGAGCAGTGCGCGGAAGAAGCCAAAGCAGATCTCACGGTTGTCACGAACCTCATGGAGTCGCGCACGATCGTTGGCGCTGAGCGCCTGCGCTTCGCCATGAACGAAGCGATTGCCGCCAGCAGGATGTGGCCGTCTGCGGACTTCTTCAAAGCCAAGGGTGAGGAACAGCGCCGTCGCTATCGGCGCTACGACAACACCGAATACAACCTCGAGCCCAACGTAAAGAGCGGCCCCGGAGGATTGCGCGATCTGCAGCTCATCCGCTGGGTCGCCAAGCGCAACTATGGCACCGCACAGCTCGAGAACCTCATCGGCCAGGGTCTGCTGACGGCGCGCGAGCTCATTACGCTGAATGATGCGGAGCGCTTCATTTCTCGCGTGCGCTGGGGCCTTCATACGGTTGCCGGCCGCGGTGAGGATCGGCTGCTCTTTGACCATCAGCGCGATCTTGCTCAGCGCTTCGGGTACGAAGACGGCGGGGGCCAATTGGCCGTCGAGCGCTTCATGCACGACTACTACGTCCACGTGTTGCAATTGCGCGAACTCAACGAGCTCATCCTCCAACACTTCGAAGAAGTGATCCTGGGCGAGGGAGGCACCGGACCGGTCGAGTTCATAGATGATCGCTTTCGCATCCGCGACGGTCATATAGAAGTGACGTCCTCAGACGTGTTCCGCCGTGATCCATCGGCGCTGCTCGAGATTTTCGTCCTGATGGCCAATCGGCCAGACATTGAAGGCGTGCGCGCCGGCACCATCCGCGCCATTGGTGAACATGTCTGGCTCATCGACGAGACGTTTAGAAGCATGCGCCGCAACGCGCGCCTGTTCCTCGACCTGCTGCGCAGTCCGCACCGGCTCGTGTCCCAGCTCACGCGCATGCGCCGCTATGGCGTGCTCGGCGCATACTTGCCCGAATTCGGGCGCATCGTCGGGCAGATGCAGCACGACCTGTTCCACATCTATACGGTCGACGCCCATACGATGCTGCTGCTGCGCAATCTGCGCCGCTTCCGCTACGAGTCGAGCGCCGCAGCGTTCCCTGTTGCACATGCGGCCGTACACGCCGTGCCTAAGCCGGAGCTGCTGTACATCGCGGGGCTGTATCACGACATTGGTAAAGGTCAGGGCGGCGACCATTCGGAACTCGGATCCTCGGAGGTCGTTGCTTTTGCTCGCCGCCATGGCCTGTCCGAATCCGATACGGAACTCGTGCGCTGGCTGGTCGCCGAACACCTGCTCATGTCCGCAACGGCCCAACGCCGGGATCTGACCGACCCCGAGGTGATCGGCGAGTTCGCGCGCTCCGTGCGTACCGAACAGCGCCTGGATTATCTCTATGCGCTCACGGTCGCGGACATCAACGCGACCAACCCTACGCTCTGGAATTCCTGGCGCGCGCAGTTGCTGCGTCAGCTTTACAACGAAACGCGTCGCTTTCTGCGGCAGGGCGTAGAGCGCGAGATCGACCGCACGACCTGGATCGAACAGACCCGCGCAGCGGCCGTGACAGAGCTCACCGAAGGCGGGATGGATAGAGACCAGGTTCTACGTCTGTTCGCGGCAGCCGATGGCGAGTACTTTCTTAAGTATGACCCCGGCGATATCGCCTGGCAGATGCGCACCATCGATCGCTGGGACGCAGAACAGGACGGCCCGCTTGTCCGGGTTCGGCGCAGCCAGCATGGCGTCGAGGGCGCAACCGAAGTCTTTGTCTACTGCCTCGATCGGCCGCAGCTGTTTGCAGTCACCGTCGCTGTATTCGACGCCCTGGATCTTTCGGTTCTTGACGCCCGCATCCACACGGGCCGGGGTCACGTCTGCTTCAACACATTTATGGTGCTCGACCGGGCAGACGAGCGACTCTCGGATGCTGCAACCATGGCGCGCGTGGAACAGGCACTTGCCGAAGCGCTCGCGGATCCGCAGCGCGCACCTCAAATCGTACGCCGGCGCGTACCGCGCGAACTGCGCCAGTTCACGACGCCAACGCAGGTCGATCTGCGCAACGACGGCTCTGGCCCGTATACCGAAATGCGCGTGGTGGCCGCCGACCGGCCAGGGCTTCTCGCACGCTTGGGCCTCATATTTGTCGAGGAAGATCTTGATCTGATGGGTGCGAAGATCGCCACGCTCGGGGAGCGTATCGACGACGTTTTCTTTATTTCCGATTCTGATGGCGGCCCCATCGAGAGCGCAGAAAGGATCGAGCATCTGCGCCGCGTCGTCACCGAGCGCATAGACGCTGCCACCGGGGCACATCCGTGAATCCCGGGCTGCGACGCCTCCAGCCCTACCCCTTCCAGCGCCTGAGTGCGCTTGTGGCTGACGTGGCGCCCCCGGCGCATCTTTCGGCGATCCCCCTATCCATCGGTGAGCCGCGCCACGCGCCGCCTGCAGACGTGATCGAGACGCTGCGCGATCCACGCGCGCTGAGCGCGAGCCTGGGAAAATACCCACCAACGCTTGGCCTACCGGAGCTGCGGTCCGCCTGCGCCGATTGGCTGACGCACCGCTTCGAGCTGGCACCGGGGGCTCTCGGCCCGGCACAGGTGCTGCCTGTCACGGGCACCAGAGAGGCGCTCTTTGCGCTGCCGCAGGCTCTGATCGACCCGGCAGAGGAGGCGGCGGTCCTCATGCCCAACCCTTTCTACCAGATCTACGAAGGTGCGGCCCTCCTCGCCGGCGCCGAACCCGTCTATCTTCCGTGCACCGCGAGCTCGGACTGGCTCGCGGATCTAGAAGCCGTTGACGCCGCCACCTGGGATCGCTGCGCCCTGCTCTACCTGTGCTCGCCAGGCAACCCCTGCGGTGCAGCGCTCGACGCCGCGGCCTGGATGCGCGTCCTCGAACTAGCGGACCGCCACGACTTCGTCATCGCAGCGGACGAATGCTACTCGGAGATCTATCTGCAGGAGGCCCGACCGCCCGTGGGTTTGCTCGAGGCGTGCAGCCTCCACGGCCGCGATGACTATGCGCGCTGCCTCGTCCTGCACAGCCTCTCCAAGCGCTCGAATCTGCCCGGGCTGCGGTCAGGCTTCATTGCTGGCGACGCTCGCCTCGTAGAACGATTCGGAGCCTTTCGCACCTATCACGGATGCGGAATGCCGGTGCACGTTCAGCATGCGAGCATCCTCGCATGGTCAGATGAAGCGCACGTGGCCGCAAACCGTGCCGAATACAGAGCAAAGTTCGACGCCGTGCTGCCCCTGCTCCAAGGGGCGCTCGACGTGCCTCGGCCCGAGGCAGGATTTTTCCTCTGGCCGGCCGTACCCGATGCCTGGTCCGGCGACGATGAGGCATTCGCGCGAGATCTTTACGCAGCCACGAATGTGCTCTCGCTCCCCGGGCGCTATCTTTCACGGCCCAGCCCCGCCGGCGACCCCGGCGTGGGACGCTTGCGCCTCGCACTGGTCGCGCCGCTGGAAGACTGCGTCGAAGCTGCGATACGCATGCGCGCCTTTATAGAAACGCACGCATCTCGCAGCTAGCGCTAGAATCCGCACCCCCGATCTCAGGAGCCCACGAATGCTTGCCTTTGGTCTCGGCCTTGCGCACCGCGCCGCAGACGGCACGGTGCTCGACGTGTACTTCCCGCATCCGCTGCACGCCCCGGAGGAAGGGCTGGCGACGGCGATCCGCGACGCGCTCGGCCCGATAGACGGCTCGATCACCCTGGAAGTCGACGATGCGCGCCTGGCTCGAATGACAGAGATGTTCGACGCGCACGGCGCAGCGGCGCTCGCAGAGACCGCCCGTGCGCTCCACAGCGCGCGCATGCTCAAGGTCGCTACAGTACTCGAGGGCGATGATCCGATCGGCTCGACCGGCGAGGCGTATCTCAAACTCCACCTGCTGAGCCATCGCTTCGTCACGCCGAACAGTCTGAACCTGGAGGGTATCTTCGCGGCGCTACCGACCGTCGCCTGGACGAGTGCAGGCCCGTGCGCGGTGAACGAGCTGGCCGCGGCGCAATTGCGTGCGCGCGCGGCCGGCCGGACGCTCACGGTTCACAGCGTGGACAAGTTCCCGCGCATGGTCGATTACGTCGTCCCGGCGGGCGTGCGCATCGCAGACGCGTCTCGCATTCGCCTCGGGGCCTATCTCGGCGAGGGCACGACCCTGATGCACGAAGGCCAGGTCAACTTCAACGCCGGTACGCTCGGCGCTGGCATGATCGAGGGTAGGATCTCGCAGGGCGTAGTGGTGGGTGCGGAAACCGATCTTGGCGGCGGTTCAAGCACCATGGGCACGCTTTCCGGCGGGGGCAAGGAGCGGGTCTCCATCGGTGAGCGCTGCCTCATCGGCGCAAACGGGGGCACCGGCATTTCCCTCGGCGACCGATGCACGATCGCGGCCGGCGTCTACGTCACCGCAGGTTCGCCGATCACGCTCTTGGACGAGGCCGGTGCAGCGGTGCGGGTGGTCAAGGGCCGTGAGCTCTCAGGCCAGAACGATCTCCTGTTCATCCACAACGCAGAAACCGGACGTTTGGAATGCCGGACCAACCGATCCGCGATCGAATTGAACGAGGCCCTCCATGCAAACAACTGAGCACGGCCAGGACCCGATAGTCGCATTCACCACGGAGCTGATCCGCCAGCCCTCGGTGACGCCGGACGATGCGGACTGTCAGCGCCTCATCGGCGAGCGCCTCGAGGCGCTCGGCTTCACGCTGGAGGCTATGCCGACCGAAGACGTCGACAACCTGTGGGCCCATCGCGGCCCGCCCGGACCGACACTCGTCTTCGCCGGACACACGGACGTGGTGCCGACGGGGGACGCGAGCGCTTGGCACTGGCCACCCTTCGACGCGGTCGTAGATGCGCAATACGTTCACGGCCGCGGTGCGGCGGACATGAAGGGCAGCCTGGCGGCCATGATCATTGCCGTCGAGCGCCTGCTCGAGCGGCGACCAGACCTGCCCGGCCGGATTGCCTTCCTGCTCACGTCCGACGAAGAAGGCCCCGCTCTTCACGGGACCCGCGCAGTCATGGATCGCCTCCTGGCGCGCGAAGAGCGCATGGATTGGTGCATCGTCGGCGAACCATCTAGCGGCCAGGTGCTGGGCGATGTTGTTCGAGTCGGTCGCCGTGGTTCCCTCGGTGCCGAACTGCGCGTCATGGGTATTCAGGGGCACGTCGCCTATCCGCAGCTCGCGCGCAATCCTGTCCATCAGGCACTCGCCGCCCTCCAACAGCTGGTGGACACGACCTGGGACGAAGGCAACGAGCACTTTCCACCAACCTCCTTCCAGATCTCGAACGTTGCGGCGGGCACGGGCGCCACCAACGTCATACCCGGCGAGTTCCGAGCCCTGTTCAACTTTCGCTACTCGACCGAGCAAACCGCCGAGGGTCTGGAGCACGCCGTGCACGAGATTCTGGACGCGCACGGACTGGAGTATCGGATCGAGTGGGTTCGCTCGGGCATGCCCTTCCTGACGGGCCAGGGTGCCCTCATTGACGCCGTGCGGGGCGCCATAGATGCAGTGAGCGGGATCGAGCCGGAACTATCCACTGGCGGCGGCACATCGGACGGTCGCTTCATCGCGCCGCACGGGATCGAGGTCGTGGAGCTCGGTCCATGCAACGCAACGATCCACCAGGTTGACGAGCGCGTTCCGATCGCCCAATTGCACGCGCTCGCGGACGCCTACGAGCGCATCGCAGAGCAATTGCTCACGCACGCATGAACAGACGCGCTCGCGTCACGCCGAGCTCCCCCTGGGCGACACGCTCCAACGCTCGCGGCGGCGCACTGCGAACGCTCTTGATTGTGCTCATGGCAACGGTGCTGCTGATCCCGGCACTGGCGCTCTTTGCGCCCTCAGGTCTTGCCGCGCGCCTGCTGACGGCAAGCGATGCAAATGCCCGCCTCGTTGCACTTTCTGGTCGCCTAGGGAACGGCGCCGCAGATCTGTTCGTGGAGCAGCGCTTCCTCGGCCGCATCACATGGCACCTGAAACCGCTGCACCTGTTTCGCGGCCGCGCCGTGGCGGATCTTCGCCTCGAGGAGGCGGGCCACAGCATCGCCACGCGCGCCGCGCTCACGTACGACGGACGTGTCGAACTGTCGGGCACGGACGTCGAGATCCGCGAAGCGACACTCGACCGCTTCCTGCGTCCCTACGCCATAGAACCGACCGGAACGCTCACGATCGCCGACGGCCATGCGCACGCGCAACTGGAGACGGGCCGTCTCCTGGAGGCGGAGGCCGGCGCGCACTGGTCAGGCGGACAAGTCCGCTACGACCTCGGCGGAAGCAGCTTCGTCGCCGATTTTCCCGCCCTCAGCGCTGATCTCGGCATGGAAGATGGTGCACTACTGGTCGTCGTGACTGATCCGGAAGGCCATGGGCTACTTGAGATCGTGCTCCATACGGATGGCTGGGCAGACGTACGCGTGCGCTACCGCTTCGTAGCCATGTCCGGCTACCCCTGGTCCGATCCACCCGACCCTGATCTCATCGTCGTGGAGATCTCCGAGCAGGTGCTATGAAGATCTGCGCGTGGCCAGCCCCGCTCGCTGGGCCTAGAATCGGTGCTTTCCACGCCAGAGGCCTTCGCCCCTGATGTCGTCGCTCACCGATACCCTGCCGCAGCGCATGGCGCTACCGCTCGCGGCGGCGTGCGCCCTTGGCTGCGCCGCGACACTGCTCAGCGGCATCTGGTTCTTTATCGGCGGTGCCGAGACCGACGTCGCCGCACCCCCAGCCACTTCGGCCCCGGAGGCGATCGTTTCATCTGCTCAAACGCCCTTGGGGGCAGCAGAGATCGCCGCGCTGAATCTGTTCGGTGTCCTGACCGAGGAAACGGAGACGGAAACCGTGCAGCGCATGGCCGACGCCCCCGAAACACGCCTGCAGCTCGAGCTCCAGGGCGTATTCCTTGCCGACGAGGCGGAGCAGTCTTCGGTCATCGTCGCAGAGCGCAATCGTGACGGAAAACTGTACAAGGTCGGCGACCGTTTGCCGGGCAACGCGGTCCTCGTCGAAGTCTTCGGCGACCGGATCGTCCTGCGCCGCGCAGGCCAGCTGGAAACGCTGAAGTTCTTCGACGCGGCACCCGGCGGCGCCTTCGTTGCCGGCCGCAGTGGCTCCGCTGGGCCCCAGCGGTCAGCCACGCGCGGCCGTAACAGCGGACCCGGAGCTTCCCTGCCGCTGTCCGGCAGTCCAGGGCGCAGCGCGCCCATCGCCCAGAGTCGCGCAAGCGGATCAGCTCGCGCGTCCGCGCCGGGGGAAGGCGCAGGCGCACAGCCCAGCATGCGCGCGCGCCTGCAGGATCTGTCAGAGCGACTGAACGTAGACCCGACAGGCACGCTCGCAGAGTACGGCGTTCAGCCTGTCGGCGACGGCGGGAGCGGCGGCTACCGCCTTGGCGGTGAGATACCGTCGTCGACCCTCGCCCAGGTGGGACTGCGGCCCGGAGATGTGGTGCTTTCCGTGAACGGCCAGTCAGTCGGCAACATCCAGCAGGATCGAGCGCAGATAGACTCGATCATGGACGCAGGCTCGGCGCGTCTGGAGATTCAGCGCGGCGATCGCCGCTTCTTCGTCACCACCCGCATTCGCTAACGGCGGTTGGGCAATCCTAGGGGAACACCGTGATACGCACCGCCCAGCTCGTTCTGGTTCTGACGCTCGCGCTCTCGGGCTTCACGCCCGCGGCGACCGCGCAGGACGAGGCGTCGAACTACCGCATCAATCTGAAGGATGCGGACATCGGTGAGTTCATCACCCAGGTTGCGCGCATCACGGGCCGAAATTTCGTCGTTGACCCGCGCGTCAAGGGACGGATCACCGTGATCTCCTCCGCCTCGCTTGATGAAGGAGGCGTCTACGAGCTGTTTCTGTCGGTTTTGCGAGTACATGGCTTTGCCGCAGTCCCGACCGGCGATGTGGTCAAGATCATCCAGCAAACGCTCGCCAAGCAGAGCGCCAATCCGTCCGATTTCGATCGAAATCTGCGCGGGGAAGAAATGATCACCCGCGTGATCCCGGCCACGAACGTCGAGTCGAGCGAGCTGGTGAAGATCCTTCGCCCGCTCATTCCCCAATACAGTCACGTCGCGTCCGTCGACAATCCGAACGTTGTCATCCTGTCGGATCACGCGGAGAACATTCGCCGCATGGAAGCGATCATCCGCGAGATCGACGTGGCCGATGACGAGCAGGTGGTCGTGGTGCCCCTTGCAGAGGCCTACGTGGACACCATGGTCGCGCTCCTCGAACAGTTGGCACCCGAACAGATCGGCGGCGCAGCAAAGGGCCCACAGGCGGTCCAGGTCGTTGCCAACGCCCGCAACAACTCCCTCGTGCTTAGAGGCAAGGCGCTACCCGTTGAACGACTGAGCGAGCTGATCAAGACCCTCGACACGCCGGCCTCAAACACCGGCGCGACGCGTGTCTTTCGCCTCCGCCACAGCGCCGCGGAGGACGTGACGACCATCCTCGAGGGCCTGCTCACGCAGCAGACCGGGGATGCACAGACGCCGGTGCCCACGACGATTCGGCCAGACAAATCGCTCAACGCGATCGTGGTTCGCGCGGACCCCACCACCATGATCGAAGTCGCGACGATCATCGATCAGCTCGATGTGCGTCGCACGCAGGTCCTGATCGAAGCCGCAATCGTGGAGGTCGCGATCGCCGACGATATGTCCCTCGGCGTCGACTTTGCCGTGGTCGATCGCTCAGGCGACTCGGTACCGCTCATCGTGAGCCCTCTGAGCGGCGCCCTCTCGACGCTGCTGGGCGCCCTGGCTGATGAGGACGCCGACACAACCGACGACATCAGCGCAGGCAATCTGTTCGCCGCTGCGGGCGCCCAGACGAATCCCTCCGTATCCGTTGCCAAGCTATCAAACGGCGTCTCCTTTGCCGCAGTGATCCAGGCTCTGGAATCGAACAACGACTCCAATCTGCTGTCGACGCCGAGCATCCTTACCCTCGACAACGCCGAGGCGACAATTACTGTTGCTCAGAACGTGCCGTTTCGAACGGGGTCGTTCACGACCAACAACGATGGTGCCAACAACCCGTTCACGACCATCCAGCGCGAGGACGTGGGCATCATCCTGAAGGTCACGCCACATATTCACGACGGCGACGCCGTGCGTCTGGAGGTGAATCAGGAAGTCTCACAGGTCGTGAACCAGGCGATCGTGAGCAACGCGGGCTTCTCGGACATCGTCACGAACACCCGCAACATCGAGACCACGATCCTGGCGGACGATGGCCAGACAATCGTGCTCGGGGGGTTGATCCAGGACAACATCACCGAAGTCGACACCCGCGTGCCGTTCTTCGGAGATATTCCTATCGCAGGTCGACTGTTCCGCAACTCCTCGAAGGAGCGCGAGCGCCGCAATCTCCTGGTCTTTCTCCGTCCGACGGTGCTGCGCGACGCGAACGACGTCGAGGCCATCACTCAGCGCAAGTATGAAGGCGTCTGGGAGGTCGGCGGAGCCGACACGCTGGTGCCCGGTCGCGAGCGCGGCGATACCGCGCCTGAGATCGACACGCTCTATCGCGGCCGTCAACTAAACTGAGCGGACGCATGCTCGATCTGCTCATAGCCCTGCTCCGTCGCTGGGTGCGCCCGACCGTCCTCGACAACGAGCCCTTGGGCGCCGAATGCGGCACGGTCTGCTACGTCCTTCAGCGGCCTTCGTCGCTTGATCTTGCCGCCCTCGAGCTTGCTGCAGCCCGCATCGATGCGCCCTCCGCCCGCGCGCCTCTCGAGCTGGCCGGCAACGACAATACCCAATCACCGCGCAGCGTCTTTGCGCTGACGCGGCACGCCGGTTGGCTGCGTCAGCGCTCGACGCCCCGCGGCGACTCGCGGGCCCTCCACGCCTGCATACAGGCGGCAATCGACGGCCGCGACGTCACCCTGGTCCCGGTATCGGTGTTCTGGGGCCGCGCACCGGATCGTGAGGGCTCACTGTGGCGCCTGCTTCTGTCCGAGCGTTGGACCGCCACCAGCGGTTTGCGCCGGTGCCTGGGCGTGCTTTTCGATCGAACGCACCTGTTTGTGCGTTTCGGGCCGCCCCTGCATCTGGGCGAGATCATTGACGCTACGGCTCCGCCGAGTGCCGGCACGCGCCGCGCCGCACGTTTGCTGCGCACGCATTTCCGCAAAGCGCGAGAAGCGCTGATCGGCCCGGATCTGTCGCATCGTCGCACTCTGGTCGATCGGGTCGTCGCATCGAGGAACGTTCGGCGCGCGGCAGCAGCCCATGCCGATCGCGAAGGCGTCGCTGCGTCAGCGGCGCTCCACGAGGCGCGCGGGCACGCGAAGGAGATCGCCTCTGATCTCTCCTTTGCCGCCATCCGCTTCTTCGACATCGCGCTGACCTGGCTGTGGACGAAGCTTTACGACGGGATTGATCTCGGCGGAGTGGAAGCCGTGAAGGAGATCGCCGGCGATCACACGTTGATCTACGTACCGAGCCATCGCAGCCACATGGACTATCTGCTGATGAGCTACGTGCTTTTCTACAACGGACTCATGCTGCCGCACGTCGCCGCCGGCAAGAACCTGAACATCCCAGTAATCGGCCCCCTGCTTCGCCGCGCCGGCGCCTTTTTCATGCGCCGGAGCTTCCGAGACGATCCGCTCTATTCCGCCGTCTTCGAGGAGTACCTCGATCGCGTCTTCGCGAATGGCTTTTCCGTGGAGTACTTCGTCGAAGGCGGTCGGAGTCGCACGGGACGGCTTCTGCCGCCGCGAGGCGGCATGCTCGGCATGACCGTACGCAGCCGTCTACGCAGCAGGGGCCGGCCCTTCGCCTTCGTCCCGGTGTATTTCGGATACGAGAAAGTCGTAGAGGCTAGGAGCTACCTCGGGGAGCTGCGCGGCCGCGCCAAGCGAGCAGAATCTCTGTCCGGCGTAATTCGCTCCGCGCGCTTCCTGCGCCAGTCCTTCGGCACGGTGCACGTCCGCTTCGGCGAGCCATTGGTCCTCGACGATTTTCTCGACGAGCAGGCTCCAGACTGGCGCAGTCAACGAGGCGAGCTGCTGGAAGACGACGCCTGGATGCGACCCACCGTTGCTTCGCTCGGCACGGCGCTACAGCAGCGCATAAACGCTGCAGCATCGGTCACACCCGTAGCTGCCCTCGCGACGACGCTCCTCGCGACCGAGCGCCAAGCCCTCGACGAGGACACGATGGCGTCCCAGCTCGATTGCCTGCTCGCGCTCGCCAGGCACGCATCGACAGCCTCGAACGTGTCGGTTACCGATCTCGACGCCGATGCGATTACAGCGTACGGGGAGAAGCTAGGACTACTCGAACGGACGGATCACGCCCTCGGTGACATTCTTGGCGCCGGGCCAGTCAACACGGTGCTTCTGACCTGGTATCGCAATAACGTCCTGCACGTGTTCGCGACGCCGTCCCTCGTCGCGGCGCTGTTCGCGCACCGGAGCACGCTGCGCCATGGCGAAGTTGTGCTTGAGGCAAGCACGGTACGGCCGTATCTGCGGGGTGAGCTCTATATCGCCGGCAACGACGAAGACGACGCGGCCGCGATCACCCGGTCGATCGACGCTCTGGTGGACCTCGGCCTGCTTGAACGCGAAGGCGATGTACTGCGCACCCCGAGCCGGTCCACCGCGGAACACGCGCGGCTTCGGCGCCTGGCAAGGGTGATCATGCCGACCCTCGAACGCTGGTACATCGCCGCAGCGCTGATCGAGGCTCAACCACCCACAACCTGGGCCGCAGAACAACTCGAGGCAGCCTGCGTTCTTGCGGCGCGACGCCTCGCACGTCTACACGGCGTCGACGCGCCGGAATTCTTCGACGCAACCCTGTTCCGCCATTTCATACGCGCGCTCGCAACGCGCGGCGTGCTCACGCCAGACGTGTGCGGACGCTTCCACTACGACCGAACGCTGCGACTGGTCCTCGCAGGGGCACGTCGCGTGCTCGATCCTGCCTTTTGCGACAGCGTTCGCGCCGCCCGACGCCTGCCTGCGATCACGCCTGAGGGCGCCGTGGGGGCCTGAGCCAGACATCAAAACGCGTGCTGCGGCCAGCAAGGCTATGGTTCGGCTTCGGCAATCCGACGAAGCGCTGGCGGCTCGGACACTTCAAGACGACCCGCGGAACCGCAGCGGCAAGACCAGCCGTGACGAGGCCCACCGCGTCGTCACCCACCAGATCGTCCGCGGCCAGCAGAGCAGCGAGCAAGCGAAGACGCCTGTCTCCCAGCGCCTGCTTCCTGCGCGGCGGATACATGGGATCGAGATAGAGCACGTCGGGTGCGAGATCGGCGACACGGGCGCGCGCGTCGCCGCAGAGTATCTCAATGCGATCAACGACCTCCGGCGCATGGGCCCGGGCGCGCAACAGACCATCGATGAGGAGCGCACGGATTACCGGATGCTGCTCCACTACCGTGACCCGAGCACCGACGGCAGCGAGAATCCAGCTGTCTCCGCCCAGCCCGCCGGTACCATCGACAATGTGCAGTGGTTCAGACTCACCGGGGCGGAGCGCCCGGCAGGCGCGCACGATGCGCTCCTGACGCGCGCGTGCCGTTCCGCGCCAGCCGATACTGCCCACCGCGAAATCGATCTCGAGCCGGCCGAGATCAGCGTCGGTCAGCGCGTCGAGCCCCAGGCGACCATCTCTGCGATCAAGCAGGAAATCCGCGCCGCGGCCTTCCTCCGCGCGCTCCGCGCACACGCCATCGACGGGCTCCGCAAGACGCACGGCGCCGAACTGCATCAGGGCCCGGCCAGCGTCTGTTTGCGCCAGCGACGCTCATCGCGCAAGTACACGGGCTGCACGGCGCGCGCGTCGCCAGCACCGATGGCAAGCCGCCCGCGCGCGCAGCGCAGGAGTGCCGTCGCATCCGGCTCGCGAATTTCCGACCGCCGCACATCAGTGCGCTCCGGCCAGACGAGATCGACGCCGTTTCCAACCGCGAGCCAGTCCGTGCAGGATTCAGGGAGAACGGATCGGAGCGCAGATGGCGCGCTCGCAGACGCACACACCTGATCGTCCAGAACACGGACCAACTCCGCGTCGACGAGCTCGAACGCAGCGAGGTACACCTCGTCCATGCGAGCATCGACGACCGTGATGACGCCCGCTGGCGTATCGGCGGCTTCGGCGTGAACCCGCTCCGCGAGCACTTCCAGGCTGGAGACCCCAAACGTCGGAAGATCGTGTGCCCAGGACAGGCCCTGCGCGACGGCGCAGCCGATGCGCAGGCCCGTGAAGGATCCAGGTCCCTGGCCGTAGACGATCGCTTGCAAATCACCAGGGCCGATGCGCCGGTTCGCAAGCAAATCGGCGATCGCGGGCAACAGCACGCGTGCATGCGCTCGCGGCGCCTCAACGTGCACGCGCTCAACTGCACCGTCGACGTCGAGGGCGACCGAGCAAGGGCCAGAGCTGGTCTCGATCGCGAGGATCGCGTTCATGTGGGCTCAGGTTCATGAGCGGGGCGCGTAGCATACTCGCTCCCATCCCCCGGCAGCGAGACGGACCCATGGCATTACTCGAACTCGATACCGCACTGGCGCGCATGCTCGACGATCTCGCTCCGATCCCGCGCACGGAGCGCATCGGCCTCGCGGACGCACTGGGACGCGTGCTTGCAGAGGCGCCCGTGGCGCGCACAGCGGTCCCGCCCTTTCCGAATTCCGCAATGGATGGGTACGCGGTGCGCGCCGACGACCCGATCCACGATACGGGTAATCACCTCCGGGTCGTCGAGACCATTTTCGCAGGACGAGCTCCAACGTGTGAAATCGGTCCAGGAGAATGCGCACGCATCTTCACCGGCGCGCCCGTACCTGTTGGCGCTGACGCGGTTATCGCGCAGGAGGATGCCGTCGTCGAGGCAGCGGGTGTTCGCTTCGAAGAAGGGCCGATCCGCGGACGCTTCGTGCGCGACGCAGGCGGAGACGTCCAGATCGGGGAGAGGCTCCTCAATCTCGGCACCCGACTGCACGCAGGGAGCATTGCGCTCCTCGCTGCGGCAGGCGTCGCGAACGTCCTTGTACGCGCGGCGCCCCGCGTCGCCGTGATCGCGACAGGAGACGAACTGAGGCCGCCGGACGCGGAACTTGCACTGGGGGAGATTCACGACAGCTCTACCTTCGCGATTCCCGCCGCCGCTGCCACCCTGCCGGTTCGGGTCACGCTGGTGATGCGGGCGGGAGATACCCCTGAAGCCCTCGCTCAGGCGCTGGACCAGGCCGCAGTTGAAGCGGACGCGATCATCACCACCGGAGGCGTATCCGTCGGTGATGCAGATCATGTGCGCGCAGTCCTCGAAGGCGCAGGGCAGATCGAGTTCTGGCGACTTGCCCTGAAGCCAGGAAGACCCTTTGCCTACGGCCGCTATCGCGATGTTCCGCTCTTCGGTCTGCCGGGTAATCCCGTGTCGTCGATGGTCACCTTTCTGCTGCTCGTTAGGGCCGGCCTGCTGCGCCTGTCGGGCGCCACCCAGCTCGATCTGCCTCGTCAGCGATTGCGCCTCGCGGCACCTTTGCGCAAGGCGACCGGGCGCCGCGACTTCCAGCGCGCCCAGCGCGAAGTGGACGGCCGGGCCCGCGCATTCGAGCGCCAGGATTCGAACATCCTGTCTGTGCTTGCCCAGGCGGACCTGCTGCTGGATCTCCCGGCTGACGCCAGTGATCTGGACGCGAACGCCGAAGTCTCAGCAATCGATCTTGCCGGCCTGCTCGGACAGCGCTGACCTCCCTCCCCCCCCAAAAAACCCCGTCGATTGCTCGGCGAGGGTTCTCGTGGATGCGCTCGGCGGGCGGGCCCGCCGGCGAATCGGGCTTACTTCTTTGCGGCTGCCTTGGGGGCAGGCTTGCGCTTTGCCGGTCCCTTCTTCGCCGCGGCGATCTGCTTGGCCGCAGCAGCTGCGCGCGCTTTCGACTTCTTGGCTTCGGCACGCGCGAGCTCGCCTGCCTTCTGCTTGCGGAACGCGGCGACTGCCTTCTCCAGTGCGGCGTCGACGCCGGCCTTGCCCGCGGCGTCCGCTGCCTTGGCCTTCGCTTCGATAGCGGCAACCCGTGCAGCCACCTTCGCATCCGCCTGTGCAGCCTTCAGCGCAGCTTGAGCGCTGGCGGCCTTGGCGCGCAGTCCCTTCATCTTATTGCTGCCTTTCGCGACCTTCGCACGCGCACGTGCAGACGCGGCTTTGTCGCCCTTCTTGCCGGACGTCTTCGCCTTGGCCGCAGCAGCCACTGCTTCCTTGCGAGCTGCGGCGAGCTTGTTCGCTTCTGCGGTCACCGCCGCTTTCGCGGCGTCAGCAGCCTTGCCCGCACGCGCAACTGCTGCCGGCACGGCGGCTGGAGCGGCCTTGGGTGCCGCAGCTTTCTTCACGGGAGCCTTCTTGGCGGGTGCTTTCTTCGCTGGCGACTTCTTTGCCGGCGCCTTCTTCTTGGCTGCAGCCATCGAACTTCTCCTCGGCAGTCTGTTCGAGTTGATCGCCGGCGCGTGTGCTCAGCGAGTGCAACGCATCATAGGCAATGGTCGAGGGCTTTTCATCATGCACGGGGCGCCGTGCCCGCCGCGTGAGCGGCACGCCAAGCGCCCCATAACGGGCCAGTTAGAAGGAATGCGCGTCAGGCCGGAGAGCCGAGCGCCTCGAACATGCGAGCACGAATCGTGCTGAATTCGCCAACGCCCTCTACGCGCACGTAGGTCAACGCGGAGTGCTCAGCCATCGAGGAGTAGTAGTCCACAAGCGGTTGGGTCTGATCGTGATAGACCGTAAGGCGATGGCGTACCGTGTCTTCCTGATCGTCGACGCGCTGCGTGAGCGCTTCTCCGGTCACGTCATCAATACCCTCGACCTTCGGGGGATTGGAGACGACGTGGTAGATGCGCCCGGAGGCTTCGTGGACACGCCGTCCAGACAGGCGGCGCACGATCTCTTCATCTGCGACGTCGATCTCGACGACGTGGTCGATGGCCACGTCCGCGTCCTGCAGGGCCTCGGCCTGAGGAATCGTCCTTGGGAACCCGTCGAAAAGAAATCCGTTAGCGCAATCGGATTCGGCAATGCGCTCCTTCACCAGCGCAATGATCAGTGCGTCAGGGACAAGATCACCTGCAGTCATGTAGCGATCTGCTTCCTGGCCGAGGGGCGTTCCGGCGGCCCGCGCTGCTCTCAGCATGTCGCCGGTCGAGATTTTCGGGATGCCAAACTGCTCGCAGATGTATTCGGCCTGGGTGCCCTTGCCCGCGCCGGGGGCGCCCAACAGGATCACGCGCATGATGTCTCCGGAGTCACGTGGCGCGGCGTGCCCGCGCTTGAAAGGGTCGAGGACATTACACGCGCGAACGCAGCCCCTCAAGCGGACGCACGCTCACCTCCAGCTGCTCGCACGACCGGAACGCGACGCACCTCGATCACGTTGGCGATGCCCTCTATGCGATCCATGAGACGGCCAAGGGTCTCAAGGCCGTCGACTTCGAGGGTCACCTCCATGACGGCAAGTGAACGCGCGCGATCTGTGCGTACGGAGGTTGCCGTAACGTCGACCTCCTCGGCTGCAAACACGCTCGAAACCTCGTGCAGAAGGCCCGGTCGATCGTAGGCGTCCACCCGCAATTCGTGCGACACGCCAGGCGCGGGCGCCTCGCCCCAGCGCAGGCGAATGAGTGCGCCCTCGTCTTCTCGCCCGAGTTCCAGCACGCGCGCGCAATCGCGACGGTGCACACTCACGCCGTGGCCGAGGGCGACAACGCCGACGATCGTATCTCCGGGGCGTGGCCCGCAGCAGTCGGAAATCCATACGGGAAGGTTGCCGGCACCAATCACGCGCGCAGCCGCGTCGGCCTGCCCGTCGCCAGGCTGGGGTAGCAACTGCATCTGACCGGCGCGCGCCGCGAACACGACGGCGTCCGCCGCCCGCAGCAGCGTGCCCTGAAGAACACGCGCGGTGCCGACCGCGAGCGCGAGCCCGGCCTCATCGGACATGCCGAGGCGCCGCGCGAGTTCGGGCAGTACACCCGCTTCGAGTCCCATGCGCCGCAGCTCGCGGGAAATGAGCTCACGCCCGCTACGAGTCGCGGCGTCAGGGTCGCGGGCACGGAACCAGCCCTGAATCTTGGCGCGCGCGCGCGAGGTCCCGACGTACCCGAGCCCCGGCGCGAGCCAGTCGAGCGAAGGCTCAGCGCTTTCATCAGTGATGATTTCCACTGCATCCCCGGTCCGCAGCACATGATTCAGCGGCACAAGTGCGCCGCCCACGCGTGCAGCCAGGCAGCGATGACCCACTTCGGTGTGAATGCGATAGGCGTAGTCGAGTGGCGTTGAGCCTCGCGCAAGATCAAGCACGTGTCCGTCAGGCGTGAGGACGTAGATGCGCTCCTCGCGGAAGTCCCGGCGCAGCGCGTCACCAAGGCCTTCAAGATCGCCCAGCTCTTCCTGCCAGTCGAGCACCTGCCGCAACCAGGTAACTTTCTCCTCGTAGGAGGGATCGCTCTGCGCAGTGCCTTGACCGCCTTTGTAGGCCCAGTGTGCGCACACGCCGAGTTCGGCCTCCGCGTGCATCTCCTGGGTCCTTATCTGGACCTCCACGTTGCGCCCTTCCGGCCCGATTACCGCTGTATGAATGGAGCGATAACCGTTCTCCTTCGGTAGGGCGATGTAGTCGTCGAACTCGTGCGGAATATGACGCCACAGCCCATGCACCACGCCAAGCGCCGCATAGCAATCCTTCGATTCGTCGACGAGCACACGTACGGCGTGGACGTCGTACACCTCGTCGAAGCCCACGCCTTTGGCTCGCATCTTCCGCCAGATGCTGTAGATGTGCTTTGGCCGACCGGAAATCTGGGTACGCACCCCCGCGCGATCGAGTTCGAGCGCCAGGGAGCGGACAACTTCGTCTACGTACTGTTGGCGTTTCTCACGCCGCTCGCTGAGCAAGGATGCAATCCGCTTGTAGGCTTCGGGCTCGAGATAGCGGAAAGAGAGGTCCTCGAGCTCCCAGCGGATCTGGCCGATACCGAGGCGATGTGCGAGCGGCGCATAGACATCCGCGACTTCGCGCGCGATCCGCTCACGGCGCGCAGGTGCGTCAGTCTTCGCGGCCCGGATCACGCAGGTGCGCTCGGCAAGCTTGATCAGTGCCACCCGCACGTCATCGACGAGCGCGACAAGCATTTTGCGAACGTTCTCGAGCTGATCGCTCTGCTCACCGAGCACCTTGGGAACCGATCCGAGCTTGAGCGCCGAGACGGCCGCCATACGCAGGACGCCTTCGATCAGCCCGGTCACCTCATCGCCGAAATGCAGGCGAACCTCATCCAGCCCCAGACGCTCTTCACGTACCGCCCGATACAGCACCGCCGCGATCAGCCCCACTTCGTCGCAGCGCAACTCGGCGAGTATGTCGACCATCTCGAGGCCGGTCGCAAAGGTCGAGGTGACAATGCCGTCCTGGCGCACCCATGTGCCACTGCGCCGGGAAGCCTCCTGAGCGAGCTCGCAGGCCTCCCGCATGCGCGAGGGATCACGGAGCTCCCCGCGGGCATCGAGGCCATCGATCCACAGTGCAAGATCCACGTGCCCCTGCTCGTCGACGGGATGGCCTTCGCGAACGGTGACCACCTCAGCCGTCCACGCGGTCGAACGCGGCTATGGATTCAACGTGAGCCGTATTGGGGAACATATCTATTATGCCGGCCGCCCTCATGCGGTAGCCGCTTCCCTCCAGCAGTTTCGCGTCGCGCGCGAGCGTCTCCGGATTACAGGACACATAAACAACGCGGGCGGGCCCGATGCGGTCCATCTGTGCGCAGATTTTTTCGGCGCCGGAACGTGGAGGATCGAGGAGCACGCGATCCGCCGTCGGCAGCTGGCCGACATCAAAACTGTCCGCATAGAGATCGCGCACCTCGAAGCGCACCCCTTCGAGCCCGTTGCGTACCGCGTTGGCCGCGGCGCGCGCAACGAGACCTTCGCTCCCCTCGACTCCGAGCACGTCAGCACAGCGGGTCGCGAGCGGGAGCGTGAAGTTACCCAAGCCGCAGAAAAGATCAAGGACGCGGTCGCTCGACCGCGCCGCGAGCAATTCAATGGCGCGGCCTATCATCGATCGATTGATCTCGGCGTTCACCTGCGTGAAGTCAAGCGGATGAAACTCGAGGTCGAGATCAAACGCCGGCAGCGCATAGCTGAGGAGACCCGCATCAGCCGGGTCGAACGGGCAAACCGTGTCCGGTCCACCGGACTGCGACCAGAAGCGCACGCCATGCACCTGGCCGACCTCGCGCAAGGTGCCGACGTCGGCCGCAGAAAGCGGCTCGAGGTGACGCACGACCACGACTGCGTCATCGTCACCCACGGCGATCTCCAACTGCGGAATCGCACCTGCCACGCTCAATCGATCGATCGTGCGCCTGAGAACACCAAGCAGTGCTCCGATCGGATGCGCCAGAATCCGGCAGGTTTGCACGTCCGCAACCCGCGCAGAGCCGCGCTCGCGAAAACCAACGAGCGCGCCGCCCTTACCCGGAACAGAGCGCACGCCAATCCGCGCCTTCCGCCGATAGCCCTCCGACGGGCCCGTGAGATCGTCGAGCCAGCGATCAGGGGTGGAAACGTCCGCGTCCTTGAAGAATTCGCTTAGCTGCGCGCGCTTCAGGTCTCTTTGTGCACCGGAAGCGAGATGCTGCAGCGCACAGCCCCCACAATGCTGGGCGTAGGCGCAGCGCGCCCGCACGCGATCCTCATGCGCGCCCGCCACGGTTTCAGCGACCGCCTCGAGCCGATTTCGGCGCCGTCTGATGACGCGCACCTCAGCCGTTTCACCGGGCAGCGCGCCCCAGATCCGGACTTTGGAGCCGCCGTATTCCGCGTGCCCACAGCCCTGGCTATCGAGCGCCTGTACCAGCAGACGCGCCTCCCGCGGCAATTGTCGCTTACGTGCCAAGGGTGCCTCCAACACTCATGGGGGCCTGCAGCATGAACAATGTCGCCATCTTTCAAGCGGGGGCGTCGAAGACGCCGGTCGAAAGATAGCGATCGCCACGGTCGCAGACGATGCAGACAATCACGGCGTTGTCGACCTCCTGACTGAGCTGGAGCGCCGCGGCAACCGATCCCCCGGAAGACACGCCGGCAAAGATACCTTCCTCTCGCGCAAGGCGACGCATGATCGCCTCGGACTCGGCCTGGGTGATGTCCATCACCCGATCGACTCTCGGACGCTCGAAGATCTTCGGCAGATACGCCTCCGGCCAGCGCCGGATGCCGGGGATCTGGCTGCCCGGAACAGGCTGCAGACCCACGATCTCGATCTCGGGATTGCGCGCCTTGAGATAGCGCGACGTCCCCATGATGGTGCCCGTCGTGCCCATGGAACTGACAAAGTGCGTAATCGTGCCTGAGGTTTGGGCCCAGAGCTCCGGCCCTGTGCCTTCGCTGTGGGCACGGGGATTATCGGGGTTCGCGAACTGGTCGAGCACCTTGCCGCGTCCCTCGGCCTGCATGCGATCGGCAAGGTCGCGTGCGCCCTCCATACCGTCCTCTTCAGAGACGAGCACGAGCTCCGCGCCATAAGCGGACATGGCCGCACGCCGTTCCGCGCTCATGTGCGCGGGCATGATCAGCACCATGCGATAACCGCGCACCGCCGCAACCATGGCAAGCGCGATCCCCGTATTGCCGCTCGTCGCTTCAATCAGCGTATCTCCAGGGGAGATCTCGCCGCGCTCCTCTGCGCGCATGATCATCGACAGCGCTGGTCGATCCTTTACCGAACCAGCAGGGTTCGTCCCTTCGAGCTTTGCAAGGATGGTGTTGCTTGTCTCTCCCGGAAGACGCTGCAGGCGGACAAGCGGCGTGTTGCCGACAAGGTCGGACACCGTCGGGTATTCAGGAACGAATGGGGACATACGCTCTACTCGGGCGGTCGCCGGGCCGCGCATGATAGCGAGGTGCCATCCGTCGAGCGAAGTGGCGGAATACCCTATGCTTCGATCGTTCCGGACCTCGTGCAGGACGCACGCGACCATGATCGGACAGATCGACGGTGTCAGTTGGCAAGGCCTGCTCATCCTGATGACGCTCGCTGGCGTTCTTTGCCTTGGAATTCGGCGAATCGCCCCGCGTGAAGGCCCGCGCTCCATCGGTTCCGCCTCGCGGCGCCGTGTCATGCCGGAGGTCGGGGCCGGCCAGCCCTACGTCGAGCAACGCGACGAGCTGCTCGCGACGCTCGGACATGAACTCCGCTCTCCATTGCGCGCGCTGCTGACGACCCTCGGTGAGGACGATGCAACCGTGCTGGCGCAGCGCGAACAGATGCAGGCGCTCGCGCGCCACGCCCTGCGCGTAGCGGAAGACAGCCTCGACTTCGCACTCCTTGAGCGGCGGGACATAGCGCTCAGGCCCGGGCGCATCGACCTCGAGGCGGAGCTCGAACAGGTGCTGCAGATCGTCGCGCCGTTGCGCAAGGCAGACGCTCGTCTCGACGTCGTGATCCAGCCGGGCCTGGCGTTGCTACGCTTCGGCGATGCTGCCCGCCTGAAACAAATCCTCGTCAATCTAGTCTCCAACGCCCTTACCCACGCCGCAGAGGGGACGGTACGTCTGTCCCTTGAGTCGCCCGGGGAGGCCAGCGACAAGGTGGACTTCGTGGTGCTCGACACGGGCCCGGGCATGACGCCTCTCGAACAGCAGCGCGCCTTCGAGCTATTCGCCCAGGGGAAGGGCTCTAAGGGCCTTGCCGGCATCGGCCTCGCCGTCGTCGCACGCCTCGTCGATGCCATGGGCGGGCAGGTGCACCTGGAATCGGAACCCGCCGTCGGGACCAGTTTCCGCGTCACGATACCCATGCGCGCCCTTGCGCCAGCACCCGATCCAGGTGCACTGAGCGAACGCGTGATCGGCATCTTCACGCCATCACCATCGGAAACCCGCAGCCTCGCCGCCCACGTGCGCGAATGGAACGCCCAGGCGCTCCGCTTCGACACGCTTGTCGATCTGGAAGCACACCTGCTGGCCAACCGGGCGCTGGATGGCCTCGTACTCGCGACGAACGATGTCCCGAAATCACTCGAAGCGACGCTCGCGCGGGCAGAGTTCGCTGGCTTGCGCATCGCCAGAAGCCGACTCGATGACCTTGCCGCCCGCTTTCCCGCCTCCCTTCTTCGCATCCTGTCACAGCCCGCCGGGGCCGCCCGCACCGAAGATCCTCGGAAACTCTCGGTGCTCATCGTGGACGATCACCCGCTCGCCAGACACGTCCTCCACGATCATCTCAGCGCCCTCGGCTGCAGCGTGACAAGCGCCGAGAACGGCGAGAGCGCCGTCGAGCTCGCAGAGGATCCCGAGAACGCGTTCGACTGGGTACTGCTTGATCGCAGAATGCCGGGGCTCGACGGCCTCGCGACCGCTGCGCTGCTCCGGGAACGGCCGGCGACACGCGGAGCCCGCCTGGCCCTGCTCGTGAACGAACCGGCCGACGATCCGCGCAGCCCGGATTTGTTCGATCAGGTGCTGGTCAGACCCGAGCAGTCCAGCGGGCTGCGGGAGCTGCTCGAAGCCACGCTCAGAAAACCGAAAACGGACGCCGGAGCGTCCGCGCCAAAGGACATGCCCAACCGCGCAGACCTTGAACGTTTACGCGACGAAACCCTCGCCGAAGATCTACGCGCCGTATCCGCGGCTTACGCACAGGGCGATGCGAAAACGGTGGAAGCGCATCTCCATCGCATGAAAGGCGCCCTCAGGTTTTGTCCGGACCCGGCGCTCGCCGCTCAGTTCAGTGAACTGGAGGCGTGCGCGGGTGATCGCGACGGGGTGCGTTTCCGCGCCTGCGCGGACGCATTCGCCTCAGGCCTGCGCGTCACCTCCGACTGAGCGCCCACGGCGCGCCGCGAACAGCGCGCGCGAGGTGAGCGGCCGTGGGCCAAGATGCGGGGCAAGCGCAGCGCGGGCTACGCGCTTGGCCCCCTGGAGAACCTCTCCATCCGCAAACGCGCCCGCCTCGATCGCCCGCAGCACGCGCCCGGAGACCACAACGGCGTCTGCTGCTACGGCGCCGCGCACGGGCTCGACCCCAGCGTCCGGGCGCACGAGGTACTCGCCTGCGGAACTCACCGCCTCTCCGTTCAGATCCGTCGAGAAATCGAGGCCGTAGCCGAGCACCTCCAGCAGCGCAAACTCGAAGCGGCGGAGCACCGGCTCGAAACCGATGGGATCCGCGTTGGCGGGCAGGCGCGCAAGGACTTGAAGCGCCCCTTCGTACTCAGCAAACAGCTGTGCCTGAGGGTCCTCTCGTTCGATGAGTCGAACGACGAGCTCATTGAGGTAGAAACCCGCATACAGCGCTTGACCGCCCAAAACGGCGCGATCGGTAACGTCGACCTGTGCGGCCGTACGCAGTTCGCCCCGGCCACGTAGCGCACCGGCGAGGGCCAGGAAGGGTTCGACGCGCGCGTCGCCGCGCCGCGGCTTGCGACCGCCGCGCAGGACGGCGCCCAGGCGCCCGGAATCCGGCGTGAAGAGCTCGAGCAGAAGCGAGGTTTCGCGATAGGGACGGGTGTGCAGGACCCAGGCACGCTCGAAGTGGTCGCGCCGCACGTCGAACTACTCTGAAAGGCCGAGCCGGCGCAGCATGCGATCATCGTCAGACCAGCCGCCCCGCACCTTGACCCAGAGCTCAAGCCGTACGCGCCGATCGAGGAGCGTCTCGACTTCCCGTCGGGCGTCGATGCCGACCTGTTTCAAGCGCTCGCCACCGTGGCCGATGACGATCGCCCTCTGGCCGTCGCGCTCAACGAGGATGGACAGATGGATGACCAGGATGGTCTCCGTCTCCTCCCAGCGCTCCACGGATACGGCCAGCTGATGCGGCAGCTCGTCGCCGAGGCGACGCGTGAGCTTCTCACGCACGAGCTCGGCAACGAGAAAGCGCTCGCTGCGGTCCGTGAACTCGTCGGGGCCGAAGAGATGGGGGGCCGCGGGCAACGCACCTCGCAAGCACCCGAGCAGCGCGTCGACGTTGTTTTCCTTCAGCGCTGAAAGCGGCACGATCTCATCGAATCCACCACGCTCTGCGCACTGCTGCATGAAAGGCAGCAGACGCTCTTTCGGACGCACGCGATCCGTCTTGTTGATGACCAGGATCTTGCGTCCGCGTACCGGCTCGAGCATGCCGAAGACGCGCGCGTCTTCATCCGTCCAGCGCTGCGCTTCAATGAGCATGCAGACAACGTCTACGTCGAGGAAGACGGATCGAGCCGCGCGGTTCATCGCTCGATTGAGCGCTCGCTTCTCTCCAGAGTGAAGACCCGGAGTATCGACGAAGACCATCTGATCAGCTTCTTCCGTGCGGATGCCGAGCAGCACATGGCGCGTCGTTTGCGGCCTGGAAGACGTAATGCTGAGTTTCTGTCCGAGCAGCGCGTTGAGCAGCGTCGACTTACCGACATTGGGACGACCTACGAAGGCGACGTAACCGCAGCGTTCGACCGACGGCGCGTCCTCGTCGCTCACGAACGCCCCTCCAGAGTCCCGAGCAGGGCCCCGGCAGCAGCCTGCTCAGCAGCGCGACGCGACGATCCGGAGCCTTCGGCGCTGTGCGCAGCGTCACTCAACGTGCACGCGACCTGAAAAGTCCTCGCGTGCTCACTGCCATCAACGGCGATCACGTCGTAGGTCGGCAAGGGCCGGCCCCGCCCCTGGAGGAACTCCTGAAGGCGCGTCTTCGGATCCTTCGCAACCGCGCCCGGGCGCGCCTCGTCCAGCCGTGCGCCAAGCAAACGCAGCACAAGCGCTCGCGCTTCTGCATCCCCGGCATCGAGGAGCACGGCGCCGATGAGCGCCTCCACCGTGTCGGACAGGATGGATTCCCGGCGATGGCCGCCGCTCTTCATCTCTCCGGTGCCGAGCCGAAGGTACGCTCCAAGGTCGAGCCCACGGGCGATCTCCGCGAGGGTCTGGCGACGCACGAGGGACGCGCGCAGCAGCGTGAGCGCGTTCTCCTGCGCATCGCCGTGGCGCCGATAGAGCTCGTCCCCCACCACGTAACCCAGAAAGGCGTCACCGAGAAACTCGAGGCGCTCGTTGTTGCGCTTGCCTGACCGGCTCCGATGGGTCAACGCGAGTTCAAGCAGCGCCCGATCGGCAAACCGATAGCCAATCCGCCCTTCCAGGGCGTCTGGATCGGCGTCGACGCCGGGGCGGCGCGCGCCGCCCTGTCGGGAATGCGCCAGGATCAGAGCACCTTCTCGTAGTGTTCCTCGAAGGAGAGGACCACATCGACGTTCCAGAACATGTGTTCGCGAACCTCGTACTTGAAGTCCATCTCGAGCGTACCCGCGCCCTTCTGGACCTCGAGCTTGTCACGCAATTCGAAGTCTCGAATATTGTTGATCTTCATCATCTGGGTGAGCTCGCGGCGGATTTTCGAACCGTTCATGCCCGCGAGATCGGGCTGCTCGAGCAAAGACAGGATGAGGCCGTTGATCGAGTCATGTTGCAGATAGTGCGGGATCAGCCGCATGCCGACCGACGCCGCACCCATGACGATGATGATGACCATGAACCAGCCGCTGCCGCTCATGCCAGCCTGCCGGCGGGCGCGGGTGCGGGCGAAGGGGCGAGTGCGCACCCTGCTGCGTGCTTCCGTAGGGCGGATCACTCAATTGCCCCGTTGCGGGAAAAGGTTGGAAGAGAGAACCCCGGTTCCTTGTGCATCCATACGGCGATCGCCCGCCCCACAATGTTCTCCTCCGGAACCGTCCCCCAGAAGCGTGAGTCTTCGCTCCGGTCGCGGTTGTCTCCCATCATGAAATAGTGTCCTTCTTTGATGGTCCACTCGCGCGTCGGTTTGATCTTGCCCGGAAAAACGTGGATCTCGTGGGTATGGTCTCCGAGGACCTCCTCCACCGCGAGCATGGTCGTCCCATCCCGCTCCACGGGGCCTATGGCTTCCGCTGGCACGACCTCACCGTTGATCAGCAGCCGCTTGTTTCCATATCGGACCACGTCTCCCGGCAGACCGACAACGCGTTTGATGAAATAGCGGTCCTCATGCGGGGGGAAGAACACCATAACGTCGCCGCGCTCCGGCAAGCCCACGTCCAGGACCTTGGTGCCGAACACGGGAAGGCGCAGGCCGTAGTCGTACTTGTTGACGAGGATATAGTCGCCCTCCACAAGGGTCGGAATCATCGAGCCCGACGGGATAACGAAGGGTTCGACGACGAAGGAGCGCAAGACAAGCACGACTGCGAGCACCGGGAAGAAGCTCCCCCCCCATTCCATCAGCGCCGGTTCGCGCAGCAGCTCCTGGCGCGCATGGCCGAAGGCGTCGCCGTCTTGCTCCTCCACGGGCGTGCGCGATTCGAGGGCGGCGACCGCCGCAAGGCGCTGTGGACGCCATACCGAGAAGTCGTATGCCCAGATGAGGCCCGTGACAAAGGTCGCGCCCAGGAGGAACTCGGGAAGATAGTCGAGGAGGCTCTGCACGACCGCCCTATTTCCCGACCTGGAGCACGGCAAGGAACGCTTCCTGCGGTATCTCCACGCGTCCGACCTGCTTCATGCGCTTCTTGCCTTCCTTCTGCTTTTCCAAAAGCTTCTTCTTGCGCGAAACGTCACCGCCGTAGCACTTCGCGGTGACATCCTTGCGCAGCGCCTTCACGTTCGAGCGCGCCACGATCTTCGCGCCGATCGCCGCCTGAATGGCCACATCGTACATCTGGCGCGGAATGAGCTCCTTCATCTTTTCGACCAGTTCCCGGCCCTTGAACTGAGAGTTGTCGCGGTGAACGATGAGTGCAAGCGCGTCAACCGGATCGCCGTTGATGAGCACATCAAGGCGGCACACGCTCGACGTCTCGAAACGATCGAAAGCGTATTCGAGCGAGGCAAAGCCCTTGGTGCCGCTCTTGAGCTTGTCGAAGAGATCGAGCACGACCTCACCCATCGGCATGTCGTAGACGACGGATACCTGACCGCCGACGAACTGCATGTCCACCTGTCGCCCTCTGCGCTCCTCGCAGATTGTCAGCACGGCACCCAGATGCTCCTGGGGGACAAGAATGGATGCGCGTACGATCGGCTCACGAATTTCCTCGATGCGGGAGACATCGGGGAGATCGGACGGGTTATCGACGTAGATCGTGTCGCCGCTCCGGGTGAGCACCTCATAGATCACGGAAGGAGCAGAGGTGATCAGGTCGAGGTTGTACTCGCGTTCGAGGCGCTCCTGGATGATTTCCATGTGGAGCATGCCCAGGAAACCGCAGCGGAATCCGAAGCCGAGGGCATCCGAGGTCTCCGGCTCATAGACAAGCGACGCGTCATTCAGCGTAAGTTTCTCCAGCGCCTCGCGGAAATTTTCGAAGTCATCGGTGTTCACAGGAAACAGGCCGGCGAACACCTGCGGGCGGACCTGCTCGAAACCAGGCAGCGCAAGCGCCGTAGATTTCTCCAGAACGAGCGTGTCGCCAACGGGCGCGCCGCGCACATCCTTGATGCCCGCGATCACGAACCCGACCTCGCCTGCGTGGAGCGCAGGCGTAGCCGTCTGTTTGGGCGTGAATACCCCCACCGCGTCCACCTGGTGCACCTTGCCGATCGAGCGCGCCATGATCTTCGCGTTCTTGCGCAGCGTGCCCTGCGTGACCCGCACGAGCGAGATCACCCCCTGATAGGGATCGAACCAGGAATCGATGATGAGCGCCTGCAGCGGTGCGTCCGGGTCACCCTCCGGCGGTGGCACACGCTCCAGAAGCTGCTCGAGGAGTTCAGGGACGCCCATGCCGGACTTGGCAGAGATCGCGATCGCATCCGTAGCGTCGACGCCGATGATTTCCTCGATCTCCTGCTTCACCTTGTCCGGATCCGCCTGCGGCAGATCCATCTTGTTCAGGACAGGAATCACCTCGAGACCCTGATCGATGGCCGTATAGCAGTTGGCAACTGACTGCGCTTCAACGCCCTGAGCTGCGTCTACGACAAGCAGCGCACCCTCGCAGGCGGCAAGGGAGCGCGACACCTCGTAGGAGAAATCGACGTGCCCGGGCGTATCGATGAAGTTCAGCTGATAGCGCTGGCCATCCTGGGCGTCGTAGTGGAGCGTGACGCTCTGCGCCTTGATGGTGATCCCACGCTCACGCTCGAGGTCCATCGAGTCGAGCACCTGGGCCGCCATCTCACGCTCACTGAGACCGCCGCAGTGCTGGATAAAGCGATCCGCGAGCGTGGATTTACCGTGATCGATGTGCGCGATGATCGAGAAATTGCGAATTCGGGAAAGGTCGGTCACTGGAAATCCTGGAGTGGCTCGGCTCGAACGGGGCCCGTGCGCCAAAGACCTTCGCCCCGGCCGACACGGTCGACGCCGAAGATCGCGCCCGCGCTGAAGTGAGGCTGCTGCACGGGCTGGCGCGAGAGTTTAAGGAACGAGCGAACGACTCGTCCAATCCTCTGCGCCATCGAATACGCCACGGCGTTCGGCTGAGACCGCCGCGCACTGCACTCCGTGCTGCACCGCGCGACGCAACGACGCCTCGATCACACGCCCTCGTTGCACGGTCTCCGCGTGACGCCGGACCGACCCTTGAAAGCCGGTCCGGCATCCAGGATCAGTCCTCCTCAGGGATACGCAGCGGGATGAACGTCGCCACGCCGCCACGAATCACGAGCACCGGAATCGAGCGGCCGCGCGGCAGGTCCTTAGTGATGGCGACAAAGTCTTCAACGCTTTCGATACCCTGATTGTTCAGCCGCGTCAGCACATCGCCGGCGCGCAGACCCGCCGCTTCAGCGGGCCCATCCGGCTCGACACGCTCGATCTGAACGCCACCGTCGACCTCGAGACGTTCCCGCGCCGAATCGGGCAGGGCAATGACCGCCAGGCCCAGCACATTTCCGGACGCCTGCGAACTGCCCGCGCTGGCGATGCGCCCGCCGCTGTCACCGAGTTCACCAACGGCCACCCGCAAGCGCTCCCGGGCCCCGTCGCGGATGACGATCGCGTCTACTTCATCGCCCGCGCGGATACGCCCTACGACGTGGGGCAGATCGCCCGATCGTTCGATCGCGATGCCATTGACTTCGACGATGATATCGCCTGCGACAATGCCCGCGGCCTCGGCCGGCGAATCGGCTACCACCTGGGCGACCAGCGCGCCCATTGGCTTGTCGAGACCGAAGGACTCGGCGAGATCACGATTCACATCCTGAATACTGACCCCAAGCCAACCTCGAGAGACCGAACCGGTATCTTTCAACTGCGCCACCACTTCCATGGCGATATCCACAGGAATCGCGAAGCTCAGTCCCATGAAGCCGCCGGAGCGCGTGTAGATCTGCGAATTGATGCCGACCACCCGTCCATCGAGATCGAAGAGTGGCCCGCCGCTGTTGCCAGGGTTGATGGCCACGTCCGTCTGGATGAATGGCACATAGTCCTCGTTGTTTTCGTTCGGCAGCGAGCGACCCTTGGCGGAAACGATGCCCGCGGTCACTGAATAGTCGAGGCCGAAGGGCGAGCCAATGGCGAGCACCCACTCGCCCGGGCGAAGGTCGCGGGAACTGCCGATGTCGACCGTGGGCAGATCATCCGCATCAACCTTGAGCAGAGCGAGATCGGATCGTGGATCCGTGCCAACGACCCGTGCTTCGAACTCCCGCCTATCGACCAGGCGTACGAAGATCTCGTCCGCATCCTCGACCACGTGGTTGTTGGTCAGGATGTACCCGTCGCCTGACAGGATGAAGCCCGAACCGAGAGAGCGGCGTTCGCGCTCCGGTTGGCCCCGAAAGAAGTAGCGGAAGAACTCCGGGACCTCCTCCGGATTCATGCCGGGGGGCAGAGCCCGCCTTCCGGAACCCGCTCGGGAAACCGTAGAAATATTGACGACGGCGGCAGACTGCTCCTCTACGAGCTCAGTGAAGTCAGGCAGGCCGCCCGAAGCTGCCGTAGCGCCGCCCGACGCCAACAGCAGCCCGAGGGCAAGAAAGTGAAAGAGAATGCGGTCGTGGACTGCGCTGATCATGTTATCTCCAGTGGGCGGAAGTGACCTGAATAGGCGTCTGAGACGCGGGTCGGAATCGTTCAGAGAAGGGTGACCGGCCGCGTCGCGTCTTCGTCGGGCGCGCCGAGACGACCAAGAATGATGGGCGCTTCAATGTGGGCAGCCGCGCCGAGGTGACGGGCACCGTAAAGGCCCAGACCAAGTCCAGTGAAGGCCGCGATCGCAGCGCCCCCATCGCCCCCGCCCGATGCAGCGCCGAGCACGGCGCCAGCGACAAAGCCGGCCAACGGAAGGGCGTAAACGCGCAGCGACGCCTGCAAAAGGGCCCGGTCATCGATCCCCACGCGGACGAAGTCACCGGGCGCAAGACCGGCAGGCGCGCGCTCCGATGCAAGGCGAAGATGTACGGAGGGCCCCTGGAAATAGCTGTCCAGCAGACCATGCCCGCAACCACTGCGAGCTGCGCAGCGACCACAGGCAGACCGCCGGCGTGCCTCGATCCAGATCCCCTCGCCGTCCATGCTGACGATGCGGGCCTGCTCCTCGAGCATGCTCACCGCACCGGCCTCACCGCAGCTGCGACGCGCGCGGCCGTCGCCATGGGCACCTCGCCAACAACCGTGACCACGAAGCGGGCACCGTTTTCGCCCTCGAGTTCTCCCATGACGGCCGACGTCGCGCCCCGGCGGCGCTGACGCGCCCAGGAGACATCGGCCCAGGCACGCTCGACGAACACGGACAGGCTTGCAATTCCATCGGAGAAGCTGAGTGCCTGCACGGGCGTGTCGCGCACGGGCGCAGCCGCAAGCGACGCCGCCGCCATCTCGAATCCGGTCGGAAGCCATTCGACGGACCAGTTAACGGGCGCGTCGCCCGCTTCGACCATGGCTTCGACCTTCAAATCGTGCCGGATGAGCCCTGGGGCCGTGGGCGCATCCAGGAGGCGCGCCAGATCCGGCCGCAGATCGATCCGAACAAACTGAAAGATCTCGAGCGCACGCCCGCTCTGATCAATGAGCTCGGCACGAAGGGGCAATGCGGTCGGATCCTGCAGGTACAGCCGATAACCGTAGCGGGTGTCATCGCTCGGCAGGACGTCGATACGTCGAACGCCCTGACCCGCTATTCGACCGGTTCCGCTGAGACGCGCCTCATAGCCTGCGGGGAGCATCGAACCCGCGGCCCCGTCTCCGGGGATGAAGCGACGTGCGAAGGGACCTGTCGGGAGGTGTTCCAGGTGCTCCAGCATTGGATCGCCCGCTTCGAGCAAACAGCTGACCTGGTCGCCATCACGTACGATCACCCGACGCGGACCGTTGAGGTGCACCAGGCGTTCCCGCAGTTGACCCTCCACGCGGCCGTGGGTGATCGAGAGACTGTTGAGCTCACCGTCACGATAGAAACTGAACTCGCCCGTGTAGTCGCCGCCTCGGAGCGCGGTCTGCATGCGAGCAAGCCAGGCAAGGGCCTCGTTCGACGACGCATCATCCGCGGCGAGAACAGCGCTCGCGGCGGACGCCAGCAGCGCGGTCGCGATCACGTACTGTAGGCGGCGACGATGCGGCACGCTCAGCGCTCACCCTCGAAGGACGCGTAGCGCGCGAAAGGAACCATGCCGGCCGATGAATTCGCAGCCGAGAATTCTGCGTGATAGAGCATGTAGGCATCGATCTGGCGCGCAGCCTCAGAGGCCGGCAACGAACGTGGCGCATCCAGGCGACTCGGGCCGAAGCGAAGCTCCGGCGAACGAACTGCCGGCGCGGACGCGCCTCCCTCACTCGCGGCGAGCACGCCTCGCGCGTCGCTGCGAACCGGGCCAAGATCCGCGCTGCCGGCCTCCGCCGTGGTCACCGCGTCCAATCCGCCGGCTCCTTGCCATTGAAACCCAAGCACGATCGCGAGCGTGATCGTCGCGGCAGCCGCGAAGCTCATCCAGCCGCGCGGACTCCGCGCGTCCTCGCCGGACGCTTCGGCAACCGGCGTGCTCACCGCATCCGCTCCATCGCCGAGGTCGACCGCCACGTCGAGCGCCTTTGCGTCACGGGCCGCGATTGTCGCTGCGTCGCCTCCGCGCAACACCGCGCTGACCAGGTGGTAGCGCGACCAGGCGCCGCTGACGTCGTCGTCCTTGCCCATGGCCTTGAGCACGCGCGCGAGCTCAAGATCATCCGCTTCATCGTCCATTAGCGCCGAGAGTGATTCCCGGATGCGCTCGCTCATCGTTACCCTTCCTCTCCGTACCGCACTCAGCGCGTCAACAGCGGTTTGACCACCGCATCGATGGCCTCTCGCGCCCGGAAGATGCGCGATCGCACCGTACCCACCGGACACTCCATGATCTCCGCGATCTCCTCGTAGGCAAGGCCTTCGAATTCCCGCAGGGACACCGCCGTTCGCAGGTCTTCAGGCAGCGCCTCGAGGGCATTGAAAACCGCCTGCTTGAGCTGCTCGCCCGCCATTTCCCGCTCGGGCGAGGCAACATCCGTCAGCGCCTCGCTTCCGCCGTAGAACTCGGCTTCCTCCGCATCCACGTCGGCAGCGGGCGGGCGCCGCGCGCGCGCAACAAGATGATTCTTTGCCGTGTTGATCGCGATCCGATAGAGCCACGTATAGAACTGACTCTCGCCACGGAACCGCGGCAGCGCGCGATACGCCTTGAGAAACGCATCTTGGACGACGTCGAGGACCTCGTCCTGGTCACGTATGTATCGGGAAACCAGGGCCTGGATACGGTGCTGGTAACGAAGAACGAGCAAGTCGAAAGCCCGCTTGTCACCACGCTGAACGCGTTCGACGAGCCGCGCATCGGTCTGCTTGCCTGACGTCATGGCGCTATCGCTCGCCGAATCCCTTGAGGCGACCGCGCGGGGACGCCTGTGCACCTGCGCAGGGAAGTGTGCAACAGCACCTTCCGATCTCTCCGCGGCCGGAACCGAGCTGCGGTCGATCTCTGACTCAAGCTCTGCTGTCGCTTCAAGCAAGGCTCCGGACTCCCGTTTCCGTCATCTTCGGGAAAAGAGACCACGCCCGCTCGCCGAAGTTCCGCACCACGCGCGAACCCTTCGGAAAGCACATTGTGCCCCCGGGGCGAGGCGTATACTAGGTCGCTGAATCGTGCGCCCAAGCCAGCGGCGCCGGCTGCGCCACCCCGCTCGGATACACTCCCCATGGCCGAACGCTTCGAATTTGACGTGCTGATCATCGGCTCGGGCGCAGCGGGGCTCGCCACTGCGCTCGGCCTTTCGGAACACGCACGGGTCGCCGTGCTGTCCAAGGACGCGCTCGACGCCGGCTCCACGAACTGGGCTCAGGGCGGCATCGCTGCGGTGCTCGACGAAGCCGATGACATCGAGGCTCATATTGCGGACACGCTGATCGCGGGGGCCGGGCTCTGTCACGAGGACACGGTTCGCTACGTGGTCGAGGAGGGCCCCTCGGCCGTCGGCTGGCTTGTCGAGCAGGGGGTCGCGTTCGACCGTGAGCGCACGGCCGATGGCATTGAGCGCTTCCACCTGACCAAGGAGGGAGGCCACAGCCATCGCCGCATTCTCCACGCAGCCGACGCGACCGGCTCTGCCGTTGAATCGACCCTGGTAGAACGGGTGCTCGCTGCGCCTGGAATCACGGTTTTCGAACAGCATGTCGCCGTTGACCTGATCATTCGCGAAAAGGTCGCCCTGCCCGGGTCTGGCTGCGTCGGTGCCCACGTCCTGGACCGCAGCACGGGCAGCATCGATGTCTTCCAGGCGCCTTTCGTGGTGCTGGCGACGGGCGGTGCATCGAAGGTGTACCTGTACACATCGAATCCCGACGGCAGTACCGGAGATGGCATCGCGATGGCGTGGCGAGCTGGCTGCCGGGTCGCGAACATGGAGTTCAACCAGTTCCACCCAACCTGCCTCTATCACTCGGAAGCGAAGAGCTTTCTGGTCTCCGAAGCGTTGCGGGGCGAAGGCGGCCTGCTCCGCCTACCGAGCGGCGAGCGATTCATGCAGCGCTTCGACGAACGCGCCGAGCTCGCGCCTCGCGATGTTGTTGCTCGAGCGATCGACCACGAGATGAAGCGCATCGGCGCCGACTGCCTGCTTCTGGACGTTTCCCACCTCGAGGCCGCAGTGCTCGGCGAGCACTTCCCGAACATCCTCGCGCGCTGCCGCGATTTCGGCATCGACATTACCCGCGAGGCGATCCCCGTCGTGCCCGCGGCCCACTACACCTGCGGCGGTATCGTGACTGACCTGGACGGGCGCACTGACGTACCCGGCCTGTACGCTGTCGGCGAGGTCGCCTCGACGGGCTTGCACGGCGCCAATCGCATGGCGAGCAATTCCCTCCTGGAGTGCGTCGTATTCGCTCGCGCCGCAAGCCGCGACATCCTCCAGCAGCTGGCCTCCGCCGAGGCGCCGCCCGCAGCACCCGCTTGGGACGAGAGCAGGGTGACCGACTCGGACGAGGACGTCGTGATTTCCCACAACTGGGACGAACTGCGGCGCTTCATGTGGGACTACGTAGGTATCGTGCGCACGGATAAACGTCTGGAGCGCGCGGAACATCGCGTCAAGGTCCTGCGGCGAGAAATCCACGAGTACTACTCGAATCACAGGATTTCGAGCGATCTGATCGAACTGAGAAATCTGGCGTTGGTTGCCGATCTCATCATCCAGTCTGCCCGCAGTCGGCGCGAATCGCGTGGCCTGCACTACACGCTGGACTGTCCAGAAACGTCCGAGGCCGCGCGCGACACAGTCCTCACGCCATCACCGATCCGCCTCGACGTGCGCGCCGCTCGCACCTGGCGCCTGGGCTCAATGGAGCGCCGCGGTAGCGGATGACGCTGGCGCGATTGCACGCGTCGTTCGCGCAACGGCGCGAAAGTCAGCGTCAGTTACCGCGTCGCGCCACAGCACAACCCGGTCGTGACCGCCCCGTTGCCAGCGCACCGGTATCTCGATCGCAAGCGGCGAAACTCGGCCCCGGGACCAGAGTCCCACGCGCACGCCCTCGCTCGTTCGGACCCTGATTTCTGATCCTTCGAGGACGAACGCCGTACGCGTCTCTGGCAGCCAGCGCAGCGCCATGAGCAGCGCCGGGCACGCCAGGAGCGGCCAAAGCACGGCTAGGTGAATCGCCTGGCCTACTGCCGAACAGGCAAGAAGGCTGAAACCAAGCGACTCAAGACCCACGCGATAGCGCGATGGCGCAGGCACGATTTCCAGACGCGCCGTCCGCCCGCGCACTCAGGTGACCTCGCGCTTGCTCGCGAGCACCCGCTCGACCATGTCGGCAATTTCCGGATCATCAGATGCCACGCGCCGCGTCAGCAGTTCCATCAGTTCCGTGTCCTCCCGGTCGATCAGCCTCAGGAATCCCTGCCGATCCGCCGACTGAAGCCCGGGCAGGACATCCTCTACGAAAGGAACGAGCAGCAAGTCCAGTTCGCGTAGACCGCGCCGACTGCGCCACCAGATACGCCGCGCTTCTTCATCCGGACCATCGCCGGGGTTGTTCATGGCCTGCCTCCGGAGCCAGGTGTATGATCGGCGAGCGCCGGGGGGCGACGCGAGCGAGGGCAAAGAGCATAGCAGCGCTGTCCCGCATCCGAGCCCGAAAGCGCACCCTCCTACACCGACGGGAGCGATCTCATGCACCCGGAGTGGCATGACTTTCTCAAAGGGCGCGGTGCACGCTTCGGCGACCACGACGGCGCACGCTGCGTTTCGGAGTTCGACGCCTCCGACCGCACCGAGGAGCGCGAGGCGGCATCCTTCGAGCTAACGGACCTGTCTGCCCTCGGCCTGCTCAGCATCGAGGGGCCGGACGCTGCGCGCTTCTTCCAGGGCTACGCGACCGCCAACGTGGAACTGGCGACGCTAGAACGCGCGATACCCAGCGCGCTGTGCACGCGCGAAGGCCGCACCATCGCCACGTTCAGATTCTGGGGTTCAGCGGACACCCTGACCCTTAGATTGCATCGCGCCCTCATCGCCCCCGTACACGATCTGCTCGCGCGCTACATCGTTTTTTCGAAAGCAGAGCTGGTCATTCCCGGTGACGACCTCGTCGGCATAGGCCTTATGGGCGAGAGCAGCGCGGAGGCACTCGCGGACCTGCTTGGGTCGGCACCCGCCGAAGGGCGCGTCGTTCACGGCAAACACGGCGCGATCGCGCTACGCGCCCGGGGCGAGGTGCCACGCTTCGAACTCTGGCTGCCGCGCGAGTCCGCGGCACAGGCTTGGACGGCGCTGGAGGGCGGCGCCCGCAGAGTACCGTTCTCCCGCTGGCTGGCGCATCGTATTCGAGCCGGCTACGTGGATCTGTCGCCGCGCACCGCGGGGGCGTACGTGCCGCAGGCCCTGAACCTGCAGGCGCTGGATCAGATTGCCTTTGACAAGGGTTGCTATCTCGGCCAGGAAGTCGTTGCGCGCATGCAGTACCTCGGCAAGGTGAAGAAGCGCATGTTCCGCTTCAGCGTCGCCGCCGAAGGCCGCGCCTGCCCGCCTCTTGGCGCCGAGCTTTGCGATGCACCGGAGGACGGCCGGGTGGTGGGTGAAGTAGTCGCGGCGGCCGAGGACGAGGGCCGCTGTGAAATGCTCGCGGTGGTGCGCGTCGACGCAGCGCATGCGCCTGTGTTCTTAGACGGCCGCGCACTGAAGGCTGAGATGCTCCCCTATGAGGTCCCTGCGCTGCGCGCAGAGCAGCCTTGAGACGCCTCGGCCGTCGCGGCATTCGCTCCCGGCAAGGATCCGATTCATGAGTGACCTACCGACCTTTGACGGTGGCAACGCGCTTGTCACCGGTGCAGGCGACGGCATCGGCGCCATGCTCGCGCGCCGCCTCGCCAGCGCCGGCCTGACCGTGTGTGTTCAGGACATCCGGGCAGACGCCGCAGCCAGCGTTGCTCGGGAGATCGGGGGCGAAGCATTCCCGCTGCAGGCAGACGTATCCGATCGCGACAGCCTGGCGGCCGCGGCAGACACGCTGGTCGCGCGCGATTTCAGCCTGAACCTACTCTGGCTCAATGCAGGCGTTGGCGTAGGGGCGCCAGTTCTCGGCGGCCGTCCGAATGCAGTCGAGTGGGGGTTCGGGGTCAACGTACTCGGCGTCATATGGTCCATGCAGGCGTTCTGGCCCCTGATGGAACGGGTGGTCAGCGGGAGCCGTCATGTCGGCTTCACCGCATCAAGCGCGGCGATGGTGTCACCCGAGGGCGACTTCCCGCTTTATGCCACCACCAAGCACGGCACCTTCGCCGTCGCCGAGGCATTGCGCGCGGAGCTCGGCGCCAAGGACATACCGAGCACGATCCTGTGCCCGGGTCTGCTCAACACCGACATCTGGGATGCTGCCCGCGCCCGCCCCGAGCGCTTTGGTGGCGAACGAAGAATGGACCCGGCAACCAGCGGCTACTGGCGTGCCGCGCAGGATCCGGTGGTGATGTGGCCACACATCGCCGAGCGCATGGAGGCCGGAGGCGGCTATCTGACCTGCGCGACAGACCCGGAACTCGAGCCGCGATTCGATGCGCGCCACGCTGAAATCAAGGCGGGGTTCCGCAACGTCTTCGGCTGAGCGTTCGCGAGGGATGAGACGTATCAGTCCGTGAACAGGCGCTGGATGCTCGAGAAATCCAGACCGCCGGCGTCCGCGCGTCCCTCGGCGCCTCGATTCTTGTGCATGACGTAAAGCGAACGGGCGAGCGCACCCATCGGTACGGATTGACCGGAGCCGGCGGCGGCGTCCATGGCCAGCCCGAGATCCTTGATCATCAGGTCGACCAGGAAACCGCCTTCGTAGCCGCGCGACGCCGGCACATTGTCCATGACGCCGGGAAAGGGGTTGTAGACGTTGAGTGCCCAGTTGCCGCCAGAGGACTGCTTCATGATGTCGGAGGCAACCGTCGGATCCAGACCATTGGCGACCGCCAGCTGGATCGCCTCGGCGGTTCCGGTCATGAGCACCGACAGCAACATGTTGTTGCACATCTTCGCCACCTGACCCGCACCCGCGGCGCCTGCGTGGAAGATGTTCTTCCCCATGGCCTCGAACACCGGCCGCGCCCGCTCGAGCGCACCAGCGTCCCCGCCCACCATGAACGTCAACGTGCCGGCCTGAGCACCACCGACACCACCCGACACTGGAGCATCGAGCATGATCCGGCCACGCGCCGCTGCAGCAGAGATCACACCGCGCGCCGTATCTGCGGCAATCGTCGAGCAATCGATGACCACCGCATCCTCCGGAATCTCATCGAGCAGGCAACCGTTCCCGTCCCGATCGAGGTAGACACCTTCCACGTGGCGACCGGCGGGCAGCATCGTCACGACGAACTCGGCGTCGACGACCGCGGCGCGCGTGCTCTCGGCAATTGCCGCACCTGCGGCGCGGGCCGCCTCCAGGGCCGCAGGCACGAGATCGAAAGCCGTCACCGCGTGCCCCGCGCCAGCGAGATTGGCGGCCATCGGCCCCCCCATGTTGCCGAGTCCGATGAATGCGATTCGTGCCATGCGCCTGCGCTCCTTTAGTCCTGCAGATCCGCGAGAGGGTTTTCCTCCCAGGGCGCCTCGAAATGACCGAGCACGGTCTCGCGAGCGAGCGCATCGAGACCGTCCACGCTCCATGCCGGGGCGCCATCCTTGTCGATGAGCAACGCGCGGACGCCCTCCGCGAAATCGCGATTGCGCGCACAGTGCGTGCCGATGACCAGTTCCATGCGGAACATCTCGGCGAGGGAAAGGTTTCGAGCCCGATCCAGCTGCTCCACCACGATCCCGGCTGTCGCTGGACAGCCGCTCTCAAGATTCGTCTTCCCTCGGTCGAACCATTTGCCGTCCGGCAAACTCCGTACGCCAGCGATGGCCGCAGCGTAGTCGTCACCCACCTCGCCGAGCGCCGCGTCGATGAGATCTCGATGCGCCGCGAGCGGGGAAGCTGGCCGGACGCCATCTGCATCGCGATCCAGAACCTCGAGCGCAGCGTCCAACGCCAGCGCATCCGCGTCGGCATCGCCCGCCCATGGGAGCCCCACCAGCGCATCTTCGAGCGTTGCACGGACGTCCGAGCGAACGAGATAGCGCCCGAGTCCCGTGATAAGCGCATCGGCACCGTTGATATGCGTACCCGTCAGCCCGAGGTAAAGACCCAGCGCGCCCGGCATCGACGACAGCAGCGCCGTTCCGCCCGCATCGGGGAACAGGCCGATCGTGATCTCCGGCATGGCAACGCGGGAGGTCTCCGTGACCACTCGGTGACTCGACGCTGACAGCAGACCGAGGCCTCCGCCCATGACCACGCCGGTTCCGAAGCAGAGGACGGGCTTCGGGAAACGGTGGATCAGATGATCAAGCCGATACTCCCGCTCGAAGAACGTCTCCGCGTAGTGATCGACCCGCGAACCGGCGTCGTGATTCGCCTGCATGGAATGATAGAGCGCCTGTATGTCGCCACCGGCGCAGAACGCACGATCGCCGGTGCCGCGCAGATAAACCGCCACGACCGCACCGTCCGCCGCCCATGCCCGCATTTGCGGGTCCATGACATCGATCATCTCGAGCGTGAGCGAGTTCAGCGTCTTCGGCGCGTTCAGGGTGACGACGCCGATCCGGTGCCCCGTGGACGTGTCCCACTCAGACAGAACCGCCGAGGAATCAGCATCGTTCAGCAGTCGTTCGGTAATCATCGCAAAGCTCCTCGCGAGCGCTTCAGTCTGCGGGCGGCCGCCCCCGGCGAACAGGCACGGCTGGCATGACGAGGGGGCTTATCCCCCTTCCGGCCAGGGTCCAGTAGGGCGTAGTCGGACACGCCTCCGAATGCCAACCGCGCATGGTCAGCGTACGCGCCGCGTGCTCCGCATCGTGGATCGAGGGGTGAAGACTCCGGGTCCCGCGGCACGGCAGCGCCGACCCTAGGCATCGAGCCAGGCGATCGTCGGCACAGGTGGCCTGAGGCAGCGCGCCGCCAGCTCAGACGAACATTCATTGCGCAGCAAGCCGAACCGCACGGAGGGCGTCCGCTGAACACTTACGTCGCGCCGGCTCAGGCGTTCTTCCACGCCGCTTTTCGCTTTTCGAGGAAGGCATTGACGCCTTCCGCCTGATCCTGCGTATCGAAGAGGTCGACGAAGGCCTCTCGCTCGCTCGTATAGGCTCCATTGATCGGGCCGCTGCGCGCCTTCTGGATCAGGCCCTTGCATGCCGCGACGGACGTGGGCGACTGATTCGCGACTTTCTCCGCGAGGGCAGTGGCGGCCGCAAGGGCCGCGCCGCGCTCGACGACCTGTTCAACGAGACCGATGCGCTCGGCGGTTGCGGCGTCTACCCGTTCACCGCACAGGATCATGCGCTTCGCCCAGCCTTCCCCAACGATCCAGGAGAGGTTCTGCGTACCTCCACCGCAAGGCAGAAGGCCAACCGTGCCTTCAGGAAGCGCCATCTGCGCATGCGCCTCTGCTATGCGAATATCGCACGCCATCGCACATTCCAGGCCGCCCCCCATGGCGTAGCCGTTGATCGCGGCGATGGACACCCCGCGATAGGCCGCGAGCGTTTCGAAAGCCTCGCCGAAACGTCGCGCCATGAGGCGAGCGTTGGCCTTGTCGCCGTCTGCGAAGACCTTGAGATCGGCGCCCGCCGAGAAGAACTTCTCGCCGGCGCCCGTGATCACGAGTGCATAGATCTCGCGCTCGGCGTTCAGGGCGCACACAAGATCGCGCAGGCCTACAAGCGACTCAGCATCCCAGACGTTCGCCGAGGGATTGTCTATGGAGACGATGGCGGTGGTGCCTTCGATGCTCAGCTTCAGCTTGTCGGTCGTGCTCTCGATCATCGGATGATCTCCATCGCCCCATCCATCATCACGCGGCGGGAGATAATCACCCGCATGATCTCGTTCGTGCCCTCGAGAATCTGGTGAACCCGGACGTCGCGAACGTGACGCTCGAGCGGGTACTCCTTCAGATAGCCGTACCCGCCGTGCAACTGCAGCGCCTGATTGCACACCTCGAAGGCGACATCGGTGGCAAAGCGCTTGGCCATGGCGCAGTAGACCGTCGCCTCCGGATGCTTGGCGTCGAGTCGCGCTGCTGCAAGCCGAACCATCTGCCGCGCCGCAACGAGCTCCGTTGCCATGTCTGCGAGTTTGAACTGGGTGTTCTGGAACTGCGAGATAGGCCCGCCGAAGGCCTCCCGCTCCTGCACATAGCGCAGGGTGGCGTCGAGGGCGGCCTGGGCAGTGCCAACAGCCGTCGTCGCGATGTTGATCCGCCCGCCATCCAATCCCTGCATCGCGATCTTGAAGCCTTCGCCTTCGGCACCTAGGCGGTCCTCCGCCGGAACGCGCACGCCATCGAACGTGATCGCGCGCGTGGGTTGGCTGTTCCAACCCATCTTGTCTTCCTTGCGGCCATAGCTGATGCCGGACGCATCAGCAGGTAAAACGAAAGCAGAAATCCCCTTCGGCCCGGGCCGAGGGCCTTCGGCGTCCGCGACCCGCGCCATCACCACGAGTACGCCCGTGTCGCCGCCGCCGGAAATGAACATCTTCTGGCCCGACAGCACGTAGCCATCGCCATCGATTGTTGCGGTGGTCCGCAAAGCAGCGGCATCAGAGCCGGCATTCGGCTCCGTCAGGCAGTAGGAGGCGAACAGCTCCCCCGACAGGAGCGGAGGTACAAAGCGCTCCTTTGTCGCCTCGCCACCGAAGCGCGCGATCATCCAAAGCGCCATGTTGTGGATTGTCATGAACGCCGCCGTCGAGGTGCAGCCACCCGCCAGCTCTTCGAACACGAGCGCCGCATCGAGGCGACTCATACCCATGCCGCCCACGTCCTCCGGCGTGTACATGCTGAGGAATCCGAGCTCCCCTGCCGCACGAATCACGTCGACGGGGAAGATCTGCTCCAGATCCCACTGCGCCGCGTGCGGCGCCATCGACTCCGCCGCGAAACGCCGCGCCGTTTCCACGTACGCCTGTTGGTCGTCATTCAGTTCGAAATCCATGGCTCCAGCGTCCCGGCAGCGCCCGCTCCCAATATCTCGTCCGTCGCCGCCTCCGTCGATCCCTCTCTCGGCAAAGGGGCGGGACACGTTCAGTGCACACAACTCTCCCGCCAGGGAGCACGGCTCCGACCGCGCGCAGCGCGATCCCCGGCATCCTGGCTCAGCATCAGCGCAGATTGATACTCATGTTCGGCCCCGCAGCGACGGGGCTGTCGTCGAACCAGCGCGCCGTCATGGTCTTGATTTCGGTGTAGAAACGCGGCGCATCCTTCCCATAGGGGTGAATGTCCCCGTAGAAACTGCCGCCCCAGCCCGTGAAGGAGAAGAAGGGCAGCGGTACCGGGATCGGCACGTTGATACCCACCTGACCGACGTCGATCTCGTGCTGATACTTGCGCGCGTTGCCACCATTCGAGGTGAAGATCGATGTGCCGTTGCCATAGGGGCTCGCATTCACGGTGCGAATCGCGTCATCGAGATCGTCGGCGCGCATCGCGCAGAGCACCGGGCCGAAGATTTCCTCGCGATAGATCGACATTTCCGGCGTCACTTCGTCGAAGAGGGTCGGGCCCACCCAGTTCCCATCCGGATAGCCCTCGACCTTGCAGTCAGTGCCGTCGAGCAGCAATTTCGCCCCTTCCTGAACGCCGCCCTTGATGAGATTCACGACCCGATCCTTTGCCTGCGCCGTGATGAGCGGACCGAGCGCTGCCTCGGGATCGTCCCAGGCGCCCGGCCGGATCGCTGCCATGGCGTCCTTCACATCGGGAATCCACTCCTGCGCCTCTCCAACAAACATGGCGACAGAGATCGCCATGCAGCGCTGACCGGCGGCGCCACAGGACGCCCCCACGATATTGGAGATGACCTGCTCCTTCGAGGCGTCGGGCAGGATCACCATGTGATTCTTTGCCCCGGCCATGCATTGGACGCGCTTGAGCGACGCAGCCGCGCGCCGGTAGACGTGCTGGCCGACGGGCACGGAACCGACGAAGGACACGCCCCGAATGTCCGGGTGATCGCAGATGAAGTTCACCGCGTCCGCCGTCCCGTGGATCACCTGCAGCACCCCCTTCGGTGCGCCGGCCTCAACGAAGAGTTCGGCAAGCAGATTCGGCGTCATCGGATCGCGCTCGGAAGGCTTGAGCACGAACGTGTTGCCGCAGGCGATCGCCATGGGGAACATCCAGAGCGGAATCATGGCCGGAAAGTTGAAGGGCGTGATGCCACCGAACACGCCCATCGGCTGACGGACAGAATAGGTGTCGATGCGGCGGGCGACGTTCTCGACCGTTTCGCCCATGAGCAGCGGCGCGATGTTCGCGGCCTGCTCGACCACTTCGATGCCGCGCCAGACGTCGCCCTTGGCGTCTTCGAAGGTCTTGCCTGTTTCCTGCGCGAGAACGGTCGCGATGTCGTCGTGCCGTTCCTTCAGCAATTGCTGGTACCGCAGCATGAGGCGTGAGCGCTCCGGCACCGCAACTTCGCGCCAGCTCCTGAACGCGGACCGGGCGCTTGCGACGGCTCGTTCCATCTCTTCGCGCGTCGCGCATGGCACTTCAGCAAGCACGGTCTGGGTTGCGGGATTTCGCACCTCGAGCGAGTCCGTGGATGTGCTATGAATCCATTCGCCATCGATGAACAACGGCAGGCGATCAGCCATGAAGTCTCTCCGCGCTACGTGCGTGAATCGTGAAAGGCGCGTGCGCGTTCGGACTCTACGGACCGCGCCGGCGCACCGCCGTCCCCCTCGGGGTCGCCGATTGTGCCAAAGCACGGGCCGGGCCACACCGGGCACAAACCTGAGCACCCGCCGGCACCGCTGACGCGCTGCGCGAGCACGCAGCGGCAGTTGCCCGCACGGGCGGGCAGAGCATGTGCTCCGTCCCTTTCCGGAGCGTCGTCGCGAGCGCGTCTACCTTCCCGCCGAGCACTGTCGATCCTTCGCCAGCCACTAGAGAGGGACGCACGCCAGGCGTAGCTATGAAATAGAACCGAAACAGAGCCCGAAGGCTCTGGGTGAAGGGCTCGCATGGTGCGACGCATGGTGTTTTGCGCCAGCGCTTTCCACCGTGCACTCTCGAGGTCCGCGGCAGCGAGGGGGGCGCGACCATGACCGCACACCCGATGGATTTGTTTCCGATCCGGCCCTTGCGTTTCGACGCCGAAAGACTCGCAAACGCCGATCCGGTCTGGTCGCAGAGCTGCCCCGATTTTTCGCGCTTCATCAACGCGCTCGGCTTGCACGTCCCCTTCTTCGAACGCTTCCTGATCAGCACGCTGCGCACCTACCGTGACGACCTGCGCAGTGGTGCGTTGCGAGATGACGTGCGCCGAATCATCGGCCAAGAAGCGCATCACGCTTTCAATTTCGAACAGTGGAACGCCGCCATGTGTGCGCGCTATCCGCATCTGGGCGAAGTCGAGGCAAACGCAAGAGAAGCCTTCGAGCGTGCTTTCGCGCGCAGTGACCGCCGCTTTCGCGTCGGCTTCACGGCGGGTTACGAAACCTTCACGTTCCTCGGCGGCGCCATCATTCTCGACCGCTACGCGGAGCTGATGGGTGACGCGGACCCGTCCCTTCGCGCCCTGTGGGTCTGGCACCAGGTTGAGGAGGTCGAGCGTGGCGCAGTCGCCTTCGATGTCTACCAGGCGCTCTTCGCCGAGCATGAGTGGTATCGCAAGGCCATGGTGCTCCGGGCTTTCGCGCACATCGCCAGGGAAACTCTGCTCGCGTTCCACGCAATGGTACGCAGCGAAAACCGGCCGCTGATCTCCAAGCTCAGGGCCCGGCGCTTTTTTGCGCGCTTTGCTCGCGACCTCTTTTGCGCATCGCTGCCGGTCCTGCGGCGCGGCTATCACCCCCGCCGCCACCCGATCTGTACGAGCGGACAGAACCGAATCGCGACGGCTTGGCGCGACTACACGGAGCGCGGCGGCGACGCACACTTTTTGGATGAAGACGCCGTTCACACCATGCTTGCCGGGACACCATCCACATGACCGAAGCGCCCCTTAGCGCTGTCGACGCCATTCGCGAAGTCGAACGGGAGCTCCGTCACGCCATGACTGTCGTCATCGCCCACGGACTCGCGGTTCTTGGCGTCGGTCTCGTCGCCGGCGTCGGCCTGGTGTTCTCCCTGCTCGATGCGGTCGCGCTATGGCCCATGCCGGCCTGGGAGGTTTCCATACCTGGCAGCACCCGCGGCTGGCAGGCCGCTCACGTCGGCGGCATCACCAACGGCATGCTCCTCGTTCTTCTCGCGCTTACTTTCCAACCTCTTGCACTCGAACCGGCACGAGCACGCTGGCTCACGTGGCCACTCATCATCACCGGCTGGGGCAATACCCTCTTCTATTGGGCCGGCAATCTTGCCCCGAATCGCGGCCTGTCGGTTGGTGACACCCTCCATGGCGCCGGGGATTTCGCGGGCGCACTCGCCTATTGCGGCGGTGCGGCGGCGATGCTCGCCCTCTTCTGTACCGTCGGAGTGCTACTGAAAGCGAGCGTTGATCGACTCGCGAACAGAACCGATTGATCCGCTGCATTGAACAATTCGTCGATTGTTCGGCTTGACAGCGGGCGGCGACACCTATTTTCTCTGTATGTGGTCCGTAATCCGACTTGGGGAAGTCGGTGGAGCACATCGGCCAAGAGCCCGAAGGGCCAGCGTGCCGATAAGAGCCAGCAAGGCCCAATAGTCATAGAGGGGAGTACCGATGTTCAGATCGCATTCGGGACGCGTTGTCCCGCTCGTGGTGTCTGCCTGTACCGTATTGCTGCCGTCCCTTTCTGCCTCCGCGGAACCCGCGGCACGCAGGCAAGTCGAGGAGGTGATCGTCACCGCAGAGCGCAGGGAAGCCTCGATCCAGGACACGTCGATATCGATCACGGCGTTTAATGGCGAGTTCCTCGACGACTTCGGCATCCGCAATCAGGAAGACCTGCAGAACTTCGTTCCTGCAACAACCATCCAGCCCTATGACGCGACCGTTCGCGGTGTAGGCCGGAACTTCCGCGCCCTGGGCGGCGACCCGGGCGTTGCCACCTACATGAACGGCATCTACTCGGAGGACCTGCTCACGGCCACCGCCGCGACGTTCTTTGACGTCGAGCGGATCGAGGTGCTCCGAGGGCCCCAGGGCACCCTGTACGGCCGTAACGCAGTGGGTGGTGCCATCAACATCCTGTACAAGGAACCGACCGACGAGTTCGAAGGTCAGCTGAAGTCCATCGTCGGCAGCTACGGCACGCGCGAATACTACGGGGCGCTGTCCGGTGCGCTGACGGACACGCTCTCAGCGCGACTGACCTACAGCCATCGCGATCGCGACGGGGTCATCCAGGAAATCGGAGATGGCAACGACCTTGACGGTCTCGGGACCCATAACGGGGCCATTCAGTTCCGCTGGACGCCCACGGACAACCTCGAACTGAATATTCGCCAGAACGTTATGGACATCGACCGCTCCTTTGGCGGCGCCAATGGCGGGGGGCTCGTCGTCCTCAACGAAGATGGCCAGGCGTCTCGAAACACGATCGATTTGGTTCCGGGCTTCCGGCGCATCGACGTGAACCAGATAACCGACCCGCTATCGAGTGACTTCTACGACGTCACGCGGCCGATCCTGACCTTCACGGATCCCGTAACTGGCGCGCTGGAGCAGGCCCAGCCCGCACGAGCAGGCATCGACTTCTCGGACAACGACGGCTTCCAGAACGCGGCTGCCTCGCTGACCGATTTCAACTTCACCTCTCCGGAGGACGCCGCCCGCTACAACAACTGTGTCTTCGGCGGGGACATCGACGGCGATGATCTCTGCGCCGCAACGAACGGACTCAATCGTGAAGAGTTCAAGCAGCGCGGTACGCAGTTCAATGCGACGTGGACGCTCAGCGATCGGATCGAACTCAAGTACCTATTCGGCTACAACGACCTCATCTACGAGCGTACGACGGACGACGACAACACAGCCAGCCAGTTCCACGACCGTCAGTTCTATGTGAACCACGAAGCGGAGTACAAGTCGCACGAACTGCAGGCATTCGTTGACTTCACGGACAACATCTCCGTGACCAGCGGCATCTTCTTCTACGATGCCGTCATTGACCAGCGGGGGGACTTCTACTCTGCCGTCGGCGAGCGGCGCATGATCGACCCCTATCAGGACAACACGGCGCTCTCGCAGGCCGTCGCCGACGCAACCGGCATCCCGGCGGGCACGCCGGCATCTGCCCTCCTCGGCGCCAATCCGATGGCGAACCTGTACAGCGCACGGTTGTCCTGCACGCAGGCCGAGAATCCGGCGCCGTCGTGCACGCGTAATGCGGCGGTGACCGACCCGGGCGCAAACAACCTCTATCTCTCGCAGTGGTTCGGTGACCCGGGCAACGACGAGGGGTTGAACGTCAACCACGGCCCGAATACGCAAGGCTCGGATCTGCTCTACGCGACGCAGACCGAGCGGGACGCCTTTGCGGCCTACACGCAGGGCGTCTGGGACATCAACGATAAGTTCACTCTGACGCTCGGCCTGCGCTACGCCATTGATGAAGTCCGAGCAGAAGAGAACCTGTTCCGCTACTCCGAGACTGGCGGCGATCCCAACGGAGGCTTCCTGGCCCTGTATGGCGGACTCGCTGCGGTCAACCTCACTAACGGCGGTCTGATCGACAACGGCGACGGGACCTACTCGCCGACACCGCTCGCGACGAATGGCGGCATTCCTTTCGGCCTATCGGTCTATCGACCGTTCGAGCGCGAAGACAAGGAATGGACCTATCGGGTGAATCTCGACTGGGACATCACTGACGACCAGATGATGTACTTCTCGGCAACCACGGGCTATCGCTCCGGTGGATACAACCTGGTGTTCTTCTCGAACACCGCAACCTACGATCCCGAAGAGCTGATCGCTTACGAAGTCGGCTACAAGACTCGCTGGCTCGACGGATCGCTGCAGTTGAACGGCTCGTTCTATCTCTATGACTACTCGACGATCCACACCGTCGGCACGGAGGTCACGTCAATCGGGGGCACATCGACCTCCGTCCTCGAGGCCCCGGGCGCACGCATTTACGGTGCCGAAGGCGAAATCATCTGGCTTGCCACAGAGGGGCTCACGCTGGGCGGCAACTTCAGCTATACGCCGAGCGAGTACGACCAGGATCTGTTCCTCTCGGATCCGTCTCGTACCACGGTTCCAGCGTCGCTCTATCCCGACTTCGATGCACTCACGGAGAACATCAACGGCAATCAGGTGCTGCAGGTTCCGGAGCTGAAATTCACGGTGTACGGCAGCTACATGTGGCCGCTTGGCAACCGTGGCAGCTTCGAAGTGTTCTCGAATTACAGCTGGGTGGACGACGTCTACTACTCGCCCTTCGAGCGTGAAGAGGAAATGGCACCTTCGTACGGTCGCGTGGACGTCCGAGGCACCTGGAAGAGCCCGGACGAGAAGTGGATCGTGTCCGGCTTCGTCAACAACGTCATGGATGAAATCGGCGTGCTGCAGGTGCTTCGCGCCGGCGAAGCCGAGCACTTCCGGCACACGGCCGGCACAACGCTGCCTCGCCTCTACGGCCTCGAAGTGACCTACACGCTCGGGGACTACTGAGACGTCCCGCGCGATCGGAGCCACAAGGCTTCGATCGCGCGGCTGCTCTGCCCCCGGAACAACGGGGGCAGCGCCCACCTTCCGACCTCGAACTGCTTCGATCGCACTTCATCGCAGAAAGAGCACCCGTCGCTGGCCGGCGCGCATCTCAGCGCAGCAGACTCCGATTCACAATCCTTCAGCGCGAAAGACCTGCGCTCGTCACTGATCCAGCGCCGCATCGCGGCCGCGCTAGAGCATCGCGGTGTTCGCCTCGAGGCCGAAATAGAGCCGCCCCACCGTCTCCAGCGTCGACGGCGCGACCATAATGTGCTGGGTCGCAACGTGAACATCACGGAAGCATCGCTGCAGCCTGGATGAGCTGTAGACCGAACTGCCTCCTCCGAGCTCGTACATACGGTTGACCACCTCCGCACTGGCACGAACCGCGTGCGTCGTCGCAAGACGAAGTTCACGGCGCTGATCGACACTGACGCGCTTGCCGCTGCTCGCATCGGCCCAGGCCGCGTCAATTGCATCGTAGAAGAAGGCCCGAGCGCTCCGGAGCGACGCCTCGCACTCGGCCAGACGCATCTGTGCATAGGCGCCCTCGGCGATGCGCCGGGAGGAGCCTACGCGCTTTTTCGCGGTAGCCACCTCGACCAGTTCGTCAATCGCAGCTCGTGCCGTCCCCAGACAAACGGCACCGATCCCCAGCGCGAGAAAGGTGAAGCTGGGAAAGGCGTAGAGCGGCGGCACCGCGGGGCGCGCGGGCGTTTGAAGGCCCGCTACGTGCGCCTCGGGCACGAAGAGGTCATGAACACAGTAATCGAGACTCCCCGTCCCGCAGAGCCCTGAGCTATGCCAGGTGTCGATGAACTCCACATCTTCCGCCTTGAAGAAACACGCGTGGGTTCGCGGACGACCCTTGCGATCCAAGAGCGGCTCGCCCTTGTTCACGAGCCTGCAGCCCCCGGTGATCCACTGCGCGTTCTCGCTGCCGGAACCCCATTGCCATCGACCGGTCACGCGGAAGCCACCCTCAACCACTTGCGCCTCGCCGGTCGGGGCGAAGACGCCCGTCACCAGCGTCGAGGGGCGCGCAAAGATGTTCCGCCCTGCATCCTCACTGACCGCGGCCAGCGACGTACCGGCCGTGGTGCCGATGAAGGCGACCCATGCACACGCGGCATCGCCCTGCGCGAGGCGCTCGAATACGCGGGCGCTGATCGGTGGCGGCGTTTCTCGACCGCCCAGGTCAGACGGAACGCCCATGGCGAAAAAGCCCGCGTCTGCCATTTGCGCCGACACATCAGGCGGTATCCGGCGCGCCGCCTCGATTTCTTCACTGCGCATCGAAAAGGCGTCGCTGAGCGTCTGCGCAGCGTCCAGCAAATCCATATCCGACATGGCACTTGCTCCCGTTACGGCGGGCCGCGCGGTGCTTCGTTGTCACCGCTTCCGTGCTCGACGCCCAGCCGCTCTGCTCCAGCCCGACGGTCAAGCTCGGCCCGTCCTGCATCCCCCCGCATTGCAGGAAACACCATGCCTGCATGGGGCGCGCAAGGCGACCCCTTACCCACCGACCCACCGCGTGCGCCCGATCACCGCCGCCGCGTAAGGCCATGCCGAGCGGGGCCGCAGGGCGCCGCTCCGCGCGCGAACGACGGCTGTGCGAGGATGCGCGCTCCAAGCACTCGAACCAGGACCCTGCAATGCGCAATGACGCCCTGCCGATCATCGGCGACGCTGGCCCCTACTATCTTGGCCGCAGTCTGCTTGCCCTTTACTTTTTCGTACCGGGGCTGTCCAAGGTCGCGAATTTCGCGGGTACCGCCGAGTACATGACCCTGCACGGCGTACCCTTCGTGGTACCGCTGCTCGTTCTCACCATCATCATTCAAATCGGTGCAGCAGTGCTGCTTGCCATCGGCTTTCAGACACGCTGGATCGCGCTGCTCTTCGCCGCGCTGACCCTTGCCATCAATCTGTTCATGCACGACTTCTGGAACAGCTACGAGGGCACGGATGCTGGCCACGAGCTACAGAACTTCATCAAGAATCTCGCGATCATGGCAGGGCTGCTTGTTCTCGCGGGCCATCCGGGGCCCGGGAAGCACGAGGACACATGACCCGTCGGCGCCTCGCCTTCGTGCGGAGCTGCTCGCCACACGCCTGCCGCCAGTCCCTCATGGATTTTTCCAAAGGACAGGCCGGGCTCGGCAATCCAGCACACCTGCAGTGCGCGCCAGAGATCAGGCACTAGCCCGGGCATCCGACTGCCCGACGGCGAGAGACTGCCGGCCGCTGGCGCGGTCCGTTGCATGAGCTGCAGATGAGTGGCCGGCTAGGGCCCCTTTGCGATCAGCGCATCGAGCTCAGCGCAGAGCCCCGCGCGCGTTGGCGCGTCAAGATCAGCCACGTTAAGCCCGTTGCGCACGAGCTTGCCGATCTCTGCTGCCGTAAGCCCGTGAACCGTCATGAGCGCCGCATATTCCTCCAGCAGCGTATTGCCGAACAGAAACGTGTCATCGGTGCTCACCGTGACGACAACGCCGGCCGCGAGAAGATCCGGTAGAGGATGCGCGGCCATTTCGGGCACGCCTTCAACGGCGAGCTTCACGTTCGAAATGGGACACATGTCGAGCACCACGCCGGATGCGGCAAGCTGCTCGACAAGTGCCGGATCCTCTATCGCGCGCGTCCCGTGCTCGATACGACGCACCCCCAGCACGTCAACGGCCCAGCGGACGAACCCCGCACCCTGAAATTCTCCGGCGTGAGCCTTGGTCACCTTTCCTGCATCCCTGGCACGTCGCCAGTAGTCCGGGAACTGTACGTCGACCGGAAGCTCCTCCGGGCCATGCAGGTCGATGCCATAGAGGTCGTCCCAGGAAAGCGCCGCCTCCAGCAGTGCGCCGTGCCGCGTATAGTCCACGTGCATCATGCCCCCCACGACTCTGACCTCAAGGCCTGCGGGTGCCGCAGCGCGAATCGCCGCAAGCAGCTCCGGGCCAGAGCAGTCGAGATGATCAAGCACGGGTAAGTGGAAGCTGGTTTCTACGTAGCGGCACCCCTCCGCCGCACAGCGTGAAAAGAGGTGTCGAGCGGTTTCGGCGTAGCGATCAACGCTGGCGTGAAACGGCACGATCCATTCGTCGAACTCACGCTGGAAGGCCGCAAAGTCCGCAAAGCGAAACTCCGGACTCCAAAATGGAGGCGGCGCCGCATAGCGCTCCGGGTCCACTTCCTGAAGCTGTTCAAGCGCGATGCAGCCCTCGAGATGTACGTGCGTCTCGGTTTTCGGCAGGGCGCCCAGCCAGGCTTCCAGCCCCGGCTCGATCGCATAGTGATGACGCTTCAGCGTGCGATTCACCAGCGCCCCTGCGCAGTCATGCCACCATCGACGGTGAGCACGCTGCCGCTGATCCAACGCGCGGCGTCGGACAGGAGAAAGAGCACCGCATCGGCTACCTCGTCGGGGGCCCCCATGCGCCCGAGTGGCGCCCGGCTCTGCCAACGTTCCACCCCCTCGGGCCATTGTTCGGCGATTCCGGGCCGCGCGACGAGGCCCGGTGCAACCGCGTTCGCGCGAATCCCTCGGCCGCCGAACTCAAGCGCGAAGGCTCGCGTGAGCATGTTCAGACCGGCCTTCGCGGTTGCGTAATGGCCATGCGCAACGGCCGGATCAAAGCTTTCGATGGAGGACACGTTGACGATTGCGCCGCCTTCGGACATGCGCGCCGTGGCGGCCTGCGAAACGAGAAATGCAGTGTCCAGGGTCCCCGCCCGCATCCGGTCCCAGGCGCTTGCCGTGAGCGCATCGAGCGCGCCAAGGGACTGATCGGCCGCGTTGTTCACGAGACCATCAAGCCCGAAACCACGTGCATCGAGCGTCGCGAACAGCGCCTCTACTGACTCGGGCTCGGAAAGATCGCCGCCGAACGGCAGCGCGGCTTCACCGAGGGTTTCGCACAGTGCCAGGGCCCCGGCCTCATCCCGTCGGTAGTGCACCGCAACGCGTGCGCCTGCTTCTACCAGCCGCCCCGCGATGGCGGCGCCGATACCGCCGCTGGCGCCCGTGACGAGCACCGAACGGCCGGTAAGATCAAGCAGGCGGTCCACGGGACGCGGCATGAACGTTCTCGTCGGGCGGCAGACCGAGGATGGTAGCAGCGCCGTCGCATCGCCGCGCACCCGGAGCGCATGCTAGCGTGCGCGCATCGCAGCGAAGGACTCGACGTCCCGTGCCCCACCATCGCGCACCCGCTCACGAGCCGTTCCTCACAGAGGAACGCTGCACGGTCTACGAATATCTGAACGCCGACGTGAGCCCGGACGTGTCCATCGCCGAGTGCGCCGTCGAACCCGGCGTGACCACGCAATTGCACCGTTTGCCGATCTCCGAACGCTATCTGATCCAGTCCGGACGCGGGACGATGGAAATCGACGGGGAGCAGGTCTTTGACGTAAGGGTAGGCGACTGCGTGCTCATCCCCCCCGGGGCCGCGCAGCGAATTCACAACCCTGGCCCCGAACAGCTGCGTTTTCTCGCGATCTGCACGCCGCGCTTTGCGCCACATCACTATGAGTCGCTCGAAACCGCCCCCCTCCCCCCGATCGGAAGCTGAACTATGGAAGTCGTCCGCGCTGGCCTTGCCGTGGCCGCCCTGGTCGGGCTGTGCTGGCTCATGTCGACGGATCGTGCGCGCATCCGCTGGCGCCCCGTCGCGATCGGCCTGGGGCTTCAGGTTCTCATCGCTGTGCTGGTGCTCTGGTCGGCGCCTGGTCGAGCGTTCCTTCAGGGCGTGGCTGCCGCCGTGGATCAGGTGGTGCAAGCCTCCGCCGCAGGCGCTGCGTTTGTCTTTGGCGAAGGCTACCGAGAGCACTTCGTCGCCTTCTCTATCCCACCGACGATCATCTTCTTTTCAACGCTCATGGCGCTGCTTTACCACTTCGGCGTCGTTCAGGCCCTGGTTGGCGCCATGGCCGCCGGCGTTCGCAGGCTGCTGCCGGTGTCGGGCGCAGAAGCGCTTGCGGCGTGCGCGAACGTATTCATCGGCAACACGGAAGCGCCGCTACTGGTGAAACCCTATATCGCGAGCATGACCCGATCCGAGCTCATGGCGATGATGACGGGCGGCATGGCGACCATCAGTGGCGGCATGCTGGCGGTATACGTCGGTCTCGGCGCAGACGCCGGCTATCTCGTGACCGGTTCGCTGATGGCCGCGCCAGGGGCGCTCACGGTTGCCAAACTGCTGGTGCCGGAGACTGAAACGCCAGCCACGCTCGGGGGGGGCATCGAGCGTCTGCCCTCCGAGAGCGTAAACATGTTTCAAGCCCTGACGAAGGGCGCAACCGACGGTCTCATTCTTGCCGCCAACGTGATCGCCATGCTCATCGCGTTCGTATCCCTCGTTGCGCTCGCGAACTGGCTGCTCGGCCTTTTGCCGCTGGTCGCGAATGCACCGCTGAGCCTCGAACGCATCTTCGGCTGGGGCTTCGCACCGATCGCCTTCCTGATCGGCGTCGACTACGCAGACGCCGCCGCCGTTGGCCAGCTACTGGGCACGAAGATCTTCCTGACCGAGTTCCTCGCCTACAGCCAGCTCGTGGCCCTCGAGGGCGAGCTATCGGCGCGCTCGACGGCGATCGCGACCTTCGCGCTCTGCGGATTTTCCAGCTTCATCGCCATCGGTGTGCAGGTGGGCGGAATCGGCGCCATCGTCCCGGGGCGCCGCGACGACATCGCCCGGGCTGGTCTGCGCTGCATGATCGGAGGAACGCTCGTCACCCTGCTGACCGCAAGCATCGCTGGCATGTTCTTCTGAGATCAGGACCCGGACGATGTACGAGCTCAATGATCGCGTGTTCCTCGTCACCGGCGCCGCCGGCGCCATCGGCGCTGCGATTGGCGAGGCGCTGCTAGCGGCCGGCGCGCGGGTCCTCCTTGTCGATCTCGACGGCGACGGTGCGCAGGACGCGGCCGTTCGCCTCGACCCCAAGGGCGCGCGAGCGATAAGCAGCGCCGTGAACGTGACTGTCCCGGCGGAAGCGAAAGATGCCGTGGACGCCGCCCTTGACGCATTCGGCCGCCTCGATGGCCTGGTCAACAACGCGGGCACCCTTTCGATGAACGCCGCAGAGGACGCGACCGCAGAAGAGTGGCAGCACCACTTCAACGTCAACGCCACCGGCGCCTTTGTGATGGCACAGGCCGCCGTGACCGCCATGCGAGCGCGTTCCGGAGGCCGGATCGTCAATGTCGCGTCGAACTGCGGCAAGGTCGGCTATCGAAATATGGCCGCCTACAACGCCTCCAAGGCTGCCTTGATCAGCATGACGCGCTCGCTCGCCTCGGAATGGATGGAAGTCGGGATCAACGTGAATGCCGTGTGTCCGGGCGGCGTGGACACCCCGATGCTTGGCCGCGTGGCCAACTGGCTTTCAGAGCGCCTGGGCGAGGACCCGAGCATCCTGCTCGAGGACATGGGCTCCGAGCAGATGGGACGCCGCATCGCACCCATTGAGGTCGGCCGGATTGTCGCGTTCCTGCTTTCCGATCACGCCGAGATCATTCGCGGCCAGGCCATCAACGTTGACGGCGGCGACACCCCGTACTGACACCCTCGACGCCACGGCCTGACGGCGCGCCCGAAGACGGGCACCATCGGGGTCGGGCGCGCAGTGGTGCTGTCGCTGAACGGAGGGGAGACGCGTGATGAGCAGTTTCGACCACGAAGTCATCGTCATCGGGGCCGGCGTATCCGGCATCTATCAGATCAAGCGGCTTGTCGATCTCGGCGTCGACGCAACAGTGCTCGAGGCTGACGACGACCTCGGCGGCACCTGGTACCGCAATCGTTACCCCGGCGCGCGCTTCGACTCCGAGAGCTACACCTACGGCTACACATTCTCTCGGGAATTGCTCGACGAGTGGCACTGGAAGGAACGCTTTTCTGCCCAGCCGGAGAACCTCCGCTACCTGAACTACGTTGTGGACAAGTTCGATCTGCGTTGCCACATGCAATTCGGACAGCGGGTGGTCAGCATGCGCTGGGACGACGATGCGCGTCTGTGGCATCTGACGACAGACGCAGGGCGCACCCGAACCTGCCGTTTCGTCATGAGCGGCATCGGCGTGCTCTCCATGCCGACCCTGCCCCGCTACGAGGGCATGGATGACTTTTCCGGCGAGGCCTTTCACACCTATCACTGGCCGGAACCCTCGCCTTCACTTTGCGGCAAGCGAGTGGGTGTCATCGGCACGGGCGCGACCGGAATCCAGGTCATTGGCGCGATCGCCGGCGAGGTCGAGCACCTCACGGTGTTCCAACGGCGACCGAACTGGAGCACACCCCTGAATAATGCGCCGATTTCGGACGCGGAGATGGCGGAGATCCGTTCGCGCTATGACGAAATCATCGCGCACTGCGCAGCGTCCCCCGGCGGCTTCGAGCACGTGCCCCGCAAAGGCTTCTGGGAGGTCGATGCGCAGACGCGGAAGGCGTTCTGGGACGAGCTCTACCGCACCCCGGGCTTTGCACTGCTCGCCGGCAACTACATGGAGATCTTCACCGACGAGGCCGCGAACCGAGAGCTGTCGGAGTACGTTGCCGATCGCATCCGCGAGCGCGTCGCCGACCCCGCCATCGCCGAGAAACTCATCCCCCGCGACCACGGCTTCGGTACCCAGCGGCTGCCCCTTGAGACGCACTATTTCGAGGCCTACAACCGCGACAACGTCCGCCTCGTCGATCTCCGGGAAACGCCGATCGAGCGCATCGTCCCGGAAGGCGTGCGCACGAAGGCGGAAACGCATCCCCTCGACATCCTCGTCTACGCCACCGGTTTCGATGCAATCACGGGCGCCTGGGACCGCATCGACATCCAGGGGGTAGGCGGCGTGCGCCTGCACGAGAAGTGGTCAGCAGGCGCAAGCACGCTCCTGGGCCTGTTCAGTACCGGCTTTCCGAACCTGTTCATGATTGCAGGTCCCCAGAGCGTGTCCGGCTCGACGAACTATCCCCGCGCCATCGAGACCGGGGTGAACTTCCTGACCGATCTCATCGCCGACGCACGCGCACGGGGCACGACCCGTATCGAGGCAAGGCAAGACGCCGAAGACGAATGGGTTGCAGAGGTGCAACGGGCGCACGAGCGGCTGTTGCTTCGACGCAGCAAGGGCTGGTTCACGGGCTACAACTCCAACGTAGCGGGTCACGACAGCGGGCAGGTGCGTTACCAGGCGTACTTCGGGCCTGCGCCGCGCTACGCGGGGTTCCTGCGCAAGGCCCGTGAACAGGGCTATCCCCAGCTCGCCCTCGACTGATCAGGCAGCGCGTGCCTCGAGCACGCGATCGCGGACCGTTGTCCGGTGCAGCACTCGATCGTAGCCGTCGTAGCCGCCCGTCGCCCGGTGGAGCACGCTGCGGTTGTCCCAGAGCACCAGCATGTTTTCGGACCACCGATGTCGATACTGGAACGGCTCCGATGTCTGATAGGCGTACAGTTCGGCAAGAAGCGAACGCGCTTCGGCGTCGTCTACGCCTTCGATCCCGATGATGTATCCCGCGCAGCTGAACAGGCCCAGGCGGCCGGTCTCAGGGTGCGGGCGAATGATCGGATGACGATGGGTCGCGTACGCCTCGTCAGACCAGCGGATGTCCATGCTCCGATCGGCCTCGGCCTCACGATCGCCGTACTGACCGTCAGGCGCATAGGCGCCACGCGCTGAATGAATGCCGATCCGCCCCTCGAGCCGGGCGCGCAGCGCCGTCGGCATCTGTTCGAACGCAAGGTGCTGATTCGAGAACAGGGTGTCCCCACCCTCGGGCGGAATCGTCACCGCCATGAGGCAGGTGCCGGCGGGCGGCGTTGCCAGAAAGCTCCAGTCCGAATGCCAGCCCTCGGCAAACAGAGGCGCCTGCTCATCCGCGCGCCGTGAGACCGCCGCGATGTGCTCCCGCCCCGCGATCGGGTTGAAAAAGGGGTCAGGCGAAAAGCCCCCAAGCGCGATCGTGAAGCGCTCCAGGTCATCGTCGTCCATAGCCTGGTCAGGGAACGCGAGCACGTGATGCTCGAGCCACGCCGCGCGCACCTCGCGCAGCGCCTCATCGCCGAGCGGCCGGGTCAGATCGATACCGCGAACCTCGGCGCCCAGAACGCCGCCGCTCGGAGTGATTTCGAGTGCCATGTCATGCCCTCCCGATCAGGCCGCTTCGAGCGCGCAGCCTTCGATGGTAATGCGGTGCATCTCACGACGATGCCCCGCGTAATCGTTTTGAGCGAAGTGCCAGGTTGCTCGATTGTCCCAGAACGCTACAGAACCTGGCGCCCAATCGAAGCGACAGATGTGTGCTTCTCGCGTAGCCACCGAATACAGATACTCGAGCAGCGGGCGGGATTCCTGTTCGGTCCAACCTTCGAAGCGGAGCGTGAAGCCCGGGTTCACGTAAAGGGCCGCACGACCGGACAACGGATGGCGAATGACCACCGGGTGCACCGGATCGCACAGCGCATCGGCCGCCTTCGCATTGCCGATCCGCCCGGAGGCCGTACCCGTGTCCTGACGATAGGCTGACCGAGTGCCGAACACGTGCGCCGCGGAGTGCACGGCGCGCAACCCCATGAGCGTGCTCTTGAGGCCATCGGAGAGCGCATCGAAAGCGCGATACATGGAGACGAACCAGGTTTCGCCTCCGACCGGAGGCAGCTCGCGAGCGATTAGGATCGAGCCGAGCGCAGGTTCCTCGTCGTAGGAATGATCCGTGTGCCAGCCTCCGCCGATGTTGGCGATCTGGTCCCGTTCCTTGGTGACCATCGCAATCTGCGGACGCGTCGGATGGGCCGCGAAGAAGCGATTGACGTTGATCGGACCAAAGCGCTCGGCAAGCGCGATGTGATCGTCCTCGGAAAGCAGCTGATCCCGAAAGAAGAGCAGACCATGCTCGGCGAAAGCGGCGCGCAGTTTGGCGAAGCCGTCCTCGTCGAGCGAGCGAAGATCGACGCCCCTGATCTCGGCTCCGGCACCGGCGTGCGGCGTGATGTTCAAGACCTCTCCCCCTTTCCCGGATGTATCTTTCAACGCGTCGCGGCGTACACCTCGCGCTTGAAATCGTGACTGAACGGATGCCAGAAACCGGGGAGGCGCTGCGTGAAGATGAGCGCAGCGACGCCCGCACGCGGCGAAATCCACGTGTGCGTGCCAGCAAGCCCGCCCCAGTGCACCTCTCCGATCGCCGTGTCAGGCTCACCAGGGGCGGGCGCATCCTTGATCGCGAAACCGAGACCGAAGGTCGTATCCGGCATCTCCCAACCCTGCGGCAGCTCAACCTGCTTGCCCGGAGGAAGCTGATTGCGCCACATCTCGGCAAGCGTCTCGCTACGGACGATGCGCTCGCCGTCGTGGACGCCATCGTTCACCAACATACGGACGAACCGCGTGTAGTCTGCGAGCGTCGACATGAGGCCGCCGCCTCCAGACAGAAAGGCCGAACGCTCCGTCGCGGGGCCAAGCATGACATCCGGCGCTGCATTGATGCCGGGTTTCATCGGATCCATAGGATCCACCGGAACGTAGTTCCCCGCGAGGCGATGGGCCTTTTCGGGCGGCACCCAGAAATCGGTGTCGATCATGCCGAGCGGTTCGAAGAGTCGTGCGCGCAGGAAGGCATCGAAGGCCATTCCGCTGACCACCTCGACGAGGCGTGCAAGCACATCGGTCGCGATGCTGTACTGCCAGCGCAGCCCCGGCTGACGTGCGAGCGGTAGTCCAGCGAGCCGAGTGACGGTTTCCTCGAGCGTTGTGTCCGGAGACAGCAGACCACGCCCCATGTATTCGCCGTCCAGGAATCCCTCCTGAAACGGCCCGTAGGTGAAGCCCGCGCAGTGGCAGAAAAGCTCCCGCACGGTCGGCTGACGGATGAGCGCTTCGGTGTCCTCGAGCGAGGCGGCACCTGCCCGTAGCACCCGCAAATCAGAGAATTCAGGCAGGTGCTGGTCGAGTGCATCGTCGAGCGCAAGCGCGCCGTCCTCGACCAGAAGCATGGCGGCAACCGAGGTGATCCACTTCGTGTTGGAGAAGATCCGGAAGATGACTTCGTCATCCATTACCATACCTGCTTCGCGCGAGGCGTCGCCCCAATGGCGAACATCAACGAGCTCCCCGCCAACGAGCACGGCAGCTGATGCGCCAACCAGAAATTCGCGATCGATCCAGGACTGAACCGACGCGTACATCGCGTTGAAATCGTGAGTCATGAGCCCCTCCCCGGCCTCGCAGTATAGCGGCCGGGGCACATCGCGTGCCTGCATCGACGCTGCTAGCGCCGCGGCTCCGGGCCTTCACGAAAAGGCGCGCATCGAACGAACTCAAGCTCAACCGCAGCGCCATCATCGACGCGGCGCAGTACGCACCGATCGCCGATGCGATACAGGCGCACAGCGACCGGCGGCAGCCGAACACGACCGTCGTCGAGCCCATCGAGGCTGGATGCGTCTTGCCGAGCGACGCTTATCTGAGGCTCGGTCCGGAACGCATCCCGAGCAAGCAGCATGTGCGTCGCGCCCACGAGCCCCGCCGCAGCCGCCTCGAGCTCGGCCTGCCCCGCCGCATCTTCGTCGACGCGCAAGGCCGGCTCCTCCTGCGACACTGCCACACAACCACTGACCGTGAGCATCGCACCGGCGAGCACGCTTGAAACGGCCTTCACGGGGAGCGCCACGCGCCCTGGCGCCAGGCAGGTGGCTCAACGACCGGCACCGAATCTTTCTCTATCCGTATACCGCCGCCGGGGGATTCAGCTACGGACGCCGCGGCTGCCACCGGGCAGGCGCCCGTGTCGCGGAACGTGAGTGCAGCAGCGAGTCTGGCTTCCGCGGGGTCACCGAGCACGTGGTCGAAGTCATCCGCAACCACGCACCCTGGCACCACGCCGGCGGGACCGGCTTCGATCCCGGGCGCGAAACCATCGGCATAGTCGCCCCAGCCCTGGGCATTCACGCCGCGGAACTGGATCGAGAAATAGGTCGTGCCGCAATTGTCTTGGGGGTAGAAGCCGTAGGGCTTGCCACAGGTGTTGGTGCCGATCTGCACGACCTCGACGCCGATGCCACGGAGCGCATTGAATATCGATTCGCTCGCGGAGCAAGTACCCGGCCCCGTGAGCATGAACACCCGCTCGAGGTCGACGCTTGGCAAAGACTCGCCTGCGTCGCGCGAGAGGCCCAGCGTCGTCGTTGGAAACAGGTCCGGTTCGATGCGCTGCCCCGTTACCGGGTTGAAGACCGGGTGCTTGCTGTTGAACTCGAGCACTTCGAAAACCCGCCCCTGGGCGGCTGCGGGGCCTGCGATCATGTACGCAAGCTGGCCGGCAATCGCGAGCAGGCCGCCGCCGTTGTAGCGGAGGTCGACGACGAGATCGACAACGCCTTCTGCGCTGAGTTGCTCGATCGCCTCGAAAAGGCCGGCCTCTGCGGGCTCTATGTGCGCATTAAACGCGAAGTAGCCTACCGGGCCGGACGGGGTGTCGATCGTTTTCACGGTCTGAACCGGCACGGTGGTGATCTCGGTGCCCGTCAACGAAACCCGTACGACGTCCCCGCCACCACGTGGCACCACGCCGATCTCATGGGTATCTCCGAGCGCGACGCGGAAAAGCGCATCGTTTATGACATCGACTTCCTCCTGGGTCGGTGCGTTAACGACGTCAACACCGTCCGTCTCGACGATCGTGTCACCACGCTCGAGCCCGGCGAGTGCAGCCGGGGAACCGGGCTGGACCAGCACAATGCGAATCTCCCTCGGCACCCTGCTCTGCAGCACCGCGAGATCCATGCCGTAACCAGCCTCGACGCCACTTTGCGCGAAGGCGAGGAACTCGTCCGTGTCTCGGGTGAAGTGGAACTGGTCCTTGGGCGCGCCGGAAGGCGTGGTCTCGAGAGACTTCATCGCATCGAAGTACTCGGGCGTCGACAAACTTTCCGGGTCGACGTCCACGATCTCGTCGAACCATAGGTAGAGTTCATTGCTCCAAGATCGAAGGAAGTTGTTCTCGTCCGTCGTCGTGCCCTGCACGTCGGGCCAGGCGCGACCGCTCGGATCGGTGCCCGTACGCGGCGCCGCGCATCGGTTTGCAAAGGTGCTGGACGCGGCAAAAGTGCCGTTTTCGAAGCCCACAGCGGGAGGGGGCGTCTGCCCGGCCGGAGGCGCCGCGGGTGGTCGAGGCGGTGTGCTTGTACTCGCGCCACCACTGCCGCCGCCCCCACAGCCGGCAGCGAAGACGAGGAGTGCAGCCACGGCGGCCCATCCGAATGCCCGTGCGCTGGAATCGACCATGGATGTTTCCCTGTCACTAACCAGTGCCCGCACACATCCTGTGCATGGCTGGAGAGGACCCAAAATACCGCGTCCGAATAACCACCTCCACCCGGAGGGCAAGCCAGACCGGCGAGCCGCTACCGGCAAGCCGCTACCGGCGAACCCAGACAGCTGGCGGTACGGCCGCCCATCGCAGCAGGGCGACGTATCGCGTTGGACCCGAACCGCCCGGATCCGCGCAGCCCGGAACCAGCCGCCCGGGCCGCGGAACACGCACACGGATACACACCCGGATGCGCCTTCAAAGCGCATCGATGACACCTGCTTCCGCGACGGCCTGGCTGGAGCGCCCAATCTGTCATGCTCGAAACCGACCGGCCGACGACTTGACACCGTCGCGGGAAGTGCCTGCACTCGCGCTTCGATCCGCACGGAGCCTGCAACATGACCGAATCTCTCGCAGCCGCCCCCCGCGACGCCGCCGAAGTTCTCGCTGTGCTGGACGCCTGCGGCGCCGAACAGGTGAAGGTGGGCGTGTTCGACATGGACGGCGTGCTCCGCGGCAAGTACATGTCGCGCGCGAAGTTCGAGAGCGCGCTCGATGGCGGTTTCGGCTTCTGCGACGTCGTCCTTGGCTGGGACAGCGACGATCAGCTCTACGACAACGTTCACTACACGGGCTGGCACACGGGCTACCCGGACGCCGAAGTCCGCCTCCTGCCGGGGACCATGCGCCGCCTGCCTTTCGAACGGGACGGTTTGCTCGTGCTCGGAGAGTTCACCGGCCCTGCGGAGGCAATCTGTCCGCGCGGCCTGCTACGTCGCGTGCTCCAGCGTGCCGAAGGCCATGGGCTTCGCTTCCTCGCCGGGCTCGAGTACGAATTCTTCGTATTCCGTGAAACGCCGCACAGCCTGCGCGAGAAGGGTTACCGGAGCCTGCAGCCCCTATCGCCGGGCAACTTCGGCTACTCGGTGCTGCGCAGTTCGGTCCACGCAGACCTCTACGAAGCGCTGCTGGAAACCTGCCGCGCAGGCAGGTTCCCGCTCGAAGGCCTGCACACGGAAACCGGACCTGGCGTTCTCGAAGCCGCCCTCGCGCCCACTGACGCGCTCGAGGCCGCCGACCGCGCAGCACTATTCAAGACCTTCACCAAGGTGCTCTTCCAGCAGCGTGATCTGCTTGCCACGTTCATGGCGAAATGGTCGGGCGACTATCCGGGGCAGAGCGGCCACGTACATGTCTCCGCCGTCGACATGAACGGCGACAACCGCTTCCACGATGCCGATGGTGCGCACGGCATGAGCACTCTGCAGCGGCAATTCATCGCCGGCCAGCAGGCGCTTCTGCCCGACTGGCTTGCCCTTGTCGCGCCAACCGTCAATAGCTTCTCCCGCCTTGTTCCGGGATTCTGGGCTCCGACCCACGCAACCTGGGGCATCGAGAACCGGACCTGCGCACTGCGCGTCATTCCAGGCTCAGCCAAATCCCAGCGCGTCGAATTCCGCGTCGCCGGCGCAGATGCCAACCCCTATCTGGCGCTTGCAGCAGCCATCGGCGCGGGTCTCTGGGGCATTGAACAGGGCCTTGAGCCTTCCGCACCCGTCACCGGCAACGCCTATGAGGCCAACCTCCCGCAAGAACAGGCACTGCCAGCAACGCTCTACAACGCTGCGGACCGCCTGCGCAATTCGGACGCAGCTCGATCGATGTTCGGCGATGCCTTCGTCGACCACTTCGCCGCCAGCCGCGAATGGGAGGAGCGCGAGTACCGCAAACACGTCTCCGATTGGGAGCTCGCCCGGTACTTCGAGATCATCTGATGCGCGGCGACTGGAACTATCCGACGCGCATTCGCTTCGGCGCAGGTCGCCTGGCGGAGATCGCTTCGGTACTCGCGGAAACAGGGGTCGAACGACCACTGATCGTCACCGATCCGGGCCTTGCCGGGCTGCCCATGCTCGCCGAGCTTTCACGCCACTGCGCGAACGCGGCCCGGGGCGCGATCTGCTTTGCCGACTCGTCGCCGAATCCTGTCGGTGCCGACGTCGACGCCGGCGCGAGGATTTTTCGAGAGACTGACCGGGACGGCGTGATCGCGATCGGCGGCGGGAGCGCGATCGACGTGGGCAAGGCCATCGCGCTCGTCGCGCACCAGGATCACCCGCTCTGGCAATTCGAGGATGTCGGCGACAACTGGACCCACGCCGATCCCGCCCGCATTGCGCCGACCGTCGCCATCCCGACGACCGCAGGGACGGGCTCTGAAGTCGGGCGCTCAAGCGTGATCATCGATGAAGAGGCCACACGCAAGGTCATCGTGTTTCATCCTGCGATGCTGCCCGTACAGGTGATCTGCGATCCGGTCCTGACCCGCTCCCTGCCTCCTCATCTGACGGCAGCAACGGGCATGGATGCGCTCAGCCACAGTCTCGAGGCGTTCTGCGCCAGCGGCTTTCATCCCATGGCTGACGGCATCGCCGTCGAGGGCATGCGTCTGGTAGCCGCGCATCTCGAAGATGCAACGGCCCAGGGCGACAATCTCGATGCGCGCAGCGGCATGCTCGCCGCGTCACTCATGGGCGCCACCGCCTTCCAGAAAGGCCTGGGCGCGATGCATGCGATGGCGCATCCTATCGGCGCCGCACTCGGCGCGCACCACGGGCTCATCAACGCCGTCATGATGCCCTATGTCATCGCCCGCAATCGCCCGGCGATCGAGAGCCGCCTGACGCAGCTCGCGGTCGCCCTCGAGCTTCCCGGAGACGGCTACGAGGCCGTGCAGGACTGGATTCTGGAGCTGCGCGCACGCCTGTCGATTCCGCACACTGTTGAGGCTCTGGGCGTTACCGAGGCGAATCTCGATATGCTCGCCAAAGCGGCTGCGATCGATCCCGCCGGCGGTGGTAATCCCATCCCGCTGACCGCAGCCGATTATCGAACGCTGCTCGGGGATGCCCTTCGGGGCAGCCTTTCCTCGTCCGCCTGACCGGATCCGCTCAATGACCGCATCGACCAACATGCCCCACCCCCTGCCCTGGGTAAACCAGGTTCAGCCCTACCTGCCTGGCGAGACGGTCGTTCCGGGCGTTGCGGAAGTCGTGAAGCTGTCCTCTAACGAATCACTGCTCGGCCCGAGTCCCGCCGCTGTCCAAGCCGCCCAGCGCGTGTCCGATCTCGGGCGCTATCCCGACCCGGATTGCGTCGAGCTGAAGACAGCGATCGCCGATCGCTACGGCGTACGCGCCGATCGGATCGTGTGCGAGGCGGGCTCGGAGCAACTCATCAACCTGCTGGCGCGCGCCTACGCAGGGCCGGGCGACGAGGTGCTCTACCCGGAGTACTCATTCATCGCCTACCGCATCGCCGCCCAGTCCTGCGGCGCAACGCCGGTCGCCGCGCCGGCGCTCGATTTCGCATGCGACGTCGACGCGCTGCTCGCGGCAGTGACGCCGCGCACGCGCATCGTGTTTCTGGCGAACCCCAACAACCCCACCGGCACGCTCATCGCCGGAGCGGAGATACGGCGATTGCGTGCACGCCTGCCCTCGGAGGTACTGCTCGTACTGGATGCAGCCTACGGTGAGTACGTTGATGATCCCGGCTACGAGAGCGGTACCGCGCTCGTGGAAGACGACCGACCGAACACCGTCGTAACGCACACCTTCAGCAAGCTCTATGCGCTCGCGGCCCTGCGTATCGGCTGGGCCCTGTGCCCGGCGCCCGTCCTCGACGCGCTGGAGCGGCTGCGCGGGGTCTTCGTGGTCGGTGCATCCGCGCAAAACGCCGCGATCGCAGCCCTGGCAGACCGCGACCACCAGGAAGCAAGCGCGCGCACCACGCGGACGGCGCTGGCCGAGATGCGAACGGCGCTCGCTGGCAACGAGTTCCGCATGCTGCCCGCGGCGGGTAACTTCTTCTGCTTGGATTTCCCTGACCCGGCGCTGGCGGCAGCGGCAGATCTGGCACTGCGCAGCGCGGGGCTGATTCCGCGGACGCTCGCGGAATACGGCATGGCCAGCCAATTGCGCATCACGGTCGGCATGCCCGAGCACAACGCCCGGGTCGCGGAAATTCTCCGCCGGCTCTGAAGCTCAGCGCGCCGCGGCGGGGGGCTCGGGGTGAGCAATGAAAACCTGCGCCATCTTCACATCGAGCGCCGTCGAGATTGCCGTGTTCTTGCCCGTCTCCGGATCCGGATGGCCGTCGGCGAGACGGCTCAGCGCCTTGTACAGGGAAATACCCGAGATCTGGCCATTCGAAAGATGATGGGTCGAATCGTTGCGGATGAGCTGGAAGTAATACTTTTCAACGTCGGCATAGCCAGCGAGCAGACCGTCTGCCCCGTTCGGCGACAAGCGAACCTGGAGGCGTGCATCGCGAAAGATATGGATCGAGGGCACGCTCAGGTTTTGCCAGGGCACGACGAGATCGCCCACGGGCTCGGTCGTGAGGACGCCGTCCTCGATGCGACCCTTGCTCTCACGCACCAGCGATGATCCCCAGCGCAGATCGACGCGCTGAGTACCTCCGGGCATCACCTCTATCCCGGTTGCGTCCGTGAGCAGCCGGTCCGAGCCGCGGTACCAGGTGACGACGACGTCGTCATCGTTCCGTGCGTCATCAATGCCCGTGATCTCGATCATCATCCGGTTGTAGCGCTCGTCCAGGATCGCCTTGTTCTGGAAGATGTGTTCCACGCCATCAGGACCACGGAAACCGATGATGCAGCCAACGGCTCGATAGACTTCGTTGTCGATGCCGGGCGTACCGTCCGGATGCACGAAATCGTTTTCGCTGACCGCTCCGTCAAGGTTCAGCCCAAACGCATGCGGCCCCTCTACTTCGAGAAATTCGAATCCGTCCGAATCTGTGCTCGGGTGCCAGGTCTGTACTTCCTGAGCAAGCTGCGTATCGACGACGGTCATCGCCCCCGGCTCCGGAAACAGTTTCTCGAACTGCTCGCGCGGACCGTCGTTGAATCCGCGAGGGCACTCTTCACTCGCGTCCTCGGTCTGATACACGGCCCAGAAGAGATCGGTCATCACGTAACCGAGGCGGCCATCGCGAACCGGGAAGGCCTCGTCCGCGCTCAGGGCGGGGGGCAGGAGCGCAAGCGTGAGCGGCCAGAGCATTTGAATGCGCATCAGAGAATCCCTCGCATGAAATCGTCACGAAGCCAGAACGCACGCAGCCCGTTGCGCTGGCCGCGCCACTCCCCGGTGCCGCCGCCGTTCACGTCTCCCGGCTTCTCATCCTGACCGAACGTGTACACCGGGCGATCCCTGTAGGCCCAGACCCGCTTGCTGCCAGGCGCTCCGTCTGCCGCAAAACGACCCGTGCGCGGATCGATCGTCACGATGCGCCAGGTCCGGGACGTGCTTTCTTCGCCTGGGCTGGCCTCCACGTAGGGCCAGTACTCGGCGCAGCGTTCGGGATCGCCGCCCCCGCACATGGCAAGGCGATAGACCTGCGTGTCGCCCGGATGATCGCAGGCGAGCTGATCGGCCGAGTCCTCGCCGCAGTAGTAGAGGTAGATCGTGCGCCCTTCCGGCGAAGCGAGCACCTCGCCAGCAAGCGTCTCCTGCACGGTGAAGCGCTCCGGCAACGCAGGCGCTCGCTGCGTGAACACGTTGCGCCACCCCGGGATGTCGCTGCCCTGCTGTCCCCACGACTCCTGATCGAGTGCGTAGGTAAAGAGCGGCGCACCCCGGAAGGACCACTGGAGCATGCCCGGCGCTCGCTCCACGGGCGCCCATTCACCCTGTGCGCGCGCGAGCGCGGGTGCGATGAGCGGCTCGAAGTTCTCGCCGCACGCATCCGTGCAGTCATCCGGATCGCCGGCATAGGCATAGACCGCGCGGGCGCGATCCGTAGCGAGCATCCGGCCGATGCTCGTCGTCCGAATCTGGAAGCCGGGCGGCAGCAGCGGCGGCGGCGATACGGGAACGCGATAGGCCGGAGAATCTCCCCCGTAGCGGCGCCGCGTGCCCCCGAGGACATCACCGGGCTGAGCATCGCGAATGGAGCGATACAGCGGCTGTTCCTCGTAGGCCCACTGCAGCGTCCCATCGCGACGTTCGATGATGCTCCAGTCACCGACGCCAAGATCATCGGCTGCCGCAAGCACCGGCGGCCAGAGCTCGGCGCAGCTCGGACGCTGCTCGACCTCTGGCAGTTCGATACCGGGGGGATACGGGCTCATCAGCCCCGCCGTGACCGTGATCACCTCGTCATAGCAGGCTGGGTTACCGGGCGTCTCCCCGCTGTAGCCGTTACGATGTTTGTGATGCGGCCACTTGTAGAGGGTGCGGCCTTCGGCGTCCGCAAACAGCGGACCTTCCGTTTCCGTGATCACCACCTGAAAGCCAGGCGGCATCGGAACTTCGCGCCAGGCTTCATGAGGGGTGACAAGATCCCCGCCCGCGACCGCGCCGAAGGCGGTGACGGGCGCAAGCAGCAGCGCTGCGTGTGCGCGCAGCTCAGACCAGGATTTCACTGATCGCATCTGACGTGGTGTTGCTCTTGTCACCCCAGGCCTGAATATCGAGACCCATGAGTCGCTGCGCCGTGTAGCCAAGACGGCAGCCGGGCGTGCCTGCCCCGTCGACATGCAGCCCTGTACGCACCCGACCGAAGGCATTGCCAGCGCTGAACATGGGAATGCCATCGATCGCGTGCATCTTCGCGAAGGACTGATCGGTCGTGGCATAGATGAACGAATGATCGAGCAGCGTGCCGTCCCCCTCCCGAAAGTCGGCAAGGCGCTGTACGTACCAGGCCCACTCTTCCATGGCGCGGCGGGTGAACCAGGACGTATTCGGCTGATAGCCGAGCTCGGCGTCGACGGCCTCCTCGTGCGTGGCCGTGTGATGCGGCTTGTCATAACCAGGCTTCGTGGTCGCCGAGAACGCGGCGGCATAGAAGAGATTGAATACCCGCGTCTGGTCGCACGCGACGGCCATGAGCAGGAGATCAGCCATCATGCGATGGCGGATGGAGACGAGATCTGCATCGAGTCCGGCCGCAGGATCGCGGGGCGCCTCCGGCAGCAAGCATGCTTCCCGCGGGTCGGGGCGCGTGAGCTGGAGATCGAAACGCCGCTCCAGATCGCGAATTCCGGTGAAGTACTGATCCAGGCGCTCCCGATCGGCGGCGCCCACGGTGCGCTCGAGCCTGCGTGCATCCTCGCGCACGACCGAAAGCGCACTCTTGCGCACAAGGACGCGCGGATCGGGCGTGAACGAAGCCGCATTCGGATCCTGAAAACCGTCTCCGAACAAACGCTGATAGAAACGCAGCGGCGACCACTCCGGCGTCGTGACCGTGTTGCCACCCTCGTAGCTGAAGCTGTCGCGGACATCCCCCGTAGCGTTCGCTGACAGGCTGCGGAAGCGAGTCGCGTTGCCGATCTTGCGTGCAACGGCCACATCGATGGTCTCGCCCGGCCGCCGATTGCCGTCCGTAGGCGCGATGCCCGACCGCAGTACCACCCAGCCCGAGTGATGGCACATGTTCGGCGCGTCGTCCTTGAACACGTGGAAATTCGTGTACATGTTCAGGTGTTTCTGAACCGGGGCAAGCGCCGCCACCTCCTCAGGCAGGTCAAAATTCGCGCCGGTTTTCTTGGGCACGAAGATCGACTCACTCATGCCGAGGCCCCAGGACCAGGTCCCGAAGCGCAGCGGTATGGGCGCCCCGTTCGCAAGCGCACTGCCCGAATCGTTGAGAAACACGTCCAGAAGCGGTAGCCCGACGGAAACCGCGGCGCCCTTCAGCGTGCCGCGCAGGAAACGCCGGCGATTCCACGTGCTCATCGCATGACCTCCTCTTCCAAACTCGCGGCGCCGAGCCGCGACGATGCGTCAGCGACCGCAGTCGTATCCATACCGATCCCGGCCTCGGCGCGCATCGTCGTGAACGCCCGGCTCGTGGCAAGCGTACGCAGAATGCCGCGCAGGCGATGATCGCCTTCAACGAACCTTGCTTCGAGGTACTCGAGCACCGGCCGGTCGTGCCGAAGTTCTACGGCTCCGCCCGTACCATATGCGTAGAGGCGATTGACCAGGCACCAGGAGAGCTTCGGGTGATCGCGCATCGCCTGCGCGAGACCGGGAATGTCGTCGTAGAACACCCCATCGAGTTCGCCGGCAATGTCCAGCTCAGCGCCGTTCTCAGTATCGCGCCAGCGACCAGCACCGTCGAAGTTCTCCAGCGAGAGCCCCATCGGATCGGTGATCAGATGGCAGCCTGCGCAGGACGGATTGGTGTTGTGAACGGACAGGCGCTCTCGCGCCGTGGGCACGTCACCGGCGTCTTCGAGCAGCGAGAAGTCTACGTTCGGCGGCGGCGGCGGAACCTCCTGACAGAGGAAACGCTCGCGGAGCGCCTTGCCGCGGAGGGTTGGCGAGCTGCGCACAGGATGGGAGTTCGCTGCGAGAAAGCTCACGTGCGTGAGCAGCCCCATGCGATGGCTGTGCTCGGCGAACTCGTGGTCCACCCAGCCCTGGCCAGTGGGCGTTCCGTACAAAGCGGCAAGCTGCATGGACATGAAGGTACGCCGCGTGACGAAGAGATCGCGGTAGTCGGCGTCACGATCAAGCAGGTGATCGATGACCGTTCGCAGCGTCTGCTCACGCGCATCGCGAAGGGTCGCGCCCGTGACCATCGGATAGACGTTCGGATCCTTGGCGAGCGCGTTGAACTCATCGAAGGCAAACATGTCGTCGAAGAAGGCGCGCATGCCTTCCTCCAGACGCGGACTCGCAAGCATCCGATCGACCTGGCGTTCGAGCCCACCCTGTGTGCCGAGCGCACCACGGGCCGCAGCGTCCAGCAGCGCATCGTCCGGCGGTCCGTTCCAGAGGAAGAAACTGAGCCGAGCAGCGAGGGAATACGCATCAAGTGCCGCTTCGCCCGCGGTCTGATCGCGGGGGCGGTCGACAATGAACAGAAACTCGGGACTGATCAGGATCGCTTCCAGCGCGAGGGCGAGCCCCTCGTAGAAGTCACCCGTCTGACGAGAGGCCTCCGCCGCGATCTCCACCAGTGCGTCAAGGCGCTTGGTCTCCATCGGTCGGCGCTGCAGCAGTCGACCCGCCGCCTCGAGCGCAGCGCGTGCACATTCGTCATCGGCTGCATCACCCTGCTCCGGTGCGCAGGGGAGCAGAAAGAAGCGGTGATCTTCGTCGACCACCTTCGCCGCGATCGCCGCCGCCGCAAGCTGCATCTGCGAAAGCTGATCGCTTGTTAAGCCAACGAGCGATGCCCCGGAGGCGAGCAATCCTTTCGTGCGCGCGAGCGGCGGCACTGGCGGCAGCACGCTCGCGCTGACGTCGCGACCAAAGACGGCGGAGATGGTGTTCGAGTATTGCTCTGCGCTGAGCAGGCGAACGCGCCCGGGCGATGCACTGTCCGCGGGTTCGAGGACGGCGGGCGCACCATCACAGCCCATGAGCACGAGCGTGCAGAGCGCAAGGGAAAGAAATTCCTGAAGCCTCGTCGACAAGCGCAGTCGCCTTCGTGTCCGCCGAGCGTTCGCGATCATAGCAAACGGAGCTCAGGGCTCGGCGCGCTGCGCGGCCACCGCTGCCGGCAGCACCACGCCCGCAGCGTTGCCCCAGCTGTTACGTACGTACGTCGCGACTGCGGCAATCTCCTCGTCGTCCAGCTCGTAGCGATAGTGGTCCATGGGCGTGCGCCAGGGCGAGCCGGACGCTCGCATCGCGAGCGCGGGCCCATAGAGGATCACGTTGAGCAGCGCCGCCGGGTCCGAGTCCTGAACGATGAGGCTCCCGCGATCCAGACGCGGCGCCATCTCGACGTCGCCCTCACCCGTGGGCAGATGGCAGGTTCCGCAGTGCAGATTGTAAACCGTACGCCCGCGGCCAAGCGTTCGCCGATCGGCTGCCGGGGCAGTCGGTTCGGCGCGCGCGGGCACGTTCGCAAGGTAACGGGCCATGGCGCGCTGATCGTCTTCGCTCAGGTGCCGCGTACTCGCCAGCACGACCGCCCGCATCGGACCAAAGACTTCGACATGCCGATTGCGCCCGCTTCGGAGATACGCCGCGATCTCATCCTCGGACCAGAGACCGAGGCCGCGCGCATCAGAAGTCAGGTTCGGAGCCGACCAGCGTACGCTGGCACCGCCGGGGACATGATCCGTGTAGCTGCCGCCGGCAAGATGCGCATCCTCCCGCTCTGCGCCAAGCCCACTGCGCGGAGAGTGGCAAGCACTGCAGTGGCTCAGCGCTTCCACGAGATAGGCCCCTCGCACCTGTAGGGCATCGGTACCGGTACGCTCCCGCGGCCCCTCCTGAAGATAAAGCGCCTTCCACGGCCGAAGCAGCCAACGCTGGCTGTAGGGGAAGCGGAGATCATTGTCCGGCGTAATCGTCGAGTCAGCAGGGATCGTGCGCAGGTAAGCGAAGAGAGCTGCAATGTCCGCATCCTCCAGCTGCGTATATGCCGTGTAGGGGAAGGCCGGATACAGGTGTTCGCCATCCGGACGCTTACCTGATCGCATGGCCCGGGCGAAGTCATCGAGGCTCCAGGCACCGATCCCCGCCTCCGGGTCCTGGGTGATGTTGGTCGAATGCAAAACGCCGAAGGGCGTCTGAAAAGCGTGCCCGCCCGCCAGGGCAGCGCCCTGCTCCATCGTATGGCAACCCGCGCAATTCCCCGCCGTTGCGAGATACGCCCCACGCGCTATGAAGGCATCGTCGTCCAGCTGATCGATGAAGGCGGCCGAATCGAAGGGCACCGTGCGATCGCGAAGCAGGAGGCCTGCCGCGAGCACGCCACCCGCAAAGAGTACGAGGCCGATGTAGACGCGCAGCTGCAGAGTCACGGGAACGGTCCTGGTCGACTGCGGAACGCCGTGATGCGTAGGGTTCGGCCCGACCGAAAGCACTCCGGCTGCGTTAGCATCCCCGCACTCTATCAAATCCTGCAGAGGTCCCGATTCATGCGCCTTGTCCCGGCCCTCCCCTCGCGCCTTGTCGCACTGCTGCTAACGATCTGCGCATCGCTCCAGATCGGTGCCGCCGCGTCGGAGGACGCCAGCCCCGAGGCTGCGGCGCGCGCTGCGCGCATCGCGGCCATGCTCGCGTCCGAGCGGCCCGTCGCGGCAAGCGACTCTCACTGGATCGAGGCGCTCACCTGGATGGAGATACGAGATCGCATCGCAGGGGGCGCGACAACCGTGATCGTGCCCACGGGGGGCATCGAGGAGAACGGCCCGTTCCTGACGACGGGCAAGCACAACCTCATCCTCGAGGGGACCTGCCCGGTCATCGCGGAAAAGCTCGGCGACGCGCTGTGCGCACCGATCGTGAAATTCGTGCCTGAGGGCGATATCGACCCGCCAACGGGATCGATGCATTTCCCAGGTACGATCAGCCTGACCGAGGCAACCTATGAAGCGCTGCTCGTCGACATCGTCGCGAGCCTCGCGCAGGCGGGCTTCGAGGACATCGTCATGATCGGCGACAGCGGCGGCAATCAGCGCGGCATGGCCGCGGTGGCTGAGCGCCTCGGCGCGCACTGGGCTGACGAAGGCCCGCGCGTCCATTTCATCCGTGAGTTCTACGATCCGGGCTGGGTTGCCACAGAGCACTTCACCGCCGACGTGCTCGGCGTTGAGGAGAAGCAACGCGACGGCCATCACGACGACATCTGGGTGACCGCGATGATGGCAGTGACAGACCCCGAACAGATCCGCTTCCAGGCGCGCGTCGACGCTGGCCTTGCCTCCATCAACGGGGTCGATCTAACGCCCTTGGAAGACACCGTCGAACTTGGCCGGCGCATGATCGATTTCCGCGCTCAGCTCACCGCGGACGCCATTCGCGCCGCGATTGCCGACGACTGATCGCAACTCGCCATCACGCCCGCAAGGCGCCGTGGCATGCTCCCTGACCACCGCAGCGACGGAATCAAAGACAACCATGGATCGAATCGGCGATCACGCGATCGAGCATCCGCTGGGCAGCGAACCGACGAGGCGCCACTGGCGCGGTACGACACCAGACGGCGCGCCCGTGGTGATCGAGGTACTCGGCGCCCGCGACGCGGCGACCGCTCAGGACGCCCTCGCCACCATCGCTGCGCGCAGCCGGGTCCTTGCGTCCATCGATACTCAAGGCACGCTCCTGTATCCCGAGCCGGTCAGGACAACCGAGCAAGAACCGCTCGCGATTGCGACGCCATGGCCTGCGACTTCTTTCGCAGATCTGCTGGACGGAGCGGCCAGCGACGATGGGGGGCGTGCCCTCCCGATCCAGCGTGCCGAAGCACTCATCGATGCAGCCCTCGACGTACTCGCAGCACTCCACTCGGCTGGCCTGCACCACGGCGCGCTCGGTCCGGAAGCACTACGGATCGATACGGAAGGGCGCCTGCGCATCGTCGACGCGAAGGGGATTCCACCGCTGGCCGCCAACGCTCCGTGGGCGGCGGCGACGGCCGCTTGCGTGGCGCCGGAGTTCGCTGCAGACGACGCAGAGGCAGATCCGTCGAGCGACGTTTATGCCCTTGGCGTGCTTGCCTACCGCATGCTCTCGGGCCACTTACCAGACGACGCGAACGCAAGCGCGACCGCAACCGCGACCGCAACCGCGACCGCAACCGCGACCGCGTACGCAGATCCGAACATGCTGGTCGATAGGCTTCTCGCCGATGACGATTCGGCGGAAGCGTTCCGCAGTCAGGCGCCACAGCCTCCAACGCTGCCCGCTGCCGTAAGCGCGTGGCTGCTGCGTGCCCTGGCCCCCAAGGATTCACGATTCGCGGACGCCACCGAAATGCGGGCAGCACGCCCCTCGCGGCTCGCAGCCGCACCGCCAGCCGAGCCGTCCACAACGAAGAATCTGATGCTTCTCGACGAGCTGCGTGCGGCAGCGGCGCCGGAGACTCAGCAGCGTGCGACCCTCGACGCCCTTGCACAGAGTCTGGCGCACGATCGCGCGCAGCCTGAGCTGGATGCCGGGACGCTTGCCGCCCTCCGTGACGCCGCCCGGTCCACCGGCCTCGACGCAGCGGATCTGGAAGCAATGCTGCTTGGACCCTATCGCCCCCGTCGCGCGCGCCCCGCCGAGCGCCCTGAGGCGCCCGGCGAGACGGACGTTGAAGCGCTCCTCGCGGAGGCAGACGATGCGCGCGACGCGCGCGTGGCGGAAGCTGGCGTGGCCGCCGACATGGCGCGTGCAGCACGCGAAACGCGCCCGCAGCCGCAGCGTCCGGCGTTAGCCATCGGCGCCATGGCAGCCACCCTTGTTGCCCTGACGATGCTCATTGCTTTCGGAGGCGCCGACGATGCGCGCGATCCGAAAGCAGCTTCGCTGCAAGCAACCAGCACGTCCGGCACCAACGCTGCGACGTCCGCAGGTGCGCAACCTGTGCCCATGCCGACTCGAACCCGAGCGGACAGCGATGCCGGCACGCGCTTCAGCGATGCGCTCGCGAGCGGGGGACAGGGCCCTGCAATGGTTGTCATTCCTGCCGGCGAATTCCGAATGGGCTGCGTATCGGGAATCCTCTGTGAAGCGGACGAACGGCCCGTACGTACCGTGACCGTTGCACAGCCCTTCGCCATCGGCATCCACGAAGTGACCTTCGAAAGCTACGACCGCTTCATTGCCGCAACGGGCGGCGTGCGGCCCGGAGACGAACGCTGGGGCCGGGGGCGCCATCCCGTCGTCAACGTGAACTGGGAGGAGGCACGCGCATTCACCGCATGGCTTTCAGCGGAAACCGGCGCGCGCTATCGACTGCCGACGGAAGCGGAGTGGGAGTACGCTGCGCGCGCAGGCACGGAAACTCCGTGGTTTACCGGCTCGGATCCGACGGTCCTCTGCCGCGTTGGCAACGGCGCCGACCAGGCCAGCGAAGACGCACGCGCGAACGTGGCCTGCAGCGACGGCGTCGGTCATCGAAGCGCCGTTGTCGGGCGCTATGACGCGAACGCCTTCGGCGTCCATGACACGCTTGGCAATCTCTGGGAGTGGGTCGAGGACTGCTACGTCGCGAGCTACGCTGGTGCGCCTACCGTTGCGGCGGAGGCCGTGCTCAGGGCCGACTGCCCGACGCGCAGCCTGCGCGGCGGCGGCATGAATACAAACCCGGATGGCCTGCGCTCCGCGAACCGGGAACGCAACGCTGCCTCTCTGAGCCTCCACTACATCGGCTTCCGCGTCGTTCGGGAACTCTGATCGTGACGATGACGCTCACACCGCTGTGGCGCGGCTCCGTCCAGCGCTGGGAATGCGATGAAAACGACCATCTCAACGTCCGCTTCCACTTCGCCATTGCCGACGAGGCGCTTGCGTATCTGTGCGCTCGCCAAGGGCAGCGACCGGCGCCGAGAGTGCTGCGCCAGCACGCGCGCTTTATCGCCGAGGCCCGCATCGCAACGCCGCTCTGTGCCCGCGGCGCAATCGTCGCGGCCGATGCGGTCGGGCTCACCGTTTACATCGAGATCGCCAATGGGCTGAGCGGCGCACCCCACTCATGCTTCACGATCACCGTCGCCTGTGAGGCCGACCGGCTTGATCTGGACGCCGCCGCCCTGCCCGGCATAGACGCCATTCCCGCCCACGGAGCCAGGCGCGGCCTGATCGACCCGATGCGCACGACCGAATTGCCAACGCTCGCAGACTCCGAGGCTTTGCCCATGATCGAGATCGCGCGCGGAATGATCCAAGACCACGAAACGCGCGCGGGCGCACTCACATCAACCGCCTGCGCTGGTCGCATCTCCGATGGCGTGCTTCTGCTGATCGCCCATGTATATGGCGGTCGCACCCTGGCGGAGCGACAGAGCGGGCGGATTGGCGGCGCCGTGGTGGAGTACGAACTGCTGCTGCCGAATGCAACGCCCGCAGGCACGGCTTTTGTCGGTCGCTCGGGGATCGGCGCGCTCCAGGGCCGCACGCAACGCTTCGCCCATTGGCTCTTCTGCGCCGAAAGCGGCACGCTCCTGTGCGCAGCCAACGCCATCGCAGTTCCCCTTGATCTCGAAACGCGCCGCGCGGCGACGTACGACGACGAGGTCAGGGCCGCAATCGAAGCGCGCTGCGTTCCGGGTTTGCTGCTGTGAGGCGGCAGATTACTAGCGAGCCGGGGAGCAACGAGGCCATGAGCATCTTCAAGCTGTGTGCGCGGGCCGCGTTAGCGGCTGCACTGCTCCTGATTCCCGCGACGACCCTAGCGGCATCAACCGCAGAGGCGCTCGCAACCGGGACCGAGAACCTCCTCTTCCTGCCACAGGCACAACGGCGGATTGCCTTCGCACGGATCAGTGAGCTTGCACCCACGCGGACGATTCGTGCTTCGGATCAGGTTCTGCCGTTGCCGCCGGGCGACGCGCCGCTCCCAGATGTGAGCTACACGGTGGACGGTGAGTCGCACGCGCTCGCGTCGTTCCTAGAGAACGATTCGCTGATGGGCATGATCGTCGTTCAGGGCGGGGAGGTACTTCTTGAGCACTACGCCCCAGACCACGGCCCCGACGTCCGCTGGGTGTCCTTCTCGGTATCCAAGTCGGTCACCTCCATGCTCATCGGCGCCGCGATACAGGATGGCTACATACCGAACGTGGATGTGCCGGTGGCGGCCTACCTTCCGCGCCTGCGTGGGACGCCCTATGCGTCCGCGACCGTTCGACACGTACTCAACATGGCCTCCGGCGTTGCCTGGAACGAGGACTACGCCGACCCGAGTTCAGACGTTTCCCGAGCCGGCGCTTCAAACGGCATCGAACTCGTTGCCTATCTCGCCGACCTGCCCGCCGCGCACCCGCCGGGGGAGGTGTTCAACTACAGTACGGGCGAGACCAATCTCGTTGGCGAGATTCTGCGCGCAGCCATCGGCAACAACGCCTCGACCTATCTCGAACACAGGATCTGGCAGCCCTTCGGAATGGAATCAGATGCGACCTGGCTGCTCGGCGCGCCCGGCGGAGGCGAAACGGGCGGCTGCTGCATCAGCGCCACTCTGCGTGACTACGCCCGCCTCGGCCTGTTCGCCATGAGCGCAGGCGCACTGGCAAACGGCTTGCGCGTGCTGCCCGAGGACTGGATAGCGGCATCAACGACGCCCTCTCCGGCAGCCCCGTTCTATGGCTATCTTTGGTGGCTCGAAGCGGGTGACGCCTTCGGTGCGCAGGGCATCTTCGGACAGCGCATTCACATCGACCCCGCGCGCGAACTCGTGATCGCCATGCACAGCAACGCGCCCGCAGCCGTCGGTACCGACTACCATCGCCATCAGGTGGCGGTCCTCGAAGCCATCGGCCGCGCCCTCGACTGACCACATGAGAAGGACGCATTGATGATTTGGCTGATCACCCTCGTTCTCGTCTTCGTCGCGCTCGCGGCAATCACGCGCCTGTTCCTGGACGGCGAAGACCTGTCCCGCTACGACAATCGCCTTGGCGATGCGCCACCCGTCCGGGACCCGAGCGAAGCGCACTTCGAGGCTGTCCGCACTATCCGCGACATGCAGCAGGCTTCAGGCGGTGGCGGACTTGCATCCGGCGAGCGCCTGAAGGAGATGCGCGCAACCGTCGATGAGATGGGCCTTCTCGACGATCCGGAACTGCGTTTCGAGGCGGTCAGCGCGAATGGCGTCGCGGCAGAATGGGTGCTTGCCCCAAACAGCGATCCGAAGCGCCGCTTCCTGTATCTGCACGGCGGCGCCTACATGGTCGGCAGCCCCCGATCACATCGAAAGATCACCGCCAGGCTGGCGCGCCTTGCGGATGCCGCCGTGCTCTCGGTCGACTATCGCCTCATGCCGGAGCATGCACGGCTGGCGGGGATCGAAGACTGCAGAGCCGCCTACCGCTGGATTCTGGAGAACGGCCCCGATGGGCACGAACCGCTCGAGGCACTCTTCGTCGCCGGTGATTCGGCCGGTGGCAATCTGACCCTGTCGACCGTCGCATGGGCTCGGGATGCGAAGCTGCGTGCAGCCGACGCGGTGATCGCGCTCTCACCCCACACGGACACCTGCATGGCAAGTCCGAGCCTCGAGGCGAACCTCGAGACCGATCACATGCTCGGCCCCATGTTCGCCCCGCTCACCCGCATCCCGCGCAGCATTGCACTCTGGACGGGCTGGTGGAGCAATCGCATGGCGCCGAAGGATCCACGCATTTCGCCGCTTCGGGGCGATCTGTCGAACCTGCCGCCCACGCTCGTACACGCGAGCGAAGCCGAGATGCTCCTTGACGATGCACGCCGCTACGTCGCCCGGGCGGTCGAGGCCGGCTCGGACGCACGCCTATCGACCTGGCACCACCAGCTCCACGTCTGGCATCTCTTCGAAGGCTTGCCGGAGGCCGACGAGGCCTACGCAGACATTGCATCGTTCATCGAAGAATTCGCCCCACGCGGTTCGAGCCTCTCCAACGCCTGAGCTAGTTGCCCAGGGAGGCCTCGATCCGTTTCAGCACCGCAAGGATTTCCTCGAGTACAGGCTCACCGCCAGCGTTGGCGGGCGCCACCGCCAGCGGCGCCCCGCCCTTCTCGAGGCGCTCGCGCTGAGCAAGCACCGCTGCTCGGAACGCTTCAGGCTCGACGATGCCCACCATGTCGACGAGATGCCCCCCCGCGCCGGACGACTGACCCGCCGTCTCGACCCGGAATGCCTTGAGCCCGAAGAGGCGCATGATCGGGCCCTGGTGCATCTGCAGATCCGTGATCTTCGTGAGAGGAATGGTCGACTCGACCTTGGTGAGCACGCCCTTGTGGATAACCAGGCTTCGATCCGTCAGATCGCAGCGAATGCTTGCGACGTAACGGTCGATGAGCAGCCATGCGATGAGCAGTGTGAAAGGCAGGAACGGCACGCCGACCACGGTGACGAAAGACGCAATCACCGCCAAGAACAGCCAGTACTGCTTCACCCTGGGATCGATGTGTCCGTGCAGGAGCACGCGATCGACCTGTTTCATAAGACGCCTCCCGCCTGTACTGCAGGCATCATCCTATCGCGCCGCCCCCCCTACATCCTTCTTGCGTCAATGCGAGCGATCACCACGTTGCACGCCCTTACCCACGTCGCGATCATGTCGGTTACAGCTGAGGAGGGAGCCCCATAGATGGCACTGACAAGAGAATCGCAGCGCGCCTGGCTTGCGCAGGTAAACGAGGAGGTCGTCGATCCGACGCGCGAGATTGTCGATCCTCATCACCACCTCTGGCGCGGCGTCCCCGGCGGCCAGCTGCCACCGTATCTTCTTGAAGATCTGCACGAAGACACGGGATCTGGCCACGCGGTCGTCCAGACCGTGTTCATGGAGTGCGGCGCCGAGTATCGCGAGGAGGGGCCCGAAGCGATGCGCTGCATCGGCGAGACAGAGTTCGTGACGGCAGCGGCGAAAGAAAGCCTTATGCGCGACGGTGCCACGATTGCGGGCATCATCGGCCACTGCGATCTGCGCGCCGATACAGGACTCCTGCGCGAGGTCCTTGCAGAGCACGAGGCCGCCGGCGACGGACTGTTTCGTGGCATCCGTGATGCGGGCGCCTTTGATTCGACAGGTACGATCGGGTGGCTGAACGCGACAGATGACGGGGATCTGTACGCGCGCGAGAGCTTCCGCGCCGGCGTCGCCCTGCTTGGCGAGCTCGGCTACAGCTACGACACCTGGCATTACCACATGCAGAACGAGGGGTTCGCGGCACTCGCCCGCGCCGTGCCCGATACGCAGCTCGTGCTCGACCACTTCGGCACGCCTGTCTACGTCGGCGCCTTCGAAGGTCGAAAGGCCGAAGTGTTCGAAGCGTGGAAGCGGCAGATCGAGGCCATCGCCGCCTGCCCCAACGTGGTCGCGAAGATCGGAGGCCTCGCCATGCCGGCCAACGGATTCGGCTGGATCGATCGCGAACGCCCACCGTCATCCGACGAGGTCGTTGCCGCCCATCGCGAACACTATCTGCACGCGATCGAATGTTTCGGTCCGGAGCGCTGCATGTTCGAGAGCAACTTCCCCGTCGACAAGATGTCGCTCGGCTATCGCGTCTACTGGAATGCCATGAAGAAGATCGCCGCGGAGTTCAGCGACAGCGAACAGGCGGCGATGTTTGCCGGCACCGCGCGGCGCATCTATCGCCTCCCGACGCTGGCGTAATCCATCGGGCTCCGCACCGCGAGGCGCCCGTGCGCCTCATTCACGCTGCGCGGGCAGCTGATGAGACGACTGCGGTCCGGGATCCCGGTCCGGAATCCCGGTCCGGAATCCCGATCCGGATTCCCGATCCGGATTCCCGATCCGGATTCCCGACCCGGGACCCGCGGGACGGGCGAGGCGCTCCAGCGGGAGCGCCCGCTGCCGTTTCAGACGTCGAAGCGGTCGTTCATCATGACCTTGGTCCAGGCCGCGACGAAGTCTTCGACGAACTTCGTGTCGCCGTCAGCAGCGGCATAGACCTCCGCGAGCGCGCGCAGTTCGGAATGCGAGCCGAAGATCAGGTCGACGGGGGTTGCCGTCCAGCGTAGTGCTCCTGTGCTGCGATCACGCCCCTCGTAGAGACCCGCTGACTCGCCGCGATTCCAGACCGTGGACATATCCAGGAGGTTGACGAAAAAATCGTTGGTGAGCGTTTCGGGCCGATCCGTGAATACGCCATGCGCCACCCCGTTCGCGTTCGCGTCGAGCGCGCGCAGGCCACCAACGAGGACAGTCATCTCCGGCACCGTGAGCGAGAGCAGATTCGCGCGCTCGACGAGCGCTTGGGTGGGACCCATGCGGTGGCCGTCGGCATAGAAGTTGCGAAAACCGTCAGCCCTCGGCTCGAGCACTGCGAAGGAATCGACGTCCGTCTCCGCAGCGGACGCATCGGCCCGCCCGGGAATAAAGGGCACGTCAACTTCATGGCCTGCATCGGCCGCTGCTTTCTCGATCGCAGCTGCGCCACCAAGCACGATGACGTCCGCGAGCGAGACCTGCCTGCCGCGCGCCCCCTCGTTGAACGCCTGCTGTACCTCCGCGAGCGTGGCAAGAACGCGTTCGAGTTCGGCTGGCGTGTTCGCCGGCCAGTCCTTCTGCGGCGCGAGACGCACGCGGGCCCCGTTGGCGCCTCCGCGCATGTCCGTGCTACGGAAGCTCGCCGCCGAGCTCCAGGCGACGCGGACAAGCTCCGCAACCGAGAGGCCCGAATCAAGAATCGAAGCCTTCAGCAGCGCTATGTCGCTTGCGTTCACGAGCCCATGTTCCACTGGCGGCAGCGGGTCTTGCCAGATCAGCGCCTCGGCCGGAACCTCCGCCCCCACGTAGCGGGCCAGCGGGCCCATGTCGCGGTGGGTCAGCTTGAACCAGGCACGCGCGAAGGCGTCCTCGAATTGCTCCGGGTTGTCCAGAAAGCGACGAGATATCTCGCCGTAGCTCGGATCCTCGCGCAGCGCGAGATCGGTCGTGAACATGACCGGCGCGTGGCGCTTGCTCGCATCAAAGGCATCCGGAACGAGGTTCGCGGCCTGGCCGTCTGCGGGAATCCACTGGATCGCGCCCGCCGGCGACCGCGTCTGCACCCACTCGTAGGCGAAGAGGTTCTGCAGATACTGCATGGTCCAGCGCGTGGGCGCCGCGGACCATGCGCCCTCCAGACCCGAGGTGATCGTATCCGCGCCGCTGCCCTCACCACAGCTGTTTGTCCAGCCGAAGCCCTGTGCCTCGATGTCGGCAGCGGCCGGCTCGGGCCCCGTACAGCCTTCCGGAGAACGTGCGCCGTGCGCTTTGCCAAAGGTGTGGCCGCCTGCGATAAGCGCAACGGTTTCCTCGTCGTTCATGGCCATGCGGCCGAAGGTCTCCCGTATGTCACGCGCCGCGGCGAGCGTGTCCGGAACACCGTTCGGTCCCTGGGGATTCACGTAGATCAGGCCCATCTGCACGGCTGCAAGGGGCTGATCGAGATCTCGCTCGCCGCTGTAACGTTCGTCGGCGAGGAATTCGTTTTCAGGTCCCCAGTACACGAGATCGGCTTCCCAATCATCCTCGCGTCCACCGGCGAAACCGAAGGTTTCGAAACCCATGGACTCGAGCGCGACATTGCCCGTCAGCACCATCAGATCGGCCCAGGACAGGGCACGACCGTACTTCTGCTTGACGGGCCAGAGCAGGCGTCGAGCCTTGTCGAGATTGGCGTTGTCAGGCCAGCTATTCAGCGGTTCGAAGCGCTGTTGGCCGCCCGCAGCGCCGCCGCGGCCATCTGCGACGCGGTAGACCCCGGCGCTATGCCACGCCATGCGGATGAAGAACGGACCGTAATGACCGTAGTCCGCCGGCCACCAGTCCTGAGAATCGGTCATCAAAGCCTCGATGTCTGCCTTCACGGCGTCGAGATCAAGGGCCCCGAAGGCTTGTGCGTAATTGAAGTCCGAGCCGAAAGGATTGGAGTCAGAGCTATGCTGGCGAAGCGGAGCGAGATCAAGCCGCTCGGGCCACCAGAACTGATTGTCCTTGGCGCTCTGCGCGGTTGCGGCGACACCGGCAACAGGTGCCGCGAGCAGCGCAGCGGCAAGAATTGGAAGAACTGAGCGTCGCATGGGGTCTCTCCTTGCGAAGGATGGAATACGGCCACAGCAAGCCTGCAGCCGTCACACAAGCAATCTCCAATCGTTTGGCACTATTGTCACCATAAACGCGCTGAATGTGCCCCAAGCAGCTGCTCCATTAAGCGCCCGCCGCCAGGCTTTGTTTCGCTTCAAGGGGAAGGACCAAGCTCGTGCACCGAACGATCATTCACCGTCTCGCATGCATTGCGATCAGTGCGGGCCTGGCCGCGTCGCTTCCGGCGACCGGGGCAGACAGCAAGGTCGTCAACGCTATTCTCACGGCCATCGTCGAAGACGAAGCGCACGCATTCATGCGGACACTCGAGCCGGCAATGGCTGATTGCGCTGCGGTGTTCACGCAAACGCCGGACGCCGAGCGGGCCTGCGCCTATGCGGAAGCCATGTTCGCGGGCCTGGCCGCCGTGCCTGAATCCAGCATGCAGTCCACCGGCGGCGAGATTCGCATCGTTACGGCAACGCCCACCCTGATCGAGGCAGGCATGGCACACCCTGTTTTCGCGCCCTGGGGGGAGCTCGCTCCGCGCATGGCAGACCACGTTGAACTATTCGCATTCCTCTACACCGATGCTGAGGGGCGCGCGGTGAAGAGCCGAGGCGTGCTGCTCGAAGGCGATGGGCGCTGGATCTTTGCGCCACGCTGGTACCGCGCCTTCGAGGACTGAGCCTCTGGAAACGTGGCCTGCATCACGCTCGAAACGTGACCGTGACGGCTGCCCTCTTGTCGTGAATGTCCGAGCATTCGGGCCTGCACCATGCGTCGAGACTCTGCCTGCCATGCCTCAGCTTCCGGACACGTTCGTTCCAGGTCGCCATCGCGAGTGGGTCATCATCCTGAAGGGCGAGCGCATCGGTTCCGTGCGCACGCATGCTGCCTTCCTGGAGGCAGTGCACAGAAACGCCCTCGGCATCGCGCCTCAAATCAAGCGCATCCGCGCCCTCTATCTGATCAGTGAACGAAACGGCACCCTGCGCGCCGCCTGCTGCTTCACGCTCGGCTTCGATCCCAAGGGATGCATTCCTACACGTTTCGAGCTGCCCCTGCGGCGGCTTGCGCTGGAGAGCGCGGAGGGCCTCGCGCTTGGCCACAGGCCGATACGGATCGCGCATCGTGGTCAGTGCGCCCTGCCTGAGTGCGAGGCACTGCTGTGGGGCCACAGCGGCAGCGAGCTGCGCCCCTGGCTCGACGCGGCTCAACAGGTGCTTGTACAACGCCTCAGTGCGCGCGATCAGGGCCGAAGCCGGGCGCAGCGCGGCGCTTCGCCGCCGAGCAGCGAACGCCGCGTCGTCGATCTTGCCGAGCGAAGAGCGGAAAAGGCCTGCGCCACGCCCCCGGAGGAAGGCAGGCGTCTCGTGGGGTCGCGCACCGCAACCGGTGAGCAACACGCCATCGAAGACGGGCATGCCTGGAGCCGCGAACAGGTCGAGGAACTGAAAGCACGGCACCGGAACGAGATCGCTGTGCTCAAACAGGAGATCGAGCTGCTACGCCGCCGTCTGCGCGCGGCCGAGCACCACGAGCCCTGAGTAGAGGCAACCGCAGCCCGCGCTTCACGCAAGTGCGGAGCACAGGCCAAGTCGTATTAAACTGAGGGCTCAGCCGGGCCGCTCCTGGCATCGGAGCCCGGAACTTGAAGACCCTCGCTCGACTGATCCTGCGCCTGTGCGGCTGGCAGCTGACTGGCGCGCCCCCGTCCGATACAGACCGCTACGTGGTCATTGCAGCGCCTCACACATCGAACTGGGATTTTCCCTGGATGCTGCTCATGGCCTGGGCGTCGGGCATGGCCGTGCGCTGGCTCGGCAAGCACACGCTCTTCTGGGGGCCCATGGGTCCGATCATGCGCGCCCTCGGCGGCGTTCCCGTCCGTCGCCACGTTCGGGAGGATCGCGTTGCCGCCACGGCCCGGGCCATCAGAGGCAGCAAGCGCATCGCGCTCGTGATTCCACCCGAGGGCACGCGCGGCCTGACGGACACCTGGCGCTCCGGCTTCTACCACATCGCTCGCACGGCGGAGGTGCCCCTCGTACCCACGGCCCTCGACTACGCAGAGCGTCGTGGCGAGATCGGCCCGGCTTTCATACCCACAGGTGATGTAAAGGCAGACATGGACCGCCTGCGCACGTTCTATACCGATCGCTCTGGTTGCTATCCAGAACGGTTCGGGCCAGTGCGACTGCGCGAGGAAGACGACACCGACTGACGCCGCTTGCCCGCGCCGACGCCCCTGCGCACCATGGACACGAGGGAGGGTGCGCAATGAACGGGATTCACGACCTCGGCGGCAAGCACGGTCACGGGCGAGTCGAACCTGAAGCGGAAGAGCCGGCGTTCCACGCACGCTGGGAAGCCGCGGTGTTTGCCATGATGTTCGCGGCTGGCCGGGCCGGAGCAACGGGCAACAGCGATCGCTTCCGCCACGCGATCGAACGCATCGACCCCATCGCCTATCTCGGCCACACCTACTACGGCCGCTGGCTCGGCGGTCTGGAGACCCTGCTCGTCGAGTCCGGCGTGATCGACCGCGACGCCCTCACGGCCCGCGCCATGGAGCTCGGCGCCGGACCCCATGACCGGATCGCCTCAAGGCCCGCCGCCGTGCCGGATGTTGTCCCCACTGCAGCCGAATCGCGTTGTTTTCGTCCGGGCGCCGCCAAACTGCGCTTTGGCGTCGGCGACCGCGTTCGCACGCACCGCGAGACCGTAGCCGGCCACTGCCGCCTGCCCGATTACGCGCGCGATCGCGTCGGCGCAGTCGTCACGTGCCACGACTGCTGGGTCTTTCCCGACACGAACGCCCACGGCCGCGGCGAATGCCCAACCCCGCTGTACACGATCGCCTTCGAAGGCACCGCGCTCTGGGGCGACGATGCGGAACCCGGCACGCGGGTGCATCTCGATCTCTTCGAACCTTATCTGGAGCCCTTCGATGGCTGATCACGTGCACGATCCGACCGAACCCGCGATTCGTGCGGAGGCACTCGAAGCGCTGCTCGTCGAACAGGGACTGCTGACTTCGGCCGATGTGGATGCAGTGATCGCGCGCTTCGCGGAACGCGTCGGACCGCTCAACGGCGCCCGCGTGGTCGCACGCGCATGGTGTGACGACGCCTTCCGAGCACGCCTGCTGGCCGATGCCACGGAGACGGTCGGCGAGCTCGGCATCAAGGGTGGACCCGGCGGCGAGATGGAGAAGCTCGTCGTCGTCGAGAACAGCGACGCCGTGCACAACGTCGTCGTCTGCACCCTTTGCTCCTGCTACCCCTGGGCGCTGCTCGGCCTGCCGCCGCGCTGGTACAAGGATCCGGCCTATCGCTCGCGCATCGTCCGCGAGCCACGCAAGGTACTCACGGAGTTCGGCCTCGACGTCGCTGCCGATCGAGAAATCCGCGTCTGGGACTCGAGCGCAGAAGTCCGCTATCTGGTCCTGCCTCAGCGGCCCACGGGAACAAGCGACATGGACGAACCCGAACTGACGGCACTCATCGAACGCGAAGCGATGATCGGCGTCGCCGAGGTGAAAGCACCGTGAGCGATCCGATCTCGGTGCTCGGCAGCGGACCGGCGCGCGCACGCGTGCCTCTGGAGAATGGCGAGGTTGTCTTCGAGGCGCCCTGGGAAGCGCGCGTGTTCGGCCTCGCGCATGCGCTCTGCGACGCGGGCCTGTTCCAATGGGAGGACGTTCGCGAAGCACTGATTGCGGAGATCGGACGCTGGGATGCGACTCATGGAGGCCAGCCAGAGTCGGCCCCCGCCTATCACTACTTCGAGCGCTTTCAATGCGCCCTCGAAGCCCTCCTTGCCGCACGCGGGATGACCGCGAGGAGTGCGCTGGAAGCGCGCGCCAGATCCTTGGCTGCACGCCCGCACGGACACGATCACTGATGTCGCCGCGGCAGATCGCGGACTGCTCCGGTCCTCGGCAGCCGGCGTGCCCCCCCTCGGCGACCTAATCGAACCCAGGCAGCAGGAGACGCGCTAATGGACATCGGCATCTGCATCGCTTCCCACATCGGCGACCTCGACTACGCGACCCGCGCGGAAGCGCTCGGGTTCTCCAGCCTGTGGTTCGCCGACAGTCAGATGCTCTGGTCTGACTGCTACGCATGCCTCGCGCTTGCCGCCGATCGAACCGAGCACATTCGCCTCGGGACGGGCGTCGCCGTCACCGGCACGCGGCCGGCGCCCGTGACCGCCGCTTCCATTGCAACCATCAACGCGCTCGCGCCGGGACGCACCTTTCTTGGCGTGGGCGCGGGGAATACAGCGATGCGGGTGATGGGACGCAAACCCCAATCCATCGCTGCCTTCGACCGCTACCTCGGTGAACTGAGACCCCTGCTTCGAGGGGATGAAGCGGAGGTGAAGCTCGGCGAGGTGACGCGCCCGATCCGGCATCTCATGCCGGATCACGGCTTCGTCAACTTCGAGGACCCGATACCGCTTCACGTATCCGGCTTCGGGCCGCGCGCCCTCGGGCTTGCCGGCAAGCACGGAGACGGCGCGATCCTGGGCTGGGCGCCGACGCCGGAGATCCTGGGCCGCTTCATCTCCCTCGTCCGGAATGGCGCCGAGGCATCGGGACGCCCACTGTCACCGGGCTTCAGGTTCACGGCCCTCACCACGGTGACGATCCTGAACGAAGGCGAGGCGATCGATTCGCCCCGGGTCCGCGAAGAGTGCGGCGCCATGGCCATGGCCGGTCTGCACTACGCCTATGACTCCTGGCGGCAGTTCGACGCTCCGCCGCCGAAGGCCGCGCTACCGATCTGGGACGAGTACTGCGCGATGCTCGCTGCCCTGCCCGAGGACCGCCGTCATCAGCGCGTCCACGCCGGCCACAATTGCTGGGTGCTCCCAGAAGAGGCTCGCTTCGTGACGCCAGAGCTCATTGCCAATACGTGCCTGGTTGGCACGCTGGACCAGGTGACCACGCGCCTGCGCCAGTATCGAGCCGCCGGGCTCGATGAAATCATCGTGCTGCCGGCCTTCGAGCCGCGCTATGACGTGATCGAACGCATCGGTGCAGAGCTGATTCCCGCGCTTGCCGAGGTCGAGCGCTGATGGACAGCAGGGCGCGACGCTGCGGTTTTGTCTGGCACGAGCGCTACATGTGGCACGACACGGGCAGCGCCTTCGGCTCGATCAACACCGGGCGTGCACCTTTTCAGGGTCGTCAGCAGCCGGGCATCCACTCCGAGCATCCGGAAACCAAGCGGCGCCTGAAGAACCTGCTGGATGCCCTCGACATCACGCCAACCCTGGTGCCGATCACGCCCTTCGAGGCAAGCGACGCGCAATTGCTGAGGTTCCACACGCAGGCACACCTCGATCGGGTCGCTGAAGCATCGCGCGGATTCGGCGCCGACATCGGAGACTCCGCCGCGGTCGGCCCGGGCAGCGACCGCATTGCACGATTGGCGGTCGGGGGCGCGATGGCGGCGCTGGAAGCGGTCCAGACCGGTGCGGTCGACACGGCCTATGCCCTCACCCGCCCGCCGGGCCATCACGCAGAGGCCGATGAGGGAATGGGGTTCTGCCTCTATGGCAACGTTGCGCTCGCGGTCATGGACCTGCTTGCCCGCGGACTCGCGAAGCGGATCGCGATCGTCGACTGGGACGTGCACCACGGCAACGGTACCGAGTCGGCGTTCTACGAACGCGACGACGTACTCACGATCTCCATGCATCAGGACATGCTCTACCCCTTCGATCGAGGGCGTCTGGACGACACCGGGCGCGGCAGCGGAGCGGGCTTCAATATCAACGTGCCGCTGCCGCCCGGCTGCGGTGGCGGCGCCTGGCTGGACGCGATGGACCGGGTGGTCCTGCCGGCCCTGCTTGCCTACAGGCCGGACCTGATCGTCGTCGCGTGCGGATTCGATGGCAGCTATTTCGACCCGCTCTCTCACCAGATGCTGCTGTCCTCGCACTATCGCGCCCTGACCGAGCGCATGCGCAGCGCAGCCGATGCGCTCTGCGGCGGGCGCCTGGCCGTCGTGCACGAGGGTGGCTACTCGGACTTCTACGTGCCCTTCTGCGGCGTTGCGGTAATCGACGCGCTGCGCGGCGTCGATACCGAGATCGACGACCCCTATCTCGAGAGCGAGGACGTGCCCTGGCAGGCGCTGCAATCCCATCAGGCGACAGTCATCGATGCCGCCGTCGCGGGCCCCCTCGCAGCGCTCCGCGCACACTGCGCCTGATCTCCCGCTCTCAGCCGAGGAACGGCCGGCCCTGAACGGCCTGTACGAACACATAGACCGTCACCGCCGAGTACAGCAACGCAAATGCGACAACCGTCGTGCGCGCCCAGGCGAGACCGCGCACGGCAAGGGCAAACAGCGGCAGCGCCTGCATCGCGTGCAGGCCGAAGAAGTGCGCGACGCGCAGATCGCCGCCCTGCCGTGACCAGTCGAAGAGCGGCAGACCCCCTGCATCGGTGCGCGGGGCGTTCACCCAGTGGCTCGTCTGGCTGCCGAGATAGCCGCCAAAGCCTGCGCCCAGCAGGAAGGTCATCAGCAGACCGAGTACGACAGCAAGCAGGAACGCATCGTGGCGCCAGCGCGGCTCCGCGCGCAGGAGCTCGAAGGCCAGCCAGGGGGACACGGCGGTCAGCGTCATCGCACCGATGCCCATGAGCGAGTACATGAAAGCGGTGAGGGGCGTGGACATATTGAAGTGGGACGCGTCGCCGAGCCCGGCCATGACAGCGATGTAGATCATCTCGAAGCCGGCGGTACCGACTGCAATCCAGCCGACGATGCGCGCACGCGTCGTCTGCCAGAGGTCCTGCGGCAGGAAGGCCGCGAACCAGGCCAGGGTGAGGAGATAGATCCCGACGGACAGGGAGAACTTCGCCGGCTTCTTCCACAGGGACACGTCCTGGAAGGTGCGGTCGTCGATCGCGATGAAGATGCAGAGCACTGCGAATACCGCAATCCAGAGCAAACCGTGCATGGCCCAGAGCCCGTGGGCCCGTCGCAGGGTGGACAGATCGAGCTTCGGCAGCGCGACCTGCGCGGTCTGACTCGCCATGCTCATGCCGGCACCTCGTCTGCGTTCTGCCCTTTCCCACGCGTCAGACGCACGCCCAGGCGGATGAGCAGATAGAGCGCGAGGCCCGCCGGCCCGGCCATGAAGGTTCCGAGGAGGCACGGGAGCACGAGGATGTGCGGCACCCGTTCGGCCCGTGCGTTCTCGACCTCCCAGCTGCCGACGAAGAGATCGAAGGCGAGGTAGTGGATCCAGCCAGCGAGTAATAGAGCGTCAACGGTGAACAGGGCCGACACGCTCGCCAGGGAGTCGAAGCCGCCCTCCGGCGGCGCCAACCCGATGTGGGTGGCCATGAGCCAGACGTAGACGACGGCAATGAGCGACGGGATGACGAGCCGCGCAATAACGCGCACGAGGACATCGACATGCGGCAGGAAAACAAGGCCGCTCCAGCCGAGCATGGCGAGGATTCCGCAGACGGAGAATATCTGCTCGTGCATGAGGTGCTCCCGGCTAATCTTTCCAGCGTCAAGATACGCGTCATCTTGACGCTGTCAAGACCATCGCCGACGATGTCCCCATGACCTCCCGTCCCCGCTATCACCATGGCGATCTGCGCTCGGCCCTTCTGGACGCCGCCGCGGATGTCGTTGCCGAACGCGGCGTTGCGGGCTTCACCCTGCGCGAGAGCGCGCGTCGTGCCGGCGTGTCGCACGCCGCGCCCGCGCACCATTTCGGAAGCGTTACCGGTCTGTTCACCGCACTGGCCGCCCGCGGCTTCGCAGCACTGACGGACACGCTGGCTCAGGCGCGCGCAGCGGCCCGCAGCGACCGCGCACGTGGCGCCGAGGCCAAAGGCCACGATGCCGATCTGGCCGCAATCATGCGCGCCTACGTGGACTTTGCGCGCGCCGAACCGGAAAGATTCCGACTCATGTTCCGCACGGACCTGCTCGATCAGACGGACCCGGACTTCGACGCTGCGGCGCGCGGAACCTACACCGAACTGACCAACGTCATCCGAAACCAGCGGGGCGAGGCCCCGATCGACGAGGCCCGGCTCGCAGAAGGGATGAGCGCAAATCGCATCGTCGAGGACATCCTCATCGGCTGGTGCCACGTCCACGGCCTCGCACACTTGCTTCTCGAGGGGCAGCTCACGGTGATGAAAGGAGAAGACGAGGAGGCCTTCCTCGACCGGCTCTACGCAGATCATGCGCCGCGCCTCGGCCGCGCCCTGCGCGCGGGCGTGACCACGACCCCGCCCGATCAAATCTGATTGGTGGCGAGCGCATCCTCGGCGGGGGCCCTGCCCTCGTAGCCGTCGACCAGATCGGCAAGCAGGCGGCGAATGGCACTCGCATCGTTGGCCTCGCAGGCCTCGGCGAGCACTTCGAGCCGCTTCTCCAGCACGGGCCAGTCCAGGCGCGCTTCGCGTGCCCGCATGATCTTGGCGTGCGGGCTCGGCAGTACATCGCCGCCGATGAGCAATTCTTCGTAGAGCTTCTCGCCTGGACGCAGTCCCGTGATGCGGATCTCGATGTCACCTTCCGGATGCGCCTCGTCGCGGATCGAATGACCGGCGAGCCGGATCATCCGCCTCGCGAGGTCGAGGATGCGCACAGGCTCGCCCATGTTGAGAACGAACACCTCGCCCCCCGAGGCAAGGGCGCTCGCCTGCAGCACCAATTGCGCCGCCTCTCGTATGGTCATGAAGTAACGGATGATCTCGGGATCAGTAACGGTCACCGGTCCGCCAGTGCGGATCTGCTCACGGAACAGCGGCACCACCGAGCCCGAGGAGTCGAGTACGTTGCCGAAGCGGACCATGGCAAGACAGGTCGCGTCGTGCTGCGCCGCAAGCCCCTGCAGTACGAGCTCGGCGACCCGCTTGCTCGCGCCCATGACGTTCGTTGGCCGTACGGCCTTGTCCGTCGATACGAGCACGAAGGTCGCAACCTTTGCTGCGAGCGCCGCGTGCACTGCAGCGAGCGTACCGAAGACGTTGTTGCGGACCCCCTCCGCAGGATTCGATTCCACGAGGGGAACGTGCTTGTAAGCCGCGGCATGGAACACCGTGTCGATGCCCTGGGCCCGGAGCACCCGCTCCAGATGCGCCGCGTCCGTGACGTCTCCGAGCACGGACACGACTCGCGTGGCAAGACCCTGCGTCGCCACCACTGCAGCAAGCTCCCGTTCGAGACGATAAAGGCCGAACTCGCTCTGCTCATAGAGCACGAGCTCGAGGGGCCCCCGCAGCAAAGCCTGCCGGCAGAGCTCAGAGCCAATGGAACCCGCGGCACCCGTCACCAGCACTCTGCGCCCGGCAACGCGCGCATCGAGGAGGTCCACGTCGGGCGGCACCGGATCCCGGCCTAAGAGATCGTCGACCTCCACCTCCTGCAGATGGTCCAGCGACGCGACGCCAGAGACGATCTCCGGTAGCGCCGGTACGGTGCGGACGCGCACCTGTAGCGCTTCGAGCGCTTCTATGATTTCGAGGCGCCGGGCACGTGACGTCGCGGGCAGCGCCAGCAGGACCTGCCTGACGCCCTCTCGCGCGACGAGCACCTCAAGGCGCTCGGGCGCATGCACTGGTACGCCGAAGATTTCCGTGCCCTGCTTGCCCGCATCGTCGTCGAGGAACGCGATCACTCGGAAGCCGTCGCCTTGCTCAAGCAGACCGTGCAGCTGGATGCCTGCCGTTCCGGCGCCGTAGATGACAGCGCGCCGACGCACATCTCCACCGGCGCCTTCGTCGATCTTCGGCAGCCAGGCGCGCGCTGCCATGCGCAGGCCGTACATGGAAAGGAAGGTGAGCAGGAAGAAGAGCACGTAGGTCGAACGCGGCACACGTTCCACCTCGGCGAAGGTGACAAGCAGAACGTAGACGAGGGTCGCCCCCGCAGCAGCGCGCCCGAGCGCGAGCATCGCGCGACCGCCCATGAAGCGAACCACAGTGCGATAGGTGCCCATGAGACGGATGATCGGGATGGAGCAGAGCGGAATTGCGAACGCGAGCCAGGCGTAATCCATCAAGCGCGGCGGCAGCAGCATCTCCAGGCGCAGCACGTGCGCCGCCCAGAGCGCAGCCATCATCATCAGCGCGTCACTCGTCGCGATGATCACCGTCTTCGCACCGCGCTCGAGGCGTATCAGCCGTCCCCGAACACCGGGCGTGTCGCGCCTACGTGCCATACCCAAGCCTACCTCGGTCGGCCAGCGCCGACCCATAGGGCCGCCGCGAGCAAGGGCGCCCAGGCCACGAGCAGGATCGGCAGCCCCCAGGCGGGCCGGGACTCGGCAAGGAGCGCCGCCGGCAGTAGCCAGCACAGGTTCACCAGGCAGACGCTCGCGGTCACCCTGAGATGGCCGAAGCGCTGGGCGAAGTGCTGGAACGCGTGGGTGCGATGTGCCTCGCCGACCCGATCACCGCGCATCGCGCGCGTGGCGAGCGTGACCGAAGCGTCGACGAAGAAGACACCGAGGAGCAGCAGGCCTGCCCAGAAGCTCCAGGCCTCGGCGAGCACGCCTCCAAGCAGCACGACAGCAATAAAAAAGCCGAGGAAGCCGCTGCCGACATCGCCAAGGAAGATACGTGCCGGCGGCCAGTTCCAGGCCAGAAAGCCGAGGCCCGCAGCGCTGCCGAGCAGCACCAGCGCCGCAAGCGGCCCACCGAGTCCGCTGAGCGCGAGGAGGCCAAAGCACACGCAGACGAGTTCGCTGCAGGCGAGACCGTCGATGCCGTCCATGAAGTTGTAGATGTTGATCAATGAAACACCGGCAATCAGCGTCAGCGGTGCGCCGGCCCAAGCGAGCGGCAACGCGCCGCCGGGCAGCGCCAGGGCCTGAACGTGACCGATCGCAAGCACCGCCACGCCGCTTGCCAGCGTATGGGCAAGCAGGCGCCAGCGCGCTGGCACCTCTCCGTGGTCATCAAGGAAGCCGACGCCCGCAACTGCACCGCCGCCGGTGAGCATTGCCCATGCGAAGGCAACGGACACCAGGTCAAGCGCCGCGGCCACGCCCGTACCGACGATCAGCACGACGGCCAGCGCCAATCCACCGCCCCGCGGTGTGGCCACCACGTGCGAGCCTCGCGCGTTCGGATGATCGATCAGGTCGCGCGCGATGGCGTAGCGGCGCATCCAGCCCGTACCGACGCCGGCGCAAAGGCCACCGGCGACGGCAAGCACGATCAGCGTACTCACCGGGACGCTCCGATCCAGCGGTCCAGCCCCTCGGCAAGACTGAGCGGCGGCGCGAATCCGAGAAGGCGTTCGAGCTTGCTGGCGTCGACGACGAGATCAGAGGCCAGACGCGCAACGTCGTCGCGACGGCCAACGAGCTCTGCGGCGAATGCGAGCAGGCCAGGCGGACAGGGAAACAGGCGAGAGGGTCTATCGAGACGACGTGCGAGATCGCGCAGCAGCTCGGGCGTCGAGATCGTCTCACGATCCGCGACCAGAAAAGTCTCGCCCGCCGCACGCGGATCATCGAGGCAGGCCGCGATCGCGGCGCAGAGATTCTGTACGGCGACGAAGCTGCGTCGATTCCGGATGGACGCCAGGGGCAGCGGCCAGCCGCGGCGAGACCAGGCGAGCAGGCGCGCCGGATTGCCGGGGGCTGCCGGTCCGTAAACGAGCGGCGGGCGGAGGATCACAAGTTCCGTGCCGGTGTCGGTCAGCGCCTCGTCCACGCCGATCTCCCCGGCGCGCTTGGTTTCCGCGTAGACCGCCTCCGGCCGCAGGGGTGAATGCTCGGTCAAGGGCGCACCCTGGGACGCGTTGCCGTGAACCCCGATGGACGACACAAGCAGGAAGCGCCGAACGCCCACCTCGGCCGCGCACCGGGCGAGGCGCACCGCCCCGTCCCTGTTCACCTGCCGCATGCGCACCGGATCGTCGCCGTCACGCCCGTGCGCCGATCCTGCCAGGTGCACGACCGCATCGACGTCCGCAAGCGCGTCCGACCAGTCTGTCTCCGCATCGAGGGCTCGCCCGGGGAGGATGTCGACGTTTGCCGGCACCGATTCGATCGCACGACGCCCACCCACGGCGCGTACGGCGCGTCCGCGCTCGACCAGCACGTCGATCAGATGACGCCCGACGAAGCCCGACGCACCCGTGACGAGCAGCGGCGCATTCATTCGGGTGCGCGCAGGCGTCCGCGCGCCCAGCGACCGACCCCGGCCGGGAGCAGCGCGAACAGCAAGGGGGCCGTCACACCGAACCACGCGACCGGCCCTGCACCGACCCGGGCACAGCCGCGCCAGCCCGTGCGGACCTGGCGCCAGACCACGCCCAGATTGCGATCCTTGCCCACGCTGGCTACTCGGTAGCGCACGAGCGCTTCGGGAATGTTCTGCATGAGGAGCCCCCCCGCCACGCAGCGGAACCACAAATCGTAGTCCTGCCGCGTGCGTAGGTTCGCATCGTACCCGCCGACGGCGAGGATCGCCGCCCGGTCGAACATCACCGACGAGTGCACAAAGGGGTTGGTCCAGACCCGCGCGCGGATCTCGGCGTCCGTCACCGGCATGCGGCGCACACCCAGCGCTGTTTCGTCCCGAAAGAGATCTGCGTAGCTACCGACAACTGCGAGCCCGGCCGTGCCCTCAAGCACTGCCATCTGACGCGCGAAGCGATCGGGGCGCGCGAGATCATCGGCATCCATGCGCGCGACGAAGCGCGCATCGCAGGCCTCAAGACCCGCGGCCAGCGCCGCCCCGAGACCCGACGAGACCGGCAGGGACTGCCTTTCGATCGCGTGCATTTCACTGTGCTGTGCAAGAACGGTTTCGAGGGCGTCCGTGAGCGGACCATCGGCGATGATGCGCACGCGATCGGCACGCAGAGTCTGAGCCTCGAGCGTTGCGAGGCAGGCCTCGAGCCAGTCCGCCCGATCGCTCGCGTGGACGGCCATGAGCACTTCGAGCGTCGTCACGGAGCCTCCGCGAAGCGGGCAAGCGCATCGGCGATATCGAGCACGTAGAACCCACGCGCGCCGCGATGGGCGGAATCGATCGCGACACGCGCCCCGTCCGGCGAGAAGCGGGGATGCAGATCCACCCGCGCTTCGGCCTGAAAGGCGAGGGGCGCGAGGAAGCGGCCCAGCGTATGGCAACGCTCCCGGTGCAGGTCTGCGACGAGCAGGTGCTGCTGACGTCGCCGATCGGGATAGCTGTCTGTGAGCAGCCAGCGACCATCCGGAGACAGGCTCGGATGCCCGTCGCCGAAGCGATCGAGGACGTTCGGCATCAGGATCCGCGGCACATGCGCGTCCGGTTCGAGGAGCAGATAGCAATCGCGATCCTCGTGGCGGGCAAAGGCGATCAGCGCGCCGTCAGCGCGCCAGGTGAAGTGCGACACCATGCCGCCATCGAGTACCGCATACAGCGCGTCGTGCGCGGGTACGTATCGGAGCAGACGGCTGCGTCGGCCGAGCGGACCAACCCATCGATGCACGAAAACGAAGCTCTCGCCGTCAGGCGCGAAGGACGGGTGATTGAGTTCGTGGCGCGCCTCGACCGCGTCGGCAGTGGGTTCAAAGGCACGCACGCGATCAAGGTCGACGCGCGCGAGCGCGCTGCCATCTGCATCGATGAACCCGAGCCCGGAAGGCGGAAGCTGCGCGTCGCTCGGATATGCATAGTCCGGCGCGACCTCCAGAAGCCCGCGAAAATCCAGCGTCACGAAGCGCGCACCGTCCTCCGCCTGGGCAGCGATCGGTGCCGGCAGGAAACGGGAGTCGCCAGTGTCCACGTCGATCCATCGGGAACCGAGCACGCCGTCTTCGTAGTCGTTGTAGATGCACTCGGCCGCTGCGGAGCCCTTGCGCCAGCGCAACAGGGCGCCCTGCTGCGCCGAGAACGCCCGGCTGCGGCCGAGCACCCGCACTTCGCGGTCGCGGCCGCAGTCGCCCTCAAACAGAAGCAGTTCGACCTCGCACGCCTCACCGGCACGGCGATGGACAAGCATGCGATCGCCAACGGCCGAAAACGGCGAGTGGTCAAAGTAGCCGAAGAAGCGTGCATCGGCCGCAGTCACGCCCCCTTCGGCGCGCTCCAGGCGCACACCGTCGGCGAGTTCATACTGGAAGCCGCGCTCACCGCGAAGGGCGAAGTTGAGGGCCGCCCAACTGCGTTTGGCGAAGGCCTTGGCACCCGGCATGGGGCCGAGCGCGGCCGCGATCCGGCGCTCCGTTCGGCCGTAGCCGCTCACCGGGCAGGCACCTTCCGGTAGGCCCGGTAGAGCCCGAAGGGCGCCCAGCCGAGCAGGGAACTGACGGCACCGACCTCGAACACGTTCTTCGGCAGGAGGAACGCCCGCGCAGGGATGCAATCGACCCTCGCGAAGGCGCCATCGAGCGTTGCAGGGTCAAAGATGTTGACGTGCTCCACGGGCCGGAACACTTCGCGCAGATGGCGACCGCCGAGATGGCGCCGCAGGGTGCGCCCGTTCGGAACGGAGACCACGATGCGCCCCTCCGCCTTCAGCCAGCGCCGGGCCTGAGCGAGCAGGTCGACGAAGCTCGGGAGATGCTCCAACACGTTGTCGATCAGCACCCAATCGAAGGACTCGGCGGGAAAGGCGCTGTCCTCGAGCGCTGTGATGTTTGCGTCGACGAACTCGAGATGGGCAGGCGCCCCGTCGCATTGCGGATTCGCATCGACGGCCGTGACTGAAACTTCCGATCCCACCAGGCGACCAACGTGGCAGGCGCCGCTGCCGAGCTCCAGACCGCGCGCACCCAGTGCCGGCAGCAGGCGCGCAAACAGGTGATGGCGTCGCTTGGGCACGCTCGCCGACAGTGTCATCGAAGCGTAGACCTCCCCGTGCGTGTTCACGCCCTCGATCAGATCGAAGAAGCGCATGCCGCAGGACGCGCAGCGGCGCAGGGGAACCGCATCGCCGGCGAGCCCGTAGCGTGCATGCTCGACGTCCACGTGCGCATCATAGACACGGCCTTCTCCACCGCAGACCGGACACGGGCGTTCGCGGAGCGATGGCGTAGTCATCGACTCTGTCGTCACGTCAGTATCCCAGCCGCGTGAGGACGAACTGCGGTAGCAGCAGCGCTAGCGCGGCCGGTCGCGGCCATTGAAGGAAGCTTCGGACGACGAGAACGAATGCCCGCGACCAGCTGCTCCTGCGCACTCGGCGCGCAGCGGTAAACCATTTCTCGGCGCGCGCTCTGCGCGCGTGACGCATCGGCAGGGCCTCGATCTCGGCGCCGTACTTCGCGATGAGATAGCGCGCACCGTCGACGTGCCCGTCGAGCTGCGCCGAGCGCTGCTTCTTCGGATTCGCAAAGACCGTGTAATGCACCCGGTATCCGCCGTCCCAGGCGACCTTGCCGAGGGGCGTGATCCGCAGCCAGAGATCATAGTCCTCCCGCCGAGGGGCGCCTTCGTCGAAGCCGCCCGCCTCGTCGAAGGCCGCACGCAGAACCGCGACGGCAGACGGCACGCCAACGAGATTGCTGCGCAGCATCTCCTCGAACAATCGCCCACTCAGACGGCTCGCAGCACGACGAGTGACGACGCCGGGAGCATCGTCCCGCTCCAGAGCACGGCCCGAATAGACGAGCACGACCTCCGCATCCGCATCGAAGCAGGCGCACTGCTCCGCGACCTTGTCTGGTGCCCAGGCGTCATCGTCATCCAGGAACATCACGATCTCGGCGGTAGTCGCGGCAACGCCCTGATTGCGTGCATGGGCCGCACCCGTCGAACGTTCGTTGCGTAGCAATCGCACGTCCGCGCCGAGACCGTCATTAGTGCCCGGGGCGCTGCCGTCGTCGACGACCACGATCTCGTCGACCGGTCGGGTCTGATGACGGATGCTCGCCAGCGCACGCTCCAGATATGTGCGCCGGTCCTTGGTCGTCAGTACGGCAGCGACACGCATCATGCGATCCCACTGCTTGCAGAGCGCAGCTCATGAAGGCGCATGAGCAGCGCCTCCGCGCGCGCGGGGCTTGCTTCGGCGAAGAGCTCCTCGAGATCCGCCGCCGCAGGGGAGAACTCGAGGTCGACCTCACTCGGCTCGCTGACGAAGCGCGCAAGGCCCCGATCCACGAGGCGCGTCATCTGCTCCGCGCCGGCGGCGCGCAGCACAAAGGTCGCACAGCCGAAGGCGATGCCTTCGTAGAGCGCCGTCGAGTAGACCCCGAGCTGCCAGCGCGCACTTGCCTGCAGGGCGTAGAGATCCGCATTGGGGTCCTCGACCACCACGACGCCGGCTGACCGCAGCGCCTCCAGGCCGCCGGCACCGCGTCGCAGATCTTCGGGATGGGGCTTGTAGAGCACCTCGATTCCGATCGGCAATCGCGCGCGGAGCGCGACACAGAACGGCACCAGCGCAGACGCGACGTCGCGCTGCGAAAGGACGAGCAGGCGCGCGCGTTTCTCGACATGCTGATGACGTGCACGCTGGGCACTGAGCCAGGGAAATCCGAGCACTTCCGTCGCAGCGTCGCCGCGCGGCAGAACGACCGCGTCGGTCCAGAAACGCCCGAATGACGCGAACAGATCCGGAAAGGTCGTCTTTGCGATTCCGGAGCAGTAGTCGTAGTTGAGCTTCCCGCGCGCAGGAGAGCCGTGCTGCAACTCGGCAACGGGGATGCCAAGCTCCCGCGCAGCCGCCACCAGGGGCTCCTGTCGCGCGGCGCGGACGACGAGCAGAACCTCCGGCTCGAGCGCAGCGAGAAGCGCGCGATAACGCGGATGACGTGCGCGCCAGCGGCGGAGCTCCAGCGCCACCAGCGCCTCCAGATCGAGCCGGACGCCCAACTCGGCCTCGAACCTCTCCGCGACTTTGCGAACCTCATCGCGCGCCGCGGCACTCAATCCCGGATCACGCCGTTCAGCCCATCGGGCGCGCGCGCGCAACGCATCGAGATAGCGCAAGCCGCGCGTCGCCGCCGGCCGCCGATGCTCGAAATCGATCGGTTCCTCGAGGACCTCCACGGGCCGATCGCCGGGCAGCAACGCGAGCAATGGATCGACGTAGAGGTCGACCCAGTGCTCGTCCACCTTGCGGCGCCGTGGATGACCGATGATGAGCACTGAGCGCTTCCGTGCCCGCCGGGGTGAACGCGTGGTCACCGCGCGGAGCAGGTTCATGACGACGCTGAAGCCCCGCGCGAGGCCGTCCAGATGCGTCGTCCGCGGCGGCGGTTCGAGATCGCCGAGGCCGAGGGCGGTGAGTGCAGTGCGGTGAAACGGATGGCGCGCCAGATCCCACCAGGGAATCCCGTCGATGCGTCGTTCGTCGAGTGCAAGCGCGCGCTCAACGCGCTCGAACACTTCGAGCACACCCTCGGCACTCAACTCCCTGACGACCTCCACGGCAGCGCCCCCTGGCATCCCGTCAACGTCCGAGCCGGCGCTCGAAGGCCCGCCGGAAACGTCCACCGAGGCTGTCGTCGTTCCAGTCAGAGTGCGCATAGTCGAAGCGCAGGACGCGTCTGCGGGCACCGGGTACGACGCGACCCGCGAAGTGCGGGCAGTTGGTGTCGAACACGAACACAGAACCGGCGTCCCCTGTGGCGGCCTCGAACTCGAGATTCTCGTGGACGCGATTCTCCTCACGCACCTGCCAATTGGGGCCGAGTTTGCGGCGCCGCGGCTCCATCGCGTCCGGTGCCTGGCGGGCCAGCGTCAGCGGGCCATCATCCGCACCGACATCGTCGAGATACACCATTGCCTTGACGTAGCGACGCCGATCGAAGTGCGGCGCGAAGGGCACCTGATCGGATGCCGTGGTGTCCGCGTCCGATGCCACGAGCCACAGTTTCCCGAACTCGAGGTCAGCCGACAGACGGCCCATGAGCGCGCCGACCTGCTCGTGCAGGATGGCAAGTGCCGGCTCTCTGGCGATGCCCGCCGCGTCGAGCTCCGTGACGTTCTCACGACCCCGCCGCCCGGCACCGGTCGGAAAGCACCGCTCGAAGGTTCTGCGCAGCCCGTCCAGATCGACCTCGGACGTGATCGCCTCGGCCCGGAACCAACCGTCCTCTGCGAGCCGCTCGGCGTTCATGTGCCTGCGAGGATTCCCTCGAGCGCTGCTTCGATCCGATCCATGGTCGCGCGCACCTTCGGCATGTCCGCGTCGGGGATCGGCATCATCGGCATGCGCTCGTGGCGCGCGAAGATGCCTCGCGACTCCAGAGCCCCGCGGACACCTAGGTGCCAGCCGAATGGACCGACGATCTCCTCGAAGAACGGCACTTCGATCTCCTCGATGATGCGTTCGAGGAGTGCGGTGTCACCGGCCTTGTAGGCCTGCCAGAAGAGCGGCGGCAGACGCGGTTCGAACACGCCGATTCCGTTCAGCCAGGCCTGGCAACCGTGCTCGGCAAAGCGCAGCCACTGACGCTTGCCGCCGCCGGAGATCACGATCGCGAGGCGGTCGCGCAGGCAGGCGATCACCTCGTGCGAGTACGCATCCTCCTTGGCGTCTTCCTTGATCGCGATGACGTTCTCTATGTCGGCGATGCGATCGAGCAGCGAGACGGGCCAGTTGACGGTGTGCCCGCCGAGGCCGGAAATGAACGGCATCTCGTGAATCAGCACACCGACGTCCGCGGCGCCAGCGCACATCTCGAAGTGCTTTACCACCTGCGCCTCGCTGTAGAACTTCTCGCGAAAGATGAGCGAGATCAGGTCGGCACCGATCGCCTCTGCGTGACGACAGAAGTCCATCGACACGGCCGTGGAGCAATGCAGCGGATCGGCGACTATGGCGATGACGTCGTCCCCGAAGGCCTTCACCGTGCGGACGACGAACTCGTTCAGTGCGCGGATCTCTTCCCAGGACAGCTCGCTGTAGCGCGAGTTGTAGGCCATGACGTAGAAGATGCGCCCACCGCTGGTATAGACCCGCTCGAGGTAGGCACGGAGCGCATCGAAGTCGATGCGCTCGTCCTCGGTGAACGGCGTGACGACCGAATAGACCGGCCCCTGAATCCGATCACGCAGTTCGGCATAGCGACTCATGCTCGTGCCCTCCGATCCCACATGAACTGGGCGTACTCCAGATCCGACTCGTCGTCGATGTCGACGGAGTCCGCACGATCCATGACGTAGCCGCGCACGTCACCCTTCCAGAAGTTCCGATTGACCATGAACTTCGACATCCACTGGATGTAGAAGGCGCCGTTCGGCCGATAGATCGTCGCCTGGTCCTGCGAGCGCGTATCGCCCGTGATGAGCGGGCACGGATCGAACACGCCGCGCAGCAGACCGTCGTCGTCACCGACGGTCACGGACAGCTGCGGCGGGAACTCGAAGGTTGTCAGGCTGACGACGCCGTCCACGCTCGGATCGAGCATCGCGAAGCCCTCGCGCACATGCGTCGCGGAGCGGAACGGACAGGTGGGCAACAGCAGCGCGACAACGTCGTACTCCGTATCGAATCGGTTCGTGTCGATGATCGATTCGACGAGCGTCAGCGCCGTTACCTTGTCGCCGGACAGAACCTCCTCGCGCGGCCAGGGATCAACCCCATCGAACCCATCCGCCATGGCGAGCATCTCGGCATCGTCCGAGGACAGCAGGATGCGGTCGAAGCAATCGCTTTCACTGGCTGCACGCAATGTGTGGGCGACGAGCGGCTCGCCGCCGAGCGGTCGCAGGTTCTTGCGCGGGAGGCGCTTGGAGCCTCCACGAGCCGGAATGATCCCGAGTGCCTTCATGTCAGATCCTTCTCGATGCGGATGGCGGCCTTGATCAGGCGCGCTTCGGGCGAACTCGTCGCGAAACCGACGTAGCTGTACTCGTCTGGAGCGAGTGCCTCCGTGAGCGCGCGATGCTCGTGATTGCGCCAGTTGGGATAGCCGAGCAATTCGTCGAACAAGACGATGCTTCCCGTGCGCAAACGCTCGCGGCAGAGCGAGAGCACCGAGCGCGCCGGGCTGTAGGTGTCGGTGTCGATGTGGATGAACGCGATCGGCCCGGCGTGGGTATCAAGGAACGTGCCGAGGGTGTCCTCGACGAAGCCGTCGACGAGCTCGCAGTTCTCGCGAACCTTCGGTCGCCCCGTCCCCTGATCGAAATGATCCACGGGAAACGCACGATCAACGCCCGCCCACTCCTCGGAGAAGCCGCTGAAGCTGTCGAATCCGTAGAGCGTCCGCGTGTCTCCGGATTCCAGCATCCGGTCCGCGAAGAAGTTGAAGGACCTTGCCTGGAAGACGCCGAACTCCATGAGCAGACCGTCGTCCGAGCGGGCGGCAAAGGCCGCTCGGCGCAGTGCCCAGTGATCCTCGAAGATGCGCGTCGCCGGGCCGCAGGCATCGTAGATGAAGCGCTGGGCGTCCTCCCAGGCGAGGCGTCTCTGCGCGGCCTCGATCCCGCGCTCACCGGTAACCGCATCGCGCAGCCGACGCGCCACGTGACGAGCAAGTGCGCGCATGCGCTGACGCGACGTTCGAGACGAAACCATGCGATCGAGACGCGCGCGGCGTCCTTCCCCCTTTCCGAGCCCCCGGGACTCTAGCCGAACGCCGCAAGGCGCGCTAAAGACCCCGACTGTTCACTGCGCGTCCGCCGCCTGCAAGGCCATCGACAACCGAGAACGCAGCAGCTCGTCGGCCAGCCACTCGGCACCCTCAACGGTGAGATGGGCCGGATCGCGATAGAGCATCCGATCACCCCTCTCGATCAGGCACGCATCCTCCGGGCACAGCAGGTCGAGCAATTCCACGTGGAAGACGTTCGGGTGCGAGGCCGCGATATCCGCGAGCATCGCGTCGGCACCTGCATTACGTCGGCGCAGTGGCGCGGCGTCGATCTCCGAACAGGCGCGATCGAGATAACAGCGCCGCACGTCGTGCGGCAGCGTCGGGATCGCGGACAGCAGGAAAACGGTCCCGCCGGCGCTAGCAAGGCGCGCCACGTCGACAGCGAGCGCCGTGCGCAGCGCGTTTCTCGACGTGTTGCGATCCAGCAGATCGTCCGTAGAGAGTGCCGTTTACCGAGGCGTTCGCCGTGCATCGGTCGGTGATCGATCGACCTCGTGGAGCAGGTCCCAGCGTGCCTGCAGAAGTACCACGCTGGGCCGCTCTTCCTCGAGACGCTCGAAGACGACCTCGTACGCCGCCGCAGCGGCTGTCTCGAAGCCGTCGTCGTATTGCAGCGCCGACGGCAGCGGCAAGGTGCTGCCTGCGCCGAAATAGATGCCCGCGACACCCATCGTCTCCAGCACGGCGTGCAGTCCGGCCTGGATCGACCGCGCCTGACTGTCGCCCACCACCACGATGCGTGATGGCCCGTCGGGAGCGCCGATGCCACAGGCAGCGAGCGGCCGGGGCACCTCTCCCGCGGGCCTGCAGTGTTCGAGAGAAGATCGCTCGAGACGTTCGAGGCGCGCCTGGTCCAACTCGGCTGCTTTCGCCAGCGTAGCCTCGGGGACGGACGCGAGACCGAGCCCCAGGCCCGCGAGCAGAACAGAAGCCGTCGCCGCACCGCTGAGAACCGTGCGCCGGGAGAATCGGCGCCGATCCCGAAACGGGCGCTCCACGAATCGCCAGCTGAGCCAGGCGAACACGATCGAGGCAACGGCGAGCACTGCCAGCACGGCGCCTTCGGCCTCTGGTCCGAGGCGCAGGCGCGCCAGCGCGAACAGGGGCTGGTGCCACAGGTATGCGCTGTAGCTCAGCAATCCGAGAAAGACGACCGCCCGATGCGACAGCAGGCGCGCGACGGCCCCACCGGGACGGGCGAAAGCGATCACGAGCGCAGCGCCGCCCGTAGGGATCAGACCGGCGAGGCCGGGAACACCGCTCGCGGCGTCGAAGGTGAACACTGCTATCGCGATCGCAGCGAGACCAATCGCCGCGAGCCCCTCGGCCGTCCGATCGCCGACGCGCGCTGGCAGATCGGCGCCAAGCACGATCAGTACCCCCAGCATGAGCTCCCAGACGCGCGCCGGCGTCAGAAAGAAAACAGCATTCGAGGCGGTCGATCGGCCGAGTTCAGCCGCAGCGAGGCTCACCGCGAAAATGACCAGGACGATGCCGGGCAGCCAGGCCCGGCGCGCGCCTCGGCACGCGATCAGCAGCAGCGGAAACAGGAGATAGAACTGCTCCTCGACCGCGAGACTCCAGGTGTGGAGCAGCGGCTTCAATTCCGCTGCGGGCGCGAAGTAGCCGCTCTCGGACCAGAACAGGATGTTCGACGCGAACAGCGCGACGGCAACGAGGCTGTCGGCGAAGGCAGAGAACTGCGCGGGCAGCATCCAGAGCCAGGCGAGCGGCAGCGTGACGAGCACCACGAGCAGGAGCGCGGGGAGGATTCGCCGCGCCCGGCGCTCATAGAAGCCCGCGATCGTGAACGTGCCGCTATCCAGCTCGTCGAGAATGATCCGACTGATCAGATAGCCGCTGATGACGAAGAAGACGTCGACGCCGACGAAGCCCCCTGCCACCTGCTCGATTCCGGCGTGAAAGGCGATCACCGGCAGCACCGCGACTGCGCGGAGCCCGTCGATCTCGGGCCGATAGGCCGCCGCCGCAGCGCTCACGGCTGTCCTTCCCGTATGCTGCTCGCGCTGAACGGAACGAGAGAGCATCGATGAGCCGTTTTCGACGCCTGCTGCGCGATCTGGTCGAGCGCGCACTCTTCGACTACCGCCGCGTCGACTGGTCGGACAAGCTGATTTCCGCGGAGCAGGTCCGCTACGTCCGCGGACTCGTCGGCCTCTACGAGAAGATTCGTCCCGTGCCGGGCCATATCGTCGAGCTCGGCGTCGGGCGCGGCCGCAATGCCGTCATCTTCGGCACCCTCGCCCGCGCTGCGGACCAGGGCGCCTTCCGCCGCTACTACGGCTTCGATACCTTCGAGGGGTATCCGAGCGACGTCGCAGACGCGGAGCGTCAGCTCGACGCCCGCGCGCACACCGACAGCAGCCTGGAGTTCGTGGAGGAGGTCCGCGACCGCAACGGATTGCGCGACCAGTGCCGCTTCCTGCGCGGCGACTTGCGCGCAACCCTCCCGGACCTGCTGCGCTCGGGCGACGACATCCTCAAGGGCTTCGTGGCCGGCGGTGCCCGCATCGCGCTCGTGTACGTGGACTGCAATGCCTACGCGGTCGCGCGCTTCGCCCTCGAGACGCTCGAGCCGTATCTCGTAGACGGCGCCGTCGTCGCCATCGACGAATGCATCCAGGGCGGCGAGACGCGGGCGCTCGAGGAATTCTGCGCCGCACGGGGCTACGTTCTCGAGGCGGGCGACGTCGGCGGCGTGATCTCCGCGTGGACCCGCGTGTCGGCCACGACCGACTCCTGATCCGACGCGCACGCTCGCGACGGGCGCCATCAGAAGCCGGCCAGCTCCAGACGCGCGAGCGCGCGCCAGAAACCCGCACCATCGCGTTCGTGGCCCTGCCAGATCTCGGGAATCCAGCTCGCGTCGGGGGCCAATCGTCTCACCGCATCCGCCAGACCGACGAAGTCCACGGCGCCGTCTCCGATCTGCAGTCCCTCGCCGTCCACGCCGCTCGCATCGGCCAGATGCAGGTGCGCCGTATGCGGCAGCACGTGCTCCAGGAACGCCGTGAGGGAAGCGCTTGCGTGCGTGCACGCGAGCATGGAGTGCGACACGTCCAGGCAGACCCGCATGCCACTCTCGCCGCAGAACGCGTCGATCCATTCAGCGGCCAGGAACAGGTTGTGGAACTGCTGGCCCCCGAAGTGCCAGGGATAGGGCGGCATGGTCTGCGGCCAGAGGGCGATCGCCGGATCCTCCAGCGCTGCGAGGCTGTCGAGCAGAATCGCTCTTCGTTCCGCGACGGCACGGGGCGTGAGCGCGGCATCGACGCTGAAGCCGCCGACGTTCGTGACGATGCCGATGGGACGCCGGGTGTCCGGAAAATGCTCACTGAGTGCCTTCGTCGTTTCGATGACGCGACGCATCTCGACAATCGAGCGCGCCCGGTATTCCGCATCGGTCGCGGCCAGGTCGAGCGTGTGATCGCCCGCGAAGAGCTCGGGCGCATGCACGACGAGTTCGGCGTCGACCGATCCGTCGAAGAAGGATGCATGATCGAGCTCGAGGTCCTTGTAGCTGAGGTGGAACTCGAGCACGCGTGGATTGCTCAGGGCCGCGAGGCGACGCCAGTCGTGATGCCGCACCGGAAGCCCCCAGCGACCGGCCAGAGCGAACGCTCGGGGCGCATCCCCGGAGCCATCCAGATCTTCGGGATAGAACACGTCGCCGGCCGCCAGCGATCGCGGCGCAGGGCGCCCGACGAGCTCGCCGAGCCGATTTGGCTGAAGGCCTCGTCCGGGGCTCCGCACGTCCAGCGCTTCGCGCTCGATGCGTTCGCCTGCGGCGATGTCTCGGGCCGCGAACACCGACTTCGCCAGCGTCACCCGATTCATCAGTTCGCCCTGACTCAGGGCACGCGCGCCGCGCTGACCGAGCGCCGCCTCTACCTGGCGGATGCCCTCGACCATGCGCGCGAATTCGTCCGGCAACAGGCTGACCTTGTGATCGTTCCCCTCCTGCTCGCGATCGCGCGTGAAGTGCTTCTCGATCACGACCGCACCGCGCGCGGCTGCGGCGACGGGTACGAAGATGTCGCGCTCGTGCCCCGAATATCCGACCAGACAGTTCCCCGCCTCGCGCAGACGATCCATGTAGGCCAGACGCACGTCCTTGAAGGGCGTTGGATAGGTCGAATTGCAGTGCAGCAGCACGAACTGCGCCCCGCAGCGCTGGAGCAATTCGATCGATTGACGCACCTCCGCTTCCGTCGACATGCCGGTAGAACAGATCAGCGGTTTGCCCGTGCGCGCCAGATGGCGGAGCAGATCGTGATTGGTCAGGTCAGCCGAGGCGACCTTGTAGGCTGGGAGCCCGTACTGCTCCAGCTTGTCCACGCTCGAGGCATCCCAGGGTGTACACAGCGGAACGAGCCCCCGAGCCCTGCAGTGATCAAACGCCGTAAAGAGCGCTTCGTCGGAGAGCTGGAATCGGCGCAGCAGGTCCAGGGTGTACTGGGCACCGAGGTTCTCCGACGAATCATCGCCCTCGACCTCATCGCCGTAGAGCACGGACATGTCGCGCATCTGGAACTTCGCGCAGTCCGCACCGGCCTCGGCCGCGAGATCGATGAGCCGCAGCGCTTCGTCGAGACTGCCGTTGTGGTTGTTGCCGATCTCGGCAATGACAAAGGCAGGCCGCTCCTCGTCGACGATGCGATCGCCAATGCGAATGCCACGGGCCAATTCGCGGCGAAGCGCCATGGCGCGCAGACGATGCTCCGCATCGACGAGCGGGAGGAAGTTGACCTGTTCGAGCGCGTCCGAGATCTCTCGCGCATCTGCATCGATGCGGCGTACTCGCGGTCGCGTCTGCACGACGCTGGCAACATCGACGTCGAGGCTCGTCGCGGCATCGGACAGCAGCCAGCGATTAAGGTCACCTGGTGTGAAGGTGCCGACAAGGCGGCCCGTATCGTCGACGCAGAGCAGCATGCGCAGACCGCCGGCGTCGAGCTGCGCAATCGCCTGCTTGAGCGGTGTGCCGGCGCGCACGAGCCAGGGCGTCAGGTTGTACTCGAGAATCATCTCTGCTCCGATCGATCCGCCACGTCGAGCCCGCCGGAAGGATGACGACTCCCGCGCAGTCGCACCAGCAGCGCATGGCGCGAAGGGCGATCGAGGCCGCCCCACCACGCAACCGCGACCGCGGCGAGCAGGCTCGCAACCAGCGCAAGGCCCTGGAGTGCAATGGACCACGTCGACAGCAGCGGAAGCAGCGGTGCGTGGAGCGCCAGCAACGCGAGCAGAGGCCAACCCCCGCGCAGCGCGGCGCCGTAGAAGCGCGCGACGGGGAGGGACACGTGACGCGCCATGCGACTGATCCACCAGGGCGCGAAGAGCAGATGCGCGACGCTCCAGCTCACGATCGCGAGCCCCAGTTCATCGCGATCGGCCGCCAACGCGAGCAGGACGAGATGCACCGCAGCGACGCCCATGCCGAAAAAGGCCGAGTCGCGGGCCGTTTCGGTCTTGATGACCGCCGCCTGATTGAGAATGCCGCGGGCGATGACGAACGCCTGCATGAGCACGCTCAATTGTGCTGCCCAGGCCATTGCCGCGACCTCGTCTCCGCCGAGCAGTCTCAGGATCGGCTCCGCGTACACGACCAGACAGACGACGATGGCGAGCATGAACGCCGTGTAGCCGCGCGTACCGCGCAGCACGAGCGCATGCAGGGCCGCGTCGCCTCCGCCGGCGTGGAGCTCGGACGCGATCGGCATCACAGCGCGCTTGGCGATCGAACCGATCAGGCCGGGCAGGACCCGGACCAGCCGCATCGCGATCCAGTAGACCGGCACCGCGGCCGGCCCGAGAAGCGCGCTCACGATCAGCCGGTCAAAGCCGTTCGACGCAGTGATCACGAGTTGGTGCAGGCCGATCCAGGCCGAGTATCCGAAGAGCTCCGAGGCGATCGCACGCAGACCGGAATCGATCGCCAACAGCGGCCCCTGCCAGAGACGCGCGACGAGCACGAGACGCAGTATTCCGGCGCCCGCTTCGAGCGCGAGGGCGCCGGCCAGCAGCGTCGACAGCGCCCATCCCTGCCGGGCGCCGAACGCGAGCAACGCGCATCGGGTCGTCGCGAGGAGCGCCTGCACAAGCGACTCCCAGCCGAGGCGATCCAGACCCACCAGGGCTGCAGCGCCGGTCCGGAGCGACCAGAGCACGGGGGCCGAGCATCCGGCCACAATCAGCAGGCTGCGCATGGCGGCGCCATCGTCCGGGGCGAGTACGGCGCCGCCACCGAGCAACGCGAAACCCAGGATCGCCGCACCCACGAGCGCGCCCATTGCGAGATGGAACAGCAATGAGAAGGCGAGTGCCCGTGGAACGTCGGCGTCGCGTCCCTGGCTGCGGAACTCGGGCAGGAAACGCTCGAGCCCACGGCCGAGGCCGAGATCGAGGAAGGCGAACTGGCCGACCAGGGCCAGCGCGACGATGAGCATGCCGTAGGCAGCCGATTCGAGCAGACGGATGAGCAACACGAACTGCGCGAGCTCCGCGACCAGCACGAGCGCCGAGCCCACTGCATTCAGTGAGGTGTTACGCGCGAGCGCCGAGTAGATCTGCGCGCGCGAGCGTCTGCCGCTGCCCGTTTCCGACACGATGCCGCGCCAGGCGGAGCCTCAGAACGCCGCGATCGTGCGCTCGATGATGTCGACGCACTCGCGCAGTTGTTCTTCCGTCATCACGAGCGGCGGCGCGAAGCGGATGATGTTGCCGTGGGTCGGCTTCGCGAGCAGGCCGTTGTCGCGCAGTTTCATGCACAGATCGAAAGCGGTGCTCGAGTCGGGGGAATCGTTGATCAGAATCGCATTCAGAAGCCCCTTGCCGCGCACGCCAGAGACCAGATTGCTGCCGCCGACGATGCGTTCCATCTCCGCGCGGAAGACTCGGCCGAGGCGGCGCGCATTCTGCGCGAGCCCCTCATCGCGCACGACCTGCAGCGCTTCCATCGCCACGCGCGCAGCGACGGGATTGCCCCCATAGGTGGAGCCATGCTGCCCCGGCTGGATGGTCAGCATCACTGCATCGTCCGCCAGCACAGCCGAAACGGGGTAGGCGCCGCCGGACAATGCCTTGCCGAGGATCAGTACGTCGGGACGCACATAGGTCTCGGGATTGCGCTCGCAGTGCGCCTCGCAGGCGCAGTCACCGCACACCGCAAGCAGACTGCCCGTTCGGGCGATACCGGTCTGAACCTCGTCAGCGATGAACAGCACGTTGCGCTCGCGGCAAAGCTCAGCCGCCCGGCGGAGATAGTCGCTTTCGGGCACGACGACCCCCGCCTCACCCTGGATCGGCTCGACGAGGAATCCCGCGACGTCTGAATCAGCAAGTGCCTGCTCGAGCGCGGGAAGATCATCGTATGGCACGCGCTCAAAGCCGGGCGTGTACGGCGCGTACTCACCGCGCGCATCGGGATCGGAAGAGAAGGAGATAATCGTGATGGTGCGGCCGTGAAAGTTCTGATCGCACACGATGATCTTCGCGCGCCCCTCCTCCAGCCCCTTCACCTGATAGGCCCACTTGCGACACAGCTTGATCGCTGTTTCGACCGCCTCGGCGCCGGTGTTCATGGGCAGAACGCGATCGAAGCCGAAATATTCGGTTGCAAAGCGCTCGAACTTGCCGAGCTCGGCGTTATAAAAGGCGCGCGAAGTGAGCGCCAGGCGGCCAGCCTGATCGGCGAGAGCGCCGACGATGCGGGGGTGCGCATGGCCCTGGTTGACGGCTGAGTAGGCGGACAAGAAGTCGTAGTAGCGTCTGCCTTCGACGTCCCATACGAAGACACCCTCGCCTTTTTCAAGCACCACCGGCAGCGGGTGATAGTTGTGGGCGCCGTAGCGGTCTTCCAGCTCGATCAGCGCGCCGCTGTCGAGTTGCGCTCCTTCACTGGCATTCATCGTGGAGTCCCTCGGTCCAGAAACAGGTCGCCATCCGGACAGCGACCGTCCGGTCATCGCGATGTGCCCTAGGAAAGGCGACGAGGCTAGCACAGCTGCCCCACCGCAAGCTGGCATCCATTGCAGCCCGCAGGCGGCACCGCCAGACTGCCCTACCCGCCCCGATCTCGAGGTTCAGTCGATGCGCCGTACTGCGCTCAACGCGCTGGTGGCCCTGTCCGCCTACCTGTCCGTCGCTGCGCTCGCTGAGGAGTCGGCGTCTCTTGCGTCGATCGAGGACTTCGCGGCCGATCTCGAACGCACGCCCGGATTCTTCGATCTGCTGATGCATCCGGTGACCGCAGAGACATTCCTGGTCGTACCGCGCGCGCAGGGGGAGTTCATTTTCCAGACGAGTCTGCCGCGGGGCGTTGGATCGAATGATCTCGGATTCGATCGTGGCCGCTTGGAAGACACGCGCCTCGTGCGCTTCGAGCGGGTCGGCCGGCGTGCGCTCCTGCGGGCGCTGAACACCGAGTACCGTGCGGACAGCAATTCCGCAAGCGAACGGCGAGCCGTTGAAGAGGCCTTCGCAAGCTCGGTGCTGACCGGCCTGGAAGTGGTCGCGGAGAACAGCGACGCCTACGTCGTCGCCTACACGCCCTTTCTGACCACGGACGTCACCCGAATCGGCCCCGCCCTCGACGCCATGGGCGAGGGCACTTTCAAGGTCGATGCCGATCGCTCCGCGGTCTGGCCTACAAACACGCGAAGCTTTCCAAGGAACACAGAGCTCGAAGCAGTCATTACCCTTACCGGAACGCCCAAAGGCCGCTGGCTTCAGACCGTCGCACCAGACCCTTCGGCGATAACTGCGCATGTGCGTCATTCCCTGATCGCGCTGCCGGAGGACGGCTACGTGCCGCGCACCTTCCATCCACGCTCGGGCTTCTTCGTGCAGGACTGGGTCGACTACGCCTCGCCCCTGCTCGACGACATGCGCACCCGGGTGATTCCGCGCCATCGCCTGGAGGCCGTGGACGCGTCGAAGCGGCCGCTCGTGCCCGTGAAGCCGATCATCTACTACCTGGACTCGGGCGCACCGGAGCCGGTGCGGAGCGCACTGCTCGAAGGGGGCGCCTGGTGGGCAGACGCGTTCAAGGCTGCTGGCTGGAGCGGCGCCTTCGAGGTCCGCATGCTGCCCGAGGACGCCGATCCACTGGACGTGCGCTACAACGTCATCCAGTGGGTTCACCGTTCGACACGGGGCTGGTCCTACGGCACATCCGTTCGCGATCCGCGTACGGGCGAGATTCTGAAGGGTCAGGTGAGCCTCGGCAGCCTGCGCGTCCGCCAGGACCTGCTCATCGCACGCGCCCTGTCCGCAGCAGAAGACGGCGAAGCGGTCGACGCGGAGGCCCTTGACCTCGCGCTCGCTCGCCTGCGTCAGCTCTCAGCGCACGAGATCGGCCACACGCTTGGCCTCGCTCACAACTTCGCCGCCAGTACCCAGGGGCGAACCTCGGTGATGGACTATCCGCATCCGCTGCTCGGCGCTGCCAGCGATCCGCTGAAAGCCGCGATCTACGACGTCGGAATCGGCGCCTGGGACAAGCACGCGATCCGCTACGGCTATGCGCTGCCCACAGCCGATCAGTCCGAGGCCGATGCGCTGCGCCAGATCATTGCCGACGCCGCCGCGCTGGCGTTCATGTCCGACGCCGACGCACGTCCCATCGACGCCGCACACCCGGCCGCGCATCTCTGGGACAACGGCGATGATCCTGTCTCAGAGCTGGAGCATCTGCTCGATGTCCGAGCGGGCGCGCTTGCACGCTTAGATGCCACCCGTCTCCGGCCAGGTGCCGCGCGCTCCGATCTCGAAGCGATGCTCGTCCCGCTCTACTACCTTCACCGCTATCAGACCGAGGCCGTCGCGCGACTTCTCGGCGGCTTCGAGTACGGCTACGCAACCCGCGGCGCCCCGACCATCCTCGCCGTGCCGGGCGACGCACAGCGCCGCGCGCTGGATGCCCTGCTGCGTACGCTCGCGCCCAGCACGCTTACTCTGGACGACGGCCTCATCCGTTCGATCCTGCCGCAGGCCTACGGCTGGCAGCGCACCCGCGAAGCCCCTCCCGGGCGCATGGGCCTGGCCTTTGACGCCGTGACGCCTGCCGAAGCCGCCGCTGAGCACACGCTCGGCTTTCTGCTCGCGCCAGGTCGCCTGGCGCGCCTCGATCAGCAGCACGCGATGGATCCGTCGCTTCCCGATGCGGCCGAGGTGCTGATGCGCCTCGTCGAGGCATCCGTTCTGACGCCTGAGGCGCCGGGCCTCGCGGATCTTGTCCGGCGCCGCATTGCGCTGCTCGTGACCGAACATCTGGCGATGCTGGCATGGAACGAGATTGCCGCGCCCGAGGTCACGAGCACAGCGCAGGCAATCGCTGTTGAGCTCGTCGCGAAGCTCGAGGCAGGGTCACGACCGACACCTGTAGCCAGCCATCATCGCACACGCCTGGCTGCGCTCCTCAGGCAAGCCGCAGAAGAGGGTCACTTCGCACGTCGCGACGACGTAGCACGGATGCCGCCAGGCTCGCCGATCTGATGACGCCGGACACCTTCATGATCGCGGGCGTCGCAGTGCTGCCTTTCGCCTGGTACAGCCTCGTCATGGGCATGACGCCGGGCCCGAACAATCTGATGCTGGCGGCGTCCGGAATGAATTTCGGCATTCGTCAGACCCTGCCCCACATCCTCGGCGTAATAGTCGGCTTCGGCATCCTCTTCCTGCTGGTCGGCCTCGGCATCGGCACGCTCTACACTGAAGTTCCTGCGGTGCAGCAGCTGCTGCGCTGGGCGGGCGCCGCGTTTCTTGTCTATCTTGCGTGGCGCATCGCCGGTGCCGGCGCAATCGAGACCCCCGAGGACGCAACGCCGCTCAGGTTCCACGAGGCGGCGCTCTTTCAGTTCGCCAATCCGAAGGCATGGGTATTCTCGACAACTGCCTCCGCGAGCTTCCTCGGCAACGGCGGTACAGCGGGTGCAATCGTGCTGTGCGTCGCCTCCATCGCCGTCACTCTGCTGTCGACGGTGACCTGGACGCTCTTCGGCGCAGCACTTGCTCGCCTGATCTCGAAGCCTCGCGTGCAGCGGCGCGTGAATCTCGCGTTCGCGCTTGCACTGCTGGCGACGGTCCCGCTGATCCTGCTGCCCTGACGATCAGGGCAAGGGCTTGCCGAGCTCGTGGTGAATGCCCGCCGCCTCGAAGGCATGGGCGAGGGCGAGCACGCGCATGTCGGCGTCGCGAAGGCCGACGAAGGACATACCCACGGGCAGGCCGTGCAGCGTGCCCATCGGCAACGTCACGTGCGGATAGCCCCCGACCGCCGCGAAGGTCGAGAAACCGCCGAGGAAGTGATCGCCGTTGACGAGATCGATGCTCCATGCAGGCCCTTCGGTCGGCGCGATCAGAGCGTCGAGATTGTGCGCCTGGAATGCGCGCTCGACGCCGTTATCGCGGGTCGTCTCGCGAATACGGGCGAGCGCTCCCTGATAGGCCTCGTCCGTGAGCGGCCCCATGGCAGCCGCCTTCTCGAAGATCTCCTGCTGGAAGTACGGCATCGACGTGTCTGCCTCCGCCCGATTGAATTCGATGAGCGCATCGAGGCCGGCAACGGGTGCGTCTGCGTCAAGCGAGTCGAACCAGGCGTCCAGATCCGTTCGGAACTCGTAGAGCAGGACGTCGTAGCTGTCCTTGCCGAAGCCGTCGTGCATCTCGAGCTGAATGTCGTCAACGAGGATTGCGCCGGCGGCCTTGAGGTCAGTCAGCGCCTGCTCGAAGAGCGCATCTACACCCTCGTGATAGCCCATGGCGCTGCGGGCGATGCCGAGACGCATGCCGACGAGGCTGCCTTCAAGCACCTGCTCCACCGTCGATGCGGCCGGCGTGGCCGAGATCACCGCATAGCCGAGCGCAGCGTCTGCGACCGTACGTGCCATTGGTCCCGCTGTGTCCTGGGTGTGCGCGATCGGCACGATGCCGTCCTGAGGCACCGCACCGATGGTCGGCTTGAAGCCGACGATGCCGTTGATGGCAGCCGGACACACGATCGAACCATTGGTCTCGGTGCCGATCGCGAGCGGCACGTAGCCCAGCGCCACGGCGACGCCACTGCCGGAGGATGAACCGCAGGGTGTCCGCGAAGGGTCAACGGCGTTTCGCGTCTGGCCACCGACGCCGCTCCAGCCGGAGGAAGACCGTTCGGAGCGAAAGTTCGCCCACTCGGAGAGGTTCGTTTTGCCCACAAGCACCGCGCCTGCGTCGCGCAAACGCGAGACGACGGGCGCATCGCGGCCCGTGCGGAGATCGGCTAGCGCGAGCGAGCCGGCGGTGGTCGGCATGTCCACCGTCTCGAGGTTGTCCTTCACCATCACCGGTACGCCGTGGAGCAAGCCGGCGAGATTGCCGTCTGCGCGTCGCGCATCGAGCTTCGTTGCCGCGGCCCCAGCCGCCTCGTTCATGGCGAGCACCGCCCGGTACAGATCGTCACGCGCGGCGACGTCCCGCGAAACGGCGTCGACAATGTCGAGCGCGGTGGCATCGCCGGATTCCTGCAGCGCGCGCAGCGCCGTGACGGTCAAACCCGAGACGTCAAGCATGGGGGCTTCCTCGATGGGCATGGCTTCGGACGCGGCAGGCGCAGCGGGCGACTCGGCATCACAGGCGGCAAGCAGGAGCGCGGCGAAGGGCGGGAAAAGGATGCGGGGCTTCAAGAGGATCTCCATTCGCTGAGGCGAGCGCGGAGTGTGGTCGGCGCGCAGAAGACTGACAAGGCGCTCAGCCGCCGGCGAGCGTGACCTTCAGGCCGTCCTTCTCGAGCGCGGAGCGCACACGCACACGCTGATCACCCTGGAGCTCGACCACCCCGTCCTTAACGGACCCGCCCACGCCGCAGAGCGACTTCAGCTTCTTCGCGACTTGGGCCAATTGCACTGCATTGCCGGGCAGACCGGTGATGAGCGTGACGCCCGCGCCCTTCCGCCCCTTGGTCTGACGCGAAATGCGCACAACGCCGTCACCGCCAACCCGCGCCGTATCGCGCACGCACACGCAATCCGCTTCCGGTCGGCGGCAGCCAGGACACATGCGGCCGCCATCGGTGCTATAGACAAGGCCGCCGGACTTCGAGCGCTTGCCCATCAGCTGGTCTCGAACCAGTTGACCGGCGCCTGGCCGTGATCGACGAGATAGCGATTGGCCGCCGAGAAGTGGCGCGACCCGAAGAAGCCGCGATGTGCGGACAGCGGTGAGGGATGGGGCGAGGTCAGGACGCAGTGGCACGATCGATCGACCTGAGCGCCCTTCTTCTGCGCGTAGCTGCCCCAGAGCATGAACACCACGTTCTCGCGTTCGCGCGCAACCAGTTCGACGATGCGGTCCGTGAAGCGCTCCCAGCCCTTGCCCTGATGTGCCCCTGCACGCCCACGCTCGACGGTCAGCACCGCGTTCAGAAGCAGCACCCCCTGCCGCGCCCAGCCGTCGAGGCACCCCGAGCGTCCGAGCCGACGCTCGCCGCCCTCCCCGAGATCCGACTCGATCTCCTGAAAGATGTTGCGCAGCGAAGGTGGAATGTCGACGCCGGGCCGAACCGAGAAGCACAGTCCATGCGCCTGGCCCGGGCCGTGGTACGGATCCTGACCGATGATGACAACGCGAACGTCGGGGAGCGGCGTGCGATCAAGCGCCGCGAAGATCTCGGGGCCGGGCGGATAGATCTGCGCACCGGCCGCGCGACGTTCGCCCAGGAACGCACGCAACTGCTGCATATAGTCCGCCTCGAAGTCCGGCAGGAGCGCCCGCTTCCAGCTCTCCTCGAGCCGTACGCGGTCCGCTGCCCGGCTCACGCCGCCACCTGCCGCGCGCGCCGCAGCGCCACCGCAATGCGGAGCATCAGCGCAGCGATGAGCAGCACGAGCAGCGCTTGGGAGAGCGACGGCTCGAAGGCACGGCCAGAGAACGTCAGCGCGAACACGAACCAGATCCAGTAGGCACCGACCGTATGCAGGCGCTTCCACCAGGCGCCGAGCAGGCGCTGCGAAGCATCGTTGCTCGTCAGCGCCATGAGCGCCGCGAGGCCGTAGGCAAGCCCACCGCCGATAAGGGTTGCTGGGTCCAGCTCCGCCTCGGGCGTCTGCGCCCAGGCCACCACGAGCAGACCGTGGACCCCGTGGACCAGCGCGAAAGCGAGACCGAGATAGCGTCGATTGGCCACAAGTACGCGCGCGCTCGGCGTGAGACGCGCGAGTGCGCTCGCGCTGAAAGCGAAAAGAAAGTACGCGGCCGCTACGCGTGCGGTGACCACCAGAGCAGGCCCGAATGGTCGAGCGGGATCGGCGCCCGGGCCAAAGGCCCAGAGCAGGACGAGCAGCGCCCCGAAGGCAGCGCTGCCGATGATCGCGCCGGGGCGGCGAGTGGCGAGCGCCCCGGCCACGCTCAGCCTCGCGGCCGCATGTGCGGGAACAGCAGCACGTCGCGAATACTCGCGGAGTCCGTGAACAGCATCACCAGACGGTCAATGCCGATGCCCTCGCCCGCCGTCGGCGGCAGCCCGTACTCGAGCGCGGCGACGTAATCCTCGTCGTAGTGCATGGCCTCGTCGTCGCCGGCGTCCTTCAATTCAACCTGGCGGCGGAACCGTTCGGCCTGATCCTCGGCGTCGTTGAGCTCGGAGAAGCCGTTCGCGATCTCGCGCCCCATGCAGAAAAGCTCGAAGCGGTCCGTCACTTCTGGATCCGCATCATTGCGGCGCGAGAGCGGAGACACCTCGGTCGGGTACTGGGTGACGAACACGGGCTGCGTGATCGTTTCCTCGACGAGTTCCTCGAACAACGCGAAGCGCAGGCTGCCGAGCCCCATGGACTCAGCTCCGTCGACGCCATGCTGCACGGCAAGCGCGCGCAATTGCCCAACGTCGTCGACGACGGCGGGCTCAAGCCCGGCGTAGCTCAATAGCGTCTCGCGCACGGACATGCGCGCGATCGGAGCGCCGAAGTCGATGCTCTGTCCCTGGTACTCGATGGTCGTACGACCGAAGACCTGCTCGCAGATGAAGCGCAGCATCGCCTCCGTGAGGTTCATGAGGTCCTCATAGTCCGCGTAGGCCCAGTAGAACTCGAGCATCGTGAACTCGGGATTGTGCCGCGTGGAAAGACCCTCGTTGCGGAAGTTCCGATTGATCTCGAATACGCGCTCGAAGCCCCCAACGGTCAGCCGCTTGAGGAACAACTCCGGCGCGACGCGCAAGTAGAGGTCGAGGTCGAGCGCGTTGTGGTGCGTGACAAAGGGCTTCGCCGCCGCGCCGCCGGGGATGACCTGCATCATCGGCGTTTCGACTTCCATGAAGGCGCGCTCGGTCATGAACGAGCGGATCGCCTGCACGATTGCCGAGCGCACGCGGAAGGTGCGGCGGCTGTCCTCGTTCATGATCAGGTCGAGATATCGGCGACGATACCGCAGCTCCGTGTCCTGCACGCCGTAGTACTGATCGGGGAGCGGCCGCAACGCCTTGGTCAGCAGGCGCGCCTGCGCAAGGTCCACATAGAGCGCGCCGCGGTTCGACTTTGCAAGCACGCCGCATCCGGCAACGACGTCGCCGATGTCCCAGTCCTCGACGATCGCCTTCAATGCTGGATCGGCGTTCTTATCGAGATAGAACTGGATGTCGCCCGCACCGTCGCGAATCACGAGGAAGGGTCCCCGACGATTCATGAGGCGGCCGGAGATCGCGACCTCGGCGCCAAGCTCGGCGAGCGCTTCCTTGCCCTGATCGCCGAAGTCCCGCTCGAGCACGGCGGAATCATGCTCGGTGCCGTCGTTCGCCTGCGTCCGCCGGAAGTCGTTCGGGAAGCCGTAGCCGGCTTCACGCAAACGCGCGAGCTTGCTGCGGCGCCAGGCGATCTGTTCCGCTTCGCCGGAGCCCGGGCCCTGATCGGCATTGCGCCGCTCGTCGCTCACCATCCTTCTCCAGTGGTCACTGCAGGCCAGCCTTCAGGCTCGCCTCGATGAACTGATCGATGTCACCGTCGAGAACCGAATCCGGGCTCGACACCTCGATGTTCGTGCGCAGGTCCTTCACGCGGTTCTGGTCCAGCACGTAGGAGCGAATCTGGTGACCCCAGCCGATGTCGGACTTGGCGTCCTCCTGCTCCTGGGCCTCGCTCTTGCGCTTCTGCAGCTCCAGCTCGTAAAGCTTGGCGCGCAACTGCTTCCAGGCCTTGTCACGGTTCTGATGCTGCGAACGCTCGGACTGGCAGGCGACGACCACACCGCTCGGCTCGTGCGTCAGACGCACGGCAGAGTCGGTCTTGTTCACGTGCTGACCGCCGGCCCCGGAAGCCCGATAGGTGTCCGTGCGCACGTCCGAGGGATCGATCTCGATCTCGATATCGTCGTCGATCTCCGGCGAGGCAAACACCGACGCGAAGGACGTATGGCGCCGCGCGCCCGAATCGAAGGGTGACTTCCGCACCAGGCGGTGGATACCCGTCTCCGTACGCACCCAGCCGTAGGCGTGGTCGCCTCGGAGCGCGAAAGTGGCGCTCTTGATGCCCGCAACCTCGCCCGGAGACACCTCGATCACTTCTGAATCGAAGCCACGACGCTCCGCCCAGCGCAGATACATGCGCAGGAGCATCTCTGCCCAGTCCTGGGCCTCGGTGCCACCGGAACCCGCCTGGATATCGATGAAGCAGTCCGCGCTGTCCATCTCGCCGGAGAACATGCGACGGAATTCGAGGCGCGCGAGATCCGCTTCAAGACCGTCGAGATCCGATCGAACCGCGTCGAGCGTCTCTTCGTCCTCTTCCGCGATCGCCATGTCGAAGAGCTCCCTCGAATCCTCGAGCCCGGAGGCGAGGCGTTCGAGCACGCTGACGATGGCGTCGAGTTCGGCGCGCTCGCGGCCGAGCGCCTGCGCCGTGTCCGGATTGTCCCAGACGGAGGGTTCCGCGAGTTCGAGTTCTACTTCAGCGAGCCGGTCCTTGCGATCAGCATAGTCAAAGATACCCCCTCAGGACATCGGACCTTTCGGCCATGTCCGAGAGGCGTTCGCGGACGACGTTTACGTCCTCCATGCGCATGACTCCGGTGAGCGTTGATCGGGTGCCGCGCCCATAGGCCCTGCGAAGCCCCGGGACGCGGCGGGCGCGGATTCTAGCAGAGCCGCGCTCGCCCGCGGAGCCGACGGAACAGCGCCAGGCGCATCACGCGCCTGCGGCTCCGCTGTCGAATCAGCGGAACGCGAGAAGATCGTCCCGGGCGCCGCCTTCCCCGCCAACAACATGGCGCAGGTACTCCACGTAGGGCCCCATCCACATACCGGCGGAACGCTCACGACCGGCCGCGGCGTCGGTCTTCGTGGTCTTCATGTACCAGTTATTGCACCGCAGCCAGACCTTGCCCTCGGAACTGGCGTTGCACAGCTCGGTCCACGCATCTGCCGCCGCTTCCGTCGCCTCGACGGATGACGCCCCCCGCTCACGCATGTCGCAAAGAAGGCGCGCGAGGTACTTCGCCTGCTCTTCGGAGACGACGGTCACGTTGGTGAACGGATTGAGCGACTGCGGGCCGATCATCATGTGGAAATTGGGCATGGCAGGCACGTGGATGCCCCAAAGGCTCCTCGGGCGAGTCATCTGCCAATGGTTTGCTTCGTTTGCACCGAAGGCATCCGCCAGCGTCACGCCGTTGCGCCCCGTGACCGGAAAGGGAATCAGATTGGAATCGAAGCCCGTTGCGTAGATAAGCACGTCGACGTCGAACACGTCCCCGCGTGCGATCTCCGGGCCTTCCGGATGAATACGCACAACGCCGCCCGGATCGTCGATGAGGGTCACGTCGGCACGGTTGTAGGTCGCGTAATAGTCGTCGATGAACAGCGCGCGCTTACAGAAGAAGGGATAATCCGGCGTCAGCTTCTCAGCAAGCGCTGGATCGTCGACCTCCGCATTGATGCTCTCCGTGATCATCGCGCAGATCGCGGCATTGCGATCACGGTCGTGTAGATCATCGAAAGTGATCGGCACGTCGGCGGGGGTCTCCGGCATCTCCCAGTCGACATGACGGAGGGACTCGCCGTAGCCACCTGCCTCGAACGCAGCGCGAATCTCGGGAGGCGTAGGCTCGTCGTTCCTCGGCAGCACCCAGGTCGCTGAGCGCTGGAAGACGGTGAGGTGCGCGGCCTCTTCCACAACAGACGTGATCACCTGTGCGGCGGACGCACCCGTACCGATGATGCCGACGCGCTTGCCCGCCAGCGACGCCGACCCGTCCCACTGCGCCGTATGGAAGCTCTCGCCCTTGAAGGTTTCCATGCCGGGCACCTCTGGCATACGCGGGCTGGACAGTGGTCCGTTCGCAGCGACGACGTGATGGGCATGCACGCGTTCGACACCCCCACCAGAAACTTCGCTCGTAACTTCCCAAACGCCTCCATCCTCTAGCAGACGCACGTCTGTGACGCGCCGGCCACAGGCAATCTGCTCACGAATCCCGCAGTGATCCGTGAGCAGCTCGGCATAGTCTGCAATCTCGCGCTGACTGACGTACTTCTTCGACGGGATGAACCCCGTCCGATCGAGAAAGGGCAGATAGGTGTAGGCCGGCACGTCGCAGGCGGCCCCCGGATACCCGCCAACGCCCCCGTGGGCCCAGACGCCTCCGACGCTGGCGTTCTTCTCGAGGATGCGCACCGACTCGAAGCCCGCATCTTTCAGATAGAAAGCACACAGCAGGCCGGAAAATCCCGCCCCGATGATGAGCACGTCGACGGTGTCGATCTGATCTTTGTTTGCTGTCATGACGTCTTCCCCAGGTCTCGCTGGCCCTGATCCGAAGTGTGCAATCCAGATCCGGCCCTGTCAGTTGATTCGTCGCCAGCCCACAGCGGCGGTGCAGGCGCCAGCTCGCCGCCTCTCCGATGACGAGCACGGTCAGAGCGCGAGTACGCGCTTGGCAATGATGTTCTTCTGAATCTCGTTGGCGCCGCCATAGATCGACTGCGCCCGCGTACCGAGATAGCGCATCGTCGCGGCCGCGTCGGCATCGGGCGCACCGTTGTCAAACTTCGGTACCGCTCCATACGCACGCGCCTGCATGCTCAGCTCCGTGATGTCCTGGGCCAGTTCCGTCGCCTGTATCTTCAGCGTCGAGGCTTCGTTACCGGGCGCATCCCCGTCCGCCAACGAAGCGAGCACGCGCTGTACGCCCGCGTCGAGCGCCTCGACCCGAATCTCTAGCTTCGCGAGCGCAGCCTTGAACGTCGGATCGCAGCCCAGGGTTTCGTGCGTCGCCGCAAGTGCGTGAAGCCCCGAGAGCTGCAGTCGCTTGGCCGCCACGTGGGCGTAGGACGTCCGTTCATTGCCCAGCAGGAAATTCGCGTAGCGCCAGCCTTCGCCTTCTTCGCCAACGCGATTCGCGACCGGTACCCGCACCTCGTCGAGCGTCACCCGATTGAGCGTGTGCTGACCATCGATCGTGATGATCGGATGCACCTCGATCCCGGGCGTGGCCATCGGCGCACAGAGGAAGGTGATGCCCTGCTGCTTGCGCGCCTCCGTGCTCGTCCGCACGAGGAGAAAGATCCAATCCGCGTGCTGGGCCTGACTCGTCCAGATCTTGCTGCCGTTGACGACATACTCGTCACCGTCCAGACGCGCCGCACACTGCAGCGAAGCCAGATCAGACCCCGCTTCGGGCTCGGAGTATCCCTGGGCCCAGAACGTGGTGCTCTGCTGGATGCCCGGCAACCACCGCGCCTGCTGCTCGGGCGTGCCGAAGGCGCAGATCACGGGGCCCACGTAGATGACGCCCATAGGGACAGGACTGATCGCACCCGCCATCTCCAGTTCCTCGTTGAAGATGTACTTCTGGTTTGGCGTCCAGCCGCAGCCGCCATGCTCCGCGGGCCAGCTCACGCACAGCCAGCCCTGATCCGCGAGGGCCCGCTCCGCACGCTGATAGTCGTCCTTGCTCAGCGCTGCGCCCGACGCATGCTTTTCGAGTAGGTCCTGCGGGTAACGCTTGGCAAAGAACGCACGCACGGCAAGGCGGAACTGCTCGTCCTCGTCGCTGAATGAAAAATCCAAACCGAACTCCCTACATTCGAAGCCCATGACGCATGCGCCGGACGCTGATGGTGCCTTCGATCCCCTGTGCCGGCTACAGCTGCCGGCGCCGGTCGGTGCGTCGCTGCCGCCGCACCAAGGCTCTCCGGTGGGCTCGCAGTCTCGATCTCTTGGACACCAGGACGCAGCACAGCGCGCCCACCGCCCCAGACGCGAGCGCTCAAGCGTCCTGCAGCCAGTCCACGCCGAGCTGAACGGCCTCTCGACCGCGCCAGCGATTGACCTCGAGACGATAGAGCAGGTGCACGCGCGCGGCAGGTTGATGCCAGCCGCGCTGCACGCCGCCGAAGGCAATGGCGTCCAGTACCAGGCCCGGGGTGGGCGCGAGACGCAAGCGCACGTGATCGCCCCCTACGATACGCGCGTCATGCACTTCGAAGAGATCCTCGAAGACCGGTTCGGGAAAGGCAGCCCCCCAGGGCCCGGCCCGCTCCACGGCCTTTGCGGTGGCGAGGTCCAAGTCTGCCGCTGCCAGCGGACCGTCCGAAAAGCGAACTTCCGCAAGATCGGCGGGCGTGAGCACGCTGCGAATGACCGCATCGAAGGCATCGGCGAAGCGGTGAAAATCTGCCGCCGACAGGGTCAGGCCGGCCGCCATGGCATGGCCGCCAAAGGCTGAAACCAGGCCTGGAGAAGCTGTCGCGACTGCCTCTATCGCATCGCGGATGTGGCAGCCCGGAATCGAGCGAGCGGACCCTCGCAGTACTCCGGGCGCAGATTCCGCGAACGCGATCACCGGCCGATGCCAGCGTTCACGGACGCGCCCGGCCACGATACCGACCACGCCCGGATGCCAGTGCGCTTCGTGCAGGCAGAGCCCCCAGGCATCAGGAACTTCACCAGCGAGCGCCTGCGCTTCCGCACTCATGTCGGCCTCGATCCCTCGGCGCGTACGATTGATCTCGTCCAGACGTCCGGCAAGCGCGCGTGCGCGCACCGGATCATCAGTCAGCAGGAGCTCTACTCCGAGCGTCATGTCCTCGAGGCGGCCAGCCGCGTTGAGGCGCGGACCGAGGGCAAATCCGAAATCCGCGGCGCGCAGGTGCACCGCATCACGCCCGCTGACGTCGATCAGCGCACGGATTCCGGCGCAGCCCTCGCCGGCGCGCAATCGGCGAAGGCCCTGCTCGACCAGAATGCGATTCGCTGGCCCAAGCGGCACCACATCCGCGACCGTGCCGAGCGCTACGATGTCAAGCCATGCCGCGAGCGAGACGTCATGCTGCTCATCTGCCGCGCGCAGCGCTGCGCGCAGCGCGATCAGCAGGAAAAACACGACGCCGACGCCCGCGAGCTCCAGCAAAGGAGAAGCCGGGTCGAGGCGGGGATTCACGAGCGCGACCGCGGCCGGCAGGGTGGCGCCCGGCAGATGATGATCCGTGACGATGACGTCAACGCCACGCTGTTTCGCATGGCGCACGCCGTCGACGCTGGCAGTGCCGTTATCCACCGTAATGAGGAGCGTCGGCGCCTGTTCGGCGCAGGCAACGTCAACAATCGCGGGCGTGAGGCCGTAGCCATGCGCAATGCGATCAGGGACGCGGTAGTCGACGCGCGAAAAACCAAGCGCGCGCAGGCCGCGCACCGCAAGCGCCGTCCCGGTCGCACCGTCGGCGTCGTAGTCACCCACGATGCAGATGTGCTCGCCAGCGGCACGCGCCGTCAGCAACCGATCGACCGCGTCATCGAGGCCCGGCAGCTGCTCCGGTCTGGGTAGGCCCGCCAGCTGCACTGCGATCTCGTCAGCGCCCATCACGCCGCGCGCAGCGTAAAGGCGCGCGAGCAGCGGCGGAATCTTCGCCTCGCGCAGTGCTCTGAAGGCGGTCTCGTTCACTTTGCGCCGCTCGATGCGCGGCACATCGCCAGGGTTCACGCCGATGCGGGGTCCAGTGTCTCGACGCGCAAACGCGTGAGCGGCCCGCGCACTTCAGCCAGGGCCTCGATGGCCCCCAGGGCTGCCTCGAGCTGCGCCTCGCGTACGCGCTGGGTGAGGATAATGATCGGCACGCACGCCTCTCCGGCAACGTGGCGAATCTCGGACTGCTTCTGGATGACCGCCTCGATACTGATGCCCTCGTCGGCGAGAAGGGTGGCAATGCGGGCAAGCACACCCGGCGCGTCAAGGGCCGTGATACGCAGGTAGTACGCGGACGTCACCGCGCTGATCGGTAGCACGGGCAAATCGGCGAGCGAGCCCGATTGGAACGCGAGCGGCGGTACGCGAGTCGCATGCGCCGCATCAAAACCACGCGCCACGTCTACAAGATCGGCAATGACTGAGGACGCAGTGGGCGCGCCGCCTGCGCCGGGGCCGTAGTACAGCGTCGGCCCGACCGCATCCGCAGCAACGAGGACCGCATTCATGACGCCGTCCACGTTCGCGATGAGCTGCTTGGCCGGCACGAGCGTCGGATGCACGCGCAGTTCAATGCCATGCTCGTGCGCACGCGTGATCGCAAGCGGCTTCACGCGATAACCGAGCTCTTCGGCGTAGCCGATATCGACCCGGTCCACGACATCAATGCCCTCCTGATACCCCTCGGCGAAACGCAGGGGTACGCCGAAGGCGATGGAGGCGAGAATTGTCAGCTTGTGGGCCGCGTCCGTGCCATCGACATCAAAGGTCGGATCCGCCTCCGCGTAACCAAGCGCCTGCGCCTGGGCGAGCACATCGTCGAATTCGCGCCCGGTGGACCGCATCTCCGTCAGGATGAAATTGGAAGTACCGTTGACGATGCCCGCCAGCCAGGCCAGGCGGTTCGCCGCAAGACCTTCGCGGATCGCCTTGATGAGCGGAATGCCGCCAGCGACAGCGGCCTCGAAGGCAACGGCGACGCCCCGCGCTTCCGCGGCCGCGAAGATCTCGGTGCCGTGCTCGGCGATCAGTGCCTTGTTCGCCGTAACAACATGCTTGCCGTGCTCGATTGCACGGAGCACAAGGTCGCGCGCAAGGGTAGTGCCGCCGATCAACTCGACGAGAACGTCGACGTCGTCCGCGGCAGCAACCGCCATGATGTCACGCTCGATGCGCCGAGACGGCGCCTCGAGTTCGGGTCGCGGCCGCCGAACCCCGAGCGCCGTGACAGAGATCGCCCGGCCCGCACGCCGCGCGATCTCGTCCCTGTTGCGTTCGAGGACGTCGAGAACGGCACCACCGACGGTACCGAGGCCACAAAGGCCAAGCCTGATGGATTGCACCTGCACTCCCGCGATCAACGCGCAGCGCCCCTGCGCTCCGCCCAAGAAAGCGGGACGCTATCGGGGCGCGGCAGAGCGCGTCAACGCGCGCGGCACATCAGTTGCCGCCGGCAGTCCCGAGGAGACCCATCTCGGCGGCAAGATCGTCTGCGGGCATGTAGCCGGGCAGCATGCGGCCGTCTTCCAGAAACAGCGCAGGCGTCCCGCGGACACCCATTTGCTGCCCGAGGCGATACTGCGCCGCGATCGGATTCGCGCACGAGCGCGGCTCGACCGGCTCGCCCGTCTTCAGACGCGTGAGCGCGGCCTGCGGGTCCTCTGCACACCACGCCGATACAAGCTTCTCGGCCGACGGAGAGCCGATCCCGGCACGCGGGTACGCGAGATATCGCACCTCGATCCCCATTTCGTTGAGGGCCGGCACCTCGCGATGCAAACGCTGGCAATAGCCACAGTCGACGTCCGTGAACACGTTGACCACGCCGCGACGCTGGCCTTCAGGGGCAAATATGATCATGTCGTCGGCTTGCAGCGCATCGAGCATGCCAACGCGGCGCGCCGAACGCAGATCCTCCGTACGATTGACGAAGCCCCCGCCCTCGATCGCGAAGAGGTCGCCTGCGATCACGTGCTTTGCATCGGGCGTCGCGTAGTAAGCCGTGGCGTTTGAAAGTTCTACCGTGTATAGCCCGGGCACCGGCGCGGGCACCACGGCGATGATCGGCATGCTGGGGCTCGCGGCCAGCAGATTCTCGTAGATCTGCCGGGCGGCATCGCCCTCTAGGCGCGGCGCATCTGCCGCGTGGACAGTTGCCGTGAGCGTCAGGGTCAGCGCAGCTGCGCGCAACAGCTTGAACATGGTCGTCTCCGATGATGAGTGCGTGCACCGTGCCCTCCGCAGCCCGGCGCTCGCGGGCGGCATTTTGGCACAGCTCGGCCGCCGGCCGATTATCCCCCTTGTGACCGCGCTGCGGCGCGGGCGTTCCCGGTCAACCGCGAGGATGGTGTTCCGCGTGAAGCTCGCGAAGTCGCGCCTGGGCAACGTGGGTGTAGATCTGTGTTGTCGATAGATCGGCATGGCCGAGGAGGAGCTGAACCACACGCAGGTCGGCGCCATGGTCAAGCAGGTGCGTGGCGAAGGCGTGACGCAGCGTGTGCGGAGACAAATGCTTGTGGATTCCAGCAGATTCCGCATGGCCTCGGATACGGTGCCAGAACGTCTGCCGGGTCATCGCTCGGCCGCGTCTGGAAGGAAAAAGTACGTCGTTGCTGCGGTCCCCCTCCAGTAGCGCAGGTCGCCCCTCATCCAGCCAACGCCGAATCCACGCAAGCGCCTCTTCCCCGAGCGGGACAAGCCGCTCCTTGCTGCCCTTGCCGAGAACGCGCACGACGCCCTGACGCAGATTGACCTGCCCGAGGCGCAAGCCGACAAGTTCAGAAACACGCAGGCCGCAGGCATAGAGCGCCTCCAGCATCGCGCGATCGCGCAAGCCCAGCGTTGTCTCAAGATCTGGCGCCGCCAACAACGCCTCGACCTCTCGCTCTGTGATCACGCCCGGCAAGGACCGCCCGGTCCGAGGTGCACTGAGATCGAGCGTGGGGTCGGCCTGAAGCAGATCCTGCTCTAGCAGCCAACGATAGAAGCCGCGCAGGCAGGACAGCTGTCGCGCGGTGGATCGTGGCCGATAGCCTCGTTCATAGCGATGGGCGACATATGCGAGGAGATCAGACCGCGCAACCTCGACAAAACGCCGTGCCCCCCCAAGCCAGCGGCCCAGCTCATGGAGATCGCGTCGATAGGCCGCCAGCGTGTTTTCCGCGAGATTGCGCTGCAGCCAGAGATCGTCGAGCCAGCGGTCGATCAGCATCGCATCGCGTGGCAGGGCCGAGCTGTTCTTGTCGGACGTCATAGTCGGCATCTCAGCGCTCGTCCATGCAGGCGTCAAGCAAAGCGGACGTCTTCCCCTGTGAATTGTGCTCGGTCTCAGTGCTCTGCGCGCGCGCGGCGCACCGCAAATGCGCTAACCGCGTGTGAACGGACTCCGACCCGCCGGCCGAAAAATGCTTTCAAGAACAAAATAACGGCTTTTATTCATGCACTTAGAAAATTCCGACGAGCGTCGCCACGAAGCTGGCACGCCCGCTGCAAAGAACTGAGTGCATCAGCTTGGTTCTTGCGTCCCCTTGAACCGCTGATGGTATATCCGGTCCCGGTCTGTCTCTCCCCGGGGTCTGGAATAGGGGCTGGTCCGGGACGAGGTTTCCATCTCTCTCCCTCCCCGGTTGCTCGTGACGGACCAGCCCCGCTCTTCTGCAAACCCGAGCTGACCCACGCCCGTGAACACCTCGCCACCGTGCGCGGCATTGCTGCTGCCTGCCAAACACAAAAAGGCCGCTGCCCTCTAGGGCCAGCGGCCTTTTCTGTCAGGCGATCCGTTTGGGGGACACGCCAGGCGACTGCCTCAGTCTTCGGAGTCTTCCGCCGCGGGCGCATCTTCGGCTGACGCTGCATCAAGCACGGCTTCTTCTGCCGCCGCAGTCCCCGCCCCGGTGGCGACGCGCGCAGCGCGCGCGCCACGGGTGATCTTCTCCCGAATACGCGCCGAACGACCTGAACGCTCGCGCAGGTAGTAAAGCTTCGCTTGGCGGACGTCGCCGCGACGCTTCACCGTGATCGAATCGATCAGCGGACTATAGGTCTGGAAGGTTCTCTCGACCCCGATGCCATGGCTGATCTTGCGCAGCGTGAATGCGGAGTTCAGACCGCGGCTGCGGACACCGATCACCACGCCTTCAAAGGCCTGCAGACGCTCGCGATTGCCTTCTTTCACCTTGACCTGGACGACGAGCGTGTCGCCCGGGCCGAAGCTCGGCACGTCGCGGCCCATCTGCTCGTTTTCGAGCTCCGCGATGATCTTGTTCTTGCTCATCACTGCTTCTCCGTTCCCCCGGCCGCCGCCTCGGCATCACCGGCGATGATCTCATCGAGCAAACGCCGCTCTTCGGCGTTCAACTCCCGCGCCGCGATCAGGTCGGGGCGCCTGGTCCGGGTTCGGGCCAACGCCTGTTCGAGACGCCATTCACGAATCCGGCCGTGGTGGCCGGAAAGCAACACCCCCGGCACACGCTGTCCATCAATCTCCTCGGGCCGCGTGTAATGCGCGTGATCGAGGAGGCCCGTTGTAAAGGAATCCGCTTGCGCCGACCCTTCGTGTCCGAGCACGCCAGGCCGAAGCCGGGCAATGGCGTCGATGATCACCATCGAGGCCAGCTCGCCCCCGGAGAGCACGTAGTCTCCGATGGACCATTCTTCATCGACGTCGCGCTCGAGTACGCGCTCGTCAACGCCTTCGTAGCGCCCGGCCAGCAGGATCAGGTCATCGCGCGTCGCAAGTTCGGCTACGCCTGCCTGATCGAGTCGACGACCCTGCGGTGAGGTGTAAATCACCTTCGCGCCAGGGTGCGCTGCCCGCGCATCGGCGATTGCCGCACGCAGGGGTTCCACTTTCATCACCATGCCTGGCCCGCCCCCGTAGGGCGCGTCGTCGACCGTCCGGTGCACGTCACGCGCGTGCGCCCGGGGATCGAAGGTGTCGATCGAGAGCAGCCCTCGCTCGACAGCCCGCCCCGTTATGCCCCAGGCCGAGACAGCCTTAAGCATGTCGGGGAACAGCGTGATGACGCCAATCCTCAGCACCTAGAAGTCCGGATCCCAGTCCACGTACACCACACGCGCATCGAGGTCGACCTTCGGTACCGCCGCTGCCGTGAACGGGATCAGGCGTTCGCGCCCCTCTCCCTTCACGACCAGCACATCGTTTGCTCCGGTGGCGAAAACGCGCTCGACCGCGCCGAGCGCCTCACCGGAGAGGGTCCGCACACGGCAACCCGTGAGATCAGACCAGTAATACTCATCGGCCTCTGCTGCCGGCAACGCCGTGCGCGGCACAGCAATGTCGAGGCCCGTGTAGCGCGCTGCCGCATCACGATCGCGGCAATCGTCAAAACGAGCAATGAAACCGCCCTTGCTCCCGGAGCGCCGGGCGATCTCGGAAACTTCAACCGTTCGCCAACGGCCCTGCTCGTTGAGGAGCCAGGGTCCATAGTCGAGTAGGTTGTCCTGCGGCTCCGTGAAGGATGCGACCTTCGCCCAACCCTTGATCCCGAAGACCGACGTGATGCGCCCGACCACGACGAGGTCGTTGCCGTGCCCGCTCATCGCCGTCGGTCCGGCGCCTTCACGCGGCGGCTCAGGCCTCCTTCTCTGCCTCTGCACCGTCTTCCACGGCCGCTTCAACTACATCTTCACCAGCGGGCGCTTCTTCGACCGGCTTCGCTGCGGCGGGCGTTGCCTTTTTCTCGATCACCTTCGGGCCCGTATCGCCCTTGCGCGCCTGCTTGATGAGTGCAGCGACGCGATCGCTCGGCTGCGCACCGACGGACATCCAGTAGTCGACCCGCTCCAGATCAACGGAAAGACGCTGTGCTTTGCCAGTGGCGATCGGGTTGAAGTACCCGACGCGTTCAATGAAACGACCATCGCGACGCGCCGAAGACTCGGCAACATTCAGATGGTAGAAGGGGCGCTTCTTTGCGCCCGTGCGCGTGAGACGAATCGTGACCATGAGTTCCGCGTTCCGTAATCTATCGTTGCCCCGAGAACGCGGGGCCCGTCAGAAAGGGCGCATATTCTATTCAAGTCGCTCAGCGATTCCAACCGCAAGCGCGCCGAATTTCTTCAACCCAGACAAGGGCTCAGCGCCCCGTTCGGCATACCTGAAACCGGGGTCGCCCCCCATCAAGTAAGTGCAGCGATCCGCGCGACCACATGCACGCTCGGAACGGCATTCGCGCCCCGCGGCATACAGCCGACGCCCCGAAACCCACAAACCTGAACAGGGGGTCTGACCCCATATTCAGGTTCAGCGGCGGAAACCGGGGGGGAGTCCGCCGGGCGGCATGCCGCCGCCCTGGCCGCCCATCATCCCGCTCATACCCCGCATCATCTTTTGCATGCCGCCTTTCTTGCCGAGCTTCTTCATCATCTTCTGCATCTGCTTGTGCTGTTTCAGCAAACGGTTGACGTCCTGTATCTGAACGCCGGAACCACGCGCGATGCGCTGCTTGCGGGAGCCGTTGATGATGTCCGGGAAGCGCCGCTCATGCGGGGTCATGGAGCCAATCACTGCTTCCATGCGATCGAAGTGCTTCTGATCGACGGACTCCGCGGCCTTGCCCATCTGCCCCATGCCCGGCAGCTTGTCGAGCATGCCGGCCATGCCCCCCATGCTTTTCATCTGTTGAAGTTGGTCACGGAAGTCCTCTAGGTCGAAACCCTTGCCCTTCTGGAGCTTGCGGGCAAGCTTGTCGGCCTTCTTCTTGTCGAGCTTGCGCTCCGCTTCTTCGATGAGGGTGAGCACATCGCCCATCCCGAGGATGCGCGAGGCCATCCGCTCGGGATGGAATGGCTCTAACGCGTCGATCTTCTCGCCGATCCCGAGAAATTTGATCGGCCGGCCCGTGACCTGACGAACGGAAAGCGCCGCACCGCCGCGGGCGTCGCCATCGGCCTTGGAGAGCACCACGCCGGAGAGCGGCAGCGCATCCGCGAACGCCCGCGCCGTATTTGCAGCATCCTGACCGGTCATGGCGTCGACGACGAACAACGTCTCTGCAGGCGTGATCGCAGCGTGCATACGCCGCACCTCATCCATGAGCGCTTCGTCGACGGCGAGCCGGCCTGCCGTATCGACTATGAGTACGTCCTTCACGCGCTGCTTCGCACCGCTGACGGCGGCCTTCGCGATCTCGACGGGGTCCTGCGACGGATCCGACGGGAAGCAGTCGACGCCTACCTGTTCCGCAAGGCGCTCAAGCTGATCGATCGCCGCCGGCCGGCGCACGTCCGTGGACACCACGAGCACCTGCTTCTTCTCACGCTCCTTGAGGTACTTCGCAAGCTTGGCAACCGTAGTGGTCTTGCCCGCACCCTGGAGGCCAGCGAGCAGGATTACCGCAGGCGGACGCACCGCGAGCTCAAGCCCCGCGTGGGCGTCTCCCATGACGTGCACAAGCTCTTCATGCACGACCTTCACGAAAGCCTGGCCAGGCGACAATGAAGTGGAGACCTCCATGCCGATGGCGCGATCGCGGACGCGATCGACAAACTGCTTCACCACCTCGAGGGCCACGTCTGCCTCGAGCAGGGCGCGCCGGACCTCACGCAGCGTCTCGCCGATGTTCTCCTCGGTCAGCCTGGCCTTGCCGCCGATGACGCGAAGGGTGGCTGTAAGTCGATCACTGAGGTTGTCGAACATGGCTGTCTGAGCCGCTCCGGGTATTCAGGCTGGAAGTCCAAGTATAGCGCCTGCAGCGCGCGCCGCTTCATCAGGCTCGGAGCGCGTGGCACACTCGACAAGTCCACACGCATCGGCGTACACCATGGCGACCATTCTGCCGGGACTGCTCGGAGTGGTGCTCTACCTATCTGGCGCTGTTCTGCAGTTTTCGGGGATCGTGCGCAAGCAGATTCCTGATCGCATGCTCATCCGCGCGATTGCGGTGGCGGCGGCGCTCGCGCACGCCTGGTTGGTTTGGTCACTCATGTTTGCCGATGCGCTCAATCTCGGACTGTTCCGGGTCGGAGCGCTGGTTACGCTCACGATGGTCGTCTTGATCCTGGCGTCCAGCTTCAATCGGCCGCTGGACAACCTGTTCGTGGTGCTGTTCCCCGCCGCGGCACTGTCTCTGACGCTGGCCCTCACCTTCGATACGCACTATCGGCCACCGGCGTCCCTGGGCGCAGGGTTTGCTACACACGTACTACTCGCAGTGCTCGCCTACGCCGTCCTGTGCGTCGCCGCCTGCCAATCACTTCTGGTCGGCTGGCAGGAAGGCCAATTGCGCAATCGCCAGCGGCTCACGTTGATCGCGTCTCTGCCTCCGTTGCAGACCATGGAACATCTGCTGTTCGAACTGCTTTGGACCGGGCTGATCCTGCTGTCACTGGCCATCGCCTCGGGCTTCCTTTTTCTCGAGGACATGTTCGCGCAGCGAGTCGCGCACCACACCGTGCTGTCCATCGCGAGCTGGCTGGTCTTTGCGATCCTCCTCGCGGGCCGCTGGCGCCTCGGCTGGCGGGGTCGCACCGCGATCCGCTGGACCCTAGCGGGCTTCACGATGTTGATGCTGGCCTATTTCGGCAGCAAACTCGTGATTGAAGTCATTCTCGACTGACGGGCATATCCCTCGTTGGCAGACCTTCCGCTCTACGCCCTCTACATCTCCGTTGTGGTGATGATCGTGCTCTCGGCTTATTTCTCCAGCTCCGAGACCGCGATGATGTCGCTCAACCGCTATCGCCTGCGCCACCTGGCAAAGCAGGAACATGGCGGAGCCAAACGCGCCGACGCACTGCTCGCGAAGCCCGAGCGGCTTCTCGGGATCATCCTGTTCGGCAATAACGTGGTGAACTTCTTCGCGGGCACCGTCGCCACGCTCATCGCGATCCGACAGTTCGGGGAAATCGGCGTCGCGATCGCACCGTTCGTGCTCACCTTCGTGTTTCTCGTCTTCGCCGAGGTCGGCCCCAAGACCATCGCGGCCAATTCTCCCGAACGCATCGCCTTCCCATCAGCCTACGTGCTCACCCCGATGCTGCGCGTGCTGTACCCGATCGTGTGGCTGCTGAACTACTGCGCCAACTGGATCGTGCGTCCCTTCGTGCGCGAGCACGACGGTGGCGTGGAGAAGCTCTCGCCCGAAGAACTGCGCACGCTTCTGGACGAAGGCGCGCAATTGCCGATACAGCGCCAGGACATGCTGCTGTCGATTCTCGATCTCGAAAAGGTCACGGTGAACGACATCATGGTCCAGCGCAGCGACGTCAACGGGCTGGACCTGGACGACGACATCGACGAGATCGTCGCGCAGCTCTGCGCGTCGAATCACACACGTCTGCCCGTGTACCGCGGCTCCATCAACAACGTCCTCGGGGTGCTACACCTGCGCAACGCCGCGCGCTTCCTGCGCAGAGACGAGTTGACGAAGGCCGCGCTCATGCAGGAAACGCGTGAGCCCTACTTCGTGCCGGAAAGCACGCCTCTGCATGTGCAATTGCTGAACTTCCAAAAAGAAGAGCGCCGCATCGGCCTCGTCGTGGACGAGTACGGCGATGTTCAGGGCATCGTCACCCTCGAAGACATCCTCGAGGAGATCGTCGGCGAATTCACCTCGGACATGGCTGCGCGTATCCCGGAGATTCATCCGCAGGAGGACGGCACGCACATCATCGACGGCACGGCCCTGCTCCGGGACATCAATCGCGCACTGCACTGGGATCTCCCACTCGAGGGGCCGCGTACGCTGAACGGCTTGCTGATCGAGCACCTAGAGTTCATTCCGGAGTCGCCGTGCTGCCTGACCATCGGTGACTACCGGGTCGAGATCCTGCAGATCAAGGACAACATGGTGCGCACGGCGCGCTGTACCTCGATCGCGCAGCCGCCAGACCCCGTCGAGAACGCGCGCGAGGACTAGTCCGAGTCGACGCGCCGTTCCATCACCAGGCGCCGCCGAGTGCCTCTTTCGTACCGAGCAAGTGCCCGCCAGCCCATGCCCGCGTAGAGCCCGCCATCCAATCGTTCCGTATCGAGATAGAGCCTGCGGAAGCCTGCGCCGGTGGCGATGCGTTCGATCTCTCGAACAAGTTCGGCCGCGAGCCCACAACCGCGCGCGGCGGGTGCGACGAACACGCCCCCGAGCCACGGCGTAAGCGTCGGGAAGGTATCATAGAGCTCATGGGATTTGAGTTCGGCAACGCCGAGCGGCGTGTCGCCGTCGACCGCGATCACGGTCACGGGCAGGACTTCGTCCAAGCTGGCATGCACCCGCGCGAGCGTCGCCTGGTAGGTCAGCCCCGGCGACTCGTGGCCCCATTCGTCGAACCACCAGCGCGCGATCACCGGAGCGAACTCGGGACGGTCTTCGAGCCTCGAAAAAGCGGCGTCAGTCATGGCAGATCGCAGCGCCGAGTCGAGCGGCAGACCGGCTGGCCCGCCGCCGGGATCTCAGTTCCGGGACCGACGGTTCAAGGCAGCGAGCACCGCCTCGAAGGATGCGGTCACCGTATTCTGACTGCCGCCGGCGCCCCAGCAGGTGCCCCCATCAGCATCCTTGAGCCCGACCAGACACAGCGCACGTGCACCGCTGCCGGCCTCTTCTGACTGTTCATGGTAGTGCTCGATCTCGAAGGGTTCGTTGATCGCGCCTTCAACTGCCTTCACAAAGGCATCGATCGGACCATTGCCCTGCCCGACCGCGCTCAGCGCCTGGCCGGCCACCGTCATCTCTACCGCGCACTCCACCCGATCAGTGCCGCCGTCTTCGGCTCGCACGGTGTTCAGATCGTAGCGCTCCAGGCCGTAGGGCCCCTCGATGTTGAGGTAGGTCCCATCAAACACACTCCGGAGCTCCGCAGCCTTAAGCTCGCCGCCTTCCCGATCCGCAACCGCCTGCACCTCTCGAGCGAACTCCATGAGCAGCGGCCGCGGCAGCGAGAGTTCGAAGTGATTTTCGAGCACGAAGGCAACACCGCCCTTGCCGGACTGGCTGTTCACACGAACCGTTTCACGGTAATGACCGCCGACGTCAGCGGGATCGATCGGAAGATAAGGGACCTCCCAGCGATTCACATCGACGCGCGTCATGCCCTTGCGAATGGCGTCCTGATGGGAGCCCGAGAAGGCCGTGAACACGAGATCGCCCGCATAGGGGTGGCGCTCGGGCACGGCAAGCTTGTTACAAGATTCCGCAACCGCGCGGATGTGGCGCATGTCCGATAGATCGAGCTCGGGGTCCACGCCCTGCGAGAAGCAGTTCATGGCAAGCGCGATAAGGTCCGCGTTGCCGGTGCGCTCACCGTTGCCAAAAAGCGTGCCCTCCACGCGATCGGCACCCGCGAGTACGCCGAGCTCTGTGGCAGCGACCCCCGTGCCACGGTCATTGTGCGTGTGCAGGCTGATCACGCAGTGCGCTCGCTCCGGGAGATTGCGACAGAACCACTCGATCTGATCGGCATAGATGTTCGGCGTCGACATCTCTACCGTGGCCGGCAGATTGATGATCATCTTCCGCCCCGGGCCTGCGCCCCAGCGCTGCGCCACCGCTGAACAGACGTCGACGGCAAAATCGAGCTCCGTGCCGGTGAAGCTCTCGGGCGAGTACTCGAGCACAACCTCTGTGTCCGGGATGCGCTCGATCTCCTTCAGCACCCACTCCACGCCCTGCACAGCGAGACCCTTGATTTGATCGCGGGTCATGCCGAACACAACGTCGCGCTGCAACGTGGAGGTCGAGTTGTAGATATGGAAGATCGCGCGCGGCACGCCGACAAAAGCATCAACCGTGCGCTGGATGAGTTCTTCGCGCATCTGGCAGAGCGCCTGCACGTAAACCCGGTCGGGAATCAGGTCCTCATCGATGAGCTTGCGGAAAAAGTCGAAGTCGGTCTGCGACGCCGCGGGAAAGCCTGCCTCTATTTCCTCGAAGCCCATCTGCACCAGAAGATTCCAGAAACGCAGCTTCTCATCCGGGCGCATCGGATCGATCAGGGCCTGGTTGCCGTCGCGCAGATCCACGCTGCACCAGCGCGGCGCCTCGGTAATGGTCTTCGTCGGCCAGGTCCGGTCCGGAAGGTCGATCGGGGCGAAAGCGCGATACTTCTGGAACGGCATTGCGCCACCCCTGGCGCCGCTTCTGTCGTATCCATAACTGCTCATGAAGGTCTGCTCCGTGTACCCCTCGCGCATGCTTTGCAGCGACGGGGCGGTCTGTAATGTGCTGATGCTTTTCGGGTTCGCTCAGGGTCCTGGCCAGCGCCGGTTACCCCTGCGGGGAAGGATCACGCCGGCAAGGCCGGCAGTCGCATCAGCATTAGAAGGGGGCCGAGCAGGCGGAGAGCAGACGCGGGCGCGCCGATCCGTGCGGACGCGCGCGAACGATCGAGTGCTGCACCGAGGCGTCGGGTCACGACGGCCATCCCTCTCCGAAGACCTAGAAAGACTAGCGAGGGAGCGCGGGCGCGTGCAACCGCCCGCACCTCAGAGCTGAACGTCGATCGCTTCGACGACGGCGCGCGCCTTCGCCCGCGCCGTCTCCACATCGTCCGCCGTGGCCAGGCCCACGCCAAGACGCCGGCGACCATCGACCTCCGGCTTGCCGAACAGGCGCAATTGGGTGCCCGGCGCCGTGAGCGCTGCATCGAGATTGGAAAACGCCGGCGCCTGCGAGGCTCCATCCACCAGCAGCACCGCAGACGCGGAGGGCCGCCACTGGACGATCTCCGGAATCGGCAGGCCGAGGATGGCGCGCGCATGCAGGGCGAACTCGGAGAGCTCCTGAGAAATCAGCGTCACCATGCCTGTATCGTGCGGCCGCGGAGAAAGCTCACTGAACCAGACCTCGTCTCCGTGCACGAAGAACTCGACGCCGAAGAGACCGAACCCCCCGAGCGCATCCGTGACGGCCTCGGCCATGCGTTGACAGGTTTCAAGGGCAGCGGGGCGCATCGCCTGGGGTTGCCAGGACTCTCGATAGTCGCCGTCGACCTGCACATGACCAACCGGCGCGCAAAAGCTCGTTCCGCCCGCATGGCGCACGGTAAGCAGGGTGATCTCGTATTCAAAGTCGACGAACCCTTCGACGATCACGGTCCCGGCGCCGCCGCGCGCACCCGTCTGCGCGTAGTGCCAGGCCGCGTCCACGTCCGATGTGTTACGGACGAGGGACTGCCCCTTGCCCGAAGAGCTCATGACCGGCTTCACCACGCACGGCACCCCGATCTCCGCAACCGCAGCGCGATAGTTCTCTAGGTCTGAGGCAAATGCATAAGGCGATGTCTGCAGACCGAGTTCCTCTGCAACAAGACGCCGAATCCCCTCCCGATTCATCGTCAGCTGGGCGGCACGCGCCGTGGGCACAACGCGCTGACCTTCCGCCTCGAGCGCGACAAGCGTGTCGGTGGCGATCGCCTCGATCTCTGGCACGACCAGGTGCGGTTGCTCCGCTTCGATCACCGCACGCAGCGCATCTGCGTCGAGCATGGAAATCACGTGGGCGCGGTGTGCGACCTGCATGGCCGGCGCGCCTGCGTAGCGGTCAACCGCGATGACCTCACAGCCGAGGCGCTGCAGCTCGATTGCGACCTCTTTACCGAGTTCGCCCGCGCCGCAGAGCAGGATCCGTGTCGCGCTCGCCGTGCCCGGCGTGCCGATCTGGGTCATGAAAGGCGTCCCTCGCTCAGTCGAAGAGCGCGCCTGCCGCGCGCATCCGATCATGGGTTGCCAAGATCACGGCGCGGCGGGCGTCGTCGTCGAGCGCGCTCCAGTCCGTGATCTCGTCAGCGGTTCGAAAGCAGCCCGTACACACATTCTGCTCGTCAAGCAGGCAGATGGAGACGCAAGGCGATCCCACGCGGGGCGCTGCCTGCTCTGGCGCGCTCAATCGATCCGCTCCAGCTTAGTCCGATAGCGTCGGGCGTTATCCACGTAGTGGCTGGCACCCTGGACAAGCATTTCGCGATGCGCGTCGCTGAGCTCACGCACGATCTTGCCGGGCGCGCCCATCACCAGCGAGTTATCCGGAATTTCCTTGCCTTCGGGAATCAGAGCTTTCGCGCCGATGATGCAGTTCTTACCGATCTTCGCGTTGTTGAGCACTACGGCACCAATCCCGACAAGCGAGCCGTCACCGATCGTGCAGCCGTGCAGCATGACCATGTGCCCAACGGTAACATCCGCCCCGATCACGAGCGGCGATCCCATATCCGTGTGCAGCACGCTGCCATCCTGCACGTTCGAATTGCGGCCAACGGTGATGCGTTCGTTGTCGCCGCGGAGCACTGCACCCCACCAGATGCTCGCGTTCTCCTCGAGCAGCACGTCGCCGACCACGACCGCCGTCTCTGCGATCCAGTGCTCGCCGCGCGTCTCGAGGCGGCGGTCACCAAGGGCATAGATCATGGTGGGCTCTCCACTCACTGCTGTTTGGCGGGCCGGGATGATAACGCGCCAAATCGTTCTCCGCGGCTCGATCCGCATCCGATTGTTATGCTAGCTCGCCGACCCAAGGAGGCAGCCGTGCGCTTTTGTCCTGAGTGCGCCACACCGCTTGTGCGCCGCATTCCCGAACTCGACGATCGCGAGCGGGACGTGTGCGAAGGCTGCGGTGCGATTCACTACTCGAATCCCAAGATCGTCACCGGCTGCCTTGTCACCGCTGGGGCTCGCGTTCTGCTCGCGCGCCGCGCTATCGAGCCGCGGCGCGGCCACTGGACCCTGCCCGCGGGCTTCATGGAAAACGACGAGACCACGGCCGAGGGAGCCGCGCGGGAAACGTGGGAAGAGGCGCGGGCAGATATAGAAATCGAAGCCCTGTACACGATCTTCAATCTCCCTCACATCAATCAGGTACACATGTTCTTCCGCGGCCAGCTGATCGGTGGTCGCTTCGAAGCCGGGCCTGAAAGCCTTGAGGTCGCGCTCTTTGATGCGGACGAGATTCCCTGGGACGACCTGTCTTTCCCCGTCGTACGAGACACGCTGCGGTACTGGTGCGAGGACCGAACGCGCCACGTCTATCCCGTACGGATGGGGGACATCCGTATCCCGATGTCTCTGCGCCGATGACTCATCCCGTGCTGCGCAGCGCGCGCCTCGCGCTACGGCCAACCGACCCGGACGACGCCGCCGCGCTGCAGGATCTGTTCGCGGATGAAGAAACGACCCGCTACTGGGCGCATGGACCGCTGGCGGACCTCGACGCAGGGAAGGCGTGGATCGAAACGCGCCTGAAGGCCCGCGCGGACGGAACGCTCATCGATTGGATCGCCTTCGACGATGATGCGCTCATAGGCATCGCCTTCCTGAGCGCGCTGAGCCTCGAGAACCTGCGCGGGGAAATAGGCTATGCCGTTCATCGCGACCGCCGGGGCCAGGGTTATGGCACCGAATTGATCGAGTGCGTGCTGACGCACGCGATCAGCACCCTTGGCCTGCATCGCATCGAGGCCGATGTCGACCCCCGCAACACCCCCTCGATCCGGTTGTTGGAGCGCCAGGGCTTCGTTACCGAAGGGCATCTGCGCGACCGCTGGCGAGCCACGGGCGAAGTGCAGGACAGCGCCCTCCTCGGCCTGCTCGCGCCAGAGTGGACGCCGGGCATGCTCACCTAGCCGCGCTGCGCCCGATCGCGCTGAACGCCGACGTACGACAGCAGGCGCCGCTGGACCGCTGGACCGCTGGACCGCTGGACCGCTGGACCGCTGGACCACCAGACCGTGCCACGTCTTTGGTGCGCACCGAGGATGACCGTCTCGCCGAGCTTCGCATGCTCGCCAAGAACAATGCGTCTGCGCTGGCACGGGGCGTGCGTCGCCCGCGGGCCGCGGGCCGCGCACTGCGGGTCAGGGCCTCAGCCCGCAGCGAGTGCGTCCGTTCGCCTTCCGGGAATGCGGATGTCCTCGACCAGATTCTGAACATCCTGCGGCGGCGGCGCCGTCAGCAACGCTACTGCAGCGCCCAGCGCTCCTGACAGCCACATGAAGACGAAGCCGATCCCCTCCGGCGACACGCCGAGAAACCACTGCGCTTGAGTACCGCCCCAGAACTTGAAGTAACAGATGTAGAGGGTGGTCGAGGCAAGCCCCGTAACCATGGTGACGATCGCACCCGCCCGATTCATGCGCTTCCAGAAAATTCCGAGAAAGATGATCGGGAACAGGGACGCGGCCGCGATTCCGAAGGCAAACGCGACCACCTGCGCAACGAAGCCGAGCTGGGAGGCATAGAGGCCGAGGAGGCCCGCCGCCACCACGGCCCCGGCCGCCGACGCGCGCGCAACCACGAGCTCACGCCGATCATCCATCTCCGGGAAGAAAGTCCGCCGGCAGAGGTCATGACTGACCGCTGAGGAGATGACCATGAGCAGACCCGCAGCAGTGGACAGGGCCGCAGCCATGCCGCCGGCAACCACCAGACCGATGACCCAGGCCGGTAGTTCCGCGATCTCCGGGTTCGCGAGCACGAAAATGTCGCGATTCGCTTCAACTTCGTTCTCCAGACCGTCCGGGGCGGCCGGGCCACGGACCTGCATCCGGCCATCGCCATTCTTGTCCTCGAACGCCACCAGCCCCGTCGCTTCCCAGGTCTTGAACCAGGCCGGTACGGGCTCGCCGCCCGCGGCGGTTACCGCCTGCGCGGCGCGTGCGTACGCAGCCGTCCCCTGCGCTTCCACATAGGTCGCCTCATTCACGGAGTCGACGAAATTCAGGCGCGCAAAGGCGCCTACTGCGGGCGCCGTGGTGTAAAGAATCGCGATGAACATCAGCGCCCAGCCGGCAGAAATGCGCGCAGCGTGCGCCGACTTCACGGTGAAGAAACGGATGATCACGTGCGGAAGACCCGCCGTGCCGAACATGAGCGCAGCCGTGATGCAGAAGACATCAAGGGTGGACTTGTCTGTCTGCGTGTACTCGCGGAAACCGAGAGCCGTGACGACCTGATCAAGCTTCGCGAGCATCGCCATGTCCTCACCGCGCATATCGGAAACGAAACCGAGCTGCGGTATCGGATTGCCTGTGATGATCATGGACATGAAGATCGCCGGTACCGTGTAGGCAAAGATGAGCACGCAGTACTGCGCAACCTGCGTATACGTAATGCCCTTCATGCCGCCCAGCACGGCGTAGAAGAAGACGATCACCATGCCGATCACGATGCCCCACTCGAAGGGGATGCCGAGGAAACCGGAAAACGCGACGCCGACCCCCTTCATTTGGCCAGCGATGTAAGTGAAAGACACCGCGAGCGCACAAATCACCGCAACCACGCGCGCAGCCGTGGAGTAGTAGCGATCCCCGACAAAGTCCGGAACCGTGAACTTGCCGAACTCGCGCAGGAAGGGTGCGAGCAGAAGCGCAAGGAGCACGTATCCGCCCGTCCACCCCATGAGGTAGACACTGCCGCCGTAGCCGAGGAACGCAATGAGCCCCGCCATCGAGAGAAAGGACGCGGCGGACATCCAGTCCGCAGCGGTGGCCATGCCGTTGACCATCGGATGCACGTCGTGGCCGGCGACATAGAAGTCGCCCGTGGAGCCTGCGCGAGACCAGATTGCAATACCGATGTAGGCCGCGAACGAAGCCCCGACGAAGAAGAAGCTCCAGAAGGTCTGATCCATTTTCAGTCCGCCTCTGCCTTCCCGCTGAAGCGGGCCTCGACGCGCTTCATCGCGCGGCAGTAGTAGAAGATCAGCGCCACGAATACGTAGATCGAGCCCTGCTGCGCAAACCAGAGGCCCATGGGCGCACCGCCAACGCTGAACTGATCGAGAAAGTCGCGCAGGAGAATCCCGCATCCGTAGGAGACGACGAACCAGATGACGAGCAGACCGATCGTCAGGCGCAGATTGGCGCGCCAGTAGCCTGCAGGATCAGTGATGGGTGACTTGCCGGACATTCGCTCTCCCCCTCAGCGTTCGGTCTTACCGCCGGCATCGCGATTGCGCTTTGCGGTCTCTTGCACGGCGGCCCGGCACTGATCATGCCGGGGGCCTGCACGAATGCGTACCGTTGACCTGCAGGCGCGCTTGAGCCTCGCGCTGCGGACACGCGCGTCTCAGGTTGGGCAGAGAGGAGCGCCAACACGCCGACAACCGTACGCGCGCCACGCAACGGAACCTTCTCGACCCTCTCCCTGCGGCCGCTCGCGCCGCACATCGACGCCGAGATCTCCGGCGCCGATCTGAACGAAGTATCGGATCGCCGGTTCCGGGAAATCGAACGGGCGCGGCCGACTGGATGCTCCGCGTGTTGCCCCACCATGAGCTCGACCCAGAGGCGCACTAGGCATTCGGAGGTCGATTCGGCGAACTGCACGTTCATCGACTCGATCACGCCCGGAGCGGCGACGAGATTCTCGAGGCTCGCACCACCGCGCAGTCCCGCTACACGGCTGGAGACGCGTGGCACACAGACGTGAGCCGTGATGCCTATCCCCCCGGCCTCACTGCTGTACGTGCGCGAGAGCTCGGATGCCGGCGGGGGCGACACGCTGTTCGCGGACATGTATCTCGCCTACGAAATGCGCGCGCCCGTGCTGCAGGCCTTCCTCGAAGACAGGATCGCAGTCCACGACGGGGCCATGCCCTGTGTCGGCGCCTACGGGGTCGCGGCGCCCCCGGGTGAGGACGATCCGCGCCCTGAGCAAGCAGTGTTCGCTCGCCATCCCCTCACCGATCGGCGCCTGCTCTACGTGAATTCGGCCTTCACCGTGCATATCCAGGGCCTGCGCCCGAAGCCATCGCGGGCGATCCTGGATCTGCTGTTCGATCTGATCGCCGCCACACCGGCGCTCACCTGCCGCGCGAGCTGGACACCCGACACCCCGATGCTGTGGGACGAGCGCTGTACCCAGCATCACGCCGTCTGGAACGACTGTCCGCATGCGCGCCGAGCACGGCGCGTGTCGATCGTGGCGACCAAGCGGTCTGCGGCAGGCAGTTCAATTGCGACGATTCTGGTAGTGCACCTTGCGTCCGCGGAAGGGCGCTACGGCGCCCTCGTCGAAGCGCGAACAGGGCGCCTCGATCTCGAAGAGCGGGGCGAGGCAACCGTACCGTTCGAGCATCGCCTCCGCGTCCGCACGCGCCTCGAACGGGAGGGCCTTTACCCGTCTCTGCAACTGCTCAAGGCACCAGACCCGGTACTGGGAGACGGGTACCGCCTTGTACTGCACACCCTCGATCTGCGGATCAAAATGTGCCTGGCCGGCCTGCCAGGCGCGTGCGTTGTCGTTCAGATAAGGCAGATACGCAGTGGCAACGTCAGCAAGAAGCGCCTCGACGCCAGAAGGCTCCATCGCCCAGGCCGCGTTCGCGTAGGCACTCCCGCGTGCATTCCACAGGCGCGCCTGCCACTCGAGAACGCCCGGCGCGCGTTCGCGCATGATGGTCGAGGCCGTTGGATCCTGCGAGAAGTGGCGGAACATGGATGCGAAGAAGCCGAAATCTGCCAGCGACGGTCGCCCACCAAGGAGAAAAGGCCGTTCGGCAAAGATCGCATCGAGACGGTTCAGGGTCCGCAGATAGATCGATTCCACGTGCCGGCACGTACGGGCATTGACGCCATCTCCGCGCACATAGCGGCGCAGCTGGCGGCGACGAATGAATGCGCGTTTCAAAAGACCAGGCAAGCGCACGTCTGCCAGCAGTTCATCGGAGATGAGGCGCCCGAGATGCGCGCGATCCGCAGCGTAGCTCCAGCGGTAGTGCATGGCGGGTCGCCAAAGCCACTCGTCCGCATAGTCCTCGAGCAGATACGCCACCACCCGGAGAACGGGAGCATCAGGAAGCACCGGGTGCGCCCTGTGCGCCTCCTCGAACCACTCGATCATGGGCGTCGTATCGGTCATGAAGCGACCGTCCGCAAGCTCTACCGAAGGCATCTGTGCTGCACCGGTCTCACGGCGCAGGCGCCGCATGCGCTCCGGATTCAGCGTCACGAACTCGAATGGAATCTCCTTGTACCGGAGATAGGCCTCCATCTTGCCCGTGTAGTAGGAGATGCGCAGACCATGCAGCTTGACGCTCATGGCCCGCTCGACGCGGCAATGGTGGCGATAAAACGGTGCACGTCCCGCACCACCGCGCTGCGCGCACGGAAAGGCCGCGCGAACTCGACGATGATCCGCGCATGGCTCATGCCGGGATAGACCTCTCGCTCCGCCGTCCCGCCTACCGCGCGCTGTTTCTCCATCAGGCTCTTCGAATGCCCCCTGCGGACACGCTGATCCTCAGCGCCGTGAAGCAGATACAGCGGGGCCGCATCGGGCCGGACGAAATTGACCGCTTGCGAAGCCGGGTACGCGTCTTTCGGCGCAAACAGATCCCAGTGATCCGCTTCCGTGAACGGAAAGAAATCATAGGGCCCCGCAAGGCCAACGAGACCACGCACGCGCTCCGGCGCGGACAGTCGGCTCGCATCCAGCGTCAGAAGTGCCGCCAGCTGCGCCCCGGCGGAGTGCCCCATCAGAACCAGCGGTGTGTCTACCGGCAAAGCCTCGAGGACTGCTTCCGCAGCCCGGATTGCGTCGGCGAGAATCTCGCCAAAGCGCACCTCTGGGTAGAGGCGGTAGTCCGGGATCACCACGTCGCATCCAAGGGATATGAGCGTATCGGCCACGAATCGGTAGTCCTGGCGTCTTCCGCTCCGCCAGTTCCCGCCATAGAAGAACAGTACGGTCGGCTGCGGCGCCGCATCGCGACGGCGATACCAGTCCAGGCGCTGACGCGCAGCCGCACCATAGGCGTGCTGCGAAAGACGGCAGGATGCGCTTCGCGCAAGGAAATTGAGTACGCGAAGGCCGATGCGTTCGCGGAGGGCGACAGACATGTGAATTCCAGGAGGGGGCGGCGTAGTCTACGGATATAACGTCGCATCATTATCCGGAGCCGCCAGCCAGCCTCAACGCTTGCGCACGAACGGGCACCTCGCACACACCCGAATCAGGAACACTGCACGGACCCGGCGCACCACCCCTCGGACGAGGAGATCGGGAAAACGCATGAACGGGCACACCACGGCACCGCCGGCCACGGCGGAACGGGCGCGCGTCAACAGCGGACTGTCCGCGGGCGCGCGAACGATCGCCGAGGGGACCATGCGTCGCGTGCTCGCGCCGATCGTCGTGCTTGTCGGCCTCAGCGGCAGCGCGGGCGCCCTCGCTCACGTCCTTTTCGAACCTGAATTCGGTCGGCGCTGGGCGCTCGTACTTCACGGCTGTTTCGTTGGCCTGGGCTTTTGGTGGTGGCGTCGTCCTCCGCAGCAGATCGGCGCCGCAACAGTGGCGACCGCCGCCTACATCTCGATCATGATCGGCAGCTTTTCTGCGACCGGCGCCAATCCTTCCCTGCAGCTTTTCGGCGTGCTCGCGATCGGCATTCTTTACCTGATTCTGGAACGCACTCACATGCTCGTCGCAATTGCGGTCTGGACCGTGAGTCTGCTCGCGTCCGTACGCTTTGCGGGCACGGCCAATCTGGATGTCTCAGACATCACGATTTGCTTCATTTCGTTCCTTTCGGGATTCGGCCTGCGCTACGCGCGCATTCGCTCCATCGAAGAGCTCGTCGAACTCCGCGCTTCGCTGGAGCGCGCAATCGACGAACGGGAGCTTGCGCTTGCGCGAACCATCGAGCAGGAAAAATTGGCGAGCCTTGGGGTGATGGCTTCCGGAGTTGCCCACGACTACAACAATCTCCTGATGGGCGTCGTTGGCGGCGCAGACCTCGCGCGCGCGGCAACGAACGAGGAGGATCGGGAAGAAGCCTTTGCCATGATCTCGGGCTCGGCGAACGCCTTGCTGGCCCTATCGCGGCAGCTTCTGGACATCGCCGGCGGTCGTCCGACCATCAAAAGCATCATCCACTTCGAACATCTGGTGGACGATTGCGCCGCAATCGAACGAGCACGTGCACCTGATGGGGTAGAGATCGAAGTCGCGCACACCAGCGTGCTACCACTGTTCGAAGCAGACGAAGCGGGCCTACGCCAGCTCTGCCTGAACCTGCTGCGCAACGCTGCCCAGGTGTCGACGCGCGGTGACCGGATTCACATCGAAACGTTCATGGACAGCCATGACCCTGGCCGCGTCGGCCTGCGAATGCGCGACGAAGGGCCCGGCATTCCAGAAGACATCCGGGACCGAATCTTCGATCCGTTCTTCACGACCCGCGATGATGGTCGCGGTCTAGGACTCGCAACTGTCGCAACCGTCGCGCGCCGCCACGGCGGTACGGCGGCGCTGATCGACGTCGATCACGGCGCCTGTTTCGAAGTACAGCTGCACTTGACGCCGGTAGCGAAGCCCGCCCAGGCCACGCCGCCGCCGGAGGCGCCGGAGGTAGATGACCACGCTGACTCGGGCACGGTCCTCGTGGTCGACGACGAGCCTGCCTCGCTTCAGGTCACGGCAAAGATGCTGCGCCGGCTCGGTTTCGAAGCGATCGAGGCGGCATCTGGCGCTGCGGCGCTCGCGCACCTGAACGCAGAGACCCCAGAGCTCGTCGCAGCGTTGGTCGACGCGCACATGCCCGGCATGAACGGCCTGGAGACCGCAGATGCCCTTCGGGCTCGCCTCCCGCGCCTTCCGATCATCATGATCAGCGGCTATCAATCACCGGAAGATGCGTTCGGCCAATCAGGTGACATCGCGCACGGCTTCATAGGCAAACCGTTCGTGCGCGCCCAACTCGAACGTGCCCTGCGGGACGCGCGCCAGCGGGCGGCCAGCGAGACCTGAGGGAATATCAGCCCACCCACGCCCGAGCGTTGCGGAAGAGGCTCGACCAGGGCGACATCTCGGGCCAGTCAGCGGGATGCCACGACAGCTGGCGCGTCAGAAACACCCGTTCCGGGTGCGGCATCATGATGGTCGCGCGGCCATCGCTGCTCGCGAGCGCCGCGATCCCCCCGGGAGATCCGTTGGGATTGGCGGGATAGCGCGAGGCGATCGTGCCGTCGCCTTCTACATAACGCATGGCGACCTGCGCCGTGTCTTGCGCGTGTATCGAATCGAAGCGCACCCTTCCTTCGCCATGCGCGACAGCGATCGGGACGCGCGCGCCCTCCAGGCCGCGCAGCAGCACGGACGGCGAGGACTCTATGCGGACCAGCGACAGGCGCGCCTCGAACTGCTCGGAGCGATTGCGCACGAAGCGAGGCCAGTGCTCTGCGCCGGGCACGAGGGCGGCCAGCGAAGCAAGCATCTGACAGCCATTGCAAACCCCGAGCGTGAACGTGTCACCGCGGTGAAAGAACGCTGCGAAGGCGTCTGTGAGCCGCGGCGTATAGAGGATCGATTTCGCCCAGCCCTCTCCCGCGCCGAGTACGTCGCCGTAGGAAAACCCGCCACAGGCGACCAGCCCCCGAAAGTCGTCGAGCGCGAGCCCTTCCGCTACGTCCGAGACGTGCACGTCTACTGCCTCGAAGCCAGCGTGGTGGAACGCCGCCGCCATCTCGATCTGCCCGTTCACGCCCTGCTCGCGAAGGACAGCGATCCGCGGGCGCACCCCCGTCGCGACAAAAGGCGCAGCGACGTCTTCGAAGTGCGACGCTTTGACCGCAGCGGTCAGCCCCGATTCATCCGCGTCCGTGATCCGCGCAAACTCTTCATCCGCGCACGCCGGATCGTCACGGAGCCGCTGCATGCGCCAGCTCGTCTCGCTCCAGCGAGCCTGGAGCGCATCCAGGCGCCCCTCGTAGAGCAACGCGTCCCCACAGAGAATACGGATACCCTTGCCTTCGACCGGGCGACCGATCAGACGAACGCGATCTCCGAGACCCTCGCGCTCGAAGACGGCCAGCGCCCCGTCCACGTCATGCGCTCGAACCTGAAGTAGAAGCCCGAGTTCCTCTGCGAAGGCAGCCGCGAGCGGATCTCGACCTGCGCCAACATCGAGCTCGATGCCGGTCCGCGCCGCGAAAGCCATCTCGAGCGCCGCCACGACGAGGCCGCCATCGGAGCGATCATGGCAGGCAAGAATCCGATCCGTTGCGCGCAATTCAGCCATCGCGCGATAGAGCGCGGCGATCTCGGCCGGCGCATCGACATCAGGCGCCACATCGCCAAGCTGACCATAGACCTGGGCGAGCACGGAGCCACCAAAACGATCTCGGCCCAGATCGACGCAGAGCAGCTCCGTGGCCTCACCGCGCACGAGTTCCGGCGTAAGGGTGCGTCGGACGTCAGATGCTGGCGCAAATGCGGAGACGATGAGCGAAACGGGCGACGTCACGGCCCGCGCTGCGCCGGCGTCTTCCCAGACCGTCCGCATGGACAGAGAGTCCTTGCCGACCGGAATGGCTATGCCCAGGGCCGGGCACAATTCCATGCCGACCGCTCGCACAGCCTCGAAGAGGCCCTGATCTTCATGCGGATCGCCAGAAGCGGCCATCCAGTTCGCTGACAGTCGCACGCTGGACACATCGGACACGTCCGCAGCGACCAGATTGGTCAACGCCTCACCAACGGCCATGCGTGCCGCGGCGGCGGCATCGACAAGGGCGAGGGGCGTGCGCTCCCCCATCGCCATGGCTTCTCCGGCAACGGTGTCGAAGGCGACGGAGGTCACCGCTACGTCGGCGACGGGCACCTGCCACGGACCGACGAACTGATCACGCGCCACCAGCCCCGTGATGGAGCGATCGCCGATCGTGATCAGGAACGACTTGCTGCCCACGGCTGGATAGCGGAGTACGCGATCGAGCGCCTCGGCGAAATCGACGTCCGCCAGCTCCAGCGGCGCCGGACGACGCTGCGCCGTCGCGTAGCGCTTCTCCAGGCGAGGCGTGTTGCCGAAGAGCAGCGAAAGAGGCAATTCCACCGGCGACTCGGTGAGCAGGGGATCCGCAACGTCGAGACGCGCGTCAGCCACCGCACGCCCGACCACCGCGTAGGGGCAGCGCTCACGCGCACACAGCGCCTCGAACGCCGGCAAGCGATCGGGATGCAGGGCGAGCACGTAGCGCTCCTGCGATTCGTTGCACCAGAGTTCCAGGGGCGACAGTCCGGCATCGGCGCTCGGCACCGCGCGCAGATCGAAGGCGCCACCGACGCCGCCGTCCTTCACCAGTTCCGGGAGCGCGTTCGACAGGCCACCCGCGCCGACGTCGTGCACGAGAGCGATCGGATTAGCGTCCCCGAGCGCCCAGCACGCATCGAGCACTTCCTGGCAGCGCCGCTGCATCTCCGGGTTGCCGCGCTGCACCGAGGCAAAGTCGAGCCCCGCATCCGACGCCCCGGTATCCATAGAAGACGCTGCACCGCCGCCAAGCCCGATCAGCATGGCCGGACCACCGAGGACGACAAGCGGCGCGTCCGGCACGACGGGGTCCGCCTCAACGTGCTCGCTGCGCACGTTGCCGAGACCGCCCGCGATCATGATCGGCTTGTGATACCCGCGCTGCTCAGGCCCGTTCCCGAGGTCTACCGCCTGCTCGAAGGTGCGGAAATAGCCAGTGAGCGCCGGGCGACCGAACTCGTTGTTGAAGCTGGCCGCACCGATGGGCCCTTCGAGCATGATCTGCAGAGGCGAAGCGATGCGGTCAGGGCGACCAATGCCCTGCTCCCAGGGCTGCGGATCGCCCGGAAGGCAGAGATGCGAGGTTGTGAACCCGACCAAACCGGCCTTTGGCTTCGATCCTCGCCCCACGGCCCCCTCGTCGCGGATCTCGCCGCCAGAACCCGTGGCCGCTCCCGGGAAGGGGGCGATCGCCGTCGGATGGTTGTGCGTCTCAACCTTCATGAGCGTATGAATCGGCTCACGAACGGATTCATAGCGATGCGTGCGCGGGTTAGGGAAGAAACGACCCGCCACCGGACCCTCGACTACAGCAGCGTTATCGGCGTAGGCGGACAGCACGCCTCGGCCGTTCACGGCTTCAAAGGTGTGCTTGATCATGGCGAACAGGGATCGGTCCTGCGCTTCGCCATCGACCTGCCACCGGGCGTTGAAGATCTTGTGCCGACAGTGCTCGGAGTTCGCCTGGGCGAACATCATGAGTTCGACGTCGGTCGGATCGCGCTCAAGGGCTGCAAAGGCCCGAACCAGATAATCCATCTCGTCGTCGGCGAGCGCGAGGCCAAGCTCACGATTTGCGATCTCGAGGGCGGGCCGGCCGCCCTCCAGCAGCGGCACGCGCGCCAATGCGCGGGGGGCCTGCTGGGCGAACAAAAGCGAGGCGTCGCTTGCCGGCGCCAGCAGCACCTCCGTCATGCGGTCGTGGAGCAGATCAGCGATCGCTTCAGTGGTGCCCGGCCCGTACCAGCGTATGCCGCGCTCCACGCGCATCACGGCGTCGAGGCCACAGCTCCGAAGGATGTCGGTTGCCTTGCTCGACCAGGGCGAGATCGTCCCCGGTCGCGGCACAGTGGTCGCAAGCACCGGGGCGGCGACCCCGCCGAGCGCGTCCCCGTAGCGCAGCAGCGCCTCGAGTCGCGATTGCTCAGCGGGCGCCAGATCGCGTGCCAGCTGAACGAAGTGCACATACCGAGCAGCGCTCGGGGCGACCGCATCGCGCGCCTGTGCAGCCTCCTGAAGACCCTCGGCCCGAAAGCTCGAGAGCGCCTGGCCGCCATCCAGCTCGACAACGAATCCGCCCGCATCCACGTCGCTCACGAAGATGTGTCCCCTTTCTCTCTCGCCCCACGCCGCGCGCGGAAGAAGTCCTGCATGAGTCGAGCGGCCGCCTCGGCGCGCACGCCGCCGCACACGTCCACATGATGATTGAGACCCGGCGTCTCGAGCGCCCGGGCGGACGATCGAATGGCTCCGGAGCGCGGCTCTGGCGCCCCGTAGACGAGGCGCGCAATGCGCGCATGGACGAGGGCGCCTGCGCACATCGTGCACGGCTCGATCGTCACGTAGAGGGTCGCCCCGGACAGCCGGTAATTCCCGACGCGCCTTGCCGCCGCACGCAGCGCGACGATCTCAGCGTGCGCCGTGGGGTCACGACTTCCCACGGGGCAATTCCAGCCTTCGCCGAGCACTTCGCCGCCGCGGACGACCACGGCGCCGATCGGCACCTCGCCCTCCGCCCCACCCAGACGCGCAAGCTCAAGCGCACGATCGAGCCAGCGTTCGTCCTCACATGCGGCATCGTCCGCTTCGCTCACGCCCCTACCCTGCACGCCGGGCGACCACTGAGCCAAACGCTGCGGAGCGCGTCCACGGCCTACTCCCACTCGATGGTCGCAGGCGGCTTGCCGGAAATGTCATAGACGACCCGGGAAATGCCGGAGATCTCGTTGATGATGCGCGAGGACGTGCGTGCGAGCAGATCATGCGGCAGCTCTGCCCAGTGCGCGGTCATGAAGTCGATGGTCTCCACGGCTCGCAGGGCAACAACGTATTCATAGCGACGCTGGTCGCCTACGACGCCGACGGACTTTACCGGCAGGAACACCGTGAACGCCTGCGAGACCTTCTCGTACCAGCCCGCGGCCCGGAGCTCATCGATGAAGATTGCGTCGGCCTCGCGGAGCAGATCTGCGTATTCCTTGTTGACCTCGCCCAGGATACGTACCCCAAGACCCGGTCCAGGGAACGGGTGGCGGTGGATCAGTTCCGCCGGCAAGCCGAGTTCGAGGCCGATGCGGCGCACCTCGTCCTTGAACAGCTCGCGCAACGGCTCCACGAGCTCGAGCGCCATGCGCTCGGGCAGGCCGCCTACGTTGTGGTGGCTCTTGATCACGTGAGCCTTGCCGAACTTCGACGCCGCCGATTCGATCACGTCGGGATAGATCGTCCCCTGAGCGAGGAAGCGAGCGCCTTCGATACGCTTCGCCTCGCGCTCGAAGACCTCGACGAATTTCTCGCCGATGATCTTCCGCTTGCGCTCCGGTTCATCAACGCCTGCAAGCGCGTTCATGAACTCGTCCTCTGCATCGACCCGCACGATGTTCAGATCGAAGCTGTTGCTGGTCGCCTGCGCAAAGGCCTCCATGACAGCGTCGCCCTCATGCAGGCGGAGGAGACCGTTGTCGACGAACACGCAGGTGAGTTGCTCACCGATCGCGCGATGCAGAAGCGCAGCGACAACCGACGAGTCGACACCGCCCGAGAGCCCGAGAATCACGCGCCCTTCGCCAACCTGCGCGCGAACCTGGGTGATCGCGTCCTCGACGATGTTCGCTGCGGTCCAGAGTCCCTCGCAGTGACAGATCTCACGCACGAAGCGGCGCAGGATGGCCTGCCCCTGGCGCGTGTGCGTGACCTCGGGATGAAACTGGACGCCATAGAAATGACGGTGCTCATCCGCCATCGCAGCGATCGGCGCGTTCGCCGACGTGCCGACCACGCGGAAACCGGAGGGCAGCGCAGCGACGCGGTCGCCATGGCTCATCCAGACATCGAGGGCCGGCGCAGCATCTTCACGCGCATCCGAGAGTCCGTCGAGAATCGAGCAGTCTTCCGTGACATCGACGCGCGCATGGCCGAACTCGCGCTCATCCGACCCTTCAACCGTGCCACCGAGCTGGCCCGCCATGGTCTGCATGCCATAGCAGATGCCGAGCACGGGCACCCCCAGGTCGAACACACCGTCCGGCGCTCGCGGCGTCTCCGCGGCAGTGACAGACTCGGGCCCTCCCGACAGCACGACGCCCCGAGGACCGCGTTCGGCAATCACCGAGAGTTCGACGTCGAAGGGCAGAATCTCGCAGAACACGCCGAGCTCACGCACACGCCGCGCGATCAACTGCGTGTACTGAGACCCGAAATCGAGGACGACAATGTTCTCGTCGTGAATGTCATGCCCGCGCTGCGCGTCCTGGCTCACTCCGCCGCTCCGTTCGGGCGGGCGCAACGCGCCCGCTTGAATCACGGTCACCGCCGCCCGTGCAGCCCCTATCAGCTGAGCGGGTAGTTCGGCGGCTCCTTGGTGATCGCCACGTCGTGGACATGGCTCTCGATCATGCTTGCGTGCGTCACGCGGGAAAACTCGGGTCGCGTGCGCATCGTGTCGATGTCCGGCGAACCGGTGTAGCCCATGGAGGACCGGAGTCCACCTACGAGCTGATGGACGATGGCGCCCATTGCGCCCTTGTAAGGCACGCGGCCCTCGATCCCCTCGGGCACGAGCTTGGACGCATCTCGCTCGGAGCCCTGGAAATAGCGATCGGACGAGCCGTTGCTTTGCGCCATGGCGCCGAGGGAGCCCATGCCGCGATAGGCCTTGTAGGTCCGCCCCTGGAACAGCTCGACCTCGCCCGGCGCTTCTTCGGTGCCCGCAAGCAGGCTACCGATCATCACGCAGTGCGCGCCCGCGGCAATGGCTTTCGCGACGTCGCCCGAGTAGCGGATACCGCCATCGGCGATGAGGGGCACGTCGAATTCCGCGAGGGCCGCTGCCACTTCGGCAACGGCGGTGATCTGCGGCACGCCAATGCCAGTGACGATACGGGTGGTGCAGATCGATCCGGGGCCAATACCGACCTTGACGCAGTCCGCACCCGCTTCAGCGAGCGCGCGGGCGGCCGCAGCAGTCGCGACGTTGCCACCAATCACATCGAGATCGGGGAACTTCTCTTTCACCCAGCGAACGCGATCAAGGACTCCGCGGGAATGGCCGTGCGCCGTATCGACAACGATGACGTCGACGCCCGCCTCGACGAGTGCGGCGACGCGCGCCTCGGTTTCCGCAGACGTCCCAACGGAGGCGCCGACGCGGAGCCGGCCGTCCGCATCCTTGCAAGCCGACGGGTACATCTGCGCCTTGTTGATGTCCTTTACGGTCACCATACCGCGCAATTCAAAGGCATCGTTTACCAGCAGCACCTTCTCGATGCGATGACGGTGCAGCAGCTCCCGGATCTGTTCGGCAGGAGCACCTTCGGACGCCGTCACGAGATTCTCCCGCGCCGTCATGACGTCGCGCACGGGCGATTCCATGCGCGACTCGAAACGCACGTCGCGACTGGTAATGATGCCCAGGAGCGCGTCGCCGGAAACAACGGGCACGCCGGAGATCCCGCGTTCGCGCGTCAACTCGACCAATTGACCGATCGTGGCGTCCGGGCCGATCGTGATCGGGTCCTTGATCACCCCCGACTCGTACTTCTTCACGGCCCGCACCTCGCGCGCCTGCTGCTCGATCGTCATGTTCTTGTGAACAATGCCGATGCCGCCTTCCTGCGCGATGGCAATCGCAAGCCGGGCTTCCGTCACCGTATCCATGGCGGCGGAAACGAGCGGTATCTGAAGCTCGATGTTCCGGGTCAGGCGAGAGGCGGTGGAGACTTGCGAGGGCAGGACTTCGGAGTAGGCAGGCAGGAGCAGAACGTCATCGAACGTAAGAGCGTCGTGGGCGATCCGCAGCATGGTGGCCCCCTCAAAAATAAGCGCGCAACTCTACGCGCCGGCGCCCGCGCCGTAAACACTCACTGCGATCGAAGGTGCGGATCGAAGGTGCTGGACGCCCGCCCTCCCGGCTCCCTAGCATCACGCTGATGAGCCCCCTTTCCGACGATCCGACGCGGCGCATCCTTACGCCCTCGATGCTGAACGCAGAAGCGCAGATCACGCTGGAGGAACGCTTCGGTCTGGTCTGGATAGAGGGCGAGCTTTCAAACTTCTCTCGCCCCGCATCCGGCCACTGGTACTTCACCCTCAAGGACCGCACAGCCCAGGTGCGCTGCGCCATGTTCAAGGGCAGGAACACGCGCGTCCCCTTCACGCCCGAGGCCGGCGGCAGACTACTGCTCCGTGCGCGCGTCAGCCTCTACACGGGGCGCGGCGAGTTTCAGCTCATCGTCGAGTCCATGGAGCCCGCCGGTGAAGGCGCCCTGCGGCTCGCTTTCGAACAACTGCGTCGGCGCCTTGCAGATGAAGGTCTCTTCGAAGACGCCCGCAAGCGCCCACTGCCGGCGGCGCCGCACAGGATCGCATTGATCACTTCGCCCAGCGGCGCCGCCGTGCGCGACTTGCTTACCGTCCTCGGACGGCGCTGGCCCCTCGCCGAGATCGTGCTTCTGCCCTCTGCCGTACAGGGTGAGGCAGCACCCGCAGAGCTCATTGCGGCGTTCAGACGCATCGAGCGCATGTGCGGGACTCCGGACATCGCGCCGGACGTCGTAATCACCGGTCGCGGTGGCGGCTCCCTCGAGGATCTCTGGTGCTTCAACGATGAGGGCGTCGCGCGCTCAATAGCTGCCTGCCCGGTACCCGTCATTTCGGCCGTGGGCCACGAGACGGACTTCACCATCGCTGATTTCATTGCCGATTTACGCGCGCCCACGCCCTCCGCTGCCGCGGAGCTCGCGACGCCGGATGCCAGTGCCTGGAAGCGCCGCGTGCTCAGTCTGAGCCGCGCCATGACGCTCGCGCAGCGCCGGCAGCTGGACGCGGTGGAAACGGCACTCGCCACCCGCCGGGCACGCCTGCGCGATCCCGCAACCTTGATCGCGGAGCGGACACAGCGCGTTGACGAGCTCGGCCTCCGCCTTGAGCGACAACAGCACGCACGCATGGCGCGGCGGAGCGAGCAACTGAGAAACCTTGCACGCCGCCTACGCACCCTGAGCCCTCGCGCACGCCTGTCGCGCGGTAAAGATGGGCTGTCGGCGCTGCAGCGACGCCTCACTCAGCTCGATCCGCGACGCGACACGGCTCGTCGCGCCCTGGCGATCAACGCGCTCGAACGCCGGCTGAGGGCAGCGATGGCGCGGCGTGACGCGCTCGCCCGATCGGAACTCGAGCGCCTGTCCCGCGCGCTGCAGGCGTTGAGCCCTCTGGGTGTGGTCGAACGCGGCTATGCCATCCTCGCGCGCCCCGCCGAGGAAGATGCGCGCTTCGGGGAAGTCCTGAAGCGCGCGCGCGACGCCGAGATCGGCGAACGCCTGACGGCGCAATTGGCCGAAGGGCGGATACAGGTCGAGGTTCGCGAGATCGACATCGAAGCCGACCCCGACGCTGAGGTTAGCGCGAGCGCTTCTTGATGTGCTTCATCATCCGCTTGCGCTTGCGTTCCTGCCGTGGCGTCAGCGTGTTCCGACGCCCGGCATAGGGGTTCGAACCGCTGCGAAACTCGACGCGGATTGGCGTTCCCACGAGACCGAAGCGCTGCCGAAACCGGTTCTCCAGGAAACGCTGGTAGGAGGCAGGCAGATGCTCGGTCTGCGTGCCGTGCACGACGATTACCGGTGGCCTTGAGCCCCCCTGGTGCGCATAGCGAAGCTTGATGCGCCGCCCCTGGCGAAGCGGTGGCGTATGCTCGCGAACCGCCTCCTCAAGCGTCGCGGTCAGCTTGGGCGTTGCGAAGTCGATACCGGCCGCGGCATCCGCTTCGCCCACCGCATCATAGAGCTTGCCAACGCCCGAACCATGCAGCGCGGAGATAAGGTGTATTCGGATCCAGGGGGCGAAGTCGAGCTTGCGATCGAGTTCCCTGCGCACCTGATCGCGCTGCTCCGGCGTCATCCCGTCCCATTTGTTCACGGCGAGGACCACCGCTCGGCCATGCTCGATAATCGTACCGAGCAGGTGCAGATCCTGTTCCACAAGCCCTTCGCGCGCATCGACCACCAATACGACGACGGAAGCCCGATCGATGGCCTCGAGGGTCTTCACGACGCTGAACTTCTCGACCGACTCACCGATGCGCCCTCGTCGGCGCACCCCGGCAGTGTCGATCAGCGTGTAGGGCTCACCGTCCCGATCGTAGGGAATGTAGATCGAGTCTCGCGTCGTTCCGGCCTCGTCGTAGACGACAACCCGGTCCTCGCCGAGGAGGCGATTGACCAAGGTGGACTTGCCGACGTTCGGTCGCCCGACAACACCAATGGCAATACCGCGGATGAATGCCTCATCGGCCCCTGCGTCCTCGGGGGGAAGACGTTCACCAATCGTCTCCATGAGCTGACGCATACCGCGCCCGTGCGCCGCGGACGCAGGAAACACATCGGAGAATCCGAGCTCGGCGAACTCCGCCAGCGCCGCCTCATCCCCGACGCCATCCACCTTGTTGAGGACGAGAAGGGCATCGCGGCCCATGCGTCGCAGCCGATCGGCGATCAGGGTATCGCCCGCTGAAATGCCCGAACGCGCATCGACCATGAGCAGCACCAGATCGGCTTCTTCGACCGCAGCGAGCGTCTGCTTCGCCATGGCCTCGTCGATGCCGGCCTCTTCGCCGGAAAGTCCGCCCGTGTCGATGACAATGCAGGGGCCATCGTCGAGGCGCGCAAGACCGTATTGGCGATCGCGCGTCAGGCCGGGAAAGTCCGCAACTAGAGCATCGCGCGAGCGGGTGAGGCGATTGAAGAGCGTCGATTTACCGACGTTCGGTCGGCCGACGAGCGCAATGACGCGAGCCATGAGCGCCGACTCGACCTCAGCGCTCGCCGCGCTGGAAGCGGTAGACGCCCAGACGGCCGCCGTTGCCCTGCACGATCAGCCGATCATCGACGGCAACGGGCGAGTTTCGAATGCCGTCTCCATCAACCTTCAGACGCGCCACGGGACGACCGTCCGACTGCGCAAAGAGGTGGACGTAGCCTTCAAAGTCACCCACAGCCAGCCAGGGGCCGAACACGGCCGGGCCGGTCACGCCGCGACGAATCAGACCGCCCTGTTCCCAGACAACGTTGCCGGACACCTGGTCGAACGCGCGGATGATGCCTTCTTCATCCGTGTTGTAGATCTGGCCATAACCCTCGGCAAGCTCGGAGAACGTTGAGACAGGACGCTCCCACTGCACAGAGCCGTCGAGCAGGCGGAGCGACTTGATCGCGCCCTGATAGCTCGCAATGAATGCGCCCGCCGGCGTGATAAGGGGCGACGCATCGAGGTCAGAGATCCGCTCGAGCTCCGATCGGCCACTGGGCAGCGCGACCACATGCTCCCAGATGACCTCGCCGCTTTCGCCGCGCAGCGCCGTCAGGCGACCGTTAGCAAAACCAGCGAAAATGATGGGGTCGCTGTACACGGGCGTACTCGTACCGCGCAGGGTGAGCACTGGTACCTGAGTGTCGTAGGACCAGTTGCGCGCGCCGTCGCTCAGCGACAACGCCGTGAGACGACCGTCCAGCGTCATGGCGAATACCTGACCGTCCCCTGCCGCTGCAGGCGCAAGCACCTCGCTCGACATCTGCGTTCGCCAGACCTCGCTGCCGTCCTCGGTCCGCAGCGAAATCAGTTCGCCGTCCTCCGTGCCGAGAAACAGCCGATCCTCACCGAGCCCGACGCCGCCGGTGACAAAACTTCCGCCATCGTCATCACGCCCCCAGAACACGAGATTACCGAGGACGGAGCCGTCCGGACGACCGACGCGCGTCTGCCAGCGGCGGTCACCGGTTGCGAGATCACGCGCTTCGACGATGCCGTAGGCATCCGCTACGTAGAGAACATCGTCGTCGATGGCCGGCCGGATGCGCGTGTAGCGATTGCCGAGCCCCTCTCCGATCCGCGCGTCCCAGAGTTCCGTGACGCGGCCCTCGGGCTCGAAGTCCATAAGCGGCGCGGGACCGAGCTCATCATCATCGCCACCAAAAGGATTCAGCGAACTCAGCGTGCTGCAGCCGCAGAGGCCGAGAACGGAGCACAGAACCAGGCAGCGCGACCAGAACGCCGGCCGGGCGGAAACTTCAGTCATCAGAGCGTCTCCGACGCACCAGCGACGACGGGCGTCGGCGCCAGATCATCTCGCTTCATCTCCAGCAGAGGTCGACCGGCGGAGCCGGTGCGCTCTGCTGCATCGATCGCCGCGGCATACGCCGCGCGCGCTGCCGCCAGGTCACCCAGGGCGACGTTGGCGTCACCGCGGAGCTCAAGAGCCGCAACGAGATCGTCGCTGCCCGCGATCCCGTCGAGGCGCGCGAGCGCCGCCGATGGGTCATCGGCCGCAAGCTCGAGCCGCGCAAGACGCATGCGAGCAACGTCATGGAACGCTGCCGGAAGCTCAGCCCCGAGTACGCCGATCAGAGCGCGGCGAGCCGCGTCCAGGTCTCCCGCGAGGACCGCTTGCTGAGCTTCCTGAAAGCCGATCAGACTCACGTAGGCCGAGTTCGGGTGCGCCTCGCGGAGGGCGTCCGCAGCCGCTTTCGCATCACCTTCATCTTCAAGCAGCGCATCGCTCCAGGCGCTGTAGCTCGCCGACGCCGCACCGATTTCCGCTGCCTGCGCGTCCTGCCAGGCACGCCAACCCAGGACGCCGCCAAGCGCCAGGACAACGGTCACGACAAGCGAAATGCCGTTCTCGCGCCAGAAGCGCTGGATCTGTTCGACGGTTTCCTCGTCGCTGCGGTACTCACTCACGGGTCTTGCTCTCCGAAACATGCGGCCCAACGCACCCCGCCCGCTCGGGCGTGGGATCGAAACGTTCAGCCATATGGGCCGCGCAGTTGATCGATCAACGCTGCGCGCGTCAACGTCTGTTGCGCGTCATCCGTGCGCAGGTGCTTCAAGGTCACGGTCCCTGAAGCAAGTTCATCTTCTCCAAGGAGCAGCGCCATCTCGGCACCGCTGCCGTCCGCACGCTTCATGCGCGCCTTGACCTTGCCGCCGCCGCAGTGCACCTGCACGCGCAGACGCGGAAGGGCGCTTCGCAGGTGCCCCGCCAGCTCGAAGGCAGCGCCGCTCGCCGCGTCGTCCATGGGCACGAGGTAGGCGTCGACTGCGCGATCGATGTCTTCAGGCAGCGAAGCGCATGCCTGCGCAAGCAGCAACAGTCGATCGATCCCCATCGCGAAACCAATGCCGGGCGTGGGCCGACCGCCGAGTAGTTCGACAAGGCCGTCGTAGCGACCTCCACCGCAGACCGTGCCCTGGGCACCGAGCGCTTCGGTGGTCCACTCGAACACCGTACGGCTGTAGTAATCGAGCCCGCGGACCAGCATCGGGTTGATCACGGCCTCGATGCCCGCCCCCGCGAGGCGCTCCTGCAAATGCTCGAAGTGCGCGCGCGAGTCAGCGTCAAGCCAATGATCGAAGGCCGGCGCGCCCGCGATGATCTCTCTCGTGCGCTCGACCTTGGAGTCGAAGATGCGCATCGGATTGCGCTCGAGGCGCCGGCGACTGTCTTCGTCGAGCTCCGCCTCGAAGGGACGAAGATAGTCGACGAGCGCCCCGCGCCAGGCCGATCTTGCTTCGGACGTGCCGAGCGTATTGAGCTCCAGACGCACCGCCTGATCGACGCCGAGCACACGCCAGAGTTCAGCGGTCAATTGCAACAGCTCGAAGTCGATGTCCGGCCCGGCAAGCCCGAAACACTCGACCCCGATCTGCTCGAACTGGCGATAGCGTCCTTTCTGCGGACGCTCGTAACGGAACATCGGGCCTCGGTACCAGAGTCGTTGGGTCTGGTTGTACAGCAGGCCATGCTGCTCGCAGGCCCGAACGCAACCGGCAGTCCCTTCGGGACGCAGGGTGACCGAATCGCCCCCGCGATCGTCAAAGGTATACATCTCCTTCTCGACGATGTCCGAGGTCTCGCCGACGCCACGAGCGAACAGGCGCGTGTCTTCCAGGAGCGGCATGCGAATCTGTCGATAGCCGAATCGGTCGAGCACGTCGGCGACACGGTCCTCGACCCAGCGCCAGCGCGCGCTGTCGCCGGGGAGCACGTCCTGCATGCCGCGCACCGATTGAAGCTTACTCATGGGACATGGTCTCCGGCGGCGCTCAGTCGCGCGCGATGATGTCGGCTTCCTGGGCCGCTTTTTCTTCGAGGCGTTCGCGCACAACGCGCTCGAGCGCGTCGACCAAGTCCTCATTCGGCAGCTTCTTCGCCGGCTTTCCGTCGAGATAGACAAGCGATTGCGCGGGCGCACCGGTGAGGCCCACCTCTGCCTTCAGGGCCTCGCCCGGCCCGTTCACCACGCAGCCGATGACCGCGACGTCCATCGGAATGGTGACGTCCTCAAGGCGCTTTTCGAGCTCGTTCATGGTCCCGATGACATCGAAGTTCTGGCGTGAGCAGCTCGGGCAGGCAACGAAATTGATGCCGCGCGTGCGCAGGCGTAACGACTTCAGCGTGTCGAAGCCAACCTTGATCTCCTCGACGGGATCAGCCGCAAGCGACACGCGCAGCGTGTCACCGATGCCCTCGTAGAGCAGCATGCCAAGGCCGATCGCCGACTTGACCGTGCCCGATCGCAGCCCCCCGGCCTCAGTGATACCGAGATGAAAGGGCTTGTCGGTCTGCGAGGCGAGTCGGCGATAGGCGTCTACGGTCATGAAGATGTCCGATGCCTTCAGCGAAATCTTGTAGTCGTGGAAATCCAATCGCTCGAGAATGTCCATGTGATAGAGCGCGGACTCGACCATGGCTTCGGGACAGGGCTCGTTGTCGTATTTCTTCAGCAGGCGCTTGCCAAGAGAGCCTGCGTTGACCCCGATGCGGATGGGCACACCGCGATCGCGACAGGACGAAACAACGGCGCGCACGCGCTCGTCTGCACCAATGTTGCCGGGGTTGATGCGCACACAATCGACGCCGAGCTCGAGCACCCTGAGCGCGATCCGATAGTCGTAGTGAATGTCGGCGACAAGCGGCACCCGAACCCGCTCGCGGATGACGCCGAAGGCCTCGGCAGCCTCCATGGACGGCGTGGAAACGCGGACGATATCCGCCCCTGCGTCCTCGAGCGCGCGGATCTGCGCAACGGTCGCCTCAACATCCGTTGTCTCTGTATTCGTCATGCTCTGGACGGCGATCGGCGCGCCACCGCCGACCGGCACGTCGCCAACGTGGATCCGCCGCGTTTGCCTGCGTTGGATGGGATTGTCCGAGTACACGAGCGATCCTCCCTTCAGCGTCCGAGCGTCAGATTAGCAACGTCGTTGCGTGTGAACGGACGCAACGCGACGCGCGATCCGTTGTAGATCAGCGTAACGGCTGGCGCATAGCCCAGGCGGATACGAAAGGGCGCCTGCCCCCAAAGCTCGACCGTCTCACCGCTCCGGTTCAGATCCTGATAGACAGATTGACCCTCCGCGTCGCGGACATGCACCCAGCACTCACCTTCGAAGGTGAACCGCAGATGCTCATCGCCGCCCGCCAGGACGCGCAGATTTCGGCCGTCGACGCTCCGAATCCTGACGATGTCGCCGCCGTCTTCCTCGGTGCTGAGGTCGTCCTCGATCGCATTCGCCGTCGTCACGAGGACTGCGGCCGCGCCGGTTTGAAGCTCTGCCGCGCCCGCCGCCGGCGCGTCCTGCGGGCCGGCCGGTCTCGCGTCGGCCCCGCCCGTCGCGATCCTGCGCACCTCATCGGGGACCGCGCCTGCAGGCGCGGCCGCCACATCAATCTCAGCGGCGACAGGCAGTGCGCGCTCGCCATCGTCTCCGTCATCAGTGGGCGTCATTGCCGGGGCAGAATCGAGCCTCACGCGCGCAACGGCGACGGATAGCCCGTCGCGAGCTCCGTCAACGACAGCCGCCGGCGCCGGCGCGCGTTCGACGCTCCGGCCTGCGGCGTCGCTTGCGCTCGGTTCCGCGTGCAAGGAGAGCATCGTGTCGAAGAGCTCAGGACGCTGGAGCAACAGCCACGTACAGCCGATCAGCGCCAGCAGGAGCGCGGCAATCACCATGATCAGCCTAGGACGCTGCCGCAGCACACCCGGCTGCGCGTCTTCGCGCTCGAGCCGCGGCGATGCATGCACCTCGGGCACGACGCCGCCCGTGCGGGTCTGATGATCGACCAGCAGGGGTTCAGGATCCATGCCCATGAGGCGCGCATAAGAACGAAGATAGCCACGAACGAAGGCCGGACCCGGCAACCGCGCGTCGTCGTCGCACTCAAGCGCCTCGACAGTACGCAGCTGGAGGTTAAGGGTTCTTGCAAGATCCGCCTGCGACAGCCCCCGTGCCTCTCGAGCTTCCCGCAAGCGCGTGCCGGCGCTCGGCGAGCGCTCGCCGGCCACCTCCGCGTCGAGAGGCACGCTTGCGGTGTCCGCGCGGTCGCCCTCACCGGACCCGTCCGGCGAGCACTCCCCTTCGCTCGCGGCGACGTCGTCCGCATCGCTGGATTCAAGCATCGAATCAGCCACCGCCAACAGTCTCACGATAGCTCTGGTATTCGGCCGACAGCGGAAACAGATTCTTCAGCTGCAGCGCGTAGCTCGCCTCCTGATCGACGTCACCCGCCGCGCGCGCGAGGCGCAGGCCCAGCCAGAGGCTGCGGGCGCTCTGCCGTGGGGCGACGAGTCGATACCGCTGGTACCAAGTCGCAGCCGATTCGAATTCATCGTCGCCGAAGCTGAGCTCCGCCAACTCGAGGAGCGAGATCTGCATGCGGCGATCGAGCATTACGGCGCGTGAAAAAGCTGACTGCGCACCAGTTCGGTCGCCCGCTTTCAGGTTCGCAAGGCCGAGGTTCTCATAGGCGACCGGCCGGCTCGGACTGTCAGGATCTTCCGCCGCCCGTTCGAGCTGCTCGACCGCATCGCGATAGCGACCCTGCTGGTAGAGAAAGACCCCGTAGTCGTTGCGCGCACGCGCATTACTGCCATCGGACCGCACAGCCATGCGAAAGTGACGCTCGGCGAGTTCAGCGTCCCCCTGCATCTGGTAGAGACGACCAAAGAGATCGTGCGTGGTGCTGTTGCGCGCATCCAGTTCCAGGGCGCGCTCGAGCGCCGGGCGGGCGCGAGATGCGTCGCCAACGGCAATGTAGCCCTCCGCAAGGTCGAGCTGCGCTTTGATGCGCGCGGCGAGGGGCGCCGGCTGCAGTGGCGCAGACGGCGGCAACGTCACTACGGTCTCCGGCTCGGCATCGTTACTCGCACAGCCGCCGAGGAACGCCGTGAGGCCGGCAACCGCGAGCAACGCGGGCAGGCGCTCAATCACCACGAACATCGGCGCCGCTGCGGGCCTCTTCGTTCGGCGCCTGGGCTCGCGGATGCACGTGAGTGATCGCACCATGATCCTTCAGTCTCGCGATGTAGCGTTCGCGGCGCTTCGTTCGATCATCGAACTTGCCGGCAAGCTGCCCGCAGGCCGCGTCGATATCATCGCCACGGGTCGTGCGCAGCATGGTCGCAAACCCGCGGTTCAGGAGGAAGGTCTGGAAGGCGCGGACGCGCGTGTTACTCGGCCGCTCGTAGCCTGATCCGGGGAACGGATTGAACGGAATGAGATTCAGCTTGACCTTCTCGCGCATATCGTCGAGCAGATCAGCGAGCTGTTCCGCCTGCTCGACGCCGTCGTTCACCCCATCCATGAGCGTGTATTCAACAGTGATCGAACGCCACTCGCCCATCCCGGAAAGATACTCACGGCACGCGTCGAGAAGCTCTGCGATCGGATAGCGGCGATTGATCGGTACGAGTTGGTCACGCAAGGCATCCGTCGGCGCATGCAGCGACACGGCAAGCGCGACGTCCGTTACTTCCGCAAGCTTGCGAATTGCAGGTACGACGCCCGCCGTTGACAGGGTCAGGCGACGCTTGGAAATCCCGTAGCCGAGGTCATCAAGGAGGATCGAGATCGCTTCCGTGACCGCGTCGAAATTCAGCAGCGGCTCGCCCATGCCCATGAGGACGACGTTGGTGACCGCCTTCGGCCGCCCGAGGTCCACATCGCGCAGCGCGCGCACCGCGAGGCGCACCTGCGAGACGATCTCCGCAGGTGACAGGTTGCGATTGAAGCCCTGCTTGCCGGTGGCGCAGAAACTGCAGTCGAGGGCACAGCCAACCTGGGATGAAATGCAGAGCGTCCCGCGGTCCTTCTCGGGGATGAACACCATTTCAACGCGCTGCCCGTCAGCCAGCGAAAGCAGCCACTTGCGCGTGCCATCTGCCGACACGTGTGCACTCACGATCTCCGGCATGCGCACTTCCGCACACGCTTCAAGGCGCTCGCGAAGCGCACGGGAGAGGTCGGTCATCTCGGCAAAGTCGTCTACATCGCGATGATGCAGCCACTTCATGACCTGCGTCGCTCGGAAGGGCTTCTCGCCAAGTCCTGCGAAGAATTCCTTGAGGGCAGCCTGCGAGAGGCCGAGCAGATTCACTCGGCGATCGGTCGCCGCTTCCAGCATCTGCTCGGCCCCGGTCACCTTCAGCCCCGTGCGTGAACTTCGAGCGCGCCGAAGAAGTAGGCGATCTCGCGCGCCGCAGATGCAGGCGCATCCGAGCCATGGACTGCGTTGGCGTCGATCGACTCGGCGAAGTCCGCGCGGATCGTGCCCGCAGCCGCGTCTTTGGGATTGGTGGCCCCCATGAGCTCGCGATTCGTCGCTACGGCGTTCTCACCTTCGAGAACCTGCACCATCACCGGGCCGGAAGTCATGAATTCCAGGAGCGCGTCGAAAAAAGGCTTACCGTCGTGTTCGGCGTAGAAGCCCGCAGCGTCGTCGCGCGAAAGGTGCAGCATCTTCGCGGCGGCGATTTTCAGGCCGGCCTTCTCGAAGCGGGCATAGATATCGCCGATCGCGTTCTTCGCGACCGCGTCGGGCTTGATGATGGACAGGGTCCGTTCGAGGGCCATGCGATGTCTCCGTAGGTCCGAGCAACGACCGCCCGGCGCAGATTCCAGGGGGCGGCGCACTCATGTACCCCGCCGAAAGCGGCGCGAATCATACGCTTAGGTCGCCCGCGATGCACCTGCAGGCGATCAGGCGCGGCGCAGGCGGGAGACTGTCTCAACGACCCGATCCAGGGCCTGGTCCACCTCCGCCTCCGTCGTGAAACGACCGAAGGAGAAGCGCAGGGAGGCCTGCGCCAAGGTGTCATCGAGACCAATGCCTCGCAGTACAAAGGAGGGTTCAACGAAGGCCGAGTTACAGGCCGATCCGGAGGAGCACGCAATGTCGGGCGCCAGCGCCATGAGCAGGGCTTCGCCGTCGACGCCTTCGAAGGCAATGTTGAGGATGCCCGGGATACGCGCCTGCGCGTGCCCGTTCAGATGAATACCCCCGAGGTTTGAGACGCCATCGAGGAACCGGTCGCGCAGCCGCGCAATGCGAGGGCCTTCTTCGGCCAGCTCTGCCTCGGCCACCGCGCAAGCAGCACCCATGCCAACGATCTGATGCGTGGGCAAGGTACCGGAGCGAAAGCCGCGCTCGTGCCCGCCTCCGTGCATGAGCGCCTGCACCGTCACCTCGGGCGCATTCCGGACGTAGAGCACCCCGATCCCCTTCGGGGCATAGAGCTTGTGCCCCGAAAACGCCATCAGATCTACGCCCAGTGCGGAAGGAGAAACCGGGATCTTGCCCAGCGCCTGCGCAGCGTCGACGTGGAGCAGCGCCTGGTGATCTTTCAGAAGCTCGGCGATGCCGGCAATGTCCGTGATCACGCCGAGCTCGTTGTTCACCAGCATGAGCGAAACGAGCACGGTGTTATCGCGCAGGACGGCGGCGACCTGCTCCGGCGCTACGCGACCGTCGGTGCCCGGCTCAAGCCAGCTCACCTCCCAGCCGCGACCTTCGAGCCAGCGACAGGTGTCTATAACCGCCTTGTGTTCGATCGTGCAGGTAACGAGATGACGGCCGCGGGCCTCGGCCGCGAGCGCGACCCCCTGAATGGCAAGGTTGTCCGATTCCGTCGCGCCCGACGTCCAAACCACCTCACGCGGATCACAGGCCAGCAGCGACGCGACTTCGACTCGCGCCTGCTCCACTGCCTCCTCCGCATCCCAACCGAAGATGTGCGAACGCGACGCAGGATTGCCGAAGACACCATCGGGAGTGAGATGCGCGGTGACGCGCTCAGCCACGCGCGGGTCCACCGGCGTGGTTGCAGCGTAATCGAGATAGACAGGCAGGCGTTCGGGCATGAGGAATTCGTATCCTGGTTCCTGTCGCCTGCCGGCAAGGGCAAGCGCCTGGCGTCGTCGTTCGAGCGCCCCTGGAAGGGATCGGCCGATCGCTTGCGCCAGCTGCAAGGGTACCCGCGTAGGCGCCCACCGTAACGCGGTCCGTGAGATCAATCGACTGGGCGCGCCCTGCCCTGCTTCTCTGGTCTCATCAACTTTCTGTCGGGGCTGCTGAAGCAGCCGCGCCGACCGCTATGTGCCGAGGCACACCGCGTACGCTGAGCCGTACCCGGGACAGCTCCCCTGACGGGGCAACGGAATTCCGCGCGGCGCGCGCCACGACATGGCGGCGCTGTCCAGCCAGGGCTGCTGGGCGTCTCGACCGGGACGCCGATCACGGTGCTGACGCGCTCGGAACACAAGCTCCCCGGCGCTGCGCGGTCAGCGATCCTCCACGCCCCCCTCACCGGGCGCCCGCGAAGCCCCTCCTGCGCCCGCCTCCGCAAGCGCGTGTTCGATGCGCGTGCAGACGCCACGAAGAATGTTCACCTCCACCTGATCGAGGCGCGTTCTATAAAAAAGACGCCGCAAGCGCAGCATTACCTGGCCGGGATCGCGTCGATCCGTGAAGCCCGTCAGGTCCAATGTTGATTCGAGATGCTCAAGGAGTCCTTCGACCGCCCCGGCCTCGGCCCAGGGCCGATCCCATGGCGGCTCGGGCAAGCGGGCGCAGGCCTCGAGCCACGCACTGCGGATTTCCCAGGCTACGAGCTGTAGCGCCATGGAGATGTTCAGCGACGGGTATGCAGGATCCGTAGGCACGAAAAGATGCAACTGGCAGCGCGCAAGTTCCTCGTTCGTGAGCCCGCTCGCCTCGCGCCCGAAAAGAATGGCAACCGGCCCATGGGGCGCTTCGTCGAGCACGCGCGTACCCACCTCGCGCGGGCCGATCATGGGCCAGGGCACGCGGCGATTGCGCGCACTCGAGCCGATCACGAGCTGACAGTCGTCGATCGCTTCCGCGAGCGTGCCGACGACGCGCGCGCGATCGACAATGTCGACGGCGGACGCTGCACGGAAACGCGCCTCCTCATCCGGGAAGCGCAGCGGATCGACGAGGACGAGCTCCGAAAACCCCATGTTCTTCATCGCCCGCGCAGCGGCACCGATGTTTCCCGGATGCGTGGGCTGAACCAGCACGAAGCGCACGTGCGCCGCTAGCTCGACGTCCATGGGGGGCGGATCGAATTCGTCGCGCATCGCGCAGTCCTGCACTGAGGTACGGGCGGGGGCGCGCAATCTGGCGCAATCGGCCGCAGAAGGCCAGCGCCGGCGCAGCCTCTGCTACCATGCGCGCCCGCTTGCGGTGCGCGCTGCACCGCCCCGAGTTTCGGAGTTTTCTATGCAGCCCATGGCCAGCATGGCCCTGCGCGCCGCTCGCAACGCAGGGCGGATCATCGCCCGGGCCGTCGATCGCATCGACGTGATCAAGGTTGAAGAGAAGCAGAAGAACGATCTCGTCTCGGAGATCGATCGCGCCGCCGAAGCGGCAATCATCGAGGAACTGCACAAGACCTACCCGGGCCACTCCATCATCGGGGAGGAGTCGGGCAAGGCGATCGATGGTGATGAGGACTACACCTGGATCATCGATCCGCTCGACGGCACCACGAACTTTCTCCACGGCATTCCCCACTTCGCCGTGTCCATCGGCTGCGTGTATCGCGGACGCCTAGAGCACGCAGTGGTTCTGGACCCACTGCGCGACGAGAGCTTCGTCGCCTCCCGCGGCCACGGCGCTCAGCTCAATGAGAAGCGAATCCGCGTCACGCGCCGCGATCGCCTCGACGGGGCCGTTGTCGGTACGGGGATTCCGTTCCGACAGAACGACGCACACCTGGACGCTTACATGCGTCAATTGACGGCCGTCACCCGTCAGGCAAGGGGCATTCGCCGCGCAGGCTCGGCGGCGCTCGACCTCGCCTACGTCGCTGCAGGTCGTCTCGATGCGTTCTGGGAAATCGGCCTGAAGCCCTGGGACATGGCGGCGGGCGCACTCCTTGTCACCGAAGCGGGCGGTCTGGTGTCAGACTTCGAGGGCGGCGCCGGATTCATGGAGACGGGCAACATCGTCTGCGGCAATCCGAAGTGCTTCAAGGCCCTCCTGCAGACCATCGCGCCGCACGTCACGCAGGAGATGCGTGGAAAGAGACAGGGCTGAGCGGCGGTGCCGCGCCCGCGAGCGCAGGCGCGACTCGAACGCGCTAGATGATCGCATCCTGATCAGCGCCTTCCGGCTCCGGCAGAATCAGGTCCTGACGGTCGATCTTCAGCGCGACGAGCATGTTCGCCGCGACATAGATTGATGAGTAGGTACCCACGACCACGCCGACCACCAGCGCCTCCGCGAAGCCCTCGATCATCTCGCCGCCGAATAGCAGCAGCGCAATCAGAACCAGAAGCGTCGTAAGCGAGGTGACGAGCGTGCGTCCGAAGGTCTGATTCAGCGACGTGTTGATCACTTCCAGCGGCCCGCCCTTGCGCAGGCGCCGAAAATTCTCCCGGATCCGGTCCGAAACGACGATGGTGTCGTTGAGCGAATAGCCGATCACCGCGAGCACTGCGGCGAGCGATGGCAGATCGAAGGACCAGCCGAACACCGAGAACGCCCCAAGCACGACGATGACGTCGTGCACGAGCGCGACGACCGCGCCGATCGCGAACTTCCCGGTGAAGCGGAACATTATGTAGACCATGACCAGCGCGAGCGCAGTGAGCATGGCAAGACCGCCCTGCTCCCGAAGCTCTTCGCCCACAGCGGGCCCGACGAACTCGCTGCGGCGGAGATCGACGTTGCCATGATTCGTGGCCAGGGTTTGGCGAATCTCGTCGCCGACCTTGTCGTCCTCGCCCACGACGTCCGGCGGCACGCGCACGAGCACGTCGCGCGGCGTGCCGAAGTTCTGCACCACCAGGTCGGCGTAGCCCGCCGCCTCGAGCTCCGTGCGCACGGCCTGCGGGTCAACGGCCTCCGCGAACTCGAGCTCGACGAGCGTACCGCCCGTGAAGTCGAGGCCGAAGTTGAGGCCGCGTACGACGAGGGCAGCGACGGAACCCAGAATCAGCGCCAGCGACAGGACGATGGCCGCCTTGCGCAGGGCCATGAAGTCGAGATCGAGGCCCGACTCCCAGAAGGTCTGCCGGGCGGCGCCGCGGCGAGTGCCGGTCGTTTCGCTCATCGCGACCTCCTCAGATCGCGAGCCGCGAGACGTTGCGGCCGCCGTAGATGAGATTGACGAGCGCCCGCGTGCCCATGATCGCCGTGAACATCGACGTGACGATGCCGATCGCGAGCGTAACCGCGAAGCCCTTCACCGGCCCGGAGCCGATCGCGTAGAGGATGATCGCGACGAGAAAGGTCGTGATGTTCGCATCAAGGATCGTGACGAAGGCACGATCGAAGCCGGAATCGATCGCCTGCTGCGGAGGCCGCGTCGCGAGCTCCTCCCGGATACGGGCAAAAATCAGCACGTTCGCATCCACAGCCATGCCGACCGTGAGCACGATGCCAGCAATCCCTGGCAGCGTCAGCGTCGCACCGAGCATCGACATGACCGCGACGATGAGCACCAGGTTCGCAGCGAGTGCGAGGTTCGCGGCGAGGCCAAAGAGCCGGTAGTAAACCAGCATGAACACCATGACCAGGGCGAAGCCCACGGCGACGGACGTGAAGCCCGCCTCGATGTTTTCCTCACCGAGCGAGGCACCTACCGTGCGTTCCTCGACGATGTACATGGGCGCCGCGAGAGCGCCCGCGCGAAGCAGAAGCGAGAGGTCGGACGCTTCACGCTGCGAGAGGCCGGTAATGCGGAAGCGATTGCCAAGGGGCGACTGGATGGTCGCAAGGCTGATGACGCGCTCGACTTCATAGGGAATCGGCTCAAGCACTTCGACGCCATCGCGCTCGATGATCCGGGTCCGGGTCCGCGTCTCCTTGAACACGATGCCCATGCGGCGGCCGACGCTCGGCGCAGTCGCCTTGTTCATCGCGGAGCCGCCCTGCCCATCGAGGGAGATGTTCACCTGGGGCAATTGCGTTTCCGGATCGAAGCCGATCTGCGCATTCGAAACCCGGTCACCCGTGACGATGATGTCGCGCTCGAGATCGACGCTGCGGCCCTGGTAATCGAAGGCCTCGACCTCGCTACGCAAGGCGTCCGAGCGTGATTCGAGGCGGAATTCGAGATTGGCGACCTTGCCGATGATTTCCTTGGCGCGCGTCGAGTCCTGAATGCCCGGCAGGTCGAGCACGATGCGATCGCGCCCCAGGCGCTGAACCAGTGGCTCGGACACGCCGAGTTCGTTCACGCGATTGCGCAGGCTCTGCAGGTTCTGCGTGATTGCATAGTCCTCGATCTGGGTCACGACGTCGGCGCGCAGCGTGAGCACCAGGCCGGGCTGTCCGTCTACATCTTCCGTAACCATGTCGAACTCGACAATGCGATCAAGCAGCAGCGTGCGCGCAGCGTCGCGCGTCTCGGCGTCGCGGAAGCGAACGCTGATGCGCTGGCGCGCCTCGTCGACGGCGATCGGCCGTACGTAGCGCAGACGATCCTCACGGAACACGGCGCGCATCTCGCCTGCAAAGCCCTCCAGGCGATCGGCAACCGCACGTTCCATGTCCACCTCGAGGAGGAAGTGAACGCCGCCAGAGAGATCGAGGCCGTAGCTCATGCGCGACGCACCGATGTCGACGAGCCACTCAGGCGTCGTCGACGCGAGATTCAGGGCCACCACGAAGTCATCGGCGCGTTCTGCTTCGACGAGCGCGCGGAAAATGCGCTCGCGCGCCTCGATCTGGACCTCGTTGCTCGGAAACCGGATCGTCGCCGTGCCGTCGTCGAGATCGGAGGCGAGCACGTCGATGTCGGCCTGCCGGACAGCGTCGAGCGCGACCCCTAGCACGCGCTCATCAGCGACCACCCCTTCCGTGCGAGACGAAATCTGGACGGCATAGTCCGGCGGATAGAGATTCGGCGCGGCATAGACCAGACCCGCGACGATCACCAGCAGGACGAAAAGATACTTCCAGAACGGATATGCGTTGAGCGGGGCAGCCTCACGGCGCCCGGGCGTGCCCAAGGTCATCATGGCCGGCGCGTCGGCCGGGGGCCGACGCCGCTTGCCGCCGTCCCGCGCCATCAGGCGGCGCCGCTGTCGAGCTTCTTGAGCGTGCCCTTGGGCAGGGTCGCCGCGACCGCGTGCTTCTGGAAACGGAGTTCGATCTTCTCGGCCACGCGACAGACGACGAACTCGTCCTCGACCTTCGTCACCGTGCCCGTGAGCCCGCCGCTCGTGACCACCTCATCACCTTTGGCAAGACCCCCGACGAGATCTCGATGCTCCTTTTGCCGCTTCTGCTGCGGCCGGATAAGGAAAAAGTAGAAGACAACGAAGATGAGGACGAGCGGAACAAGCTCGAGCCAGCCGCCACCCTGCGCTTGCGGGGCGGCCGCCTCCGCAGCAAAGGCCTCGGCAACGAGAAAACTCATGAATCACTCCCGGGAGTCATGCGCGGGCCCGGGTGGTTCGATCGACCAACCCTCGTACAGCGCCGCGCGAAGGGCCGCAAAGGTACCGGACGCTATGGATGCGCGCAATCGAGCCATCAGCGAGAGGTAGTAGCAGAGATTGTGGATGGTGTTGAGGTGTCCGCCGAGCATCTCGTTGCACTTGTCGAGGTGGTGCAGATAGGCGCGGGAAAAATTCTGGCAGGTGTAGCAATCGCAATTCGGGTCGAGGGGGGACTCATCGTATCGATGGCGCGCGTTGCGAATGCGCACGACCCCCTGGGACGTGAACAGGTGCCCGTTACGTGCGTTCCGGGTGGGCATGACGCAGTCGAACATATCCACGCCACGCGCAACGCCCTCGACAAGATCCATGGGCGTTCCCACGCCCATGAGATAGCGCGGCGCGTTCACGGGCATGTGCGGCCCGAGGCCGTCGAGCACCGCCATCATCTCGTCCTTCGGCTCCCCCACCGACAGTCCACCGATGGCGTAGCCGTCGAAGCCGATGTCGACGAGGCTCTCCAGGGACTCGCGTCGAAGATCGTCATACATCCCGCCCTGAACAATGCCGAAGAGCGCAGACGGGGAGTCGCCGTGCGCGGTTCGGGACCGCGCGGCCCAGCGCCGCGAAAGCTCCATGGAGCTGCGAGCCTCCTCCCGAGTTGCCGGATAGGGCGTGCACTCGTCGAAGATCATGACAATGTCGGACCCGAGCTTGCGCTGAACCTCCATCGAGCGCTCGGGCGACAGGAAGACCTTCGAGCCGTCGATGGGGGACGCGAACTCCACGCCCTCCTCCCGGACCTTGCGCAACTCACCGAGGCTCCAGACCTGAAAGCCGCCGGAATCGGTGAGGATCGGCCGGTCCCAGCCCATGAAGCGGTGCAGCCCGCCGAGCTCTGCCATCGCGTCGGCGCCCGGGCGAAGCATGAGATGGAAGGTGTTGCCGAGAATGATCTGCGCCTCGATCTCGTGCAGATCCCGGGGCGTCATGCCCTTCACGGTGCCGTAGGTACCTACCGGCATGAAGATCGGCGTTTCCACGACCCCGCGCTCGAAGTGCAGGCGACCGCGCCGCGCAGCGCCGTCGGTGGCAAGCAGTTCGAACTTCATGCAACGGCCCTCGCAGCGGCATCCACGGCGTCGGCGGACGGCCACAGAAGCATGGCATCGCCGTAGGAAAAGAAGCGATAGCGCGCAGCGACGGCGTGCGCATAGGCCGAGAGCACGCGCTCGCGCCCGGCGAAGGCGCTGACCAGCATGAGCAACGTGGACTCGGGCAGATGAAAATTGGTGATCAGGCCGTCGACGACCCGGAAGCGGTACGGGGGGCGGATGAAGATCTGCGTCTCACCGCTGCTGGCCCGCGGCGCGCCGGCGACGGTTCCTTCCAATCGAGCCGCAGCCTCGAGCGTACGCACGACGGTAGTGCCCACGGCAATGACGCGCCCACCGCGCGCGCGACAGGCAGCAATGGCCGTCTCAGTCGCCGCTGGCAGGGTGTAGCGCTCGGCGTGCATGCGATGCGCATCCAGATCGTCGACGCGGATCGGTTGGAATGTGCCGGCACCGACGTGCAGCGTGACGAACGCCCGATCGACGCCCTTGCGCGCCAGGACCGCGAGCAGTTCCTCGTCGAAGTGAAGACCGGCTGTGGGCGCCGCGACGGAGCCCTCTTCGCGGGCGTACACGGTCTGGTAGCGAGCCGCGTCGTCGTCCGTGTCGCTGCGCGCGATGTAAGGAGGCAGCGGGATGTGCCCGTAGCGCTCCAGCCATTCGAGACTCGCACGTCCGGTCGGGAACTGAAGGCGGAAGAGGTCCCCTTCGCGTTCCAACATCTCGACAGCAAAGCCCGCATCGCGATCCGTGCCGAGCTGCAGCCGCGTCCCTGGCCTGGGGCTCTTGCTCGCACGAATCTGGGCCAGAACCCGCCCCCCGGCCTCGATCCGCTCCACGAGCACCTCAACGCGGCCACCGCTGTCCTTGACGCCGTGCAGGCGCGCAGGAAAGACACGCGTGTCGTTGAAGACCAGGAGATCCCCCGCACGCAGCGCCCCGGGCAGGTCTGCGAACACGCGATCGACCGGCGCCGAAGCGCCCGTCCCGTCGACGAGCAGCAGCCGGGACGCGGTACGCGTGCGCGCTGGGGTCTGCGCGATCAGTTCTTCGGGAAGGTCGAAGGCAAAGTCTTCGCGACGCATGCGCGATCCATGGGGCCGGCCGGGCGGCGGAGTATAGGGAGGACGACCGCGACCGTCCTCCCGCACGCGATCAGGTGCCGGTGAAGGGCTCGATGCGACCACCGCCATCGGCGGGGAAGCCTTCGTCGGTGATGTTGCCACCGAGCGTGACCCTCACGAACGCGTCCACGGCCTGGGCGACGGACACGCCCACGTTTATGAAGTTGATATCGCCGAGCGGATAGCCGTCGCGAACGCGCTCGCTGACGGCGACGGTGATGGACGGGGCACCCTCCACCGGTGCGCGATCCTGAATGAGAAAAGTGTCACCGATGCGAACGTTCACGACCCGCTGCCCCGGCACAACCACGCCGCCTTCATCATCGAGCACCTGCGCCGTGCCGTCGGCGTCGAACTCGATGAGCATGCCGCCAACCTGTGCGAACAGGCCGCTGCCGCGATTGGCGAAGGAGAATTCGAGCAGGCGCTGCAATTGCGTCGGCGTGATCTGCTGGAGGTTGGCGATCACCTGGCCGCTGTCAACGCGGGCGAAGATGTCGCCGCGCGTGAGGCCGCCCACGGGAATCTCTGGCGTACTGTCGATCGTGCCCGAATCGACAAAGGAAGCGACCGGCACGACAGAGCCATAGCTCGTGGACTGGGATCGGCTTGTGAACAGCACGGAATCAGCCGCAACGGCGCCCCAGTTGCTGTCGCCGACGAAGAGCGTTTCGGCGGTGGTGTTCAGCACCAGTTCGGTCTCGCCCGCACTGGTCGCCACTACGGCGGCGACGGCCTCATCCAGCGGATCATTGACCTCCGCGAGCACCTCCGGGTCTGCAACCGTGGGCGTCGCCTCGTCCGGGCCTGCCACCCGACGCACCTCGGCCGTCGTCGCAGCGGAGACAACGCGGCCGAGCGGGTCGACGCTGAGCGAGGCCTGCACAAGCCCTGCATAGTTCCCGACCGCCGGCACGACTGGCACCGCAGTGCCGTCCGCACCGGTCACCGTCGCGAGCGCGACGGGCAACGGGCCCTCACCGTCGAAGCTCGTGTCTACGGTGGGCACGCCTGGAAGCGTCACCACGACGTCCACCCCCTCGAGGGCTCCGACCAGCGCTTCGACATCTGCCAGCGAGCGTTCCGAAGTCAGCAGCGTCACGATGCGCGCGCCGGAGGCGCGCGTGACGTCGATGCCGGTCTGAATACGATCGATCCGTGCATCGCCCGTAAACGTGATCAATTGGCGCGGCGATGAGATCTCGGCAAGGTTCTCCGGCGCCGCAGACACCACGGCCATGCGCCGCGCATCACGGTCAAGGACGAGCACCGCGGTCGTCGCCTCGATGGCGCCGGTCACGAAGGAATTGATTTCCAGGCGTATGTCGATGTCCGTGAGCACCATACGGCCCGCGCCGTCGATGCGCTCCAGAAAGATTCCGAAGATCGGCGGGCCGAGCTGGAGATCCTCTGCCCCCGCACCGAGCACGTCGATGCCAAGCGCGTCGACCGCGAGAGCGTCGAAGAACGGATCCTGGGTTTCGAGGCCCGCGACCAGCGTGAGCCCTGCACCGAGCATGTTGCCAGGGGCCAGGGTCAGACTTGTGCGATCGCCGATGGCCGCGCGAGTCTGGTCGAGGAGCGTCGCGAAGCGCGCCACCTCGTCGAGCGCCGAAACAGCGCCGCCGACGTTGAGCAGATCGAAGTCGAAGCCCGGGTGCGTCGCGAGGACGGCGTCGGCCGTGGTGACCGCGCCCTCCGCCACCCGCGCCGCCACGGCCGCCTCTACCGCCGCACCGGCAGTGGCACCGGGGAAGAAGTCCAGGACGCCGTCTTCAAAGAGGTCTGTGAGCAAGGCATCGAAATCAAGGTCGTCGTTCGCATCGCGCAGGATGTCGTAGGCCAGCGTCGCCGCATCGGCGAGCAATTGCAGATTCGCGTCGGCAGGCGCCTCGGTCGAGCCGAGGGGCACGATCAGCGCCCGCAACTCAGCCGTCCGCGCGCCAACATCCAGGCTCGGATCATCCGCGGCTTCCGCGGCAACAATCCGCGCAATCATGGTCGTGGCGGGGAGAACATCCTGATCGTCCAGTTCACCGCCCGCCGGAATCCCGGCGGTGCTCAGGAAGGTTCGTAGCGCGAGGTCAGCCTGTCCTGGCGCCGTACAGCTGACGAACGCCTGAAGGCCCGGATCGAGGAGCAACAGATAGCTGCCGTCGGCCTCGGCCGTCGCAGAGTCGAGCACGTTTCCGTCGAGATCGATCATCCTGCAGCTTGCGCCCGCGACGGGGGACGTCGCCGTCCCGTCGTCGACGATGCCCCTGATCACGATGCCGGTGCGGCCGACGAACTGGCCATCATTCTCATTGCCGCCTCCCACGCCCCCGCCGCAGGCAACGAGCAGCATCGTGACAATCGGAAAAAGCGCACTGCGCACGCAAGGGAATGAAGGACGCGAGCGAAAGCGCAGCGCATGGAACATGAGAGTTTCTCCAGGGGCCCGGGGCCGGAACCCGCGCATGAGACACCGCGACGGCGGTGTTCGTCCAGCTTGCAAACGGCTCGCGAAGTGCTCGATGACAGCTTGCGAGACGCTCGCGAACCGTTCGCCAGCCGTTTACCGGCAGTCTGGCGAGCGCGGACAGAAAATCGCGCTCCGCGCCCATCTTGAGGCAGAACCCTCGTGCGAAGCGGCGGCTATGGTTAGACTGCGCGCGCACGCCGGAGTGGTGGAACTGGTAGACGCGCCGGATTCAAAATCCGGTCCCCGCAAGGGGGTGTGGGTTCGATTCCCACCTCCGGCACCAAGCAAGCGGAATCACTCGATGGCTTCGAAGGGACGATGGCGCTCGTTCACTCTGGGGCTTATCGCTACGGCGCTTCTTGCCCTCGCCTGGTTTTTCACGCCTCGTTGGCTCCCCATGGTGGCAGAGCCCCTCCTGGGTCGATCGGACATTCGGATCGAGCGCCTCAGAATCGCAAGACCCGATGCGGACGGCATCTTCGTCCCGGAAGCAATCCTGGCGACGCCATTCGGCCAAGTGCACGCAACCGAAGCCCGCCTGCGGTGGGACGCGGCAGCCGGCGTCTCGCTGCACATCGCCGCGGTCTCTACCGCTATCGGCGCTTCCCCCTCTGACGCTGCGGAATCAGGGTCCAGCGACACAGACCCATTTGCAGCCGATCTACCGACCTATCTGCCAGAAACGCTGCTTTCGGGCCTGCCATTTACGCATCTCCGGATCGATGAACTCACCCTGACCGATCGCTCACAACCCGCATCGCTACGTGGGCACCTGGAGGCGGCACAAACAGAGGCGCGACTCACGGGCGCACTCACCGACCCGCGCCTGGCGGAACCGATCAGCGTTGATGTCTCGGTCTCGAGCCAGAACGAGATTTCCCTTGAACTCGCCTATGGAGATGCGCACGCCGTCGCAACCGCGACCCTTGCCCGGGCTGCGCAGGCGCTGAGGCTTGCGGGGCATCTGAGCTTCGATGGGCGTACGCCCGAACGCATCGCGCTAGAAGGTGACGTAGCGTTCGGTCTCCGCCTGCATGCTCAGGCGCCCTCGCTGACGATCCAATCCGGCACGGCGCTCGCCATGAAGACCGATGCTGGCGACCTGCGCCTGGCCAGCGCGCAGGGGTTCGAGATCTCGCTCGACGAATCGAAGTTCGCAAGCCAAGGCACGCTCGCCGCAACCGTCAACCTCGCACGCGACCTCGACGCGTTTCCGCTCGCGAACACACGCATCGATTTCCGCCTCGAGAACGTGCATGGCCGCCCGGCAGCACCCTTGGCCGCGATACGCCTCCAGATGAACTCGCAGGCCCTCGGCGAGCTGTCTGCGACAGCCGAAGTCGCCCCGACCTCCACGCACCTCGCCATTGCGAGCGGCGCCGAGCTCAGCGGCACCCTCGGGTTGTCCGACGGCCCGAAGCTCGAAGGCCTGACGGTTCGCACGCGTGAGGCAACGCGAATCCCGCTCGCGGCCCCCGCATCAACGCTCCTGCAGATCATCGCGACCGCTGAACACGTGACGCTGGGGGATGTTCGACTGCCCCTGCGGGGCCTCGAGGTGGACGCGCACTGGACCCCGTCGGCAGCGGAACCGGATGCGCTCGACCTCATGGCAAGGGCCCCCGGCCTCGAAGCGCAGGCACGCATCGCCATGCATGCCTTCGGGCCAACCCTAACGCACGCGCGCGGACATCTGGACCTCGCCTCAGGCTTCGTAGCGCCGCTCCTGAACGGCATCCTGGCGGACTGGCTGATCGCCGCGAACGGGCGCATCGAGTTCGAAAACCTGTCCTGGCCAGTCACGACACAGGCCGCCCGGATAGCGCTGTCCGACCTGAGCGCCGAGGGGGAGCATCTCCAGCTACACGGTCTGGATCTTGAGCTACAGGTCGCCCCTGAAGCTGGCGCCCTTGCGGTGTCGACGACGCTTGCGACGCTCGCAGCGGTGGAAACAGAGGACGGCTCGCTCGAGGCGATTACCTTCGATGCAGCGGCTTCCCTGCCGCTGTCCGGGCCCCGCTTCGACACCTGGACCAGAACCGCCGCGCTCACGAGGCTCGAACTGCGCGCGGCGCGCGGCGCGCTTGTGGAGCTACCGATCACGGCCCTGACGCTGGCTGGATCCGGCCATTGGGGCGATGAGGCCAACACGCTCGACGTGCAGGTCGACCTCGCACGCATCGAGGCTGGCGTGTCCGTGACGAACACAACCTGCGCCCTGGCCCTGCAGGCAGAGATCGCGAGCCTCGACGGCTGCGGGGCAGAACTGCTCGGGGGCCGGATCAGCATGCCGAACGCCCGCATCGATCTGTCGGACAGCCCGACCGGATATCTGCCCGTCGCCCTCGAGGGGCTCGATCTGGGTGCCATCCTCATGCTCATGCAGGATGAGGCGCTCGACGGCTCAGGCACGGTCGACGGCGCCTTGCCGCTTCGATTCACCCATGGCGTACCGACCATCGAGGACGGCTACGTGGGCGCGCGCCCCCCCGGTGGCCGCCTGCGCTATGCCGCCGATGCGGGCCTCACGGCCAGCCTGAATCAACCGGGTCTGGATCTCGCGATCGCTGCACTGGGTGACTTTCGCTACGAGCGGCTCGGGAGCTACGTCGACTACGGGGCGGATGGCACGCTGGGCCTGCGCATGCGACTGGAAGGCGCAAGCCCAGACGTGGAGAACGGCCGGCCGATCAACTTCAATCTGTCGGTGACCCAGAACCTGCCCCTGCTGTTGCAAAGCCTGAGGCTGTCGCAGAACATCGGCGACGCCGTTGAACGCCGCCTGCAAGAGCGATCTGACGCCCCATGACGATGCAAACCCATCGCAGTGCTTTCGCGCTCCTGTGCTGCAGCGCCGCGCTGATCGGCTGCACGCCGACAGTCAAGGTCGCGACCGACGAGCCCATCACCATCAACCTGAACATCAACATCCAGCACGAGATCCGCGTGAAAGTGGAACGCGAGCTCGATGATCTGTTCAGCGACGACAGCGAGCTGTTCTGATGCACAAGGCCGCGCTTTTTCTACTGCTTGCGGGTCTCGGGCTCGCTCAACCTGCCTTCGCGGACGACCTCGACAACGCCAAGGTCGCCGGGCTCGTAGGCGAGTCGGCCACGGGGTATCTGGCCGTGGTCTCGCCGCCCGGCGACGCAGCGACCCGCGCACTCATCGAAGACATCAATGCGCGCCGGAAAGCCCGTTATCGAGAAATTGCCGCCAGCAACGGCATAGATCTGGAAGCCGTGGAAATGCTTGCGGGGCAGAAGGCGATCGACCGTACGCCCGCCGGCCAGTTTATCCGCGCCACTAGCGGCGCCTGGCGCCGGAAGTAGGCTCGATGAGCACGGCGCGCCCGTAGGCCTGCTCGGCCAGGCGCCGCGTTGCGGCGGCGAACGCCCGCGTACGCCTGCGCCCTTCGAGCGTGAGCAATACGCCTGCAATGTCGCGCTCTCGGTCCAACCACGGATAGGCCCCGAGCGCACCAGGTGCGCTCAGAGCACTGCAGCGGCCAGTTGCAGCGATCCGCTCGCACCAGGCCCCCAGGGCATAACCGACGCCCTCTTCCATCTCTGGGCCGCCCTCGATCGGGCGCCCTGCCACGCGCTCCGTCTCAAGCCACGCGAGCGACCGCGGCCGCAGATTGCGAACGCCCGCATAGCGGCCCTCCGCGAGCAGCATGGCGAGAAAGGCTCCATATTCCCGCAGCGACAGCGACAACCCCGCCTGAGCATCGACGAATGGACTCGTGCCAAGCACCGCATGGCCCCATTCGGCTTTGTCGAGTGACAGCGGCCAACCCAGGCACTCGACGAACAGGCGCCGCCAGGATCGCCCGGTCGTCTCCTCGGCCCACCAGGCCGCAATCTGCGGTCCGACCGCACTCAGCTCGAAGCGCACGCCCGGTTGCACGGGCCGCAGGGTACGAACCAGATCCCGCGACACCTGTGCAAGCGACTGGTCCGGCGCTGCGTCCGTCAGCGGGTATGGGGGCACCCCACCGGTGTGAGAGAGCAGCTCCGTCGCCGAACGTTTCGCCCAGGTTGCCGGCAAGTCTGGCGCGAACATCCCCATGGGCGCATCCGGATTCAGCTCTCCTCGCTCGCGCAGACAGGCATGGACAGCCGCCGCGGGCCAGGCACTCGCAGTGCCCAGAGCGACAGGCTCGGCTGCGGAAAATGCCCCCGCTGCGTGCTCGAAGGCGATGCCCTCCGCATTGACGACGAGGAGACCGATGCCCTCGAGCTGCCCGGCTTCGACCGGCGACTCGAGCCACTGACGCAGGACTGCGTCCGTAACGCGCTCCGGTGCAGGCGGAACCGAAACGGACCGCGAGGCTCCGGATAGCCATGACGCAAGGAGCCAGCGCCTGAACTCCACGCCGTCGACCGCTCCGGAGTCGTCGCGATCTACCTGCGCGAACGCTGCGCGGAGCCGCATGCCCGCTTCGTGCTTTTCAAGGGCGCCGGATGCATCGCGATCGAAGCCTGACGCGATCGCAGGAAGACGTGGATCGAGAAAAAACCACAGCGCCGCAATGAACAACGCGGCCGAAAACAGGCTGAACGGAAGAAGCAGACGGCGCATGACCCTATCTATCGTCGAAGACTCCGGCCAGTGTCGGCAAGGCGTCATCCTTTGACAAGGCTATTTTATAATTTAAATCATATGTTTAGAGTCCGTTTATCATCTGATTGATTCAAAAGGCGCGCTATCTCATAATCGCGCCCGTCCGATAGGTCAGCTCCAGGAAGCATTTCGATGAGTGAAGCTGCTCTGAGCCCCGCCTTCGAAGATCCCAATGAAGCTGTCGTACGCAGCCTCAGCATCAAGCTTCTCCGCGAGATCCTAGAGTACCAGCGTCGCCTCAACCGCCTGGTGGAAAGACAGGCGGCGGAGCAAGCGTCCCTCGTGAACGCTTACCGGAGAGCCATTCGTGTGCGCCGGGAAATGCTGCGAGACCTTCCCCTCACTGAAGCCTGATCCGCCCTTGCCCGCGCCGTCCGTGCGCGCTTGAATGCGCGGCCATGGCAACGCCAACCCCCCTAGCGCCCGACGTCGCCGCCGAACTGCCTTCTGCGTCCCTGCTGCGACGCCTCGGCGCAATGGTCTATGACGGCCTGCTCGTCCTTGCGATGGCTTTGACGACGACCGGTGTCGCCAACCTGTTCGCACCGCGCCCGATCATCCCTGAAGGCGCCGAATCGGTGTCCCTCGAAGGCATGCAAACCATCAGCGGTCCGCTCCTGGGCAGCCTGCTGTTCGTGCAGACCTTCGCCTTCTTCGCCTTCTTCTGGCTCTCCCACGGCCGTACCCTCGGCATGCAGGCGTGGCATCTGCGGCTGATCGACCGTCGGGGCCACGGCATCACGCTGACCCAGGCCCTGCGCCGATTTTTGGTCGCCATGCCGGCCCTCGGCTTCTTCGGCCTCGGGTATCTCTGGAAATTCGTTGATCCATCCGAACTGACCTGGCCCGACCGGGCGTCAGGCACCCGTATCGTCCGCGTCCCCAAGAACTGAATCGAAGACGCTCGCGCACCCGTTCGCGCACGCTTTTCGCGTTAGAATCGCGGCCGCTCGTACCCCGCACGACGTGCGACGCGGCGAGCCGAATCACCGAATCCTAGGAGGACCGCATGGAGTTTCCCGTCAAGGGTGGACGTCCCGAGAACCTACGCACGGACTGTCTTGTCGTCGCCGTCGATCCGCGCGATGGCGGCCGTACGCCGAGTGCGCTCGAGGCTGTCCTCGGCGCTTCCGTCCGTCGGCTCATCGCCGAGAAGGACCTTGGCGCGAACGCCGGTCAGACCTGCATGCTGTTCAGCCCGGCGGGCCTGAAAGCCGAACGCGTGCTTCTGGTCAGCACAGGCAGCGGGGAGGCACTTTCCGCCGCCGAGCTCCGCAAGGTTCTCCGGGGCGCACTGTCTGCCCTGACCTCAACGCGCCTGACGCAGGCCACGCTCGAACTCGGCGGGTTCACCGATCGCGGCGCCACGCTGGAGCAAACGGCCGCCGAAGCGGTTTCGATCGCAATCCACGAGAGCTATCGCTTCGATCAGTACATAGGCGAAAAACCGGAAACGAATCGCATCGCGCGCCTCGCACTCCATACGCAGACCAGCCAGCGCGCAGCCGTGCGCCGAGCCGCCGCCGGGAGCGCCGCCATTGCCAACGGTGCCAACTACGCCCGCACGCTGGGCAATCTTCCCGGAAACGTGTGCACACCCACCTATCTTGCCGACGAGGCACGGGCCTTGGCCCGCAAGCACGCCTCCATCCGCGTTCGCGTTGTTGAGGAGAAGCAGATGCGGGCCCTCGGCATGGGCTCGTTCCTTTCCGTGTCAGCGGGCAGCGACCAGCCTGCCAAGCTCATCGCGATCGAGTACAGCGGCGGCAAGGCGAAGGCCCGTCCGCGCATGATCGTTGGCAAGGGCATCACCTTTGACTCCGGCGGCATCAGCCTGAAGCCCGGCGCTGCCATGGACGAGATGAAGTTCGACATGTGCGGAGCCGCGAGCGTGCTCGGGGCCATGAGCGCACTGCCGGAGCTCGGCCTCAAGGAAAACGTGGTCGGCCTCATTGCCGCCGCTGAGAACATGCCGAGCGGCAAGGCCACGCGCCCGGGCGACATCGTCGAGACGATGAGCGGCCAGACCGTCGAGATTCTCAACACGGATGCCGAGGGCCGCCTTGTACTTTGCGACACCCTTACCTATGCGGAGCGCTACAAGCCGACCGCGGTGGTCGACATCGCAACGCTCACCGGTGCCGCCGTCATCGCCCTTGGCCACCACGCCACAGCACTTTTCGCGAACGACGATGCGCTCGCGGGCGCATTGCTCGATTCGGGTGAGGAGACGGGTGATCGTGCCTGGCGCATGCCGATCTGGGACGACTATCAGCCGCAATTGAAATCCAACTTCGCCGACATGGCGAATATCGGCGGTCGCGAGGCCGGCAGCGTTACCGCAGCATGTTTCCTGTCGCGCTTCGCCAAGCAGTACCCCTGGGCACACCTTGATATTGCGGGCAGCGCCTGGCTTTCGGGTGCGCGCAAGGGCGCTACCGGTCGCCCGGTGCGTCTGCTGCTGCACTGGCTCGGCGCTCGGCCCGCGGGCTGAGCAGACGCACGGCAGCGCTAGGATGACGCGGGTCGACTTCTACGGTCTCACGGAGGTTCGGCCGGAGGCGCGAGAGCGCTTCGCGGTGCGCCTGCTCACGAAGGCCTGGCGAGAGGGCCTGCGCAGCGTTGTGCTGATGGACGATATAGAGGGGATTGCGCGCATGGACGAGGCCCTCTGGGGCGAATCCGGCGCCTTCCTTCCGCACGCGCCGATCGAATCGGACGTGCGCGCGCCCATCCGCATGGCTACGCCAGCAACCCTCACTGAAGCGACGTTGATCGAAGACGCAGCGTCGGGCCTGCTCGTGAATCTCACGGACCGGGTCCCCGAGCACTTTGCATCCTTCGAGCGGGTGGCAGAGATCGTCTGTCAGGACGACGAGATGCGCACCCGAGCGCGGGCACACTATAGGTTCTATCGAGAGCGGGGCTATCCGCTGGAATACCACGAACTCGGCGGAGCGCGGGGACGGTGAGCGAGGCGGACAAACCGGGCCAAAGCGGACGCGCGCGTAAGGATCTGCTCGAAGACCTGGAACAGCTACGGGAATTGCTAGGAGAGGCAGACGCGGACGGCGCGGAAATTCCGGTCCTGCACGAAATCGTCGCCGAGCCGCCAAGGACCGGCTCAGGGATCGCGCCAAGCGCTTTGAACCCAGAGACACGGGCAGAGGAGCAAGGCGACCTGTTCGATGTGGGCACCTTCACGCAACGGCTCTTGGACGAGGATTGGGCGACGGAGCGCGCGCGCGTCATCGACGATACGCGCCGCGAAATCGCCGCGCTCGACCGTAACATCGACGCGTCCGCTCGGGCGCTCCAGGAAACACACCTGCGCAGCGCCCTGGCCGAACGTCTGGCACCGCGCATGGAACAGGTGCTCGGCGAAGCCGTAGACCAGTTGAGAGACCAGCTGCTGCGCGTGGTGCGCCGCGAACTCGAGGCCATCGTGCAAGACGTGCTGTCCCGCGACGCCGACAACCGGAAAAACTGAGAGACATGGACAAGACCTACCAGCCCAAAGACATCGAGCAGGCGCTCTACGCGGAATGGGAGCGCGCCGGCTGGTTCGCGCCCCAGGGCAAGGGCAATTCCTTCTGCATCATGATTCCACCGCCGAATGTCACCGGCAGTCTGCACATGGGCCATGCGTTCCAGGACACGCTCATGGATGCGCTGATTCGCCATCAGCGCATGTGCGGACGCAACACGCTCTGGCAGGTGGGTACGGACCACGCAGGCATCGCGACGCAGATGGTGGTTGAGCGTCAGCTCGAGCAGCAGCAGCAGAGCCGCGCCGATCTCGGCCGCGAGACGTTCGTCGAGCGCGTGTGGGCATGGAAACAGACGTCGGGCGGACAGATCACCGAGCAGTTGCGCCGCATGGGCGCGTCCGTCGACTGGTCCCGTGAGCGCTTCACCATGGACGATGGCTTCTCGCGCGCCGTGGCCGAGGTCTTCGTGCGCCTGTACGAGGACGGCCTCATCTACCGCGGCAAGCGCCTGGTGAATTGGGACCCGGTGCTCAAGACCGCACTGTCGGATCTCGAGGTGGAGAACGTCGAAGAGAAAGGGAGCCTTTGGGAACTGCGCTATCCCCTCGCCGACGGCCGCCGCACGAGTACCGGCGACGATCACCTCATTGTTGCCACGACTCGGCCGGAGACGATGCTCGGCGACGCCGCTGTCGCCGTGCACCCGGACGACGAGCGCTACGCCGAGCTCGTCGGCGCCTTCGTCGAACTGCCCCTGGTAGGCCGCCGTATCCCGATCATCGCCGACGACTACGTCGACGCCGAGTTCGGCACGGGGTGCGTGAAGATCACCCCCGCCCACGACTTCAACGACTACGCCATGGGGCAGCGCCACGACCTGCCCATGCACAACATCTTCGAGACCGACGCATCGCTCAACGACGAGGTGCCCGAGGCCTATCGCGGCCTCGATCGCTACGACGCGCGCAAGCAGGTCCTCGCGGACCTCGAAGCCATCGGACTGCGCGGCGAAACGCACGACCACAAGCTCATGGTGCCGCGCGGCGATCGCTCCGGCGCGGTGGTCGAGCCTTATCTGACGGACCAGTGGTTCGTCGCCATGGCGGAGCTCGCCCGCCCCGCCATCGAGGCGGTCGAGACCGGGCGCGTGCGCTTTGTCCCGAAGCAGTACGAGAACACTTATTTCTCATGGATGCGCGAGATTCAGGACTGGTGCATCAGTCGCCAGCTTTGGTGGGGCCATCGCATCCCTGCCTGGTATGCGCCCGACGGTGCGGTCTACGTCGGTCGCGACGAGGCGGAAGTCCGGGCCACGCACGGGCTCGGCGCCGATGTGCCCCTCGAGCAGGATCCGGACGTGCTGGAGACCTGGTTCTCCTCCGCACTCTGGACCTTCGGCACCCTTGGCTGGCCGGAGGACACGGAGGCCCTGCGAACCTTCCATCCCACCGACGTCCTCGTGACGGGCCACGACATCATCTTCTTCTGGGTCGCGCGCATGATCATGATGACGCTGCGCTTTACCGGCGAAGTGCCCTTCGAGACCGTCTATATCCATGGCCTCGTCCGCGATGCGGAGGGCCAGAAGATGTCGAAGTCCAAGGGCAACGGACTCGACCCTCTGGACCTCATCGAAGGCATCGAGCTCGAGGAACTGGTCGCCAAGCGCACGCGCGGACTGATGCAGCCGCAGATGGAAAAGCGCATCGAGAAGGCGACCCGGCGCGACTTCCCGGACGGCATTCCGGCCTTCGGCACGGACGCCCTGCGCTTCACCTTCTGTGCACTCGCCTCAACGGGCCGCGACGTGCGCTTCGATCTGAACCGGATCACCGGCTATCGCAATTTCTGCAACAAGCTCTGGAACGCCGCGAACTACGTCCGCCTGAACACCGCGGAAGCGGAGCTAGAGGGCGAGATCGAACTGTCGACCGCAGACCGCTGGATCGTCTCGCGCTTCCAGAAATTGCTCACGGACGTGCACTTCGCCTACGAGACCTTCCGCTTCGACGTCATGGCCCAGCGGCTCTACGAGTTCGTCTGGAACGAGTACTGCGACTGGTATCTGGAATTGACCAAGCCGGTGCTGCGCGACGGCTCTCCATCACAACAGCGCGCCGCGCGCCGCACCCTCGTCGAAGTGCTAGAGGCCGTACTCCGGGTCGCGCATCCGGTGATCCCGTATCTGACGGAAACCGTGTGGCGCGAGGTCGCGCCTTTGCTCGATCGCGACGGCCCGACCATCATGCTCGAAGCCTTCCCGGTGGCTGACGACGGCCGCGTCGACGAGGACGCGGAAGCGGAGATCGAATGGGTGAAGGGTGTGATCCTCGGCGTACGCAACATCCGCGGCGAGATGAACGTGCCGCCGGGCAAGGCCATCGATGTGCTCCTCGCCGAAGGTAACGAGAGCGATCGCGCGCGCCTCGAGCGCAATCAAGGCTTCCTGGTTCAGCTCGCGCGCCTGCAGAGCCTCGCCTATCTCGACGCCGACACGAGCGCGCCGGCCTCGGCCATCCAGCTCGTCGGCGACATGAAGGTGCTGGTGCCGATGGCAGATCTCATCGATCGCGATGCCGAGCTTGCACGATTGGACAAGGAGATCGAGCGCCGCCGCGCCGAGGTCGAGCGCGTCGAGAAAAAGCTCGCGAACGAGCGCTTCACGGCCAAGGCACCCGCCGCGGTTGTCGAGAAGGAGCGCGGCAAGCGCGAGGAAGCGCTCGCCGCGCTTCAGACGCTTGCCGCCCAGCGCGAGGAGATCGCGGCGCTCTGAAGCCCTAGAGCATAAGCAGCACCTTGCCGAAGGTGGCGTCACTTGCGATGAGCGCGTGGGCCGCTTCGGCTTCGGTGATCGGCATGCGCGCCTCGACGATCGGCGCGATGGTACCGTCGGCGATCCGCGGCCAGACGTCCTGCTCGAGCCGATCCATCACCTGCGCCTTGGCGGCAACGGCCCGCGCCCGCAGGGTCGAGCCGATCACACGCAAACGCTTCACCATGGCGATGCCGATCGGCAGTTCGGCCTTCGCGCCGCCCATCAAACCGATGATCACCAGTCGACCGTCTATTGCGAGCGACGCCATGTTGTCGCCGAGGTAGGCACCGCCGACGGGATCGAGAATCACGTCCATGCCGGCACCGTCCGTCCACGCCTGAACCGATTCGACGAAGGAGCCCGCATGGCGGACATGGCCCGCCTGCGCGCCGAGTTCGACGCAGCGCGCGATCTTATCGTCCGATCCGGCCGTTACCCAGACAGGATTACCGAAGGCACGACCGAGCTGGATGCCGGCCGTACCGACGCCGCTCGCTCCGGCGTGGAGCAGGAAGCGCTCGCCAACCTTTGCGCCCGCCTCCATGTAGAGATTCAGAAAGGCCGTGGCGAACACCTCGGGCAATGCTGCGGCATCGGCCATGGTGACGCCCGCAGGAATCGGGAGCGCCTGACCCGCCGGGCACACGACGTATTCCGCATAACCGCCGCCGGCGAGCAATGCGCAGACCTCGTCACCAACAGCGTAGCGGCCGACGCCCTCACCCACCGCTTCGACAACGCCTGCGCATTCAAGACCAAGGATGGGGCTTGCGCCGGGGGGCGGCGGATAGGCGCCCGCACGCTGAACAAGGTCGGCGCGATTCACGGCGGTGGCGTGGTTGCGGATGAGAATCTCGCCGACGCCCGGGGTCGGGGCCTCAACGTCCGTCCAGGCGAGGCGATCGCCCTGGATTTCGATGGCTTTCATGACGCGCTCCTGTGCGGCGGGCCCGCGATGTTAGCGAACCGCAGCAGGAGCGTCCTGGACCAGCGCCGGCAAGGCGGTGGGACCTGCGAAGTCCGCCGGGCCTACTCAGTTGACGAAGGAGAAGCGCATCACCGATTGCGCCGGCACCGCGCGACCACCGACTACGACAGGCTCGAAACGCCAGCCCTGGATCGCTTCAAGGCTCGGCCCCTCGAAAGCCGTCGAGGTCGAAGAGAGGATGCCTGCTTCGATGACGCGACCCTCTCGATCGATCGTGAACTCAACATCCGTGTAGCCGCTCAGGCGAGCCGCGCGGCGGCCGAGCTCCGGTGACTGCTGCGTCGTCGGCGTAAGCTCTGAGATTCGCCAGATACGGCCGCCCCCGCTCTCGAAATCAGCCATGTACGCGCGGTAGGAGAGTTCATCGCCAAGATCACCGAAAAGCGCGGGATCAAGACCCAGCTCGTCAGCGCGCTCCACGACGCGCCGCATGGCCGCGAGATCCTCGGATGCCACGGCGCTTCGGCCGAGCTCTACGAGACGCGCGCGGGCGTCACGACGTAGTTCGGGCACCACCGGGTCACCCGGCCAGCCGCGATTGATGGCAGCAATGATGGCGAACGCATCGCCCGCATCAACGCCAAACACCTGGCCGCCATCGATCGCTGCGCGCGCCTCGGCAACGAGTTCCTCGGGCCCAGATACGATCGGGGCGCTGCCAACGGTTTCGATACGATCGCTGAGGGTGCTGATGCCGGAAGCGTTCGGATCGGCGCGCCGCGCCTGATCGAGGCGATCGCGTGCGGTCTCTAGATCGCCGCTGTTGGCTGCGAGCATGCCTGCATTGATCAGTGCGCCCACGGCGCTCGCAAGGCCTGCTCGCGCGTCCCGATTCGCAGCGTCAATCCCGAGCAAGGTCCGGAAAGTTCCCGCAGCCTGCATGTACTGGCGAGCCGCCAGCTGGCGCTGACCGCGCGCAGTGAGCTCACGCATCTGGCCAACGCCCGCCATCCGCGAGGTCAGCTCCGCGTTCTCAGGGTCGATTTCGGCGATCACCGCGGCAAGCCCATCGGCACGGTCGAGCTGCTGGCCGGCGATCGCGACATCGAGTTCTCCCTGCAGCCATGCAAGCACCCGCTCCATGCCGGCTGCAGCGAGCGCATCTGCGCCGTTCTGCTCCAGCGCCTGTCGGTAGAAATAGAGTGCGTTATCGAAACGGGGCTCGACGACGCGCCCCGCCGCGAACGCAAGATCACCGCGCTCCACCAGCGTCACGGCCCCCGCGGAGCCACGATTCGCGAGCACCGTGGTCGGGAGATCATCGAGGGTCAGATCCGCAGTGACCTGGGCACCGACATCGCCCGCTCGCTTTACGGCAACCCAGGACGCCAGCACACCGACGATCACGACGAGGGAAGCGAGGGCGAAGTTCGAGATGAGGCTCTGTCCGCCGCCCGCGCGCATGTCCGTGTCTGCGACCGATGACGCTACTGTTGTCACCCTTCCACCTCCTTCGGCCCGAACCTTTGCCTCAGCCCGCAATGCGACTGCGAAGGCCTCGAATGCTACCCATCAGCCGCCCGAGCACGCTTGCCCCAGACTCTGCCGATTCGCCGGAACGCGTCGTTCCCGCAGGCGGCGAAGCCGGCAGCGATTCAGTTTCCGGAACCGTCTGCACCTGATAGCGCCGGACAACACCGGGCCGATTGAGCAGTTCGCGGTGGCGTGACACGGCCGAAGTGAGCCAGATGCGGCTCTGGCCTACGGAAAGCGGCTTGAGCAGGAAGCGAAAGACCTGAGAGCGGTTGATCAGTTCGATCATCAGGTGCGCATCGGAGCGCTCACTGGCAACGATCGTGACCAGCTCCGGCACCTGCCGCCTGAGCTCCGACGTGAGTGCCGTGATTGCCTGTTCGTCCACCGCAAGATCGGTGACGACAACACCCACCGGATGCCCCCGCAGCACCGAGACCGCTTGCTCCAGGTCGTGCGCGCGATGGATCGTTTGCGCTTGGCCGATCGCATCGTTTACGCCAGCGACAAGCTCGTCGTCCCGGGACAGAACGAGGAAGCCGACATCCTCCTGCACCGGCGTCGGAGGCTGCGGCGACGCGGCTGCATTCACCGCCTCTGCGCTGATTGCCGGCATGGACGCCGTGGCATGCGGGTCGAAGCGGGTCTCGACGAAGTCGTCCACCGGTTGTTCGACCACCGGCGCCTCGGATATCCGCGAGGCTTCCACAGCAAGCGAGACGACCTCACGCAGTTGCTCTCGCGGACACGGCTTCATGAGGTAGCGAAAGACCTCGGATTCATTGATCGCGTGCTCGATGGCCGCAAGGTCGGCGTAGCCCGTAAGCAGCACGCGCATCGTCCTCGGCGCGATCGAGCGCGCCTCCTTGAGCATCTCGACCCCGGTCATCTCCGGCATGCGCTGATCAGACACCACCACGTCGATGTCGTGCTCGCGCAACACGCCGAGCGCTTCCGCACCAGAATTCGCAAGGTGGACTTCATAGTCTCGACGGAACATGGCGCGCATAGCCGTGAGGACACGAGCTTCGTCGTCAACGAAGAGAATCTTGGCCTGTGCAGTCATCAGGCGGCCTCCGTGGTCGTGCTGGCAGGCATGGCGGCACGCTCAATCGGCAGCGTGACGCTGAAAGTGGTGCCGACGCCCGCCTCGGACGCGACATCGAGGTGTCCACCGTGTTCTTCGATGATCGTACGCACAATCGATAATCCCAGTCCCGTACCCTGGCCGACCGGCTTGGTCGTAAAAAAGGGATCCATGATCTTCTGCAGATCCTCAGCGGGGATACCACAGCCCGTGTCGCTGACCGTAACGAGAACCGCGTCGCCAACCGATCGCGTGCCCAGCTCCAGACGACCCTTGCCGTCCATTGCCTGCACGGCGTTTGTGACCAGGTTGATGAACACCTGGTTCAGGCGGGACGGAGCACAGCGCACCTTCGGTACGTCCTCGAAGTCACGCACGACCTCGACGCCATACTTGAGCAGATTCCGGGTGATGGTCAATGTGCGCTCGAGGCCCTCGCGTAGATCGAACCAGTCCTCGTCGGCGCGGTCGATACGAGAAAAATCCTTCAGTGATTGCACCAGCTCCGAGATCTGATCAAGACCCTCGAGCGTATCCTTGGACAGCGTAGAGATCTCTTCGACCGAGATGTCGATCTCCTTGGGATCAAGCGACTGACGCACCGCCATGAGATGCGCGTTCATAACCTCGCGATCCGGCGTCTGCTCACGCAGTTCCCGGGCAAGTGCAAGGGCAGGCGCGAAGTCTTCGGCGAGCCGGAGGGAGCTGTCCTCCGTCGTCTCGACATTGCTTCGCACATACATCAGCGGGGTGTTGATCTCGTGCATGATGCCGGCCACAAGCTGGCCGAGAGAAGACATCTTCTCAGCCTGCACGAGCTGTACCTGTGACTCCTTCAGGTCCTCATTGGCCTGAAGCAAATCCTGTGTTCGCTCCTGCACACGGACCTCAAGCACCTCGTAGGACTCGTTGAGCTCGGCGTAGGAACTACGCAGACGGATGGCGAAGTAGATGAGTGCGGCAAGCAGCAGCGCCGTGTAGACATTGAGCAGAGTTCGCGCCTGCTCGATGGTCGTGGCACGCGCAAGCAGATCGTCCGCAATGGTGTCGCGCGCGGCTGCAATCGACAAAGGCAATTCGCTGGCCGAAACCGCATTGACCGACGCAATCAGTGCGCGCCGCGTTGGCGCAAGATCCCGCATGGCAAAGACGAGATCGCCGAGCCGCGCCTCTTCGCTGGCGGGCACCGGGAGGGCTGCAAGTTCGCCGATGATCTGACCAATCTCTGCGCCGGGTTCGGTGGAGCCCGACAGCAGGCCGCGCAGCTGTTCGGCACCGCCGAAGATCCGGTCTGCCTGCTCGGAGGCGCCCCGAGAGCGTAGATCGCCGACAAGCGCACGGCTGTCGCGCGTGACACGCGCCAGCGCCTCGTCCCAGCGTGCATAGGCGCTCACGACGCCATCGCTGGCGCGCCCAAACACGTCCACGGCGCCATCGAGCGCCGCGAGCTCGGCCCGACGATCCGCGTCATTTCGAGCTGAGGCATCTATCGAGTCGAAAAACGTGACCGCAAGCGATCGAAACCGTCCCAGCGTGTCTAAAGAGGAAGGCTTCAACTCTTCGTAGGCGTCGCGTGCTACCGACACGCGCCGCTCGAGCGCCCCCCCCAGCTCACCCAGCGCCGCCTCTGGATCAGCAAGCGCCGATCCGCTGACCACGCTCTGAGACATCGACGCGATGCGCGGCGCGAGCTCGCTTGCCTGCCGAAGGGCAAGATCGAGCCTGCGGGCGGCGCTGTCTCCGGGCTGTGTCGAGACCAGCAACAGAATGCCAAGCAGTGCGAGCGCAAGCAGGGTCGTGGCGCCCGCGGAGATCTGCCTGATGATGTTCATCCCGAATTGTCCCCGTCACTTCGAACGCACCCGCGTTCAGACTCGCCCTACGCCTCCCTGCATGGGCCTCGGGACCGAAGCGGTAACGCAGGCCAGGTGGTTCAGCCGGTGAGGCGACCTGGCGATCTAGGCTTCAGTCGAATGCCGGCGGGGCAAACCCCCGTCCGCTTTATATCTTTGTACACCCGCGGCCTGAAGAACTGCCCGCACACAGCGCCGAGCGGGCCGGTCCGCAGACGGCCGGGCAGGCGCCCGCGGCCTCAACCGTAGTCCAGAAACGCACCGCTCGCCGCTGGAATTTTGCCTCGCGCGTCACTTTTTTCATAAGTGCATTAACGCCATGAAAATGGAAAGCAAACAGACTGTGAGCACGCAGAATGCGATCAGTAATGCGGGGGCGGTGGTTCAGGGCTGCCTGTGTCCAGGGCAGCCAGTTGCGCAGTGAGCGCTTCCCGGACCTCGGTCAGCTCCTTGCGCAGTGCGTCCAGCGTGTCGCGCTGCGCCGTCACGAGGGCATCAAGCGCTTGCACCTGATCGTCCAGAAACGCAAAGCGCGCTTCGAGTTCTGAAATACGCTCGTCCGCTTCGCCGCTCACCAGCGCATCCGCATCTTCACGCCCTGGTCCGCAAGATAGCGCTTGAGACCGGAACACGTGTAATCGCCGTAGTGAACCATAGAGGCCACCAGCGCGGCGTCTGCGTGGCCCTCTGTCAGCACCTCATGCAGATGCTCGGGCCTGCCCGCGCCCCCTGACGCAATCACGGGCACCCGGACCGCATCGGAGATGAGCCTGGTGAGGGTGAGTTCGTAGCCCTCGCGCGTGCCGTCCGCATCGATCGAGTTGACGACGAGCTCCCCGGCGCCGAGTTCAACCCCTCTCCTGGCCCAGGCAAGCGCGTCGATCCCCATGCGTCGGCGTCCGCCGTCGATGACGATCTCGTAACCCGAGGACAGCTCGGCAGATCGCTCGACGCGAAGCACGTCCATGGACAGGACCACGTTCTGATCACCGATGGCATCCGCGCACTCGGCGATAAGCGCGGGCCGCTTCACGGCAGCAGAGTTCACATTGATCTTCTCGGCGCCAGCAAGGCGCAGGTCGGTTGCATCGGCGACGGAGCGTACGCCCCCCCCGACCGACAGCGGGATGAACACCTCCGCCGCGACCCGCTCGACCACGTCAAGCATGATGCTGCGACGTTCGCTGGAAGCGGTGATGTCATAAAAGACAAGCTCATCTAGGCCGTCTTCGTAGTATGTCCGGGCTTTTTCGACCGGATCACCGATGTCCTGCGTATCGACGAACTTCACGCTCTTGGCGAGCTTGCCGTCGCGCACGTCGAGACATGCGATCAATCGCTGACTCAGCACGTCGTCTGCTCCTCGGCAGAGGCCTTGAACACGCCGTCCCAGCGCGCAAAACGCGCGATCAGATCCAGTCCCGCCCGGCCGCTCTTTTCGGTGTGAAACTGAACCCCGACGTAGTTGCCCACGCCGAGGGCACAGCAGAACTCGCGCTCATAGTCCGCCATGGCGAGCGCTTCTTCGGGCCGCGCCGGTTCGGTGTAGTAGCCATGGACAAAGTAGAACTCATCATCCGGCGCGATGCCTGCAAGTACGGGATGGGTCCGCAGTATCCGAATCGAGTTCCAACCCATATGAGGGACCTTGAGCCGCGGATCGTTGAGCGCAAAGCGGCGCACCGTGCCGGGAATGAGGCCCAGCGTCGGCGTGTCGCCCTCTTCGGAGCGCTCGAGCGAGATTTGCAGGCCAAGGCAGATGCCGAGCATCGGCGTTCCGGCTGCAAGGGCAGCGTGAAGCGCCTTGCCGAGGCCCTTGCGATGCAGCGTCGCCATCGCGGAGGCAGCCTGGCCAACGCCGGGGAAGATCACCCGATCGGCATGCGCAACCCGCTGCGGATCAGCTGTGATCTCAGCCTCGAGTCCGACCTCTGCGCATGCGCGCTGAACGCTTCGAAGATTGCCTGCGTCGTAGTCGACGATGACGGTTGAAGCCATGCTTGGGGGCCCGTTCGGGTGTGACATCGCTGAGGGACGCGGATACTATCCGCGACCCTCCCCGCAGTCATCACCGGATGCCCCATGCCGGACCCCGCCCCTGCCGCAGTGGACCGCGCCATCCTGCTGGTGAACCTCGGTTCTCCCGATTCGCCAGAGGTCGCAGACGTGCGCCGCTACCTCAATGAGTTCCTGATGGACAGCCGCGTGCTCGACCTTCCCTGGCCGGTTCGCAGGCTCCTGGTCTCGATCATCCTGCGCACGCGCCCGAAACGAAGCGCGGAAGCGTACGCGAGCATCTGGACCGACGAGGGCTCACCGCTCAAGGTATACGCGCAGGCGCTTGCCGAGGCGCTCGATGCTCGTATCGAGGCACCCGTGCGCTGGGCCATGCGCTATGCCTCGCCCTCGATCGAACAGGTGCTGCTCGAGATGGCCGCGGATGGCATCCGACACGTCGAGTTCGTGGCGCTCTATCCGCACTGGGCAATGTCGACGTCGGAAACCTCGATCGTCGAAGCGGAGCGCGTCATCCGCAAGCACAAGCTGGCGATGACCCTCGCGCCGATGGCGCCTTTCTACGACGAACCGGGCTACATCGAGGTGCTCGCAAATGCGGCGCGCGAGCACCTGCACGAGGACGACCACCTGCTGTTCTCCTACCATAGCGTGCCAGAACGGCACATCTCGAAAACGGATCCGACGGGCAAGCACTGTCTGAAAGGCGAGAACTGCTGCCAGGCCGACAATCCTGCCGCCCATTCACGCTGCTATCGCCACCAGGCGTTCGTGACCTCGGAACTCGTGGCCGCCGCGCTGGGGCTGCCGCGCGAGCGGTGGAGCGTCTCCTTCCAGTCGCGCATCGGTCGCACCAAGTGGATCGAGCCCTACACCGACAAAACCCTGGAGGCCATGCCGGGCCAGGGCATTCGGCGCCTCGCCGTCATGTGTCCCGCCTTCGTCGCCGACAACCTCGAGACGCTCGAAGAAATCGGCATAGAGGGGCGCGAGATCTTCGAGGAGGCGGGGGGCACGCGATACACCCTCATTCCCTGCTTGAACGCACGCCCGGACTGGGTCGAGTTCCTTGCGCGGGCGCTTCAGACCGACCCGGCCGTCGGCGCCGGTCCGCCGCTGACGGCGCTCGCCGTGGACGCAGCCGCGACCGGGTGACGCCGTGACGGGCCAGTACCTCGCCCGCTGCGCCGACGGCATCGTCCAGGGGCACGCGCGCAGCGACGTGATCCGCTTTGACGGGATACCCTTCGCGGCGCCTCCGCTCGGCCACCTGCGGCTTCGGCCGCCCTCGCGCCCGGCACCCTGGGCCGCGCGCCTGCTGGCAACACAGCCGGGGCCCGGTCCGCTTCAGCGCCCGGGCCCGGCGCTCGGGACGCGGCCCGTCACCGAGGTATCTGAGGACTGCCTGCGCCTTAACATCGTGACGCCGAAGCTGGAGGGGCCTCGACCAGTCATGGTTTGGATTCACGGCGGCGGCTTTACCAATGGCCAGGCTGCCGATCCGATCCATCGCGGAGAACGCCTGGTCAGACAGGGCGACGTTGTCCTGGTGACGCTCGACTACCGTCTTGGAGCTTTGGGCTGGCTACACGATCTGGACGATGCCGAGGCGAGCAATCTCGGGCTGCGCGATCAGCTCATGGCACTACGTTGGGTCAAGGCCAATATCTCGGCCTTCGGGGGTGACCCTTCCCGCGTGACCCTCTTCGGCGAGTCGGCCGGCGCCATGAGCATCCTCGCGCTCATGGGCGCGCCCGATGCGGACACACTGTTTCAGGCGGTCATCCTTCAGTCCGGCGCTGCCGGGGGACTTCAGTCCCCTGACAGTGCGCGCGCAGTGCGTGCGCGTTTTCTTGCGGCTCTAAGCGGCCGGAGTCCGTGTACGGAAAGCGCCGAGCGAATACTTGATACGCAAAGCAGTGTCGGCGCCGCGGTTCGGACAGAGACCGGCCGCAGCGCCTGGCGGCCCGTGCTCGACGGCGAACTCGTGCAGCATGCAGCGCTCGACGCCATGGCGCGCCCCATCAACCGCACGCGCCCCATGATCATTGGCACCAATCGCGACGAGCAACGCCTGTATGTGAATCTTCGAGAGCGCCTCGACCCGGTCGATGCGCAGGTACGCGTTTCCCGTGTTCTCACGGGGCGCAGCGCGGCACCGGCCGAAGCGGCACGCTTGCTCGTGGACGCCTACTTGCGCGAACACCCGACTCCGATCGTTGCACTGTCGGCAATCCTGACCGATCTCTACTATCGCGTTCCTGCGATTGCGATTGCCCAGGCACGCGCTCGGGCTCTGGCCGATACCTGGGTCTACCGGTTCGATCGCCCGTCTCCGGCGCTCCGGGGCCGGCTTGGTGCTTGTCATGCGCTGGAGATTCCGTTCGTCTTCGGCACACTCGATGCTCCGGGTATGAGTCGCTTCGCAGGCGATGATGCCGGCGCGCTCAAGCTCTCGGGTGCAATGGTGATGAACTGGGCGCGATTCGCGCGCGATGGGCGCCCGGCAGATGAACGCTGGACACCCTGGCGCCCGGAAGCCCAGACGTGCTGGATCGCGAACGACGCGCCAACGGTGTCTACGGAGATCGATCGCGAACGGATGGCGCTCTGGCGGCTGGTGCTGCCGACCGCAGGACTTTCAGCAACCGCCAGCGATGAACCCGTGCCGAGAGGGGAACCATGAGGCGTACGACGCCGTGATCGGGTACGGGAACTGCCGGACCGCCCCTGGGTCTGAGCACCCACTCGATGCAAAGACAGAAAAATGGAAGACGCGATGACCGACAGACTCCGGCGCCTATTGATCCTCCTGGCCCCACTGCTGAGCCTGAGCCTCGCCCTCGTTCCGGCGCACGCCGCCTTCGACGAATCGGACGCAATCGAGGCGTTCCGCCCAGCCGCCGGCAGCGGTGACCCCTTCGACACCACCTCGTGGAACCGCTTCCTCGCGCACTACGTCGTCACCGACGCACCGAACGGCGTTCACCTCGTCCGCTACGGGGCCGTCAGCGCAGAGGACCGCGCGCGCCTCGACGCCTGGATCGATATGACGGCAGCCTTCGATCCGCGCGACGCCTCACGTGAGGCGCAAATGGCTTACTGGATCAATCTGTACAACGCTCTGACCGTGCAATTGATCCTCGACCACCCGAGCGTGGACAGCATCCGCGAGATTTCCTCCGGTTTCCTGAGCTTCGGGCCCTGGGACCGTGAGGTCGTGACCGTAGCCGGTATGGCGCTGACCCTGAACGACATCGAACACCGGATCCTGCGGCCCCTGTTCAAGGACCCCCGTATCCACTTCGCAGTGAACTGTGCATCGATCGGCTGCCCGAACCTCGCCGCCGAGGCCTACAGCGCGAAGAACCTGGAGGCGCTCCTAGACGCAGGCGCCGGCGCCTACGTGAATCATCCTCGCGGCGTGCGTTTCGAAGGCTCGCGCCTGCATTTGTCATCGATCTTTGACTGGTATCGAACGGACTTTCCCGAGGGTCGCGCGGGCCTCTACGGATGGCTAGCGGAGCACGCTGCGCCTGCGCTCGCCGAACGCCTGCGCGCCTACGACGGAGGTTTCCGCGACGCCTATGATTGGGCCCTCAACGCCGCGCCCTGATCAGGCGCAGTCGATGCGAAAACCGCTCCGGGGGAAGTGCACGCGGACCTCACCGACCGCCGGGTCCTCGCGACGAATTCCACAGGCGTGCGCCGTGCAGTAGTCGAGCGTCCCGTCCACGGGAACGAGGCCGTAATCCACGGGCGTGACATTCACGCTCATGCCAACGTCTACGCCCTCCGGTAGATGGCCGGAGGCGATCTCGAGCGTCATCGGCGATGCTTCGCGCGCGATCGCAAGCGCATCCTCCGGCGCCATCTCTTCGCGTCGACCGTGTCCGAGCCCGGCCATGCGCTGCATCCAGCCCCGAACCGCCGCATAGGGTGTGAGCATGGGCGCGACCGCGGCGTTGTTCGAGAGCATCCACAGGCCGTGGTAGACGGCAAAGTCGACGAGCGTCGGCTCGCCGGCAAACAGCCAGTCGTCGGCGGCGAGCTGCGCCTCAAGGTGCGCCATCTCATCGTGAAAATAGGTGGCGGCGACGTCCGGCGCGAGCGACGACACGCCAGCGGAGCCTTCGACAAGCTGAGCTCGATCCGCTGCGAACTTCGCCATCATTTCCTCGCCCATCGAGGCCACCAGCGCCGCCAGCGCGCTCGGCTGGAAACAGAGCGCTACGACGACCTGAAAGAGATGCGTGTCCGCACGCGCGGTCAGCGCGCGTACGGCCCAATCGCAGCCCTCCGGTACGAGCGCGCGCAGCGGATGAGCATGCTCGATGTATTCGGTGACAACGTGCGTGTCACAGAAGACGTCAGCGCCCACCTGCGCCACCGGAACGCGCCGATAGCCCCCGGAAAGGGGCATCAGATCTGGGCGCGGCATGATCATGCTTGTCTCGACGCTCGCCCAGGACATCTGCTTGTAGCCGAAGATCGCGCGAATCTTCTCGGCGAAGGGCGAACCGGCGTAGTGGTGCAGGATCATGTCGGCCACGTAGACGTACTCCTTTCCATCATCAATCGAGCGCTTCGAGCTCACGGGCGAGCGCGCGATGGAAATTTCGCACGAGCGGCCGCGAGAACATGGATTTGCGGGCGACGAAGCGTACCGGACGGTTCAGACCCCGACGACCCAGGTCGATGCAGCGTGCATCGGGGACGCCAAGCGTTCGTGCGACGCCACGGGGCACGAGACCGTGCCCAAAACCCGCGAGCGCCATCTGCGCAACAGCAAAGAACGATTCGAGAGATGTCTCACGGCGAATGCCGAGGCGGCGCATATCGTCCTCGATCGAGGCCCAGGCACCCGATCGGCTCTCGATCGTGATCACCGGGAGCTCAGCGACCTCCAGCGCCGGGGCGGCCTCTAGGCCGGAAGGCAGGATGACCATGGGCTCGAGACGCAGGACCTCAGAGACGAGATCCGTATCCGCTTCGGCCGAGCCCGTGCACAAGCCGGCCATGTATTCACCAGACCGGATGCGGTCGAGCACGATCGGCGAACGCTGCGCATGAAACTCGAACTCGAGTTCGGGCATCGACCCACGCACACGACTGAACAGCTGTGGCCCCCAGGACGCGAGGATGGCCTCAGACACGCCGAGGATGATCTTTCCCCGAGCGAGCGTCGGCTCCTCCAGAAACACGCTGCGGAGCTCTACGACAAGGGGAGTCACCTTCTCGACCAGGCGCGTGCCCTCGGCGGTGAGGACAACGCGGCGCCCATGGCGCTCGATCAGTGCACGCTCGTAGTGGCGCTCGAGCGCAGCAATGCGCTTGCTGACCGCGGACTGCGAGATCTTCAGCACCGTTGCGGTCTCGAGCATGGTCCCGGTCTTCGACAGGGTGATAAGCGTCTCGAGGTTCTCGATCATGGGCGGCCAAATAATTCCAAAGGAGACTAAATCGTATTCTTTTGAATCGCTTTTCTCACTTTTCGCTGCGGCGCAGACTCCGGTTCCCACGGAGGCCTTGCATGATTCCAGCCCTGATCCTGATCACCGTTCTCGCCACCAGCATCCTGTCCGGCGTTGTCGGCATGGCGGGCGGCATGATCCTGATGGCGCTGCTCGCGTGGCTGTTGCCCGTACCGACGGCAATGATGCTTCATGGCGTGACCCAAGCTGGCGCAAACGGTTCGCGTGCGTGGTTTTTGAAAGACCACGTGCAATGGCGCGTGCTGCCGCCCTACCTCATCGGCGCCGCGCTCTGCGTCGGACTTTTCGCGACGCTCAAGTTCGTCCCGGAGCGCGGCATCGTGCTGGTCCTCGTCGGCCTCTTCCCCTGGGCCGGTCGCCTACTCCCGGCCCCCGAGCGACTGGACGCGCTGCGACCTGAATCCGGCCTGCTTTGCGGGTTCACGGTCACGGCGGCGCAATTGCTCGCCGGCGCTTCGGGCCCGCTTCTGGACATCTTCTTCCTCCGCAGCGCACTCACGCGCCACGAAATCGTCGCGACCAAGGCAGTTACTCAGACCCTCGGGCACCTGACCAAGATCAGCTACTACGGCACGCTCATGATCCTGCTCGGCGACGGCGTCCCGCGTAGCGAGTTCGCGCCGAGTTGGCTGTTCCTCGCAGTCGTGCCATTCGCCCTGCTCGGTACGCGGATCGGCACGCGCCTGCTTGATCGCCTTGACGAACCCGGATTCAGAGCGGCGAGCGAACGCATCATCCTCGCCATCGGCGCCGCGTGTACCATCAGCGGCGCCGCGGAGCTGCTCCGCGCCTGAGCACAACCGGGGAGGCTTGCTTGTGAGCGATACGAGGATGACCGAGGCGGAGCGCATGGCGTTTCTCGCGGATTTGCACGTGGGCGTTCTGTCGATCCCCCGCGCTGAGCGCGCACCGCTAACGGCGCCAATCTGGTATGCCTACGAGCCGGGCGGCGACATCATTGTCGTGATCGGTCGGAGCTCCCTGAAGGGGCGCCTCGCAGAAGTGGGATTGCAGGTCACGCTGGTCGCCCAACGCGAGGAGATGCCATACGCCTACGTCAGCGTCGAAGGCCGTATCGCGGCAATCGAACCCGGCGATGTCGACCGCGACATCCGCCCCCTGGCATATCGCTACCTAGGCGAGGACGTCGGAGAGCAATACACCGCCTCGACCGAAGGACGGGACGAACTGCGCGTTGCGATCCGACCTGAGCGCTGGCTCACGGTCGACTACGCGAAATCGATACCAGGCTAAGGGAGCGCCGAACGTGCTGAACAAGATGGACGACTACCCGATCCACCAGACTCCGCTGCCTCTAGCCTACCCGGCAACAAGCGACCGCAACGTGTACGACCGAACCTGGTTCAACGGCTACGACGCAGACGGCGCCTGGTACTTCGGCATCGGCATGGCCGTGTATCCGCACCGCGGCGTGCTCGATGCCGCCTTCTCAGTGGTGACGGCGGGCGGCCGCCAACACTGCTTCTACGGCTCGCGCAGAGCGCCAGCCGAGCGCAGCGACATGTCCGTAGGACCGATGCGCATCGAGGTGCTTGCGCCGCTTCGCCGCACCCGTGTCATTCTCGAGGACGATGGCTCAGGGATCGCCTGCGATCTCACTTTCTCGGCACGGACCGCAGGCATCCAGGAGGCGCGACAGACCCTGTGGACAGGCACTCGCGCCACCATGGACGCGACCCGCTTCGATCAGTTCGGTTTCTGGGAAGGCTGGGTCAGCCATCCCGACGGGCGCATCGAGGTCCGAGGGACGGACGCCCACGGCACCAAAGATCGCTCCTGGGGCGTGCGCAGCGTCGGCGAACCAGAGAGCGGCGGTGCACCCCACGCTCGGCGTGGGATCGCGTTCATGTGGGCGCCTTTGTTCTGGGAAGATCACGTCAGCCACGCCATCTTCTTCGACGGGCCAGACGGTGAGCCGTTCGTGCGCGAAGGACTCACCGCCCCGCTCTATGCCGAGGAGGCCGCGATTCCCGAGCAGGCCGATGCGACCAGTATTCACATGGCAACTGCCCGTCACCGCATCCGCTACGAGCGCGGCACCCGTCTCGCATCAGGCGTGGAGATCGATCTAGTTCCGCTCGAAGGACCGCTGCGCACAATCAGTCTGGAGCCGACGCTGAAGTTCCAGATGAAAGGTCTCGGCTACATGCATCCCGAATGGGGCCAGGGCATGTGGAAGGGCGAGCTCGCGACCGGCGCCGAGTCTTTCTGGCCCGATCAGCTCGACCCCCTCGCGCCGGAAAATCTGCACACCCAACAGGTGGTGCGGGCAACGGACGGGGAACGCACGGGGGTCGGCGTCTTCGAACAGATCGTCGTCGGCCCCTACGCGCCCGCCGGCTTCAAGGCACTTCTCGACGGCGCGGCATAGCGCCCGAACCTGAACATGGGGTCAGACCCCTTGTTCAGGGACCCCCGACGAACAGCCCGAAGCTGAATATGGGGTCAGACCCCATGTTCAGGTTTCGGGTGCGTAGCTCAGGTTTTGCGCGGTCAGGGCAGGCCGAGCGCGAGGCGGGCGCGCCCGCTCGGCCTGCAGCGCCCGTCAGGCGACGGACTCGAGTGCGGAACGGGGCTTCACCACGAAGAGCAGATCGCCTGCGTTGACCTGCTGGCCGGTTGCAATGTTGATCCGCGTGATCTCGTAGTTCGCGCTGTTCGGATAGACCTCGGCACCTGGGCCGTTGAAGGCCGCGAGGGTGAGCGGCGTGAACAGCTTCATCGCCTCGATCTGGCAGAGCGTCTGCTTTGTGTTCACCACGTCACCCGCAGACACGTATTCCGGCTCAGACGGCGACGGGGTCAGATAGAAAATACCCGTCGATGGTGAGAGCACCTTAAGTTCGTCGCTGCCTTCGATCCGCAGCGCATCTGCGTCGACGACGCCGTCGCCCTTGCCCGATGCGGCCTTGATCTCGGCCATGAGTGCATCGACATCAACACGATCGAAGAAGTGTTCGATGTAGCTCGTGTCGTAGTCGCCCGAGCGGAATACGTCATCAGCAAGGATCCGCTTGAGCAGCGGGATATTCGTGCAGATGCCTTCGATCCGAAGCTCACCGAGATAGGCGATGAGCTTGTCCGCCGCATCATCGCGGTCGCTGCCGTAGGCAACGACCTGCGCAATCATCGAGTCGTAGAAGGGCGAGATCGTCTTGTCCTCACCATACGCGGCGATGACGTCGATACCGTCCATAGCAGGGGCGTCCCAGCGCGTGATCCGGCCAGGATCCGGTCGGAACGTCAGCTTACCGCCGGCGAGTACGGTGTCTTCCGCGGTGACGCGAACCTCGATCGAGTAGCCTTCATCCTTCACTGCAAGGTCGGCGATCGATTCGCCGGACGCGATCCGAAACTGTTGCGCCACGATATCGACGCCCGAGGTGTACTCCGTGACCGGGTGCTCAACCTGCAGGCGCGTATTCATTTCCATGAAGTAGACGGCTTCGTTGGCAAGGTCGTAGATGAACTCGACCGTACCCGCGCCAACGTAGCCGACCTCATTCGCGATCGCCTTCGTGCAATCGAGCACCTGCGCCTCAAGATGGGCTGGCAGCGCCGTGGACCCGCTCTCCTCCACGACCTTCTGCTTGTTGCGCTGCACCGAGCAATCGCGGATGCCGAGCACGAAGGTATTGCCGTGGGTGTCACGCAACAGCTGCGCTTCGATGTGGCGCAGCGAGGTGACAAATTTTTCGAGATAGACGTCACCGTTGCCGAACGCGGCACGCGCTTCTGCCTGAACCTGGCGGAAAAGGTCGTCGAACTCCTCCGCGCGCTCGACGAGCTGGATGCCCTTGCCGCCGCCGCCGTGCACGGCCTTGATGAGAACCGGATAGCCGATCCGCTCAGCCACCTCCGCCGCGTTGGCGACGTTGGTGAGGATGCCGTAGCTCCCCGGCACGACCGGAACCCCCAGGGAACGCGATGTGCTGATCGCATTCGACTTGTTGCCCATGGTTTCCATCGAGTCCACCGGCGGGCCGATGAAGTTGATGCCGTGAGAACGACAGAGCTTCGCGAACTGCGCCGATTCGGACAGGAAGCCAATGCCAGGATGCAGGGAGTCGACACCCTCGAGTTCGGCGACGCGCACGACCGAAAGGCCGTTGAGATAGCTCTCGTCCGACGTGTTCCCGCCAATGCAGACCAGCCGGTCATTCGGACCAAGCATGTCAGCCGCGACCGATTCCATGTCCGGATCAGACTGCACCAGGACCACGCCAATACCCTGGCGCTGGGCGATGCGTACGAGCTTGGTTGCAGTACAGCCACGCGCATGAATGAGCGTGCGCTTCACCGGCCGGATGAGGCTCTCCGGCGAAACGGGAACGGCGGCGGCCGGCACCTCGGGCGCTTCGCCGGCGATGACCCCGGCCATGATGCGTTGAACCACTTCACGCACGGATTCGCGCGGCACCGGAATGTCCGGATCGATGGTGCGCAGCGCATCATCGAGACCCTCCTGGAACGGATGCCGAACAAGCCCCTGCATGGATCCCGGCGTCTGCGAAAGGTAGTTCGAGAGGGTGGAGCGGCACGGCAGATTCGAGGGCGTCACGATCTGGCCCGCAAAGGGCATGTTCGTGCCGGACAGATAGTAGGTCTGGACGAGCGGATGCGTCACGAAGCTCGCCTGTGCGCCGCCTGTGCAGTCACCGAAGCCGAAAATAATCACCGGTAGATCGAGATCACGAACGAAACGCGTGATGCGGTCGTTCACGGCCGCCATGGAAAAGAGGGCACCCGCGCCCTCCTTTGTTTGCATCCCCCCCGAGGAAATGAAGCAGATGACCGGCAGACGCTGCTGCGCGCACTCGACCAGCAAGTGGCAGAACTTCTCTGCACTCGCCATATCGAACGCGCCAGCCTGGAAAGCGACGTTCGAAATCATGGTGCCGCAGCGGAAGCTCCCCTGGTCGGTCTTGAACTCGCCGATACCGGCAACGATGCCCGATGGCGTCTGACCTCGCTCGATCGCTTGCTCGATGGAGACCCGAAAGCCAGGGAACTGCACCGGATCGGACGACAGAAGATCGGCATAGAGTGGATCGAAGGATTCGAAGAATTCGTCGATGAAGGCTTCAACACCAGTGTTCTTCTTTGCCTTCTCGGCACTGAGCACGTTCTGAATCTGCAGATCGTGGTACGCGATCGTCAATCGATTCCAGAAGTCTTTCCGCCGTCCAATATTGCGCGGATTGATCCGGCCGTCGTACTTCTTGGACAGTCGTTCAGCGCCCATGAAAGATGGGATCAAGCGCTCGAATAGGACGGTCACCACAACAAGAAGCGCATCAGAGATGTGCGGAAAACCCGCCTTTTTCCATTCCTCAACGGATTTGAGGAAAGCATCAGGTGAACCATGTGCCCGCAGATGCTCGAGCCAGTCGAAGAAGCGGCCCTTCAGACGCGCCGCTTGAACGGCAGGGTCGTCTTCGTCGCCGAGGCCAAGCTGGTCGAGCGGCAGCGCGCGCGCCGTGCGCCCCAGCACGTCGTCGAGCATACGGCCCATGGCTTCTTCGGAAAGCGCACGGTTCTTGTTTGCTTCGGCCGCAACCGCATCGAGGCCGGAGATTACCTGGTCATAGAGCGCGTCGAAGACCATGACGTCGAGGCACTCCCGCTGGAAGTCCTCACGCAATTCATCCATGAGCAGAACATCGACAACGGTGATCTCCGAGATGCCGAGCAACTCACTACGGGTGCCGCTTGCCCTCACGTACTGAGGGAACTCTGCGGCGAGGAGCGCACGCCCAATACGGACCGTCTCGGCGGCTCCTGCTGCGCTCGTAGCCGAGGCGTCAGCCTGCAGGGCGCTGGGCAGCAGGGATGCATCCACGCGCCCATCACCGAGCATGTTTCGAGCGCTGAGAATAAGATTCAGCTCAGAGGCAAGCGCATTGCGCAGAGCGCCTTCCGCCTGTTCCTCCAGCGCCTTCTTGGACAGAAGCTTGCGCCCATCATGCGACATGCAGTCGCGCAGATAGGTGGCAAGCGCGCCCTGATCGTCCTTCAAGCGCAGCGCGAAAGCGCGCGGATCCTGGATGTCGGTAACGCGCAGCAGCTGTCGCGTGGCGTCCGGCGAGCGAAGATGATCGACGAGCGCGGAGAAGTTTCCGGCTGCGCCCGTCTTCCAGCGGTTGTAGAGGTAGCTGCACACGGCAAGCAGCAGTGCCGCCCGTGCGTCTTCATAATTCTTCTTGGGCTCGCCGAAGAACAGCGTCGCGATCTTGCCGCGCTCGTCGTGAACCGCCTGCTTCTTTTCCGTGTAGTTCTTCCACGCCTTTGCGAGCCCATCGTCGTAGATCAGCTTCTCCGGATCCTGGAGCCAGGACAGGAAAGCGCGGCGCCGCTCCCGTTCTATGCGCGCAGACAGCTCGCCACGCGGAATCTCGGCATCCGCGAGGCGGCCATACTGCGCTGTGCTCGTCGCGCGGATGCGTTTTCGAACGCCGAGATAGCGAAGATAGCGATACGCCACTCCAAACAGATTCGTGAACTCTGTGACGGATCGCGTCATGGAGAGCGATGAGCTCGCCTCCGGGGGCACGAGCTTGGGCGCCGGGTCGAGATAACGCACGACGGCGCGCCGATAGTGGTCTGAGATGTATTCGTTGTCGGCGACGAAGCGAGCGATCGAGTTCTCGACGTTTTGAATGCCGGTGACGATCGACGCCGTCAGATTGTCCAGCTTCTCGTCCTCGCCCGGAACGTAGTCGATGATTCCGTCGATGTTGCCCTGCTCGTAGAGCTCATAGGCCGACACGCCGACCTGCTTCGCGCACTCCTGCCAGGAGAGGTTGTACTTGCGAGCAATGTTCGCAAGGCCCTTCGGATTGATCGTGTTGAAAACGCCATCGCGAACCGAAAGGATCAGGTTCGATGCTGCGAGGGGAATGGCACCGCCCGAATACCCGAGGCCAAGTATGATGCCGAGGGTCGGGATGTCTGCGTTGCACATTTCTGCAATGAGCAGGGAAATGGCGTGCGCCTGGTTGTCCGCGTTGGCATCGGCCCCGGAATCCGCGCCAACCGTATCCATGAACGATACGACGGGGAACTGGCGCTTCGACCAGTCCTCGAGGCGCCGAGCAGCAGCCCGGTGATGGCGCGGCATCCATTGGCCGCTTGCCAACCCGCGTTCCTGCGCGATGAAGCCGACCTGCCGCTGTTCAACGCTGCCGTCCTCGCGAGGGAAATCCATGAGCACGAGCGCGCTGTAGAAGGGACCGTCATGTTCGACTTCCGTGGGCGCGCGGCCGAGCTGACTGATGAGCGCTTTCGCGCCCATGCGGCCCGGCGCTTCTGCCGGCGCAACGCATCGCTCGATGTAGCTGTCGATATCGAGGTTGCGAAGCGTCTTCAAAGTCGAGTCGATCGCCGCAGTGGAGAGAAGACCCTCGACGTGGTCCTCGATGGCGTCTGTCTCGCGCTCGGAAAACAGCGAGAAGTCCTTGGCGAGCTTCTCGGCAATCAGAAAAAGGCGGTCGCCTTCGTCGTGCGTCGTGGTCATCCGAAGTCCCTTCGAGGCCGCGCATCGGGTGTTGGTTCACTTGGAAGACAAGTGCCAGCTCGCGAACGCGCACAGGATGTAGATTGCTCGTAACCCAAAGTTACCGGACGACCCAAACTGCTTCAATTCAGTGCAGACAGGCTGACACCTCGATTTCTGGCAAGGTTTCGTCCACCACCTGACCCCACACAAACCTGGACAGCCGCCAAAGACGCTTCAGACAATGGCGGACAAACGCCATTGCCATCACCGGGAACCTGCTGATGACCGATACCGACTTCCGCCCTTTGAATATCGCTGTGCTCACGGTTTCGGACACGCGAACGGAGGCGGACGACACATCGGGCGCTTTGCTCATCGAACGCCTCGTAGCGGCCGGGCACCATCTGGCCGATCGCGCCATAGAGCCGGATGATCGCTATCGCCTGCGCGCCCGGGTGTCGGCCTGGATCGCAAACCCGCGCGTGGAGGCCGTGCTCACCACCGGCGGTACAGGCTTCACCGGCCGCGACACGACACCAGAGGCGCTTGCGCCCCTGTTCGACAAGACCATCGACGGCTTTGGTGAACTCTTCCGGCAGCTCAGCTACGACGAAATCGGAACGTCCACCATCCAGTCGCGCGCCATCGCAGGCTTAGCGAACGGCACCCTGATCTTCTCGATGCCCGGATCCAGCGGCGCCTGCCGAACCGCTTGGGACCGCATTCTGATCGCGCAGCTCGACGTCCGTCACCGACCCTGCAACTTCGTCGAGCTGATTGACCGCTTCCTGGAGGCGTAAAGACGCGCTCTGACGGCGTCTCAGATCGAGATCACGGCGCCCAAGGCCGGCACGGCTACAGGCGTGCCGCACCCCGGTAACCCGACCCAACGCAAATCGCTGCCGTCAGCCGGGGTGCTATCGAGGTTCAGCCATAGATCATGCGGGTCAGGAACTCTGCGACGCAGGCCGGCTTCTCCTCCCCCTCAATCTCGATCGTTACCTTGTTCTTCACCTGGATCGTGTTCGGGTTCACGAGCGTAGCTTCCATCAGCTCCCGGTGGGCGCGAACTTTAGAATCCACTTTCACGGGATTCGGGAAGCGCACCTTGTCCAGCCCATAGTTCACGCCCATGACCATGCCCTCGTACACCGCGGCGCTCTGCGGCGGAATGCTTGCGGTCAGGTGCGGCAGAAGAGACAGGGTCAGGAAGCCGTGCGCAATCGTGACCTTGTACGGCGAAAGCTGCGCGGACTTTTCGGGATCAATGTGAATGAACTGATGGTCGAGCGTCGCGTCAGCAAACAGGTTGATGCGGTCCTGCTCCACCTGAATCCAGTCCCCTGCGCCGTCAGGCGTCCCGATCTGGCCCTGGAAGATCTCGATCGCGTTTTCCGCTGCGGTCGCCATAGCGCCCTCCTCTCTTGTCTGTTTGTTTGGTGGTATTCGATCACGTGCCGATCGGGTCGCGAGTGTACTGCAACGCAAAGCGAGGTCGATCCAGCCTGACTTTGCAGCGGCCACGCGTCTGTACCGCGGCAAGCGCCGAGGCTGAACGGCCGATCCGCGACTGCGGCGCTCTGCTAGCATCGATCTTCTGCACCTACGACAAATCGCTTACGCAAAGCGCAACACGACCCAGGAGGAACGGGTGAACGACAACGACGTGGTAATCGTCGGCGCCGCACGGACGCCGATGGGCGGCTTCCAGGGAGCACTCTCGCCCGTAGCCAGCACCGAGCTTGGCGCGACCGCAATCGCCGAGGCTCTGCGCAGAGCAGGCGTTCCAACCGAGCAGGTGGATGAAGTCGTCATGGGCTGCGTACTGCCCGCCGGTTTGCGCCAGGCGCCCGCACGCCAGGCCATGCGGAAGGCCGGTTTGCCCGACGCCACCGGCGCCGTGACCATCAACAAGGTATGCGGATCCGGCATGAAGGCCGCCATGATCGCAGCGGACGCCATTCGCGCAGGCACGAACAACGTCATGGTCGCCGGCGGCATGGAGAGCATGACGAATGCGCCCTATCTGCTCGCCGGGGCGCGCGCTGGTCAGCGCATGGGTCACGGCGAGATGCTCGACTCCATGTTCACCGATGGTCTCGAAGACGCCGACACCGGACGAGCAATGGGCACCTTCGCCCAGGACACCGCCGACGCGCATCAGATCACCCGCGCGGAAATGGACCAGTTTGCGACCACCTCACTAGAACGCGCGCGCCGCGCCCAGCAGAACGGCGCATTCGACGCCGAGCTCACACCGATCATAGTCAGGACGCGCAAGGGTGAAACGGAAGTCAGCGCCGACGAGCAGCCCGCCAACGCAGATCCGACGAAAATCCCCAAGCTGCGGCCGGCCTTCAAGGCCAATGGCACAGTGACGGCCGCCAACTCGAGCTCCATCTCAGATGGCGCCGCCGCGCTGGTTCTGACGCGGGCCGACGTCGCCGCGCGCGACACGCTCCCGATTCGCGCTCGTATCGTGGCCCACGCGACCCACTCTCAGGCACCGGAGACCTTCACGCTCGCGCCCATCGGCGCCATCGAAAAGCTCCTTGATAGAACCGGATGGGCAAAGGAGGAGGTCGATCTGTTCGAGATCAACGAGGCCTTTGCAATGGTCACGATGCTTGCGACTCGCACGCTGGGACTCGACCCGGAGAAAGTGAACGTAAACGGAGGCGCCTGCGCGCTCGGACATCCCATCGGTGCATCGGGTGCCCGGATCATCGTTACGCTATTGCACGCGCTCGAAGCACGTGGCGGGAAGCGCGGCATCGCCGCCCTGTGCATCGGTGGCGGAGAAGCTACGGCCGTGGCCATCGAGCGGAGCATCTGAGGGGTGGGATGTTCCGGCGCGTTGTGGCGCCGGGACGCGTCGGGCGATTACACTCGTGCGCATCCCCGAAACACCGCTACGTGATGGAGAGATCACCTTGCGGCTACCCGTAATCGTCGGCCTTGGCGGCGTGAACCCCGCCGGCCGCCTGTCAGCGCATCATGCCTATCGACGCATGGTCATCGATGCGCTGTCCGAAGCTGATGCTGCGCCCACATGGCGTGCCCTCGGTTCCATGATGGGCCTGATCACGCCCGGCGAAGATCCGGACGAGGCCCTGCGCGCGCAGATCGTTGACGGCACGCTGGTGCGTAAACTCGAAGGTAATCTGTTCGACGCGGACGCAATTCCCGCCAACCGCAATCTGCAGATGCAGAGCCTCGACGGAGCGGCCCACCGCTTTCGCACGCGCCGCAAGAGCTTGCCGGACACGCTCCCCGCGGGATGGCGCGTGAGCGAGATTCCAGGCGACGCCGACAACGTCCTCATTGAGGCGCCGCCGGAAATCGACCTGTATCTCCCGACGACACGGCGCTCGCGCGTGCAGTCGGCCGGCCAGTTACCAAGCGGCTTCGCGCCTGAACGCCTGTACCAGTCCCGCAGCCATCCCCGTGGCCTCGCGCTTGCTGTGTACGGAGCATCCGACGCCCTTGGGTCCACCGGCCTGCCCTGGGACCTCATGCGCAACGCGGTGGCGCCTGACGAAATCGCGGTGTACGCCGGAAGCGGCATGAGCCAGCTCGACCCCAATGGCTACGGCGGCATGATGCAGGCCCAGCTCGTCGGCAAACGCGCGACCGCAAAGCAGCTTCCGCTCGGTCTGCCACAGATGCCTGCCGATTTCGTGAATGCGTACGTTCTGGGGTCGGTGGGCTCGACCGGCACGAACATCGGCGCCTGCGCAAGCTACCTCTACAATCTACGCCAAGGCGTCGAAGACATTCGCGCCGGCCGTCGCCGCATCGTCTTCGTTGGCGGTACGGAAGCACCGATCACGCCCGAGATCATCGAGGGCTACCGCACTATGGGAGCACTCGCGGAAGACGAAGGCCTCATGGCCCTCGACGGTCGCAATGATGAAGCCGACCACCGCCGCGCCTGCCGCCCGTTCTCCAGCAACTGCGGCTTCACGCTGTCCGAATCGTCCGTGTTCTCGGTGCTGATGGACGATGCGCTCGCATTCGAACTCGGGGCCGACATCCTCGGCGCCGTTCCGGAGGTGTTCATCAATGCAGATGGCTTCAAGAAATCCATCCCAGGACCGGGTATCGGAAACTATGTGACCGTCGGCAAGGCCCTCGCGAGCGTGCGCGCGATGCTCGGTGAAGAGTCGCTACGCCAGCGCAGCTACATGCATGCCCACGGTACGGGAACGCCGCAGAACCGGGTCACCGAGTCGCACATCATGAGCGAGATGGCGAAGACCTTCGGTATTGATGCCTGGACGGTTACCGCCATCAAGGCCTATCTCGGCCACTCGCTCGCACCCGCCTCAGGCGATCAGCTTGCAGCTGCGCTTGGGAGCTTCGCCTATGGGCTCATACCCGGGATTCGCACGATCGATCACATTGCCGACGACGTGCACACGGACAACGTCGAGTTTCCCATGGAACACCTCGAAGCAGGCGCGCTAGACGTTGCGTTCCTCAATTCCAAGGGCTTCGGCGGCAACAACGCCACCGGCGTGGTGCTCTCGCCAGACGTCACTGTGCGCATGCTGGAACGCCGCCACGGCAACGCCGCGAAGCGCGCCTGGGCTCATGCCAACGAAGGCGTGCAGGAAGCGATCGCGGACTACGACTTACGCATGACCCACGGCGAGGAGAAGCCCATCTACCGATTCGGCGAAGGCGTGCTGGACGGGCCCGATCTCACCATCGACGCGAGCGGCATGCGCATACCGGGTTTCGAGCAACCGATCTCGCTCGACCCAGAGAATCCCTGGTCGGACATGACCGACTGATCCGTGACGGCGCCGACCGGGACGGGCTGGCTCCGCGTCGGCCGGCTCAGTGCACGATGCGCGATTTGCGCGCCAGCGCGGTTAGACGCCGAACTTCCTCCTCGAGGCGCGTCTGCGCGCGCACGTCGCTCAAGTGCGGTCGGAGCGCCGTAAGTTCCAGGAGCGCCAGCTCAGGCTGCCCCAGCCGTTCATAGAGCGCCGCCCGATCGCCGTGCTCGAAAACCAACTCCGGTGCAGCGAGCAATATGAATTCAGAGAACCGGAGCGCATCGGCATGGCGAGACTCGCCGAGGGCGAGCTGCTTCAGATTGTTGAGCATGCGAACGAGCACGCTCTGCGCGCTGGCAGGCGCAAAGTGTGCGTCTTCGAGCTCGGCGTGCGCCCCCTGCGTCGCCTTCAGCAGGCGAAGGCACCCATGCGCATCGAGGCATTTACCGGCGAACGGGTCAACGAGCACGGTGCCTGAATCATCCGCAAAGCGGACCAGGAAGTGGCCGGGAAAGTTGACGCCCGCAACGTTGAGACCAAAACGCCTGCCCACTTCGACGTAGATTACGGCAAGCGTGATCGGCAACCCGCGGTGCGTCTTCAGCACCTGGTCGATACGGCTGTTGTCGATCTCGTAGTAGCGCTCCGGGTCTCCGCCAAAGCCGCATGCCCCGGCGAGGAACGCACACAGTGCGGCCACTCGCTCAGAAAGAGGCGCAGCCGCCGAAACGGCCGACATGGCACCCACCGCAAGCCCCTCCAACTCGGCGTCGACGGCTCCTGTATCGATGTCCGGGTCGAGCGTGCGCGCAATCAGGAGCGCCGCATCGAGGAAGCTCGCCTCCGGCGACTTCCCGGCGAAGGCAGCAAGATCGGCGCGCAGGGCCGCTTCACTCACTTCAGTGCTCCCGCGTCGCGCGAAAGCGCACGTCTGGGTAGCGCTCCTGCACCAGCTGCAAATTGGCGCGACTGCGCGCGAGATAGGTCAGCGTGTCGCCGCCGTCAAGGGCGAGGTGCTCGCGCACCTTCTTGCGGAAGGCGTCGAGTTCACGAGGGTCATCCGCCTCGACCCAGCGCGCCGTGAACACGTCAGTAGGTTCGTAGATGCAGTCTGCCTTGTATTCGTCCTTGAGCCGGAAGGCGACCACGTCGAACTGGAGCGTTCCGACGGCGCCGACGATCAATTCATTGCGGTCGAGGGGCCGAAACACCTGCATGGCGCCTTCCTCAGCGAGCTGCGTAAGGCCCTTCTCCAGCTGCTTGGAACGCAATGGATCACGGGAGCGCACCCGCCTGAAGAGCTCCGGAGCGAAGTTGGGTATGCCTCGAAACTTCAACTCGGCGCCTTCGGTGAAGGTGTCGCCGATCTGGATGGTCCCGTGGTTATGCAGACCAATGATGTCGCCGGGAAACGCTTCTTCCGCCTGAACGCGATCTCCGGCCATGAAGGTGACAGCATCGGCGATGCGGACATCCTTGCCGACCCGAACGTGGCGCATCTTCATGTTGTGCCGATACTTGCCGGAGCACACGCGCATGAACGCGACCCTGTCGCGATGCTTCGGATCCATGTTCGCCTGAATCTTGAACACGAAGCCCGAAAACGCCCTGTCTTGAGGGCTGACCTCTCCTTCTTCTATTTCCCGTGGCGCTGGTGCCGGAGCCCACTCGACGAGGCCCGTGAGCATCTCCCGCACGCCGAAGTTGCCCATGGCGGTGCCGAAGAAAACGGGCGTTTGACGACCGCCCAGGAACGCCTCCAGATCAAAGCTGTGTGACGCCCCTCGAACGAGCTCGATTTCGTCTCGCAGCTCATCGGCCTGCATGCCGAGAGCTTCGTCCACCTCAGGGCTGTCCAGACCGACGATGCGCGCGTCATCTGGTACTCGATCGCCCTGACCCTGGGTGTAGAGGTGCAAGGTATCCGTGAGCAGATGGTAGACACCTCGGAAGTGCCTACCCATGCCGATAGGCCAGGTCACCGGCGCGCATTCGATCGAGAGCACCGACTCGATCTCATCGAGGACCTCGATAGGATCACGAATCTCGCGGTCGAGTTTGTTGATAAAGGTAAGGATCGGCGTATCGCGTAAGCGGCACACCTCCATGAGTTTGATGGTCCTCGGCTCCACGCCCTTCGCGCCGTCGATGACCATGAGCGCCGAATCAACCGCTGTAAGCGTCCGATACGTGTCCTCCGAAAAGTCCTCATGCCCGGGCGTGTCGAGCAGATTGACGATCCGCTCGGAGAACGGGAACTGCATGACCGACGTGGTCACGGAGATACCCCGCTCCTTTTCCATGGCCATCCAATCGGATGTGGCATGGCGATCGGACTTCCGCGACTTCACGGTGCCAGCGAGCTGAATCGCGCCCCCGAACAACAGGAGCTTCTCGGTAATCGTTGTCTTACCCGCGTCCGGATGCGAAATGATCGCGAATGTCCGGCGACGATCGACTTCGGGATGGGCTTGGGGCATCGGACAATCCGGAGCGTCACAGAAGGCGCGGGATGATAGCGATGCAGGTCGGCGCTGTCCCGGCAACGACGCAAGATTCAATGCATCAAATGAGTTCCAGTGCCATGACGCAAGCGTGCTCGTGCCCCTGTTCAGAAGGGTAATAGTTCGGGCGTAAACCGACCTCGACGAAGCCCGCCCGCTCGTACAAACGAATCGCCGGCATGTTTGAGACCCGAACTTCGAGAAATACGGTCTGCGTCTCCAACTGCCGGAGCTCCTCGAGCAGGCCATGCAAAAGGTAATGGCCATAGCCGCGGCCCTGCCGGTCGCGGGAGATGCAAACGTTCAGCAGATGCGCCTCGCCCGCTCCGATACTCGCGATGCCATGACCTACGATTACCTCGCCCTCACAGACCACGCGGCATAGATCGCGGCCGGAAATGGAATCCGCGACCTGGCCGGGCGTCCAGGGGAAGGCATAGGCGCGTATCTCGTTGCGCATGACCGAGGAGAGGTCTTCCATGGCCATGGCGCGCAGCTGCGGCTCGAGGGCTGCGCGTTGCACTTCGTTCATGACGCCACGGCCAGAGTCTGCAGCGCAGCCCAGGCCGCGCGCTGCGCAGCGCTGTCGCCCGGCGCAAGAAACCCCGCATCGATGCGCGCACGCCGGATTGGAAGCGTCTCGAGCGCAGCGAGCGGGGATACTGCGTCTCCGGGAATCGCAGCAGGCGGCGCATCTACGACGATCAGTGCTCCTGCGCCGTCCTCCGTACAGCGCGTGACCCAGGCGAGGAGCGCCTCCGTAGCACGCGGAGCAGACTGATCGACGTGCTGCGCCTCGATCTGAGGCCAAAAGAACGTCTGGACTTCCAGCGCTCGCGCCGGTGCGAGCGCCCCGTTGGTAAGCAGCCCCGCGGTACGAACAAGATCACCGAGGCGCTGCTGAATCTCGCGACGCGTCTCCGGCAAAGCCATTTCATCCACGAGGAGAAGGGTGGCCCCGAAACGGAGCGCGAGTAAGCGGAATCGCGGAGGCGACGCCGTCTCGGAAACGGCTTCTCGCGGCGCAGCCGCGGTCGAAATATCGGAGGCAGGAACGGCATGTTGTTCGGCGTCAGCGGCGATGGCTGCAGTCGCGTCGCGATTCTGCGCGTGCAGGTGCGCAGCCGAGCCTACCGGAGGTGCCTCGGCCGAAGCGTCATGCACGTCCATGAGCGAAGGCGCAGGCGCGAGTGGTTCCGCACCCGCGAGGGCCTGCTTCAGCGGCTCCGCCGGTGTCTCCAGATCACGACGCACATAGACGTCAATGCCCATTGCGGCAAGGCGTCGCAGGCGATCGCTGTGCTGTGAGACGGTTCCGGCCATCGGCTAAGGATAGCAGCGTGCTCGCCCCGATCCGCCCTGCCGCGTAACCTTGCGCTGCCCGAATACCAGCGAGACCGACCTGCCGTGAAGTACGTGACCGACGATCTGCGCATCACTGGGATGGAGGAGGTGATCGCACCCGACCGCCTGCTGACGGACCTGCCGATTCCGAACGAGTCGTCAGCTCTGATCTTTGCTACGCGCCAGGCTATCTCCGACATCCTTCACCAGCGTGACGATCGACTTCTGGTCATCATCGGCCCCTGCTCCATCCACGACCCGAAAGCCGCGAGCGAGTACGCAGACATGCTTTCGAGCGCCGCGCAGCGCCACGCCCAGGACCTCCTAGTGGTCATGCGCGTGTACTTCGAAAAGCCGCGAACGACGGTGGGCTGGAAAGGTCTGATCAATGATCCACAGCTCAACAACAGCTATGACATCAACGAAGGGCTGCACGTAGCACGTCGGGTGCTGATGGACGTGACGTCCAAGGGGTTGCCCGCGGGTACGGAGTACCTCGATCCAATCACACCGCAGTACATCGGCGATCTGATCGCCTGGGGCGCGATCGGTGCACGTACGACCGAAAGCCAGGTCCACCGCCAGCTCGCTTCCGGCCTGTCATGCCCGATCGGCTTCAAGAACTCCACGAACGGCGACGTCCAGGTGGCCGTGGACGCGGTCAAGTCTGCGCATCATCCGCACATCTTTCTTTCCGTCACCAAAGCCGGCCGCTCGGCCATCTTCTCAACGTCAGGGAACGACGACTGCCACGTGATCCTGCGGGGAGGGGGCGGCGCCACGAACTACGACGCCGACAGCGTAGCGGGCTGCCGTGCCCTGCTTGAACGAGCCGGCTACCAGCGCGGCGTGATGATCGACTTCTCGCATGCGAACAGCGAGAAGCAGCACGAACGGCAGCTCGACGTGAGCACCGTGGTCGCCGAGCAGGTGGCCGCAGGCGACCGAGGCATCGCTGGCGTGATGATTGAAAGCAATCTCGTGGCGGGCCGCCAGGACATCGCGAAGCGGGGCGAGCTGGTCTACGGACAGTCGATCACCGACGCGTGCATCGACTGGTCGGATTCAGAGCGCGTACTCGAGCAGCTCGCCACGGCGGTCCGTGCTCGCCGGAGCTGCTAGGGGGTGCGACCGGCAGATGCAGGTTTCGCGGTCGAGATCCCGAGGGAACGCCGAAGCTTCAACAGGCCTAACGAAATGCAAGCATCGGCCGCGTTCGCGCGCGGTGCCCCCGGAGCAGTCAGCGACGCACCCCGACGGCACGCAGGCCCTGTGCAGACACGAATCGACGCGCCTGTACGGCACGCTCGCCGTTCCACACACCAGGCGCCCTGATTCCACGGCACCCGCACACACAGACGCGCCGACGACCGACCTATCCGAAGGCACGATGTGGCGCGCATCAAGCCGAACGAAGTTCGGGGCTCGTGAACTCAGCAAAGGGCTCAAAGGCACTCCAGGCAGCTCAACCGCCACGCTTCTCATGCCTGGCCATAGACCGGCACGAGGGCTCCACTGACGACTCGATTGCGCGGAGATGCGAGAAAGGCAACAACTTCGGCGGCATCGCCCGGCGCGACCCAGGAACCGAAGTCGGCATCCGGCATCGAACGGCGATTCGTGGGGGTGTCCATCACGCTTGGCGCGATCGCATTGACGAGCACCCCCGCCCCGAGCAGTTCGCTCGACAGCACCTCCGTAGCATTGGCCACCGCCGCCTTGGAAGCCGCGTAGGCAGAGAGATTTGCACCCTGTCTGCCGTCAAGCGCAGGGCGCGCCGTAACATTCACGATGCGCCCTCCATCGCGCATGCGCAGGGCCGCTTCGCGGCAGCACAGCAGGCAGGTGGACACGTTCATCCGCATCTGCGCGTCCACGTCCGCGGCACGCAGTTCAGCGAGCGGCGTAAAGGCAAAACCGCCCGCAATGTGGACGGAGGCCCAGAGCGGCTCAATCCCTTCGTAGAACGAAGCCACCGCCCCCTCGTCTGTGAGCTCGACTGGGAATTCCAGATGCACGCGTTCATGGTCCGAAAGCGCGAATCGATCCCGCTCCTCTTCTAGGACGCAGGGCACATGCACCTCAGCGCCTGCATCAGCCAAACGCGCGACAACAGCCGTTCCAAGCGCACCGGTCCCGCCCGTGACAACGCAGTGCAACCCTTCGAAATCACCGTTCACGCTTCCTACCTCCCGATCAATGAATCCGTTCAAGCCCCTCGGGCCCGAAGCGATACCCAAGCGCCGCTAGGAACTCCGCCAAAGGCGCAACCGTGGTCACCGCGCGCTGCTCCGCCTCATCAAGCTCTAACCGCCATCGCTCGTCCACCTCCCAGCGAGACGCAGCACGCGCCTCGGACCACTCAGGCTTGCTCGTACCGTGGGCTTCAGACGCGCCGTAGCGCAATTGCGCCGGCTCGAATTCCAGTTCCAGCGCTGACATCAAGGCGCCTAGAGCCACTTCCGGCGCCGCCATCAGTGACTCGTACGAGATACGCACGTGCGCAGCGCCGCAGTTTGCGACGAAGCTCGCTATCTCCGCGTTCTCGCGTAGCCAGCGCCAGCCATACACCCCCGTCTCGGGAGCAGACAAGATTCGTACTGAGCGCTGCGGGTTTCGCCTCGCTTCACGCCAGCGGATGCGCCGCGAGGCCCCTTGCGCCTGGAACGTGTTGCGCCAGCGGCGCGCTAGCGCACGCGGATCACGTATCAGATGGATCAGGCGCGGCTCGACAGTACCGCTGCTGATCGCCTGCTCGACCCATTCAATCCGCTTGCTGTTGTCGACCAGCACCGCCGCGGGCCGACCCGTCGCTGCGAGACGCTCGTGCACCTCGGCCAGCCAGCGCGACTCGGGTAACTCGACCAGGCCGCTGAACAGCGAGGCGCTCGCGAATTCACCTCGCGTGCCGGACAGCGGTCGCTCGGATCGCACAAGAAACTTGCGAAGATTGCCAAGCTCGCCGATGTCGGCACAGGCCGAGTGAGCGCCCAGCGCGGCCGCAAGCAGATGCGAACCGGAATAGTTGCTGGACAGAATGAAGACGACCGGAACGGGCATCGGAGGATTAGGCGACGTCGTCAGACGCCTCGACGTTCCTTGCCCTTCGCCCAACGCTTGAGCTGCCGCCAGGGCGAGTCGTCATCAATGACGACGATGAACACTTTGCGCAGCGCACCTTCAGGACACTCTACGGCCCGGACGCCATGCCAAGAATCCCCCCGCCGCCGAAACAGGAAGCTGTAGTTCTCAAGGGTGCGCGCCGTCCAGGCCCGGTCGAAATCCTCGAACTCTGGCGCCGACTCCTTAGCAAAGCGGCCGCCGTCGTCCAGCACAAGCGTCTCTCCACCCCATTCTTCACGCCAATCACTGAGCGTGTTCATGTAGAAGATGTGCGAGCCGAGCTTGAGACGCGAATCGCAGTGCGGCGATACCTCCCCCCCAGTGGGCGCGTAATGCCAATGAAAGTGCAGGCGGAAATAGCGTGTGCCGAGCATCGCTGCCATCCAGCGCCGATAGCGGTCCCCGCGTAGCTCATCGATCAGGCACTGCCATGGTTCCGCAAGCTGCAGTCCCGGCGTCCACTCGAGCACGTAGCGATCGTGTGGACGCTGCCCATGCTTCCGCGCGACCCCGAAGGCTCGGTCGAAGCGCTCGACGTCTGGTAGCGTCTTGGCCAACGCACGAAAACTATCGGGTCGCAGCAGACCCGGTTCATTCAGCCATGGATACGGGTCCCGACTCCGAAAGGCACGGGCATCGAGCGCCTCTAGGCGATCGAAATCCAGAATGGTCGCAGCCTCCGGCTGGCAAACTGCAGTACTCATGGGTCCCTTCGCTTCAGTTAGATCGCTGAAAGGATGCCTGCGACGCGATCGATCGACCAGTAGGCAGCCGGTACACCTATGGCATAGGCCGCAAGGACAGCGGCAGGCACTCTCACGGGCCAAACGGGTGCAGCCAGGCGCGCAGACAGCAACACGGCGCCAACGAAGATCAGCTGGCCGATTTCGACACCGATATTGAAAAGCAGGAGCGCGAGGGGCACCGCGTCGGCGGGCAGCCCTACGTCAGAGAGCGCACCCGCAAAGCCAAAGCCATGAAGCAAGCCAAATGCGAAGGCGACCAGCCAGGGGGATTGCGCAAGGAGTGAGTCTCCCCGCCGGTCGCGATGCAGGATCTCAAGCGCGAGCATGAGGATGCTAAGCGCGATGATCGTCTCGACAGGGGCCGACGGCGCCTCTACCCAGCCAAGCGTCGCAACGGCCAGCGTAATACTGTGCGCGAAGGTAAAAGCCGTGATTGTCTTGAACAGGCGCCAACCGCCCTGCACGAGAACAACGAGGCCGAGGACAAAAGCAAGGTGATCAAAGCCGAGCAGAATATGCTCGATCCCAAGGCCCAGATAGGCACCGGCGGCCGCGCCGTTGTGGTCATCCGCGAGTTCAATGGCTGGAGCCGTCGGCTTCAACAGCGCGGAAACCGCATCGCCACCGCGCTCGACGCGGACCAGAACGTCGATCAGGGTCAGATCCAGCCCGTCTATGCCAACCCGGCCACTACTCAACCCCAGCGCGCCGCACTCGAAATCCGCCGCTTCGATGCGAGCTGCTGGCGTCACGTCGACGCGCACCGACGCCTGGATGCGAACGCAGTGCGCCGGAAGCTGGGGCGTCAAAGGCAACACCCGTCCGTCGAGGACTGGAAGCTTCCAGAACATTGAAACGATGCCCGTGTCCGCCGCTCGTAACTCCAGAAAGCCCGGACGCACTTCGTGAGCCAATCCGAAGTGAGGAACCAGCAGAAGAAGCCAGATCACAGGTCGTAGAAATGTTGAGCAACCCATCCGAATCACTGTGATTCCGAAGCTTGCGGCAGAGCGACAGGCCTAGATTGCAGCGCTTCTGCGGCAATATTCACCGTGTAGCGCTTTCTTAGCTCGAGGTAGAAGGCGTCATTCGCTTCACGGCGCCGCCACTCTAGCCAATCACGCTCGACCGCCCGCCGAGCTTCCGAAAGGGTGGCTGCCCGTTCAGCCTCGAAGCGGTCGATGCGCACCGCATGATGGCCGAATGCGGACGCTACAGGCCCCTGCCAATCGCCTATGTGATCGATCTCGAGCCCATCGAGGAATGCACGTCCGAACTCTGCCGAAACCTCGCGGGCCGTCCATCGATCAATCCGACGAGGCAACATGCTGGCGCTGCCGAGCTCGCCAAGGGCTGCGTCCGCAACGAAAGGAAGTGACTCCAGCGCTGATCGAGCATCCGCTTCCCCGGCTTCATTGGTAAACGGCACTTGCACAAGGGAGAACCTCGCAGGGCGCCGATAACGATTCGAGTGAGCTGCGAAAAAGTCTTGCAGTTCTACCTCAGATGCCTCTCCGGGGACCGCCCGATCTTCAGAGACGAAGGCAATCTTCTGCGCAAGACGACGGCGAATAACGGTGTCGTCTTCATCCAGCCCCATGCGAAGTGCCTCTCGATAGAGAATCTCCTCGCGGATGCGATCGTCGACCAGATTTCGAAGTTCCACTTCCGTGGGAGCGCGTCTCCATTGCCGCTCCCAAAGCGCCACGATGCGCGCGATCTCTGCGTCGCCGACGTAGATTTCCTCCCTTTCATCGCGGGTACTGAGTGAGTCAAGCCACCACACCAGCAAGCCAAGCAGCAGAAAGTGAAAAAGTGGTTCTCGCAACAAGCGTGAATGGTTCATCGGCGCGCGGTCGTGGTCCCAGAGGCGGCGCATCCTGACTCGGCACTGGATTTGCGGCAAGCACAGCGCCTGCTGATCTCCGGATAGGGAAGCCTCCGGATCGCGCACACGGCAGGGAAACATCGCCTGCAGCACGGCTGCCGCCAACGTAGCCGCAGTTTCTCCATGCAATGTCGAAGGCCAAAGCGCCTTCGTACCGCGCAGGCAAGCGCCGTGAAAACGGCATAGCCTGAAGGGAATACTCGCCTGCCAACTGAGAGGCAGGTCCCTTTTTTTCCTAGCACTTTGGGCTGTTACGTTCTCATCACGCAGCAGCAACGCTGGCGCAACCTGAGCCGCCTGCCTGCGAGGCGCGGTGCTGCGCACGCGTTGAAACATCTCTATGCCCCAGCCTGCTCTGCAGGCCGGCATGCCAACCGGACCTAGGGTCAGACCCCCAGCCAACCTGAACCAACCTGAACCTGGGGTCAGACCCCTTGTTCAGGTTTGGAGCCAAAAAGAAGAAAGGGGCTACACCGCATGGTGTAGCCCCTTTCGGAATAAAGCCTGACGACGACCTACTCTCACACGGGGAAACCCCGCACTACCATCGGCGCTAAGCCGTTTCACTTCTGAGTTCGGGATGGGATCAGGTGGTTCCAGCTTGCAATGATCGTCAGGCGAATCGTGGGAATGACGGGTAAGGGCCCGTAATCCCCCTTCGACCTGCAGATGCAGATCTACGTGGTGTTCGTGAAGTGGCTGGGCGGTTGTACAAGGACACCTGTGCGGTCCTGGTCGTGTCAGCGTCGGACACGTTCAGATTGCTTCGGTGTTATATGGTCAAGCCTCACGGGCAATTAGTACGGGTTAGCTCAACGCCTCACAGCGCTTACACACCCCGCCTATCAACGTCCTAGTCTTGGACGACCCTTCAGGGGACTCGAAGTCCCAGTGAGGTCTCATCTTGAAGGAGGCTTCCCGCTTAGATGCTTTCAGCGGTTATCCCGTCCGAACATAGCTACCGGGCAATGCCACTGGCGTGACAACCCGAACACCAGAGGTTCGTCCACTCCGGTCCTCTCGTACTAGGAGCAGCTCTTCTCAAACCTCAAACGCCCACGGCAGATAGGGACCGAACTGTCTCACGACGTTCTAAACCCAGCTCGCGTACCACTTTAAATGGCGAACAGCCATACCCTTGGGACCGGCTTCAGCCCCAGGATGTGATGAGCCGACATCGAGGTGCCAAACACCGCCGTCGATGTGAACTCTTGGGCGGTATCAGCCTGTTATCCCCGGAGTACCTTTTATCCGTTGAGCGATGGCCCTTCCATACAGAACCACCGGATCACTAAGACCTACTTTCGTACCTGCTCGACTTGTCAGTCTCGCAGTCAAGCGGGCTTATGCCTTTGCACTCATTGCGCGATTTCCGACCGCGCTGAGCCCACCTTCGTGCTCCTCCGTTACTCTTTGGGAGGAGACCGCCCCAGTCAAACTACCCACCACACACTGTCCTCGATCCGGATAACGGACCTGAGTTAGAACCCCGACATGACCAGGCTGGTATTTCAAGGGCGACTCCACGCACACTGGCGTGCACGCTTCAAAGTCTCCCAGCTATCCTACACAAATCAGGTCAAAGTCCAGTGTGAAGCTGTAGTAAAGGTTCACGGGGTCTTTCCGTCTAGCCGCGGGTACACGGCATCTTCACCGCGATTTCAATTTCACTGAGTCCCGGGTGGAGACAGTGTGGCCATCGTTACGCCATTCGTGCAGGTCGGAACTT
>OY829369.1:2907500-4012500 GCA_963691775.1 Pseudomonadales bacterium | reverse complement strand
ACGCCAGCCAGGCTGCAGGGGCGAGTGCCAGCGACCAGACAACAGGCTTGACGCCCCAGCGCACGGCCGCAGCGCTGGGCGCCAGAAGGGCGGCCACCTCAGAAATTCCGACGCAGATCCATGTCCGCATACATGGACGCAACCTGTTCGCCATAGCCATTGAACATGAGCGTATCGCGACGATTCGGGTCGAAGAGGGTGCTCGGCAAGCGGCGTTCGCTCGCCTGACTCCAGCGCGGATGTGACACCTGCGGATTCACATTCGCATAGAAGCCGTACTCTCGCGGTTGCAACTCGTTCCAGGTCGTCTTCGGCATCCGCCGCGTGAGCCGGATCTTCACGATCGACTTGATGCTCTTGAAGCCGTATTTCCAGGGCACGACCAAACGCAGAGGCGCCCCGTTTTGTTTGGGCAGCGTTTCCCCGTACATACCCACCGCCATGAGCGTGAGGGGGTTCATGGCTTCATCGAGCCGAAGCGCCTCGACGTAGGGATAGTCCAGAGTTGCGAAAAATGAACGTTGGCCGCGCATCTCGGAAGGTCTGTACAGCGTGGTGAACTCGACAAAACGCGCATTGGAGGTCGGACCGAAGCGGGCCAGAAGGTCTCCAAGCGGGAATCCGATCCACGGAATCACCATCGACCACGCCTCAACGCAGCGCAGACGGTAGATCCGCTCCTCAAGATCATGCGGCGCAAGGATATCCTCGAGCGCATATTTCCCGGGCTTGTCCACTTCTCCCGCAATCTCGACAGTCCAGGGATCGACGGTCAGCGTATCGGCGTGCTCCGCCGGATCGCCTTTACTCGTGCCGAATTCATAGAAGTTGTTGTACGTCGTGGCAACGTCCCAAGGAGCAACGGCCTCTTCCGTGCCGAACGGGCCTCGAACAGCAGCCCCCACCTTTGACCGCATCCAGGGCGTCGCACCGGGCTGCGGCACGGCTCCGGGCCATGCATGAGGCGGGGATAGCGCGCTCTGCGCAGATACATCGCCACATCCGAGGAGCGGGAACGCTGTTGCGCCGATCGCCGCCGTACCGGCCAATTGCATGAACGCACGGCGGCTGCGGTAGACCGTTTCCGGGGTTATTTCGGACGGAACAACATCGCTTGCGCGGCGAATCAACATCCTGGGTCTCCTGACGGCCTGAACGTGCCTGCTGTCCTGCTTGCGGAGTACGACCGCCGGATCTACCGGAAGTTGCAGTAAACGGTCAGCAAGCTGCGCGCTGCATTCAAAGGACAGGGGGTGATGAACGGCACTGAAGCGGGAACCGGAAAACGCAAAGCCCCCTAGTCACGAACGGGTTCGCCCTCCGATGACGCCCCGGTGCCCCGGCGTCCGCGCCAAAGCCACAGCACAGGCCCTGAAAACGCGTACACAATCGCGATAGCAAGCAGTACGCGAGGTGGATCGACGAGCACAACCGCGAAACCGAGCACGACAAGCACTAGCGTGATGAAGGGAACGCGATCTCGCAGATTGATTTGTTTCGGACTCCAGTACTCGATCGGGGCGACCATCAAGAGGCCGACGCTCAGCGTAAGCAGCGCGAGTGCAAATGCACCGACGCCCTCGGGCCCGGGCGCCGTCGGGGTCGCCTCAGTAAGTGCCCAGACGCTGAACGCCAGAATCCCAGCCGCTGCGGGACTTGCGAGCCCGGTAAAGACCGCGTTGTCGTGGTGCATATTGAAGCGGGCAAGCCGGAGCGCTGCGCAGGCGACGTAGACAAAGGCCGCCACCCATCCGAGCTGGCCAAGTGACTGTAGCGACCAGGCGAAGACGACCAGCGCAGGTGCAACGCCAAAAGCGACTAGATCAGAGAGGCTGTCATACTGCGCGCCGAATTCGCTCTCGGTACGCGTCAGGCGGGCAACGCGCCCGTCGGCGGTGTCCAGTAGACCCGCTACGAAGATCGCGATGGCGCCTGTCTCGTATCTGCCATTCATAGCCGCCACGATTGCGAAGAAGCCTGAGAAGAGCGCGCCCGTCGTGATCAGATTCGGCAGAAGGTAGATACCGCGCGGACGCGCCTCTCCAGCGTCGAATTCCACCGAACCCGCATCGGTGCGCGCAGCGCCGGGACGCAGCTGAGCGACGCCCGCATCGCGCGGCGTGTCATCGTGCTCCCGGTCATGCTCAGCCATGAGCGCCTCAGTTCTTCGTCTTGTCGACGAGTCGATTCTGCTGGATCCACGGCATCATGCCACGAAGCTTCGAGCCGACCTCCTCGATCTGATGCTCACCTTCTATCCGGCGGCGTGCCTTGAGCGACGGATTGCCTGCCTGATTCTCGGTCACGAACTCACGCACGAAGGTGCCTTCCTGAATCTCGGCAAGAATTCGCTTCATCTCTGCCTTGGTTTCTTCGGTCACGACGCGCGAGCCGCGGGTCAAGCCGCCGAATTCGGCGGTGTTGGAAACCGAGTACCACATGTTCGCGATACCACCTTCATAGAGCAGGTCGACGATGAGCTTGAGCTCGTGGAGGCATTCGAAGTACGCCATTTCCGGCGCGTAGCCCGCTTCGACGAGCGTTTCAAAGCCCGCCTGTACAAGCGCCGCCGTGCCACCGCAGAGCACGGCCTGCTCGCCAAAGAGATCCGTTTCGGTCTCTTCGCGGAAGGTCGTCTCGATGACGCCCGCCCGTGCGCCGCCGATGCCCGAAGCGTAAGAAAGTGCCAGGTCCTTCGCCATGCCAGACGCATCGTGCGCGATCGCGATGAGGCAGGGCACGCCGCCGCCCTGAGTATAAGTGGAGCGCACAGTATGGCCCGGCCCCTTCGGCGCAATCATGACGACGTCGAGATCGGGGCGCGGCTCGATGAGCCCGAAGTGGATGTTCAGGCCATGCCCAAAGGCGACGGCAGCGCCTTCTTTTAGATTCGGCTCTATGTCGTTGGCGTAGATCGACGCCATGAGTTCGTCCGGCGTAAGGACCATGACGAAGTCCGCGTCGGAGACTGCATCGGCAACCTCGGCAACTTCGAGGCCAGCGTTCTCGGCCTTGACCCAAGAACTCGAGCCCTTGCGCAAGCCGACCACTACGGGAACGCCGGATTCTTTCAGATTGTTCGCGTGGGCGTGGCCCTGGGAGCCATAGCCAACGACCGCGACCTTGCGGCCCTGAACGATGGAGAGATCCGCATCCTTTTCGTAGTACACCTGCATGTTGATTCGCCCCTTTCTGGGTTCTGCGCGCGATCAAGAATCCCGCGCGGGTGATGTCATGGACTGATGAATTTCTCGCCGCGCGAAAGGCCGGACACGCCGGAGCGTACGACCTCTAGGATCGCGAGCTCGCCAACAGCGCGGATGAAGGCGTCGAGCTTGCTGCTCGCGCCGGTCACCTGAACGGTGTAGGCCGCATCGGTCACGTCGACAATCTGGCCCCGGAAGATGTCCGCGGTGCGCTTTACTTCCGCACGCTGCGCACCTACAGCCTTGATCTTCACGAGCATGAGCTCGCGCTCTATGTAGTCGCCCTCTGTCAGATCGACGACCTTGATCACCTCGATGAGCTTGTTGAGCTGCTTGGTGATCTGCTCGATCTTGGCGTCGTTTCCGAGGGTGGTCACCGTCAGCCGCGAGAGGGTCGCGTCCTCGGTCGGTGCCACCGTGAGCGTTTCAATATTGTAGTTGCGCTGGGAAAAGAGCCCGACTACGCGGGAAAGCGCGCCGGCCTCGTTCTCAAGGAGCACAGAGATGATCCGTCTCATCTCAGCTGCGCTCCGTCTTCGACAGGAACATGTCGTTCATGGCGCCGCCCTTGATCGCCATGGGATAGACGTGTTCGTTCGGGTCTACGCAAACATCGAGAAACACGAGCCGATCGCGATGCGCCTCGGAGAACACAGCCGCCATGGCCGCATCGAGCTCGTCAAGCGCGGTGACCCGGATGCCGACGTGGCCGTACGCCTCGACGAGCTTTACGAAGTCAGGCAGTGAATCCTGGTACGTCGACTGAGAGTGGCGCCCCCCGTACTGCATGTCCTGCCACTGGCGAACCATGCCGAGAGCAGCGTTGTTCAGATTGATGACCTTCACCGGAAGACCGTACTGAGTACAGGTCGACAGCTCCTGAATATTCATCTGAATGCTGCCCTCGCCGGTCACGCAGGCCACGACTGCATCCGGATACGCAAACTTCACGCCCATGGCCGCGGGCAGTCCGAAGCCCATGGTTCCGAGGCCGCCAGAATTAATCCAGCGCCGAGTGAAGTCGAAATGGTAGTACTGCGCGGCGAACATCTGATGCTGACCGACGTCCGAGGTGACGTACGCCTCCCCCTGTGTCGCCTTGTAGAGAGACTGAACCACGACCTGCGGCAGGATGGGATGGCCTGCCTCAATGCGATGGCGCTGGTCGTGATCGAGGCCGTGCGCATCGCGCCATGCGTCAATCCGGCTCAACCAGGTTCCGAGCGCGTCACGATCGATGGCATTCGAGTCCGCTTCGAGGCGCTCCCGCACCAGCGCAAGCATGTCACGCAGCACCGGCTGGGCTGCGCCAACGATCGGCACTTCGACCGGAATGATCTTGGCTATCGAAGCGGGGTCGACGTCGATGTGAATAACCTTCGCACCCGGCGCGAACTTGCTGGGGTCGTTCGTGACGCGATCGTCGAAGCGCGCTCCGATCGCGACGATCAGGTCGGCGTGGTGCATCGCCATATTGGCTTGGTAGGTCCCATGCATACCGAGCATGCCCAGGAACTGCGGGTCGGTCGCCGGATAGCAGCCAAGGCCCATGAGCGTATTCGTGATGGGGAAGCCAAGCGTACGCGTCAGCGCGGTGAGTGCTTCTTCAGCGCCGCCCTGAATGACACCACCACCGGCATACAGCACGGGGCGCCGCGCCTGCAGCATCAGGTCGACAGCCTTGCGTATCTGGCCGGAGTGGCCACGCGACACCGGATTGTAAGACCGCATCCGCATGGTATCGGGGTAGCGGTAGGGCCGCCGCACTGTCGGATCCGTCATATCTTTCGGAACGTCGACCACGACCGGACCGGGACGGCCCGTACTGGCGATATAAAACGCCTTCTTCATGACCTCCGGAATCTCATCGGTCGAGCGGATCATGAAGCTGTGCTTCACGATCGGACGAGAGATGCCCACCATGTCCGTCTCTTGGAAGGAATCGGTGCCGATCAAATCAGAGCCGACCTGGCCCGAGATGACGATGAGCGGGATGGAATCCATGAACGCGGTGGCGATCCCGGTGATCGCATTCGTCGCGCCGGGGCCGGACGTAACGAGAGACACGCCGACCCTTCCGGTTGCTCTCGCATAGCCATCCGCCATGTGCACAGCGGCCTGCTCATGGCGAACAAGAATGTGCTGAACCGCCTGCTGCTTGAAGATCGCGTCATATATATGAAGCGCCGCGCCGCCCGGATATCCGAAGATGTAGTCAACGCCCTCATCCTGAAGCGCGCGAATGATCATCTCGCCACCGGAAAGCATTTCCGCTTCCGTATCGGCGACTTTAGTGGCCGCTTCTGGGCGCACCGCTGACATGGGCAGGTTCTCGCATCATTAAACAGGAGCGACCGGGTCTGAACCGCGGCCGACGACGCCCCTGAGACACCTTTTACCGACGGGCTAGACGCCCGGGAGCAAGCGCTGCGGACGCCGCCGGAACGCAGACATACGCTGGCGCCGGGTCCAAGGGGGGCGACATTCTTCTCGCACGGGGTAGGCGAGTCAACTGCGCCTCACTGCCCGTCGGTCGACGGCGGGCGAGGCGCGGCAACCTTGACACTGGTTGAGTACCGCTTCGCAAGTAGCTGATCATGCTAACGTGCACCCTCGATGAAACGTCTGCCGGAGCCTCCCCATGCGGATTCGTGCGAGCCATGTGGCAGCCGGGATCGCGCTCGCCGCCGCCAGCGCCTCGGGCGCATGGGCGCAAGAGGTCTATCGCTGGATCGACGTCGACGGCACGGTGCACTACGGCCACATCGCACCCCGTGGCATACCCTATGAAACCGTAGACAGCTCGGGGCGCGGTCCCGCGCCCGCGCCCTCCATCTATAACCCCCTTCAACGACGTACCCCCGCCCCGGATCGTGCCGCCGTGTCCGAAGGAGGCGACTCGGTTACGGATGCCGCCCCACAGGCGCTCACCCCGGAGCAACTACGGCGCCAATCCGAACTGCAGAAAGAGGCACAGACCCGCCTCGCAGAGATCAACGCTTCCCGGGCGCAGAACTGCGAACAAGCGCGCGAGCAGTTCCGGCAGTTCACCACCTACGCCCGCATCCGCGTGGGCGACGGCGAGGGGGGCGTGCGGATCCTTTCGGACGAAGAGCGCGCGGCGCGGATCGCCGAGGCTCAGGAGGCGATCGTCCTCAATTGTGAGGGCGCTAGCTGAGCCAGATCACGGAGGCCTGTCGCCCCGTGCGCCCGCCGTCGCGTCGATGGGAAAAATAGCGCGGCGGATCCGCATACACGTCTTCGGCACTTCCGCGAACATCGCCTACACCCATGCCGCGCAGGCGCAACCTCGCGAGCGCTGCCAGATCGGCATGCCAGCGATCCCCGCGACCGGCCCTGATGCATGCTGTGCTAGCGGCGCGCAGCGATGCGGGCGTGCGTTCCAAGAGCTCGCTTCGAACTTCAGGGCCGATCTCGAACGCGGCCTCGCCAATCGATGGCCCCAACCATGCGACGACCTCACTGCGCGGGAGATCCAGCGCCATCACCGTCGCTTCCAGAACGCCCGCTGCAAGACCTCGCCACCCAGCATGGGCAGCCGCAATCCGCGTGCCGGCGCGGTCGCAGAGCAGGACCGGGAGGCAATCCGCCGTGAGAATCGCAAGCGCCACGCCGCGCGCACCCGTTACGGACGCATCTGCTTCAGGCAGCGCAGCTGGGGGGTGCTCTCCAGCCTCGTAGACAACGGTGCCATGCACTTGCCTGAGGAACTCAACCCGGCGAACGCCAAGCAGCCCGGGCAATGCTGCGCGATGCGCCTCAACGCGGTCCGCATCGATCGGCCCGCCAAGCTCGAAGTCACCCTCTGGCCCGATGCGCGTCGTCGCTCGTATGTTGACCGCCGCGGGCCACACGCCTGTCTGCGTCGGATCCAGCCAGATCGCATCTCGCCTCAACTCGCAGCTTCCTGATCTAGGGCAAGCGCTTCTAATAGCCCATTGAGATCATCGGGCAGTGCGCTCTCGAACGTCATCCGCTCGCCGGAAGCAGGATGATCGAGGCGCAAGCGCTCGGCATGCAGGGCCTGCCGCCGGAAGCCCTGAATCACGTCAACGAGCGCCGGCGACGGCGACGGGGGCAAGCGACCGCGCGCTCCGTATAAACGATCCCCAACAAGCGGATACCCCTCGCTGGAGAGATGCACCCGTATCTGATGCGTTCGCCCCGTCTCGAGCGCGCACGCGATCAAGGCATGTCGTCGGAAACGCGAAACGAGACGAAAACGTGTGATCGCTTCTCGCCCCTCGCGAACGACGGCCATACGTAAACGGTTATGGGGGTCGCGATCGATGGGGGCGTCAATGGTCGCCCCGGATACAGGCACTTCCTCTACGACCGCGAGGTATTCGCGCCCCATGGTTCGCGTCGACAGCTGCTGCACCAGCGACGTGTGGGCTTCGAGGGTACGCGCCACGCAGAGCAGGCCGGAAGTGTCCTTGTCGAGACGGTGTACAATGCCAGCGCGAGGCAGCGCAGCAAGTTCAGGAAAACGGTGCAGGAGTCCATTGACGAGCGTACCGTCCGGATTGCCCGCGCCAGGATGCACAACGAGGCCAACCGGCTTGCCAACGATGATCAGCGCCTCATCAACGTAGATAGTTTCGAAGGCCACTTCCTGCGGGCGCCAGTCTTCGACCGCCAACAGAGCAGCGTCGATTCGAATGCGCTCCCCCCCGAAGACACGTTGTCGAGCCCTGGCTTCAGCCCCGTCCACGGTCAGTTCACCGCGCTTCAACCATCGCTGGAGGCGCGCGCGCGAGTGCATCGGGAGCGCAGCCGCAAGCGCCTGATCGAGACGCTGACCACCGGCCTCGGACCCAAGCTCGAGCTCTATGCGCACCCGCTCCTGCCCCGCCTCGTCGCCGGCTTCGTCCGCCTGCGTCCGCTCGGGTCTTTCCGCTTTCCTTTTGCTCATTCCTGCGATCGCCAGTGGGACGGACCGCACATCTTACGCGCACTGATTCACCGGCAGCGGCGCTGGGTCGTCCGGGAGCGATATGGTTAAATGTGCCATCGCTGCGCAAGGGGGCGCGCAGCGACTTATCACCACCCAGTCCGTGTATCGAGACGAACTCTTGTCCATCGAACGTCTGCTGATCATTTCGTTGCTCGCCGTAGTACTCGGCGGGCTTCCCGGTTGCGCGTCACTACCGTTCTTCGGCGATGACGAGGAAGCGCCAGAGGTCCCGGAAAGCTCCGAGCAGGAGCTCTACCAGTCCGCGCAGCGGAGTCTGCGTGCATCGAATTACAACGATGCGATCGCCAAGCTTCAGGCACTCGAAGCCCGCTATCCCTTCGGTCGCTACGCCGAGCAGGCACAGCTAGAACTCATCTACGCGTACTACATGGGGTTCCAGCCCGATGCAGCGCGCAGCGCGGCCGATCGTTTCATTCGCCTGCATCCGCAGCACCCGAACGTCGACTACGCCTACTACCTGAAGGGCCTCGCGGCTTATGAAAAGGACGAGAGTTTTTTCGACCGGTTCGTCTCGACCGACCGTTCGGCACGAGACATCGGGGCTGCGCGTGATTCCTTCGCGGATTTCAGCCAGCTTCTAGCTCGATATCCTGCAAGCGAGTACGCACCCGACGCGCGGCAGCGCATGATCTACCTGCGAAATCTGCTCGCTGGCTCCGAGATCAACGTAGGCCGTTATTATCTATCTCGGGAAGCGTACGTCGCCGCGGTCAACCGCGGCCGCAATGTTGTCGAGAGCTTTCCAAGCACACCGCATGTACCCGACGGTCTCGCCCTCATGATCGAGGGCTACCTGAAGCTCAATCTGCCGGAACCCGCCAACGACGCGCTCCGCGTTCTGATCCAGAACTACCCGAACTACCCGGGCCTGGACGAGAACTACAACCTCGCCATCTCCCAGCAGGTGCGCAATCGCGACCGCTCCTGGATCAACCTTGTGACGCTCGGCACGCTCGACAAGCCGGACATCCCGGAAACGCTTCAGGTCAAGGTGCCCGAAGGCACAGTGCTCCAGCCCCGCCCGCCCGAGGCGGCCGTCGAAAAGACGGACGACGCGGATGATCGCAAGGGCGGCTGGCGGCGCTGGGTGCCTTTCTTCTGAGGGTGCCATGACGCGCTCGCGTCAGGAGATCCTCGCCCAGATCGCCGACCAGCGGCGGCGGCAGAACGTCAGCCTGCTGCGCATCTACAACTACTATCGCATCGTCCTCGGCGTTTCGCTCCTCGTCTTCTTCATACGCGAGATCGGTGAGCGTCAGCTGGGCACGCTGGCGCCCGAGTACTTCGTCTTTACGACCGCCGCTTACATTGTCGGCAATGCGCTGTTTGCGGGCGCCTCGCTCCTGTTGCCGGTACGCATGCTCGACAGGCAGCTTCTCGGATTCTTCGTGGTCGTGGCGGACAGTCTTGCACTGGCGCTGCTGATGCACTTTTCCGAGGGCGTCTCGAGCGGCCTTGGCGCGCTGATGATTGTCTCGATTGCCGCGGGCAGCATCCTGGTGATGGGGCGCACCGCGACCCTCATCCCTGCGGTGACCACCCTTGTGGTGCTCTATGAGGAGTTCTACTTATCGCTGATCCCCGGTGCGCCGCCACCGGACTTCTTTCAGGCCGGACTGCTCGGCGTGCTCTACTTCGGCACATCCCTCTTCGTTCAGGAGGTCTCGCAGCGCCTGCAGGCGTCCGAAATCACAGCGCTCCAGCGAGCAGCTGAGGTCGCCGCCCTGGAGCGCCTGAATCGCCTGATTGTTCAGCGCATGCGCACGGGTATCGTGGTGCTGGACGAGCACGGTCGCGTCAGCTTGCGCAATGAGGCAGCGCAGGACCTGCTTGGCTTGGAACGGGACGAGAAAGACCCGGCTTTGCCCGACGTACTGTTCTCTGCCTGGGAGCGCTGGCGAAAAGATCGAAACTATCGCCCGGAGCCCTTCTGGCCCTCGGCCGACGCACCGGAAGTACGGGCAAGTTTCAGTCAACTTGCACAACAGGCCAATGACGAAACCCTCATCTTTATCGAAGACAACAGTGAAATGCAGCAGCGCGCGCAGCAGCTCAAGCTCGCCGCGCTTGGACGCTTGTCGGCGAGCATCGCGCACGAAATTCGCAACCCCCTCGGTGCAATCTCGCACGCCGCGCAACTGCTCGCAGAGTCACCCAACCTCGACAAACATGATCACCGCCTGACCGACATCATCCAGACCCACTCGAAGCGAATGAACGGTGTCATCGAGAACGTGCTGGAACTTTCACGCCGCCGTGCCCCGGAACCTCGCCGCGTGATGCTTCGAGATTGGCTCGAGACATTCTCGGCGCAGTTCAGCGAAACGCGCCAGAGCCCCGCATCCATAGAGATCGAGGTCGACGAGGGCGAAGTGAACATCGATCCCTCGCAGCTGACTCAGGTACTCACGAATCTCGTTGCCAATGGTCTGCGCTATAGCGAAAAGCAAACCGGCCGCCCCTGGATACGTCTCGAAGCCGGCGTCGATACCGCTTCCGAGCGGCCCTTTCTGAACATCATCGATGAAGGCCCAGGGGTTACCGAAGCTCAGCGCCAGCACCTGTTCGAACCCTTTTTCACAACAGAGGAATCAGGCACAGGCCTCGGGCTGTACATCTCTCGGGAGCTCTGCGAGGCGAACCAGATTCAGCTCAGCTACCTCCGGCGCGAACCCCACGGCAGCTGCTTCCGATTAAACTTCCCCCACCCACAACGCCAATCGGTGATCGTTCATGAGTGACAAGCGTGCGTTGATCGTCGATGACGAACCTGACATCCGCGAGCTCCTCGAGATCACGCTGGGCCGCATGGGCCTGGACACGAACAGCGCAGCCAACATCAGTGAAGCGCATGCCTTGCTCGAGGAAGGAGCCTTCGACGTCTGCCTGACCGATATGCGCCTGCCGGACGGTAATGGCATTGATCTGGTGCGACATATCTCGACGGTACACTCCGAATTGCCGGTTGCGGTGATCACGGCGCACGGAAGCATGGATGCCGCCATCGAGGCCCTTAAGGCCGGCGCTTTCGACTTCGTGTCAAAGCCGGTCGATCTCGCCCAGCTCCGCAATCTTGTAGATCAGGCGCTCAAGCTGCAGCCCCTAGCCAGCGACGCACGCGAAAGCGGCAGCGGCAATCAGCTGATCGGCAGCTCGCCGGCCATGCAGCGCCTGCGCAAGCAAGTGACCAAGCTCGCCCGCAGTCAGGCGCCGATCTACATCTACGGCGAAAGCGGTGCGGGCAAGGAGGTCGTCGCGCGCAGCATTCACGAGCAGGGGCCCCGTTCCGCTGGCCCCTTCGTGCCCGTGAACTGTGGCGCGATCCCCGGCGAGCTCATGGAGAGCGAGTTCTTTGGGCATCGCAAGGGCAGCTTCACCGGCGCGCTGTCCGACAAGGAGGGCCTGTTCCAGGCTGCGAACGGAGGCACGCTTTTCCTGGACGAGGTCGCCGACCTTCCGCTGCCCATGCAGGTGAAACTTTTGCGCGCAATCCAGGAGAAAGCGGTCCGACCAGTGGGGTCGCAACAGGAGACGCCAATCGACGTGCGTGTTCTCTCCGCGACGCACAAGGATCTCGCCCGTCTCGTGGAGCTCGGTGAATTCCGCCAGGACCTGTACTACCGAATCAACGTCATCGAATTGAGGGTGCCGCCCCTGCGCGAACGCCGCGAAGACATCGGCCTGTTCGCCGACCGCATCCTGCAACGCATGGCCCAGGAGTGGGACGTGGCGCCGCCAAAGATTCACCCGGAAGCCCTCTTCGCCCTCGAAAGTTACTCATTCCCGGGCAATGTCCGGGAACTGGAAAACATACTGGAGCGCGCATACACCCTGTGCGAAGACGACTGCATCGAAGCGACAGATCTGCACTTCAACCCTGCGGCCGCTCAGACCGAAGCAAGTGCGCCCATCGCCACAGGCCTGCACCCAACGCAGCAAACAGAAGCGCCAAGGCAGCCTCCCGCAGCAGAGCCAGAAACGCCTGCACATACTCCGACCGGCGCACTGCCAGAGGAGGATGACGAAGGCTCACTCGAGGACTACCTCGAATCTCTCGAGCGCAGGAAGATCACCGAAGCGTTGGAAGCAACGCGCTGGAACAAGACCGCGGCCGCCAAACGTCTGGGGATCACCTTCCGCGCGCTTCGTTATCGGCTCAAGAAACTGGGCATGGAATAAGCCTACGCACCGCTCGGCGATCTCCACGCCGGCTCCAAGCTAGCAACCACAGCCGTACTTACCTGCAGCATGCATCGTTGCACGCTCAGCAGGGAGCATCGGCATGTTTCAGCGATCGGGCTTTACCCTCATCGAGGCGCTCGTTGTGGTTGTCATCCTAGGTCTGCTGCTGTCGGTCGCAGCGCCGGGTGTTCAGCGGCTCATCGCTGAACTGGGCGTTGAAAGAAGCCAGCATCGCATTGCCGCCGGCCTTGCCCTCGCACGTACCCTCGCCATCATGCGCCAGGCTCCAGTGACCATCTGCCACCTGGACGCCTACGGGCGCTGCGATGGTGCCTGGAGTGAAGGCTATTCGGTATTCGTCGACCCGTTACCCAAAGGCACGCTCGGTGACGAACGAATCGAACGCCACTTCGCCGCAACGGATGAGCAGCTGGAGCTGAGGGCGTTCCGCACCCGTCGCTATCTGCGCTTCCTCGCGAATGGGCAGACCGATTGGCAGAACGGGCGATTCATCGTCTGCGCTCGGCAGGCGGATGTGCCGGCGCGAACCTTGGTGCTGAACGTACAGGGCCGAGTTCGCCTAGGACGTCTGAAACGCGATGAGGCAGCGTGCCAGCCAGGATGATCGGTCGCGCTATTGCGGCTCCGCGAGCGCTGAATCCATTTCGATCGCAGCGATGATTCGCCCTGCCGTGCCGGGCTCAGCGTCGGCGGTCGTGAAGTAGAACTCCAGCATCATGCCCGGCGCGATCAGCGAAGGGGCGCCCGCCCCGGCGCGCAGGCGTACATCTGCCTCTAACGCGAAACCGTACACGAGTCCGTTGACCAGAAGCCGTGGGCCTTCATAGCTTACGTCCTCAACGCGCCCTCGTGTTTCGAAGACTTCAAGAGCCGAGTCCGCAAACGCGTCAAGTCCTCCGGGCCAGAGCGCATCATCAATTTCCTCCACGTCCACGAGGTCATCGGGGTCGATGTAGCGATCAGGAAAATTCGGCGCTGCGAACGCGCCCGCGCAGACCGCAGCACCCAGAACCATGAGCAAAAACCGGACCTCTGAGGCAGATCGGATCACTGCAGCTCCCTCCAAGACAGACGCCCTGTTCGCAAACCGAAGCCCGTGTTGGTGTCTCGAATGTCCAGAGAGCGGTCAGACAGCTGCGTAAACCGTTTCGTGCCGATGAAGGTTGAATCGGTTGGAACTGCATCATCGAAGCGCAAACCTGAAACGACGACACCGCCGACGAGATCATTGTTGTCAAATTGGCCGTCGTTGTTGATGTCGAAGGCCGAGTCCGCATTTTGACCGCCCACCCCTCCGGTAAGGGGATTGATGGCAAAGGCAAAACCGCCAGGGCTGACGTCACAGGACAGACTGTCTCGCGGGATCACCGTATTCACGAACAGGAAGCCTCCCCTTATGTCGAGATTGCGCACCGCACGCTCCCCCGGGAACTGGATCGCGGGCGGCGCGTTTCCGGATGCATCAGGATTGAATCCCCCGTCCACGGTGGTCAACGGCCGACGCGGGTCGAAGTCGATATACCAACCGCGAACCGAGGCCGTGTCGTAGATCACCTCATTCGCCGTGGCCGTTCGGAACGCTCCAAGCGAGCTATCGAACAGATTGATCAACTCCTGTTCCACGAGCAGGGAGCGGTCGCCGCCCCGAGTGGGCGGGACCGCCTCCACCGCAAAGGGATTTGCCTGGATCCGATCCCAGATGCCGTAAAGGGATTGGATGCTCTGATCGGTACCGTCAGTCTCCGTGAAGTAACCACCGGTTCCGATCAGAACGACGACGCCGTCCGCCTGAGTGTTACGCGTCACGATCGGCTGAGTCGTAATGGGCTGGGGCGTACCGTCAAGATAGGTCGCGCGGAAAATGATCGTCGACGTCCAGTTGTCCGGATTCGCGCTTGTCAGGTCAAACCGATAGAGGTTCCCACGCAGGTCGCCCGCATAGCCGAAATCAACGGTGCCGTTGCCATCGAGATCAATGAGCCTCGGCTCACCCAAGCCGTTCGGCAGACCGGCGTTCGGCTCACCCACCGGCGCTGGACCTACGCCAGTCTGAACCTTAACGAAGTCGCCAGGATCCCAGGAACCGTCGTTCCCATCCTCGATGAAATTGACGAACAGGCTCGCGTGGCCATAGGTCGAGTTGTAGCCGTTACCAAAAACGGCAGCCCATTTGAGATCGGAACTGCCGCTGCTCGCGACGTTGGTCATGGCAATCGTCGGCACGGAGTAGGTGAACCCGAGATCCCTCACGCCTCGCCCATCGGCGTCGGTAAGCGCATCGACGCCACCGCCCGCGGGCGTGCCGACCGTCGCACCCAGGGGGCCCGCGGGAAGCAGCGGATAACTGTCGTCCTCGTTGGTGAACTCCCAAAGCACACGCTCTGCAGCGAGCCGTTCCTTGGCGTCCCTTCCGCCGACCTCCAGAGCGTCCGGATCGGTAATATCGAGCGCGAAAAGGCCTCTGCCACCCGCCCGCAGCGACCCGACGAGCACCGTCGCCCAGGCGCGCGTGCCGCTGCCTCTGGTTTTCATGAACACGTCCGCGATCGACGGCTGATTGTCCACGTAGAACTGGTGTTGATAGACGGGATCCGGGAAGTCGCGAATCGCATTCGCATCGCCCTGGCCAGCGCGGATCAAACGATCGGGCAGATACGCGAACAGCTCATCACCGCTGTCTGCCTTGAACCCGTGGAGCATGCCGTCATTCGCGCCCACATAGACCATACCGATCCGCTGGGAGCGCGCAGCAACAAAGTCCGAGTAGAGCTCGCCTGAGCCCACGGGATAGGGCGAACGGTCGCGGCCAATGAAATTGGGCGCACCGACAAAAACTGGCGATGAGTTCACGATGTCCCCCAGCAGGCCGAGGGACCCCGGCCGCTCGCGGAGATCGCCCAGCGGCCGTTCATTGCCACGGGCTCCGCGAAGATAAGAGACATCGCTTCGCGCAACTCCGATCTGCTGCTCCGAGTTCAACTGTCCAAAGCGGAAACGGCCACCCTGAGGGGAGGGATTCGCCTCATCCGGCTGTCGGTCGTAGGTCACGATCAGCCGGCTGAACGGATCGCGCGCATCGAGCCGCTCCGCAGCAGACCAGATCGGGGGATCGATGACCACGTCGTTCTCGAAGTCAACCAGCTGCGCCACGAGGTCGCCAGTGTTGTCGTCGGTGTTGTAGAACCCGCGGAAGACCCTTGTGTCATTGCGGACCTGCTGGGAATTGAAGGAGACCGCGGAAGCAGCGCCCGCGCCGGAGCCGAATTCGTCAAAGGCATCGCGCAGCTCTCGCTCGAGCGCAGAAGGATCAGCGGCGGAAAGGTAGTCACCGCGTCCGTTGAGGGCCGCGTGACGAAGGTCATCGAACTTCGCCAGACCATTGTTGAATGGATTGCGCCAATTGACCGTCGCCGGAGGGCCGCCCAGCTGCGTCGGAATGTCGCTTTCCGTCAGATTTCCATCCACGCCAAAGCCGACCGTAAAGGTCGTGACGTGCTGATGCATGACCGCGTTGTCGCCATCCGTGAACGCATTGCTTGCGGCAAGTGCACGATCGCGATCTGTGGTCGGGACGAGGTTGTCAAGGGAGGCGTGTATGTCCGTCTCGTAGTAGAACATCGCCACATCGGCGAGCGTATTGGCGACGCCATCCGCGAAGAAGCCGCCATCAAAGGGAGAGCTCGGCTCATCGGCGTCCTCGTTGCCCACCCCGCCCGTGTAGCTACCGTTCCACTCCCCGTCCGTGAACAGCAGCGTGAATTGTTGCTGGCACAGCCCTGCGGGAGCCGGGGCCACCGGGCACGTGCCGGTCCCCGGCGTTGAGCTCCCGGAGCTTCCGAAGATATCTCCACTCTGGCAGCGGAAATGCCGGCCAGCTCGGTCCAGATTCTGCCGCAGGGGCGTGGCGCCGCTCGAGTTGATCTCGTAGATCTGCGTGAGCAGGCGAGACTTGTTGGTGCCCCGGAAGGACGGCTCCATGGGTTCGATGAAGCGCCGCTTAGTCGTTGGCTGGTTTATCGTGGCGTAGCCCACATTGAGGCTCGTGACGTCCGCTACGACCGCGCCGAGCGAGGCCTTTACCGTGTATTCCCGATTCCGGTAATAGACGAACCAGTTCGCGAAATTCTGGATCTCTTCTGCAAAGGTGCACTGCAACGGATCCGCGCAGTCGGTCCGGTTCACGCCACCTGGAAATACACCATTGGACTGATACCGCCCGCCGCCGAGATTGTTCGTATACGCATTACAGATCGGCACGTCTGCATTTTCATCCTTGTCCGTATACCCCTCACCGGCGGGGCGGATTTCAACCAGACAGTGCGGCGTGTCCCAGGCGGGAATTCCGTTGAAGTTGCCATCGGTGATCACGTAGTAGCGAGGAATATAGTAATTCTCGATGACGCGGCCACGGTCGCCGCCATTATTGTCCCAATCGGGAACGCCGAAGGCCGCGTATTGCCAGGTTTGACGCAGATCGCCGTCCCAGCCCCGATTGCCGTTAGGGACGCCACCGCCGAAGCCTTCATTGGTCCGGAAGGGGTTCAGCACCGCCCGGCCCGGATCAGCCTGCGGGAACGGCGCGTCGCCCGGCCCAAGGCCCCGCCACGGCCGGTAGCGCGTCTGCGGGTCGTAGTAAATCTTGTTGTAGAGGTGATTGCGGCCGCGCCACACACCATACTGGTTCGGGTTACCCGCCGTACCAAAGTTGGAAGAACCTAGAAGCTCTGCCTCCGAGGGCAAGCCTCCCCTACCGTATGTGTTATTTGGCAAATCAAAGATGTAGTAGTAAGTCTCGCTGCGTCGACTCTGGGGCCGCGGCCGACGGGCATTATTCCGAATCGTGAAGACTGCGCCCTGCTCGTTGGTCGCGAACGCAAAATCCATGGAGCCGGAGTCGTCCATAAGAATCAGGACATTCGGGTCAACACCCTCAACGAGCTCGAGCGGAACCTGCGCCAGCGGAAGCCCGCTGTCGACCGTTCCTGAAATAGGTGGCGGCGGCTCGATAACGAGCTCTTCAACGTCGATTTCCACGGTCAAAGGACCGCCATCGTTCACGACCGTACCGTCGAAAACAAAGAACTCGAAACTGTCGAAGCCAAAGAAGCCAAGGTTGGGTTGGTAGGTGAAGCTCCCGTCTGCATTCAATACCAGACTGCCGTTCGCCGGCAGTCGCTGGAGCGTCGCGGTCACCGCATCGCCGTCGATATCGAAGGCGCCTACGAGCACACCGCTTACCGCATCCACGACGAGCGAGGTGTCCTGAAGAACTGAGTAGCTCTGACTCTGGGAACCGATCGGTGGATCGTTCACCGGGTTGATGGTGATATCCACGCGCCCCGTCGCCTGTTCTCCGTCCACGTCCTCCAGTGTATAGGTGAAGAAATCTGCGCCGCTGAAATCGTCCTTGGCCGTGTACACGATCGTCGCACCATCGATCGCGAGCGTCCCGTTGGGAAGCGTGATGGTGTCACCCGTTGCATCCTCAACGGTCGTGGGCGTCGACTCCGAGCTGTTCTCGAAATCATCTCCGTTGATCGACTGCGTTGTCCCCGCAGCGCTGATAAGTACTGGCGCATCGAAGAGGAAATCATTGTCCGTTACCGACAGCACGACTTCGCCCGCGTCTTCGTCGAACACATAGGCATCGTCCGCAGCGATCGGAACATCGTTCACCTGAGCGACGGTGACCTGGATTGACGCCGAGTCGGACAAGGCGCCAACGCCATCGCGCACCGAATAGCTGATCGTATCCGCGCCGAAGAAGTTCGGCGGCGGCGCGTAGTCGATCGTAAGACCTGCCCCTGAAACCGTGGCCGAACCCTGGGCCGCCGCGGCGCTGATGATCTGCAGGGCACCGGGCGACTCAGCGGTCCCCGAACTGTCCACCTCGGAGTCGTTCACCAGCGGATCGAAACCCGACAGCGGCTGGTCCTCATTGGTTGTGAGCACGTCATCCTGCGCATCCGGGGCGTCATCGACCTGTGCCACGTTGACCACGATCTCGGCGCTTGCGCTCTGCCCTCCGAACGCGTCAACGACGGTATAGCTGATGGTGGCGGGTCCGAAGAAGTTCGCCGCTGGCGTGAAGTCGATGCTGTTGCCGGCAACCGATACGGAGCCCTGCGCGGGCGCAACGCTGGCCGACTGGAGCGCGACGGTCCCTGGACTCGCCACTGCACCAGCAGAGTCAACCTCCACGTCGTTCACGGTCGGATCGAAGCCGAGGAGCGGGGTATCTTCTTGCGTCGCTGCAGCGTCATCGACCGGGCGCGGAGCATCATCGACCTGGAAGATCTCGACATCGACGCGCACCTCGCTCGACAACAGGCCGAAGCTGTCTCGCGCGATGTAATTGAAGGCATCGAAGCCGAAGTAGTCAGGATCCGGCGTATAGGTAATTGTCGTTCCGTCGGTGGTCGCCGTGCCGTGAGCAGCCACAAGGCTGCCGCCAGAGGCAGAGGTGATGAAGATTGGATTTCCAGCGCTGCCATCAACCTGCGTGTCATTCGCAAGGGCCGCGAAGGTAATCGGCGTGTCTTCGTTCGTGCTTACAAAGTCCGCGCCGAAGGGGGCGCTCTTGTTCGGCGGATCGTCGATGTTGATGACCGTGACCGCGACCTGGCCGGTGTCCGAAAGCGATCCGACGCCATCTCGAATCGTGTACTCGATCACGGCCGTACCGAAGAAGTCGGCCGCGGGTTCGAAATCGAGCGTGCCGCCACCGTTGACCACCACCGTTCCCTCGGCGGCGTTGACGGTCGCCGTGACGAGTGAAAGGGCGCCGGGCGTGATCGGCGAACCGGTGCTGTCCACCTCAGTGTCGTTCGCGAGCGGGTTGAATCCGGCAAGCGTCGCTTCTTCGTTGATCGTCGCAGCGTCGTCCACGGCCGTCGGAGCGTCGTCGACCTGGGAGACAGTGATGCGCACGTCTGCAGTATCGGTCAGCGCGCCAAAGCCATCGCCAATGACATAGCGGATGGTCGCCGCACCGAAATAGTTGGCGGGCGGGGCATAGTCGAGTGTCTTGCCTCCCCCGGTGATCGAAACAGTGCCCACGTCGACGACGGCGTTCTGGATCACCGTAGCCCCCGGAGACTCCGTAGAACCCGTGGAGTCGACCTCCGAATCGTTCACTCGTGGATCGAAACCAACGACGCTCTCATCCTCATTCATCGACACGACGTCGTCCATCGCATCGGGAGCGTCGTCTAGAGGCTCGATCGTCACGTCAACTGTCGTCTCGACGAAGAGCGCTGGGAGTGGAATACCGTTGTCCGTCGCGCGGATCGTTAGCGTAGCCGTACCGAAGCGATTCGGCGCGGGCCGCACACGAAGGGTGGAGCCATCGATCTGGCCAGAGGTGTTCGTCGTGTCAACCAGCGAAAATAGATTCGGGTTCGTGTTCGCAGAAACCGTAAGCGCGAGGCGAGACGCGGGGGCATCCCCAAAATCTTTGTCGGTGAAGCTGCCCGAAAGGTCGATCGACTTGGTTGACTGATCTTCAGTAAGCGTTTGGGGAGCGAGCGCGCCCACTACGGTAGGCGCGTCGTTTACTGAGGTTACCGTAACGAGGAAATCCGTCGTAATCGCGGAACCGCTCGTGTCAGTGGCGCGTATGCGTACTGTCGCCGTACCGTTTGTATCCGCCCTCGGCGCGATCTTGAGTATCGCGCCGCCGATCGACAGCACATCAAAGGCGAGCGAGCCGGTCGACGACAGGACGGTCGGCGACGAATCAAGCGTGAGCACGTCGGTATTGGTCGCAATATCAACGTCGGTGAAGGCCGCCGAGACATCGCGTTCGAAGGACCCGCTATCTTCGTCGATCGTCACGCTGGCGACGCCCGCATCGACAACCGGCGCATCATTCACCGCGTTGACCGTCACGGTAACGGCCACCGGGCCGACCGTCACCGTGCCGTCGGTCACCGAGTAGGTGAACGAGTCCGAACCGTTGAAATTCAAGGCCGGCGTATAGCGCACCGTGCCGTCACCGTTCAGCGACGTCGTACCGCTCGAGCCATCCGTAAGCGTCCCCGTTGCTACGCTCAGGGTGGTCGCGTCGTCCACGTCCGAATCGTTCGCCACCACATCGACGTTGATCGCCGTGTCCTCGTCCGTCGTCACCGCATCCGCAGCGCCGACCGGTGCGTCGTTCGCCGCGTTGACCGTCACGGTCACGGTCACCGGGCCGACCGTCGCCGTGCCGTCGGTCACCGAGTAGGTGAACGAGTCCGAACCGTTGAAATTCAAGGCCGGCGTGTAGCGCACCGTGCCGTCACCGTTCAGCGACGTCGTACCGCTCGAGCCATCCGTAAGCGTCCCCGTTGCTACGCTCAGGGTGGTCGCGTCGTCCACGTCCGAATCGTTCGCCACGACATCGACGTCGATCGCCGTGTCCTCGTCCGTCGTCACCGCATCCGCAGCGCCGACCGGTGCGTCGTTCGCCGCGTTGACCGTCACGGTCACGGTCACCGGGCCGACCGTCGCCGTGCCGTCGGTCACCGAGTAGGTGAACGAGTCCGAACCGTTGAAATTCAAGGCCGGCGTGTAGCGCACCGTGCCGTCACCGTTCAGCGATGTCGTACCGTTCGAGCCATCCGTAAGCGTCCCCGTTGCTACGCTCAGGGTGGTCCCGTCGTCCACGTCCGAATCGTTCGCCACCACATCGACGTTGATCGCCGTATCCTCGCCCGTCGTCACTGCATCCGCAGCGCCGACCGGTGCGTCGTTAATCGCATCGACCGTCAGAGTGAATTCGGAGAACTCAGTCGCCGATCCATCATCCTCGGCAGTTACGCGAATCGTTGCGGATCCGTTGGCATCAACAGCCGGTACCGCCACAAGCGTCGGATTGGCCACGTCCGCCATATCGACCGACACCGACGTGAACGTCAGGCCGTTGCTCGGAGAACCTTGAACCGCCGCCGTGAGCGTCAGCGAATCTCCGTTGGTCGCGATATCAACGTCTGTGAAGGTCCCGGCCAGATTGCGCCTGTAGGTTTCATCTTCATCAACGGAATCCGATGTCAAACCTGCGAGAACCGTAGGCTCATCGTTTACGGCCATTGACCGTAACGGTCGCCAAGTCTGAAACGTCGCCGTTAGCGAGCGTATCGCTACCGGCACCGTCAGCGACTCGATATTCGATCGTTGCATATCCGTCTCCGTTGGCGTTCGCCGCTGGCGTGAACACAAGCTTCGTCGGCACTGAGATATCAACCGTGCCCGCACTTGTTCTCGCTTCGACGAAACGGAAATCGCCCGTATCCACGGAAACGTCGTTCGACAGTACGTCGGCTGCAAGGTCAGAAATAGAGTCTTCGTTAATCGAAACGGTGTCGTTAGCTACTTGCGGACGGTCGTCCTGATCAGTAACAGAATACTTGAACGTCGTTTCAGCGAACTCGCCAGAAGTGTCCGTGGCGCGAACAGTGAGCTCCGCGATCCCGAACGCATTGCCTGCAGGCTTCAGGCTCAACAGGTAGTTATCGATGAGCCCAACCGTGCCACTAAAAGAAATGGTTCCAAACAGGGCCGGGTTGGTGTTCCCCGCGATTGAAAGTCGCAGCCGATCGCCGTCTACATCCTCGAAAACACTGCGCAGATCGAGATTGTTTACGCCAGAGTCCTCCACCACCGTTAGATCAGCGATAGCCCTGGCGACAACCGGTTTGTCATTGACCGGTCTGACCGTCACTGTCACACGAGCGGTTTCTGGAGGAGGGATCAAAACTCTACGGTACCGGAAGGTCAGGTCGCCGTTGAAATCCTGAGCGGGGCTGACCTTGATTTGATCATCCGCCTGCAGAGTCAGCGTGGCAGCATTTGGCGGATCAAGGTCGAATACTTGGAAAACATTTGCGCCACCGGACCCGCCCGAGTCGTTGGCTTCGACATTCACGACGATCGACTGATCCTCGTCGACCTCCGCCGTGTCGTCGACAACGGCTGCCTCCGAAACTGAAGCCGCGAGCGATGCCGCAAGCAGGGCTGCAAAACGCCGAAACCAACGCAGCGCGGCCCGCATCACAACCGACGCGAACCCAGCGGGGTCAGACAGCGCGCGTCTGACCACTCTCGTACGACGCATTCGCGCGCTCAATTTGTGATCACCACGCCATAGGTGGCTTGAAGCATGACCTTCGCCCGGACCGAGCCACCGGTGCCGTACGCCGTGACTCGGAAGATATCCGTCGGCGCACCAACCGAGGCTCCGACGTTCGAGACGTTCAGCGAGTCGTCGCTCGCAAGCACTCGCGCCTGATACTCGACGATATAGCGCGGCTGCGCCGCAACGCCGTTGATGGCCACGCCCACAGTGGGCAGGGAGGGATCGTTCTGCCAGTCCACAACTTCCCACCAGTCGTCTACGGCCGGATCCGTCTGCGGCCGATACAAACCCGCCGTGTTCAGGTCGAAGGGCGCAAGCCCCGTTACGCCGATGCCATTTACGAACATCTCTGCCTGCGCAAGCGCCGCCTCTGCCGCCTGAAACGCAATATCGCGGTCACGCGCCGATGCAGCCATGCGCTCCTCCAGCGTCGTCGTTTGCAGTCCCGAAATACCCAGGATCGTGATGATCAGGAGCACGACAAGGGCTATGAAGAGCGCCACGCCCTGCTGGCGTCGCCTCCCGATCGGCTGCTGCCGCTCCCTGCGCGAAATCGCCATCATCAGTTGATCCGATTACGGAGCGCGACGGTGTTCGTGAACGTGCGACGGATGAGTCCGTCCCCCGCTCCGGTCACCACGTCTACGCTGTTGGCGGTAAGGGAAATACGCATCGTCAGCACGGTGCTGAGATCCGCTATATTCTGAAAGGTCAGATAGCGATTCGGAACGCCGTCGCCGTCGCTGTCCACGCCGTAGAGCACCTGCAAGTCCTCGATGCCCTCGACCAGTTCAACGGGCGGAGCCCCGCCCGTCTTGCGCCAAAGGGAACGCGGCGGATCGCCGCGGTTGTTGAGCCCAACACCGTTGGCGATGAAATAGATCTTTGTGGCAACCGCATGCACCGTGGCGTCGACATCGAAGCTGCTGCCGTCGACGGTCAGCGCCTGCACCGCGTTACCGGGCGTCACGCCGGCAGCGCCCGCCGCGTGCAGGATCGAGGTCGTGCTCGCAGCCACCGTGGAGCCGGTGCTCTGGAAGATCGCACCCTTCTGACAGTCGCTTATGACGAGCAAGGCGCCGGTGGCGTACGCGCTCGCAACCAGCGGATTCCGGATCACTACTGGGGCTGATGGAGTTGCCATCGGAACGGCCAGGCGCGCACCCGACGGATCAGACGTGCGAACCGCCAGGACATCCGTTCCGTCAATCGGCGCGAGCGCTTGTACATCCGCCGGCAGCAGGCCGAGCCCGGGCGACCACACGCCTGGCGCGGTCGCTTCATGGCCGGCAATCGCCCCGGCGGCAAAGTTGGCCTCGTACGGCGGGCTTCCGGCCACCTGCGCTACCGCCTCGAAGATATCGTCCTCCGAATAGCAGCCCGTGAAGCCCGCCATGCGGATCGGGGCGGTCAGGAATTCCAGGGCGAAGCGCGCACTCTCCTGCATCCGTGCCTGGCCGATATTGACCCGGTAGGTTTCCTGGTTCGCGGTGAACATCTGAATGATCCCCACGGTAATGAACGCGCCGAGCGCCATGGCCACGAGCAATTCGACAAGCGACAGGCCGCGCTGCGCCTTGGGGCCTCGCGGGCGGGGGGTGGGGCGCATGGGAACGGGGGCGACCACGGGATCAGATCGTCGTCGTGACAGTGACGGAGAGCAGGCCGGCCGCGGGATTGCGCTCATCCTGCCACTGCACGGTAATCGTGATCGCCCCCCCCGCAACGGCGATCTCCCCGTCTCCGCTGGGCAGGTTCGCTGCAAGATCACTCAGCCAGGTGCCGAGATCATAATCGCGCATCTGCGCGGGCGTGCAGTCAGAGGACTCGCAGTCCGGAATCACCGGCGCGGCGTCGCCGATCGGGATGGCGTAACTGACGCCAGGGTTCACGCGCATGCGATCGGCGATCTCATAGCCTGCCTGAAACGCCTGAGTGCGAAACATCGCGCTCGTGTTGTTCTGCAGGGATATGAGCTGAAGCCCGGCCACGCCAAGGACGCCCACGGACACGATCAGGACCGCAACGAGGATCTCGATCAGCGAGAAACCGGCCTGGGGCGGCGGCGCAGGCCGTAAAGATCGACGCGCAGGGCTCACGGACACTGCACCGCGTCGAGATCACTGGTCGATGCCCGACCGACCACCGAGATTGTTACCCGTACGCCCGACACCCCGGGATTGCAGAGATCGATCAAGACCGGAACGCCCGCCGCAAGCCCGCCCCGCGAATTGAACTGAACGAAGTTCACGCCGCTGTGGAGGGTCAGCGCATCGGAGACGCCTTCGAACTGGCGCAGGCACTCCGGTGCGGCGCAGGGAATATCCGGCGCATTGGCTGCAATCGTCAGCACTTGCCAGCCCGGGCCCCAGACGTTGGTCGCGTCCGATGGGTCGATGGCCACGAGCGTCGTCGGATCGCTCTGCCGTACGGCTTCGCCCCGCGCGAGGTTGACGGCCAGCAGCACTGAATTCGCGCCGGTGGCGATGTTGTTCCGCGCGAGAATGCCCTGAAATCCCGGAAAGACGACGCCTACGAGAATCGCAAGGATCGTAAGCGTGATCAGGAGTTCAACGAGCGTGATGCCTTGCTGTTGCCGCATACGTCTGTCGGGACAGGCTGACCGATAACGTCAGTCTCTGACCCGCTGCGGCAAGGGGAAAGGCGTCGCCGATAAGCGGGGCCGAAGCTGGGATGAGTGGCGATCAAGGTCTACGGCGCCAGTAAAGCCCCGGCCGATCAGTAGCTTGGGGGCATCAGATATCCCAGTTGTCTTCATCCGGATCGGCGAAGTCACCGTCGCTGTTCTTGTCCCAGCGCCGCACGCCGGTTGCGTCGATTTCAAGCATGCCCACGTTCTGTGCGCCCGTACCGGCAATCGGGGTTGCACGGAGCGTCAGCTGCGACGCATCGGCGGCCTGAATCGCGATATTGAACAGCGCGTTGCCGGAAGGCGGTGAGGTCGCAGCGCAGGTTGCGGCCAGAGGGGCACCGGTATCCTGCACACCGCCGCCGCCATCATCGGCTGCCCCACCGTAGGTAAAGTTGACCGTGTAGTGACGCTCGAGCGCCTGCGCACAGGTGCCGAGATCCGCCATCGCCTGGGTCGCGTAGCTCCGTTCCTGATAACGCGTATACAGCGGCAAGGCGACCGAAGTCAGGATGCCAACGATCACCAGCGCGATCAGCAGTTCGATCAGCGTCATGCCCTGCTGCCGAGCATGACCATAACCCGCAACCATCAAAGCCCCCATCTATCCCAGACCTAACGGCGCCGGAGAGTATCGCCAGCGCAAAAGACGCGTCACAAGGCGCTCACTGACATTCTGTGACCTGCGTCAATCTCGGTGCACGAGTCGGAGCTCTCGCGGCAGCGAAAACGTGACGTTCTCGGGCCGACCCTCAATTTCTGCCGCACCGACGGCGCCCCACTCCCGCAAGCGATCTACCACCCCTCGCACAAGCGATTCGGGCGCGCTCGCCCCCGCCGTCAGCCCGACCCGTACCGCACCCTCGAACCAGCCCTCCTCAAGATCGTCGGGCCCATCGAGCAGATAGGCGGCCGCCCCCTGCCGCTCCGCAAGCTCACGCAAGCGATTCGAATTCGAGGAGTTCACCGAACCGACCACCAGCACTACGTCGCAATCAGCAGCGAGGCCCCGCACAGCGTCCTGCCGATTCTGTGTTGCATAGCAGATATCGTTCTTGCGCGGCCCCTGAATCCTAGGAAACCGACCGCGCAGCGCATCGATGACCTTCGCCGTGTCATCCATTGACAGAGTGGTCTGGGTGACGAAAGCAAGTCGATCCGGATCGTCGACGGCCAGCGTCTCGACGTCCGATTCATGCTCTACGAGGTACATGCGCCCACCGTAAGCCTCATCGAACTGCCCCATGGTGCCTTCCACCTCGGGATGCCCGGCGTGTCCGATGAGCACGCATTCGCGCCCGTCGCGCGCGAACTTGGCCACTTCAAGGTGAACCTTGGTCACGAGCGGACAGGTCGCGTCGAACACCTTCAGCTGGCGCGCTTTTGCGTTGTCCTGCACGACGCGTGCAACGCCATGCGCGCTGAATACGACAATCGCATCGTCCGGCACCTCGTCGAGCTCATCCACGAACACTGCACCGCGCGCGCGCAGATCGCCCACGACAGTACGGTTGTGCACGACCTCATGACGCACGTAGACCGGCGCGCCGAACACGTCGAGGGCGCGCTCGACGATCTCGATCGCACGATCGACGCCCGCGCAGAAACCACGGGGGTTCGCAAGCCTGACCTCGACTCCAGCGGCCGGTCCGCTCATTGCACCGCCACCGGTTCCACGCGAATCACGCTCACATCGAAGCGCAGTGATTGACCCGCGAGCGGGTGATTGAAATCCACCTCTACCTCGTCCTCATCCAGCGCCGTCACGACTCCCGGCAGCTCCGCGTTTGCCGCATCGGCAAAGGACACGACGAGTCCGCATTCGAGCTCCATGTCAGGCGCAAACAGATGCCGCCCCATGCGCTGAATGTTCTGCGGATTTCGCTGGCCGAAGGCTTTTTCCGGCGGCAGTGAAAGCGACGCCGTCTCGCCCGCCGTCAACCCAAACATCGCTTCCTCGAAGCCCGGCAGCAGGCTTCCGTCGCCGACGTCGAAGGTCGCCGGCTTTTTCGCCCAGGTGGAATCGATTTCCTCGCCACTTTCCTTCAGCAGCGAGAAGTGCAGCGTCACGCGAGTGCCCGGACCGACGGCAAGCGTCTGATCGGTCATGCATCTGTCTCCGATTGCGTGCCCGAAATGAGTGGACCACGGCCCATCACCTCAAGGCCGATTAGTACGATCCATACGCCGGCACCGATGGTAATTGCCACGTCGGCGACGTTGAAGGCCGGAAAGTACGCACGGTCAAACCAGTGAAAGAGCAGGAAGTCCGTTACCGCCCCTGTTTCAACACGATCCACCAGGTTTCCGAGCGCACCACCAAGAATGCACCCGTAAGCGAGGGCAACCCAGGTGTCCTGTGCGCCGAGACGCGAAAGCTCCCAGAGCAACCAGATCGCAAACACCAGGGCGAGGGCGATGAACAGCCAGCGCTGCCAGCCAGAGCCGTCGGCGAAGAGGGAAAATGCAGCCCCCGTGTTGATCACGTGCACCCACGCAAAAACCGGGAAGACGTCAACTCGCGCACCCAGCTCGAGCGTTGCCTCAACCCAAGCCTTCGTGCCCTGATCGAGGGCCGCCAAAGCAAGGCCGAGGAATGCGAAGGCGCTCCGCCCCGGCAGGAATTTCATGCGCTGGCAGCGCGCGCGAAATACGCGCGTGCGGTGTCAACGTCGCGTCCGATCTGCTCGCGCAGTGCGTCGATGGACTCGAAGCGTTCCTCATCGCGTATCCAGTTGCGGAACGTCACGGTAAGCAGTTCGCCGTAAGCGTCGCCGGCCCAATCAAGCAGATGCACCTCGAGCAAGGGTTCGCGCCCATCGACCGTTGGCCGCACGCCGATGTTGGCGACGCCAGGTAGGCGTCCGCCCAAGCCCTCCACCTCAACCGCGAAGACGCCTTCCAGCGCCGCGCGGTAGCGCTTGAGCGGCACATTCACCGTGGGGGTCCCCAGCTCTCGGCCGAGCTGCCGGCCATAGACCACGCGGCCCATGATGAAGTAGCGGTGTCCGAGCAACGACTCTGCAAGATCAAGATCACTCGCGGCGAGGGCCGCGCGCACGCGGGTCGAGGAAATGCGTGCATCTCCGAGCGCCTGCGTATCGAGATCACCGACCTCGAATCCGTGCCGCGCACCCGCCGCTTCCAGCATGGCGAAATCACCTTCCCGACCGCGCCCGAAGCGGAAGTCGTCGCCGATCAAAAGTGCGCGCACGTCGAGGCCGTCAACCAGGAGCTGGTCGACCACTGCGTCGGCGCTCAGCGCCGCGAGTCGCTCGTTGAAAGGCAGAAGCAACACCCGATCGACCCGGGCCTCACGAAGCAGATGCAGTTTTTCACGCAGTCGCGTCAACCGAGCCGGCACTTCCTTGCCGCGAAAGTACTCTCGCGGTTGCGGCTCGAAGGTCATCACCACGGTCGGCAGATTCAGGCGCGCCCCCGCTTCTCGCAACGCTGCCAGCAGCGCACGATGGCCTCGGTGCACGCCGTCAAAATTGCCGATCGTGGCAACACAGCCTCGATGGCGGCCCCGGAGATTGTAGCTACCGCGAATGACTTCCATGGGTATCCGTCTACCAGAACCACTTGATCGCGTGAGCGATCTGCCCCAGGGCGATCATACCGTTTCAAGCGCACCGTCCGAGCGCGCATCGTCACCTGGGTTCGCAAACGCGAGCAGTCGCCGGGGACCGTAGCCGGTCGCGAACAGCACGCCGAAGTAGACAGCGAGGCCAGTCAGCACGAGCAGCGACAGCCACAGCACACGCTCCGCCAGCGCCATCTCGAACCAGCCCTGCGGTTGCGCGATCCAAAGCACCACCGCCATCAGGCCGCACGCCAAGGTCAGGCGTGCAAGGAAAGGGGCCCAGGGGCTCACGATGCGGAGAACGCCATCGCGGCGCAGTCCAAGTAGAAGGAGCGCTGCGTTCAAGCACGCCGCGAGCGATGTGGCGAGCGCGAGCCCTACATGCGCCAGCGGCCCTATGAGGGCCAGATTCAGCACGATGTTGCACCCCATCGCGATCACGGCGATGCGCACGGGCTTGCGCGTGTCCTGTCGCGCGAAAAAGCCCGGAGCAAGAATCTTTACGCCTGTGAAGCCGAGCAGGCCGAGCGCATAGGCCTGCAGCGCGGTCGCCGAAGCTCGAACATCACCCTGACCCATCGCTCCATAGCCGAAGAGCGTCACGACCAGCGGCACTGCAAGAACGCAGAGCGCGGTGGCGGCCGGCGCCGTGAGCAGCAGCCCAAGACGCATCCCCGCATCGAGCGTCCTGCCGAAGCGCTCTGCATCCGCGCGTGCGTGGTCCTGCGAAAGGCTGGGGAGCAGCACTGTAGAGAGCGCGATCGCAAAAATGCCCAGAGGCAGCTCCATGAGCCGATCCGCGTAGTAGAGCCAAGAGACGCTGCCTGCCATCAGCAAGGAGGCGAGCATGGTGTCGATAAGCAAATTCAGCTGACCTACTGATGCTCCGAAGGCTGCCGGCAGCATCAGTCGTCCGATTCGGCGAACGCCGGGGTCGGAAAACGAAATGCGTGGCCAGGCAAGCATGCCCAGCTGAGCAAGGAACGGAAGCTGGAAGACCAGCTGCACCACACCCGCAGCAAGCACGCCCCAGGCGAGCGCAAGGACCGGCTCCTTAAGAAACGGTGGCAGCACCAGCGCGGCACTGATCAGGGAAACGTTGAGCCAGACCGGGGTAAAGGCCGGCACACCGAAACGGCCGAACGTGTTGAGCACGCCCCCCGCCAGTGCGACCAGCGAGATGAGGAGCAGGTAAGGGAATGTCAGCTGCAACATATCCGCTGCGAGCGCAGCGCGAGGATCGTCACCGAATCCGGGCGCGAACAGCATGAGTATCCAACCTGCGCCGATGATGCCCACAATGGTGAACAGCGTGAGCAGAAATCCGAGGGCGCCGACTACTCTAGCCACCAGCGCACGAACCTCCGCGTCCGAACGCTGGGCACGGTACTCCGCCAGCACTGGCACGAAGCCCTGTGAGAAAGCGCCTTCCGCGAACAGGCGCCGAAAGAGATTCGGGATTCGGAAGGCGACGAAAAATGCGTCGGCCTCGGGGCGGGCACCGAAAAGCGTTGCGATCACGATGTCCCGCGTGAGGCCAAGGACCCGCGAGATCGTCGTCATGCCGCCGACAAGGGCACCGCTGCCGAGCAGACTGCGCTTCGGCGCTCGAGATTCGTTGACTTGGCGCGGAGGCGTCGGCATATTACGCCGCCTTTCCAAACCCCGACCCCGAATGGAGTCGTACGTGGCGAACATCGCTTCCGCAAAGAAACGCGCACGGCAGGCTGAAGTCAGCCGCCGCCGCAACGCTAGCCAGCGCTCCATGGTGCGCACGGCGATCAAGAAAGTTCAAAGCGCCATCGGCGCCGGCGACTACGCCAGCGCGCAGGCCGCCTACCTCGCAGCTGCCCCCGTGATCGACCGCATGGCCGACAAGGGCATCATGCATAAGAACAAGGCTGCCCGGCATAAGTCCCGTCTGAACGCTCAGGTCGCCGCGCTTCGCGCCTGATTCGCTCGGCGAGCGCGCTTCGCGCTCACCCGTGAAGTCATGACCGGCAGCCGCTTTGCGGCCCGGCGCGTTCAAAGCATCACCAGATTGTCTCGGTGTACAAGTTCGGGCTCGGCTGCATAGCCGAGCCGGTCACGTATGTCATGACTGCTGGCACCGCAGATTCTCGATGCATCGTTCGCGTCGTAGTTGACGAGCCCCCGTGCGATCTCCAAGCCCGCCTCGTCGCGACAGCTGACGACGTCTCCGCGCCTGAACGCGCCGCGCACGGCACGCACACCCACCGGCAGCAGACTGCGCCCCGCTTCGCGCAGCACCCGAACCGCGCCCGCATCCAGCACCAGGTCGCCTCGCGTCTGGAGGTGCCCTGCGATCCAACGCTTACGGGCGTCGAGACGGGCTTCATCCGCGATCAACAACGTACCCTCTCCGACTCCGAACAGATTGCCCCCACGACCGTCTACGATCTGTGTGTGCGCGCCCGCGCGCGCTGCAAGGCGAGCGGCTCGGACCTTGGTCACCATGCCGCCTCGGCCGACCCGCCCCGCCTGGCCAGCCGTCATGGCATCGAGCCTCGGATCGCGAGCGCGCGCGGCATCAACCCGCCGTGCGTCTGGATTGACGCGCGGATCGGACTCGCGCAAACCGTCAATGTCGGTGACTAGCGTAAGCGCATCCGCCTCTACGAGGTTCGCCACCAGCGCAGCCAGCGTGTCGTTGTCACCAAAGCGTATTTCATCCGTCGCCACCGTGTCGTTCTCGTTCACGATGGGTACGACGTTACAGCCGAGCAGCGCACGCAGCGTATTGCGCGCATTCAGATAACGCGTGCGGTCTGCGACGTCTTCATGCGTAAGCAGCACCAGGGCCGTCGCCCTACCGTGTCGTGCGAAGGCGGATTCCCAGGCTTGCATCAACCCCATCTGCCCCGTCGCGGCCGCCGCCTGAAGCTCAACGAGTGATTCGGGCCGCGAAGACATGCCAAGGCGCGGGAGACCCGCGGCGACGGCGCCGCTGCTGACGACCACCGTCGCCGCCGACTGGCTGGCAATCGCCGATGCGAAGCGCTCGATTGCGGCAGCGTCCAACCCCGCACCATCCGCCGTCAGCACTGCAGAGCCGAATTTGACCACCCGGCGCCGCGCCGAAGTCACGATCCGAGCGGCTCGAGCAACCGCTTCTCCTGTCAGCGAGGCCGCGCCGGATGCTTCAAGCGGCACCCCCTCACGGGACATAGACAACCTCGACGTCGTCGTCGCCCCCTTCGTTGCCAGGATCCGCGCCGTCGGCGTCGCTGACCGCTCCGTCTGCCGGAGCGATCTTGGCGATCGCGTGCGCGAGCACCTCACCGTCGATCGCTTCGGCAAGCGCGCGTTGACGCGCAGCCTCCTCAGCGTCCTCCCGCGCCGCGAGATCAAGCTCGAGCAGTGCATCGGACACAGCTTCAACAAGCGGCCGCGTGCCATCGCCCGTAGCCGCGGAAATGAAGAACGGGACATGATCGAGATCGAGCGCGTCGGACAGGCGAGCGGCAAGCGCGTCGCGCGCTTCCGCATCGAGTAGATCCATCTTGTTGAGCACCAGCCAACGCGGCCGCGCCGCGAGTGCAGGGCTGTATGCCTCAAGCTCCGCTTCGATCGCCCTCACGGCATCAAGGGGATCACTGCCGTCTGGCGGAGCAGCGTCCACGAGGTGCAGCAGCACGCGCGTCCGCGCGAGATGTTTGAGGAATCGCGTTCCCAGACCCGCACCCTGCGCGGCACCCTCGATGAGGCCAGGGACGTCCGCAACCACGAAGCTGCGCGCATCTGCGATCCGGACGACGCCAAGATTGGGGACAAGCGTCGTGAAGGGATAGTCGGCGATCTTTGGGCGCGCTGCGGACACCGAACTGATCAGCGTCGATTTACCCGCGTTGGGCATGCCGAGCAGACCCACGTCCGCGATCAGTCGCAGCTGGAGACGCAATTGGCGCTTTTCGCCCGGCTGTCCGGGCGTGGTCTTGCGGGGCGCACGATTCGTAGAAGACTTGAACTGCGCATTGCCGAGGCCCCTGCGGCCACCGCGAGCAACCAGCAATTCCTGGCCTGCCTGCGTCAGATCACCAATCGACTCCAGGGTATCTTCATCGATTACCGTGGTACCTACGGGCACGCGGATGCGTGCATCTTCGCCGCGGCGACCGGTCATGTCGCGGCCGGCGCCCTGCTGACCATGCTCAGCGCGGTACCGAGGCTGGTAGCGGAAGTCGACCAGCGTGTTGAGCGCCGCTTCAGCGACGAGCACGACGTCACCGCCGTCACCGCCGTCGCCGCCGTCCGGGCCACCCTTGGCGAGATTCCGCGCGCGCAGGAACGACAGGCAGCCGCTTCCGCCCTTGCCCGCTTCAACCCGGATGCTCGCCTCGTCAACGAACTTCATGTGCCCACCGCACCCCGCATTGTCCAGGCCATCGTGCCGGACCCCCGCACAACGAAAAAGCCCCGCATGAGCGGGGCTTTGAAGATGCCGGAGCGAATTCGCCGATCAGCCAGCAACAACATCCTCGGCTACGATGCTCACGTACTTGCGCTTCTGCGGGCCACGGTGCTCGAACTTGACCGCACCGCTGGAGAGCGCGAACAGCGTATGGTCACGTCCCATGCCGACGTTGTCGCCCGCGTGGAACCGCGTGCCCCGCTGGCGCACGATGATGCTCCCTGCGCTCACTTCCTGCCCGCCAAAGCGCTTAACGCCAAGGCGTTTGCTTTCTGAATCGCGACCGTTGCGGGTGCTACCGCCTGCTTTCTTGTGTGCCATCTCGCTGCTCCGCTAGCGCGATCGATCAGCGGCTGATGCCGGTGACCTTGATCTCGGTGTAATGCTGCCGGTGACCTTGCTTCTTGTCGTAGTCCTTGCGGCGCTTGAACTTGATGATCGTGACCTTGTCGCCCCGACCATGCCCTAGAACTTCCGCAGACACGCTGCTGCCCTCGACAACGGGCGTACCCACCGTCACGTCGTCGCCCTCTCCAACCAGCATGACGCGATCGAAGGTGACAGATGCGCCTTCCTCTGCGTCCAATTTCTCAAGGCGGAGGACGTCGCCTTCCTGCACGCGGTGCTGCTTGCCACCGCTTTCGATTACCGCGAACATAATGACTCCGGAATGCATGGCATCCTTCGATTGCGGGCTCACCGGGGAGCGGGCCGACGATTGTGCTGACCGCCGAAGCTGCGACACTCTGCGTGCGCGTCGACTTCAAGCGGCGACAATCCCGTCCCGTCCGGGTCGTCCACCCGCGCGAGAGGCGCAGAATCATACGGAAAGGACTCAGTCGCCTCAACAGTGTTTTTGCGCCGCACAGGCACGTCGCGGCGGCGCGCCTATCCTGAACAGCTCAGGAAACAAGCAAGTGATGCCGCATTCACGACGGAGCCGCGGATGAACGCAACACCGGCCACTCGCCTAGAACCTCGCCCCGCCCCGAATCTGCCATTTTACGATCCGGTGCTTGACGAGTTCGCCGCGCTCAACGCCTTCATTCCAGGGCGTCTGTCGTCTGACGTCGCCCTTGTCGAAAAAATCGGCGCGCACATCGTCGAATCAGGCGGCAAGCGCCTGCGTCCACTTGTCGTTCTCCTCGCCGCCTCTGCCTGCGGCGCACGCGGCGACGACCGCGTGAAGCTTGCGGCCATCATCGAGTTCCTGCACACGGCGACGCTCCTTCACGATGACGTCGTCGACCATTCGGCCCTGCGCCGAGGGCAGCGGACCGCAAACGACCTCTGGGGCAATGCGCCAAGCGTCCTCGTCGGTGATTTTCTCTACTCCCGCGCTTTTCAGATGATGGTCGAGCTGGGGAACGTGGAGATCATGCGCGTGCTTTCCGACGCCACGAACGTGATCGCGGAGGGTGAAGTGATGCAGTTGGCCGCCGTCGGACGATTGGACATGGACAGCGCGGGCTACATGGATGTCATCCGCTGCAAGACCGCGATGCTGTTCGAAGCGGCAGCGCACACCGGCGCGGTCCTTGCCGGCGCGGATGCATCACGCCTAGAAGCACTCGCAGCGTACGGGCGCGAGCTGGGACTCGCCTTTCAGCTCATTGACGACGCGCTCGATTATGCAGGGACGACAGACCGACTAGGCAAAAACGTCGGAGATGACCTGGCGGAAGGAAAAATGACGCTGCCGCTGATTCATACCCTTGCCCACGGGACGGACCAGCACGCGGCGCTTGTGCGCGAAGCTATCACGGCGCGAGATGGGGACCGCTTCGCCGAAGTTCGCGACGCCGTGCAGGCCGCCGGAGCCATCGAGGCAACCCAGCAGCGGGCCCGGGAATGCGCGGCGCATGCGCGCTCCATGACGGGCCATCTCCCGGCCAGCCCTCATCGAGACGCGCTGGTCTCATTGACCGAGTTCGCCGTCGCGCGCGATTTCTGAGGCCAAAAAAACATCGCCGGCGCTGGCATTGCCTCTTGCGCCACGATTAGAATGCGCGCCCTTCGGAGTGTAGCTCAGTCTGGTAGAGCACCGTCTTCGGGAGGCGGGGGTCGCTGGTTCGAGTCCAGTCACTCCGACCAGACATGCGTCGGGATGCCCCGTGGCATCGCCGGCGTGCTTGGTCGGGGCCTACAATGAACGACTCCGCAACGTCCCTCTACGCATTCACGCTCGGCGCCCATCACGTCGAGCTTCAGGCCCACGCAGACCACTCGCTGTCGCTGTGGCTCGACGGCATCATGCGCAAGCAGCGCGGGAAAGGCGGCGGCCCAGCGTGGCTTTGGACAAATGTGGAACTGCCCTTCGAGGACCACCACCTAGTCGAAGTCAGGCGCGATGCTGAAGGCACGCTCGATCTTCGCGTGAACGACACGCCCCTCGACGAGTTCCTCGCCGATCAGGGGTAGGCGCACGCTGGCGGAGAAGTGATTGCCCATGCTCGACGAAAAGCTTGCGCTGCTGCGCGAAGCGCCGATGTTCGAGGCACTCGCCGACACCGACCTGGAAACCATCGCTCAACGACTGATCACGCTCGATTTCGAAGCCGACGATCTGCTCTTCCGTGAAGGCGCGCCGGGGCACTACATCTGCTTCCTTACCGCAGGCCGGCTCAACGTCTGGAAACATCTGGAAGGCAGCGATCCCGTCGTGATCGCGGAGATCGAACCCGGCCGTTCTGTCGGCGAGATGTCAATCATCGACGGCCTGACCTGTAGCGCGACGGTCACGGCTCAAACAGGCTCCTCAGTGCTCGCGCTGACGCGCCATGACTTCGAACGCATCCTCGAAGACAGCCCTCGCCTTGGCGCCGAGATCTACAAGGGCATCTCCCGCCTGCTCAGCATGAGCCTGCGCCGCACCACTGAAGACCTCGCTGCCGCACGATTAAAAATCAATGAGAATCAATAGCCTGAATCCAAGTTCAGGCTGGTCCATGATCGCTCCAGAATTCTTGCAGATTCGCCCGTTACGGTTGCTACGTGGAACGGACAAAAGCGTGCTTTGCCGTTTCAGCGAAGGCTCAAGCTTTCGCGTCCACACGCTGACACCCGTGCGGACTCGGACTCGTTGGACCTGCAACACCCTGCCTAGGCCCCGGACGCATTACCCCTGATGCTCCGGGGCTTTCTCTTTCTGCTCAATTGACCATCCCTGCCGCCTGCTCCCTAAAGGACGCAACCCGCCAAGCGGCTCGCCGTGTCTCCTGGCCCTCAGCGCCCGTTGAATACAGGGGCCCGCTTTTCAAGGAAGCTCGCGACGCCCTCGCGGTGATCATCCGTCTGGAACAGCACTCCGAGGGTCTGCGAAATCCAGGTGCCCATCTCCGAGTAGTCCTCCCAGAAGGCACGGCGCAGCCCTTCTTTCAGATGGCGAACCGCTAACGGCGGATTCGCTGCGATGCGCGCAGCGAGGTCGTTCGCGCGCGTTGCGAGCGCAGCATGAGGCACCACATCACTGACGAGTCCGTAGCGCAGGGCTGCTTGCGCATCGATCACGTCACCGGTGAACAGCAGCTCCGCCGCGCGCTCCGGGCCCACGAGCCTCGGCAGGCGGTAAAGTCCGCCGAGATCGGCGACGAGCCCCCGTTTCACGAAGAGCTCTCCGAACCTGGCCCGCTCTGACGCGATGCGAAAGTCGGCAAACAGCGACAGATCCATACCCCATCCCACGGCTGCGCCGTTCACCGCTGCAATGATCGGACGATCGCAGTCGAGCACCGCAGCGGCCGCTGGCGTCGGAGCAGGCCGCACCGCCGTGAGCCGACGGAGCGCATCCGGGTTTGGCTGGCCGGTCATCATCTCCTTCACGTCTTCGCCCGAACAGAACGCCGGATCACGTCCGGTCAGGACAACGACCCGCACTTCCGGATCGGCTTGAATTTCGCGGAATACCTGCTCCAGCTCCGCATATGCCGTTCGGTTGAGTGCGTTGCGACGCTCCGGTCGATCAATAGTCACGGTACATATATGCGCCGCGAGGTCGCACGCCAAGGTTTCATAGTCCGTGCGCATGGCCGGCCTCCCCGTCCCCGTTCACCCCTGTTAAGGTCGCACGACGCACCATAGCAGCGCACCAGGAGGGTCGGAATGAAGTACCTGCACACCATGGTCCGCGTGGCCGATCTCGACGCTTCGCTCGACTTCTACTGCACTGCCCTCGGCCTCGAGGAACTCCGCCGCCATGAAGTACCTGAGGGCCGCTTCACGCTCGTTTTTCTTGCTGCACCAGGCAACGCGCACGCGCAGGTCGAGCTGACCTACAACTGGGACCCGGAAGAGCTGGAGGGCGGCCGGAACTTCGGTCACCTTGCATACGCGGTGGACAACATCTATCTCGCCTGCGAGCGGCTCGCCGCAAAGGGCGTGATCATTAACCGCCCACCCCGTGATGGCCGCATGGCATTCGTACGTTCCCCTGACGGCATCTCGGTGGAGTTGCTGCAGGCCGGCGACGCCCTCGCGCCGCAGGAGCCCTGGGCGTCTATGGAGAACACCGGGACCTGGTAACGGGCCCCGATCGGGCCGGCCTTCGCCGGCGCGCCCCGCAATCATTAGGGAGGGAGAAAGAATGAAGCTGTACAACTCGGTGGGACCGAACCCGCACGTCGTCCGCATGTTCCTCGCAGAGAAGGGCATGGCCGTGGACATGGAAGACATCGACATCATGGCGGGCGCAAACCGCGAGGCCGAATATCTCGGGCGAAATCCGGCTGGCGGATCTCCATGCCTGGAGCTTGACGATGGCTCCTTTATCTCCGAGATCACTGCAATCTGTGAGTATTTCGACGAACTTCAGCCTGAGCCGGCGCTGATTGGCACAACAGCCGCAGAGCGCGCAGAGACGCGCATGTGGACCCGGCGCATTGATCTAGGAATCTGCGAGCCGCTCACCAACGGCTTTCGTTTCGCAGAAGGCCTGCCGATGTTCCAGGACCGCATGCGCTGTCTGCCGGAAGCTTCGGATGGGCTCAAGGCAATCGCTCGAGACAAGCTGGAGTGGCTCGACGGCCTGCTTGCGGGGCGCGAATTCGTCTGTGGCGACCGCATGAGTCTGGCAGATGTCATGCTCTTCTGCTTCGTCACCTTCGGCAGCCAGGTCGGCCAACCTCTTCCGGATTCCTGCGCCAATGTAAAGGCACTTATCGAGCGCATCGCGGAACGACCCTCCGCCAGCGTCTGATGCCTCGCAGAACGCCGCTGCGGTACCAGCCGCAGCGGCGTTCGCTCCGGGCGTTAGCCCTGAATGCACAATGCGACGAACGGAACACACTGCTCGGCGCCCTGAGTTCCTTTGGTCCGACCACACTGTTACGATTGGAAACAACAAACCCTGGACGCTCTGTCCGCCAATCGGGGTCCGACCGTGAAATCAACGCACTTTGCAGCTCTCGCCGTCGCTGCGGCGTTTCTTTTATGGCTGTTTTCAGGCCAGCTGGGCGTGGCAGAGGATGCCGGCGTCGCCCCGTCGCTTGCCTCCTCCCGCGAGGCAATGCTCGCCGAGGCCCAGGATGCGCCCGTCCGCGTACGCGCCCGGGTCCTTGCCGCGGAGCTTCAGAGTGAGGACGTGATCGTACGGGGACGCACCGAAGCGGATCGTCGCGTCGCGGTTCGCGCCGAGACCAGCGGTCGCATTGTCGACCTACCTGTCGACAAAGGTGACCGCGTTGCCGAAGGCGACCTGCTCTGCCGCATTGCAACCGACACCCGAGGTGCGCGGCTAGAGGAGGCTCGGCAGGCCGTCAACCAGGCTCGCATCGAATTCGACGGCGCCCAGCGCCTGCGCGAGCGAGGCCTGCAAAGCGAAACTGCGATCGCCAGCGCCGAAGCACGCTTGGCGACAGCGCGCGCCAATCTCGCGCAGAGCGAGCTCGATCTCACACGTACAGAGGTACGCGCCCCGTTCGCGGGTGTCATCGAAGCGCGCGCCGTCGAGATCGGTGATCTGTTGCAGGCCGGCGGCACCTGCATGACCGTTGTGGATCCCGACCCGATGATGCTCGTCGGGCAGGTCGCAGAGCGCGATGTGGGTCGCGTGCGCGCCGGCGCGCCCGGCTATGGCACGCTGCTGTCGGGGCAAAGTGTCGCCGGGGAGGTCGCCTTTGTCGCAAGCGCCGGCGATCCGGTGACGCGCACGTTCCGCGTTGAGGTCGCGGTGCCCAACACGGACGGCGCGCTGCGCGACGGCATCACGGCCGAGATCCGCTTGCCGGTCGAGGAATTCCTGGCGCACCGCGTGCCTTCCTCCATCCTCGCGCTCGACGACGTTGGCGATATCGGCGTGCGCATTCTCGACGCCGACGATCGCGTGCGCTTCGTAAACGTCTCTGTGCTCAAGGACGCCATTGATGGCGTCTGGGTACGTGGCCTGCCGGATCCCGCTAAAGTCATCACCGTCGGTCAGGAGCTGGTCACGCCAGGCCAACAGGTCGAGGTGCAACTCGAGGCGGGCACTGTCCTCGGCCGTACCCGGGACGCAGGGCCGGACACGATGTCCAGCCCCGAGGCATCCGTGACCGGCCCGGCGAAATCATCATCCGACAACGAAAATGCCGCTGTCGCCGCGGCCGCCGCCATCCTCTGAGGACGCCCGGGTCATGGAATCGATCATCGACTGGACCGTCACGCGCTCGCGGACGACGCTGTCCATTCTCGCGATGGTGCTGATCACCGGCGCCTATGCATACATGACCATCCCGGTGGAATCCGAGCCCAACATCCAGGTTCCGGTAATCGTGGTGACGGTGCCACACGAGGGTATCTCCCCCGAAGACTCCGAGCGCCTTCTGGTCACGCCCATGGAAACGGAGATGCGCTCCGTCGAAGGCGTGAAAGAGCTCACGGCCTACGCCGCGGAAGGGTCGGCGACGATCGTCGTTGAATTCGAGGCCGACTTCGACTCCGACGCAGCACTGATCGACGTCCGTGAGGCCGTCGATCGCGGCAAGGTAAAGATCCCGTCGACAGCTGAAGAACCGATTGTTTCCGAGATCACCGCAAATGACTTTGCGGCAATCACTGTCAACTTCTCGGGCGTCGACGTCCCTGAGCGGGTGCTTTACAGCCTCGCCGTTCGCGTCAAGGACGAACTCGAAGCGATCCCGGACGTCCTCGAGGCCGTCATGCGGGGACAACGAGAGGAGCTGCTTGAGGTCGTCATCGACCCGGCGCTCCTCGAAACTTACGGAATCAACGTCAGCCAGCTGCTGTCTGCGGTTGCCGCAAACAATCGACTGATCCCTGCCGGAGCCCTGGACGCGAGCTCGGGGCGCTTTTCAATCAAGGTGCCGGGCGTCATCGAAACCGCGGAGGATCTCTTCGGGATCCCAGTGAAAGCCGACGGCGACACGGTCGTCACCCTGTCCGACGTCGCCACGATTCGTCGTACGTTCAAAGACCGTACGAGCCTCGCGCGCGTAAACGGCGTGCCCGCGATCTCCGTTGAAGTGAACAAGCGCGTGAGCGCGAATCTCATCGACACGGTCGCACAAGTGCGCGCGACCGTTGAGACCATGCGCGCCGAGTTCCCTGCCGGCGTAAACGTCTTCTTTACCCAAGACCAGGCACCTGATTCCCAAAAGCAGGTCGATGAGCTCGTCGGCAACATCGTCACGGCCCTGGCACTCGTCATGACGCTTGTCGTCGCAGCGCTCGGCGTACGCTCAGGCGTGCTCGTTGGCATGGCCATTCCGACCTCGTTTCTGTTCTCCGTCATCCTGCTGAACTACATCGGCTATTCATTCAACTTCATGGTCATGTTCGGGATGCTGCTCGGTCTCGGCATGCTTATCGACGGCGCCATCGTCGTGACCGAGTACGCAGATCGGAAGATGGCAGAAGGGGTCGGTCGCAAGGACGCCTTCGCGCTCGCGGCCAAGCGCATGTTCTGGCCCGTGACGGCCTCCACGGCAACGACGCTCGCCGCCTTCCTGCCCCTTGTGTTCTGGCCGGGCGTTTCCGGTAAGTTCATGATGTACCTGCCGGTGACCGTCTTCTGTGTTCTGGTGGGATCGCTCGCCTACGCCCTCTTCTTCGGACCAACTCTGGGCGCGCTCATCGGCAAGGTCGGCGCTCAGTCAGAGCGTGACCTGCAGCAGCTGAAGATCCTGGAGAACGGTGACCCGAGAACCCTGTCCGGCGTTACCGGTCTATACGCTCGATTCCTTGACCTCGTTGCGCGCTTCCCGATCGTCGTTTTCGGCGTCACGATCCTCGTGCTCTGGGGATCGTTCTCGCTCTATGGCAGCTACGGCCGAGGCATCATCTTCTTCAACAAGACAGATGCGATGTTTGCGCAGATCAGCGTCAACGCGCGGGGCAACCTGTCTGTAGAAGAGGTCAGCCGCCTGGTCCTCGAAGTCGAGGATCAAGTGATCTCGATACCAGGCATCAAGGCAGCCAATACGCGCACCACAACGCCGGGCGGCAGCGGACTGCGCGGCGGCGACAGCCGCTTCGATCGGGTCGGTTCGATCTTCATAGAAATGCACGAGGCCAAAGACCGCGAACTCTCCGGGAATGAAATTCTTGAAGAAATTCGCCGCCGCACCCGCGACGTTGCGGGCATGGAGGTGGAAATTCAGGAGTTCGAAGGAGGGCCGCCCGTCGGCAAACCCGTACAGCTGGAATTTGCGTCAAAGCAATCGTGGCGCATCGAGCCCGTTGTTGCCCAGGTACGCGAATACATGGATTCGCTCCCGGGACTCCGGGACATCGCCGACACCCGTTCCCTGCCAGGCGTCGAGTGGAAGCTGGAGGTCGACCGCGCCCAGGCCGCCGTGTACGGCGCCGACGTCACTCAGGTGGGCACCGTCGTGCAGATGGTCACCAATGGTCTGAAGGTCGCGGAATATCGCCCGGACGATGCGGAGGAGGAGGTCGATATTCGCGTCCGCTTCCCGGAGCGCTACCGAAGCTTGACGATGCTTGAGCAATTGCGCATTCCTGTGCAGAACAGCTCGGTGCCTCTGTCGAGCTTCGTGCAGCGTTCGGCAACGCCGAACATCGACACGATTCAACGCGTCAATGCCATGCCCGTCGAGTACATTCGAGCGAACGTTGCGCCAGGCGTGCTCGCAGATGACATGGTGGCTGAAATTCAGACCTGGCTCGACGCACAGGCCTTCGATCCCGCCGTTTCGATCACCTTCCGCGGCGCGAACGAAGAGCAAGCAGCGGCGATGGCCTTTGTGGGACTCGCGTTCCTTCTATCGCTGCTGCTGATGTTCGTGCTGCTCGTGACGCAGTTCAACAGCTTCTACCAGTCCGCGCTCATACTCTTCGCGGTGGTGATGTCTACCGCAGGGGTTTTGCTGGGTCTGGTCATCACGCAGCAGCCTTTCAGCGCAATCCTGACTGGCGTCGGTATCGTGGCTCTTGCGGGAATCGTCGTGAACAACAACATAGTGCTCATCGACACCTACAATGGCCTGCGTCGCGACCGGCCTGACCTGAATACGCACGAGCTGATCGTAAGAACGGGTGCCCAGCGACTGCGTCCGGTGTTCCTGACAACCGTCACGACAGTTTTCGGCCTGTTGCCGATCGCCAATCATCTTTCTATCGACTTCCTCGCTCGCGAAGTCGTCTATGGGGGACGCACAGCGGCATTCTGGGTACCGCTCGCGCAGTCGATCGTATCTGGCCTCAGCTTCGCCACGCTTCTGACGCTGATCGCGACGCCCGCCATGCTGGCGCTGCCTCAACGTTTGCGGGGCATCTTCCTGCCCTGGCTCCACTTCCTCGGGCGCATCGGTCGACGCACCGTAGAACAAGTGCAAACGGTCAGACCAACCCGCGGCAACTGACGACCCTGCTGCAGCGCAACACAAACCGTATGCGCACCATACAGGTGCGCGGCTGCTGACCAGACGCACCCAGAAAAAGACAATCGCGTCGCTCCAGGCGACCGCGTGAGCATGGGATTCGGAAGGGGAAAAAAAACCCCGACGACAAAGTATTGGGGAGGGGAGGGGAGTGTCGTCGGGGTGTTTCAAAGCACTTTGATGAGCCGCCAGGGATCAGTCTTAGCGCCTCGTCTGTAACTTTGGGTATCATGACGCACCGCACAAAGATCGTCAAGCCCCGATGTTGATTTCAGCGGCCCGCCTGCCCCCTGTTCACGCCCCCTGCGACATGCGCGCATCGATCCAGGCACCTATCTCGGGCCAGGCGCTTCCATCCTGTACGAGGAATAAGTGTCCCCCCTCATAGATACGCAAGTCTGCCTGCCCTATCGCGGTCACCAGGGCCTTCTGATTCGCGACCGGCGCGATGCCGTCGTAACGGCCGCCAGCGACCAGTACCGGCATCTTCAATTCCTGTAGTCGTTCGTAGGCATCGTGGCCACGCCGCGCCTCAAGCTGCATCGCGGCGCCTTCCGCTCGCCCCGGCTCTCCTGCCCCCACCGCGCGCGCGGCGCGTCCGCGCTCCAGGGCGCGGGCGACAAGTTCCGGATGCGCGCTCCGCCACGCCGCATCCATGCGCACATCGCTGATCTCAAGCTGACGCACGGCGCGCCGTTCTTCGGGTAGCGCAGCGAGCGCGTGCAGCGGATAGCTCACCCCGCCGGCCCCACCGGCAGACGTACAGCACAGCACCAGCGCCGGCACTCGATCCGGATGCCGGAGTGCAAGCTCCTGCGCCACCATCCCACCGAAGGACACGCCGACAACCGCGTCGGCCTCGAAATCGAGGACATCGAGCAGGCGTGCTGCATCGTCTGCGTAGTCGGCCATGGTCGGTTGGTCCACCGGCACCGTTGTCCGCCCCAGCCCGCGCTGATCGAACGCGAGGAGAAAGCGCCCCTCGCGTAACGGGCTATCGAATACGTTCGGCCGGACCCGCAGATCACCGCCCGTGCCTGAAATGAAGAGCACACGCGCACCTGCGTCTGCGCCCTCGGCCACTTCATACTCGATCTCGATATCCCGTACCTTTGCGCGCGGCATGTCCGTCTCCTTGCCTCCGGGCGGGACGCTTCTCGATAAGAAACCTCGCATGACCCGCAAGCTGCCATCCATCGGTGTTCACATCGGGCAGCAAAACCTGCCTTTCACCGAGCTGCGCGAACTCTGGCGACGGCTCGACGCAGCGAAAGTGGACTGGATCAGCATCTGGGACCATTTTTACGAGGCGCCCCCGCCGGGCGGCACCCTACCCCACTTCGAAGCACTTGCGACGCTCGGCGCCCTCGCAGCAGACACCGTCCACGCCCGTATCGGTTGCTTGGTGTTCTACGTTGGTTACCGGAATCCGGCCTTGCTGGCGAAAGCCGCAACGACCCTGGACCGCCTCTCAGGCAGACGCTTCGAGCTCGGTCTGGGCGCGGGCTGGCACGAATGGGAAGCACGGGCCTACGGCTACGAATTCCCACCCCTCGACACTCGCCTGGACATGCTCGAAGAAGCGAGCAGGATCATTTCAGGCCTGCTCCGCGAGGCGCGCACCACCTTCATCGGCGAGCACTTCAGCGTGGAAGATGCCTCCTGCCTGCCCCGCCCCATTCAGAAACGTCTGCCCATCTGGGTCGGTGGCGTCGGGGAGCAACGCACCCTGCGTCTCGCCGCGCGCTTCGCCGATGGATGGAACGCGGCCTACGTCAGCCCAGAGGAGTTTGCGCGCCTCGGCCGCGTACTCGATCGCTGGTGCGAGACTGAACAGCGCGATCCGATAACAATCCGCCGCGGCATCAATCTCACCTTCAATCTTGTCGAGGACGCCGCCGACCTGACGCGAGAACGCAATCAGATGCGCGAGACCTGGGGACCGATGGCCGAGCGCGTCATGGAGGGGGCGCTGCTCTGTACGCCGGATGGGGCTGCAGAGCGACTCCTGGCCTACGCGGAGGCGGGTGCGACAGATCTCAACGTCGCTTTGCGGGCCCCATGGAACAACGAGGCGCTGGAAACGTTCCTTGCGACGGTGATGCCTAGAGTCCGATCAGGCGGATGAGGGCAGGACCTTCATTCGGCAGCTGTAACCGGATACGACCGGCATCATGCAGAAACCAGCAATGAGCAGTGCGAGCGTGCTGCCGTGACCTTCCCGGGCGTACCAGCCTTCAGTCAGATAGGGCGCGCAGAAGAAGAAACCGGAAAAATAGATGAACATGGTGAACGTTGCCGCAGTCGCAAGCACGCGCACCGTCCAGGGGGTGAGGCTGGGCTTGCAGCCAGTTGCAGCAAGCATGGCACCTGCACCATAGAGTCCAGGCCAGATCGCAGATTCCTCAAGGTCCAGATGAAGCACCCCGAGGCTGCCGAGAACCAGAGCAAGGGCGCCGTTGACGTATTGCATCGGTGCACTCCTGTGCAGCCTAGCCATCACGTTCCACCCCATTCCGTGGGTAACTATCGTTACGTCCCGTAACAGGGCCGTCGATTGAACAACGGCTGGAGCCTCCCTTCAAGGCGCAAAGCATAGGTTTGTAAACACAGCGTTATCAGCCGTGTCAGGGCGACAAACGGTCGATTCCTTACGTAGGGCAAACTGTGTAAGCGCGAGTGCCGATCCGCATCTCGGCAGTCGAGCGCTTATGCTGCTGCAAACAGCCACGCATGGCGCTTCGAGCCGGCCGCCGAAGACAACGCCGACAACGCCCCCCCCCAAAAGGAGCAGCACAGGGCCGCTCACGCTCCGGCTTTGAACCGAGCTCGTCGGGACCGGGATCTGCGCCGTCTTAGCAGCCGTCGTTCGCCGTGATCAATCCCTCAGACTCGGCAAACCCGCCTCGGGCTGCACGCCGAAGCTGTTGAGGGCCATGGAAACGAGATTGTACTGGCCGACCGCAAACACAATGTCCATGAGTTGCTCGGTCGACCATTGCTGCGCAAGGCGCGCCCAGGTTGCGTCGCTCACGTGCGCGTCGCGGTGCAACTCGTCCGTGGCCATCAGCAGGTCACGGTCCACATCGCTCCACGACCCCGCGTCCGGGCCTGCCTTGATGGCCTGGATTTCTGCCTCCGTAAGGCCGCATTCGAGGCCGATCTGTACGTGTTGCCCCCATTCATAGCCCGCCCGGCACAACCAGCCGATCCTGAGAATCAGAATCTCGCGCTCGCGGACCGGTAGCGTCGACTTGCCGAGCACATGATTGGCAAAGACGAGCCACCGCTTGAGCAGCTTGGGGTGCTGCGCGAGCGTGCGGAAGATATTGAGCGGGTTGTCTTCGAAGCGGCCCATCATCGACCGCGTGTCGTCGTCGAGCGCTTCAAGCTCGGCAGGCTGAATCCTCGGTGCATCGGTACGCATGATCCCCTCCCCGGTTGACCGCCGAGCGAGCATACCGCCCTCCGCCTCAAGCCAGCGAACGGCACTTGGGCTTCAAGGCCCGAGAGTGCGCATCCTATGCGCGTCGTGGCTGTTTCAGGTGCCTCTCGGTAACGGTGCTCACGCGCGCCCAAGGAAAGCGCACGGCGCGGCACCCGTGGCGCAGCCAGCGCGTTTGCCTGGAGATGGCGCGACCGGCGACGCCTCAAACCAGCCTACGCGCTCCGTAGCCGTGCTCGCCAAGACGCGCAAGAACAAGGTCCACCTGTTCTGCGCCACGCATCTGCAGCAGAAAAGTGACCTCCGTTGCGCGCACGGAAGACGCCGCGAAAGCACGCTGATGCTGTAGGTCAACAATGTTGCTGTCGAGCGCTCCAATAAGCCCACAGATTTCGGCGAGCGCGCCCGGCAGATCCGGAATTTCGACGGCAATCCGCACCAGACGGTCGCTTCGCGCGAGCCCTCGTTGGATCAGGGAAGACAGGATCATCAGATCGATGTTTCCCCCGCACAGCAACAGCATCACCCGCCGCCGCCGGAAGCGCTCAGGATTGGCCAGCACCGCGGCGAGGCCAGCGGCGCCCGCACCCTCAGCCACCGTCTTCTCGATCTCGAGCAACATGAGCACCGCGCGCTCGAGTGTTTCCTCGTCTACAAGCAGCACGTCCGCGAGATGCTCCCGAAGGATCGGCAGCGTGAGCGCACCCGGCGCCTTCACCGCAATGCCCTCCGCAATCGTCGACGTACCGAAACTCGGGCCATCGCCCTTCAGCGCACGATAGGCACCCGCGAAGCGCTCGGTCTCTACGCCTAGAAGCTCGACCTTCGGAGCAACAGCGGCAAAGACCGTAGCGATGCCGGACGCGAGCCCGCCACCGCCCACGGGAACCACCAAGACGTCGGGCTCCGGTGCGTCGGCAAGTACCTCGAGCGCGAGCGTGCCCTGCCCCGCCATCACCGCAGCATCATCGTAGGGGTGAACGAGGGTCAGCGCGATCCGCCGCAAGCTGTTCCGTGAAACGCTTCGATTCGTCGAAGACAGCACCCTCAAGAATGACTTCCGGGCCGAAAACGCGCGTCGCCTCGACCTTCGCGTTCGGTGTCGTCCGCGGCATGACGATGGTCGCGGGAATGCCGAGCCGGCGGGCGTGATGGGCGACCGCCTGGGCGTGATTGCCGGCGCTCATGCAGATCACACCGCGGGATCGCTCTTCCTCGCTGAGTGCGAGCAGGCGCGTGAGCGCGCCGCGCTCCTTGAAAGAGGCGGTGAATTGCTGATTCTCGAGCTTGAGCCAGATCTCCGCTCCCGTGAGTCGCGAAAGCGTCTCCGAGTACACGACCGGCGTGCGCACAATCTGCCCCTCGATCAGTCGCGCCGCCGACTCCACGTCTGCGAGCGAGATCGCAAGTTCCACCACCAGGACCTTCTCCCCTGTCGCTGCGCGCGCGAGTATAGACCCATGACCGACTCTGACCCGATCATGATCGCGCGCCGTTTGCTCGTGGTCTGGCACTCGAAGACCGGCAACACCGCCGTGCTGCGCGACGCCGTGCTCGCCGGCGCCTCGACGCCGGAGATCGAGCACGTGGATATCCGCTGCCTGCATACGAGCGAGGCCGGCCCCGACGACCTGCTCTGGGCGCAGGGACTGCTCCTCGGCACGCCAGAAAACTTCGGCTACATGTCAGGGCAAATGAAAGACTTTCTCGATCGCACCTACTATGAAGTGGAAGGCAAACTCGCCCCTCTCCCGTACAGCATATTTGTCTCCGCAGGGAACGATGGCACGGGCGCCGTGCGCGAGATTCGCCGCATCGCCAAAGGCTATCCCTTCAAGGAAGTACAGGCGCCAGTGATCGTCCGCGGCGCGCCTGACGCGGCGGGCCTTGAGCGCTGCAAGGATCTGGGGATGGCGCTCGCTGCGGGGCTCGAAGCCGGCATCTTCTGATCGATAGATCAGCGTACCGGGGTTCCGAGCCCGCGGGCCCAGGCGCGATCCGCTTTCAGTGGGCCCGCATCCCCTGCCGCCTGCGCCCCTCGCCCGCTGCGCGACCGGAACTGCCCCGCGTCTCATGCAGGCACAAACGCTAGGCGCCGGAATCGATGCAAGCCGAACCCCTATCGCCCCAGGCGGCCAGGCACGCACCTTGGCCTCGCTCGCCGAGCACGCAAGGGCTCGCCGTCACGCGGGCGCATTGAAGCGCCCTTCCGCAAGCGTCACATCGAGCCGGGAACGCACGTCCGCGCTCGAGAAACCGACGTCGATGCGGGTGCTGCCGGCCTCGTTTCGGAACACGTCCTCACGCGGATCGAAATAAGCGAAACGCGCGAGCGGGACCCGCCGCTCGATCGCGCAGCTCTCGCCCGCGTCAAGTGACACGCGGCAGAAATCGCAGAGCTCACGAACGGGACGCGCGATGCCCTCCGCGGGCCCACCGAAATAGCTCTGCAAGATCGTCGCGCCCGCGCGGTCGGATACGTTGCGGATGCGAACGCGCAGACGCACGCACTCTTCCTCAAGCTCCGCAGAAGCCTCTTCCAGCTCGAAGCGCGCATAGCCGAGCCCGTGGCCGAAGGGAAAAGCCGGCATGACCTCGCGGCTCTGGAACCCACGGTAGCCGATAAATACCCCTTCTCCGTAGCGCACATGCCCGTGCTCTCCGGGATAGTTCAAAAATGCAGGGTGATCCTCGAAGCGCTCTGGAAGCGTCATCGGCAGGCGCCCGCCCGGCTCCGCAACGCCGGTCAACACATCGGCGAGCGCCGAGCCGAAGGACTGTCCCGGATACCAGAGCTGCAGGATCGCGCGCGCCTCGTAGCGAAACGGCGAAGTATCGATCGGTGACCCAGCATTGATCACCACCACCGTATTCGCATTTGCCGCGATGACGTTACGAATCAATTCAATCTGCGGCGCGGGAAGCCCCATGGTCTCCCGATCGACGCCTTCCGTTTCCCATTCGCCATCAAGACCTACGAGCACCACCGCGGTGTCGGCCTCGCGCGCAACATCTATCGCGTCAGTCATCAGATCGAAAGGTTCGGGCTCTTGCATACCGATACGCACGGCCGCGAACTGCGGCGCCGCTTCCCGGCTGTAGCGCACCTCCACGGCGACCGGGCGACCCGCTTCAAGCTCGATCGTGCCGCGCTGCTCACTGCCGCCATTTCCGAAAAAGCTCTCCCCCGGGGTCCACTGATCCCAGTCGTCCACCACGAGCTGTCCGTCTATCAGCATGCGCGCGCGCCCTGCTGTGAGCAGCGAAAAGGCATGCTCGCCGCTGTAGCGCGGCGTGAGCCATGTACGCACCACCGCAGTGAACTCACGCGGCACATCAGGATCGAAATCGCCGAAAAACACGAGCTGGCTACGGCGCGGGCGGCGCACCCGCACCGGCGCGCCGGTGAAATCGTGGCCCGCATGGAAACTCACCTCCAGGCCCGCCCGATCCCCCTCCGACTCCGTGCGGCACATCTCGGGCGGGAGCAACGGCAGATAACGATGCGAGCGGCAGCCTCGGGCCACCTGGACATCCGCATGTGGCAGGGATGCACGCAGCCCCGCCTCCGGACTCACGACGAAATGCGGGGTCACGCCGCTCGAACCACCGCCCTGCGGCTGGGGCGCGACGGCGTTCGGTCCTATCAGGGCAATACGCGAGACGTTGCGCAGCGGCAGCGTCTCGCGCTCGTTCTTGAGCAGAACGGAACCCGCAATCGCCGCGCGATGCGCCAGCGCCTGCCGGTCCGGATCATCACCGCTCGTCTCGGGCACGTGCTCAGGCGCATCGAGTCGTCCCGTGCGCGCCATCAGACGCAACAGACGCCGCGCCCGGATGTCGAGCGAAGCCGTCTCGACGCGACCGGCCTGCACCGCGTCGAGCAGCCGCTCCCCCATCATTCGCGCCGGCCCGGGCATTTCGAGATCGAGGCCGGCGCGCGCCGGGGCTTCCGTTTCGTAGGTGCCCCCCCAGTCCGAGACCACCACGCCATCAAAGCCCCACCGCGCTCTGAGAACCTGATTCAGCAGCCATTCGCTGCCGCTGCAGTACTTACCATTCAGGCGGTTGTAAGCACTCATGATCGACCAGGCACCCGCTTCGCGAATGGCGCGTTCGAAGGGGCGAAAATAGATCTCGCGCAGCGTGCGCGGGTCGACGTCAGAAGACATGCTCTGGCGTTCGAATTCGGACTCGTTGCAGATGAAGTGCTTGAGGCACACAGCAACGTTCCGGCTCTGAACGCCGCGCGTGTAGGCGATCGCGAGCTCCGAGGTGAGATGGGGGTCCTCGGAGTAGCACTCGAAGTTGCGTCCGGCGAGCGGGGTGCGCTGGAGATTGATGGTCGGCCCGAGGAGCACGTCCACGCCCTTGACCCTCGCCTCGTCTGCGAGTGCCTCGCCAACCGCCTCGATCAGCTCGACATCCCAACTCGCTCCGAGCGCCACCCCGACAGGGAAGCAGGTCGAGGTTACGCCGCCACGACCGTCTCGCGCACGCCATTCGGACCATCGGAGAGCTTGAAGGCCGGAATCCCGAGGCGCTCGATCCCGGTCGAGTACCAGAGACCGGAGCCCGCGGCGAGGGCGACCTTCTCTTCAAGGGTCATCGACTCGATCAGCGCGTCGATACGTCCGTCCAGGTCATTCATCGTCATGAGATCCCCCGCTTCGGCGCGCTCGATGATACGGGGCACGCCGCCCTGCGGGTCAACGTGCGCGTTCCGTCCAGACTGCTATATTCCCGCACCTGCCCGAAGCGACGCGACGATACATGCCGTCCGAAGAGAGCCTCACGCTGCGCACAGTCGCTTCGATCAGCGAACTGGACGCGAACGCATGGGATGCCTGCGCCGTAGGCGGCACGCCGGCGCGCCGCCCTTACAACCCGTTCCTGTCCCACTGCTTCCTGAACGCGCTGGAAGAAAGTGGATCGGCCGTCCCCGAACGCGGCTGGCAGCCGATGCACGTGGCCCTTGAAACAGCCGCAGGGGCGCTTGCCGGGGCGATCCCGGCTTACGTCAAGGGCCACTCCCAGGGCGAATACATCTTCGACCACGCCTGGGCTGACGCATTCCATCGCGCCGGCGGCCGCTACTACCCCAAACTGCTCGTGGCCGTGCCGTTCACGCCGGCGACCGGGCCGCGCATCCTCGACCGCGCTATCGCAGGGTTGGATGCAGACGACGTGTTCGCAGCGCTCATACAGGGTCTGGTCGAGGTGACCGAACGATCGGGCCTGTCCTCGGTGGGGATCAACTTCCCGACCGAGCATGAGTACGCGCGCATGGGCGAACTTGGCCTGCTTCAACGCATGGACCAGCAATTCCACTGGCTCAACGCCGGCTACGCCACTTTCGATGACTTCCTCGTCGACCTCACTTCAAAGAAGCGGAAGAATCTGAAGCGCGAGCGCCGGGAAGCCGTCGAAAACGGCATCGAAATAGAGTGGGTAACCGGCAGCGATCTACGCGAGCACCACTGGGATGCCTTCTACGAGTTCTATGTCGACACCGGTTCCCGTAAGTGGGGCAGCCCCTACCTAACGCGCAGCTTCTTCAGCCTGATCGGCGAGCGAATGCCGAACGACGTGCTGCTGATCCTGTGCCGCCGGGCCGGGCGCTACATCGCAGGCGCCATCAATTTCATCGGCGAGGACACGCTCTTCGGGCGTCACTGGGGATGCATCGAAGACCATCGCTTTCTCCATTTCGAAACCTGCTATTACCAGGCCATCGACTTCGCGATCTCCAGGGGGCTGAAACGGGTGGAAGCCGGCGCCCAGGGCGGGCACAAGGTCGCGCGCGGCTATCTGCCCTGTGCAACCTACAGCGCGCACTGGATCTCCCATCCGGGCCTGCGCGAGGCCGTGGCCGACTATCTCGAGCGCGAGCGTGATTGGGTGCGCAAGGACATAGAAAGCGTCGAGGCCCACGCTCCCTTCGCCGAACGGGTGGACATCAGCGCGATCCGCAGCGCTGCCGAGGGCGACTGACCTTCATCCGTCCGCGAGGAGCGCGCGTACTTCCTCGAGCTTCGCACGGACCAAGGCGCCGTTCTCGGGCCCCATACGCAGCAGCAGTTTCTGCGTTGGCGCCAGTGCCTCGAGCGCGGGATCAGCGAACTGGTACATGACGGACGGCTGCGTAAGCTCGATGGAAGCCGGCGGGGTCGGGGTCGCGAGCAGCAGATCAACCGCGTCGCTCAAGCGCACCTCCACGTCAACGTCGCGCACGCCGATCTCCGCATAGGCATCGATTAGCAGCGGCTCGACGAGGCGGATGAAAGCGAGCGCCTGGCTTGCATCGAGGCTCGCGAACACGCGGGCGACCCGATCGAAGCGGTCGTAGCTCGTCGGATTCACGTAGGTGAGACCGTCCTGAACGACCACGGAAAAGGACTCACGAGGCGCAAGGAATGCAACCGGGTCACGCGGCAGCTCGCCGCTGGCCGCGTTCTCGAGCATCACGGTGAATTTGCGCAGCAGTTCGTTGGTGGCAAGAAGCCAGGCGAGCGCACCGTCACGAGACAGGACCTCTACCTGCTCGCGGACGAATGCATCGGAGTCGTTCAGGGCCGGCAGCACGATCGCAGGAACCGAAACCGGCTCCGAATCCGGCGCCGAATCCGGCTCCGAATCCGGCTCCGCCGGCAGCGGAGCAGGCTCTGGTGCAAGGGGCACCGGATCAGGGGCGGGTGCAGTCACGGTGGGCAAGCTCGGTAGCGCGACATCACGACCTGCAGGCGTCTCCTGCGAGGACGAGAAGAACATCAGGCCTGCAAGAATCACGATGATTCCCGCAGCGAGCACAATCCAGTATCGAGGGGCCATGGGCACTCCGCTGAAACGACGGGCAGCGGAGTCTAGGACACCAGCAGACGCGCGATTATCCGCCGCTGCACCATTTCCACTATCATTCCACGATTGCAGCGTTTCTCACCGACGCGCGCGCCCCGGGTGCGCACGACGTCTCCCCTCGTTTCGGAGTTATCCATGCAATTCGTGAGCGTATCTGATGCGCTCGATGGCACCTGTGCCGTCGGGGCGAAGATCGGTATTCAAGGCTGGGTGCGCACCCGTCGCACCTCCAAGGGCGGTTTCAGCTTCATCGCCGTCAACGACGGCAGCTGCTTCGGCGATCTCCAGATCATCGCCGACGAAGCACTGGACAACTACGATGCAGTGACCGATCTCAGCCCTGGCTGTGCGATCGCCGTCGAGGGCGAGCTCGCTGCCTCCCAGGGCAAGGGACAGAGCGTCGAGGTGAAGGCGAGCGCACTTCGCATCCTGGGACCGGTCGACGAACCCGAAACCTATCCGATCGCGAAGAAGCGGCACACCTTCGAATACCTACGCACGGTGGCGCACCTCCGGCCACGCACCAACACCTTCGGCGCCATCGCGCGTGTGCGGAACACCCTCTCCCAAGCGATCCACCGCTATTTTCACGACAACGGCTTCGTATGGGTGAACACGCCGATCATCACGGGGAGCGACTGTGAGGGCGCAGGCGAGCTTTTCCGCGTCAGCACCCTAGACGCGATGAATCCGCCGCGCACGCCGGAGGGGGGCGTGGACTTCGCCGAGGACTTTTTCGGCACAGAGTCCTATCTCACCGTCTCGGGCCAATTGCAGATAGAGAGCTACTGCCTTGCGCTGTCCAAGGTATACACCTTCGGCCCGACCTTCCGCGCCGAGAACTCGAACACTTCGCGCCATCTCGCCGAGTTCTGGATGGTCGAGCCGGAGATCGCCTTCGCCGACCTTGCGACAAACGCGGATCTCGCGGAAGCACTGCTCAAATCGGTTCTCGCAACGCTCCTGGAGGAACGCGAGGACGACATCGCATTCTTCGCCCAGCGCATAGACAAGGGCGTCCTCGATCGCCTCCAGCACGTGATCGATTCACCCTTCGAGCGCATGAGCTACACCGAGGCCGTTAGAATCCTGGAAGCGTCGGGCAAGTCATTCGAGTTCCCTGTGGCGTGGGGCCGAGATCTGCAGTCCGAGCACGAGCGCTTCCTGACGGAGGAGCACGTGGGGCGCCCGGTCGTGGTCGTCGACTACCCGGCAGAGATCAAGGCGTTCTACATGCGCCTCAACGACGACGAAAAGACCGTTGCCGCTATGGACGTGCTCGTTCCGGGCGTTGGCGAGATCATCGGCGGCAGCCAACGCGAAGAGCGCCTAGACGTGCTCGATGCACGCATGTCTCACACGCCGGAGCTCGGAGAGGAACTCTGGTGGTACCGGGATCTGCGGCGCTACGGCACGGTGCCGCACGCGGGCTTCGGCCTCGGGCTCGAACGGCTGATCCTTTACGTCACGGGCATGGAGAACATTCGTGACGCCATCCCCTTCCCCAGGGTCCCCAACAACGCCTCGTTCTGAGGCGGCCGCGGCAGACGCCGCGCCGGGCGCCGCGAGTACGGGCTTCCGTGGCCTGGGGCGCCTGGCCCCATGGCTCGGGCGTCAGAAGCCCCTACTCGGCACGGCATTCGTGCTGTTCTTCCTGGCCCGCATGCTCGAGGCGGCCGTACCGCTGTTCCTTCGGGACGGCATCGATGCTGTCGATGCCGCGCTCGGCGCCGGCTCGCGCGATGTGGACCTGACCCTGCCGGTCTTCGGCATCGTCGCCTGCGTACTCGCGCGCCTGCTCGTCGTCTCGACTGCACGCATCACCCTGCGCCGGGCCGGCCTGAACGTCGCCTTCGAACTTCGCCAAGCCCTGTTCGACCGGCTCCAACGTCAGGGCGTCGGCTTCTACGGCCAGCACAGCGTCGGCGACATGATGACGCGCGCCGTATCGGACGTCGGCCTGATCCGGCGCCTGGTCAGCAACGGCACGCTGTTCGTGATCATCCTGGTCTACGGCACGACCACCGGCTTCGCCGCGATGTTCTGGCTCGCACCGGAACTCGCCTGGTTGATCCTGCCGCCTCTGCCCCTGGTCGCCCTGTATGCCGTCCGTGGTTCTCGGCGCATGAACGCCGCGTCCCGCGAAGTACAGACGCGAACCTCAGCGCTCACGGATCGGGCTCAGGAAGCATTTGGCGGTATCCGCACTCTGCAGGTCATGGCGCGCGAGCAGCTCGAGGTGGACCGTTTCGATACGGACAACGCGCGCTACGCCGACGCCTTCGTGACGCAGGCGCGCATCTCGTCGATGATGACGGCAGTCATGCCAACGCTCGCCGCTGCAACCTCACTGATCGTCATCGGCTGGGGCGGCCACCTCGTACTCACGGGTGAAATGAGCAAGGGCACCTTCGTCGCCTTCTTCAGCTACGTTGCCATGGCCATCCAGCCCATGCGGCAGACGGGCACGCTGCTTAACCTGATCCAGCGCGCTGCGGTGGGCTGCGAGCGCGTCTTCGACATCCTGCAGACGCCGGACGAGTTTCCGGATGCGCCTTCCAAGGGGACGCCTGCCGCGATCGCCGGTGATCTCGAGCTGGTCGATTTCAGCTATCGCTATCCCGACGCCGCGCAGGCCGCGCTCGAGAACGTATCCGTGCGCGTCGAGGCCGGTCGCAGCCTCGCCGTGATGGGCCGCATCGGCGCCGGCAAGTCGACCCTCCTCTCCGCCTTCCCCCGTCTCATAGAAGCGGCGCCGGGCGCCGTGTGTGTGGACGGACATACCGTGGCGGACTGGCCACTCACGCAGCTCCGCAGCGAGGTCGTCCTCGTGCCTCAGGATGCGTTCCTGTTCGGCCAGCCGCTGCGCGAGAACCTGTCCTATGACGATCCGTCCCGCGATGACACGCTGGTTGTCGCGGCTGCGCATCGAGCGGAACTGCAGGCCCTGCTCGAACGCCTGCCAGAAGGCCTTGCGACCATGGTCGGCGAGCGCGGGGTCACCCTGTCCGGCGGTCAGCGCCAGCGCGCGACGGTCGCGCGCGGCGTGATCCGGGAAGCCCCCGTGCTCTTGCTCGACGACTGCTTCGCCGCCGTCGACACGGAAACGGAAGAGCGCATCCTCTCGCACCTCATCGAGGTCCGGGCGCGCATGACCACGGTCATGGTCACGCACCGGGTCTCCACTGCACGCCACGCCGACGCCATTGTAGTGCTGGAGGGCGGGCGCGTCGTCGAGTACGGCGACCACGGAGCCCTGCTTGCGGCCGGAGGCTGGTACGCAGCGCTCGCTGGCGAACAGGATCAGGGCAGAAGCGCCGATCGTCCGCTGGGAGTCGAAGCGTGAGCTCGCAGAAGAGCGCCCCATCCTCGGGCGACGCTAACGTCTTCGACGCGGACATCGCCGGTCGCCTCCTCGACCTCGGTCTCCTGCGCCGCCTGCTTCATTGGCTCGCCCCGGAGCGTGGACGATACCTGCTGTCCGGGACCCTAGTGCTCGCTCAGGCGATCGCCTCGGTGATGCTGCCGATCCTGCTTTCGATCGTGGTCATCGACCACGTGCTCATGGGCAATCCGTATTCGAATGTGCCGGACTTCGGTCTCGTCAGCCTTACATCGTCGATTGCGCAGGCAACCGGAACCTCGATCCTTTTCGCGGCATGCGTCCTCTACGGCGCCGTACAGCTCGTCGTCGCGGTGGCCGGACACTTCCATCGCGTGACCCTGGCCGATGCGGTCGTGCGCGGCCTTTCGCGCCTGCGCCGCGACGTGTTCACGCATCTGCTGGGGCAGCCAGCCGCATTCTGGGATCGCGTGTCGGTCGGCCGCGTGACCACCCGGGTCACCAACGACGTCGAGGCGCTCTATGAACTGCTGCGTTCCTTCGGCGCGCTCCTCGGGGAGTTCGTGCCCTTTTTCGTCGCGCTCGCGATCATGCTCGCGGCGGATGTGCGACTTACTATCGTCATGCTCGCCTTTGCGCCCTTCCTCGTGCTGTCCATCGTGGTCTACCGGCGCCTGACCAGGACCCTCTATCGCGAAGCCCGCCAAAGCGTGTCGCTGCTGAACCAGAACATGCAGGAAAACCTTGCAGGCCTGACCGTGGTGCAGCTGCATGGCCGCGAGCAGGAAAACCTCGACCGCTACACCGCGATCAACAATCGCAATCGCAGCGCGGAGACCCGCGCCAACGTCGTCGACAACATCGCGGGGGCGTTCAACTCTGCCCTCGCGGACATCGCGATCGCTGCGGTGCTTTGGTTCGGCGGCCTGTCGGCGCTCGACGAGACCCTCACCCTGGGAACGGTTGTGCTCTTCACGCGCTACATCGACATGCTGTTCACGCCGATCGTGGCCCTTGGCGACAACTACAATCTGCTGTTCCGATCCATGGCGAGCGGCGAGCGCATCTTCCAGGCCCTCGACTGGAACGCCCCTGCGCATGAACCCGAGACACCGGCCGAACTCGAACCGCATCTCGCGGGCGCCCTGGCCATTCGCGACCTGACCTTCGCCTACGGTGAGGGAGCGCCGGTCCTCCGCAACGTTTCCCTCGAGGTGCCACCTGCGACGCGTCTTGCGATCGTCGGGCCGACCGGGTCGGGCAAGAGCACCCTGGTCCGTCTGCTCGCCCGCCTCTACGACCCACCCACCGGTTCTATCCGCATCGACGACGTCGACGTCATGGACATGAACACTTTCGATCTGCGGCGCCGTCTCGGCTTCGTACTCCAGGATTTCCACGTGTTCGCCGGCACCATTGCCGACAACATCACGCTGGGTGATCCGGGCATCGATCGCGACCAGGCCGTGGCCGCGGCCCGGGCCGTGGGCGCCGACGGATTCATCGAGGCGCTGCCGGACGGCTACGACACGCCGCTTGCCGAGCGCGGGCGCAACATCTCCCAGGGTCAGCGCCAATTGCTCGCCTTCGCGCGCGTACTCGCGACCGATCCGTCATTGCTCATCCTCGACGAGGCAACGGCAAACATCGACCCCGAAACAGAAGCCCTCATCCAGCGCGCCCTCGATCGCGTCACCAGGGGCCGCACTTCGATCATCATCGCGCACCGACTTGCGACCGTGGCCGACGCCGATCAGGTCCTCGTGCTGGTCAACGGCGAGGTGGAAGCGATCGGCCCCCAGGAGACGCTGCTCGAACAGAGCCCGACCTTCGCGCGTCTCCATGCCATGCAGTTCCGGGAGCTCTGATCTCAGAGCGCGCGGGTCATGAACACGCTGTTGGGGTCCAGCACGTAATCGCCGAAGGGTCCGCACACCTCGAAGCCGTGGCGCGCATAGAGGCGCCGCGCAGATGCGAAGAAGTCCTGGGAACCGGTCTCCAGGCTCAGCCGCTTGATGCCACGGACTCGGGCCTCTGCGAGCAGATGGCGGACGAGCGCGTCGCCCACGCCCCGCCCGCGCTGGGCCTCATCCGTGCGCATCGACTTGATCTCACCGTGCGCGCCGGTGAGGACCCGGAGTGCACTACAGCCCGCCAGCACGCCATCGATGCTCAGCGTCCAGAAATCAATCCCGGGCCCGCGCAATGCCTCAACGTCGAGCGCATGCACGCTTTCCGGGGGCGAGGTCGCCCGCATGTCGTCGAGATGCGCCTCCAACAACGCGCGCACGGCGGGCCGCGCGGGGTCGGCGGGCCGCGCGGGGTCGTCGAGGGCGATGGCGAATTCGGGCAGCGCGTTCAAACGGAACTCCAGCGATCCGGGCCTGGCCGAGCGAAGCTGCGAAAGATGGACGTAGACTCGGAGCGAGTCCACGGCGGCGGCGGCAGGTGTCTGGTCCGAATGTCTCGACTACTCCCCGAACCCGGATCTGCTGGTCGCGACCACGGACTGGCTGTGGATGACCCTCATGCGCCTCGGGCGGAACGCCGCCGCCACGGCACTGCTCGAGGCCATCACACCGGATCTCGAAGTGATCGAGAACGCCAGCTATCTACGCCGCCTGCGCATGTATCGGGGTGAGCTCGCGCCAGAGAGCCTCATGGCGTCCGACGCGGAAGACCCGGCCGAGCGCGCCCTTGCGCTCGCGACCCAGGGCTACGGCGTGGCCAATTGGTACTTGCTGAACGACGCGCCGGGGAAGGCTGCCGCGATTTGGGCCGAAATCCGCGCCACCGGATCCTGGTCAGCCTTCGGCTATGCCGCGGCGGAGGTGGACGCGGCCCGCGCCGAGGGCGCGAGCCGCTGAGCCAGGCGGCTCAAAGCTCGATGCGGATACCCGCTTCGAGTGCACGGCCAGGCAGCGGCGCCAGATCTGCCAGGAACGAGGTGTGCAAACGCTGCTCCACATCGAGGAGGTTTCGGCCCCGGAGGTAGAACTCGACATCCGTTGAAGCCATCTCGAAATCCCAGCCGAAGTACGCGTCCAGCGCCGTATAGGCGCTGCTCGCATTCTCGAACGCCGCGGTCTCGTCCTGACGGAATACGCGCATCAACGAGATCTCGCCCGACAACTTGGAAACCTGGAACTCGAGCGCTGCGCCCAAACGAGAAGCAGGGATGCGCGGAAGATCCTCTTCCTGACCGGGGCCAGGATCGCGCAGACGCGCGCGCACCGTGTCACCGGTAATGCGCAGGTCCACGGACGCTTGCTCGCGCATAAGGGGCACGACCGCGTTCACCTCCCCGCCGAAAAAGAGCGCGTCTTCCTGGCGCCAGACGAACACGGGAAGCTCGTCTTCCTCGGCGCCCGTCGCCGAAAGATAGATGAAGTCCTTGAACTGGGTCGCGAACACGTTCACCTGGATGTCGACCGCGTCGAAGTGGCCGTGCCAGAAAGCGCTGGCGTTGAAGGCCGTTTCCTCATCTAGGGTCGGATCACCGATCTCGAAGGTGTTCGTGGCAAGGTGCGCGCCGTTCGAATACAGCTCCTCTGCGCCCGGTGCGCGCGATGCGATATCGAACTGAATACCTGCGTCCGCGTTGTCGCGCGCCTCCCAGATCGTTCCGAAGGACAGGGAACCGATCGTGAAATCCTCGCCGCCGCCCGCATCCGGGTCGTAGTCAACGGACTCGACGCGCGCTCCGAGATCGAAGAGCAAGTCGCCGACCTGCTTCTGCTGGAATGCGAACAGAGCAACCATGGAACGATCGACAGGCGGAACAAAAGCCTCTTCGCCCACGGCGCTGAATTCGGTGGTCTCGAACTGCAGGCCGAAGGCGCCCTCGAAGCCTGCGATAGGCGCGTTCAGCAGTTCAATCCGACCTTCGAAGTTCTGGTTGTCGAAGGTCACGCCAACTTCGCCTGAGCCCTCGATCTCGTCGTGCTCGTAATCCACATAAGCGCCACGAAACCGGATCATCTCGATACCGTCGATAGGCTGCATCAGGCTCGCGTAGAAGTCATACCGCTCCTGCTTGAGGTCGAGGCGCACGTCGCCCTCTTCCTCTTCTTCCTCGTCGTGGTCGCCGTCCTCGTCGTCGTGATCACCGTCTTCCTCGTCGTGATCTTCGTCGTGACCATGCTCGTGGCCATGGCCACCAGGGATGCCGTACTCGCTCTCGTAGCGCGAATAGGCGACGCCGAGGGTGACGCGCTCGCCCACCCAGGACGTACCGAAATTGAAGGAGTCGGTTCGAAGATCGGAGTTTTCGAGGGAGCCGAAGACTTCCTCTTCCTCTTCCTCGTCGCCGTGCTCGTCGTGATCCTCGTCTTCGTCGCCGTGCTCTTCTTCCTCCTCGAGCGCCTCGGCGTCGCGCTGAGCAGCCGATTCGGCAAACCCGGGGATATCGTAGTCATTCGTACGGCGGAAATTGCCGCCGAGGTGGAAGGCGAAATTGCCAGCGCGCGCATTCGCTCGAATGCCGCCATTTTCTTCGTCGGCGACATCCCCGACGCTGCCTTGGGCGCGCAACGAGAAAGGCTCATCTGGCAGTTCGGTCGGGATCTTGCCGGTCACCGTATTGACGACGCCGCCGATCGCGCCAGAGCCGTAAAGCACGGTCGAGGCGCCTTTCATCACCTCAACCTGATCCGCAAGGAACGGTTCGACCCCGACCGCATGATCAGCGCTGGTAACGGAGACGTCCGCCGCAACGATTCCGTCTTCGAGCACGCGGACACGGGGCCCACCCAGACCACGTATGACGGGTCGGCCGACCGCAGGGCCGAAATAGGTGGTGGTAATACCGGGTTCGCCGGCGAGGGTGTCGCCGAGCGACTGGGCAACAACCCGCTCCAGCTCGTCTCCCGCGAGCACCGTCACCGGCTGCGCAAGCTCCTCGGTCGTATTGCCGAGCGGCGTCGCATAAACGCGGAGCTCTTCAACACGCGCCGCTTCATCGCTCTGGGGGTCAGTGTTTTGCTGCGCTGCCGCCAGCGGGGCGAGCAACACGAGCATCAGTGCGGACAACAGACGACAACGCATGGCAAGTGGGCCTCAAGGATGTGAGCCGCCAAATGTTATACGATAACGTTACCGCTACAGAAGGTGTTTCAGTGCTGTAACGTTTACCATTCAGCGCACGCACGCCAACGGACCGCCCCCATGAGCAATCTGCTCCACGATCTTGAGCAGGCCGAGACCGGAACCACGACGGAAACCGCCGCCGTGCTCGCCGCCATGCGCTGGAACGAACAGGGACTCGTGCCCGCAATCGCGCAGGACGCCGAGAACGGCGATGTGCTCATGCTCGCGTGGATGAACGAAGCCGCCCTGCGCGAGACATTGGAAACGGGGCGGGCCTGCTACTGGTCACGCTCGCGAGGGCGCTTCTGGCGCAAGGGCGAGGAGTCCGGCCACATACAGCACATTCGTGAAGTACGCATCGATTGCGACGGCGACACGGTTCTCCTGAGCGTCACGCAGGCGGGCGCTGCTTGCCACACCGGTCGGCGTCATTGCTTCTACCTCCGCATGGACCGCGCGCACGCAGAAATAACGCTCGACGTCGATGTCGACCCCGCACAAATCTACGGCGCAAAGTGATCGTGCCGCTATACTCTTACCCCATGCATACACCGGCTTCCCTGAACGGCGCCCTGAAGCGGCGATGTCCCGAGACTGATCGGATCTGAGGATCTGATCGACGTTCACCTGCGTCCAATGCAAGGACGCGCACGCCCAGTCTCGACGGAAGCACGACCATGACGCTCACACTGCACGATACCCTTGCCGGCGGCCCCCGCCCTTTCGAACCGATCGACGCCGACCGCGTGACCATGTACGTCTGCGGACCCACGGTCTACAACCGCATTCACATTGGCAACGCACGCCCTGCCGTCGTTTTCGATGTTCTATACCGCGTCCTGCGCCATCGGTATCCGACCGTTATCTACGCCCGCAACTTCACGGACATCGACGACAAGATCATGGCCGCCGCCGCAGAAGAGCAAACCTCCATTGGAGAACTCTCGGAGCGCTATGCAGCTGCCTACGAAGCCGACGTGCGCGCACTCGGCAACCACGACCCGGACCTCGCGCCGCGAGCAACCGCTCACATCGACGACATGCTCGCCATGATCGGCAAGCTGGTCGACGCGGGTCATGCGTATGCGGCAGAGGGGCATGTGCTGTTCGCGGTCGAGAGCGACGCCGCCTACGGCAACCTGGCCCGGCGCAGCCTGGACGACATGATCGCCGGCGCGCGCGTGGAAGTCGCGCCGTACAAGCGTCATCCTGCCGACTTCGTGCTCTGGAAGCCCAGCACCTCCGAACAGCCGGGCTGGGACTCGCCCTGGGGACGCGGCCGTCCCGGCTGGCACATCGAATGCTCCGCAATGATCGATGCGCTCCTAGGCAAGCGCATCGACATTCACGGTGGCGGTCGCGATCTTGCCTTTCCTCATCACGAGAACGAGCTGGCGCAGAGCCGGTGCACCCACGGTGACCCCGACTTCGTCGGCTATTGGCTGCACAACGGCATGCTCACCCTCGACGGCGAGAAGATGTCGAAGTCCCTTGGCAACGTGGTGCGCGTCAACGAGTTGCTCGAGCACTGGGACGGCGAGGTGCTTCGCTACGCCCTCCTGTCCGGGCAGTACCGGTCGCAATTGATCTGGAACGAGGCGCTGCTGGAGCAGGCGAAAGCGAGCCTGGACCGGCTGTACGGTTCCCTGCGCGACGTCGAGATCATCGAACCCGCAGCGCCCGACCCCGCTTTCATGCAGGCCATCGAGGACGACCTGAACACGCCCGGCGCCCTCGCGGCGCTTCATGCCATCGCTGCCGAGGTGAGGAGTGCAGAGGGAAGTGAGCGCATCGCCGCGGCCGCACGGCTGCGAGCGAGCGCGGAACTCCTCGGCCTTCTGGCCCGCGACGCCGAAGCCTGGTTTCGCGCGGGACCGGCAAGCGGAGGTCCGACGGACGCAGCAATCGACGCGCTCGTCGCCGAACGGCAGGCAGCGCGCGCAGCCCGCGACTTTGCCCGGGCGGACGACATACGGGACAGGCTCATAGCCGAAGGCATCGAGCTCGAGGACACCGCCGACGGCACTCGCTGGCGGCGTGCCTGAATCTGCAGGAGGACTTCACCATGACCATGCTGCTCGTCCACGGCGCCTGGCATGGTGCCTGGTGCTGGCAGGGAATCACCCCTCGCCTCGAGGCAGCGGGCGTCGACGTCATCGCGCCTGACCTGCCCGGCCATGGCACCGACAGCACGCCTCGGAACCAGGTAACGCTCGACGCCTATGCAGATCGAGTCATATCGGCCATTTCCGGCAGGTCCGATCGCATCACCCTCGTCGGCCACAGCATGGGCGGCGTGGTGATCAGTACGGTCGCCGAACGCGTACCGGAGCGCATCGCCCGCCTGGTCTACGCGTGCGCGTTCCTGCCGCGGAACGGCGAGGCGCTTGGCCAGCTCGGCGCCGAGGACACAGGCAGTGCCCTCAACGCCATCATCGGCCGAGGGCCCGAACCCGGCACGGTAAGCGTGGATGCGGCCCAGGCAGCCGGTGTTTTCTATCAGGATTGTGAGGCGGGCGATGTCGCGAACGCCCTGGCTCAGCTCACGCCCCAACCCACCGCGCCGCTGCAGACCGCGATTTCGCTCAGCGAAGAACGTTTCGGGCGCTGCCCCCGCGACTACGTGCTCTGTACGAACGACAGGGCCGTCACACCAGAGATGCAGCGTACACTCCTCGAGCGGTCACCCTGTGAGCGGGTGGTCGAATTTGCATCCGGGCACTCACCCTTCATGGCGCAACCGGACGCTTTCGCGGACGTCCTGCTCAATCTCTACGGATCCCCGGCATGAAACACACGATTCCAGCTCTCCTGTTGATCGCCCTGCTTGCAGGCTGCGGCGGTCAGGACGCGCCCGTCGTCCGGACCGCCGATTCGGCGACGCGGCTCGACACCGCCCTCGGGACAGTCGAGGGCTACGTCGATGAAGCCGGCGCTCACGTATGGCTGGGTCTGCCCTACGCAGCGCCCCCGGTGGGCGATCTGCGCTGGCGCGCACCGCGCGCCCCCGAAGCCTGGTCGGGCGTGCGCGACGCAACTGCATTCGGCTCGGTGTGCCCACAGATCGGCTCGCCGCTCAGCGGTGCGCCAGAAGCGGTCCATGGCCAGTTCTGGGGCGATGAGGACTGCCTGTTCCTGAACGTCTATGCGCCCGCCGAGCGTAGCGCCGGTCTCCCCGTTCTCGTCTGGATTCACGGCGGCGGCAATACCGTTGGACACTCGGGTTTCTACGACGGAGCGCAGTTGGCAGCCGCCCACGACGTCGTGGTGATCACCCTGAACTACCGCCTGGGTCCCTTGGGCTGGTTCCGCCATCCCGGCCTTTCCGGCGACGACGCAGCCGACGCTTCAGGGAACTACGGCACACTCGACCTTGTGCGCGCACTCACCTGGACCCGCGATCACGTCGCAGGATTCGGCGGCGATCCGGATCGCGTCGTGGTGTTCGGCGAATCCGCAGGCGCCACCAACATCGCAAGCCTTCTCGTTTCGCCCTATGCCGCAAACCTCCTCCATGGCGCCATTCTGCAGAGCGGCGGCACGAGCAGCGTCTCGGCAGCGCAGGCGACGAATTACACCGACGACGCCACGCCCGGAGACGCCTTCTCTGCCTCGGAGATGCTCCTCAAGGTCATTCGCAGGAGCCGCGACGACTGCGATAGAGCCTGCGCACGGGCCGTCGCCGACGCCATGTCCGTCGCGGATCAGGGCGAATTGCTCCGCGGGGTCAGCACCCTGGGTCTGTTCGAACTCTACAGCGACGGCATGGACCTGCTCGGCCCGAGCTCCCCCGCAGTCATTCGCGATGGCGCCGTTCTGCCAAGCGCGCCCTTCATCGATCAGCTCGGCGCTGCGGGCAAGTTCAACGCCGTGCCGACCATCGTCGGCACCAACCGCGACGAGCCCAAGATCTTCATGGCCTTCAACCCGGATGCCGTAAAGCGTTTTGCGGGCCTTCCGCTCTGGCCTCATAACGAGCGCATGTATGACCTGCACGGGGAGTACGGTGCGCTTGCCTGGCGAATTCGAGGCGCTGACGACATCGCTCGGCGACTGTCGAGCGCAAACGTTCCTGTCTGGGCCTATCGCTGGGACTGGGACGAGGAAGGTAGCTTCGGCTTCGTAGATCTGAGCCAGCTGCTGGGCGCAGCGCACGGCCTCGAAATCCCCTTCGTATTCGGCCACTTCGATCTCGGCCCGCAGACACCCTTGCTGTTCAACGACGACAATGCCGAAGGCCGCCTCGCGCTATCGGCGCGAATGATGGCGTACTGGGCGGCGTTCGCGCGCGACCTCGACCCCGGCACAGGCGCCGACGGCGCGGGTCCGCGCTGGGCCGCCTGGAATCCAGACGGCGGCCACAGCTACGTTCGCCTGGACACCGGCGCGAATGGCATCGCGATGGCAGATGATGAGATCGACATCGCCGGCTTCGCCGATCGCATCGCCGCGGACACCCGCTTCAAGAATGAGCGGGAGCGCTGTGAAGTGTTCGTCGCCTCCGTGCGCTGGGACGATCGAGCCGATCTCGCGGCCGCGGCGCAAACCCTCGGCTGCACCCTTCCGGAGCAGAGTTGAAGCACGGCGGTCGTGCGCCTCAATGCCGCAGGCGAGAGTCGCGTCCGAACTGAGCTGCGAGAAACTCCATCTGATCGCCGAGAATCCGGCCAGAATTGATCAGCGCCAGGTATTCAGCGAAGTTCGGCGTGTACGGCAGCGCCTGAAGCTCCATATCCGTGTCGGCGAGGAGGCGATTGCCCTTGTGGTGATTACAGCGGCGACACGCAGCGACGACGTTTTCCCACGTGTCCTCGCCACCCTTCGAACTCGGCACGACGTGATCGCGCGTCAGGTCCTTGTCCTGGAAAGGGTTGCCGCAGTACATGCAGATGTTGGCATCGCGCCGAAAGAGCGCGCGGTTCGTGAGCGGCGGGCTGCTCCTGAGTGGACGAACAATGTGGCCGTCGCAGGCGATGATGCTGTGAAGCTGAAGCTCGGTCTGCCTCTGGCGTACGCGAGAGAAGCCTCCGCGAACCCTCATGACGGGGTCGCCAAGGGTCCAGATGACCAGGTCGCGGGCGTACAGGCCAACGGCCTCCTGCCAATGCAGCCACTCGACCGGCCGCCCGGCGATGTTGACGCGAAGGATGCGCGGCGCGGCCGCAGTAGGGGTATCCGTCCGAAACTCCTGCATGAGACGTTCCCGATCACCGGTTTGGCCAACTATAAGACGGCACGCGCACAAGTCCAGCCAGCGGATCGCTGCCGGCCCTCGCACCCATCGATGCGCAGGGCGACCCTCACCTAGGCCGGGCTCAGCCGAATCGCTCGGAGTCCGCGAGCGAGGTCTGCGGGGAAATCGTGCGATAGGCGGGGCGCGCTCGAATACGCTCAAGGTAGGCGCTAAAGGCCGGCGCGGCAGACAAGTCGGTCTCGTCGACCTCGAGCACCATCGCACAGGGCGCAAGGGCCACATCGGCAAGCGAAAAGTCGCCGCACACCCATGCTCGCCCGTCCTCGAGACGCGTCTCGAGCCAGGGCAGCACCGAGCTCAGCAGCTCGCCGCGCGCCGCATCCTGCGCAGTCGCATCGCGGCGCTCAGGCGGCAGCCAGAGCGGCATCCAGACAGCGGGCAGTACGCCCGTCAGCAGGGCCTCGTCGACAAAGGTCTCGACCATGCGGACGTCAGCGCGGGCCGCGGCAGCGACGGGCAGCAGCGCAGGGTCAGGATAGCGATCCTCGAGATACTCGAGGATCACGGTCGAGTCGAATACACCGAAGCCGTCGTCGACGATCCACGGCACCTTCGCGAGGGGATGGACGATTCTCATCTCCGCGGGCTTTTTCCAGAGATCACCTGGTCGGACGCGCTCGACCTCGAAGGGCACCCCCTTCTCGGCAAGCGCGAACTTGATCTTCGAAGCGTTCGTCGAGCGCAACACGCCCCAGGGATAGGCGCGTTCGGTGGTGGCAAGGCGAATCATGCATCCACTCCTGCGAGGCGATGGCGAGCCGATCGTCGCTGAACGTACACCGCGTGGCCCGTGAAAATCACCAGCGCCGTCCAGATCGGACCAAAGGTCAGGAATTGGGCCGCAACGAAGGGCTCGCCAAACTGTGTGACCGCGAGCAAGAAAGTCAGCACCGGAGCGATGTACTGGAAGAATCCCAGCTGCGAAAGCGGCAGTCGATTGGCCGCCGCCGCGAAGCAGAGCAGGGGAAACATCGTGACCGGACCCGCAAGCGCGAGCAGCAGGGCAGAACGGATCGACGTCGTGAACGCATCGACGCCAGCGGATGCATTCCAGGCCAGATAGGCGACGGCGACGGGCAGCAGCACCCAGGACTCGACCGTGAGCCCGACGAAGGAGTCGACAGCGAGACGCTTGCGCAGCAGGCCGTAGAAGCCGAACGAGAACGCGAGCGCAAGCCCGAGCCAGGGCACGTCACCGAAGCGAATGATCTCGTTGAGCACCCCGCCGGCAGCGATCGCGACGGCAAGCCACTGAATTGGGCGCATCCGTTCACCCATGAAGATCATGCCTAGCAGCAGGCTGATGAGCGGGTTGATGAAGTACCCGAGAGACGCTTCAAGCACGCGCCCAGCCAGCACCGCGTAGATGAAGACCGACCAGTTGCCGCCGATCAGAACAGCAGAGGCGCACAAACCCAGCAGGCGACGGCGATCCGCGAGCAGCGCGCGCAGCTTAGGCCCCGCCCGCAAGATAGCGAGCAACGGTACGAGCAGCACGGCCGTCCACAGGATGCGATGGGCGACCAGCTGTCCCGCACCGATCCCCTGAAGCCATTTGAAGTAGATCGGCGCAATGCCCCAGAAGCCGTAGGCGGCAACTGCAAGCAGAGCACCGGCGCCGCGACTTCGCTCCTCCATGACCGATCCTCTCAGGTAACCACTCGCACGCGGGCGGATGACGGGCGCGGGCGCGGAGCATACTCCGCTTTGACAGATGCCCCGAACGCCACGTCTCGGAGACCGTGAATCTCGAAACTTCGAGTGCACGGCGCTTGGAATTCAGTCCCGGCCTGCGTGCGCTCAGCGCAGTGGACGCCATCAATCGGCGAGACAGCGCTACCGCCACGAGTGCATGGCTGAACCGCGCACCGGCTGTGGCAACCTCATGGAGGCTGCACGACCGAGACAGGCCTCAACGTTAAATCTGGCGCTGCCAGGTCCGTTGCCTCCCGCAGCGCCGACGCCCCGCGGTGTCTGACTCGATCCGGTAGAGCGCTGTCCAGCGCGCCAAGCCGCGCGTCGGCCGCCAGCACTGACATCGGATGACAAGTGGTTCCCAGGGCGGATCGACCCGCTGAACCCAACCGGCCGCAGCACCGCGAGCCGAACCCGCTCAGCTCGGCCCGGCCCGGCCCTGCAATGCTCATATCGCTGCAGAACGCGCTAGCGGATGCCGTATCGAGCGCCCGCGTATACTGCGCGGGCAGCCCTCTCGCTCAGCGCTTCCGAGCGCTGAGCGATCAGTTTACGGCGTAGTCGCGCCCCTCCATGCAGGCGACGTAGTAGCGATCAAAGCGCTCCATATCCGCCTCGTGCGCAGCGTCGACTGCTGCCCGCTGAGATTCAGCTTCGGCAAACCCGCGCCGATTACGCCGGCGCTGCCTCAGGGCACCCGCCGCCGCGCCCGCTGCAGCCCCCTCGCCGGCTTCGTCGTCCGCGATCTCGCCAATCACGGCCCCGACCGCCGCGCCGCGGAGCGCGCCACCGCGCGCACGATCAGGCGCGTCGATCTGTGCCGGCTCAGCCGTAAGCGGATCGACCCCGGACTCATCCTTCGCCCAGACGAAGCATTGCGCCTCATCCGATGCCTGCTGGTCACGGTCCTGCCCGGCCGAGGGGTAGATCACGTGTTCGGCCCCATGGGCCGACGCAACGGCCAGCATCCCCGTGAGCGCAAGTATCATCTTCTGCAGATTCATCATCTCTCTCCATCCCCGCTGCGAGCGCGACTGCACCTCCGCAGGCGCCCGTTCCACCGTCAATTGTGCCTTCGCGCCAGCCAGCCCCGCGAGCGTGCTGGGTCGTCTCTGCCAGAGCGCAACGCGGGCCGAGATCCTAGCGCACTCGGTGAGCGCCAGCGCACGGCACGCCTCAATGGCACGTTGGACGCACGGACACGCAATTCCTACACTGCTCGCCGCGGGTGGGGGCTCGTCGACCGGAGATTCGATCATGGCGACAACCCTCGTACTCGTGCTCGGCGACCAGGTCGGGCCCCGCATGCCCGCCCTCGACGGCCTGCATCCGGGCGACACTCGAATCCTCATGGCCGAGGTGGCCGAGGAAGCCAGCTATGCGCCGCACCACGCCAAGAAGCTGGCCCTGATCTTCAGCGCGATGCGCCACTGCGCGGCACGGCTGCGCGACGCAGGCTGGACCGTCGACTACGTCGAATTGGACGCGCCAGGCAATTCAGGCTCGCTCATCGGCGAACTCGATCGCGCCGCCGCGGCCCATGCTCCCGAGCGGGTGCGCGTGACCGCCCCCGGTGAATGGCGGCTTCGCGATGCCCTCTCCGCCTGGGGCAACCGCGCCGAAACCAAGTTCGAGCTCGTTGAAGACGATCGCTTTCTTGCTACGCACGCGTTCTTCGAGCAGTGGGCGAAGGGCCGCAAGACCCTGCGCATGGAATTCTTCTACCGGGAGATGCGCCGCGCTCACGATTTGCTGTTGGAAGATGGCGCACCGGCCGGCGGCGCCTGGAATTTCGACGCGGACAACCGCAAGCGCCTGCCCGCGCCCAACAAGCGTCCGCCGATCGCCGGCCCGCGCCCCGCTGCACCCGATGCGATCACCAAGGAGGTGCTTGAACTCGTCCGCACGCACTGCCCCGATGCCTTCGGCGATCTGGAACCTTTCACTTTCGCAGTCACGCCCGAGGAAGCCGAAGCCTGCTTCGACCACTTCTTAGAGAGCTCTCTGCCCTGGTTCGGTGACTTCCAGGACGCCATGGCGACCGACGAGGACTTTGTCTTCCACTCGGTCATCTCGATGTACATCAACATCGGTCTGCTCGACCCCCTCACCTGCTGCCGCCGCGCCGAGGAAGCGTGGCGCGATGGCCACGCGCCGCTGAACGCCGTGGAGGGATTCATCCGCCAGATCATCGGCTGGCGCGAGTTCATCCGCGGCGTGTACTGGCTGTACATGCCGGCCTACGCCGACGAGAACGTACTCGCCGCAGATCGTCCCCTGCCCGAGTTCTACTGGACCGGCGACACTGATATGCGCTGCGTCGCCGAAGCCGTCCGCACCACGCGCCAGCACGCCTATGCGCACCACATCCAGCGCCTCATGGTCACGGGCAATTTCGCGCTCATCGCCGGCATTCGCCCACGGGAAGTCGCGAACTGGTACCTGGGCGTTTACGCCGACGCCTTCGAGTGGGTTGAACTGCCTAACGTGGTCGGTATGGCGCTCTACGCTGACGGGGGGGTATTCGCATCCAAGCCCTACGCGGCAAGCGGCAAGTACGTCGACCGCATGTCTGACTACTGCAAGGGCTGCCGCTACGACGTCAAGGCCTCGAGCGGCGAGGACGCCTGCCCGCTCAACTACCTCTACTGGGACTTCGTAGCCCGCAACGAGGAGCGGCTCCGCGGCAACCCGCGCATGGGCATGATCTATCGCAATCTCGACAAGCAGGACCCGGAACGCGTTACCGCCATGCGGGCCGCTGCCGCCCGCGCCCGCGCCGATCTCGACGCTCTGTAGGGCTTGCCGGGCGTAGGTGCTCCCGGGACCGTTCTCCGCACGCGGTCAGAACGCCTCTCCATGGGCTCCGTTGAGCACCTTGCACTGGCCCGCCTGCGCGACGCTCGGGCATGCTTGCCCTGGGCGACCGGAGGAGGACTACCCATGGCCTGGCGACGCATCGAAGTCGAGCCCCTGACCCCGACGATCGGCGCCACCGTGCATGGCGTGGATCTCGCGAATCTGGATGATGAAACCTTCCGGGAAGTCCACGACGCCTGGATGCAACACCTCGTTCTGTTCTTCCGCGACCAGGACCTGACGCCCGAAGCGCATCTCGCTTTTGGCCGCCGCTTCGGGCCCCTGCACATCCATCCTGCCGCGCCCTACGCGCACGGCAATCCGGAGCTCATGGTCATCCATACGGACGCGAGCTCCCATCGCAACAACGGCGACAACTGGCACACGGACGTCTCCGCAGACGAGGAGCCGCCGCTCGGCACGATCCTGCATCTGCACGACGTACCGGAGGACGGCGGCGACACGCTGTTCACGAACATGTATGCGGCCTTCGAGGCGCTGTCGCCGCGCATGCAGGAATTCCTCTGCACGCTGACGGCACGGCACGAATCCGACTACACCGGGCACTACGGCGACGCCGAGCAATTACGCGAATTTCCGAGCGCCGTGCATCCGGTCGTGCGCACGCACCCGGTCACGGGCCGCAATGCGCTGTTCGTGAACCCGGGCTTCACGAGCCAGATCGTGGAACTGAGCAAGGGCGAGTCTGACGCACTCCTGCGTCATCTTTACGCCCACGCCTCGCATCCGCGCTTCCAGTGCCGCTTCGCCTGGCAGAAGAACTCCGTTGCCATGTGGGACGACCGCTGCACCTGGCACCTCGCGGTCTGGGACTACTACCCGCACACCCGCAGCGGTTTGCGCGTCACGGTCGAGGGCGACCGGCCCTACTTCGATCCAGCGAGCATGCGCGTGGATGAAGTAGCGTCGTCGACGGCGGCCCGCGTCGCACCGACCGCGGTCGCGATCGGCGACTGAACCCTCACTCCTCGAGGGGCAGGCCCCGGAGCATCCGCAGCAGGCGCCGCTGGCGCTCCGGCGAGGGATCGCGCGCGGCGTAGTAGGCGACGTGCGTATCCGCAGCAGCGGCCGGATCGAGACGAATACCCCAGAGCGGCGCGACCTCGTTCGGCAGCAGCGAATAGCGGATGTCGGCCACCTCGTAGGGGGCGTCCGCGAGGACCGCGAGATGGTCGTTCGAGAACCAGCGAAAGCGCTCGATGTCGCGGGCCTGCTGACTGTCCGGATCGAGCCACGGCAGATCGCGTGCCACGTCGAGACGTTTCGCGGTCTCTCCCTCGTACACCCGCACATCGAGGCCAACACGTACCGCATCGACGTGAAACACCTCGTCCACCTCATACACCACTTTCCAGAGCAGCACGTTCGCGAAACCGGGCTTGGCCGAGATCGTCACGGGGGCGTGTCCGCGTTCCGCAGCCAGAGCTGCGCCAGCGGCCTGTGCGCGTACGTTCTGGATTCCCCCGAAGGTCATGTACACGCCCATCCAGGCGAGTGCGATCCACGCACAGCGCGGGGACGCGCGCCACCAACCAGCCAGGATCAGCACGAGGGCCGGTACGGTGAAGAGCGGATCGACAACGGAGATCGTGTCCCAGGCAACGCGCATGCTCGACAGCGGCCAGAGCAACTGCGTTCCGTAGGTCGTGAATGCATCGAGCAAGCCGTGCGTCGCGTATCCGAAGAAGCAGAACAGCCAGGTACGCAAGAAAGTAAAGCGCTCGCGCACGAACCAGTGGAACGCGGCCGCGCAGAGCAAAGCGCCGAAGGGAATGAATGCGAGGGAATGCGTGAAGTGCCGGTGGTACTCCAGAAACAGGAGCGGATCTGCATCCGAGCGAATCAGCACGTCGAGGTCGGGCGCCATACCTGCAAGCAGTGCAAGGATCGTCGCCGCGCGCAGATCGCCCTTCCTGCTCGTCGCCTGCCCGACGCTCGCGCCGAGCACGCCCTGGGTCACCGGATCCATGTCTGAGCCTCGCTCGGCATCGTGGGGCGCTTGCTTATAGCACCGTCGTCTCGGGCGGCTGAGCTCGCTTGCTCAGCTTTCGGCCATGGCGCGATCAAAGAAATCGAGATCGTAGGTGCCCTCAGGATCACCGCGCACGGCCGCATCGAGCAACGCAGCATCCTCACCCACGAGAATGCGCCAGCGTTCGTCGCGGACGCCGGCAAGGATGATCCCCGCGGCGGCCGCAGGCGTGATGCCGCCGTCTTCGTAGCGGTCCGTGATCGTCGCCAGATGCGCGCGAATCTCGTCTGCGGGCGCGTCGCGATCCGTGAGCCAGCCCTCTGCGACGTAGCTGTCGCGGTGCGCGTCGATGAAGGCATCGGACAGATCCCCCATCACGTCTCGTCCCAGGATCTCGAGCGTGTTGCGCGCGATACCCGAACCCACATAGCCAGGCATCACCACGGAGGCGCGCAGATGCGGCGCGTTGAAGCGGAAGTCGTTGATGAGCCCTTCGGTGAATCCGCGGACGGCGTATTTCGCCGCGCTGTAAGCGGTGTGCGGGATGTTGGCGCCGAGCGCGGCTCGGAAGCCGTTCACGCTGCTCGTGTTGACGACGTGGCCCTCGGGCGCGCGCACAAGGAGCGGCAGGAAGTGCCGACACATGAGGTAGACGCCGCGCCAGCAAATGTCGAAGGTGCGCTCCCATTCCTCGCGCGTTGCCGCAACGAAGCTGCCTCCGCCGGCAATGCCAGCGTTGTTGAACAGCAGGTGCACGCAGTCGCTCGCGTGCGCCTGCTGCACCTCGGCACACAGGCGCTCGATGTCTCCTTCGTCCGCGACGTCACAGCGGTGCGCGCTCACGCGCACGCCCTGCGGCGCGTCCGCCTCGGCAAGCCGCAGCGTTTCGGCAAGATTGTCCTCGAGAAGATCGCAGGTCGCGACGTGGCAGCCCTCCGCGACCAATTGGCGCACGAGGGCGCGGCCGATACCCGCGCCGCCGCCAGTCACCACGGCAATACGTCCACTGAAGTCCTTCATCGCGATCCCTCCTGATCTGCGCCCGAGTCTGCGCGGGCCGCTTGCGGGGCACCAGCGTCGATGTGAGCATCTTTCCAAGGCCGTTTCGGCCGCTGCGCGACCGGACACCATGGCTCAGAACGAAGAATACGAGCGTGCGCTTCGCGAGCGCCTCGCACGGCTGGACGCCATCGGCGACGACGATCCCGACCGCGCGGACTACAGCGCGACGGAGCTGCTCGGCATTGCCGCCTTCGTCGTGATCACCAGCCTCCTCGCACGGCTCTGGCTCGGATGAGCGTCGGCAGCGAATTGGCGGCGCGCGAAGCGCAGATCGGCATCCTGCCCGTGCTCCCCGAGGAGCGCATCTGGGGTTTCGGCGACTTCACCTGGGTCAACATCGGCCTTGCCATTGCCACCTGGGCCTTCCTGATCGGCGGCACCCTCTCGACCTTCGTCGACCTCAGGACGGGGATCGCAGCGGCCGTGATCGGCAACGTCATCTCCGTGGCGCTCATGGCCCTCGCGACCTGCGCACCGTCGGGCAAATGGGGTCTGGAGCAGTACACGGCCCTGCGCAGCGTCTTCGGTGCGAACGGGGTTCGCATCGTCGTCCTGGTGTGGCTCGTCGCCATCGAGGTCGGCTGGGCCGCGGTGTTGTCGATCATGTTCGGCCGCTCTACGACACACGTCGTGAACGCCGTGGCCGGTACGGACTTCGGCCCGGAGGCGCTGTCGGTGACGCTCTTCGCGGCCGCCGCTATCGTCGCCTGCTGGCTCGTCCTGTCGCGCGGCCCGATTTCCATCAAGTGGGTGAACCGAGTCGTCGCCCCGGGCCTGTTCGTCGTGCAATTGCTGATGGTGTACCTGCTCCTGCGCGAGCACGACTGGGCGACGCTCGCGGCCATCACGCCGGAGGGCGCATCAGGCGATCGCGATCTCGACTTCATGCTCGCCGTGGAAATCAACATGGCCGCCGGCTTCTCCTGGTGGCCCGTCCTCGGCAGCCTTGCGCGCATGACCAAGACCCGTCGCGCGAGTTTCTGGCCGAACATGATCGGCCTGTGCGGCGCGGCCGTGATCGGCGAGACCGTCGGCCTCATGGCGGGCCTTGCGCTCGGCGAAGCAGACCCGACGGTGTGGATGATCCCGCTCGGCGGCATCTTCCTCGGCGCCCTGGCGCTGCTCTGGATCGCACTCGCGAACGTCACCAGCGCCGTATCCATCGCCTACTCCACCTGCCTTGCGCTCAAACAGGTCGCGACCGGGCCCTTGCGAGCGGTGTCCTGGCCCGCGCTCACCGCCGGCTTCTTCTCGATCCCCCTAATGCTCACGCTCTGGCCGGGCGCCGTGTACGACAACTTCCAGCAATTCCTGATCTGGTCCGGCGTCGCCTTCGCGCCGCTCTCAGCCGTGTACCTCGTCGATTACTTCGTCCTGCGCCGTCAGGTGATCGATCTCCATGCGCTCTACGACGACGGACCGCGCGCGTCCTATCGCTTCTTCGCGGGCTTCAATCCCGCTGCACTCATCGCCATCGCCCTCGGCTCTACGCTTTATGTGCTGATGCTGAATCCGGCGACCTTCGAGCAGACGCTGCCGGGCTTCCGCTGGCTCACGGCCTCACTGCCCGCCTTTGCTGTCGCCGGCGTCGTCCACTACGCACTCACACGATTGTGGATTCGGGCGCGCGGCCTCGGTGGCTATGCAGAGCAGGAGACACCGGGATGAACGACGCGGACGCGCTGCGCGCGCATCTCGAGGCGTCGAACGGCATGCGCGGCCTCGAACTGCTGGAGGCGAACGAGCCGGCGCGCGCGGTGCGTCAGTTTCGCCGCGACGGCTTCGTGGTCGTCCAGGGCGTCCTCGACGCCGCTCAGATCGAGACCCTGCGCGCCGGGTGCGCGGAAGCGATCGCGGAGATCACGGCCCTCGATCCCGATTCCGAAGGCAATCGCGGAGCCGGCCGCTATTCCTTCGGCGGTTCGAGCCTGACGCGGAGCCAGTTGCACCGCCCCGCCTGGCAGATGCTCCTGGAGATCGACTTCGTCATAGAGCTCGTCACCGCGATCTTCGGCTCGCCGCACTTCGTGCTTCGTGCCGCCTCGGGCGATTTCTGCCTCCCGGGCACGCTCGACTACCAGCGCCTGCATTCGGACGTCCGCGACTGGACCAGCGACGACGAGTCTCCCTTCAGCGCCTTCCACGACCCGACCGGCCGCACAAGTATCCGCGATCTGCCCTGCCCCTACGTGTGCGTGAACTTCCTGCCCCAGGACGTCACGCGCCTGAACGGACCGACGCGACAGATTCCGGGCACCCAGCACAGCCGCGAGCGCATTCCGGGCATGCGCGATGAGCCAGAGTGGATGCGCCTGTCGACGGTCTGCCCGGCGCCCGCCGGCAGCATCATGGTGCGCGACGTCCGCGCCTGGCACGGCGGTACACCCAACGTCTCGGACGCCGTCCGGGCCATTCCGAACCTGGAGTTCTATGCGCCCTGGTTCCGAGAGCCGATCGTGCCGGGCATCAGCCACGCCGATGCGCAGCGCCTGTCGCCGCGCGCGCGGCATCTGGCCCGCGAATGCACGGCTGCGCCGGGCGAGTCACTGGTGACGGGCGCGACCCTGCGCGCGCCCTGAGGGGACTACGCGTCCGGATGCGGGTGGATGTTGTCCACCCAGTGCACCGCTTCAGGCTGTTCGACGATGGGAATGTCGAGATTCACCACCACCGGATCCTGACCGCTGCGGCAGAGCACGCATGAAAGCGGCTCGTCGCTCGACGCATTGATCTCCTGATGCGGCACGTACGGCGGAACGTGGATGAAGTCGCCCGGACCGGCTTCCGCCACGAACTCGAGCTGCTCGCCCCAGCGCATGCGCGCGCGTCCGCTGACGATGTAGATGACGCTCTCCACCGGGCCATGGTGATGGGCGCCGGTCTTCGCCCCTGGGTGGATGACAACGGTGCCCGCCCACAATTGATCCGCGCCGCAGCGCGCGTGCGTGATGGCGGCTGCGCGGTTCATGCCGGGCGTTTGCGGCGTGTTCGTATCAAGCTCGTCTGAACGCACCACGCGCACTCCGTCAAACTTCCAGCGTTCGTCTTCGACTTCGGTCATGCACTGATCTCCCTCACCCCTGAGTCGATGTCGGTGTGATGATGCGCGCCCGCCGTCGTCAGGGCGAGGCCTCCGAATGCCGGTGTCCGTTCAGAAGCTCCGGAAACCGCAAGGCCCGATGCGGACAGCGAGCACCCTGGACTGCCCGGCGGCAGCGCTTTGCCGCATCCACAGCGCTCCGTCCAGAACGCAGGAAACTTGCTCAGCAGATGGAATCCTGGGCCGGCCGCGAAATCGCCATGACCTGTGCTCAAGAACCGCGCTGCCTGCTTGTCGGGCAGGTCGACCCGCAAGCCCGTGCGACCGCTGGCGATGTGCCTTGGCCGCTCGCGTAGAAGCTCGCGGATTCCGCGCCGCTGATTTCCGTAGGTTCAGGCTTGAGGGCGGGCGACGGACCGGCACTGACCAGAGGACCGGGGCGCGTGGGAACATCATCGACCGGTCTTTGCGCATGTTGACTCTGGCGCATGCTCAATGAACCTGGCCCGTGCGCGAATCTCTGTGAATCCTGTCCTCGTGGCGGCGCAAGGAAAGAACGGCACAGCTGCACGAAGGCGATCCTCAGCGAATAGATGCGCTATGTTCGGGTACGCAGCGACCGCGATTCAGGACGCGCGGCCGCATCGCTCCGGGGAGGGAGAAGGATGAGCGAAGCCGTTCGAACGCAAACGACCGAAGAGCCATCGCCTCAGGCGCTGATGAATCCCTTCCTGCGCAGCAACGCGCCGCCGCCCCTTGCAGACCCCTGGTCCGTGCCCATCGAGGCGCTGAATCTCATCGACGGCCGCCTGTTTCAGCACGGTCTGCACTGGGATCACTTCAAGCGCTTGCGGGCCGAAGACCCCGTGCATTTGAACGAGCTGCCGCGGGTCGGCCGCTACTGGTCCATCACCAAGTTCGAGGACATCCTGGCGATCGACAAGGACCACAAGCGCTTCCTGTCTGGCCATGGCATCGCCCTCGGCCTTGCGCTCGACGAGCCAAGACCCGAGGGCATGCTGCCCATCTCGAACTTCATCGCCATGGACCAGCCGAAGCACGATGAGCAGCGCTCTACGGTCCAGGGCGTCGTCGCACCGCGCAATCTCGCCAAGCTCGAGGCGACGATCCGTACGCGCACGCGGCGCGTCCTCGACGCGCTCCCGGTGGGCGAGAGCTTCGACTGGGTCGACCGCGTCTCCATCGAGCTCACGACGATGATGCTCGCGACCCTCTTCGATTTTCCGTTCGAAGAGCGCCGTCGCCTCACGCGCTGGTCCGACGTCGCGACGGCACCGCCGGGCACTGGCATCGTGGATACGAACGAGCAGCGCCGCGAGGAACTGCTCGAATGCCTGTCCTGCTTCACGGAGATCTGGAACGAACGAATCAAGTGGGACGTGCCCGGCGACGATCTCATTTCGATGCTCGCGCACGGCGAGAACACGAGGCACATGCAGCCCTTCGAGTTCCTCGGCAACCTGATCCTGCTTATCGTCGGCGGCAACGACACCACGCGAAATTCCATGAGCGCCGGCGTCCTCGGGCTCAATCAGAACCCCGACGAGTACGCGAAACTGCGCGCCGATCCGGGCCTGATACCGAACATGGTCTCGGAGGTGATCCGCTGGCACACGCCCCTGCCCTACATGCGTCGCACGGCAGCCGAGGACGTCGAACTCCGCGGCAAGACGATCCGCAAAGGGGATCAGGTGCTCATGTGGTACATCTCGGGGAACCGCGACGACGAGGTAATCGAGGATGCGGACGCGTTCCGCATCGATCGCCCGAATGCGCGCCACCACCTGTCCTTCGGCTTCGGCATCCACCGCTGCATGGGCAATCGCCTGGCCGAGATGCAGCTCCGAATTCTCTGGGAGGAAATCCTGCCGCGCTTCCGCATGGTGGAAGTCGTGGGTCCGGAGGAGCGGCTCAATTCGAGCTTCGTGCACGGCATCACGAAACTGCCCGTGCGGGTGCACCCGCACTGACAGGGCTGCAGAGGGCGCCCAGGCGAGCGGGCGCCACGCGCATCACACTCCCGCGAGCAACTTCTCGCTGAGTGCCCAGAGGCGTGCGGCAGCCTCGTCGTTCACCGCGTGCGGACGCACCCCCTTGATCTCCGCGCTATCCGCCGGCACCGCCTGCGCGATATCGCAGTCCTCGCAGAACTCCCCGCCGCGATCGGCAAGCGCCGGGGAGGTTGCCGCCCAGAGAGTCGTGGTGCACCCCTGGGTCGGCGATTTGAAGTGCGCCTTCGCGATCTCCGAGGGCTCACGGTCTTCGCCGAGCCAGCCGAGCGCCTGCATCTCTTCGGTCGACAGATGGCGCTGGAGCGGCGTGAAGATGCCACCCGGGTGCACCGAGAACGCCTGTCCTCCGGCGTCCGCCAGGCGCGAATGCAATGCGAGCGCAAAGAGCGCGTTGGCGGTCTTCGCCTGGCCGTAGGCAACCCACTTGTCGTAGCCGCCCTTGGCGAACTGGATGTCGTCCCAGCGCACGTCCGACAGCCGATGACCGCTCGAACTGAGCGCGACCACCCGAGGCGCCCTGGCTGCGAGCAGGCGCGGCATCAGCGCGTCAGTGAGCGCGAAGTGCCCCATGTGATTGACGCCGAACTGGCTCTCCCATCCCGGACCAACCCGCGTGTGCGGGCAGGCCATGATGCCTGCGTTGTTGATCAGCAAGTCGAGCGCGCGATGGTTCTCGCTCCAGGCTCGGGCGAAAACGCGCACGCTCGAAACGTCGGCGAGATCCATCGTCGCGACGCTCACGCCATCGATACCGGCGAGCTCGGCCTCGGCCACATCCGCGCGCCGCGCCGGAACGGTGACTTCCACACCGGCGCCGGCGAGCGCACGCACCGTTTCCAGGCCGATGCCCGAATAACCACCGGTCACGATCGCCTTTCGTCCGCTCAGATCGACGCCCTTGAGCACTTCGTCAGGCTCGGACTTAGCTCCGAAACCAGCACCGATGGGCTGCTGTCGCTCTGCACTCACAGTTCCTCTCCTCTCCACATCGGCGACCCGGACCCGGACAGCCGCCGGTTCATCCTACGGCCACGGTGGGCGGATCTGCGCGCGCGACCGTCTCGTCGCTGACCGCAAGCATGACGCACATGCGCGTTCCGGACGCATCGGCGACGAGCTCGAGGATCGCGCCGATCTCCCGTGCGCGCTGACGCAGACTCGTCACGCCGCGGCCCGGGGTGAAGCTACTGCGTTCCCCGAGCCCGTCGTCCTGCACGCACACGCAAAGGGCGCCGGCACCATCCAGATCGATCTCCACACGCACGCCAGTCGCCTGCGCGTGCCGGATCGCGTTCGTGACCGCCTCCCGCACCATGCGCGTGAGGTGATAGACCGCATGCGCCGTCGCCCGGGCCCCCGCCGCAGCCTCGGACTGCACCCACTCGCAAGCGAGATTCGCATCGGCTAGGCGATCCTCGACCTCAGTGCGCCAGGCCGGCAGCGCGACCGCGAGGGCGTCCTCCGAAGCCGGCATCGTGGACATCATCTCGCGCAGTTCGACGAGCGCATCGCGCGCCAGATCGCGTGATCGACCATCGGCGGCGCCGTAGATGATCGACAGCAGACGTGCGCCGACGTCGTCGTGGAGGTCCCGGAAGATTCGCTCCCGTTCGGACGCAACGGCCTCGCGCGCCGCGAGCGTATTGCGCTCTTCGAACACCACCTCGAGCTGAGCACGAGCGTCGGCGACCCGGCCCTCGAGTGCTTGTTGCGCGCGCTCGGCGGTCGCGAGGGCCGAGGCGAAACGGCCGGTCACGTGCCATGCGAGAACCACGAACACGAGCGGCGCGCCGTAAGGCGTGAGGAAGATCGCGAAGCGCCACTCGTTCACGTCGGCAGAGGTGTTCAAGCGCAGGTCGTGCACGCCGAAGCCAAGCATCACGAGAATCGCGGCGAAGAAGGTCGCGAGATCCGAGCGACGCTGACGCCAGGCCTCGAAACCAAGGGTCACGGCGAGATAGAGCACGGTAAGCATGCTCAGCGCGTGAATGCGGTTCGAGACCGGGATGAGCGCGGCCAGATCCATCATCGCGTAGCAGGCGCCGGCGCCGATCACCCAGGTCCAGAGGGCGAGCTCGACCCTGGGTCGCAGGATGTTCGCCAGGCGGTGGGCAACGCCGGTGAGCAGGACAATCCAGAGGTCCGAAGACAGGTGCACCAGCTTCCACCAGAGCGCTGCGGACACAGGCACGGACGACGCAAACAGATGAGCCGCGAGGGTCGACCAGACAAGGCAGGCGCCCGCCAAGTAGAGGTACACCTGCTCACTCCGACGGCGCAGCCAGAACGCGAAGGCGAGCAGCGCGATCGCGACCGTGAGCACGAACAAGATGCGGTTCAGATCGATCTGCGTGAACTGGCGCCGATCGTGATCCGATTGAAGGGCTGCCCGCGGGCCGACGATGATCGGCGCCATGGTGCCGAAATGCGGATGGACAGCGAGGCGCGCATGGATCACGTTCTCGCCTTCAAGCCAGAGCGATGCGGGCACGTCGAAGAGCAGGGGCCGGTTCCAGTTCCGCGTCACCGGCCGCTCCATAGAGCCACGCACGCCGAGGCGCTCGCCGTTCAGCCAGATCTCTGCATTCATGCTCACGCGCCAGGGCTGGATCGCCCAGGGCTCATCCGGGATCGGTCCCTCGACGCGAATGCGGTACCAGCCCTGGTCGTAGCGCTCGAACCGAGCAGGATCGCGCCACCGATCGGGCAATTCGACCGATCGCCAGGGCGAGTCCGCCGCGGGCGGCGCAAGGCCGCCTCCAGGAAGGAATTCCGCGGACCAGAACTCGAAGGCCCCGTCGCTGCGCTCGATGAGCCGCGCATCGCCCTCCAGCTCGCTCGAGGCACGCGCGTACGCACCTGTACCGAACAGGCACAGGACGAGGAATGCAGACAGCAGCGAGCGCAGGGTCGCGGACATGGGAGACGGCCGGACGGGCGGAATCGCAATGCTACCCGAGACGAGGCGCCCCCTGGGGCGGAGCTGCGCGCACGGCGCCGTCTCACCTACACTCGAGTACCGTCACCGGCTCTGGAGAGAAGCCCATGACGACCGCAGATCGCACGCACGCCAAGGATTCGTACAACGCCGCCGCAATCGCGCTCGCCGAACGCCTGCACGACGCACGCAAGGCCGCCGCGCGCGTGCGGCCGCACGTCGCGGATCCGTCGCAGCTCTTCGATGATCGCAATCGCGTGTCCTGGGGCGTCGCGCAGGAATACGAACGCATGGGCAATCGGCCCGTGTCCGCCGAGCTCGAAGCCCGCGCAGAAACCTTGGACGCGCGCTTCGAGCACGTCGGCCTCACGCTCGGCACCGTCGTCCACGGCGTACGCCTCGACCGTGAACTGTCCGCGGAGCTCATCGCGTTCCTCCGCGCCGTGCTCCTCGAGCGGAAGGTGATCTTCTTCCGCGATCAGCACCTCGACGAAGCCCGCCAGGTCGCCTTCGGCCGCTGCTTCGGCGCGCTGGATGCTTTTCCGTTCGGCCAGCCGGGCAAAGATCCTTTCATCCTCGAAATCGTGCACGGCAAGCGCAGCCCCGGGACCGAGAATGGCTGGCACACGGACGTGACCTGGATGGAGGAACCGTCTCTCGGCTCTATCGCACAGTGCGTGGAGCTGCCCGCGTTCGGTGGCGATACGCTTTTCGCCGACAGCCACGCGGCCTTCCTGGGCCTGCGCCCCGCGCTGCAGGCGCGTCTGCGCACCCTTGAGGGCGTGAATGACTATCGGAATTTCATCGCGAACCTTCCGCAAGCCCTTCAGGCGGAATACAAGGCGGCGATTCCCTTCGGCGTCACGCATCCTCTTCTGCGCACGCACCCGGAAACGCGCAAGACCGCCCTGTGGTTCCACGGCGGGTTCCTGCGACACACGTCGCTCACGGACACGAACACCGGCGAGCGGCTCCCCGAGGATGAGGCGCGGGCCATCGTCCGCGAACTCCAGCAGCAGCATGGGCGACCGGAATACACGTGCCGCTTCACCTGGGCCCCGGGCTCGATAGCCTTCTGGGACAATCGCGCTGTCCAGCACTACGCAGCCAGTGACTACTACCCTGAGCGCAGGGTCCTCCGTCGCGTGACCGTTCGCGGCGATCGCCCCTACTACGCAGCCGGCAGCGATCCCCTAGATGTCTGAGATGCTCGGCTGAGCACTTCAGTCGAGGGACTCAGTCGAGGGGCTCAGTTGAGGGGCTCAGTTGAGGGGCTCGTTGAGGGGCTCGCTGAGATACTCAGTTGAGGTCTCAGGGCGCCCGACAGGGACTCCCGTAGAAGAGCAGAGAGGTGATCTTCCAGTTCGCGCCGACCCGGACGAACTGAAAGTGATCCTCGCCGCAGCTGACCTCTTCGTTCGCGACCAGCCGCCAATGCACCTTCGCCTGCGCGGCATGCGCGTCATGGGAAATCTCGATCGAGACCGGTACCTCGACCATCCCCGGCACGGACGCATGCGCAGCGCGCTGACCGGCAATGAACGCGTCCAGCATCATCTGACGCACGCGGCCACGCGCGTCTCGATGGTGGATGACTGCGGAAGAGTGAAAGCTGCGCCTGTATGCCCTCATGTCTGCGTTCGACCAGACCTCGAAGTAGCGTACGACCGCCGCGCGCACCTCTTCCTCGGTCGTAGCCGTCGGCGCGAGGGGCCGATCCGCTGCCGCATCGGCGCTTGAGGCGGCGGCGAGCGCCCAGATCAGACACCCCAACGCAGTCTTGCTCACATGAGCACTCACAGACATTCGTTCCACTGCTCCAGCCGCGAGCCGGCAGTCTAACGCGCAGGCCCCAAGCACGAGCGCGAGGATGCGTGTCGGGTGGCCCTCGGCGCTCCAGCCCTGGCAAGGGCCTTACAGCTGGTCGCAGGCGTTATACATGGGATGGCTTCACCGCAGCATCGGCATGGCCGATGGTTTCGCGAAGCACGACCTCAAGCCCCCGGGCCGTGAACGGTTTCGCGAGCCAGGTCTCGCCTTCGAGCTCGGTGCTGCGGTCCGTATACCCGGTCATGTACACGACCGGGAGCTCTGGGCGCAGCAACTGTGCGCGCGTGCCGAGTTCAAGTCCGTCGATCTCGGTGCCAAGGACAACATCGCTGAGCAGAAGGTCGAAGCGCTCTTCCCGCGCGAGCGTGTCGAGCGCCTCCGTGGCTGTCGCTAGATCCAGCGCCGAAAAACCAAGCCTCTCGACCTGACGACGCACGAGATGGCGAACGGCGTCGTCGTCGTCAACGATCAACACCCTGGGTAGCCGGGGCGCTGCGAAGGCCGCCTGCATCGCCGGGGGCGGCACAAGCGCAGCCTGTTCCGAGGCCGGATCGACCTTGGAAGGCAGACGGATCAGAAACCGCGCGCCGCCCTGGGAACCCGCGTGCAGGCTGACGTCGCCCCCGGCTTGCTGGGCAAAGCTCCGTACCGTACTCAGCCCAAGACCCGTGCCGGCGCCGTCACCTTTGGTGGTGTAGAACGCTCGGAAGATTTCGTGCGCAATCCCGTCCGGGATGCCTGGGCCCGTGTCCTCGACCTCGACGATCGCACTGTCACCCTCATCCAGCATGCGCGCCCGCACATACACATTGCCATCGCCGTCGATCGCGTCGCGCGCGTTGATGACGAGATTCAGTACCGCGTTTTCGAGCCGCGAACGGTCAGCGACGCAGTGTGCACCCGCTTCCGCGTTTACCGTCAAATGGATGTTCCGGCCAAGTGCCATGCGCAGGATGGGCTTGAGATCCTCAAGCAGGCCGGGCAGATCCAACCTTTCGGGCGCAGGCGTGTTTCGGCGCGAAAGCCCCATCAGACGCGCCACAAGGTCGGCTCCCCGCGACGCGGCATCCCTCGCGTCCTCAAGGAAACCAAGAAGTTCCTCGTCGCCGCGCACCACGTCTTCCTCTAGCGCGAGTTCAAGATTGCCTCGAACGGCCGTCAACAGGTTGTTGAAGTCGTGCGCGATACTGCCCGTGAGCTGCCCGACGGCCTGCACCCGCTCGATGTGCGCGAGCTCCTCATTGCGACCGGCAAGCTCATCCTGAGCCGTCAACAGCCCGGTGACGTCGCTTCCGACGCCCCGATAGCCTGCAAAGGCGCCATCTGCATCGAACCTCGGCAACGCGCTGATACGCAACTGGCGCACTGCACCGAGGCCCCCCGGTACCCGGAAGGTCAAGCCTCGAAAGGGCTCCCGCGCCGCCATGGCAGCTTTCAAGGCGTCGTGATCGTCGCCATCCATCGAGTCCCCGAGCGTTTCGACGTGCGCTCCAATCAACCGCGCCGCGGACACGCCAAGCAGGCGTTCAAGGTTTTCGGACACCCAGGTCACGCGCAGGTCAGCATCGACCTCGAAGAACCAATCGGAGGCTGCCTCGGCAAAGTGGCGAAAACGCTGCTCCGATTCGATCAGCGCATCCCGGGATCTGTGTGCATCCCGTTGGGCGCGATCTAGATCGCGGACGAGCGCGCCAACCTCGTCCACCGACTCGAAGAACGGCGCCTCTCCGGCTGCATCAGGCTGGCGAAGAAAAGCGCGCATGGCTGAAATCGAGCGGCCGCCGAGCGACTGCGCGAGCACATTTACCAAGAGCGCATAGACAAGCATCGAGAACGCCGACACTTGGACGGGCGTAGTCAGCTCGACACCCATGTAGGCCAGGGTGCCGAGCGTGCCGGCAACGGACACGATCGCGACGCCCGGCCCAACCAGGCGAAAGCGCGTCCAGGACGTAAAGACGCGGCCGCCAACGAGAAAGGGAGCAACGTGTCGAGACAGCAGACGTTCCATGAGCAGATAGACAGGGATGGCCACGTAGAGCAGCAGCAGCGGAACGAGCAGCGGCACGGCGAGCGACGCCCAGGGCGGTGGCGTGAGCCCGAGCACGTTCACGCTGGCTTCGAGCATCGCCAGATTAGCGGCCGTATACAGCGCCCAGAACACCAGTGCGCAGCGAAGGCCGAAGCCCAGCAGCCAGCTGAGGTCGCTGCCGCGCAGCACCGGTGCGGCGCGATGCTCGAGCATGCGTTCGAAGCCGCTCGCGAGCGCGCGATCGGCGTAGACGGTCATGAGCACCGGTGCAGCGATCGCCATGAGACCGGCCGATGAAGACAGCAACGCCCAGGGTGCTCCATCGACGCTGACGCCGAACTGCACCATCAGCAGGCCCAGCAGAACCAGCAGCACCGAGGCAACCGCGACCGTGAAGCCTTGGCGTACACGGTCGAGGGCCGCGCGCAGCGCCTCCCAGGCCGCGATCTGTTCGCCCATCCCTAAGTCTCCGGTCTCTCACCTGATTTCGCACGGCCGGGGCCGCAGCACGCACACGCGCGGGCGTTCAGCGCCCGCGCACTCCGCCGCGGCACGCTCCGTCCGTGCAGCGTACCGCCTCGGTCAAATCCCCGACACACCGCGGAGCGCTCGAATCGCGTTCAGGCGGGCGCAAGCCCTCGCCCGAAGGGCGTTGCCGTTGTCAGCTCAAGCGCGCCCGCTGGCCCCACGATCTGAGCGGACAGTGATGCCGCCTCTCCCGCGCGCACGTCCACCTCTATGCCCACTGCCTCCATCGCCTGAGCCAGCGATCCTGACTCGGGCGAACAGATCCAGAAACCCTGAAGCTCGACGCCGGACGCCAGCGATTCTCCTGGATGCTCAGCATCCATCCAATCAATGAAGAAGGGCAGCAGGCCGCCAAAAGGATGCCCGGTCAGGAACAGCAGACGCCAGCGCAGCAGCACGCCGTCGGGGCGAGCGCGCTGAAAGTCTATGGGCCCGGTGCTCCCAAGGCCCGCGCCTCGGGCGCGGGCGTCGATGGCGTCGAGATCCGCCGCGCGCACGGCCCAGTGATAAAGGCCGGAATCCACCAGGGCGCCAAGCGTCCGCGCCAGGTCACTCGCGCCCTCGGCTGAAGGGTCCGGATGGATCAATTCGAGGTAGCAGGGCGCACCGGCTGAGCCGGCTCCAAGACCAAGCAGGTGATTCGCGGTCCCGAGCCCGGCGTGGCGCCCGCCAGCCACCGGTGGCACGCCGAGCGCGGCACCGAGCCGTTCAGCATCGGCGCCCACGTCTGCGGTCGCCCACACGAGGTGATCGATCTGCAAAGTCTCTTCCTCCATCGCGCTAGCATCGTCTATCGACCTGACCCGCGCTGGATTCAGTGACGAACGGTCAATGCAAGGCTCGGGCACCCCTGGAACGCGGCGCCCGATCAGCGGCCTAGGGCAAAGCCCTACAGGCTCTGCAGAGGCGCATCGGCGCGCCGCCGCAGTGCCTACGCAGTGCCGACGCAGTGCCTACGCAGTGCCTACGTGGCGATCTAGCGGACCGCGCGGCTTGCCTCTCCTTCAGGGCCGCGTGCCGCCATAGTCACCACCGCCTCCGCCACCGCCTCCGCTGCGGAGTGCCACCTGGCCATCACCGCTGCGGTCCAGTCGTTCGACCACCGCCTCGAATATGGCCTTGCCCTTAGTCTTGCCCTTACCCCGACGCAGCGAAATCCGAGTCAGAGCCTGCTCACCGCTCGCGTAAACGAAAACCGCCGTCAGTTCGACGCCTTGCTTGGTTTGGGTGCTGCAGAAGAAACCCTGGTTGTTCACCAGGCCCGGGAAGTCTCCATTGACGCACGTCAGCCGGATGATGTTCTTCGCGCCAGTTGCCGTAAGGATGAACTCCGTCCCCTTTGCCGGACACATGTCGCCGCCATTGCACTGGCGCACGACGTACGTATCGGCGGTAATCCTGAAATCACTGTCAGTCATCGTCTTTCCTTTCTCCTCAATACGGCCCAGCGCTCCAGGTATCAGCCCCTGAAGACGCTGTAGCCTGCCCAGTAATATGGGTGCTCATAGCGCGTGCCCTGCAGCGCCCGCTGCGCATCCCGCAGCGCTTCCGCGCTCGTGACTCCACCGCGCCGGAGGTGCCCGTAGAATTCGATGACGAGATTCGCCGCAGCGCGGTCCGGCACGTCCCAGAGCGTGCTTACGACCTCATCGGCGCCTCCGGCGACGAATGCGGAGCGCAGGCCGAGGTAACCGGTCACGGTCGAATGCTCGGCGCCGACCGTGCGGCAGCCGTTGAGCACCACAAGGCGGGCGCCAAGCTGCAGACGTCGAAATTCGCTCGCCCCAGCGAGACGCGCCGTGCCGTCGGCTTCCGCCGCAAGCACCAACCCTGACAACGATGGTGCGTCCTCGAAGACGAAACCGTGGGTGGCGAAATGGACAACGTCGGGCGGCGAGGTAATGGCCGAGTCCATGAGTGCATCAAGCCGGCTGCGCGAGCCCAGCAGGAGCTCGGTGGCGTCCTCACTGAACAAGGCCGCAACCGCGCGGGTTTCACGGCCCGCCCATGCAAGATCAGGCCAATCGATGGAGTCCCGGGCTGCGGCGGGAAATTCCCGGACGACATTCGCGGCAAGCGCTAGAGGCGCCCCCGCAGCCGCGCCGTCCGGCGCGACGATGGTCACGGATGTCGGCTGCCAGGTATCCGTGCTGTTCAGCGCCGCATCAATGCCGGACGTCAGCGTGATCACATGTTGTTCAAGAATCGAACGCGGCCTGCCCTCGTCGCTGACGGCCAGCGCGGCGAACGGCACGCGATGGAGCAGACCCTGGGGCGAGACGGCAACGCGGTCGTAACCGGAGACGCCAAGCGGGGCAAAGATCTCGTCGCCGAGCGCCGCGGCGGCCCGGGCCGTGGGCAAGCGGGGATTCGCGATCACGCGCCGGAAGCGCATGAGCAAAGGCTCGATGGCCTCCGAAGCGGCCAAGCGGACGACTCTGAGCCCGCTTCTGTCGCGTATGAACGCAACGCTCAACGAATCGTCGAACCAGTAAGAGACGTAAGCGAGCGCCTCAGGCCAGCCAGCATCCAGGGCGGCATCGATCGCTGCGCCCGGGCCGACGTCTACCCCGCCAAGGCGGCGAAAGTCACGCGCGCGGGTGGTGACCTCGATGCGCGCATCTGCGAGCGCTGCCGCATCACCTTGCGCAAGGGCCGATGCGAGACGGCGATGCGCCGCTGCAAGTCGCAGGCGCGCTGCGACCACCTCAGGGGCGTCCGCTGCATCCAGCCGCTCGCGCTCCATCGCGAGCGCACGCTCCACTTCCACGACCCGAAAGGCCTCTCGCTCACACATCGCACGCACATCGGGGCAGGCCGCGAGCAGGAATTCGACGTGTTCGGATACCCCGCTGCGCACCACTTCTCCGAAGCGAATGCCATCCTGCGTGTCCGCAAAGGCGCGGCGCGCCTCTACGCTTCGTGCTACGAAGGCGCGCCCGACGGTCAGCGCCTGCTCCGGCGCCAGCGAACGAAGCGCCTGCGCCCGCACGGCCATGGCTTCTAGCGCCGCGCTTTCATCTCCACGCATGGCAAAGGCCCGCTCTGCAGTGTCGGCCAATGCGCGCGCCCGGTCGTGCGCACCGTCGACGAGGGCGAGCCGAGCGCGCGCCAGCAGCAGCTCAGGCGCGAAGTAGTCCGCAACCGGACCGGGAGCGCGCGCGAGCAGTGCATCGAGCCCCTCGAGTTCGTCCACTGCGGCGGCTCGCTCGCCGCCTTCGATGAGCGCCCGCAGCAGGCGAATCCAGGCGGCACCGATAACGCGCACGTTGTCCGGTGCGCGCACCCGCTCCCAATCCCGCTTGCCGCGCAGCAGGGCAAACGCCGCCTTGAAGTCGCCCTCCAGGCGCGCAGCCTCGCCAATGCCGGCCTGAGCCGACCAGTATTCGCGCTCAAAGCCTGCGGTTTCCGTGACCGTGAGGGCCCGCTCCAGGAAGATGCGCGCACGTCCGGCATCCTGAAGATCGAGTGAAGACCAGCCGAGGTTGACGAGGGCGAGGGCCTCGCCGAAGACCTCCTCTCCCTCCCGCGCAGCATCCAGGCTCTGTTGAAGCGCATCTACCGATCGGTCGTGCATGCCTGCATAGGCGTAGACGAGGCCGAGATTGCTTCCGGCTACAGGTAGGAAAAAGGGATCTCCGTAGCGTTCCGCCGCAGTCAGCACGCGCCTGAAGGCGGCTTCGGCCTGGTCAAGCTCGAAGCGCTCAAGGTGATAGCCACCGAGCGTGTTCGCAACGCCGGCCTCGAACCAGTCGGACCCCAGTGATCGCACCTGCGGCTCAAGCGCCTCGAGGCACGCCAGCGCCTCGGGATCGCCCTGAAGGACGCGCACGTTGCACAGGGCGAGTTCGAGGTCCGCCACAAGGAGCCCGCCTTCACCCAGCTCCCTGAACCGGCGCCGCGATGCTTCCAGGCGTCCCCGAGCCGCCACATACGCCCCCTGACGCCGTGCCGTCTGGCCCTGCGCCCAAAGAAGCGCTGCGTGGTCGGCGTCGGCGCTCGCATGGCCCGCCATCTCTTCAAGCCGAGCCTCAGCGCGCTCGAGATCACCGCGCTGATGGGCAAGCACCCAGCGCTCTCTCGCAATCGTGAAACGAAGCGCCGGATCGGCTGCGGCCCCATAGGCCGCTTCGAGTTCGTCTTCCGCGGCCGCCCAGTCGCCGCCGGCCGCCGCCGCTTTCAACCCGGCTTCGGCGAGCAGGCGGCGCGGGTCACCGGGCTGCGTCTCGAAGCGCTCGAGCGCGATCTTGCGACACGCCGTCATCGCCTCACCGGGTCTAACGTCGACGCGGTAGCGCTCCGTGCCCGCCGGGATCAGCACCCATTCCACAGCGCGAAGCCGCGAAGGAAAGTCGAGCGCGACCGATGCGCCGCCGGAGTCGATGCGCAACACCGAGGGGTCACAATCTCGCGATCTGATCTCAAGCACCTGATCGACGCGCGGACTCGCGTGCACATGCCAGGGCAACGGCTCGTTCCCAGGCGCACCAAGCGCGACAAGAGGGAGCAGGATGCTCGCATTGAGAAGGCGGCGGGCGGTGGTCGCTGCGGCCCCGCCGGCAGTTATCCGTGCACTCATCGGGGACCTCCTGTCACCCGGCGCCTTGGCACGCCTTCAGTCCTGCGAGCTGACCTCGAAGGCGTAGGCGATGAGAGACTGTCCAGCGCTGTCGTGAAGCTCGATGTCGTAGGACCCCGCCGCAAGTCGATCAACCATGATGCGCACGAACCCGTCGTCGCCCACGACGACGGGCGAGAGGTCGACCACCTCAGGCCCGGCAAGCCTCGCGCTCACCACGCCCTGCGCATCAATTGCCTCGACAACGAGCAGGAACGGCTCGGCGGCTGGCACCGAAGCACTGCTCGTGGAGCGCAGGGAGTGGAGCACGACTTCGTGCGCGAAGGTCTGCGCCCGGGGGGGCGCGGCGGCGGAGAGGGAGGCGAGTCCGGCCGGTTCGAAGACTAGCAGCGCTGCACACAACGCGAAACCCGCTGTCGCTACGCCTGACCAGGCGGGCCCCGTGAACCAGGCGAGAAGCGCCTCTATTGCGCCCTGATCTCGCTCGCCATCGCCCTCCGGGCGACGACTCGACGTCGCTGGACGTACCGCGCGGTCCACGGCGTCGATCATCGCGCGGCGCTGCGCCACGACGACGGCGAAATCAGCGTCGCCAAGCATCCTTAATTCGAAGGACTCACTGGTTTCCGCGTCCAGCTGATCGCGCAGGAATGCATCGATGAGCGAGATGTCGTAACGGTCGATGGCAGCGCTCATCCCAGCAATGCCTCCAGACGCCGTAACAGCCGTGCCTTGGCGCGATGGATGGCGACATCGTACGCCGCAGCGGTGATCTCAAGCTCGTGAAGCATGGCTTCTTTGTCCTTCATCTCGAACAGGAGCCCCCGCAGCAATCGCGCATCGCGGTCCGAAAGCTCCCCGATCGCGATCTCGATGCGGGCCCACATCTCTTCCCGGAACACGCGCGACCACTGCGCTTCGTCATTGGCGTGCGCCGCAAGCACGGCGTCGAGGTCCGGATCGGTCCGGCGGCGGGCGTCCTTGCGCAGCGTGCCCGTTGCCATGTGCTTCGCGGTGGCGTGGACGTAAGCGTCCAGGCCTTCGGGTTCGTCAAGCGGGCGTTCGCGCAGGCGTTCAATGACCCGACAGAGCGCATCGTGCGCAACATCTTCAGCAAGGAACGCGTCGCCACAGCGCCGGGCGAGCATGAGGACCAGGCCGCGCCGATAGCGACTGACCAGTTCCGCTTCCGCCTGCTGATCGCCTGCGTGAATTCGATCTGCGAGCAGCGCGGGTAGCGCCGTTGCCTGTATTCGGGTCTGCATCAGGGGCGACACCTGAAACGGTCGGGCGGCTTCCATACCGCTCGGGCGCCCAGATACTGCAGCACCGATCATGCCGACGTCCATGAACGAAGGTCCCCTAATGCGCAGCTGGCCTGCGCATCGGCGCCCGGACACTGTCCGCAGCGCGACTCGAATAGCGCACGATGCTGCCGGTTCATCCATGAACGCCGTCCATTGCGCAGCCTTCTATTCCAAATGCTATACCGATCTCCGATCGGCGGCAGCATCGTGCCTATGGAGACTGCTGCTCAGGGCCAAGTTCTTACAGACGAGCAGGCAAATTTCTGCAAAGAATCGCAGGCTCGCCGTGATCGCACTCCGCTTCATGCTTCGTGCGATCATGGGGCACCACGCCGCGAGACGCGTGGACGTGTGTGCTGTTCGGGGGACCTATGTTCGACACCAGGCCGCGTTGGCTGGCGCTATTCGCCACACTCTTGCTCGCTACGCTTTCTTGCCAGGCATCTGCCTCACAGCGTATTGCGCTGGTGATCGGGAATGCCGCCTACGCCGAATCTCCGCTCTACAATCCGGTGAACGACGCCATTGCGATCGACGAACGGCTCACCGCCCTCGGCTTCGAGGTGGTCCGCGTCACCGATGCCGATCTGCGCAGCATGCAGTCGGCCCTGGTCGAGTTCACGCGGCGAATCGAGGATGACGCAACGGCCCTCGTGTTCTATGCGGGACATGGCGTACAGGCCAACGGGCGCAACTACCTCGTTCCGATAGATGCTCGCCTCGAGAACGAAAGCAGCCTGCGATTCGAAGCACTCGAGCTGAACGATGTTCTGGAAGAACTCGAGTATTCCCGCTCCAAGCTCAATCTCGTGGTCCTCGATGCATGCCGGAACAATCCGTTCCTGCGGCGATTCCGAGGCGGCAGCCGCGGACTTGCAGCCGTGGATGCGGCCACGGGCACGCTCATCGCTTACGCCACCGGTCCCGGCGCGGTCGCGTCGGACGGCAGCGGCGACAACGGCCTGTACACCGAGCACTTCCTGCGCGCCCTCGAGCAACCCGGCATGCAGGCGGAAGCCGTGTTCAAGCAGGTACGCATCAACGTCGCCGACGCATCCGGGGGCGATCAGGTGCCCTGGGAATCGTCCTCGCTCACTGGCGATTTCGTATTCAATCGGGCCGAACCGCCGCCCCAGCCTCCTGCGGTGGTAGCGCAGGCCCCGACGACCGCCCAGGGCTCGCAGGCTCCTGTGCAAGTGCGCATGCCGGACGCGATCAATGCAGGCGCCGAGGTCCTGTTCTGGGACACCGCCCGGGAAGCGAACGACATACCGAGCTTCCAGGCGTATCTCGAGCAGTTCCCGGAAGGCACCTTTGCGCCCCTTGCGCGCGCTCGTATCGCGGCCCTCGAGAACGCAGCCGCAGAGCCGGCGCCGGTCACGCGCCCCGTCACAACGGCACGCTACCTCGAGATCCAGAACGACACGGGCTTCGCCATTGTCCAGATACAGGCGAGCCCCGCCGGCGACAACAGCTGGGGCAACGACCGCCTCGCCGGCGCCACGCTCACCACGGGCTCCAGCCGGCGCCTCGAACTGCCCGCGGACAGCGGCACGGTCTACGACGTGCGCCTGCGCGACACGGACGGCGACACCTACACCTTCATGGGGCACGACATCAGCCGCGGCGTGCTGCGCGCGACGCTGAGCGACATCGACCCCTCGCCCACACCGACCCCCTCGACAGACGGCAACTACTACGTCGACATCACCAACAATACCGGCTTCACGATCATGTACGCCTACGTGACGCCAGCCGGCAGCGGCAACTGGGGCGAAGATCGCCTCGGAACGAGCGTCATCGCCAACGGCGCGACCCATCGCGTGAATCTGTCAGGCTATTCAAGCTCGAACTTCGACATCCGCCTGCAGGACGCCGACGGCGACACCTATACCTACCGCAACGTCGACGTGGCGCGCCGCGATCTGACGGCAACGCTCTCCGACATCGACAGCGGCGGCAGCCCCGGGGGCGACAATCGCTACTACGTCGAGATTACCAACAACACCGGCTACACCATCACACGCATCGAAGTCAGCCACACCGACGATCAGAGCTGGGGCAACGACCGGTTGGGCAGCGACGTGCTCGGCAACGGCGCCAGCCGCCGCGTCAACCTGAATGGCTATCCATCTCCGGTATTCGACATTCGCCTCACCGACGCCGACGGCGACACGTACACCTACATGGGCGTCAACGTTGCGCAGCGAGACATCACCGCCACCCTCAGCGACATCGACAGCGGCCCCTCTCCCGCAGGGGACGGCGAGTACTACGTGGACGTCACCAACAACACGGGCTACACGATCATGTATCTCCACGTGAGCCCGGTTGCATCAACATCCTGGGAAGAGGATGTGCTCGGCAGTGACGTCATAGGGAATGGCGACACGCATCGCGTGAACCTGCGCGGTTACGCGAGCCCCATGTTCGATATCCGCCTCACGGACAGCGACGGCGACACGTACACGTTCCGCAACGTCGACGTGTCCAAGCGCGACATCACGGCCACCCTTGCGGACATCGACAGCTAACGGGCGAACGCGTACCGCCGTCGGAGCGTGCGCCGCGCGCACAGGATTGAAGAACCAGACCCGGCGCTGGGCGGCCGCATCGGCCACGATGCGGCAGCCCAGCCGGAACAGGCGTTCCGGGCTCAGCCGCCCGGCCGTTCAAGCCCCGTGACGCAGCACCCGGCCAGCCCGCGCGCCCGTCAGGGCGTCGTTCTCGAGGCTCACCTCTCCGTTCACGATCGTGGCGCGATAGCCACACGCGCGCTGGACGAAACGCGGTGCGCCGCCAGGGAAATCGTGCACGATCTCGGGCTGCATCTCGCGCACCCGGTCCGCATCGAACACGTTCACATCGGCGCGCATACCGGGTGCCAGTACGCCGCGATCGGCAAGGCCGACCACGCTCGCGGGCCCGGACGTCATCCTGCGCACCGCCTCCTCCAGCGAGAAGCGCCCGCGCTCACGCGCCCAGTACGACAGGATGAACGTCGACCAGCCGGCATCCATGATCTGCGAGACGTGCGCACCGGCGTCGCCGAGCCCGGGATAGAGGTGCTCACTCTCATAGAGCGCAGCCAGCTCATCGACGCTCGTGGAGAACATGCGGAAATTGAACAGCGCACGCCCCTTCGACTCCCGCGTAAGGCGCAGGAAGGCCTCTGACCAGTGCTCGCCGGCGGCCTCCGCCAGCGAAGCCAGCGTTGCGGTGCCCGTGTAATCCGGATGCACGTCGTTGCCAAGGGGGAAAACGTGCTGCATCGGCACGTGCGGCTCTTCGGCCTTGGCATCGGCAATCAGTCGAGAAACCAGCTCTGCGTCATCAATGGCCTCGAGCCGCGCGTCGAAATCCATGTCCTTGAGCGTCTGCCAGGCCGCGCCTCGCATCGGCAAGGCGCACTGGAGTCCGAACAGGAACCCCGACCCACGCACGTGGGAGATCGCAGTGACCGCGCGCCCTTCACAGAGGCGATCAAGGTTCTGCGCAGCCGCAGCGCCATCGCCCGGGTTCGAGCCGGTGCCGTAGCTGAACAGCACCCGTCCCCCGGCCGCATCCGCAACCGCGCGGATCACGTCGCCACTCGCACCAACGGCCTGCATAAGGCCGCCTCGCGCACCCACCACCTCGGCGATGGTGGTGAGCTCGTCCACCTCGGCGAAGGTTCCCGGAATGGATCGGCCGTCCGGGCCCTTGTGCGGCTCGAAGCGATTGGTCGAGAACCCGAACGCACCGCGCGCGAGCGCCGCATCGACCACTTCCGCCATCCGCGCCTGCTCGTCGGGGGTGGAGGTTGTCTCGTACGCGCGCTCACCCATGACATAGGTGCGCACCGCGCTGTGGCCGACCAGACCCGCCACGTTGATCGCGGTGCCGAGACGATCAATGGAATCCAGATACTCCCCGTACCCCTCCCAGTCCCAGGCAAGACCCGAAAGAATCGCCTCGCGCGGGATGTCCTCGACCGTTTCCATCATGTGCGCCAGGAACGCACGGTCGCTCGGCTTGCATGGCGCGAAGGTCACGCCGCAGTTGCCGATCAGCGCCGTTGTAACGCCATGCCAGCTCACCGGCGTCATGTCCGGATCCCAGCCGATCTGCGCGTCGAGGTGCGTATGAATGTCGACAAAACCCGGGCTCACCACGTGGCCCCGAGCGTCGATTTCTCGATGGCCTGCGCCGCCCACGTCGCCAACCGCCGTGATCATGCCTGCGTCGATGGCGACGTCCCCAGAGAAGGGGGGCGCGCCCGTTCCATCAACGATCTCGCCGCCTCGGATAACGATGTCGTGTCGCATCGGCCTTTCCTCTTCCTTAGCCGCGCCGCCCTCCGGCGCGGTCCCCCCCCTGTGTATAGCGCAAACATGGGGGGCCAAGGCAACTGCGGGGTACTGGCGCCGCGGCTGGCTCTGACGCCGCTGCGGCTGGTAGCGTCGACGCGAATACAAGGAGGGGCGCACATGACATTCGAAGATCTGTTCTCCATCAAGGGCAAGGTCGCCCTCGTCACCGGTGGCTCACGCGGCATCGGCGAGATGATCGCGGCGGGCTTCCTTGCCCGCGGCGCAAAGGTCTATATCAGCTCGCGCAAGGCCGACGTCTGCGATGCCACCGCCGCACGCCTGTCGGAGCAGTTCGACGGCAAGTGCATCTCGCTTCCCGGCGACCTTTCAAACGTCGCCGGCATCGAACCCGTCGCGGCTGCGCTCGCCGAGCGCGAGGCGAAGCTCGACATCCTCATCAACAACGCCGGCGTCGCCTGGGGCGCGCCGCTCGAAGCATTCCCCGAGAAGGGCTGGGACAAGGTCATGGACACGAACGTGAAGGGGCCCTTCTTCCTCGTTCAGAAGCTGCTGCCGCTCCTGCGTGCGGCGGCAAGCGCCGAGGACCCGGCGCGCGTCGTCAACGTCGGCTCGATAGATGGCATCAAGACGCCGGGCTTCGACAACTTCTCCTACGGCCCTTCAAAGGCCGCCATCCACCACATGACCCGCGTGCTCGGCGCGCACCTGGTGCGCGAGCACATCGTCATGAACGCGATTGCCCCGGGCCCCTTTCCGACCTGGATGCTGTCCACGGGCGTCGGCTTCGGCGGCGCCACCGACGGTGTCGATTGGGAGGCCGTGGGCGAGCGCAATCCTTCCGGCCGCGTGGGCACGCCAGAGGACGCGGCGGGACTCGCGATCTTTCTGTGCTCGCGCGCCGCGGCCTATGTCGTCGGGCAGACCATCGCACTCGACGGCGGCTCCGTCGCGGCCTCCTGACCATGCACGCTCATCAAGAACCGGAGGGAACGCCCATGCGCACGCTTACCATCCTAGCTCCGCTCGTAGTGCTGCTCGCAGCGTGCTCGGAGTCGTCTGCTCCGGCACCTGCGCCATCGCCGGAAGTGCTTGCAGCCGAGTCCCCCGCGGCCGCACCGGTCGAGGCAGGAAATCCCGAGCGCGCAGCTGTCGCCGCGGCCTCGGGCCTGCCGCAGCCCGCCGTTGCCACCGAGTTGCTCGGCTGCGAGACCGTAGCCGGCATCTCGGCGCACTGCGGCTATCAGAATCCCGAGGACCTCGTGCTCACGCCGGACGGCGCGCTGCTCCTGGTCAGCGAAATGGGCGAATTCATGATGGACACGCCCGGCGCGCTGTCTACGCTGTCGCTCGCGAGCGGTGACCGCGCCTCGATCGAAATCGATTGGTCGGCCGAAGGCGACCGCTGGGGCGATCCGGCCTGCCCTGCGCCCGATATCCGAGCATTCAGCCCGCACGGCATCGACCTGATCACGCGTGCCGATGGGCGGCACCAGCTGCTGGTCGTGAATCACGGCCTGCGCGAAGCCGTCGAATTCTTCGAACTCATCAACAACGATGATGCCTGGCAGCTCGCCTGGCGCGGCTGTGCACTGCCCCCCGGCGACCCCTTCATCAACGACGTCGCGGCACTTCAGGACGGCGGCTTCTTCGTGACGCACATGTGGGACAAGCGCCAGTCGCTCGAAGCCGTCGGCGCACGACTCCTCAATGGCGAAACGACGGGCTGGGTATGGGAATGGCAGGCCGATACGGGCTTCAGCAAGGTGCCAGGGTCGGATCAGCTCATGCCGAACGGCATCGCCGTCGACGCGGCCAACGAAAAGCTCTTCGTGAACGTGTACTTCGGCAACAAGACCGTGCGCATCGATCGCGCAAGCGGCACGGTGGACGGTGAATTCGCGGTGCGTCAGCCGGACAACATCACCGTCGATGCGGACGGCACGCTCTGGGTCGCCTCACATCGCCACGATGCCCTCGGCCAGAGCTGCGCGGCCGTAACCGAGGGGCCGTGCCTCTTGCCCTACGAGATCGTGCGCGCCGATGCGGACACGCTCGAGACGGAAGTGGTCGTGCAAGGAGACGGCGCGCCCATGGGCTACACGACCGTCGCGCTCCGCGTCGGCGAACGCCTGTACATGGGCAGCGCGCACGGTGATCGAGTCGCGTCGATAGATCTGCCAAGCGCGGAAGACTGACGGTGCGCTTGGGCCAGAGCCCCGCTGGAGGCCGCGCCGACCTCGAATATCTTCGCCCCTCCATTCAACGGCGGGAGACGCGGGAATGAAGGCAGGCTGGATCGGATCGTTGCTCGTCCTGCTCACGGGCTCGGCGTTCGCGGAGATTCGCGGCGAGGAAGTGACCTACCAGGACGGCGGCACGCAGTTCGAGGGCTACATCGCCTGGGACGATGCCATCGAAGGTCCGCGCCCGGGCGTACTCGTCGTCCACGAATGGTGGGGCCACAACGAATACGTGCGTGAGCGTGCGCGCATGCTCGCCGAGATGGGCTACACCGCCCTTGCCGTCGACATGTACGGCGACGGCAAGACCGCCGCACACCCGCAGGACGCGGGCGCCTTCGCGGGCGCCGTGATGATGAGCGCGGACAACGGCCGTTCCCGATTCCTGGCGGCGAAGGCAATGCTCGGTGACCACGTCACGGTCGACGCATCCGATATCGCCGCCATTGGCTACTGCTTCGGAGGCGGCGTCGTGCTAACCATGGCGCGGGCCGGCGTCGATCTCGACGGCGTAGCGAGCTTCCACGGCTCACTGGACAGTCCGGTCACGGCCGAAGCGAGCGCCATGAAGGCTTCCGTGCTCGTCCTCCACGGCGGCGCGGACGCCTTCATATCTGCCGAGTCGGTGGCGGCCTTTGCCGGCGAGATGATCAGCGCCGGCGCCGATTGGCGCTTTGTGTCCTATCCCGGCGTGAAGCACAGCTTCACCAGCCCCGGCGCTGACGAGATGGGCGCGCGCTTCGAAATGCCCGTCGCTTACGACGCCGGGGCCGACGCAGATTCCTGGGCGCGCCTCGACGCCTTCCTCGAAGAAGTGTTCGCCGACTGACACCGGGGGCGCCTCGCGCGAACCCAGGGGCGCTGCGCCCGCGCGTTGTCGCGCGCTGGTGCCGCGCCGGGCGCGGCCTCTGCGGGCCTGCCTCAGTGCTTCAGGGTCAGCGTATCGCCCAGCCGCAGCGTCCCTTCGCCCCGTACGGCCATATAGGCACCGAAGAGCACGCCGCCCGCAAACCCGTTCTCGCGATGGCGATAGGACCTCAGCGTCGCCAGCGGCTCGCGGGCGCGTTCGCCCGTCTCCTGATCCGTGCAGGTCACGGCGCAGCGCTCGCAGTAGGTCGCGCGCAGCAATTCGAAGCCTTCGCCGACGAGTGACGCGAGCGCATCCTCGGCGAACGCCTCGAGGCCGCTGACAACGATGTTCGCGCGAAAGCGATTCATGGGCACTGGCACCTCCAGGCGGCCGTTCAGATCGTCGAGCGTCGCCTGGTTCGTCACCAGAATCGGGGCGATGTCCGTGAAGCGCGCCTGCTCCGTGCCATCGACGAGCGCGAACTCCTCGAGCTGCACATTGCGCCGGAACGGCGTGTCGAGCGCGACAACCCGCACGTCGGCGCCGGCGATCTCAGCGACGAACTTCGCCACCGCATCGCCCTGATCCACAACCGTTACCGCCTCGCCGTAGAACTCCAGCGTGTAGCGTTCGCCCTCGCTGGCGACCGCATGCGCGTGGCGCCCCCCTTCAGGGTTCGCGAACGCGATGGTGTTGGCGTCGAGGCGCGTGGTCGCGACGCGCGCAAGCTGTGCAACCGCGGCCTGATTCACGAACTTCTGATTGCGCACGATCATGAGCTGGCGGTCGCCCTCGATGCCTGCGGGGGTCAATCGCGCCGTTTCCACCGCAGAACCGCGGCAGCTCTTCACCGGATAGGCATTCAAGCCTGTGATCGTGCATTCCATGCGTCCGCGCCCCCATGCGCTGCCAAGCTCTGCCCCAGCCTACCGGGCTGCGCCCCCTTCCTGCACGCGACCGTTCACGGGAAGTCAGGCGCCTCGCGGCGCTGCGTCGCCTGCTCGAAGGCATAGGCGAGCGCGAGCAGGCGCGGCTCGCTGCAGGCCGTGCCCGTGAAGCTCACGCCGAAGGGACGCGGAGCCGGCTCGAAACCCTCGGGAAAGGGCGGATTCGCCTCCGGGGCGGCGCGACCGAAGGGCACGATCACCGTCGGGTAGCCGGGTCGCGCGGCGATGCCGGCCCCCCAGGACCCCGGAAACAGCAGCGCATCGAGATCGTGCGCAGCGAGCGCTGCATCGATGCCCTGCGCCCCATTGAGCTCAAGGTCCCGCGCACGATCGCGCGCGTAGGCGGCGCGGTCCGCTTCGAGGTCGATCTCATCGGCACCGTCCAGGCGCGCCTGCCCGTACTTGAGCGTACCGCGATCGCGATGAGCCAGGTTCCATGCACGCAGTTCGGTCAGCGAAGCCACCGGGGCCGTATCGCCGAGCGACGCGAGCCACGCATTGAAGTCGCGCTTCATGCCGTAGTTCAGAACGCTGCTCGGCCCCTGCGCGAGGAGGTTCGCCGCTGCATCGGGGGCGACGATGCTCGGAATGTCTGCCGGATTCACGATCGTCGCGCCGGCGGCGCGCAGGGCACCAATCGCCTCGGCCATGACGGCACGCTGCGCCTCGCTCAGGCCGCCGCGCATCTCATCCGACCCGGGCGCAGTGACCGCGTCGTAGTAATACGCGCGGGGAATGCCGATACGTGCGCCGGCGAGGGCCCCCGCGTCCAGGAACGCCGTGTAGTCGCCCCCTTCAGGGGCGGGACAGCGGGCCGTAGCGGCATCGTTCGGATCCGGGGCCGCGCCCTCAAGGGCGCCGAGCAGGATCGCGGCATCGGTTACCGTGCGCGCCATGGGGCCGGCCGTGTCCTGATCCGCGGCGATGGGAATCACGCCCCAGCGACTCACACGGCCCACCGTCGGCTTCACGGCGGCGAGCATGTTGGCGTTCGCAGGCGAGAGGATCGACCCCGACGTTTCCGTACCCACGTTCGCAGCCCAGAAGCTCATGGCCGTACCGATGCCCGAACTCGATCCGCCGACGCCCAGCACCGGCCGGCCATCGTCACGACCCTCGCGCGGATCGCGCCGCGGATCGTAGGGATTGAGGCCGTAGCCGCCCACGGCGCTGTAATTGCCGGGCATCCCCCGCGCCGTGAAGTTCGCAAGTTCCGTCATGACGGTCTTAGCAATGATCACGGCGCCCGCGTCGCGCAGCAGCGTCGTCAGGGTCGCTTCGTAGGGCGGCACGAACCCCTCGAACGCGAGCGCCCCGCCAGTCGTCGGCATGTCGATCGTGTGGATGTTGTCCTTCAGCGCGATGGGAATGCCATGCAGCGGACCGCGCACCCGCCCCGCCGCGCGCTCCGCATCTAGCCGATCCGCCTCCCGGAGCGCTGCGTCATTCACGGTCATCACCGCATTCACGGCGTCGTCGTAGAGCGCGATGCGCAGCAGATGGGCCTCCACCAGCGCTCGGCTCGTCACCGCCCCCGCCGCCATGGCCGCCTGCATGGCGGGGATGGTCGACTCTCGAACATCCAGGGGCGGCCGCTCGGCGACGGCCGCCGGCCTGTCCGGCACAGGAGGCGGCGCCTCGCTACAGCCAGCGCCCATGGCGCCCAAGGCGCTCAGGACGCAGAAAACAAGGAGGACGACCGTGCGTGAACACTTCATGGACAACTCCGATCGAAGCAGGCACCAAGCCCGGATGGCGGCGGTGATGAGAACGGCTGCCGGTGCGAACGCAAACGTGAGCGCCTCGAAGCCCTTGTCCTCAGGATGCGCCCGACCGCTCCTCGCCCTCGGCGAGCACTGCGCGGCTTTCAAGGGGCGCATCTTCACGCAGAGTTTCCGCCACGCGCTCGATGGCCCCGACGTGCAGTACGGGTGACGCATCGATGTCGCCCGCATCCATCATGTCGGCCACGCGCTGGAGGGCCGCCGTGATCATGCTCTGCTCCCAGTCGGCAAGGCCGGAGAAGCGCCGAACGAAGGACTCCTGCAGGGGCTTTGGCGCATCTAGCAGCGCGCGCTCACCTTCTCCGGTGAGGTGCGCATGAACCTTGCGGCGATCGATCGTACTCCGCTCGCGATAGCTGAGCCCGCGCTGCTCGAGCCGGTCGAGGATGGTCGTGACCGTTGCCTGGCTGAGGTTCACGCGGCGGGCAATCGTGCCGATGGTCACGTCGCCGAGGTCGCGGATTGCCTGAAGGACCAGCAATTGAGGCGTTGTAAGACCTGCTCGCTTGGAGAGCTGCCGGGAGTAGAGGTCCGCCGCCCGCATGATCCGCCGAAGGGCGACCAGCATGTCTTCGTCGCGTTCCGCCATGGTCCGCACTCGCTTTGACCCCACAAGTGTGCGGCGTGAAGTCTGTCGACGTCCAGCGCGCCCCTAAAGTCGCGCAGCAATCAGCCGACAGGAATCCGGAGGGACGCACCCCTGAGGTGAAGCGAGACCGCTTCAGCTGGCCCGAGGCGGATACGTAGCGCTCACCGCCAGCGCGGGCGACCCGGGAGCTGGGCGCCGATCTGCAAGCAGGACAGAGCACACGGGCCTGCCCGATGAGCGCCGGCTCGAACATGAAGTTCGGGGCCCGCGCGCCCCTTGGAGCAGCGGTGAAGCCACAGGTAGCCCAGCGGACCGTGCAGATCCTCCTTGTGGAGGATGACAATGCCCATGCCGAATTGACCCGCCGCGCGCTCTTGGAGTGTCGCGTGCTGAATCAATTGGAATCGACCACCTCTGGCGAAGCTGCAATTCAGCGCCTACGCGATCCCAGACAGACCCTTCCCGATCTCGTCCTCCTCGACACCAGCCTGCCCGGGATCAGTGGCCTCAAGGTGCTCGAAGCCATCCGCAATGAGCCCCGCACCGCCCACCTGCCTGTGATCATGCTGACAGATGCACACGACGAAGCGACGATCAGCGCGGGCTACCGCGCGCACGTTAGAAGCTTCATCACCAAGCCAGTCACCGCAGGCGGCTTTCGCGAAGCGCTGCAGGGGATCGAATCCTTCTGGCTGAGCATCGTGCTCCCGCCCACGGCGCAGATCCGCTCGCTCCACGATGGCCACCACGACACGAATGACCCTTCAGAGCACGCGCGCGCGCGTGCCAATGCGCCCCTGAGTGCTTTGCCGAACGCTGACGCGAACGCAGACGCAGCCGCAGCCGCAGCCGCGAACGAAGACGCAGCCGCAGCCGCGAACGCGAACGCGAACGCGGACGCTGACGCGAACGCCCCCGGCCGCTCCGCGGCACCGGAACGAGGCGGCACGCGCGTTCTTCTGGTAGAGGACAACCCGCCGGATGCGGCGCTCGTTAGGCAGTTCCTGTCCCGCGCCGCCGACGAGCGCTACGAAGTCATTGAGGTGCACTCCGCAGCGGCCGCAGAACAGGCCCTCGAAGAAGCACACTTCGACATTGTGCTGCTGGATCTGGTGCTCCCAGACTGCGCGGGAGAAGACACGCTCAACCGCTTCCTGAGCCGCCCGACAGACACCACGATCGTGGTGCTCACCGGACTCGACTCCGAGGACATGGGCGAGCGGGCGGTGGCGCTCGGCGCTCAGGACTTCGTGGTGAAGGGGAACCACGATCACCACGCGTTCTTGCGCATCATCCGCTATGCACGCGAGCGCGCGCAGGCCGCTGACACCCTCGTTCGCGCCCAGCGCGTGGACACGGTCGCGCAGATGGCGGGCAGCATCGCCCACGACTTCAACAACATGCTCCAGGTCATCCTGGGCCACACCGAAATCCTCCGCGAGGGCGTGAGCAGGCAGGCAAACCTCACCCACTCAGTCGAAGCGGTCTCGGAGGCGGCGGAGCGCGCCATGCGTTTCACGCGCCAGCTCCTGTCCTTTCGCACGCAGCGCTCGAGCGGTATGTCCGTCATCGATGTAGACGCATGCCTGCACGCACTTCAGCCGCTCCTTGAAAGGATTCTCGGAGAGCACATAACCCTGGTAATCGATACGCGCTCGGAAGGGAGCAGCATTCGGGCCGAAGCCCAGATCGTCGAGCAGATGGTCGTGAACCTCGCTTTGAACGCGCGCGCCGCAATGCGCAACGGCGGCCGCCTGATCGTGCGCAGCTGTCGCCGACCGGACCCACGCCGCGGCGAAGAAGCCATCTGCATCGAGGTGACGGATACGGGCTGCGGCATGCCGACGGCAGTTCAGGCCCGCGCCTTCGAGCCCTTCTACACCACGAGGGCCACCGGGGAAGGCAGCGGTCTCGGCTTGAGTTCTACGCTCTCTCTCGCGCGCCAGTTTGGCGGCGACGTATCGCTCACGAGTGAAGAGCACCGCGGGACCACCGTGCAGATCTTTCTGCCAGAGTTCGTCGCACACGACGGTTCTCCAGCTGAAGTTCCCGCAGCGCGCGCGGCGTCGCCTTGTGCGCAGCAGACGATCCTTTACGTCGATGACGAACCGATGGTGGTCGGCATCGTCAGGACCATGCTCACTCGCGCGGGCTTCCGCTGCCTCGCCGCGGAGGGTCCCGACCCCGCACGTGCGCTGTTTGCAGCACACGCCGACGAGATCGACCTGATCATCAGCGACGTCATCATGCCTGGGACGAACGGTCCCACGCTGTGCGCGGAGCTCCTCGCCAGGCGCCCGGACCTGCCCGTGATTTACGTGTCAGGTTTCGTCGACGACCCGGTGCTCGCCGATTCACTGAACGATTCCGACCGGCAACGCCTGGTCGAAAAACCCTTCACGCCCGCCAAGCTGCTGCAGACGGTGAGCGCGATGCTACCGCTCCGGGAAGGCGTGCCCGCGTCGCAATCGGGAGCCTGAGCTGCAAGCCGCGCATCGCCTCAGCGGGGGCATGATCCCGCTAGAGCGTATCGACATCCGATTCGGACAACGGTTTTTCGATGAAGCCCGCAAGGCCGGTGATCGCCTTCGCCCTGTCCAGGTCGTACTTGTCTACAGATGTTGTCAGCACATGAATCCGCGTGCGCTGCAGCATGTCCGGTACTGACATCGAAGCGTGCTCGAGCCACTCCCAGCCGGACATGCCAGGCATGTTGACGTCGAGCAGGAGCACGGCCGGCAGTGATCGACCATCGTCCAGCGCTGCCGCGAGGGCGTGCTCCGGGCGCTCGAAAATACAGACCTCCCCGTCCCACCCCGCGCGCTCGAGCACCAGGGCATGGAGGAAATTGTCCGCCTCGTTGTCATCCACGAGCCAGAGCGCGCCGGACCTGGATCTCATTCCCTGGCCTCTCCCGCCCTGGGCGCGCGGCCCGGCACCACGAAGTGGAAGGTCGATCCGAGCTCAGGCTCCGACTCGCACCAGATTCGCCCGCCGAAGCCTTCCACGATCTTGCGGCAGTGCGCCAAGCCAATACCTGAACCGTCAATCTCCGAACGCGGATGCAAGCGCTGAAACACACCAAAGATGCGCTCGTGCTGCTTCTGCTCGATACCGATGCCATTGTCGCGAATGGTCCAGTGGAGGTTCGATCCTTCTCTTACGCACCCCACGCGAACCCAGGGCGGCACCTCCGGCTGGCGATACTTGATGGCGTTGGTGATCAGATTCAGGAACAGCATCACGAAGTCGTCTCGACGCCCATCGACGCTGGGCAACGGACCAACCTCGACGAACGCTTTCGTCTCCGCGATTCGCGCAGCAAGGATGAACAGCACTTCGTCGAGTACGCCATGCATATCGACCTCACGCTCAAGCTCGCCGAGGCCCACGCGCGAGTAATCCAGCAGATCTGTAATCAGGCTGGACATGCGCTCCGCTGCGTTCGTGATGAAGCCCATGCTTTGCCGCGGCAAGTCGTCGAGTTCATCACCGAGCGCGTCTTCCAGTACGCCAACGAAGCTCTTGATCGTGCGCAGCGGTTCCTGCAGGTCATGGGCGGCGATCTTCGCGAACGCCTCAAGGCCCGCACTGCGTCGTTCGAGGGCGAGCTGGGCAGCTTTCGTCTCGGTGATGTCAAGGTTGAAGCCGATGACGGAGAGAGGCGCGCCATCGGCGTCACGCTCGAACACGGTGCCATGCATGGTGATCCATCGCGTATCGCCGGAGGGCGTCACGTAGCGCACTTCAGCAACGCACACCGCCCCGTCCTCTGCGGCCAGAAGCTGCTGCGTGAAGCTCTGCATGACCTCGCGATCGTCCGGATGCGCGAGCTGCATCAGCGCCTCAGGTTGCATGCTCATCAACTCGTCGACCGAGTATCCGAGAATGTCGGCCATCCGCTGATTCACGTAGCGATACGTGCCCGAACGCATATCGGCAACCACGATGCCAGTGACGGTTGACGCCATGATGCGATCGTTCATGCCCTGCGCGCGCCGTTCCTCAGACACGTCCAGGCTGAAACAGAGCAGAGAAACCGGGTCCCCGTTCGAATCTCGCTCGAACACGGAGGCGCGGACAACCACCCAGAGCGTCTCTCCGGAGCGGGTCAGCAATCTGTAGCTCGCGCCGACCGTCCGGGAGTCGGGCACCTTGGCGATCTTTGCTATAAATCCGCGCACCGCGTCCCGATCCTCGGGGTGAACGACGCGAAAGGTCTCCTCTCCGGACATCGCGAGCAGCGCGTCCTCGGAATAGCCAAGCATCTCGATCGCCTTCTCGTTCGCGTAGGTGTAGCGAATTTCCCGAATGTCGAAGGTAAAGATGCCGGTTACGGCTGAGGCATCAATGCGGTCGTTAAAGGCTTCCAGACGCTTCTGCTCCGTGATGTCGATCAAGAAGCCGAGGATCGTGAGCGGCGCTCCGTCGGCGCCCCGATCGAAGACCGAGGCGGAGACCTTCATCCAGGTCAGCTCGCCCCTTTCGTTCGTCACGCGGCACTCCGTGACCGCATGCGCGTCGCGATCGACCCGAAACCCGAGCAGGAAGTCGTCGACCAGGGCTCGATCATCGGGATGAATCATTCCGAAGATCTGATCCTTCCCGAACCCCCGCAGCACCTCCAGGGAGACGCCGCTCATGCGCGTAATGCCCGGATTCGCATAGACACAGCGCACATGCTGAACATCGAGAACGAAGATTCCCGTCGAAGCGGAATCGAGGATCCGCGTATTCAGACGCTCGAGCTCACGCTCGGACGTTACATCGATGTTGAACCCGAGCATGGACAGTGCATGCCCGTCACTGTCGCGCTCGAACACGGAACCGCGCGCGAGCACCCACAGCGTTTGTCCGGACTTCGCACGCAAGCGGTAGCTGGAAATGACGACCTGACCGTCATCGGCCTTGGCGACCGCTCCGACAAAGGTGAGAAACGCCTTCGTATCGCGCGAATCAAGAACCTTGAACGATTCCGCCTCGCTCCAGCCATACGCTTCCTCGGCCGAATACCCCATCAGCTCGGTCAGCGCCGCATTCACGAACTTGAACCCTTGGCCCTGAAGTCCGAGGACGAAAACGCCGTGCACCGACGCCTCGACGACCTGGGAATTGAAGCGCTGCAGCTCGCGGTACTCGGTGATGTCCTGCACTGCCCCGAACACCGTCGCGGCGCCTGTCGCATCTCGCTGGATTGCGGCCTGAACGCGCACGTCCATGGGTCGGCCATCAGCGCGAATCGTTCGGTATTCATGGGACGAAAGCTTCGCCGAACCCGCGACCAAACCTGCTTCGAGCCACCGCCGAATGCCTGCCTGGTCCTCGGACGTGCCACCGAGATCTCTGCCGAAATCCGCGAAGTCGACGGACTCGCCCACCGGCACCGCGAAGATGTCGTAGAGCGCGTCCGACCAGACCATCTCGCCGCTGTGTTCGTGCCAGATGAAGTCGCCGATGGCCGCAATCTGCTGCGCGTTGCGCAGGCGCACACCGCTCTGCTCGAGCACCTGCACCTGAGATTCAAGCGCGTGAACCCGCGCGCGGAGCGCCGCGTTTTCCTGCCGCAGAGCGGCCTGACGGGTGTCCTCGGAAAGGGTGTCCGGGATCAGACTATCCGAGACCGGACTATCCGAGACCGGACCATCCGAGACCGAACTATCCGAGACCGAACCCTCCGGGATCGAGCCATCCCGGATCGAAGCAGGCGCATCCTCAGGATGCGGAGTCATACGCGTCTCCCCGAAATGCGAGGGGGAGACACGTCCCGTGACAGCGGCGCAGGGCAGTTGCGCCAGCTCCGCACTCGAAGCAGGGTCGAACCCACCGGCATCTCGATCGGAGCCCCCCGCGTCTCCCTAAGACTCAGGTCGGCATCAGAGGCAGAAACTGAAGAGGCCGAGCCTTCCGTTGCGAGGGCGGACGACCTGCGCGCAGCAGGCATCGGGAGGAGGGGGCGGCCGCAACCCCCGCTGCATGGGGAGAACGCGCCGCTGCAAGCGCCCTCGCGAAGCGGCACGGCAGGGACCAACACCTCGCAAAGCGCCGCGAGAACAGGGCGGGACCGGCACCGGAAGACAGGTGCCCGGGCCCGGCCGGCGTCCGCCCAGCCCATTCGACCCGCGAGGTCGTGAGCTGCCCGGCAGCCATGCTGCCTTGCACATGGGCGCCGGCGAAGGCGCAGTCAGTGCCGCATGCGCGCAGTAAGCGAGCGTTCGCGGACGCGGACGCGGACGCGTTCGCGGACGCGGAGCCTGGCAGCGCGTCGCGAAGGCCGCGCCGGTCAGCGGGCGCGCGCGACCTCGACCATGACCTCGTTGCGGCGCAGGAACCAGGGCTTGAACGGCGGGTCGTAGCGCGCGTATTCGACGTCGCCGATCATGCGCCAGGCAGATCCTGCCAGGGCCTCGCGCAGCGACTGCTCGTGTTCGCGGAAGCGCGCTTCGGTCCAGCGTCCCGTGTAGCGCCGCACGGCAACGAACCGCGCCGGCACTTCGCGCATGCGAATTCGATCGCTCTGGGGTTCAGGCAGGGTTTCAAGGGTGAACTCCGCGGGCATGACGAACCCGATCACCCAGCGCTGCTCCGCATCCTCCGTACCGGCTCGCTGCAGGACGGGCGCGGTCATTGCAATACGTTCACCCGCTCGTTGCGTGACCGGCGCGGTCATGTCTATGCGGGCACGCGAGGTGTTCTCGCCAAAGATATAGCCCGCAAGCACTCGGAAACCGCGATTGCCGGCGCCATCGAAGGTTGCAGCGATGTCTGTTTCCGCAACGATATAAGGCGCGTAGCGCCGAACCTCGAACGCGTCGGACGCCGCGACGATCGTGAAGTCAGGCTCCTCGACCGCATGCAGCGCAGAGGAGGCAAATACTGTCGTCAGCAAGAGTATCAATGCGCGCACGGGTGCACCCTGGGCGATCTCGCAATTGGGTTAGGCTGCGTGATGCACTGTGAAGGGGGCGCGAAGAACCGCGGCACCTTCGTAAGGAGGATCGAGGTAAACAAAAGTAAGTGCCGTCACCTGCACTGATGAGCGGCGCTTAAGGTTGGTGCAGGTCGGTCGATCCACCGGTAAGGCGCACAGGGACCGGCGGGCACAGGCAAAACTGGGAGAGGTTTACGCTGGCCAGTCAAGATCGGGTAGAGGTAGCAGACCCAAAAGAGGCAGAAACGCGGGCGGCGACCGCTGCGGCGATGATTATTGTCTTCGAGAAACCTGACGGCGACGCGGTCAGCCTGTCATTCGACGCCGCTGCCGCGATGCTCAATGACGCCTACCTCGATGGCGATCACGCACTGCGGCGCCTCATACAGGCCTGCAACACGGAATCCATCTCGCTCCTGCGCCGTCGCGATGGCGGCGCAGCACTGGCGACGCTGCATGCGCGCACCGAGTCGGAATTCGCCCTCGAACTGAAAGCAATCGACGACGCTGCCTGCATCGCGCTCACGGAGTCGGTGCTGAAGCCGCTCGCGGACCCCGACGGCGCAGTGCCGCTCCTGCAGCAATGGCGCGAGAAGGCTTCAGGCGAGGTGCGCGCCTTTGACCCACTTCGCGAGGAAGACTTCACCCTTTCGGATGATTTCGAGGCCTACCGCATCGCGGGCCGTCGGACCGGTCGGCCCGGGCATCTCGAGTCGGTCGAACAGAGCGACGACGTGGTTCCGGGCGCCAACACGCGGACCAGCTATCCCCACATCCTCACTGCCTGGGCACGGGGCCGCGACGGCCGCGAGTTCGGCTTCCTTCTCGGCCGCCGCGCGCACAATCTCCCCCTGGTCAACTCCGTTCTGGAGGCATCGACGCTGCCGATGATGATCATCGATCAGCAGGAACGCGTCCTCGCGATCAACCCCGCCATTCGCAAGCTCGCGCCCCCCACGCGCAAGCGCCTTGTGGGCAAGCGAATGAGAGACTTCGATGCCCTCGCTGACGTCGTTCGCCGCAGAAACCCCTACGACGGCTCGAAACTCGTGACCTTCGGCGGCGGGGCAACGGAGCGACACTTCCGTCCGATCGAGATACCCGTAGACCTCGCCGGTCGGCCATGCGTGTGGATTCTCTATTTCGACATCACCAAGGAACTCGAATTCCAGGCGCAGGTGCAGCAGACCGAGCGTGCGCGGGCGCTCGAAAAGCTCTCCTCCACGCTCGCTCACGACCTGGCGAACGTCGTCACGGTGCTGTACAGCGTTCTGCCCCTGCTCAAAGACGGCTCCCCAGAGGATCGCGAGGAGGCCGTGGAGGACATCGCGTCCATGCTGGAGCTGAGCGAGCGCCTGCTCAAACAGCTGCGCAATGTAGATGCAGAAGGGGTCGAAGCGTCCGCAACGTTTCCGCTGGCCCCGCTGGTCGCGCGCGTCCAGCGCATGTTCACCGGGGGCGACGCCCACGTGGAGATCGATTGCCCGGACGACGTGGCTGCCTGGTGCTCACCATCAGAGCTGGAGCGTGCACTGATCAATGCAGTGAAGAATGCCATCGAAGCCATCGAGAGCTGGGAAGAGGCGCCCACGCCAGAAATCGAGATCCGCGTCGAGCCCCTGGACCGCGCGGTCGTCATCGAGGTGGAAGACAACGGGCCGGGGATCGAGGTGGATGCATCGGGCGAGCTGCCCGACACGACAAAGGGGGCCGGTCGCGGCCTCGGCCTGCCGCAAATCCGCAACTCCATCGAGGACGCCGGGGGGATCTTCACGATCGATAGCTCACCGGGACAGGGGACGGTCCTGCGCTTTCGGCTGCACAGTGAAGAGCCCCCCAGAAACCTCAGGTCCGCTCCGCCAGCTCGCGAAGAAGCCGCCGCCGAACAGCAGGAGCCGCCGCAGGAAGACACCGATAAGCAGGAGCATACGGTGCGCGGCTGCGTGTTCATCATCGACGATCACGCGTCCGTTCGACGCGCAATGAAGGTGCCTATGGAGCGGCTGGGCTGGACGGTGCGCGAGTTCGATTCACCCGCCATGGCCCTTGCCCGCTTTCACCTCGGAGAGAAACCTGACGCGGTCGTAACCGACTGCGTCATGGCCGGCGGCGAGATCGGAACAGACCTCGCCCGCTGGATTCAGTCCAATCACCCCGAAATACCCGTTGCAGCCATGACGGGCTATCGCGAGAGCGTTCTGGAGGGCGTTCCGACCTTCTACAAACCGGTCGACATCGACGCCTTGGACGCGGTGCTCACGGGTTCCAGCACGTCCGACGCGCGCGAGCGCTAGAACGCGGCGCCAGGGAGGAGCGTAGCCCTTGGCAGCGTGCGCACCTCAGACGCAGGGGGCGCTGCCTCCTCCAGCTTCTCCAGAGCCTCGGCGTCAACGCCGAGGGAGTACCCCTCCCCGCGTACCGTTCGTACGAAGTGCGGGCCAAGCTTGCTTCGCAGCTTGCTGACCATCACGTCGATCGTCCGATCACTTGGGTGATGGGACCGGCGATTGATCGCGAGCGAGATCTGCTCTCGCGTGACCGCACTGCCCTGGTTGTGGGCCAGCAGGCGCAGGAGCTGCAGCTCGAATCGAGTCAACTTCAGCTCGGGCTGAACGATGCTTCGCTCGAAGTCGAAGGCGTAGTCGCCGATCCGGAAACAGTCGCCCTTGCGGACTTCACCGGCGGCCGCCGCCAATCGCGTTCGCCGCACAAGGCCGCGCACGCGCGCAACGAGCTCGGCGCTATCGAAGGGCTTGGTGATGTAGTCGTGCGCGCCGATCTCGAACGCGATCACCTTGTCGACAACATCGTCGCTGCCAGTCACGAACATGATGGGCGTGCCACTTGCTTCGGCAACTTCGCGCGCGAAGTCGAAACTCTTCTGATTGCCGAGCCGTAGATCCAGAAGCACCAGACTCACTTGCCGCACCTGCAGCACGGAGCGCGCCGCATCCAGATCGTTGGCGATGATTGCTTCGAGGCCTTCCTGCACCAGAGAGCGGCGCATCGCGCGCGCAACCGGTGGCTCGTCATCGACTATGAGAATCCATGCCATCTCTGTACCTCCATGCCCTCAGGCATCTTCACAGATCGCGTTCACCTTCGACGTAAATAGTTTGTAAGCCAACCTTGCTCGAATGATAAGCCCTAGGCGGGACTCGGATTGGGCCCAGCCGCCGCACCCCCTGCGGCCCGCACCCGCGCGACTTCAACGGAGTGCCGCAGCCCTGGCTCGGTGAAGGGCTTTTCCAGTACGCAGAACTCCTCGCGCAGTTCGACCGTGGCCCGTCCCGTGACGATGACCACGGCCTTGTGTTCATCGAGCGTTTGCAGGCGACGGGCAAGCGTGGCGCCGTCGAGATCGCCCGGCATCACCTGGTCCGTCACCAGCAATTCAATCGACTCCGCAGCCGCGACCTTAAGGGCCTCTTCGACCGATGCAGCTTCGCGCACCTGCCAGCCCGCTTCGCGCAGCCAATTGCGTAAAAGTCTGCGGATAGGCCGCTCATCATCCACCACGAGCGCCGTTCCCTGCCCTGCCTGCCCCATGGGCCGGACCCCCTGTGTCATGAAGCACGCATCGCCCAGGCATTCGCACGTGTGATCCAAACGCCCTACAACGGCGACTCACGGCAAGGGCCGCACGTGCCGCTTCTAGGAGCTTCGAGACTGACACGGGCGCACTCGGGGGTTTGTTATCGAGTGTTAACAAACAACCGCCAAGTGCTCGATTCTTCCCTCATTCGCCCCGTCACGGGCCTTCGCCGGGATGCAGCTCGGCAAAACAACGTGGACAGATGCTGTGCGACAGATCCACATCCGCATGCTTGGCCAGATAGTCGTCAAGGCCGGACCAGTTGCCCGATTCGTCTCGCACATTCTTGCAGTAGGAACAGATGGGCAGCAGGCGCTCCAGGGTGCCGATCTGCTGGCGCGCCGAACGCAGCGCCTCGTTGATTTCACGTTCGCGCGCAAGGCCGAGGAAAGATGCGTAGTGCGCCGCCCGCGAAAACCGTTCTGCGATCAGCGACAGCACTGCTGCGCCGGCAAGCAGAAGCAGGACGCCCGCCCCAATCGCATCAGGCCAGGGGGCGCGCTCGATCAGCACGGCCGCGGAGGACAAGACCAGCACGGCGCACAGCACCTTGATTCGAAAACTTGTGGGGACCAGCAAGCAGAGCGCGATGACCACCAGAATGTCCGCGTAGTAAATAAACCAGTCGGCGCTGGGCAGCTGGAACTTCGTCAGCAGCAGCGCAGCGCACGTAACACCCGCCATGGTGTTCGCGACTGCCTGCATACGCTCGACAGACTCGATGCGCGCAGTGAGGTACGCACTGACCAGACAGCCCACAGAGAGGAACGCATTCAGTCCCAGCGTTTCCGTGGTGCCGTAGATGAAATCGATCAGTGCGTTCATGCCGGCGATGGCCGCGCTCCCCACGAAGACGAAAGCCGCCTGCAGGGCGTCGCGCTCGAGCGAGTGACGTGCGAATGCGGCGTCAAGCTCGGCAGTGCGCTCAGCGGCAAGCGGGTCGAGAAACGCTCGCGCCTCCCGGAGGACCGATGCAATTGCTTCCGCGCCCCCCTTCATAACACCCGCACCACGCGAAAGACCCAGCGCCATGGCGCCCCTGCGCGGCCCCACCAGGCTAAACCGGAGCGGTGCGCCCCCCCGACGGCCGCGGCTGAATCCTGGCGCGGCACCTGCGGAGACAGACGCGCAGCAGCCAGGACCGCCTTGCCGATCGCATGCGGCTCGACGCTGCAGGGTACTCGCGTATGCCAGTGCATGAGCGGGGCCTCCCAGCGGAATCAGCTGACGACACGACCCACGCAGAGCTCGCAACGCGATCCCTCAGCGCGGATGTAGTCAACGCGCGCGCACGAAAGCGGCGCCCAGACCCCCGCCGCAATCAGCTGCGCGAGCATTTCTTCATAGGGCTCGGTCTCCCACGCTTCTGCACGGACCGTGAAACACAGAATCCCGTTTGCACGCACGACGCGCGTGAGTTCGCTGAGGGCGGCCGGGCCGACATGACCCAGGGTCAGCGTGCCGACGCAGATGGCGGCGTCGAACGCGTCGGTGGCCAGATCGAGGGGCGCAGTGAGATCGGCCTGCATGAGCGATGCATAGCACCCCCTCGCCTTCGCCCTGGCGAGCATGGCCTGTGAATAGTCGATGCCGATGAGATCGTGATAATCGCGCGCCTTGAGGGCGTCGCCGACAAGTCCGGTCCCGCATCCCGCATCGAGCACCCGGGCCGACGGCGGAAGATGACGACACAGCGCTTCCACCGCCAGCACGGGCGCAACATAGCCCTGGCCCTCTACAAGATCCGCATCGTAGTGCTCCGCCCACTCGTCGTAGGCATCCATCAGCGCTGCGCTGCTCGTAGCGTTGAGGACGCGTTCGTGAATATCGAGTCGATCGCTCATCGGTCCCTCCAAGGCACCCGTTGCCGTCGCGTCGCCCGGCGACGGCACCGTAGATCGTTCCGTCTCGCACACATCTCTGTCCAGCGCATCACCATTTCAAACCAAGGCGCGACCGCTAACGTCTGAGTTTCGATGGACGCAAAGCTGCGAGGCGCATACGTGCTCGAGATGAAGGGCATTCAAAAGGTGTACCAGACGGACACCATTCAGACACGAGCCCTGAACAATCTGTCGCTCCAGGTGCACCACGGCGAGTTCGTCGCAGTCACGGGGCCTTCCGGCTCAGGCAAGACGACGTTTCTCAACATCGCAGGTTTGCTAGAGACCTTCGACGGCGGCAGCTACGCCCTGGAGGCACAGGAGGTCCGGGGGCTGGATGACGCTGCCCGCTCACGCATCCGCAACGAGAAGATCGGCTTCATCTTTCAATCATTCAATCTGATCCCGGACCTGAACCTCTTCGACAACGTCGACGTCCCGCTCCGCTATCGCGGCCTCGGCAATGGCGAGCGACGCGAACGGATCGAGCACGCGCTCGAGCGCGTCGGCCTGTCTACGCGCCTGCGCCATCTCCCTTCCCAGCTTTCCGGTGGCCAGCAGCAGCGGGTCGCGATCGCGCGGGCGCTGGCCGGCGACCCGCTCTTCCTCCTCGCCGACGAGCCGACAGGCAATCTCGACTCGCAGATGGCTGGGCAGGTCATGGACCTCCTGCAGGAGATCAATCGCGGCGGCACGACCATCGTCATGGTGACCCACGACCCGGCGCTCGCAGCGCGCACAGGGCGCACGATCCGCATGCTCGACGGCAATGCCGACGGCCATGCCGACGGCCATGCCGATGGCAATGCCAACGGGGAAGAAGAACAGCCACTGCGAACTGGCACCTGACGATGCTGGGCTACTACCTCACAGACACGATCCGGAGCTGGCGCCGCAGCCCGGTGCTGACCGCCCTCGTCGCCCTCGCCATTGCCCTCGGCATCGGCGTATCGGTCACCATGCTCGCGATCTACACGATCATGTCGGGCAATCCGATTCCGCAGAAGGACGACGTGCTCTACCGAGTCCAGGTGGACAGCTGGGACCCGCTGCGCCCCTTCGACGAGGACCGCCCGGAGCGCGCGCCGATCCAGTGGACCTGGCGTGACGTGGATAATCTCCTGCGCATGGACGGCGCACCGCGTCAGGTCGGCATGTTCGAGTCGGGGCTCGTCATCGCACCCGGCGGCGATGCCCTGCCCTTCGAGGTCTCCGCGCGGGTCACCTCAAGGGACTTCTTCCCCATGTTCGAGCCCCCCTTCCTCTACGGCGGTGGCTGGGACGCTCGCGCGGAGAACGCCGCGGAGCAGGTGATCGTCCTGTCGCGCGCGATCAACGAGCGCCTTTTCGGCGGCGAAGATTCCGTGGGCGAGCGCGTGGTGGCCAATGATCGCGCCTTCACGGTCGTCGGCGTCCTCGACGACTGGGACCCCGTGCCGCGTTTCTACGACGTCGTGAACAACCCCTTCCAGGAGGTCGAGGAAGTCTTCCTGCCCCTGGCGCTGACGCCGGTGATGGAACTGCCCTCCTACGGCAGCGACTGGGGCTGGAAGCCCGAGCAGGTCATCACCTTCGAGGACTGGCTCAATTCCGAATCGGCGTGGCTGCAGTACTGGGCGGAGTTGCCGACGCGCGCGGATCGGGACGCCTATCTCGCGCACCTGGATGCCTACGTGCTCGAACAGAAGAAGCTCGGGCGCTTCGAACGGCCACTGAACAATCAGGTCCACGATGTGATGGCGTGGATGGATTACAACGAGGTCGTCGCCGCCGACGTCAGCGTGCTCGTGGGTCTCGGTTTCCTTTTTCTGGCTGTCTGTCTGCTGTCGTCGATTTCGCTGCTCCTGACTCGCTTCGAGGGCCGGGCCGCGGAGATGAGTCTGCGCCGCGCCCTCGGCGCGACGCGTCTGCAGATCGTCAATCAGAACCTGACCGAGGTCGCCCTGCTCGGAGCCCTGGGCGGCACCCTCGGCATCGGCCTGTGCTACGCGGGCCTCGGCTGGCTGCGCACCGCGATTTCGCGCGCTCCGGAGGGCATGTTCGCCCTCGACTGGACCATGGTGGCGGCAGCGCTCGCGATCGCCGTGTCGGCAAGCCTCGTTGCCGGCGTCTACCCAGCCCTGCGGGTGACGCGCCTGTCCCCCGCCCAGCAACTGAAGACGCAGTAGGAGCCTGCCCATGGAGATCGGACCGATCCTGCGCGCCCTTGCGCGCCACAAGACAAGCACGCTCCTCGTCGCTCTGCAGATCGCGGTGAGCCTTGCGATCATGGTCAACGCCGCGTTCATCGTCTCTCAGCGCATGGAGAAGATGAATCGGCCCACCGGCATGGACGTACCGAACATCGTAGCGGTGTCCATCCGAGGCGTCGGTGAGCACTACGACGGCCTTGCCAACATCCGCCGCGATCTCGCCTGGATCCGCGAACAGCCCGGCGTCGTGGCGGCGACCAAGATCAATCAGATTCCCCTCTCCGGCAGCGGTTCGGGCACGGGACTGCGCACGGCGCCCGACGAGACCATCGACGCGGTCGGCAGCGCCCGCTACGAGATCGACGAATTCGGGCTCGAGACCCTTGGCGCGAACCTCGTCCGCGGCCGCAATTTCCGCCCGGAAGAGATCCAGGTCGAGATCAGCGGCGAGTCCGAGGCGGTGACGCCTCCGGGGGTCATCGTCACCGACGCCCTCGGCAAGGAACTCTTCGGCGACGAGGACGCCCTCGGCAAGACCGTCTACTGGGGCGACGGCTCACCGTCCGAGATCATCGGCATCATCGATCACATGCAGGGTTCCTGGGTGAACTGGAACGGCGTCGATCGCAACGTCTTCCAGCCCGACATCACCGTGTTCGAGTCCTCCCGCTATCTCGTGCGTCTGGAGCCGGGTCGCCGGGATTCGTTCATGGCCGATCTCGAAGCCGGCCTCGTCGCCTTGAACCCCAATCGCGTCATCCGCTGTGTGCGCAGCCATGAAGAGATCGCCGCCCGAAGCTACGAGACCGATCGGGCCATGACCACCATGCTGATGCTGGTCATAGGGCTGCTCGTGGGGCTCACGGCGCTGGTGATCGTCGGCCTCGCATCCTGGTTCGTTTCTCAGCGCACGCGACAGATCGGCACGCGGCGCGCGCTCGGCGCCACGCGGCGCGACATCGTCCGCTATTTCCTGGTGGAGAACTGGCTCATCAGCACGGCCGGCGCGGTCGGCGGGATCATCTTGACCGTCGCGGTGGCGTACTGGCTGGAAACGAGCTTCGAGTTGCCCCGTCTCGACTGGCGCTATCCGCTCGCGGCCGTTTTCTGCCTGTGGACGGTGAGCCTGATTGCGGCGAGCTTCCCGGCCCTGCGCGCCAGCCGCGTCGCCCCGGCGATCGCGACCCGCAACGTTTGAGCGCGCGTGAGCGCACGCCTGCCTTAGGGCGGGCGTCGCTCCGCTGCAACCCCGCATCTTTTCGACTTGCTTCCCGGTGTACGCATGCACGTACCGGGAAGATCGTGACCTGAATCGAATCAGTCGCTGAGGTAGACGGTGTCGGCGTCGGCGAAGGCGTCGAGATTGGACACAACGATCTGCTCGCCCGGTTCGAGACCGCTCAAGATCTCCACGCGGCCGACGCTGACGAGTCCCGTGCGAATGCGGCGACGATGGGCGAGATCGCCGTCCACGACGTAGGTGATGCGCCCCCCTCCGGATTCGAGGAAGGGCCCGCGATCGACCATGAGCACGCCGGCCTTGCCGTCGAGCAGGATGCGCGCCGCCACCCGCTGGTTCTGCCGCATGTTCGCCGGCGCCCCCTCGGAGAAGCGCACGCGGGTCGTGACCTGGCTGTTCACCACTTCGGGCGACACGGACACGACCTCCGCATCCCAGGCGCGGCCCTGATGGGTGATCGACGCAGGCAGTCCCGGCGTAAGGATCGAGCCGTACGCATCCGGGACCTGAAGTTCCACTTCGAAAGCGGTCAGATCGACCACGGTCAGCAGCGGCGCATCTCGCGCAACCGCGTCGCGATCGGCGGCGAGCAGGTTACCGACCATGCCGGTGACCGGGCTGCGGATCTCGAGTTCGCCGACGCGCCGTTCAAGCTCAGCCACGCGCAGACGCTGGCGTTCGATGTCGAGCAGCGTCGCTTCAAGTTCGAAATCAAGACGCTCCGCCTGGAGTCCGGCGTCCTGCACTGCATGCCGATGGCGCAGCGCCGCAGTCGCGACGTCGTCACGCGCCTTCGCGAGATCAAAATCGCTCACGGCCCGCTTTGCGAAGGCCGCTTCGGCACGTTCCAGCTCGCGGCGCGCAGCGGTGAGCTCCACGTCTGCAATGTCTACGCGCTGCTGGTTTACAAGTGCGGCTGCGCGCACTTCGATCCGCTGTCGCTTGAGCGCCGTCTCGGCCCGCGCCAGGGCCGCTGATTCCTGATCGAGTTCGCTACCGAGGGCCGGACTCGCAATGCGCGCGAGCACTTCGCCTTCCGTGACCGCATCCCCTGCCTGGGCGAGCAGCGACACCACACCCGAGGCCGGACTGAAAAGGGTCGGCTTGATCGCTGCGACGACAGAGCCCTGTGCCGTGACGTCGCGTTCGAGATCGCCGCGCTCGACCTGCGAGAAACGCAGGCGCTCACGGGCGACGCTCTGATCGGCGGAGCTCCACTGGCTGACGCTGGGGGCGACGAAGGCCGCCACGCCGATCGCCGTCGCCAGCGCGACGCCCACGGCAAGCAGCCGCCGCGGGACGTTGCGCGGCGCCTCGATGATCTCGTCCTGAGTGGCTGTGTCGCGGATCATGATTGTTCGACGTTGCAGGGCCAGAAAAGGTTTGTACCAACGCGACCCGCCCGGCCGCGCGGCACCTGCGACAGACCCCACGTATGCTGCGAGGAGACGAAGAACGGGAGCGGCGCCAATGAATCTCGAGCGATTGCAGGAAGCTGAAGCAGAGTTCTTCAGGGCCTATCCCGGCGGCTTCGACGATCCGGGCCTCGCCGCGATCGGCAAGCGCCATCCGGTTGCCCGCCTCTCTGCCTTCGCCCGCGATGCCTTCCCGAAGTCCGCATTCATCCGCCCAGGTGCCGTGCTGAACGACGCCGTGCGCCTCATCGGCCGCTCGTCGATGGTCTCGATGTTCGAGAAGCCGAAGTTCAGGGACTTCTGTGCCGGCCTGGCCCCCGACGAACGCGACCGTCTCGGCGACGCGATCCGGAAGATGCTTCACGGCCGCGGTGGGAGCCCGCGCGCGGGCTTCGAGACGATGGTGGACATGCTCCTGGGCGAGAAGCTGGCGAAATGGTCCCTGGTGTCCGCGCTGCCCTACTACTTTCATCCAAGGCGTGAGGTGTTCATGAAGCCGAACACCGTAAAGGGCATCGTCGCGACCTTTGAATTGAACGTGCCGCCCTATCAGGCGTGTCCATTCTGGGAGTTCTATTCAGCCTATCGCGAGGAATTCATCGCCATGCGCGAAGCGGCCGATCCGGCCCTTTCGCCGAGCAATGCCGCCTTCTCCGGCTTCCTGATGATGAGCATGCGCGGGCTCTGAACCGAGCACAGATCAGCTTCAGGCGGCGATCATCACGCCGAGCCCCACCCCAGTGAGCGTCAACAGCGCAAGCACCCATACCGCCCGGTCGCTGCGCTCGACGAGAATCTGAGTGGTGATGAGGGCGCCGATCGGCGCCACGAAGAGATAGGTGAACACGAGCGTCTGCAGAAACTCCATGAAGAGCCCGCCGATGGCGGCGCCGATCGAACCCGCCGCAAACATCTCGCGCAGATCGAAAAGCAGCAGCAGCGCTGAAAGGACGAAGCCCAACTGCAGGTGGAGTTGCACCTCAGCGCGCACCTTGGCCCGAAACGGTGCCACCAGCACGCCAAGGATCGGCCGCGAGGCAAGCAGCCAGACCGGGCCGGGATCGACATGAAAGTAGAACAGGCGCAACCGATGCGCCCACAGGCTGAGCGCTCCGAGCGCGGGCACGCGCTGCAGCCAGCTCCAGCGCGCGACGACGAGCGAGGCGAACAGGAACACCACGACCGTGACCACCGGCTCGTGCACGCCGGTCGCGCTCGAGATCACGCCCTGACACAGACCAAGGAGCAAGAGCAGCAGCGCGCTTGCGTACAGGCGCAGCGAGCCCGAGCGCTTGTGCGCCCACTTCGGACGCGTCAGCGCACCCTGCTCGGCTATGGGCGGCAAGAATGAGAGCGCGCGCGGCGGCAGGCCCGCTTCCTCGCGCCGCGCCTGCTCGGCGTTCGCCGCGCCGACCAGTCTGCGCACGGTGAACAGATCGTAGAGCCACCAGATGCCACCGCCCCCGGCCGACAGGAACATGGCCATGGCAGAGCCCATGAAGCCCAGATAGGCCCGGTGTACGCCGAGGATTCCGCCGCCGATCGCGAGCAGCAGGGCAAGGGGATAGTGCTTGCGCGGATAGCGGTAGAGCGCGCGCACGACGGCATCGGAGAAATCCGGATCGCCGAGATCGCCCGGGGCGTCGGGCGCGCCGCCAGGCGCAATCAGTTCGTTCTCACTCATGGGTGCAAGGGATGAGCCCTGGTCAAGCAGCGAATCAATGCGAGGCCGTGATCACTTCGCCGCCAGCGGCCTTCCAGGCGACATAGCCACCAACGAGATTCTGGAGCGCACCGAAGCCCAGCTCGCGCATGACCGCCAGGGCCTGATCGGTGCGCCCGTGCTCGACGTTCTTCGTACAGTGGACGAGATAAGTCCGCGTGCGATCGAGCTCGCCGACGCGCGCCCGAAAGTCGTCGCCGCTTACGTCCACGTTCACCGCACCCTCGATGTGGCCGGCCGCAAACTCGGCCGGCGTGCGCACGTCGAGTACCACCACATTCGCGGGACGCTCAAGGGCCGTCGCCGCACTGACATCAGGGACCGCGTCGGCTCGCGCCTGCACATGCTGGCAAAGGCAAACGGCAACGACCAGAAAGCCGAGGGAACGAAGCATGAAGCATCTCCAACGAGCGGCGAGACCGCGCAGGTCGCTATCATAGGCCGCCGCCGCAACCGCTTCAGGCTCACCATCGCTCCGGTGCTATGTTGCGCGGCGATCGATCCAACCCGGAGACGCCCGATGATCACCCTCCACCACCTCGAGTACTCCCAGTCCTTCCGCGTCCTCTGGCTGCTCGAGGAACTCGGCATCGAGTACACGCTCAAGCGCTACGACCGCGACTCCAAGACGCTACTTGCCCCGGAGGACTACAAGGCGCTCTCGCCCCTCGGCACGGCACCGGTGCTCGAGGATGGTGCGCTCGTGCTCGCCGAAACCGGCGCGATTCTCGACCACCTGCTGGATGGACATCCGGGCCACACGCTGCGTCCCGTCGCCGGCCACGCCGATCGCGACCGACACCTTTTCTGGGCGCACGCCGCCCAGGGTTCGCTCATGCCGCTGATGCTCGTCGACACGCTGTTCCGAATCTTCGTCTCGCGCTCACCCTTCTTCTTCAAGCCGCTCATGCGCGGCATCCAATCGCAAGCCGTCAGCGCCTTCGCGGCGCCACGCACGAATACGCTGCTGGACGTCGCCGAGGTACACCTGGCCGAAGCACCCTGGTTCGGGGGCGCCGAGCTCACCACCGCGGATGTGCTCATGTCCTATCCCATGGAGTCGGCGATCGCGCGCGGCTACATCGAGCCGGCGCGCAATCGCTGCCACGACTGGTATGCGCGAATGACGGCACGACCCGCCTTCCAGCGGGCGAAGGAAAAAGATGGTCGCCCGTCCATGGTCCTGCCGCTCTGAGCGCCCGCGCCTCGGGTCGGTCGACGACCGTCGGAGCGCCTCCCATACTTCAATCGATGTTCCCGAAGGATCTCGCGCCATGCTGCACGCCGGGCTTCGCTCCCTACTGCTCTCACTCCTCGCGCTTTGCACCATATCCGGCTTCGCGGGGGACACTGCGCCGACCGAATCAGTCCTCACGATCGAGCGCGTCTACGGTTCGCCGGAACTCTCCGGGCCACGCCCGCGAGCCCTGCGTTTCTCCCCGGATGGCACGCGCATCACCTTCCTGCGCCCGAAAGCCGAAGACCGCATGACCCTTGATTTGTGGGCCATGGACGTCGACGCAGGCGCGCCCTATCGACTCGTAGACGCCCGCGCGCTGGCGCCGCAGGAGCGCGCGCTCTCCGAAGCGGAGATTCAGAGCCGTGAGCGCGCGCGCATCACCCAGGGCGGCATCGTGCGCTACGACTGGGACGAAGCTGGCGAAGCGCTCCTCGTGCCGCTGGACGGCGACGTGTTCTACGTCGACGCCGGCACCGGTGAGGCGCGCCGGCTCATGGCAACGGACAGCTATGAAACCGACGCGCGCATCAGCCCTCGCGGTCGCTACGTGTCCTTCGTCCGCGATCAGAATGTCTGGCTCCATGATCTGCGGACCGGCAGCGAGCGCGCACTGACCGAGCGCGGCGCAGGCCTCGTGAGTTGGGGGGTGGCCGAGTTCGTCGCGCAGGAGGAGATGGATCGGCGCGCCGGCTACTGGTGGTCGCCCGACGATCGCTGGCTCGCCATCGCCCGCGTCGACGAGAGCCCGGTGGAAGTCGTCCAGCGCTTCGGCATCAGCGCCGACGGCGTGACGGTCACCGAACAGCGCTACCCACGCGCGGGTACGGCAAACGTACTCATCGAGCTCTGGATCTTCGACGTCGAGACCGGCGAACGCGTGCGCGTCGATCTCGGTCCGGACCCCGACATCTACCTCGCCCGCGTGAACTGGGCCCGCGACGCGGCCACGCTCTTCGCGCAGCGCCAGAACCGCGCCCAGACGCGCCTCGATCTGCTCGCGGTGGATCCGGAAACGGGCGCCGCCGCAGTCGCCCTCACCGAGCAGGCGCCGACCTGGATCAATCTCTCCGACGACCTCACGCCCCTCGACGACGGCGGCTATCTGTGGAGCTCGGAGCGCACCGGCTATCGCCACATCTTCCGCCTCGACCCGGACGGCACCCAACGGCAGCTCACCTCGGGCGATTGGGTGGTGGACGCAATCGCGGGCGTCGACGAAGCGCGCGGGCTCGTCTACTTCGAGGGCTGGATGGAGACGCCCCTCGAGCGCCATCTATACGTAGTGCCCCTCGACGCGTCCGCGGCACCGCAGCGCATCACCGCGGGGGCGGGCTGGTGGAACGTCGAGGTCGGCGACGACGGCGCCGCCTTCATCGGCACCTACTCCGATCCCGAAACGCCTGCGCATACGGCGCTCTATCGCATCGACGGCGAGCGCATCGCCTGGCTCGTCGAAAATCGCCTGGACGACACGCACCCCTACGGCCCCTATAGCGACGAGCACGCCGTCCCGGAGTTCGGAGAACTGACCGCAGGCGACGGCGAGACCGCCCTGCAATGGCTGATGTATCGGCCCGAAACCTGCACCGAGACTTCGCCCTGCCCCGCGATCGTCCAGGTCTACGGCGGGCCGCACGCGCAGACCGTGCGCCGCAGTTGGCAGTCCGCGCGCGATCAACTCTACGTGCGCGCGGGCTATGTGCTCTTCAAGCTCGACAACCGCGGCATGGGCAATCGCGGTCACGCCTTCGAAGCGGCGATCCACGACGTCATGGGCACGATCGAGGTCGACGACCAGCTCGCCGGCCTCGCATTTCTGAAGTCCCGCCCCTTCGTGGACGCCGAGCGCGTCGGCCTCTACGGCTGGTCCTACGGCGGCTACATGACTTTGATGACCGCCCTGCAGGCGCCCGGCGCCTTCGCCGCCGCCGTTTCGGGTGCGCCGGTCACGGACTGGTCGCTCTACGACACGCACTACACCGAGCGCTACATGGACACGCCGGCGGGCAACGAAGACGGGTACGCACGGGGTGCTGTGTTCGAGCACCTGCCCGAAGGCTACGAGACACCGCTCCTGCTCATTCACGGGATGGCGGACGACAACGTCACCTTCGACCACTCCACGCGCCTGTACGCCGCCCTCCAGGAAGCCGGCGCGCTGTTCGAGATGATGACCTACCCGGGCCAGCGCCACGGCATCCGCCCGCCGCCGCTGCAGACGCACCTCACGCGAACGATCACCGACTTCTTTCAACGGCGCCTGGACGGGCCTGAAATCGAATGACCGAGTGCCGGATCAGCCGAGCGCCGTGTCCAGTGCGGCCAGACCAAGGCCCAGACCGGGGCTGAGACCGGAGCCGGGGAAAACCGCGCATTCGGCGACCCTGGCCTGCGCACCGCGCACCGGTCAGCTGATCCGTCGCTCGAGCAGGAGCACGCGTCTGCGCAGCACGTCGTTCTCATCGCGGAGCTTCTTGACCTCACGCTGATGCGCAACCACCAGGCCCTGAACCCGCTCGTGCGTCCAGGTGCTGTCCGTTGCGCGGCGACCCAATCGAGTCACTCGCCGCTCGGGCAGATCGTCCTTGCATCGCTGCGCTCGACCCCTTAGCAGATGCTGGATCGTCGCAAGGTACGGGGCGACCTCTGCGTGTATGTCTCCCCACAGGCGCTTGCCGTGCCAAGGGATCGGGCAATGCCCCGCACAGGCGATGCGGATCGGCCCTGCGCCGAGGTCGGCCCCGCTGTCCCCGCGGCGGGCAAGATCGCGTACGGGCAACGTAAGCTGCGTTGGCAGCCGACCGTCGTCATCCACGCCGAGCACGAACGCGCACGCTGCGAGAATGGTGCCGCGGATGTCCGTCAACACGTAAATGGCGCGCTCGTCGAAGTCCTCCTGCAGGCGCTGCGTACCTTCCTCGAGGGCGGCCTTGAACGCAGCGAAGGACCGGATGGGTGCATTCTTGCCTTCCGAAATCACCACCACCCATTCTTTGTGGAGACCCGGAACGATCGTCTCGTTTGCTGAACGCATCTGGCCATCTCCGTCACGCTGCCCGCGAACATGCTTACGCCGGCTGTGTCATGAAGCTGCAACACCCTCCACTAGTTATGGTGGAGCGCCCTTGCGAGGGCCAGTAACTAATCGTTAACGCGAAATACACGGAAAGGGAGGGGGCCGCGTGGGTGACAACGGGTCACGCGCCTGCGCCAGCCGCATGAAAGGATGCTTCCATTCATGCAGCCCGCTCGAGCTGGACGCAGCCGTGGGCGTGCGTCATGCGTCAGGCAGCGCGTCCCAGTCCTCCCAGGGAATGGCGCGGCCGGGATAGGCCACGGACTCGAAGGGCCAGGTGTCCGCGACCCAGGCACGAGCCCATGCGTAGAGTTCCGGATCGAAGCCCGCATCGAACTCAGCCTGCGTGACCCAGAGCTTCACTTCCGCATCGAACCCCGGCTTAGACGCCGGACGAACGTACACACAGCCCCGTTCTCGCGTCCCGTCCGGAGTCAGCACCGCGTAGGCGAAGGAGGTGCGCGCCGCGAACCGTGCCGCTTCCGTTTCCATGTCGAGCATGGCTTCTTCGTCGCTGATCCCTTCCCTCGGCCAGCCCGTACTGCGGGTAAAGGTTGTCTGCAGATGCTCTATGGACGACATGTAGGCCTCGTAGTCGATGTCCACGAGTTCCGGGCCGAGCGGGACAATCACAAACGCGCCCGCGTCGACGCGCACGGGAGGCTCGAATGCCTCGGGGATGAAGGGGGCGGGCGCCTCATCAACAGCGGCCTCAACCGTCACCGGCAGGGTGATCGACTCGGACTCCGTCGGCGGCTCCGCAGGCGGGGCAGCCGCTCCAGCGTCGGGCGCCGGCGCGGGCTCACACGCCATCAACAGACAAGTTCCGAATACGGTCAGCATGCGCCTCATGAGCGTGTTCTCCTGTAGTGGGCGGTAGTGGGCGGTAGCGGGCTCACCGTCCCCCTGCGGACGGCCTGGAGCTGCTCCGTCCTGCAAGGGACGCACCATCGACGTGTCGCGCGCCCTCGACGAGCCCCGTGTACCCTGCTCCGTTCGCCTATCGAAGCAACTGACCTGCCCGATCGAAGGAGACGCTCGTGCCTCGTTCCCAGCCCAACCGCTTCCCATCTCTTGTACCTGCCGCGGCGCTCGCCGCCGCGCTCGCCGCCGCGCTAGCCGCCGCGCTCGCCGCCGCATCAGCCGCAGCGGAAGTCCCCATCGTGCAACCCGGTGCGCCCGGAGAGCCCGTGCGGGCACTGAGTGCGCAGGAAGCGATAGAGGTTGCCGACACCAGCTATTCAAGGGATGACGTGCGTTTCATGCAGGACATGATTCCGCACCATGCGCAGGCGGTGCAGATGGCCGAGCTCGTCGCCGCGCGGACGAACAACCCCGACATCATCGACATTGCCGGCCGCATCAATGCTGCCCAGGCCGACGAGATCGCGTTCATGCAAGGCTGGTTGGAGGCACGAGGCGAACAGGCGCCAGCGCCGTCGCACGCCGAGCACACACACGCATCGCACGAGATGATGGGCATGGCGACGCCAGAGCAGATGGCCGAGCTCGAGGCCTCGGGCAGCACCGACTTCGACCGTCTGTTCCTGCAATTGATGATTCCGCACCACGAGGGTGCGGTCTCGATGGTCGACGATCTCCTTGACCAGCCCGGCGCGGCTTACGACCCCGTGCTGTTCGAGTTCACGAGCGACATCGTCAACGACCAGACCACCGAGATCGAGATCATGAACGGTCTCCTCGTCGGCCTATCGGACGATCCACGCGCCGGCCTGGCGCCCGGCTTCCGCGACGCAGGCGAGGCGATTCACAACCTGCGCCTGCTTGCGGCGCTGCCCAAGCCAGCGGGCTTCTTCGATCCGGAGAACCCGGCGGGCCTGTCGCCGCCGCGGCTTGAAGCGATCGCCCAGGGCGAGTCCTCCGAGGCGGCTGTGGACGTCGACGACACCGCAAGCGCAGCGATGGATCATCACGGCGGCGATCACCACGGCGGCGGTGAAGCGACGATCGAGGCGGCGGAAGCTGAGGCGGACGCTGAGGCGGAAGACGACGCCGAACCCTACGACCGTTCACCGCTGCTCAGTTTCATGAATACCGACATCGCCTTCGCGGGCAACGTCATGGTCGTCGGCAACTACCACGGCTACAACATCTACCGCCTCGATGCCGCCGGCCTGCCTGATCATGTGAGTTCGATCGTGTGCCCGGGCGGCCAGGGAGACGTGTCGATCGTCGGCGACCTGCTCATCATGTCCGTAGAGCAGACCCGCGGACGCCTCGACTGCGGCCTGGACGGCGTGGGCGAAGACGTCAGCCCAGCACGCTTCCGCGGCATCCGGATCTTCGACATTTCCGATCTCGAGCGCCCCATGCAGGTCGGTGCGGTGCAGACCTGCCGCGGCTCACACACCCACTCGGTTGTCTCCGGACCGGGCGAGGACGGCGTGATCGTTGTCTACAACTCCGGCACGGCAACCGTGCGCGACGGCGAGGAGCTCGAGGGCTGCTTCGATGAGTCCCCGGGCGATCAACGCACCGCGCTCTTCCGCATCGACGTGATCGAGATCCCCGTCAACGATCCCAGCGCAGCGCGCATCGTCGACAGCCCGGCCGTCTTTGCAGACGAGGAAACGGGTGCGCTCGCCGGCCTCTGGCGCGGCGGCGACCACGGTGACGACACGCAGGACACGGAGCGCACGGACCAGTGCCACGACATCACCGTGTTCCCGGCAGCCGGCATCGCCGCGGGCGCCTGCTCGGGCAACGGCATCATCTTCGATATCTCGGACCCGCGCGCACCGACGCGCATCGACGAGGTGGTCGACGAGGGCTTCGCCTACTGGCACTCGGCAACATTCAACAATGACGGCACGAAGGTGCTGTTCACGGACGAATGGGGCGGCGGCAGCCGGCCCCGCTGCCGTGCCTATGACCCGCTGACCTGGGGCGCAGACGCCATCTACGACATCGTCGGCGGCGAGCTTGTCTATCGCAGCCACTTCAAGATCCCGGCGCCCCAGGTCGAGGAAGAGAACTGCGTCGCCCACAACGGCTCCATCGTGCCAATCCCCGGTCGAGATATCTTCGTCCAGGCCTGGTACCAGGGCGGCGTGTCGATCATCGACTTCACCGACTCGGCACATCCGCAGGAGATCGCGTTCTTCGACCGAGGCCCGATCGACGCGGAGGAGATGATCCTCGGCGGCTACTGGTCGACCTACTGGTACGGGGGCCGAATCTACGGCACGGAGATCGCCCGCGGCATCGACGTCCTCGAACTCACGCCCAGCGATTTCGTGAGCGCGAACGAGATTGCTGCGGCGGCACTCGCCGACCAGGGCAGCGTCTTCAATCCCCAGCAGCAGTTCCCGGTGAGCTGGCCTGCGGAACCCGTGATCGCACGCGCCTATATCGATCAATTGGTGCGTGCGGGCACCCTGACAGCCGAAAGCGCCGGCGCGATGAACGCCGCGCTCGACCAAGTGAAGGCGCAACTCGATCTCTCAAGGCGTGACCGGAGGCTGGCACGGCGCGTCACCGCCATCGCCGAGGATATCGGCGGCGAAAGTCGAGCGGCGCGGGGCCTTGCCGACACGCTCGACGCGCTCGCGGCACGTCTGCGCGGCTGAGCCGCGCACGGGCCGCAAAATGCGCCCACGGGGCCACCGCACCGCGATCTGGCTGCTGGTCGGCGCGGGCGCACTGCTATCGGTTGCGGCTGCCGCGCAGGGCCGGATCGAGATCACCGGCACCGAAGACTTGCTCGGCAAAGACGCCAGAGCGCGGGCGATCACGCAGTCTCGCCTGCATGACCTAGAGTGCACGGCAGCCCCCTGGGCCGTGCGCTTCCGCGCTGGGCGCCTGGGCGACGCCCTCGTCGAACGGTTCCGGGATATATCGCGACTGGGCGCCACCCGCACGCTTGAGATTGATCGGGCCCGCGATTGCTGGCGCGTAACGGTCCGCTTGGTACCGGGGCCGGAAACCAGGCTGCGTGACGTTGATATCCGCGTCGCCGGACCCGGCGAAGCGCGCGTAGCACCGCTGCTCGAACGCACGCCCCTGAAGGCCGGCAGTCGCCTCGACGAGGGCGCCTACGAGCGCTTCAAACGCGCGCTGCACGAAGCCCTGCTGAGCGACGGCTATCTAAACGCAACGTTCACCGAGCACCGAATCGACGTCTATCCCGAGCTAGGTGCCGCCGACGTCACATTGCACCTCGACACCGGATCGCTTCACCACTTCGGCGCGCTGCATCTGCAGACAACCCCGGACGCCATCGATCCCGAGGTGATCGAGCGTATCGTCGACTGGACGCCGGGGCGGGCCTACTCGCGCGCTGCAATCGGCGAGGTACGACGCGATCTCATGGCATCCGGCTACGTTGACTCGGTGGATCTGCGATCACGGTCGGGCGAAGACGCCGCCGTTGCCGTCGACGCCGACGTCACGCTTCAGCAGCGATTCCGTCTAGGTGCCGGCCTTGGCTTTGCCACCGACGTCGGGCCCCGGGCGGAACTTTCCTTCGCCGATCGCTACCGCAATCGCCGCGGCCATCAGGCCGGCGCGGACCTCCGCGCCTCCCCCGTTCTTTCCAGCCTGCGCGGCGAGTATCGCTTGCCCCTGTCCGGCGCGGCGAAGGCCTGGCTCATTCTTGAAGCCGGTATCAACTCGGAAGACACCGACACGGTGGACGCGGAAGCCGCAACGGTCAGCGCCCGCCGCGTCCACGGCGGTCCGCGGCAAACCCTGATGAGCGAGTTCATCGAGTTCACGAGCGAGCGTTTCGTGGTCGCCCTCGACGACGAACACTCCAATCTCCTGATCCTCGGAACTTCGCTGGAACGCTCGGAGCGCAGCGCTGCAGAGCCTCTGGAGCTCGGGTGGCGGGCGCAAAGCAGCGTGCGCGGTGCGGGAGTTCTTTCGTCCGCGCGCTTCGCGCAATTCCGCGCTGAGGGCGAGATCGCGATCCCGGCCGGCGATCGAGCGCGCTGGATCGCGAAGGTCAACGCCGGTACGACCTGGACCGATTCCTTCCGGAAGCTGCCACCTTCTCTGCGCTTCTTTGCCGGCGGCGACCGTTCCATCCGAGGCTACGGTCTGGACGACGTCGGCCCCCTCGCAAGTAACGGAGAGGTGCGCGGCGGGCGCCATCTCCTTGTCACGAGCATCGAATTCGAACAGGTCGTTCGCGGGCGCTGGTCGGTGGCCGCATTCGCGGATAGCGGCGGCGCATTCAACGAACGCGACGATCCCTGGGTGACCGGGCTGGGCGCCGGCATACGTTGGCGGTCGCCCATAGGCCCCATACGCTTTGACGTCGCGGCACCCCTCGATGACCCAGAGCGAAACGTGCGCGTGCACATCGGCATCGGTGCCCAGTTCCGATGAAGCGCATGGTCGCCCTGATCGGTTCCGCGGCGTTGGTCACAGCCCTGGTGCTCGCGATCGCGGCTGCATCGCCGCGCGTCCGTGACGCAGTCGTCGAGCACGTTCTGTTTCTCGCGGGCGCGCGGGCCAGCGCGATAGAAGGGAGGCTGACGGACCGTCTCATCCTCAGCGGCGTCGAACTCGATTCAGGACGCATGACGGTGGGGACCCTCGTCATCGCCTGGCGGCCTCTGGCGCTGCTGCGCGGCAAGCTCGTGCTCGAGAAGGTCGCGATCGCGGACCTGAACATCACGCTCGAGCGCACCGCCGAGGCTCCCGACGCGGCATTCTCGGGCATCGAGCTGCCGCTGCCGATCCGCATAGAGGCCTTCACGATCGAAGGCGCGCGTCTGCACGGCGAGGGGGCGCTTGCCGGGCTGACACTGTCTGCGGGCGCACAGGCTTATGCATCCGGTCAGCAGCTCACCCTGCCCAGCGCACATCTCTCCATCATCGATGCATCCGATCGCACCTTGCATCTGGCGGGCGCGGCGCGCCTGGAACTGAGCGCCAATCTGCCCTGGTCCTGGACCGGGACCGGGACCGGGACCGGGACCGGGACCGGCACCGGAGCCGGGACCGGAGCCGGAATCGCCGACGGGCAGCGCTCGCAGGCCGCCCGCGCTGGTGCGGCGGCGAGTTCCGACCTGTCCCGCCTTGAAGCCAGCTTGAAGCTTGAAGGGACGCTGCGTTCAGCAGCATTGGCGGCAGAGCTTTCGGCTCCGCTCCCGCTGCGCCTTACGGCTTCGATCCCGGATCTTTCCGCGCCAACGATCACGGCCGATGCAGAACTGCTGGCCGCGCGAGCGTTCGACGCGTTCACCCTTGCGTCGGCAACCGCCCATTTCGATGGCGCCCTCGATCGCGGGTCGAGCAGCGCAGCCGCAGTGATCGAAGTGTCGGACCCGTTCGCTGCAGAGCGCCTCCCGATCAACGTGGCGCTCAGCGGCGAGCAAGACGCTCGCGGCCTCATGTTCACGCTTCAGGCCGTCAGCAAGCACCTGCGCCTCGATGCAACCGGCCGAACGCTGATCCCGAGCGGAAGGACGGACGCAAAGCTTCACGCCCGGCTCGACGCGCGCGCCCCGCGAAGCAACAGTCATGCGCTGGCGTTCGATGCGTTCACGGACGTCCTCTGGTCTCCCGCTGACGCGACGCTGCGTCTGTCGGACGGCGCGTTGACCGGAACCCTCGACGGTCGGCCGGTCTCCCTCGAAGGGCACGCGGCCCTGTCCCTTGCTTCAAACTTGCGCGCGAACGCGCTTGACGTCACTGGCGCGCTCGGCAGCAACCGCCTGCGGATACAAAAGGAGGCGGGCACGGCCCCTGCAGCCTCCGTGCGCATCGACCTTGCCGATCTGACAGAGATTCACCCGGATATGCGCGGCCGCGGCCGCATAGAGGGAAGGGTCGGAGGTACGCTCGCCGCACCGGATTTGCGTGTTTTCGGCGTGCTTGACGGCGCCGGTCTGGGCGAGGTGTCCATCGCCCAGCTCCGCGCTCAGATCCATCTGGCACAGGGACTGAGAGGCGAGGGAACAGTGAACCTAGAAGTCACTGAGCTTACGCACCCACGCCTCGCCGAGCCCGCCTTCGCCTCGCTGACCGCACAGGGACCGCTAGGCGCCTGGCCCCTGAGGCTCGATGCGAAGAGCGCAGACGCGAGCATTCATGGCGAAGCAACGCTCTCGGTAGAGCCGTCGATGGAGCGCATCGCGGGGGAAGCGTCGGTGCTCAACGTGCGCCACCCATCGCTCGGCGTTTGGAAGCTCGAGGCACCGACGGTGTTTTCATACGCCGGTGGCACTCGGTTTTCGCTGGCGGCGGCCTGCATGACGTCGACGCCAGCGCACCTGTGCACGAGTGCCCTCGCGTGGCCCCTCGCCACGGACGCGGACATCGCGGAAGTGCGCATCACCGCACTGCCCGCTGCGCGCCTTGCGAAGTGGCTACCGGCCGGCGTGCAGCTGGACGGGGCGCTGGCGGGCAACCTCCGCTATGCGCCGGCGCACGCAGCCCTGAACGTCGAGGCTTCCGGACTTGGCCTTGTACTGCAGGCGCTCGATGCCGGGCGCTATGTCTTCGAGGACGTCATCGAAGAACTCAGCCTGCGTATCGAGCGCGAGGACGACGCCCTCATAGGCGCAGCCCGCGTGCACGCGCGAAACGCAGGCAGCGTGGCACTCGAAGGGCGCATCGATCACGCCGAATCATTCGCGGACAGCCCCCTCGAGGGTCGCGCACACATCAACCTCGATGCCCTGGAGGTCTTCGAGCCCTTCCTCGATGGGCTCGAAGACCCAGCGGGCAGCTTCCAGGGCGAATTGAGGGTCACGGGCACGGCTGGCCGGCCACGCCTGAGCGGCCAGGGGGATGGGCACCTGCGCATCGAGGTACCGGCAATCGGACGCGTCCTCGATCTGCCCGCCTTCACCGTGTCGAGCGTGGCTGATGAGGGGCTGAAAATCGAAGGGGCCTTCGACGTCGACGGCATCCCCCTCCGCTTCGACGGGGCGCTCGCCTATGACGCCGAAGATCAGGTGCGGGCCGCGCTCTCCCTGCGGGGGGACGACGTACCGCTGGTCGCTCTGCCCGACCTAGCACTCTGGCTCTCTCCGCACTTCGAGGCCGAGCTGCAGGATGGAGTGCTGTCCGTGAATGGCACGCTGGGCGTTCCCCGCGCGCGCATCGCAGTGAAGTCCGTGCCGGAAGCCGGCGCTGCACGTTCCCAGGATGTCATCCTCCACCGCAAGGTACCGGCCGCCGCGGATCGCGGCGTCCTGACCCAGGCGCGGGTGGAGGTACACCTCGGCGATGACGTCCAATTGACTGCTGGGGCACTTTCTACCGGCCTCACCGGGAACCTGGCACTCGCCCTCGGGCTAGATCGCTCGTTGACGGCGCAGGGCCACATCGACACGCGCGGTGGCACCGTGTCGCGCTTCGGTCGCGAACTCACCATCACGACGGGCAGCCTCGCCTTCGATGGTTCGCTCATGCGCCCGGAGGTGAGCGTTACCGCGGGCAGGGTCCTGGGCGGCCAGGAAGTGGGCGTCACCATCACCGGCCCGCCCGACGCCCTCGAAACGAGCCTCTACGCCACGCCACCGCTCGACGATGGCGCCGCTCTGTCGATGCTGGTCACCGGCCGGGCGCCTGACGCAGTGCGACCCGAGGACCAGGAGCGCGTCAGCGCAGCCGCCTTCAGCCTGGGCGTCGGAGCGGCGAACCCGTATCTGCAGGGTTTCGGTGAGCGCCTTGGCCTCAAGGAGTTTGGCGTGGACACGGGCACCGGCGCCGTCGTGGCGGGTACGCGCCTGTCCGAGCGGCTCTACGCGCGCTACAACTTCGCGCTCACGACGCGCGCCAGTGGCGTACAGATCGAATACGAAATCTCCGACCGCTTGTCAGCGCGCACCGAAACGGGCCCCGTGCACGCGCTGGACCTGCTCTATCGCCGCGAATTCGACTGAACGCTGTCGCCAGCGCCCGCGCCCGTGCACTCTTGGGCGGACAGCGTTGAAGAAGCAGACCATGACCCAGAAAGCGCAGCTCATCGGCGACATCGGCGGCACCAATGCTCGCTTCGCGCTGACGCATGGAGACGGATCAGTCAGCTACCAGATGGCGCGTTCCTTCGCCTGCGCGGAGCACGTTTCGCCAGAGGCCGCCATCTCAGCGTACCTAGAGGACGTCGGAGCGCCCCGTCTCGAAAGCGTCTGCATCGCCGCCGCAGGGCCGGTGACGAACGGCGCCATCCGAATCACCAATCACCCCTGGGTGCTGCAAAGTGACGCGCTCGCCGCGCACTGCGACGGCGCGGACGTTCAGTTGCTGAATGACTTCGAAGCCGTTGCTCACGCGCTGCCGCATCTGGCGCCCGAAGACATCCTAGTCATCGGCTCCGCTTCTCCCGAGCTGCCGCCGTCACCCGGGTTCTGCCAGGCGGTGGTGGGTCCGGGCACCGGCCTGGGTGCCGCTGGCCTGCGCGATGCCGCAGGAGGCCCGGTCGCCATCGAGAGTGAGGCGGGACACGCCGGCTTCGCTTCCGAGTCGGCCTTGCAGGACGCGCTGCTCGAACACCTGCGCTCGCGCTACGGACGCGTATCGGTCGAGCGCCTCGTCTCCGGACGCGGACTCGGCAACCTGCACGCCGGCCTCGCGGCAATCAGGGGCATTCCAGCACCGCCTCTCGACGCCCCCGGTGTCTTCGCGGCCGCAACCAAGGCGGCCGACCCGCTCGCCGACGAAGCGCTGGCGCTGTTCTACGAGATGCTCGGCCAGTTCGCGGGCGATCTGGCGCTGCAACTGGGCGCATGGTCTGGCGTTTTCTTAACCGGCGGTGTCGCTCAGCGCGCACCGGAGCGCCTTGCTGCGAGCCGCTTGCGCGCGGGATTCGAAAACAAAGGCCGCCACAGGGAACTGATGAAGCGCATTCCGACCGCGCTGATCATGCACCCGCAACCGGGCCTGCTCGGCGCAGCGGCCGCTGTTGCGAAGGGGCAGCACGCGCAATGAAACGCCCGATTCAGCGGGAACTCAGCCGATGAGGCAGATCCACGTCCCGGACAGGCGCGTCCCGGACAGGCGCGTCCCGGACAGGCGCGTCCCGGACAGGCGCGTCCCGGACAGGCGCGTCCCGGACAGGCGCGTCCCGGACAGGCGCGTCCCGGACGGACGCGCCGTCGGCTTCACCGCTTCGGCACTGCCTGCCCTCGTGCTGCTCGCACTCGTGCTCTGGGGCCTGATCGCACGCCCGCTCCTGCTCGATCGCCCACCCATTCCCCTCGAAGCCGTGTTCGTCTTCGCGGCAACCTTCGCCATCGCCCAGCTCCTCTGGCTGGGCTTTCCGTGGATGCGTATTCAGGACGCGATCATCGCGCGCCTTGCGAAGGCGCTGCCCGCAATCTTCATCCTCTTCGCAATCGGCCTGCTCGTCGGTGCCTGGATGGTTGCGGGCACGATTCCCATGCTTGTCGACTGGGGGGTGCGACTCATCGATCCGGATTGGATCTACGCCCTCGCCTTCGCGGTCCCCGCAATCTTCTCGACCCTCACGGGCACGTCCTGGGGCAGCGCGGGGACCATCGGCGTCGTACTCATGGGCATCGGCGCATCCATCGGCGCCGATCCGGCCATAGTCGCAGGCGCCGTCATCGGCGGCGCCTACTTCGGCGACAAACTCAGCCCCCTCTCCGACACCACCAACATGGCCGCGATCGGCGCTGGCGTGGACCTCTTCGACCACATTCGCGCCATGCTCTGGACAACGGTGCCCTCAGCATCGATCGCGCTCGCGGTCTACGCCTGGGTCGGACTGGGATCGGACCTCGACGCCTCAGCCGCGCGCGCCGGACAGGTGCAGGCCTTCCTTGCGGGCCTCGGTGGCGTGTTCACCTATCACCCGCTACTTCTGCTGCCACCGCTCGTCGTCCTTGTCGGATCGATGCGGCGCTGGCCGACCCTGCCTGTCCTGCTGGCGTCGATCCTCGTCGCGGTTCTGCTGGCAGCTCTCCTCCAGGAATTCGCCCTCGTGGACGTCCTTCGCTCCCTGACGACGGGCTTTTCCCTGGCCATGGCGGATGGCACCCCAGTCCCTGACGCCGTCGCCGCGCTGGTGGAGCGCGGTGGCCTTTACTCCATGCGTGAAGCGATCTTCGTCGCCTTCCTCGTCTTTCTGTTCGTTGGCGCCATCGACCTCCTCGACACCATGCCGCGCGTCGTCGGCCGCCTCTTCGCCTTCGCGCGCGGTCAGGCCACGACGGTGCTCTCTGCCCTCGGCGCGGCGGCCGTCACGAACACGCTCACCTCGAACCAGAGCGCAACGGCCTTCATCGTCGGCGACGCGTTCGCGCGCCGCTTCGACACCCTGGCGGTCCCGCGCCCGATCCTGTCCCGCTCCATCGAAGACACCGGCACCATGATAGAAAGCCTGGTCCCCTGGCACGCGACTGCCCTGTTCATGGTCGCAACGCTCGGCGTTCCTGTGGCCGAATACTGGCACTGGCAGCTTCTGACCCTGATAAATCTCCTGATCGCACCCATCCTCGCGATCACGGGGATCGGCTGCGCCTACGGCACACCTTCCCCCGAGGAGACTGACGCATGAGCAAGCGTGAATGGCGGGCGGAGACTCGCCTCGTCCACGACCGCGAACATGCGGACTCCGTCCACGGCGCTGTCGTTCCGCCTCTCTATCAGAACAGCACGCACACCTTTGATAGTTGGGACTCGCTCGACGCCGCATTCGAAGACCGCACCGGAACCCCCGTTTACGGTCGGCAGATGAATCCCACGGTATGCGCAGTCGAAGGCCAGCTGGCTCGGCTGGCAGGAGCCGGGCGTGCGCGACTGTTCGGTTCGGGCATGGGCGCCATCAGCGCGTCGCTCCTCGCGTCCCTGCGCGCCGGCGATCACATCATCACGGTGAATCAGGTGTACGGGCCTGCGGGGCGATTCATGGGCACCTGGCTCGCGGAGAAGGCGGGCATCACCACGACCTTCGTCGAGGGCTGCTCGCCAGACGACTTCGCCAAGGCAATGACCGAACGTTCGCGAGTGATCTATCTGGAGACGCCTTCTTCAGCGCGCTTCGAATTGCAGGACATCGCGGCGGTCTGCGCCCTCGCGCGCGAACGCGGTATCCGCGTCATCGTCGACAACACCTGGGCAACCCCACTCCGCCAGCGCCCGCTCGAGCTCGGCGCCCACCTGGAGATTCACAGCGCGTCGAAGTACCTCGGAGGACACAGCGATCTCATCGCCGGGGTGGTCCTGGGCGCGGCGGCAGACGTCGACCCGATCGCGACCGTCGAGGCGGAATTGCTCGGGGCGCGCGCGGCACCGTTCGAGGCCTGGCTCCTGCTCCGAGGTCTGCGCACCCTGCCCGCACGACTGGATGCCCATGAACGCGGCGGCCTTGCCGTTGCACGCTGGCTCGAGCGCGATCACCGCATCGCAGCCGTCAGCCATCCAGGTCTCCCGAGCCATCCGCAGCACGCGCTTGCTGCGCGGCAGATGTCCGGATCATCAAGCCTCTTCGCCTTTACCCTCGCAACCCGAGACACCGCTGCGGCGAAGCGCTTTTTCGACGGCCTGGAACTGTTCGGTCGAGGCGTGTCCTGGGGCGGACATGAAAGCCTTATCTACGCCCCAGCAATCAGCGCGCTCAAAGAACAGACTCCAGAGCGCTTTGCCGCTATGGGGCTGCACGCCGGAGACATGCGCGTGTCGATCGGCCTCGAGCATCCCGACGACCTGATCACGGACCTGGCGCAGGCACTGGACCGCATCTGAGCGCTGAGGCAGGTGTACGCCGGGCCACGCCGCGATCAAGCGACCGGACAGCTCGACGTCGGGACGGCATAGGGCGCGCTCCCCCGCCGCGATGCTTCCGCGACCCCCTGTCCTGTGGCTTGCCCGGCGCGGCAGGCGGGCACACACTCGGAGCTATGAGAAGCAGGCCCAAGAGCCCGCTCCACCGATCACCCGACGGCCCCGGGAGGACCTGCACCATGGCCGAAGCCTCAGCGCTCGACGCGACGCTGCCCGACCCGTACGCACTGCCGCTCGACGCGATCGACGTTTCTGACGGTCGCCTTCTCGAGCAGGATGCCTGGCGGCCCTGGTTCGCCCGCTTGCGCGCGGAGGCCCCTGTGCACTACTGCGCAGAAAGTGCCTTCGGCCCCTACTGGTCCATCACGCGCTTCGAGGACATCAAGGCCGTGGACATGGACCACCACACCTTTTCCTCTGAACCGTCGATCATCATCGGCGATCCGCCAGCGGAGTTCCGGACCAAGAGCTTCATCGGCACGGACGGGCCACGCCACGACGCCGAGCGCAAGGCCGTACAGCCCGCCGTCGCCCCGCGCCAGCTCGCCAATCTCGAAGCGCTGATCCGCTCGCGCGTAGCGGCAATTCTCGATTCACTCCCCGTGGGCGAGCGCTTCGACTGGGTGCCGGCGGTGTCCATCGAACTCACCACCCAAATGCTCGCAACGCTCTTCGACTTCCCCTTCGAGGACCGCCACAAGCTTCCATACTGGTCGGACGTCGCAACATCCGGTGCGGCGGCTGGCTCCGGGCGTCTGGCCGAAAGCGAGCGTCAGCGCATCCTCATGGAGATGCACGACTACTTCATCGACCTGTGGCAGGCGCGCACGGCCAATCCCGGCAACGACTTCATTTCCATGATGGTGAAATCGCAGGCCTACGCCGGCATGTCGCCGATGGAATTCATCGGCCAGCTCAATCTGCTCATCGTTGGCGGCAACGACACGACGCGAAACTCCATTACCGGCGGCGTCTACGCCCTCAACTGCTTTCCCGGCGAGTACGACAAGCTCCGCGCCGACCACTCACTCATACCCAACATGGTTTCCGAGATCATTCGCTGGCAAACCCCCCTCGCACACATGCGTCGCATTGCGAAGACCGACGTCGAAGTGGGCGGCCGGCAGATTCGTGCCGGCGACAAGGTCGTCATGTGGTACCTGTCCGGAAACCGGGACGAGTCCGCCTTCGATACGGCCGACGAGCTGGTCATCGATCGTCCGAACGCACGCAGCCATGTGTCATTCGGCTACGGGGTGCATCGATGCATGGGCAATCGCCTCGGCGAGATGCAGCTCCGCGTTCTCTGGGAGGAGATCCTCAAGCGCTTCCACACCATCGAAGTGGTTGGTGAACCAGCGCACATCCGCTCGAACTTCGTGAAAGGTTACGCGTCGCTGCCCGTGGTCCTGCACGCCGCCTGAGGGCAGGCCCGCCCGCGCGCCATCACCGCTTGAGCCCTGCACCGCCGCTAGGTAGGGGTGCAGGCGCGGACGTCGCCGGGGCGCAAGTACTCGTCAGGCGTGAATACGAACCTGCATCTCTCCGTAGCCGTTCACGAAATTCGAATAGACCCGCTGCGGCGCTTCCACGATCTCGATCCGCGACCAGCGCTTGAGAATTTCCTCCCACAGGATCTTGAGCTGCTGTTCGGCGAGGCGCATGCCGAGACAGCGATGAATCCCGAACCCGAAGGAGAGGTGGTGGCGCGCATTCTCGCGGGTGATGTCGATGCAATCGGGGTGTGCGAACACGTCCGGCTGACGATTGCCGGAGTAGTACCACATGACAACCTTGTCGCCTTCGCCGATGACGCGATCACCGACGCGTACATCTCGGAGTGCGGTGCGCCGCATGTGCGAGAGCGGCGTCTGCCAGCGCACGATCTCCGCGATCGCATTCCCGAGCAGTTCCGGCCGTTCACGCAGCAGCGCGAGCTGATCCGGAAACTGGTGGAAAGCGTTGATGCTGCCGCTCATGGAATTGCGGGTCGTATCGTTGCCGCCGACGATGAGCAGCATGAGATTGCCCAGAAACTCGATGTCCGGCTGATCCTTCGTTGCCGCGTCGTTCGCGAGCATGGTCACCAGGTCCATGCTGTTGCCGCCAATGCGCTGAGCTTTCAGTTCCTTGAACCAGCCAAGGCATTCCATGAGCTCGGCGACCCGCGATGCCTGATCCTCCACGAGGGGCGAATCTGCCTCGGCAGTGGCAACGTCCGACCAGCGGGTCAGGCGCCGGCGCTCCTCGAAGGGAAAGTCGAAGAGCGTCGCGAGCATCTGGGTCGTGAGTTCGATCGAGACCTTGTCGACCCAGTCGAAGGTTTCACCAATGGGCAATTCGTCGAGCGTCTTCTGTACGCGCGATCGGATGAGTGCATCGAAGTTCGCCAGCGACTGCGGCGCGACGATACGGTTGACCGCCTTGCGCTGCTGGCCGTGTTCCGGCTGGTCCATGGTGATGAAACTGCGCACGAAGAAGTCGCTTTCCGGATCTCCGACGATGTTGTCATCGATCATGATCCCGCCGTGATAGGCCTCCGACGAGAAGTTGTGGTGATCCATGTCGACGCGCTTGATGTCGTCGAAGCGCGTGATCGACCAATAGGGCCCGTAGGGGCTGTCGGCGCAGTAGTGGATCGGGTCGCCTTCACGGAGTTCGGCGAACAGATCGAGGATGCGCTCCTCTGCGAATAGCGCCGGGTTGGCGGGATGGAGTCGGGACGTGTCCTGCGGCGATTCTACGACTTCGCTCATGCTGTGCTCCCCATGCGGTATGTGGCCGACCTCGTACGCCGCATCGAGACGGCGCATCATTGATGGATCGCGCACGCCCTGACCCTAAAGCTCTTGTGCGAAGCCGGCAACGTCGCTCCCTGGGCCCGAAACGCTGGATCGGCACCTTGCGACCCGCTGCAAGCGTGCACCTCATGCTGCGCCATCCCCCGGCAGGCCGCTCAGACAGCACGGTCCGGAGCCCGCGCACCGGCCCCCTTGTCGCGTCCTGCCGCATCGTCCTCTCGGCTCGTCGCAGGCCGCCTCCCCTTGTCGCGCAGATTCGGTTGAATGCCATCGCGCCGGGGTTCGGAGGACCCCCGACTCACGCGACGCACGCCGTTTACGGTCCTCCACCGAAACTCGGGCCTCCGTGGCACACCAGGCCCGCTGCTCACACGGAGAAAGCATGAACAGGATTTTCAGGGTCGCCGCTCCGATCATGGTGCTCGGCGCAGGCATCGGCGCCTACGCAACGTTGCATGCAACCAAGCCGCCGCCTGAAGAAACTGACGAGCCACCGCGCGTCCATAGCGTGTTCGTCGAGCCTGTTCGCACGATCGATGCACGGCTCGACGTGAGCACCCAGGGTGAAGTGCGGCCACGCACGGAAGTGGACATCGTCGCCCAGGTCGCGGGCCGAGTCGTCGCGGTATCACCGGAATTCACCGAAGGGGGGCGCGTCACCCCCGGCACAGCGCTGGTCACGATCGAGGACACCGATCACCGACTCGCCCTTGGCGAAGCACGTGCCGCGGTCGCAGACGCGGAGCTGGGCCTCCAGCAGGCCTACGCGGCCGCTGACGTCGCGCGCCGACAGCTCGGCAACAAGTCGAACCCGACGCCGCTCGCACTCCACGAGCCCCAGATCGCCCAGGCCCAGGCGCGCCTGGACGCCGCCCGCGATCGCCTCGCGCAGGCTGAGCTCAATCTGGAGCGCACGCGCGTCGCGCTTCCCTTCGACGGTCGCGTGATGACCACCAGCGTCGACGTGGGCCAATACCTGACGCCCGGCACGCCCATTGGCCGGGCATTTGCCACCGACGTCGTCGAAATCCGACTGCCCTTTACCGACGGCCAGCTCGCGAGCCTGGGCTTGCCGATCGGCTATACGGCCGACGGCGACGATGCGCGCACCGTCGATCTGAGCGCCGTCGTAGGCGGCGCACGTCAGGCCTGGCACGGTCGCCTGACCCGACTCGACGCCGCCGTCGATCCGACGACCCGCCTCGTTTACGGCATCGCCGAGGTCGAGGATCCCTACGGCAGCGCGCGCTCGGATGGCGACATGCCCCTCGCCGTCGGTCTCTACGTGAACGCAGAAATCGTCGGCCGCCCGGTCGCTGATGCACAGGTCATTCCCCGCGCCGCGCTGCGCGCGGGGAATCAGGTCTTCGTGGTGGGCGATTCCGGCCTGCTCGAAATACGACGTGTCGAAGTGGGTCACAGCACGACAGAAACGGCCGTCATCGATCAGGGCCTAAAGCCCGGCGAGCAGGTCATCGTTTCCAGCATCCGCAACCCGATCCAGGGCATGCGCCTGCACGCCATCGACCCGAAAACGGCCACGGCCGACGCCATGACGCCAACGGTGCGCGGAGAAAGCTGAGATGGATCGCCTGATCGCCTGGTGGGCCAACAACCCCATCGCCGCCAATCTGCTCATGGTCGGCATTCTTCTCGCGGGTCTGCTCGGTTTTCAGGCCATGGAGCGGGAAGCGTTTCCGACCTTCCGCACCAACCGCGTCGCCATCGAGGTGGCCTGGCCCGGCGCCGCACCGCAGGAGGTCGAGGAGCAGATCGTTGCCCGCATCGAACAATCCCTTACCGATCTTGCGAGCGTGCGCCTCGTTTACGGCACCGCCCAGGAAGGCTTCGGCCGGCTTGAGGTTTATGCCTACCCTTCGATCGGCATCGACCAGTTCCTCGACGAGGTAAAGAACACCGTCGACTCGGTGAACGCGCTGCCGCGGGACATCGAGCCCCCCCGCGTCACCCGCATTCAGTACCGCAGCGAGATGATCCGCGTCGCGGTGCACGGCGATCTGCCTGAAAAGCAGCTCAACAGCCTTGCGGAAACGCTCCGCGACGAGATGCAGAGCCTGCCCCACGTATCGATCGTCGAACTCTTCGGCACACGGCGCGAGGAAGTCAGCATCGAAGTGTCCGAAGACGCTCTGCGTCGCTGGGGACTCTCCTTCCAGGAGGTGGCCGACGCCGTGCGCGGAACCTCGGTCAATCTGTCTTCGGGGCGTATTCGCACCCAGACCGGTGACGTGCTCCTGCGCGCTCGCAACATGGCGGATACGGAGGAGGACTTCGGCGACGTCGTGATCCGTCAGAGCGCCGACGGCGGCACGGTCCGCGTCCGTGACGTGGCGCGCGTCATCGACGGCTTCGAAGACGAGGACATCCTCGCCACCCTGAACGGCGAGTCGGCCGTCCTTCTCCAGGCCATGACCACCGACAACATGCAGGTGACTCGGGCCTCGGATGCCGTGCGCTCCTGGATAGACGAGCGTCAGGCGAGCCTGCCAGAGGGCGTCGACCTCTACATCTGGTTCGATCAGGCCGACGTCTTCAACAGCCGCATGAACACGATCGGTTCAAGCGCCTGGCTCGGCCTCGCTCTCGTGTTCGCCGTGCTCATCCTCACGCTGCGACCGAAGGTCGCACTCTGGGTGACGGCGGGGATCGGGGTTGCCTTCATGGGGACCTTTGCGATTCTCCCCGCGAACGACGTATCCCTGAACATCATGTCGACCTTCGCGTTCCTGCTCGTACTGGGCATCGTGGTCGACGACGCGATCGTGGTCGGCGAGAGCATTCACCATCACGGCCATGCTGCGGGCAACGGCGGCCCGGGCACCGCCATCTCCGGCGCACAGGCCGTGTCCAAGCCCGTCATGTTCGCGGTCTTGACCACCATCGTTGCGTTCATGCCCTGGTTCTTCCTCTCTGGCGAGGATGTCCAGATCACGCGCCAGCTCTCCATCGTCATCACCGCCGCGCTCGTCATCAGCCTGATCGAGGCCTTCCTCATCCTGCCAGCCCATTTGCGCACGCTCCCGGCGCGCCCGCGCGGCGCAGATATCGGCCGGCTGGCGCGTCTCCAGCGCGCGATCTCGGACGGCATCATCCGCTTCGCCGACACCCGCTACAGAGCCTTCGTCAGCCGCTGCCTGGAGCACCGCTATTTGACGACGAGTGTCTTCGTGACGGGTTTTGTCATCGCCGTGGGCGTGCTCTCGAGCGGATGGGTCCGCTTTGGCTTCATGCCCGAGGTCGAAGCCGAAATGATCTACGTCAACGTCGAATTGCCGACCGGCACACCCTACGGCCGCGCCCTGCAGATCCTCGATCAGCTACAGGATGCAGAGCTCCAGCTCATAGACGAGGTGGAAGCGCGTTCCGAGGCCGAGGGCGGCACCGGCAAGCTCATCGAAGGCTGGTACACCCGTTCGCGGCGCGATTCGGTCATCGCCATCGTCAAGCTCGCACCGCCGGAAGTGCGAGATCTTTCCGCCAAGGAGGCCGCTCTGCGCCTGCGCGATCTCATCGGCGAAGTGCCAGACGCGGACGCGATCCAGGTCAACTACACGATGAACGATTCGAATCCGCGCATCAGCTTCCTGCTCCGGCACGACGACATGGACGTTCTCCGCGCGGCGGCGGACGATCTGAAGCGTCACATGACGAACTACGAGGGGGTCTACTACGTTCGCGACAACCTCCGCGGTGAAACGGATGAGCTTCATCTCGAACTCAAGGCAGGCGCCGAGCGTCTGGGCCTGACCCTCGCAGAGGTCTCGCGCCAGGTGCGCCAGGCGTACTTTGGCGAAGAGGTCCAGCGTCTGCCGCGCACCTCCGGTGACGTGAAGGTCATGGTGCGATACCCGAGCGAGGATCGGCGCAATCTCGAAAGCCTGAACGACTTCCGAGTGCGCACTGCGGACGGACGCCAGGTGCCGCTCTTCGCGGTGGCGGACGTCGAAGTCGCACGCGGTTCACAGCGGATTCAGCGCCGCGACGGCGAACGCATGATCACGGTCACCGCCGAGGTCGTCGGCGAATTGCAGAGCGACATTCGCGACGACATCGAAGCGAACTTCATCCCTGAGCTGGAAGCGAAGTATCCGGACGTCAAGACGGGCCGCTTCTCGGACGCGGAGGAAGTATTCTTCAACGAGATTCAGGCGCTCTACACGATCGCGCTGTTCCTTATGTACGCGCTGATCGCCATCGCGTTCCGCAGCTACTGGCTGCCGCTTCTCGTGATGACCGCCATCCCCTTTGGCTTCATGGGCGCCGTGTTCGGCCATCTGATCTTCGACGTTGCCATGGCCATGTTCAGCTTTTTCGGCATCGGCGCGGCCGCGGGGGTCGTGGTCAACGACAATCTGGTGCTTGTCGACTACGTACAGCGCATGCGTGAAAAGGGCGCGGGCGCCGTTGAGGCAATGATCGAAGGCGGCGTCACGCGCTTCCGGCCGATCCTCCTGACGACCGTGACCACTTTTGTAGGCCTCATGCCGATCATGGCCGAGCGCTCCACGGATGCGGCCTTCCTCAAGCCGGCGGTCTTGAGCCTCGCCTTCGGCGTGCTCTTCGCCCTTGCGGTCTCGCTGCTGCTTGTGCCGGCGCTCTACTGCATCGGCGACGATGCCAAGGGGCTCATTTCGAAGGTGCGCGCGCGCCTGACCGGCCGCACGGAGCAAGCGCTCGGCGCCTGAAAACGCGGGCGGCGCACCCTGCGCCGCCCGATCTCAGCCGTCGTAGAACCTTGGCGGATGCAGGCCTAGCAGCAGGCGTTCGCGATCCGACCCGGCCCGCGCTGCGGCAGCATCCGAAACGTGATTGACAACGGTCGTCGGGCGCACGCGCTGCGCAACGTCACGGCGACCGTAGTGCACCTGCAGAAAGAAGCGCCCCGCGTCCCCGGCTGAGGCCGGCAGGCGTCGATGCCAGATGTCGGAGACAAAGAGCGCGACATCTCCGGCATGTGCTTCCATCGCCAGCACGCCGCGCCCTTCGCACTCGAGATCGCTGTCAAGCACGCGATCGAAAGGCGGCGGCCGGCCGCTGCGATGACTCCCCGGGATGACGCCGGTCGGGCCGCACGGTAGTGGGCAGTCCTGCACGTAGATCTGCGCACCGATCGCAAATACCGGATAGGGGATGCGCTCGTCCCAGGGGATTCCTTCGGGCCGCGGCAAGTGCGGCCCCGCATCCACGTGCCAGTGTCCCCCGCGAAGCGCCTGCTCGGTGCGAGGGGGATTGCGCCAGCAGGTGTTCGCGATGACGTGACAGTCCTCACCGAGGAGCGGTTCGATCACTCCGAGGATCGAGGGGTGCGCGATCGCACGCTGCGCGAGCGCGCTGCGATTGAACATCTCGTAGCGAAAATCTTCGTCCTCTTCTGGGTCACGCACGCCGGCGGTGCGATCGTCCCGCGTCCACGTTGCGTACACGCGCTCCAGATCGCTCCTGAGAGCGACGACGTCGCCTGCGGAGAACACATCGCGGAGCACGACCCAACCGTCTTGTTCCAGCTGCGCACTGGCAACGGGTGCGGGTTCGAGGCGCGGCTTGAGGTATCCGTGCCTGCGCGTCAGCACTGTCTTCCTCCCCTCAGCACGAAGTCATCTGCATTGATCCGGTCGTCGATCCTGCGCGCATCGATCGCCCGCGAGGGCCGCTGCGCGATCGCCAAAGGTCGCCAGACCCGCACGGCTGCAACCGCTTCTCGCGCGCGGGGGCGAAGCGCGGCGCGCAGGCGACGAGCGCCTTCTCTTCAAGCCACCGTGCAACTGGCGTCATGAAGTCCCCGACCAAAGAGATTCAGGATGCTCGCAGAGTGCGCCCAGCCTTCGCCGCGCAGGCGATGGATCAGGACACTCGACATGCAGACCTCGATCGGCTTCGCCGTGCCCAGCCTGGTAAGCAAGGCGATCACGCATGGTCCGGGTGCTGCCTCTTCGCCTATGCTCTACCAAAAAATCATGGGGTGCTTCATGTCGATGACGAAACATGCAGCGGTGGTCCTCCTGCTCGCCCTCGCCTGTGTGGCCTGTTCGGAGGCACCGAGGCCGAGCGCGGAAGCGCCGCCGCCGGCACCCATCGCAGATGATGCCGCGGCCCGTCTCGACGCTGCTCTGGCTGCGATCTCGCCTGCAGTCACCATGGAACAATGGGGGCGCAGCTGCGCGTTCTGCCACGCATCGGGAAACGCCGGTGCGCCCCGCCTGAACGACGTCGACGCCTGGCGTGATCGCGTCGCCGCAGGCGAGGCGCAGCTCCTGCGGCATACGCTGGAAGGCCTGAATGCCATGCCGCCCCTTGGCTACTGCATGGACTGCACGGAAGCAGATTTTCGCGCCCTCATCCGCTTCATGATCCCCGCTGAACTGAAGACCACGGAGACGGACACATGACCCTCTCGCGACGCGACTTCCTCGGCAGTTTTCTCGCCGCCTCGGCGCTCGCGGGCGCGCCGTTCGCGACCGCCGCACCGGCGCCTACAGCCTGGCGAAATTGGTCTGGTGGCCTCGCCGCTACGCCCCGAGCCCGCATCGCACCGGCGACGGAGGCAGAACTCGTCGCCTATCTGCGTACCGCCACGGGCCCCGTGCGCCCCGTGGGCAGCGGCCACTCATTCTCCCCGCTCGTGCCGACCCAGGGCGATCTGCTGGTTCTGGACCGCATGCGAGGCATTGTGGACACCGATGCCGGCGCCTACCGCGCACAGGTACGCGCCGGCACGCGGCTCGCCGATCTCGGCCCGCTGCTGGACCGCGAGGGCCAGGCCTGCGAGAACCTGCCTGACATCGATCGGCAGACCCTGGCGGGCGCCCTCGCAACCGCAACGCACGGGACAGGGGACTTCAGGAGTCTTGCGGGCTACGTCGAGGCGATCAGGATCGTCACGCCATCGGGCGAGGTTCGCGAACTCGATGCGTCGGAACCCGAACTCCTCGCCGCGGCAGCCGTCAGCCTGGGCAGCCTGGGCATCGTTACCGAGGCGCGCCTCGCGAATCGAGCAACCTACCGCCTGCAGGCCGACAGCTATCCCATGCGGCTCGATGAAGTGCTTGAGCGCTTCGATGAGCTCGTCGCTCGCCACCGGCACTTCGAGTTCTTTCCCCTGCCGCACTGCGACTGGGCGTCGGTACTTTCCATCGACGTGGCGCCGGAAGGTGCGCCGACTCACAACCCGCTGCCGACGCCGGAAGAAGATGCCGAACTGCGCGGCGCCCTCGACCTGCTGCTCGCCACGCCAACGCTCGCTCGCCGCACCCTTGCGAACGAGATTGCGCAGGCCATTCCCGCCACAACCGCCGTCGACACGAGCTACCGGATTCTCTGCAACATCCGCAACATGCGCTTCAATGAGATGGAGTACTCGGTGCCGGCCGACGTCGGCATGGCCTGCGTGCGGGAGGTGATGGACACGATCTCCGAGGGCATCGACGTGACCTTCCCCCTTGAGGTGCGCTATGTGGCAGGCGAGGACGCCTGGCTGTCCATGTTCGAGGGCGGGCCGCGCGTCTCCATCTCCCTGCACGATTTCGCGGAGCGTGACTACGCGCCCTACTTCGACCGCATCGAGGCCGTATTCGCGAAGTACGATGGCCGTCCGCACTGGGGCAAGGTGCACTCGCGCTCGGCTGGCGAGCTGCGCGCGCTCTATCCGCGCTTCGAGGACTTCAGGCGCGTACGCGAAGAGTTCGATCCAGACGGGCGCATGCTCAACGACCATCTGCACGCAATCTTCGACGCGTGAAACGACGCACGCTGCTCCTCGGCGGCGCAGCGGGCGTCGCAGCAGCTGGGGTTGGCGCGGGCCTGCTCGGGCGTCCAGCCGACGTGACGCGCCCGCACGATGCCTACTTCTCTACCCTGAATGAAATGCTCAAGCGCGAGGGCCCGGGCCACCCGGTCCTGCTCGTTGATCGCGCGCGCATGCTGGCCAACGTGGACGTGCTGGCGCGCTCGGTCGGCCCAGACAAGACCTATCGCATCGTCGTGAAGTCGCTGCCTTCAGTGCCGCTGCTGCGTGAAGTGATGGGCCGTGCCCGCACGCGCGCGCTCATGGTTTTCCACCAGCCGTTCCTGAACGTCGTCGCCCGCGAGTTCCCGGATGCCGACGTGCTCATCGGCAAACCCATGCCCGTGATGGCTGCACGCCGCTTCTACGCAGAGCTCGGGGCCGCGGCGTTCGATGCGGCGACCCAATTGCAATGGCTTGTCGACACCCCTGAACGCCTGGCTCAGTACCAGAACCTCGCGCGCGAGCTCGGCGTGCGCATGCGTATCAACGCAGAGATCGACGTCGGGCTGCACCGGGGAGGATTGCCGTCACCAGAGGCTCTGGCGGGACTGCTTGAGGCAATCGCGAGCGATCCGCAGCACCTCGAATTCACCGGGCTCATGGGCTACGAACCACATCTGACCGGCGCCGCCGACACGCTCGATGAGCCCGCGGCCCAGGCGGTCCTCGCGACCTATCGCGGCTTCGTGGACGCAATCCGCGCCGCGGGTCACGACCCTGCACGCCTGACCCTGAACGGCGCCGGCAGCCACACCCTGCGCCTCTATGAGCGCGACACGCTGCTCAACGATTTGTCCGCTGGCTCCGGCGTCGTGAAACCGACGGACTTCGACACCGGCCTGCTCGACGAGAACATCCCGGCGATCTTCATCGCCACGCCGATCCTGAAGCGCTACGACACGCTCACGGCGCCGGTGCCGAAGCTCGCGACCGATCTCATGCAATGGTGGGATCCCAACCGCCGGCGCCTGTACTTTGTCTACGGCGGCTTCTGGAAAGCACGCTACGTATCACCGTCAAACGTGCCTGAGGCGCTTTACCACTCCACCAATCAGGAGCCGCTCAGCACGTCGGTCTCCGTCGATCTGCAGCCGGACGACCACGTCTTCCTGCGCCCGACCCAGAGCGAGTTCGTCATGCTGCAGTTCGGCGACCTGCGCGTGGTCGAAAACGGGCACATGTCGGCGCGCTGGCCGATCTTCCGTGAGGGCCGGACGACCGCCTGAGCGGCGGCCGCGCGACGATGCCTCAGGCCAGCGCCGCGTAGAGAATCCAGCCCGAAGCGACCAGGTACACGCCAAGCGTCGCAACCATGCCGATGGGTCGACACAGGAACGGCCCGAGGCCGCTCAAGCCCAGGTAGTGCAGCACGCGCCCGCCGAAGAGTGCCGCGCCGAGGCCATGGAGCCAGGCGTCCGATGCGCCCATCAATTCGGTGACCACGATGAGGATCGCCGCCAGCGGTACCGTCTCGATGAAGTTCGCCTGGCTGCGGATGAGGCGGATCAGCGTCTCATCGCCGCCGTCGCCGATGTCGACGTTGTTCTTCACCCGATAGCCGCCGACGCGCAGCGTGATGGGAACCATCATGAGCCCAAGCAGGGCGAGATAGATCGGCGTGATGGTCAGTGCGCTGATTGAGATCGAATCCATGAGGGCGCTCCCCGGTAGGTGGACGTTGCTTCAGCGCTCAATGTGCCCCGAAGGCGGATGCGTTGACAGCCCTCGACACGAATCAACGCCTCGCGACCCGCACCCATCTTCAGCGGGCCATCGGCAGCGCCGCAGGAACCGGCTAGGCTCGTGGTGCGGATGCCGGTATCGGCCGGCATGGGGACCGCTGGAGGAAACACGCATGACACGCTTCACGCTCAACGGACAATCGGTCGAGATCGACCAGGCGCCCGACACACCGCTGCTCTGGGTACTTCGCGACCATCTGGACATGAAGGGCACGCGCTTCGGCTGCGGCATCGGCATGTGCGGTGCCTGCACCGTCCATCTGAACGGTATCGCCACGCGCGCCTGCGTACTGCCGCTGTCCGCCCTTGAGGGCGGATCCGTGACCACCATCGAAGGCCTGTCGGAGGATGGGGACCATCCGCTGCAGACCGCCTGGATAGAAGTCCAGGCGCCCCAGTGCGGGTACTGTCAGTCCGGGCAGATCATGCAGGCCGCCGCGCTTCTGGCCGATCGGCCCCAGCCGACCGACGCAGACATCGACGAAGTCATGAACGGCAATCTGTGCCGCTGCATGGCCTACACGCGTATTCGCGCGGCGATTCATCTCGCGGCTGAGAACCTCGCCAGCGACGCCATGGCAGGAGGGTCGAGCGATGCGTAAGTTCAGCCAGTTCGATCGCAGCGGCATCGCCGACGCCATCGTAGGCGCGACCACCACACCCTTGAGCCGCCGTGGCTTCCTCGCTGGCTCCCTTGGCTCCACGCTCGTAATGGCCTTCGCCACGGGCTGCAGCGACGCGGCCGAAGCACCGGCCGCGGCCGGTGAGGCAATCGTCGCCGGTGCCTGGGAGCCGACGCTCTACTACTCCATCGACCCCGACGGCATTGTCACCGTACGCATCACGGAAGCGGAAATGGGTCAGCACGTCGGCACCGCTCTCGCGCGAATCCTTGCCGAAGAGCTCGAAGTTGCCTGGGATGACGTTCGCCTCGAGTACGTCGACAGCGACCCCAAGTGGGGCCTCATGGTGACCGGGGGCAGCTGGTCCGTCTGGCAGAACTTCGAGCTTCTCTCCCGTGCCGGCGCCGCCGGGCGCATCGCCCTCGTTGAGGCCGGAGCGAAGCGGCTCGGCGTCTCGGTGAGTGACGCACGCGCAGAAAACGGCCGGATTGTCGCCGGCGACGCGAGCGTCAGCTATGCAGAACTGGTCAGCGCAGGCGAAGTGGATCGCGTGTTCACGACCGAGGAGATGGACGCGCTGCCGATCAAGCCGCCCGCAGCGCGCCGTCTCATCGGTACACCGGCACTGGCGCTGGACGTTGCGGACAAATCACGCGGCGTCCCGGGCTACGGCATCGACGCCGAAGTCGAGGGCATGGTCTACGGGCGACCGTTGCTTCCGCCGACGCGCCTCGGCTCGGTTGTTGAAGGCGTCGACGACAGCGCAGCGCAAGGCATCGCTGGCTACATCGGTCATGTCGTCCTCGACGATCCTTCGGACACGGTGCCCGGCTGGGTCGTGGTGCTCGCAGACTCCTGGTACGCCGCCAAGCAGGCGAGTGAAGCGATCGACGTCACCTGGACCCCAGGGGAAACAAGCCTGGTTTCCGAGGCCGATCTCCAGGACCACGCGCGCGCGCTCATAGCCGACGCCTCCATCGGCTCGATGGTTCGGGACGACGACGGCGTCGATGCGGCCTTCACCGCAGCAGACCGCGTGGTCGAAGCCGAATACACCACGGCGACGGCCCTGCATTTCCAGCTTGAACCGGTAAACGCCCTCGCCTTCGAGCGCGATGGCCGGTGGGAAATCCTGACCGGCAATCAGTGGCAGTCGCTGATCCTGCCGACCCTGTCGACGGCACTCGGCGTGCCCGAAGCGAAGATCGTGCTGCGCTCGCACCTGCTGGGTGGCGGCTTCGGTCGACGATTGAACGGCGACTACACCGTGCCCGCCGCGCTTGCCTCTAAGGCGCACGGCAAGCCGGTGAAACTTCTGCTCACCCGCGAGGACGACAGTCGTTTCGACAGCGTCCGCTCCCCCTCGGTACAGCGCCTGCGCATGGCCGTGGACAGCGAGGGCTCGGTTACGGCCATGGAGCACCACGCAGCCGCGGGCTGGCCGACGCAAGTCATGGTGCCGGCCTTCATGCCGGAGGGCGTCAATGGCGTACGCTTCGATCCCTTCTCGATTTCCGGGGCCGACCACTGGTATTCGGTCGGCCCGCATCGCGTGCGCGCAGTCTCGAATGATCTCGCCAATCGCACATTCCGTCCGGGCTGGCTGCGATCGGTGGGGCCGGGCTGGACCAACTGGGCGCTGGAGAGCTTCATGGACGAGGTCGCCCACGACCTCGGCGTGGATCCGCTCGAGTTCCGCCTCTCGCATCTGAAGGCCGAAGGGCGCAACGCCAGCGCACCGCCGAACGCGGCCGGGGGCGCCGACCGCATGGCAAACGTACTCCGTCGCGTCGCCGAACGTGCCGGATGGGGCACCTCGCTCCCCGCCGGCACAGGCATGGGCATCGCCACCACCTTCGGACAGGAAAGGACCATGCCCACCTGGTCTGCCTGCGTGGCCCAGGTAAACGTGACGGCCGATGGCTCGGTGAACCTGGAGAAGCTCACGCTCGTCATCGACGCCGGCACGATCATTCATCCAGAGGGCGCGCTCGCGCAGGCGGAGGGGGCCGCGCTCTGGGGAGCAAGCCTCGCACTGCACGAGGGCACGGAGTTCGTGAACGGCGAGGCTGCAGGACTGAACCTGAACGCCTACACGCCCATGCGCATGGCCGACGTCCCGGAGCTCGACATCGAACTGGTGGCGAGCACGGAGATGCCCGTAGGCATGGGCGAGCCGGCCACGACCGTGGTCGGACCGGCCATCGGCAACGCGATCTTCGCCGCGGCCGGGGCGCGCGTGCGCCATCTGCCGATCCGCCCGGACGCCATTCGAGACGCCATGGCGTGATCGAATCGGCCCCGGGGCCGGGACCGGGATCGGGACCGGGACCGGGACCGGGACCGCATCCTCACAGCAGGGCGCCGATCACCAGATACGCGGCGATGGCCAGCGACCCGGTGAGCAGTGCGTAGGGCAATTGGGTACGAATGTGGTCGATGTGATCCGAAGCGGCCCCGGTGGACGCCAGGATCGAGGTATCCGATAACGGCGAGCAGTGATCGCCGAACACGCCTCCACCCGCCACCGCTGCCACGGTGGCGTACAGGAGTGGCCCGACCGCATCGCCACCGAAGGCAAATGCGAGCGGCGCGGCGATCGGCATGGTGATCGCGAAGGTTCCCCAGCTCGTGCCCGTGGAAAAGGCGATGAACGCCGCAATGAGGAACACGATTGCGGGCAGCAGGGCAGGCGACAACCAGTCTTCCGTCTGTTCGAGAATGAACAGCGCCGTGCCGAGATCCTTGGAAAGCTGATTGAGCGCATAGGCGAGCGACAGGATCACGATCGCCGGAAGCACGCCCTTCATGCCCGAATTCGCCGTGTCCATGATCTCGCGGAGCGGCACGCCCTGGATGCGCATGACAATGCCGGAGAGCACGGCCGCGGCGAGGAACGCCTCCATCGTCAGCGCAGACCCGCCGGTGACCCAGCTGCCGAGCGCCACGCCGATGACCACCAGCACCGGCAGCACGAAGTTCAGCGACAGACGCGTCCGTACGCAGGCGTACGGCTCGATGCCCGTGAGTTCGACGCTCATCAGAGGGACCGCGTCGTCACCGAGCACCTTGCCCTCTTCCTGCGCGCGGCGCTCTGCCTCGCGCATGGGCCCGAAGTCCGGCACGAGGCCGGACGCGATCAACGCCACGAGCGCGACGGTCGCGAGGGCATACACGTTGTAGGGAATGCTCGCGACGAACACGCCCATCGCGGCGCCGGGCCCGTCGATCGGGCCAAGACCGATCAGCAAGCCCGCGATGAAAACCGCCCAGCCCGTGATCGGGACAAGCACGGACACCGGTGCCGACGTGGAATCAGCGATATAGGCGAGCTTCTCGCGCGAGATGCGGAATCGATCTGCAGTCGCCCGCAGGGTCGCACCCACGAACAGGGGGCTGAAGTAGTCGGAGAAGAACACGAACAGGCCCATGCCCCAGGCAATCAGTTGGACCTTCGCCCGGTTCAGTGCCCGCGCCTCGATGAAGCGCGTGAAATTCGCGATCGCGCCGGTGCGCTGGAAAAAGGCGATCACGCAGCCGATGAAGAGTTCGAGCAGCAGGATCCAGGCGAAACTCTCATTGCCGAGCGCCCGCTTCAGCAGATCCGGCAATCCCTTTGGCCCCTCACCGGCCGCCAAGACACCGACGGCGCAGGCCACCAGCAGCGAAAACACGGTGTTCCGCGTGGCAAAGGCGAGGACGACCGCGATCGCCGCCGGCAACAGCGAGAGCAGTCCGTAGTGCGCAACGTCAGCACTCATGCTTCCGCCCCCGCCTGGCGATCCCAGTGGCGCACGAGCAAGGAGAAGCCGATGCGGCGGATCGGGTCCGGCGGAACCCAGGGGGCATGGCCGAACAGCGCCGACACGTCCGGCGTGTCCTCGCCGAGCGCTCGCTGGACAGCGAGCTCGCCGAAAAGCGTGCCCTTCACGACGCCGCCTCCGTTGCAGCCGGCCGCAATCATCAATCCATCCTCGCGCACCTCGAACACCGGCGTCGCATCGAAGGTCACGCCGGTGGAGCCGCCCCAGAACTGCTCGAACGGCAGGTCGGCGAGCCCCGGCCAGCGCCGCGTCAGGCTCGAGCGAAGCCGCGCTTCCACGTCCGCCCGCGGCGCCTCGCGCCGGTAGCTGTAGCCCGTGCGCAGCAACAAGCGGTCGTCCCGCGTACGCCGCACTGTCGTGCCGAGTCTGGCCGCAGGCAGAAGTCCCCACTCCGGATCCGAGCCGAACACGTCGGGCGACAGGGGCGCGGTCAGCGCCGCAAAGGTGAAGACAGGCGTCAGGCGATCGGCGCCGACGCCGAGCCCGCCCGCCCACGCGTTGTTCGCGAGGAGGAGGTGCTTTGCGCGTACAACGCCCGCATTGGTGCGCACGCGCCAGCTTTCGCCGTCGCGCCCCACCATTTGCACGGGGGAGCGCTCGAAGAGCCACACGTTCTCGGGCAGCGCATCTGCAAGCCCCCGGATCAGGGCGGCCGGCTGGGCGAGATGGCAGTCAGGCGAATAGAGACCACCGCGGTAGTGACCGGTACCAAGGCGCGCTTCAAGCGCGTCGCGATCCAGTGCCTCGTAGGGCAGGTTCGCGGCCTCGAGGAACGAACGGTAGGCCGCGATGGCCGCAAGCCCACGATCCGTCGCCGCTGCGCGATAAGTGCCTCGCGGGGCGAACTGGCAATCGATGCCATGGGTCTCGACGAGCGCACGCAGGCGCGCGACCGCGCCACGCGTGAGCGCATTCATCTGCGCCATGCGATCCGTAGCGGCCGGATCGGCGTCGTCGGCCAGCGCGATGTCGAGCAGGAAGCCCGAGTTCCGCCCCGGGCTCCCTTCGCCGACCGTACTCGCATCGAGCAGATAGACGACGTCGTCACGCCGCCGCTCCGCCCAGGCGCGCGCGGCCGACACGCCGGTGTAGCCCGCGCCTATGATCACGAAGTCCGCATGCGCTTCGCCCCTCAACGCCGGTAGCGGCGCGCGCGGCGGCAGGAGCGCGTTCCAGCCGCACGGCTGTCCATGCTCGGGATGCGTCTTCACGATCGGTGCCACGCCATGGGGATATCCGACTCGAAACCACCCTCGGGGGTACGAATACGCCCGCGCATCTCGCCCTCCTGCTCGAACCCGAGCGAGGTGTAGAGCGAGATCGCCCGCCTGTTCGATGCGCTCGCGATCAACTCCACGCGCAAAATCTCGGGATGGGCGGTGCGCACCTGCTCGAGCAGCGCTTCGAAAAGACGGCGACCAACCCCGCGGCCCTGGGCCATCGGATCGACGGCGATCGTGAGATCCGTTAGCACGTGCGAGAAGACGTGCAGAGGACTCGGCGAAGCATGAATCTCACCGACCAGCCCGAGCTCGGCGTCGATCGCTAGCAGTTCGATGCCGGCGTCATGGGCACGATCCATGAAGCCATTCACATATGCCGCATCAATCTCGTGCTCCAGACGCGCGAGCCCACCGGGCACTCGCGCGACGCGGCGATAGAGCGCGAGGATGTCTGAGGCGTCTGCGCTGAGAGCACGCCGGATCTGCAGGGAAGAGTCGGTCATGCACGCATGATAGAGCAGCCGGCCACGCGACCGGCTAGGCTCCGGGCGCCTATTCGAGAGAATCGGCCCTTCCGATGCATACACGTCTTGCCCTGATCCTCGCACCGATACTCTGTCCTCCCGGCGCCCTCGCGGAAGGCGAGGCCGAGCGCGCCTTCTCGAACGAGGTCATCACCCCAGGCGTCACCATCCTGGCGGACGTCGCCAGCTGGATGCGCGAGCAGCAGTTCGAATGCACCCTGGGGACGTCCTTCGGAATGCCGTCGGCGTACATCACCGGTCCGGACGGCTTTGTCGCGCTGTCGAACGACCACGTTATCCAGAGCTGGGATTTCCTCGCGATCGATTAGGACCTCGAATACCTCAACATGCTCACGGACATGAAGCGCCATGCCCATGTGATGCAGGAAAGCGAGACCCATCTTCCGGAGAGGATTCAGCGCGCCTTCGACAACGGCCGCGCCGTGCGCGACATCCTGAAAGCGAGCTCAAGGCCGGACGCACGCCCGGCGAGACCTTCGACTTGCTCAACGAGCGGATCGAGGCAGCCGGCTTCAGCGCGATGGAGAAGTTCAATCAGCCCACCGACGATCCGGCGATCCCGGAGTGGGGCGGCAAGAAGCTACGCATCCCGCTCGAAGACGACGCCATGGTCACGGCCCCCGGCGTCGAGTGGCGCTATCCAATCAAAGAGCGCGTACTGCTCATTCGCTGACGCGAGCACCTCAACGCAACCAGATCCATACTCCGACTCGAACGGCGCTGCGGTCGGCTCGGGCTCTGAAGGCTGCTTCAAGCAACCTATCCACCTTCACGCGGGGCGCCCCGTGCAGAGAGGTGCTTCGCGAGGAACTCCCCCCATCTCGTTGCGTGCTCGTACGCCGCAGCGCCATCGTCGAAGTCATGACCCACACCGTCGTAAAGGACCCACTCGAGCTGAGTTTCATCGAAGGCTGCGCGCATTCGGAAGCCGTGCTCGACCGGTACGACCTCGTCATCGCTCCCATGCGTAACGAGTACAGGGACTTTGATTCGATCAGTCAGATACACAGGCGATCGATCACGCATGCGCTCGAAGCGGCGCTCTCGGTCGAGCAGCAATTCGTCTTGCGTGAGGATCCACTTGCCTAGCCAAGACTGTTCGTCTTCACCATAGCTCGCGTACAGCAGACCGAGGTCTGTAACGCCTGCATGACTTGCAACGCAGTCGATGACGCTGGCTGGCCGAGCGGCGAGCATCAGCGCCGCATAGCCGCCGTAGCTCGCGCCAACGGCACAGACTCGACGCTCGTCGATCAGCGGATCTTCGAGAACCGCCCCGACAGCCGCCTCGATATCGGAGAGCATCCCGGCACCGAAGGCGCCAAAACCGGCATCAGCGAAGTCCTTGCCGAAGCCCGTCGATCCGCGGAAGTTCACCTGAAGTACAGCGAAGCCCTGCTGTCCGAGGAACTGGACGAACGGATCGTAGACGCGAACGTCGCGTACCCCGAAGGGACCTCCGTGGGGATAGACGACAAGAGGGACAGGGTCAGGAAGGTCTGGCCGCAAAAGGTAGTACTCGATATCGAGTTCGCCGCTCCGCACAGAACCGACCTCGACGGCATTCAGCTCCCCCTCGGGCACCCCAGGCAGCATCTCGGCGACCGCCCTGTTCTCGACGCGGTCGGTGTCGTACAGAACGATTCGCCCAGGCATCGACGGCGCCATGACGGCCGCCACGGCCGTGGTCTCGGTCTGGTCGAGATCGAGCAGATCGACAGATACGTCGATCCCGCCTGCCTGGATCGCCCAGGCGATCTCCTCATGCCGATCCGAGAAGTAGTGCTGTTGGAGCACACCATCCTCGAACCAGCTCACCGATATCGGTTCACCGCGGACAGGACTTATGTGAACGTCGATCAGCTCCGCAGTCGGATGCTGGAACAGCATGTCGGATGACCCGGTTTCGTAGTCGTGTAGCACCAGAGCGCTTCGCCCATCGATCTCGGACACGGCGAAGAATCTACCGTCATCCGCCATCGACTGAGGTGCCGGCACTTCGGACGCCGAGAACACTTCACGGTTGTCCGAGCCGCGAGAACGGCGAGAACGGCGCGATTTCTCCGGCCGCGTCGGCCAGGACTCTACGGTTTCCCACTCATTGGCGCGTCGACGCCAGAGCTCCAACTCCGCATCCTCGGTCATCACGAAGACCGCGGATATCTCGCCCCCTGCTCCAGGAATCCAGCGCAATACCCACGCATCGACTTTCTCGACCCGGCTGCTCCGGGAAACTACGCCGCCATCGATCTGATCGGTCTTGCCCAATCTTCGGTTCGCTTCATGCAGCCGCGTGACGTCGATCCGGTACAGGTAGGAAACCGTGCCTGAGACGCCAAAGAGGATGTGATCCGGATCGGCGGACAGCGGATCCACGATCTCCCCTTCGGATCGAAGCGTACGCACGAAGCCTCCATTCCCGCCGGGCAGAACATCGTCAAGGACCAGTATCTTCCGTCGAGCGCGGCTGTCTTCGAGTCGCCCGATTCCGTTCGTGATCTCGCGAATCGTCAGAAGCAGGCTATCCGTATCGATCCAATCGAGCGCCAGAACTGCAGCGTGGATCTCGGCCGTGCCCACAATCTCGTAGGCGACGCGTTCTTCCGCAGACGCGATGCTGTGCACCCGCACGTGCTGGGTACCAGAGGCATCCCGGCCCACCAGAGCCAGAGTTTCTCCATCCGGCGCGAGCCGAACGAACTCGACTGCCGGAGCCGCGAAGAGCTCTGGTCCGGCATGGGTGAGCGCGGGGATCGAAAGCGTCGCGATCAGTGCGACCAGCAGGCGGGGAGGCATCAAGAACTCTCACCTCGCATGGCGCGCTCGAAGAACGGGTCCGGATACAGACCCGACCAGACCAACGGGGCCGACTCCAACTCTCGCGCCCAGCGTCGCACCGCAGCGGTGCGCACTTGGGCACATCGATTGAGTACGGAAACGTCTACCGACCTCCTCGTCCGTCGCTGACCGACGACAATCGAGCCAGCGTAGTTCACGTGCCCTTCCGAAACCCGAAAGCCCCAACGGTCATCGTCCGAGACGCTCAGGACGTGTGCGAAGTCGAAGTACGGAACGCGTACTTCCTGCCACTGATACTCGCCGGCCGGCAGCGTGATCAGTCTCTGGTTCTTGCCCTCTGGGAGTCGCTCGAATCGCCTGTTGTCATCCAGAACGAGGCTGACGTCAGGGAACCCGATGTCCGTGTCGAGCAATAGGTAACCAGCACCCTTCGGTAACGCGTCCAGCGACGAAGCGCGGAGAGAGACCGTCGCACCGGTCATGGCCAAGAAGGCAGCCACGAAGTCTCGTCGCGTCAGCCCATTCGAAATCTCTTGCTTACTCACGCCTCGGAAACCGAGCGCTCCAGCTCCCAACTGCGACCGCTGTCCTCGGAACGATAGAACTCTCCGCTCAGGAAGCAGTGGACGAGGATCTCGGAATTGCTCGCCTGTGCGAGCGCAAAGCAGCCGTCGGGCAGAGGAGAGCCAATCTCCTCCCATAGCTTTGCACCGTCGTCAGTACGGACCAGACGCGCCGGCTCTCCGTCCGCTTCCGGCGCATGCACGGCAAACGCAATGGATTCGTCGACAAATATCGGATGCCCGAGAAGATCGACTCGATCTACTTTGGGTGCCGTCCGCCGGCTTCCGCCAAGGTCAGATTTGCCGAACCCTTTCGGAACAAGCCCCCCGCGGAATGAAGACCAGGTACGTCCCCCGTCTCGCGAGACCTGGAAGCCCGCGAACAGGCCACCTGTTCTCACGGTGACGGCGTCGTTGTGCTGCGAAACGCTCTCGGGATTGCGGACGCCAGTATCGACAAAGACGCCCGTTTCGAAATCAAAACGGAGAAGACTGTTGCGAATAGCCAGCACGAGGCCGCTATCGGTTGCGACCACGACGCCGCCCTTCAGCTCGGACGCGATCCCGTAGTTGTTCAACGCTTCGAAGAACCCCATCTTCGGCTCGTGCACGTGATGCCGCGCCCATGCGCTGTCGAGAGCGGGTGAAGTCCAGATCGTGACGGTCATGGATTCGCGAGACAGTGCGTACAGTCCGAATTGTTCGTGCACTCCGACGTACAGCAGCTCTCCGTCGGGATCAGGCGCTGAAACCTGCCGCCAGTCCTCACCGGGCTCTCCTCGCACGTAGAGCTCGTTGAACTCCGTGAGGACCAGATCGACCGAACCGTCCGGCAGGTGCAGTCGGCTCATGCGTACGAGTTTCTCGTCCGCGGGAAACCCATCGAGCGACCAGTTTCCTGCCTCGTCGCGCGACACCACGACACCGAGGTTAGCCGGATAGACAAGTTCTCGAGTCGCCTCGTCCGACAGCGGAATACCAAACACGATCTGTCTTTGAACCGCCCTGCGATATGCGGCAGCTCTATCGTCATCGAAGTCATCCGCGACCCAACTGATGCTGGGCCCAGCACGCTCAAGCCTCCCTGCGAGCGATGGTTCTCGCTGATTCAGCAGCGCGGCGCCACGCGCAGAATAGGGCAGACGAACAGTCGCGTAGGTGTAGTCCTCTGCTGTTCGGTCGATGAACACCGCGACGGCGCCCAGATCAGTCAGGCGCCCGGGCTGCACCTCGAATGTGCCGAGTTCGATGCCGCCGGGATAGAACTGACTTATGTAGCTCTCCTCGAGCTGATGGAAGCTACGAAGGCTGGAAAACGCGTACTCCCCTGCGGGCAGCTCGGTCATGAAGAACGTCGAGCCCTGCCCTGGCGCATCTTCAACCGCGATCGCGCGCAGGTTGAGCGCGTCTTCTTCCGCGTTCAGGTCACGCGAAGCGAGCGTCAGCTGCGTAATCGGGAACGCTTGCCCAAGAGGCGTCGTATCAACGACCTGGAGAACGAGCACGCCAGAGTTCGCTCCCTCCGGCATCGACGCAGGACCCAGCGGGTCGAGAATTTCTGTTCCGCCGGTGGTCGCGCAGCCGCCAAGCAAAAAGGCGATCCCGCACAGAAACGCCGGCATCCCAAACTTCGCGTCGCTCCTCATCGTTCCTCCCTGAACCGAGTTGCAGTTAAAACCTTTGCGCATGCTACTCGACAGGTCGGATTCGTCCAGTGAGACAGAGGCTCGCCTCCATACACTCGCTTGCCGAAACGAGCACGCACTACCTCGCAGGAGGAGAGGGCACCGCAACCCCGACCACCTTGGCCGTGACATCACGACCGAGGGCCTTCTGCAGTTCGAGAAACACGTCGGGATTCAGGCGCTCCAGCGCGTTGAGCTTGCGGCGGCTCCAGGACACGAAGGCCACGGGCTCATCGACGAAGACGTTCGCGGAGGCAGGCTCGCCGGAAAGCAGGCTCATCTCCGCGACGAAGTCACCACGACCGAGCGTCGCAACCACGTCGCCATCACGCTCGACCCGCGCCTCGCCTTCCAGCAGGAGCTTCAGTGCGTCGGGCCGCTCGCCCTGACGAACGAGCGGGCCCGCTGTCTGGCGATGGGGATTGCCGAGTTCCCAGAACAGAAGGAACTCACGATTGCCCATGCTTGAAAAGAGCCGCTCGTGCACGTCCCGGAACGCCGCCGGGAGTTCAACGGGCCTCCGCTCACGGATAATGCGCCCGATCGCGAACGCGTTGATGGCCAGAAACGCCGCATTCCAGCCCATGGTCGGGTAGTGCCAGAGCGCAACGCCCCAGAGCAGGAACAGCGCCTGGGCGCCAAGCAGGAATACACGCAGGCGCAAGACATCGCGGACGGCGAGCGCCGCCATGGACACCACATACGCTGCATTGATGATCAGATCCTCTGTGGTCAAGGCTCCCCCCCGCAGCCATCCACCGTTCCCGGCGGCGAGTGTCGCACCGAGGATGGCGAACGTCTTCACGCCGCCTTCGCGCGGCACTCGTACGCTGCGCTCGCCTTTCCTCACCCGGAGCCGACGTGAAGTCCTCGATCCGCATCCTTGCAGCCGCGACTGGCCTCATGATCACCCTGAGCGCAGCTGCCGAACCCGTCCAGCCGCCTACGGGATGGACGCGCGAATTCGGCGTCGGCGTCATCGCCAACCCCGAGTTCCAGGGCGGCAGCAGCTATCAGCTACGACCCATCCCCTACATCGACATCCGCTATCGTGATCAGAACGGGGTGAAGTACTTCGCCAACGTTCCGCAAGGCATCGGGGGCTACGTGTATCGGAGCGGAAGGGAGGCGCGGGGTCGCTCAGCCGTCGCACTGTCGATCGCCCCCGGTTTCGCGACCCGGGACGACGGCATTCCGGGGCTCGAGGAGGTCGGCCCCGCAACCGAGGCGCGCCTGACGTTCACCCGCGCGCATGGCCCCTGGACGGCAGGAGCGGTGTTCGCCGCCGACCTTGGCACTGGGCACGAGGGCGCCTACGTGGACCTCACATTGCAACGCAGCGGCCGCATCGGCAAGCGCGGCTTCTGGAGTTTCGGTCCGGCTCTGCGCATCGTCGACTCGGACTATGCCGAGGCGCAATACGGCATCCGCCCCGCGGACGCGCCCCTTGCCGGGCTGCCGGTGCATGATGCGGGCGAAGGCGCGGAGCAGATCAGTATCGGCGGTGTGCTGAGCGTGCCGGTCCACGAGAAGTGGCGTTTGACGACGGTCGCACGCGTCGGCGGTATCCTCGGCGACCGGGGGGACAGCCCGATCGTTGAGTCGCGGACGCAGGCCTTCCTGCTCATCGCCGTGACCCGCCCGTTCTGACAACGCAAGGATCGAGGCCCGAGGCTCGATCCCGGAGAGGGATTCATGAGCTCGCAGGTCTTGTCCAACATTGCGTCAACCATCGCGACAACCCTACGAACGCCGTGCCGTGCGGCGCTGGTAGTGTCGGTCACGGTCGGTCTGTCTGCATGCGCACCGCCGGCCGACACAACGCCGACTGATTCAGAGCCCGCAGCGCCGGCAAGCGCGCTCATCGGTGAGCGTGCGACACCCGACCCGGCCGCCCTCCATGCGCGCGCGCTGGTCCTCGACGCCCACGCCGACGTGGAGCTGCCCGAAGCACCGAGCCGCTACGTCGGCGAAGACGGCGTCTCGCGCGTGGCGCCGGCGAAGATGCGCGCGGGCGGCATGGATGCGGTCGTCCTCGCCGTCGCGTCCGATCCGGGCCCGCGCGACAGCGAGGGCGTCGCCGCCGCGCGGGCACGCGCCGACGCGGAACTGCAGGCCGTGCTCGATCTGGCCGCCGATCCGGCAAACGAGGCCGTCATTGCAACGACCGCGGAGGCGATCGAGGCCGCGCACGCGGACGGCAAGCTCGCCCTGATCCTCGGCTTCCAGAATGCCCGCGCGCTCGGCTCGAACGTGGACGGTATCGATGCCTTCTACGACGCCGGCGTACGCGTCTTCGCCCTCACGCACATGGGCCACAACGACTTTGCCGATTCCTCGCGTCCGATATTCGACGGCGACATCGGGACCTATGAAGTAGAAGCCGAACACGGCGGCCTGTCGCCGATCGGGGAAGCTGCGATCGACCGCATCAACGATCTGGGCGCAGTCGTCGACGTCTCGCAGTTGTCCAGGGACGCGACCCTGCAGGTGCTCGCGCGTACGCGCGCGCCGATCATTGCCAGTCATTCGAACGTGAAGGCCCTCACCAATGTGCGCCGGAATCTCACCGACGAGGAGATCGACGCGATCGGGGCCAACGATGGCGTGATCCACATCGCCGCCTTCAACGGCTATCTCTTCGATTCGAACGATGCTGCGCTGCACACGACGATCGTCGAGGCGCGCCGGGCCGCGGGCCTGCCTGACGCTTACGACTATCCCTACGAGCTCTATTGGGAGATCGAGGATCCAGAAGTGCAGCGCACCTACATCTACGCGATCCGCGAGGCCATCGGCCCCGGTGAACCGGAGGTGATGCTCGAGCACCTCGACTATGTCGTGGAGCGTATCGGCGTCGACCACGTCGGCTTCGGCAACGACTTCAATCACGGCGGCGGCATCCGTGGTTTCGAGGACGCAAGCGGCGCGCAGGTACTCACCGAAGGGCTCCTGGCCCGCGGCTACAGCGAAGCGGAAATCGCGCAGATCTGGGGCGGGAACTTTCTGCGCGTGATGCGCGCGGCGGCCGAAGCCGCCGCGGACTGACGACGGACTACTGCGCCGTATAGCCGCCGTCGACGGGGATCGTGACCCCATTGACGAAGCTCGCGTCGTCGCTCGCGAGGAAGGCCGCGACCGAGGCGATCTCCTCCGGCCGACCGAGACGTCCCAGCGGGTGACGGGAGATCAGCATCTCCCGCATTTCGTCGACCTCGCGGAACACGGCCGTCATGTTCGTTTCGATGAACCCCGGCGAGATCGCGTTCACCCGCACGTTGCTCGGCCCGTACTCGAGTGCGAACTGCTTGGTTAGGCCGACCACGCCGTGCTTCGAGGCGATGTAGGCGGGGCCGTCCGCATTGCTCTCCTCCATGCGCAGTTCCGGTGGCACGCTGAAGCCAACGAGACCGAGGATAGAACTCGTGTTCACGATCGCACCCCCGCCCTGCGCCGCCATTTGCGGCGCCGCGTGCTTGAGGGCGTAGAACACGCCGCTGAGATTGATGCGGATCGTCGTATCCCAGTCGAGCATCGAAACGCCGGCGTTGTTGAACAGCACCTGCAAGCCACCATGGTCGGTCTTCGCGCGCGCCACTGCGTCGATGATCTGTTCTTCGGAGGAGACGTCGAGGGCCCAGGCCTCCGCCTGGCCGCCGGCTTCCTCGATCCGCGCGGCCGTGCCTTCCGCGATCTGCAGATCGACGTCGGTACAGATCACCCGAGCGCCCTCGGCTGCCATGCGCTCTGCGCTCGCCTGACCGAGGCCCGCCCCCGCCCCCGTAATCAGCGCACACTTGCCTTCAAGCCTTCTCATCCGGTCCCCTCCCGCGGCGTGATCGCCGTCTCGATCGATCCCCCAACCTTGGCGAGCGCAGAGGCGCCGGGCAAGGGCCGCGCGCTTACTCCCCTTCGAACCGGCCGCTTGTCGCAAGCTGTCGCGCGATCGTGAGCAGATCATTGCGCCGGGCACTGTAGTCCTCGCCGGTGCCGAACCACGCAACAACGAGATCACGATCAGGGTCGACGTATAGTCCCTGGCCGGAATACCCGCCCTTGTAGAGCGCACCGTCAGACCAGACGTGGTCCCATTGCCAGGAGGCGCGTACTGGCGCATCGCCGAAGAAGTACGCGTCGCGCGCCTCAGCGCGCCCGGGATCGAGCGCCACACCGCGTCCTCCCTGGATGTCAGCGAGCATTGCCTCGGACAGCACGCCGAACCCTTCCGGACGCGTGTGCAGCGCCCCGAAGCGCGCCAGGTCGCGCAGGCGCAGCGCCACGCCGCCGCTGGTGTAGGCGAAGCCCTCCCGCGAGATCGCGACCAGAGCGTCCGCTTCGGCACCCATGGGCGCCCACAGGCGATCGCGCACGAAGTCGGCGAAGGACCGTCCGCTCACGGCCTCGAGGATCAGTCCCATGACGATCGTGTTCGCAGAGGCGTACTCGTTGCGTGCGCCGGCGGGCCCTCGGCGCTCGATCGATTGCAGGTGCGCCAGGAGGCCACCGTCATAGCCCGTCTCAGCGGTGATGCCGAGCGATTCCTCGAGGCGATAGATGCACGTCGTCGAGGTCTGGTAGCCGTCCGAGTCCCGGCAATCGACACCCGACGCCATGTTGGCGACGTCGCGCACCGCGACACCGTCCCATACGGTCCCTGCCAGTTCCGGCAGATAGGTCTCGACGCCTGCCTCGGGATCGACGCGTTCTTCGTCTACCAGCACTGCCAGCGCCGTCGACAGCACGACCTTGCTCACGGACCAGGAAAAGTGCCGCTGCCAGGGCGCCATGCGCGGATAGGCCTCGTAGACGATCTCGCCGCCGTGCAGGACGAGCGCCCCGTCGACATAGGCATTGCCCTGAACATAGTCATCCAGCGCACCCTCGCCGTCGGGCCAGCGTACGGTCTGCGCGGCCACTGCGGGATCGATCGCCTCGGGCAAGGGGCGCGCCTGTCCCGTGCGCGCGATCGTGGCCATCTCCAGATAGGCACCGGAATCGAGGTGGAACTGACGCGCGATCTCTCCACCGCTGTCGAACGTCTTCGGCGTTACGCTGCGGAAGAGCGAGCGGAATGCTTCGATGCCTTCAGATTCAGCGCCATGAACGGCGGTGGACAAGGCCAGACTCAAGGTCAGCAGCACACGCATCACATCGAGGTCCTCGAATTCCAGCTCCCGGCAGCATACCCAAGGGGAGTCACCGAGGGACCCGGAGGCGCCGCCTTGGCGCTTCGGTGGCGGGGCCCCGCGCACTACGGCCGCGAAATCGATAGGACCCTAAAAACCTCGATCAGAACGACGGGCAGCGCTTGGGGGGTGCGCGTTTGGCCCGCGCGCACGCGGGCCGGCAAATGGCGCCCGTTGCGCTCGGCGGCGCCATGGCAAACGGGATCATCACGGGCGCCTTCCCGCTGCTTGGCCCCGTCTATGACCGCAAGGCAGGCCTGGCTACCCGCGCTATCGCGCAGCTGATGACAGCAACCGTTATAGGCGATGCTCGCGCGCGAAATTAGCAAGGTAGCCTTGCTCCCCTTGTCGTCCGGCGCTCCGTACTGCTCGGCGCAAACGGGCATGCGGCGTTCATGCTCGGTACCGGGGGTGCCTGCACCCTGACGCGTTATGCCATCTGCGTTGCCCTTGCGGACGAGTACGCGGACGCGGGGCAATTCGTGTCCGTCGCAGCGGTCATCGTGCCGGTGAACGGCAACTCCAGCATAATCGGTGCTCTGCTCACGTCGTCGTTCATGGCGCCGATCGGGCGAGGCGGAATGCCTATCCTTCACCGCCGGAGTGCCCACGCCGCTCTCCGCCGACACCCTTTTTCCGCCTGTCCACGCGCGCTCGGCCAGTGCTCGACGAAACCGAACCGTTCATGCCCGCCCAGGGCCGAGGTCGCACCGGCTGCGCTGGAGATGAATCCGCGCGTCAGACGCGCCGCGGGATGGGATCGGTCCGAGGTCGCCGCGGGCGAGCCCTGACTGATCGTCGAGGCCGGCAGGGACGCCTTGCTCGCAAGACTGCTGCCGCACGCCAACGCCTGCGTCGACGCCCTGCGCCCTGCGCCCGCCGTCCGCAGCGCACGTGCAAGCCATAACGCCATAGCCGCCTGCCGACGAAACAAACGGACACTTCATCGCGAAGCTGTCCGTCAAGGGCAGCGGCACATTCTCAGACCTCGGCGTCGCCCTGCAGCACTTCGACCCGTTCGCGAATCAGAGCGTTGAGCCAGCGCGCGTAATCCAGCTCCGCGGACGCATCCAGCTGGAGCTCCGAAAACAGGACATCGCGGGCTACGCCCAGCCCGATCGCCGAGCTCACGACCATGAGCACGAGATAGCGCGCCTCGCGGCGCGCATCCTCGATCCGGCACCCAACCGCGCGCGACGCGATGACCTCCACCAGTGCCTCGAAACGCTCCCCGGTAGACCCGACCAGCACGTCGAGGTGCCGGTCTCTGGATTCATCCAGCGAAAGCCAGGCGATCAACCGAGCGTGACCGCCTCCTGCAAGCGCCCGGAAGAGCTGTTCGAAGAAACGGGCCATCTCCGCCTCTGCGTCCGGCCGCTCACGCTCGATCGCAAGCACCTCGTCCAGGAGGCGCTCAGCCATGCGCTTGGCAAGCTGCATTCGAAGCGCATCGCTGCTGCCAAAGTGATGCAGCAGCGTGCCGTGTGACATTCCAGCCTCCGCTGCTACGTCCGCGACCTTGAGGCCAGAAAGCCCCATCTTGCCAAGCCGGGCTTCTGCCACGTCGAGGATCAGCGCACGTGCAGCCTCCGGCGTCCGTCGTATCCGGCGACCGGACCCTCGCAACTCACTTGTTGACATTAATGTCTATAACCCCCATATTTGCTGACATCATTGTCAATAGCGGAGACCCCCATGTCGACGCCCCCTCTTCCCCGTGCCGCCCGACTCCAGCCCGTTCGCGCTCTACGAGCCGTTCGGCGCCTGCTGAAGAACCCCGAGGAAACCGAGCATGTGTTCGAGATCCTCGACGCCCTTCGCGGCCGCAGCTCCGAGCGCGGCTTCCGGAAACTCAACCGCCTGCGCCCGGACCTTGTCGCAGAGCAGCCCGAGATGCTCACGCTCCTCAGCGACCGCGCCGCGCTCGCGGAACTGCCGGCGGGGTCCCTCGGCCGTGAGTATCTCGCGTTCTGCGAGCGCGAGGGCATTACTGCCGATGGCCTCGTCGAAGCAAGCGACGCGATCCGCACGCGTCGCGGCGGCGGCGGCGGCGGCGACGTGGAGTGGTTCGAACGTCGGGGCCGCGACAGCCACGACCTCTGGCACGTGGTGACCGGCTACGGCACCAATACGCTCGGCGAGGTTTGCGTCGTCACGTTCACCGCAGCGCAAACGGGCAACCTCGGGCTTGCCGTGATCGCTTTCTTCGGCACCCTGCGCCATGCACGGGAAATCGGCCTTCGGAACAGCTTCGGCCCGACGCTCGAAGCCTTTCTGAGTGGTCGGCGCGCAGCCTGGCTTCCAGGCATGGACTGGCGGGCGTTCGTCGCGATGCCGCTCAACGAGGTGCGCACGCGCCTCGCCATTCCACAGCCCCGCAGCTACGGCGCATCGCTCGAACAGTTGGTCGCGCAGCCCGCCTGAGGCACCTCCGGGCGCCAGCCAAAACGGCTGGCGCCTCGCACCGGAGAACGCCCCTTCGGTCACCTCCCGAGCGCACCGACGCAAATGACGTTCGCTTTCGCAGGGGTGGCCCTTGAGACACCGCTGCCCCATGAAGCATCGCGCGACCATGAGCCGCGTCAGCCCCTTCCTCGTCCTGCATCCTCATCGTTCGGCCACGCCCTCTCCTCTGCCCCCCACTCTCCCTGTCTCGCGCGCACGGCGCGATTGCGGCGCCAGCACCACCGCACGCGCACGCCAACCGTGAGAGAACAAAGAAAGCGCACCGAGCGAACGCGTCCGATCGCCAAACGGGTCTATCCTTCGTACGCGACGGGCAAGGTCGCCGTCTGGGCCGATCTTGAGGAGGGAGCGCGATCGTGGCGAACGCTGTGCCTGATGCAGTTGAAATCGTCATCGTCGGTGGAGGCATCGTCGGCTGCTCCATCGCCTATCACCTGACGCAGCGCGGACGCACCGACGTCCTTCTTCTCGAACAGCACCAGCTGACGGCAGGCACCACCTGGCACGCGGCCGGTCTCGTCGCCCAATTGCGCGCCAGCCGGAATCTGACGCGACTTGCCCGCTACACGACGGAGCTCTTCGCCGATCTCGAAGCACGGACCGGACAGGCGACCGGCTTCCGCACGACGGGTTCGATCTCGGTTGCGCTGAACGAGGGCCGCATGGCAGAGCTGCTCCGGCAGGCAACCTCGGCACGGGCCTTCGGCGTAGAGGTGGAACAGCTCGCGCCGGAGCAGATCCTCGACTACTGGCCGGACCTTTCCCTGAACGGCGTTCACGGCGCCGTTCGCTTGCCCGGCGACGGGCAGACCAATCCTGTCGACACGACCATGGCCCTGGCCACCGGCGCCCGCGCGGGCGGCGCGACGATTCGTGAGGGCCTGCGCGTTGACGATCTGCTGATCGAGCACGGGCGGATCGTTGGCGTCCGCACGCCCGAGGGCGAGGTGCGCGCCCGCACCGTGGTGCTCGCCGCGGGCATGTGGACGCGGCAGCTCGCGGCCCGCGCCGGCGTTGCCGTACCGCTGCAGGCGGCCGAGCACTTCTATCTCGTCACCGAGCCCATGCCCGTGCTCACGCCCGGCATGCCGACCCTGCGCATGCCCGACGAACAGGCTTACTTGAAGGAGGATGCAGGCAAGCTCCTCGTCGGTGCCTTCGAACTCGAAGCGAAGCCCTGGGCCGTGGACGGCGTGCCCCACGACTTCGCCTTCGGCACCCTGCCCGAGGATTTCGACCACTTCGAACCGATCCTTGCGCAGGCCCTGAAGCGCTATCCGCCCCTGGCTGACGCCGGTGTGCAATTGCTCTTCAACGGACCGGAAAGCTTCACGCCGGACGACCGCTATCTCCTCGGCCCAACGGCTGAACACGACAATCTCTTTGTCGCCGCGGGCTTCAACTCGATCGGCATCCAGTCCTCGGGCGGCGCCGGCAAGGTCCTCGCCGACTGGATCGTCGACGGCCACGCGCCCATGGATCTCTTCGACGTCGACGTCCGCCGATCGTTGTCGTTCCAGTCGAACAAGGAATACCTCGCCGATCGCACCACGGAGACGCTGGGGCTCCTCTATGCGATGCACTGGCCGTTCCGGCAGTACGAGAGCGCGCGCGGCGCCCGGCGCAGCGCCCTGCATCGAGACCTACTCGACGAGGGCGCCGTCATGGGCGAGCTCGCCGGCTGGGAACGGCCGAACTGGTACGCGCGTAACGGCTCGGCGCCGCGCTACGCCTACAGCTACGGACGCCAGAACTGGTTTGATGCCTGCCGCGAGGAGTGCCTCGCCGTTCGCGATCGCGTCGCCCTGTTCGATCAGTCGAGCTATCCGATCTTCGTGCTCAGGGGCCCAGACGCCTGCAGAGTCCTCGACCGGGTGAGCGCGAACAGCGTCGACGTGCCCGTGGACCGCGTGGTCTACACGCAGTGGCTGAACGCCCGCGGCGGCATCGAGGCCGACGTGACCGTAACGCGCCTTGCCGTCGACGCCTTCATGATCGTCAGCTCCGTCGCCTGCGCCGAGCGCGACCACGACTGGCTACGCCGGCACATCCCTGTCGACGCGCGCGCCCAGCTCTTCCGAGAGGGTGCCGGCACCTCCATCCTCGGTCTCATGGGGCCAGCGGCGCGCACACTCCTGCAGGCCCTCACGCCCGACGACGTGAGCGACGCGGCCCTTCCCTTCTACCATTCGAAGCGCATCGAACTCGGCTATGCCCGGATTCGTGCCAATCGCCTCTCCTATGTGGGCGAACTCGGCTATGAACTCTATGTACCGACAGAGTTCGTTCAGCACGTGCACGAGCGCATCGTCGCCGCAGGTGCCGCCCACGGACTCCTGCACGCCGGTTTCCACGCGATGAACAGCTGCCGGATGGAAAAGGGCTACCGACACTACGGCCACGACCTGGGCAGCGAGACCTCGCCGCTGGCCGCCGGCCTGGGCTTCGCCCTCGCCATGGACAAGGGCGACTTCATCGGCCGCGACGCCCTGAAACGGATCGAACAACCGCTGCGTACGCGTCTCGTCAACGTCGCCGTGGACGACGAGGATGCGCCCCTGCTGCTCCACGACGAGCCGATCTACCTGGACGGCGAAATGGTCGGCCTGACGACCTCCGGCATGTGGGGACATCGCGTAGAACGTTCACTCGGCATTGCGTCGATCTCGCATCCGGACGGCGTCACCCGGGACTTCCTCACGACCCACCGCTTCGAGATCGAGGTCGCCAGTCGCTGCTATCCGGCGACCCTGCAGCTGGCGCCGTTCTACGATCCAAGATCGGCGCGCATGAAGGGGTGAGCACCATGATCGACGTCTTCATCGCGAAGAAGATCCTCACCATGAATCCCTCCTGGCCGATCGCGACGGCGGTTGCGGTAAGGGACGGCTCGATCCTGGAAGTGGGTACGCTGGAATCGCTTCAGCCCTGGCTCAAGGACACGGCCTACCGCATTCGCGAGGAATTCACCGACGCCGTGATCATGCCGGGCCTGATCGACCCGCACCTGCACCCGGTCATGGCCGCCGTGCTGCTGCCCATGCAGTTCATCACTGCGCTGCCATGGGATCTGCCCTGGGGCTCGACGGCAGCGACCGTCACCCCGGAGGCGTATCTGGACGCATTGCACGCGCACGCCCAAGGAGACGAGCCGTTCTTCACCTGGGGCTATCACCGGCACTGGCACGGAGAACTCGATCGCGCATGCCTCGACTCGATCTTCGGTGATCGACCCGCCGTCGTCTGGCAGCGTTCATTCCACGAGCTGTACATGAACAGCGCGATGATGAGCCACGTCGGCATCGAGGCAGACCAGGTTCGGGGGCGCCCGCAGATCGACTATGACCGCGGCCACTTCTTCGAGAATGGCCTCGGCTACGCAATCAACAAGCTCAATCCGATCATCATGTCGCCCGCCTGGATCGACACCGGCCTTGAACGCCTGAAGCGCATCGTGCACCACGGCGGCCAGACCACCGTGGGCGACATGGCGGTTGGCCTGTTCGACGTCGACCTGGAACGCGCCGCCACCGCCCGTGTGCTTGATAATGCCGATACGCCGTTCCGGGTCCTGTGCGTACCGCACATTCGCCGCCTGCTCGGTGCAGGCGGAACACCCGAGGCTGGCATCCGGGCGCTCGAGGAATTCAGGGCCAGCAGCACCAAGAAATTCCGCTTCACCAACAAGGTGAAGATGTTCACCGATGGCGCCTTCTTCTCTCAGCTTGCGGTCCTGCAGCCCCCCGGCTACATCGACGGCCATCTCGGCGAGTGGCTCATGGGACCAGAGGAGTTCGAGAAGGCCGCCCGGCCCTACTGGCATGCCGGCTGCGAGATACACGTGCACTGCACAGGCGATCTCGGCCTCGAGCTCGCCCTCGACACGCTGGCGACGCTGCAGTGGGAGCGGCCTCGCTTCGAGCACGGCTTCACGATCGAACACTTCGGATTCAGCACCCCGGAGCAGGTGGAACGCATCCGGGCGCTCGGAGCGCGCGTCTCCGCGAACGTCTACTACCTCCACGAACTGAGCGCGGCCTACAGCGAGATCGGCGTCGGCGTAGAGCGCTCGCACCAGATGGCCCGTCTCGGCGCCTGTGAACGCGCCGGCGTGCGCACCGCGCTGCATTCGGACTTTCCCATGGCGCCCGCCATGCCCCTGCAAAGCGCCTGGGTGGCCGTGACCCGTACCAACTGTGAAGGAGAGACCGTGGGACCGCAGGAGCGCATCAGCATCGAAAAGGCCCTTCGCTCGATCACCATCGACGCAGCGGCCATGCTCGGCCTGGAGAACGAGACCGGCAGCATCCGCGCAGGCAAGAAGGCGGACTTCGCCGTGCTCGACGGTGACCCGCTCCAGGGCGACGGAACCCAGCTGAAGTCGATCCGAATCCTCGCCACGGTTTTCGAGGGCGAAGTGCACCCCATCCAGCACGATGCATGACCTACCCCTGACCCTCGTCGGCGGCTACCTCGGCAGCGGCAAGACGACCTGGATCAACGCTCGCCTCGCCGCGGCAGGCGGCGTTCGCTTTGCGGTCATGGTCAACGACTTCGGGGATCTCAACGTCGACGCAGCCCTCATCGCGGATCAGGGCGCGCATACCGTGGAACTCAGCAACGGCTGCGTGTGCTGTTCCATCTCCGGTGACATGGCAGCCGCCGCAGAGTCGGTCGCCGCACGGGCGAAGCACCTCGACTGGGTCCTGCTGGAAGCAAGCGGCGTCGCGGACCTTACCCGCCTGAAGCAGCAGGTCGCCCACTGGCCCGGCTTCCGAATGGAGCAGGCGCTGACCTTCGCGGACGCCACACGCATCCGGACACTGGTGAACGACAAGTTCGTCGGGGCGCATGTGCGCACGCAATTGCGGGAGGCAGATGTCGTCCGCCTGACGCACCTCGATCTGATCGACGCAGCCACAAAGCTGACCATTGAAAGCTGGCTCGCCGAACTCCAGGCCGAGCGCAGCGTGGAGCGTGCAGAGCTGCCCGAGTTCGCCGGCGACCGGATCGACGGCACGCGCTTCGCCGATCGAGCCGAACTGGAGGACTGGCTCACCACGCAGGCTCCGACAACCCAGCGCATCAAGGGCTTCGTCCGCTTCGCCGATGGCTCCGTGCACCTCGTACAGTGGCGACCCGGCGCATACGAGATCACGCCCGAGGCACGTTCACGCCCGCTTCACCTGATTCGCATCGCCTTCGCGGACTGACGCGAGCGATTCAGTCCGCCACGGCCGCAAGGCCGAGTTCGAGGAGCGCCTCGGCGAAGCGTTGCATGTTGCCCGCACGATCGGCGGAGCCCGTCTCGATGCGCCGCGCGAGGTCGACAGGGCCGCTTGCCGCTACGAGCGCCACGCCCGCAGGGCCCCCGTAGGGCGAGCCGGCCGGCCCGGCAATGCCGAGCTCCGCGAGGCCCCAGTCGGCCTCCATCCGGGTGCGTGCTCGGCGCGCGAACGCGATGCCCATGCCGTCGCTCATCGGTTCCAATCCGGCAACGTCGGAGCCGCTCAGCGAGAGCAGGGCATGGCGGCTCTTGCGCGAATACGCCACAGCGCTCCCGACGAAGTAAGCCGACGCACCGGGTACCGCGAGGAGAGCTGCGGAAGCCAGGCCGCCCGAGGCCGTTTCCACAAGCGCGATCGTTTCGCCGCGCGCGATCAATCGCTCCGCCAGGCGCTCGGCGAGCTTCGTAAGTGCAGATTCGAACATCCTTACTTGTCCTCGATTCGGAGCGCACGCAATTGAGCCGGCTCCCAGTCGCGCCGGAAGCCGATGAGCAGACTAGAGCCGAAACGGTCGGGGTCTTCATTGCGGGCATCTGCGTCGGCCAGCGTCTCAAAATCGCCCAGCACCCGTTCGATCGCGCGCTCGATCTGCTGCGCGTGCCCTGAAGACAGCTGGCCCCACACGAAGCGCACACGTCCTGCGTAAGGACCGGGAGCTGTGAGGAAATCATTCATGACCGCGCTCATGAAGAAACGCTGAATCGGGCCTCCCGCGCGCCAGCGAAACGTGCGCGACAGCCGCAGGCGATAGCGGTTTTCCGGGAGCAGATCCAGCAACCCGAGGCGATCGAGACGCGCGAAGCGCTGCACGAGGTCGTGTTCATCGATCCGGTACGCCGCGAGGATCTTCGTGAAAGACCATCTGTTGATGGCGCACACCATCGTGAGCAGGAGGAGAGGATCCTCCACCAGCGCCTCCTCCTGCTCCACGGACATCTCGTCGAGGCGAGACCGCGCTGCCTCGGCACGCGCAACGAGCTCCGCAATGTCGGCACCTGCCAGCTCGCAGAGCGCTTCGACGCGCTCGAGGGTGAATGTCCGCTGAGAAAAGAGCCGCTTCACGCTGGCTTCCGATAGCCCGAGCGCCTGTGCGGCATCCGCATAGGTGAGACCGCGTTCGCGAAGGAGTCCCTTCAGCGCATCGAGAAGGTCCGTAGCTTCACTCATTTCGCATCACATTCCGATACTCATCAGGTCGAAAGATACTTCTTTTCACTCGCCAGTTGCCCATGGCGATACTCCAACCGATGCTCGCGGCACCTGAAGCACGCACGCTCGTTTGGGAGTTCATCATGATCACCGCGCTCATCGCCTCTTCCATGCTCTGCGCTGCACTGACGGCCCCAGCCGCCCGTGCCCTGTGTACCGCCTTTCCAGAAGTGCCGCCCGAATTCCTCGAGCGGCAACTGCTGATCTGAGTTCCAGCCAAAGGAGCATGACCATGACGAGCCCTATGCAGAAACAGTCACCCGGACGCCCGGGCCTCTGGCAAACGGCGCTGCAGATGGCCGAGCAAACGCCGACCACGCGCAATCGCTACGTCGATCTACTTCGGGCGCTTTCCATATTCGCCGTAATCCTCGGCCACTGGCTCGTCGCCGCGACGCAGGTTCGTGACGGTGTCCTCGTCGGCGAAAACATGCTGGCAGTGGCCCCGTGGACCCAGTGGCTGACCTGGGTTTTCCAGGTCATGCCGGTGTTCTTCCTCGTAGGGGGCTACTCGAACGGCGTGTCATGGTCCGCCACGGTGCGCCGCGGTGGCAGCTACTCGAACTGGCTGACCAGCCGCGTCCAGCGCCTGATCAATCCGGTGCTGCCGCTCTTTCTCGCGTGGATCGTGTTCATTGTCGGCGCGCGCATGGTCGGCATAAACGCCGAAACGATCGCGCTCGCTTCGGGACTAGCGCTTATTCCGGTCTGGTTCCTCGCCGTCTACATCCTTGTCGTGGCCCTTGTCCCAGCGACGCGCTGGGCATGGGAACGGTTCGGAATGCGGTCGTTCTGGGCGCTGCTTGCCCTGGCCGCAATCGTTGACCTTGCCAATCTCGGCGCCGGCGTGCCGCTCGTGAAGTACAGCAACTTCATCTTCGTTTGGGCCGGCATGCATCAGCTCGGCTACGCATGGGAGGCGGGGGTACTCGACGGGATGGCGAAGCGCCTTGCGCTTGCCGCAGGCGGCCTGACGCTGCTCGGCCTGCTGATGGTGTTCGGGCCCTATCCGCTCAGCTTCATAGGCGTACCGGGCGACCCCTTCACGAACTCCATGCCCCCGAAGCTGACCATCTTTGCCCTCGGCATCGCCCAGACCGGGATGGTGCTGGCATGCGAGCGGCGGGCCCGAGTGCTGCTGGAGCGCTCCGCGCTCTGGACGGCCGTCATCCTCGTCAACGGGATGATCATGAGCCTCTATCTCTGGCATCTCACCGCATCGGTGCTCGTCACGGCCGCCGCATGGCTCTCGGGTGTGGGGCTCGAGGCTGTTCCAGGCTCACAAGCGTGGTGGATGATGCGGCCGCTCTGGATCGGGCTCTTCATGATCGCGACCGCAGCTTTCATTGCCCTGTTCGGACGTTTCGAAAGGGCAGGCTTCGAAGCGCCCGAACAGATCTCCGCGTGGCGACTGATCGGCAGCGTTGCCCTGGTCTGCAGCGGCCTCGCGGCGACAGCGGTCAGCGGCATCGGCACTGACGACTGGGCAGGCTTTCGGATCTGGGTCGTCGCGCTGCCTTTCTTCGGCGCTGCGCTGCTCGACTTCGGACCGCTGGCACACCGGAACGCACGTAGAAGGATGCAGGCACTGCTTCCGAAAATGGTCTGATTAACGGCCCGCGCAGTCGGCAGCCTCGCCGGAGGTTCACCTCTGGCGAGGCCACAACCGCCAATCCGATATGCCTCTGCGAGGAGACCGAGGCCATCGTGCAGGCGCGATGTGGCCATCTCGACGGGCTCCATCGAATCGCTGCGAACATGACCTCGCGCTCCGGCAGCCTTACCGAACATAAGGAAGCGACCCTCCTTCCAGCGCCGCATCGATCGATGCCGAATCAGGAGTGTCGACGCTCAAACGCTCCCCGTGGGTTCGGATTCGAACGCGGCACGGCCCGCGCTGCCCTTCAGTACGACGGCCAGCTCCGTCCGCTCGACCTTGGTACCGACACATACGTCGAAGTTCATGAAGCGTTCGGGCACCACCGGGCGGGGATTCAGATCAGTCGGATGCTCAGGACTGTTCCAGTCAGAGAAGGCGGCACGACAGGTGTCGAAGGGGGGCGTGCCCTCTTTGAATGCGCGGCGAACGCCTAGGGGAACGACTCGGCGAGTGCCTGGGCAACGAGAAATATCTCGCAGATCGTGGGTGACGCCTAGCCGCGGTATTCCCGCATAGTGTGGGCACTCAGCCCGATCGAACCCGCGCCTCTTCTAATGAATGACCGCTCACCCATCGCTGTCGCGAAGGTACCGGACACGGAGCATGAACTGCGGCTCTACCGAATCGGCGCCGACCATGCGATCCGCATCATGGGCAAGGGAGAGCTCATGAACACCCGCGCGATCGGTACCGAACGCGCGCTGGCCGAACTCGCCTGCGCGCGTCTCGCGAGTCGCGATCATGCGCGCGTGCTCGTCGGCGGACTCGGCATGGGCTTCACCCTGGCGGCCGCCCTCGAACTGCTCGGCCCGAATGCGGAGGCTGTAGTGGCGGAGCTCGTACCCGAAGTCGTCGAGTGGAACCGCACGCACGTCGGCGACGCGGCCGGGCACCCCCTGCGCGATCCCCGCACCGCCGTGCACGTCGGTGACGTGGCGGAACAGATTCGCGATCCGGGAGACGGCTTCGACGCGATCATGCTCGACGTCGACAACGGCCCGGAAGCAATCCTGCGGCGGGAGAACAACTGGCTCTATGGCTCGGACGGTCTCGCCGGGATGCGTGCCGCCTTGCGATCCGGCGGCACGCTCGCGATCTGGTCAGCCGGGCCAGACCGGGCGTTCACGCTCAGTCTGCAGCGCGCGGGGTTCCGGGTCAGCGAGCATTCTCTGCGCGCCCACCGCTCCTCGAAGGGCAAGGGCAAGGGGCCACGCCATCACGCCTGGCTTGCGAACTGACCCCGGGCACGCGCGCGGCAGGGCCTGCCTGAAGACCGCACGCCCAGCAACGGCTGTGGGCGAGGCGTACCTGTCCCGAGCTCCGCCCAGCAGAGCACGGAGGGGCTCTGGTGCAGACCCCGCCAGCTTCCTCTGCGCACCAGCTCAAGCCGGCGCGCGCGCCAGATCATCGCGGACATACTTCGCTGCGATGAGGTAGTGCGCCGTGCTCCATACCGACACTGCAGGGATAACGTAGAGCATCGCGTAGCGGATCGACTCCACGCCGAAAGTCGGTTCGAGCAGGTCGCTGGTCCAGCCGATGAGCAAGGGCCCGAGGCCGAGGCCCACGAGATTGAGCACGAAGAACAGGATGGCGGATGACAGCGCCCGCATCTGCAGACCAACGAGCGAGTGCGTGATCGCGATGTTCGGCGCCAGATAGGCCGCGAAGAACACGGCGGGTATGAAGTTGAGCGTGAGCGCCAGATAGGTTTGGTCGGTCGTGTAGATAAACATCGTGAACGGGATTGTCAGGATCGTGGTGATCGCGGGCACCCACTGGTACCAGCGCTTGTCGCTGCGCCCGAGACGATCGGAGAGGAAGCCGCCCAAAAAGGTCCCAACGCCACCCGAGACCGATGCGAGCGCAAGCCAGGAGCCGAGCTCTCCCGTCTCGATCTCATGCAGCCGCAGGAACAGGGAAGGCAGGAAGTTGCCCGCGCCATACGTAATGAACGCATGCAGGCCACAGGCGATGGATAGATGGCGAAAGGACCGCCGCGACCAAAGCAGCTTCAGGGTGTCGAGGAAGGGCGGCGTCGCGCTCTCGATCTGCTTCCCCTCCGCCATGCCGCGGATCGGCTCCGCGACGACGAGGCGCAGGAGCACTGCCAAGGCGACTCCCGGCAGCCCGACGACGATGAAAGCCGTCCGCCAGCCGTAGAACTCGTTGATCCAGCCCCCGAGCAAGAATCCGAACAGCACCCCGATGTTGATCCCCATCGAGTAGACGGCCAGCGCCGTCGCGCGCCGCTCGCCCTCGAAGATGTCCGAAATGATTGCGTGGGCGGGCGGACTGCCGCCCGCCTCTCCCACCGCAACGCCGATGCGCGCGAGGAGCAATTGAATATAGCTCTGGGCGAGGCCGCTCAGCGCAGTCATGCCCGACCAGACAGCGAGGGCCATCGCAACGATTGACCGCCGCGTTCCCGTGTCCGCCAATCGCGCGATGGGAATCCCGAAGCTGACGTAGAAGATCGCGAAGGAGAAACCGGTCAGAAGGCCGAGCTGCTTGTCGGAAAGCAGCATCTCCTCCTTGATCGACTCCTGCAGAATGACCAGCAATTGCCGGTCGATGAAATTGAAGGAATAGACAACCGTGAGCAGCCCGAGCACTGCGTACCGATAGCCGCTGCGCTCGTAGGCCTCGGGCCCGACGACGGACACCGGCTCAGCTCCCCCCCTTGCCTGCGGCGTCTCTGGCCTTGCGACGGAGTCTGCGCATCCCGCCGAGCCAGCGGTCGACATCATCACCCTTACGACGCACGTACTCGCCCACTTCCGGATGCGGCAGCACGTAGAAACGCTCTTCGCGAAGGGTCTCGATCACCACGTCCGCCAGTTCTTCTGCCTCGATGATGCCGTCGGTCTGACCATCACCAAGTGAGCGCGGCGCCATGGCCGTGTTCACGCCCTGTGGGCACAGCACAGACACCTTGATGCCATCGTCACCGTGCGTGATCGAGATGAACTCGGCGAGCTTCACTGCGGCCGCTTTGCTGACCGTGTAGGGGCCGCTGCCGATGGCTGCGAGCAGGCCTGCCGCCGAGGCCGTATTGAGCAGGTACCCCTCACCGCGCTCGATCATGGGCGGCAGGACGGCACGGGCCGCGTAGAGATGCGCCATGACATGGAGCTCCCACTGACGCTGCCAGACATCATTACCGGACTCGATGAGCGGTCCGTCTCCACCGCCCGCAGCGCCTGCATTGGAGCAGAAGAGGTCGATGCGCCCGTGCTCCGCCAGGACGGCGTCCACGAGGGCGGCAACCTGCGCTTCGTCCGTGACATCACATGCGCGACCGCCGCAGCCGATCTGCGCGGCGGTGCGCTCGACCAGCTCTTCGTCCAAATCCGCAATCACGACGGCTTCTGCACCCTGGCGCAGGAATGCCTTCGCCATGGCACGGCCGATGCCACCGCTCCCGCCCGTTATGACGGCGACCCTATCCTTCAGTTCCATTGCGCTCTCCCCTCGCTGGAGCGCAGGAGTCTGCCGTGTTCCGCTGAAGCGTGGCAACGAACGCCCGCGTGATCACCGGGGACGATGCGCGGGCTTCTGGCGAGCAGGGGACGGCGCACACTGGCCTTGGGGGCCTGGTTGGCCTGCGAACGACCTTGGCAGGGTCCATCTCAGCGAGCCTGGGCTTCCGCGTTGTTAACCGAGCCCCCAACACTGCCGCGCTTTCATCGTGGTGTGCACGAGCGGGCCACCGGGGCGAGACGCGATGCCACGCCACTTCGGTCGACGGAAGTCCACTGCCCAAACACGTCACATGACGCGACGCGGCGCGGCAGTCCCGCGCCCTGGCGCGAACGGAGCCCAGATGATCCTCGCGCACAGCTGCGCGGGGATTCGAGTTTCCGCGCCCCCGCCGAGCGGACCCCCTATGTAACTGATAGGTAAGCAGAACCGCGTCAACTCCCCGGCATGAACGCTTGATTCACTTGCACTTCATCCGGGATTTAGGACCGCTCGTCACAGCTGGCATGGCGCATGCAAAGTTGGACCCCACGCAAAACGATTCGAACTGCGACCGTGAGCGACGGGGCATTCAATCCTTCGCACGGCGAGCATCAAGACGGAGACGCCTGCCATGTCCAACGAAACCTTCAGCTTCACCGCGGGCATGCACCGAGAGTGGGTGGCATTCCTGAATGGACAGCAGATCGCGTCCGTGTATGGCATCGGCAAGTTCGAGCAAGCGCTCCGAAGCGGCGACCTCCGGAGCGGCGACGAGACCGGGAAGGTCCGCGCGCTGTACGTCATCACGGAGAACGATGGGACCGTGCGCGCCGCCTGCGCATTCACGATCTATCGCAACGAGCAGGGCGAACTCCAGCGCGAACTCAAGCTCCCGATCCGCGAGCTTGCTGAGCAGGGCGGCGAGGGCCCGGACCTCGAGGCAGGCGCGATCCGCCTCGCGCGCTCGGGCAATTGCCCGACGCCCTGGCATGCAAGCCGTCTCTGGGGCGCAGAGGAAGCCGACGTCGACACCTATCTCCTCGCCATTCAAAACCTGCTTCGAGATCAGATCGCGGCGCCGAACCGCGCCCGCCAGGCCGCACCCGCTCAGCTCGCAACGCATCGCTGCGCCCCTGTTCAGCAGGAGGAACGCCTGCTCACGGCCGCCCAGCTCGATGCCCTGCGCGCCAAACACCGCGAGGAGGTTTCAGAGCTGCAGCGCGAGATCGTCCAATTGCGTCGCCAACTCAACAACATGAAGTGGACGGCCGCCTGATCCAGCGCGAGCCAACGGAAACTGCCTTAGGCCCGTGAACGAGAGTACGGTTTTGCCGCTCTGGAGTCGGGGCTCGACGTCAAGCCGCACGCAAGGCGGGGGTGAATCACGCCCGCCGCACGCGCAGGCGGGAACGTCCGCATGCAGTTTGAGCACCAGAGGCCTTTACAGTCGTTACACGAGCCGTGCCGATCATCAGGCCTGCCCGAAGGATTCGTTCGAGGATCCTTGATAACGCACGGCCCGACGACGTGCGAGGCTCCGCGCCCGTTACAGCTTCCCCCATAGCCAAGGAGCCCCCCGCATCATGTGGATCGAAGACCCCTTCAAGTCCGTCATCCTCGCCACCTGCTCGATCGCCGGCGCCGTCACGCTCATCGGCGTGATGATGATGACCATCGACACGCTGCTGGCCTGAAGCAGCGCCGGTGCGCCCCGCTAGGGGGCGCGCCCAGCCCCACCTACATCCGCCCTGAGTCTCAGCCTGCAGCCGCAAGCGCCTGATCGAGGTCCGCGACGATGTCGTCGATGTGTTCGATACCGATGCAGAGTCGGATCATCTCCGGCGACACACCGACGGCACGCTGCTCTTCCTCCGTCAGCTGGCGGTGCGTAGTCGACGCTGGATGGCAGGACAGAGACTTTGCATCCCCGATGTTCACGAGGCGCTTGATGAGCCTCAGCGCGTCATAGAATTTCACGCCAGCTTCGAAGCCACCCTTCACGCCGAAGGTCAGGAGCGAAGACGGACGGCCGTCGGTGTACTTGAGCGCGAGCTCGTGATGCGGATGTTCCGGCAGGCCGGCGTAGCTCACCCAATCGACAGCCGCGTGACGCTCCAGGAAGTCCGCCACTGCCGCTGCATTCTCACAGTGCCGCTCCATGCGCAGCGGCAGGGTCTCGATGCCCTGCATGAGCATGAACGCGTTCATCGGAGAGAGCGCCGCGCCCGTGTTGCGCAGTGCCACGGTCCGTACGCGACCGATATAGGCCGCTGGACCGAACGCGTCTGCGTACACGACGCCGTGATAAGCCGCTTCCGGCGTCGTGAACATCGGATAGCGCTCGGCGTTCGCTTTCCAGTCGAACTGCCCGCCATCGACCACGATTCCGCCGAGCGTTGTCCCATGACCGCCCATGTACTTCGTGAGCGAGTGGACGACCACGTCCGCGCCGTAGTGGATGGGCTTGAGCAGCGCCGGCGTGGCAACCGTGTTGTCGACGATGAGGATGACGCCGTGACGATGGGCCATCTCGGCAACGGCTTCGATGTCGACGATGTTGCCCGCAGGGTTGCCGATGGACTCGCAGTAGACGGCCTTGGTCTGCTCGTCGATGAGCTTCTCAAGTGCCGCCGGCGAGTCATCCTCGGCGAAGCGCACGTCGATACCCAGCTCCGGAAACATGTGCGCGAAGAGCGTGTAGGTGCCGCCGTAAAGCTGGGGAACCGTGACGATATTGTCGCCGGCGCGCGCAATGTTGAGGATCGCATAGTGGATCGCCGCGCTGCCTGCTGACAGAGCCAGGGACGCAACGCCACCCTCCAATTGCGCGACGCGCTCCTCGAGCATCCCGTTCGTGGGATTCATGATCCGGGAGTAGATGTTTCCGGGGACCGCAAGGTCGAAGAGATCCGCACCATGCTGGGCACTGTCGAACTCGTAGGCCACCGTCTGGTAGATCGGCGTGGCGACCGATTTCGTCGTGGGATCGGTCTCGTAGCCAGCGTGGATCGCTATCGTCTCGTCGCGCATCGGAAAGTCCCTGTGATTTACGGGCGGAGCCGCACGGTGCCACGGATAGGGCGGCACCGGAACCTTCCATCGCGCGAGTTCTCAGTCCTCGGTGGCGATGCCGATACGCCCAAGTGTCTTCAGGTACTCGATGAACGTGTCCGACACGCCCTCGGCCCGCATGTGCGCGCGACTGAACGGCGGTTCTAGGGGCAGAAACGCAGGATCCGCCTGCAGCCGCGACGGATAGTCGTGATGCTGGATCGCTACGCGCCCGAGCATGATCCAGTCAGCGCCGGCATTCATGGCGCGCAGAAGATCCGATGGCGTACGCAGATGCCCCGCCACACCAAAGCGACATCCGTTGCGCGGCAATTCCGCGAACCACTCGATGAGCGGGCGGCCCTTGAACGCCTCTTCATCGGGGTCCTTGAAGCAGTCCCAGAGCGATGCGTCGAGGAAGTCGATCTTGCCCTCGGCCATGAGCGCCGCGGACAGATCGAGCATTTCCTGCATGCGCACGCCCATACGCTCCGGCGTCAGGCGAACGCCCAGGCAGAAGTCGGGCCTGCAGCGGGCGCGAATGCCATCTATCATCTCGCGCAGCAAGCGCGCTCGCTTGATGGCGTCGCCGCCGTACTGATCCTCGCGCCGATTCAGATCCGGGCTCAGGAACTGGCAGATGACGTAGCTGTGCGCGCCGTGCAGTTCGACGCCATCGAAGCCCGCCTTCTCGCAGCGCACCGCTGCCTCTATGAAGTCCTCCACGAGCTGCTCTACCTCGGCCGTCGACAGGCCGCGTCCACCGGACGCCTCGTCCTCCGACGGGCCCACCGGCTGGCTGCCGATGAGGTTCGACGGCGAGCGATAACCCGCGTGATGAAGCTGCACGATCGATACGCTGTCGTGACGCTTGATCTCGGTCGCCAGACGCTCGAGCCCGGCGAGATGCCTGTCGTCGAACGCTCCGAGCTGCCCAGGAAAACCCTGACCGACCGCCTGCACGTGGGCTGCGCACGTCATCGTCAGCCCGAAGCCACCCTTCGCGCGCATGGTCAGCCAATTGAACTCGTCGTCGGACAGCGTGCCGTCGGCATGGCTCTGGCAATTGGTCAACGGCGCGAGCATGAAGCGGTTCTTCATCGCTGGGCCGCGCGTGAATGACAGGGGTTCGAACAGCTGCTGCATCGGCATTCCTCCTCGCTCCAGCGCTGGAGTCTCCGTCAGCGCGCGCGGCACGTCGAGCACCCCCAGTCCCGCACGACCTGCGAGATACGCGCGCTTGCGGAGCCGCCCGCAAGGCTCGTCCCGCCGATGCGCGCATCGAATCAGGGCACTGCGCCGTCGCGATTCGGATGACCCTGCATGGGGCGCTATGATCCCCCGTTCCCCGAAGCACCGGAGTCTGTCATGAAGTGTCTGCTCCTCCTTTCCTGTCTGCTGGCGCCGGCCCTCGGCCTCGCTACGGAGAAACCCATGCTGCTTGGTCGCGAGTGGATGGCGATCACCGGCAAACCGCTCGCAGCCACTTCCGGCGCGCGCACCTTCATCGCAGGAGGCAACGCCGTCGATGCGGCCTGCGCCATGCTCGCGACAACATCGACCATGTGGGACACGCTTGGTTGGGGGGGTGAGACCCAGGCCTTGATCTGGCATCCAGAGGAACAGCGCGTCATCGGCATCAACGCGCTCGGCGTGGCACCTTCGGGCGCGACACCGGAATTCTTCCGCGACAAAGGGATGGCCTATCCGCCGGAGTACGGCCCCCTCGCGGCGGTCACACCCGGGACGCCGGGCGGACTGATGGAGATGCTTGCGCGCTACGGCACGCTCTCCCTCGCACAGGTGCTCGCCCCCGCCATCGAGATGGCGGAGCAGGGCTATCCCATCGAAGCAGGCGCCGTGCGATCCATTGCGCGCTTTCGCGCCGAGATCGAACAGTGGCCGGAGTCGGCGGCCGTATTCCTCCCGAACGGTGCGGTGCCAGAGGTCGGAGATCTCTTCGTTCAGCGCGATCTCGCCGACACTCTGAAAAAGCTCGTAGCGACGGAGGCCGAGGCCCTCGCGGCCGGCGCCGCGCGCGCCGATGCGATCATGGCGGCGTACGATCGCTTTTATCGCGGCGACATAGCGGAGGAATTCGTCCGCGGTTCGCAGGCGCTTGGCGGATTGCACACGCTAGAGGACCTCGACGCTTGGTCCGTCTACATCGAGGCCCCCGTAACGACAAACTACGAGGGCATCGACGTCTACAAGCTCACGCACTGGGTGCAGGGCCCGATGATGCTGCAGACCCTGAACATCCTCGAGCACACGGACATCGGCGAGCTCGGCTACAACAGCGCCGACTATATTCACACGCTCTACCAGGCCATGAGCCTGGCTTTCGCCGATCGCGACTTCTACTACGGCGACCCCTACTTTCCGCCTGAAGAGCCCATCGCCGGCTTGCTCTCGAAGGAATATGCAGCCGCGCGCGCAGCCACGATCGATCCGGAACACAACGATGTAGCGATCAAGCCCGGCGACCCCTATCCGTATCAGGGCGGAACGAATCCGTATACCGATTGGCTGGAAAACTGGACAAACACGCCCGATCCGGAAGCCGGCATCATGCCGCCGTGGCAGGTCGCCGACACCGACCTGGAAGCCTTCGAACGCTTCGCATCGATGGGCACGACCGCCATCCAGACCGCCGACGCCGACGGCTGGGTCGTGTCGGTAACGCCCTCGGGCGGCTGGATTCCAGCGACGATCGCGGGCCGAACGGGCATGGGCATGAGCCAGCGCATGCAGAGCTTCGTGCTCGATGCCGATCAGAACCCCTTCAACGTTCTCGAGCCCGGCAAGCGGCCACGCGCGACGCTCACGCCGGCAATGGCGCTCAAGGACGGCAAACCCTGGCTTTCGTTCTCCATCCAGGGCGGCGACTACCAGGAGCAGAATCTGCTGCAGATGCTCCTGAACATGCATCACCACGGCATGAACGTGCAGGAAGCGTCAGAAGCCGCGAACTTCTGGAGCTTCCAGTTCCGCAACTCCTTCGACGACCACCGAGCGGTACCGGGCCGCATCCTGCTCAACAGCGAGACGCCGCGATGGGTCGTGGAGGAACTCGAGGAGCGCGGCTATGACGCCATCACGCGCGACCGAACCTCAGGGCCTCTCATGGGCATCGAGATCGATCACGTACGCGGTATCTTCATGGGCGGCGCATCGAACCACGGCGACGACTACGGCCTCGCCTGGTGACGCGCCGTCGCGACGGTTCAGTCGCGATTCCGCTTCAGCTTCGGGCGCGGCCCTTCGCCTGCACGGGGGCCCGCCCCGGGGCCGCGATTGCGCGCATCGTTCGAGCGCCGGCCGCCTGCACCAGAGCCCGTGCGTGGACCGCCCTGCCGCGCGTCGCGCCGGCGCGGAACAGGCTTGGGGCGATCGCTCTCCGCCCGCTTTGCCTTGAACGGACGCGCTGAGGCGGCCGGTGATGCGTCCGCGACGCGCTGCAGACGGATCGGCGTGTTGCGCACCCGGACCTTCTGCAGCAAGCCGAGCAGCTCGTCAGGCATACCCACCGGGAGTTCAACGGTGGTGTGGTCGTCATTGATCCGGACGCGACCGATATAGCGGCTGTCGAGCTCCGCCTCGTTGGCGATCGCACCGACGATGTCTCCGGGCTTGGCGCCGTGCTCCCGGCCGACCGCGAGGCGGAACAGTTCCAGTTCAGGCTGCTCGTCTCCCTGCGAACGCGGCGCGCGTTCGCGTTCGCGTTCGCGTTCGCGTTCACGCTCGCGCTGCGGCCGAGACTGATCAGCGCGCTCGTGGCGCCCCCCCCGATCGCGCTCCGATCTGCCCGTCTCGGCGCGCATGGGCGCTTCCGCAACGGTCGACGCAGGTGCCGGTCCGCGCTGCGAGAGCATCATTGCAATGGCGGCCGCAACGTCCTTCGGGTCCGCCTCATGCTCGTCGAGATAGGACTCGACGATGCGCTGATAGCGCCCAAGCCCGGGATTCTGCAGCGTTTCGGTGATCTGATCCTTGAAGGCGGCCGTGCGACGCCGGTCGATTTCCGACTTGCTCGGCAGTTCGATCGGCACCATCTTCGCCCGCGTCGCGCGCTCGATCGCGTGCAGCAGGCGGCGCTCCCGCGGCGCAACGAAGAGGATCGCCGTGCCCGTGCGGCCGGCGCGCCCCGTTCGGCCAATCCGGTGCACGTAGCTCTCTGTGTCTGTCGGAATGTCGAAATTCACCACGTGGGAGATGCGATCGACATCGATACCGCGCGCCGCAACGTCGGTGGCAACGAGGATGTCGACCGCGCCGCTCTTCAGACGCGCTATGGTCGCTTCCCGCTGCGCCTGCGAGAGATCGCCGTTGATGGCGGCTGCCGCATGGCCGCGGGCTTCGAGACGGCTCGCGAGGTTCTCGCTGGAAAGCTTGGTGCGTACGAAAACGATGACGCCGTCCGTGTCCTCTACCTCGAGAATCCGCGTAAGCGCATCGAGTTTGTTCGTGCCGGCAACAATCCAGAATTTCTGCTCGATGCGTTCGACCGTCGAGGTCTTCGACTCGATGCGAATCTCGGCCGGGTCTTTCAGATAGGTATCGGCCACGCGCTGGATAGCATGCGGCATGGTTGCCGAGAACAGCGCCACCTGGCGCGAATCGGGCGTGTGCTCGAGGATCCACTGCACGTCTTCGATGAAGCCCATGCGCAGCATCTCGTCTGCCTCGTCGAGGACCACAGACCGAAGTGCATCGAGCTTGAGTGTGCCTCGCCGCAGATGGTCCATGACACGGCCAGGCGTGCCGACGACCACCTGCGCACCACGGCGCAATTGCTTGAGCTGAATGCCCATGCTCTGGCCGCCATAGATCGGAAGCACGTGGAAGCCGCGAATACCGCGCGCATAGTTCTCGAAAGCCTCGGACACCTGAATCGCGAGCTCACGCGTCGGTGCAAGCACGAGCACCTGCGTGGCTGAATCCGAAGCATGAATCCGCGAAAGGAGCGGCAGCGCAAAGGCGGCCGTCTTGCCAGTACCGGTCTGTGCCGTGCCGAGCAGATCCCGCCCGTCGAGCAGCGGCGGAATGGACTGGGCCTGGATGGGCGTGGGCGCCTCGTATCCGATGCGCGCAAGCGATTCGAGCACGGCCTGGGACAGCCCCAGGTCCGCGAACGTGGTGTCAGAAGTCATGATCTATCCGGGTGGGCAGGCCCGCCTCAGGGCCGCCAGCGGCACGCGGCCGCGAAGGGGGCCAGATTATGCACGCATCACGGGCACTTAGCGATGCCCCCGGGGGCGTCCGGGACCGTGTCGGCCGGCGCCTGCGGTGATCGACAGATGGACACCACGGGGCCAGCAGCCCTTACTCTTCAGCGATCACCATGCCCGTATGGTGGGCAACGAATGCCCATTCATCCGCTGTTTCCTCGACCACCTTGGAGATCGGCGTCCCCGCTCCGTGACCTGCGCGCGTCTCGATGCGAATCAGCGTGGGCGCAGACCCTGTTTCAGCCGCCTGCAGCGCAGCGGCGAACTTGAAGGAATGCCCCGGGACTACGCGGTCATCGGTGTCCGCCGTGGTCACGAGCGTTGCGGGGTATGCATTGGTCGTCGGGATATTGTGCAGCGGCGAATAGGCGCGGAGCACGTCGAACATCTCCGGGTCATCCGGGCTGCCGTAGTCGTCGACCCAGAAGCGTCCCGCCGTGAACTCGTCGAAGCGCAACATGTCCATCACGCCTACCGCGGGCAGCGCCGCAGCGAATAGCTCAGGACGCTGATTGGAAACCGCGCCCACGAGCAAGCCACCGTTCGAGCCGCCCTGAATCGCGAGCGTGTCCGGGCTCGCCCAGCCGAGTTCGATCAGGTGCTCTGCCGCAGCCGCGAAATCGTCGAACACGTTCTGCTTGTTGGCGAGCCGGCCTCCATCATGCCAAGCCCTGCCATATTCCGCGCCGCCTCGCAGATTGGCGACTGCAAGCACGCCGCCGAGCTCCATCCAGGCAAGACGGGTCACCGAGAAATAGGGCTGGAGCGACACGGCGAAACCGCCATACCCGTACAGCAGTGTCGAATGGGGCGCGTTGAGGCTTGGCGTCACGTCGCGTCGATGGACCACAAACAAGGGCACGCGGGCATCACCGGTGCTCTCGAAGAACACCTGCTCGACAACGTAGTCCTCCGGGTCGAAGGTCAGCGCCGGGGCCTTGAAGATCTCGCTTTCGCCCGTAGCGATATCGTAGCGATAGAGCGTCGCCGGCCGATTGAAGCTCGTGTAGCTGTAGAAGGTCTCGGTGATGTCAGGCTCGCCGCCAAAGCCGCCGACGCTTCCGATGCCGGGGAGTTCGACGGTGCGCACGGGCTCGAAGGCCTCGGAATAGATCGTCACCTCGGACGCAACATCGCGCAGGCGCTGGACAACGAAATGGCCACCGATGTGACTCGCGTCCTCGATCGGCGCTGCGGACTCGGCCACCACGTCCTGACGCACGGACGGCGCCGCCAGATCAATCGCGACGATGCGCTTGTTGGGTGCCTCATAGTCGGTGAGCACGAAGAAGCGCGCACCCTCATTGCCGACATAGCCATGGTTGAAGTCGAAGCCATCGAAGAGCACAACCGGCGCACCCACCGGACGACCCGCATCGTCAAGCGCAATCACCTGAAGGCTGTTGCCGTCGGTCCCGCTGCTACCGTAGATCACGAGCCAGGCGCCGTCGTCGCTGACGCCGGCGTTGTAGCCGACCTCGGGACGCGCCGGATCCTCGAGGACGAGCGCATCTTCTGCCTGCGCGGTACCGATCCGATGGAAATGCACGGTCTTGTTCAGATTCGGTGCGGTGAACTTTTCCTCCGGTGCCGTCTGCGGATAGCGCGAGTAGTAGAAACCTGAGCTGTCCTTCGCCCAGGACAGACCCGAGAACTTGACCCACTCGATCTCATCCTCGAGCTCAGCGCCCGTTTCGACGTCGACAACGCGAATCGTCCGCCAGTCCGAGCCGCCGTCCTGAATGAAGTAGGCAACGCGCTTACCGTCTGGGCTCGGCACGGCGCCAGCGAGCGCTACGGTGCCGTCATCGGACCAGGCGTTCGGGTCGAGCAGGGTGCGGGGCACGCCCGCAAGACCCTCCTGCACGAGGTACGTGGCCTGGTCTTGCAGGCCGTCGTTGCGCGAGTAGAAATAGCGCCCGTCCCGGCGCACCGGCAGGGAGAAACGCTCGTAGTCGAAAAGTTCCGTGAGCCGTTCAGCGATCGCGCTGCGCCCCGGCAGGTCGGCCAGGTAATCAAACGTCACGCCGTTCTGCGCGTCGACCCAGGCCGCCACTTCGTCACTTTCGCGCACGTCGTCCTCGAGCCAGCGATAGGGGTCTGCAATCACTACGTCGCCAGCTGCGGCCGACGAGAAGGACTCCACAACCTCACCCGATCGGGTCTCCGGATAAGACAGCGCCTGACTCATTGTCTCGGCTTCCTCGGCAGGTTCGGGGGGCGGCGCGGCGCGGTCGCAGGCTGCCAGTAGCAGCATGCAGGCGACCAGCAGCAGGCGTGAGTTCATGATCAGGCTCGCGGGTCGTTGCAGAAAGCGCGGGATGATGCATTTTCGGCGCCGCGCTGCCAACGCAGCAATCGCTTGTCTGGGCGCGTTCGGGCTGATGTGCTCCAGCCGCTGCGATCAACATCACGAGATCGGAAGATGAAAAACGCTCGGCCAATAATCCTCGGCACCATTTCGGTCTTGCTCCTCGGCGGCCTTGCGCTCGAGTTCCGGCACCGCATCTTGTTCGCCGCGATTTCGACCGGCGCTCCCCCGCCGCTCCTCCCGACTTCGGAAGAAGGCCCCGCGGTGCGCTGGTACGACGACTACTTCACCATCGAGCAGCTCGACGCCCAGACCTGGGCCATCGGCGAACCGCGCTATGAACAGCAGGTGCTCAACTATCTGATCGTCGGCCGCGAGCGCGCGCTGCTTTTCGATGCGGGCACGGGCCTGCGCGACATCCGGCCCGTCGTCGCGTCGCTGACGGACCTGCCGCTCACGTTCATGCCTTCCCATCTTCACTATGACCACATCGGCAATGAGGTCACCTTCGAGCGAGTCGCCCTGGTTGACCTTCCCCATCTGCGCGCGCGCACCGGAAAATCGACTCGCGCTCACCTGGGCGGAGCACCTCGGCACCGCCGAGGGCTACGACACACCCACGCTCGAGATTGACGAGTGGATCGCGCCCGGCAAGACGATCGCACTTGGGGGCCGCTCACTGCGCGTGCTGCATACGCCCGGCCACACGACCGACTCCGTTTCGCTCTTCGACGAGGCGGGCGGCCTGCTTTTCAGCGGTGACTTTCTCTACGAGGGCCCCCTGTTCGCATTCCTGCCGAACAGCAGCCTGAAAGACTACCTGCGCGCAGTAGGTGCCGTGACAGACACGCTTCCGGCCGACGTGCGCATCTTCGGGGCGCATCGGGCGTCACCGCCGGGCACGCCGCGCCTTTCCATCGCGGACCTGCGCGATCTGCGCGAGCAGTTGAGATCCATTCGCGCAGGCGCCCTCGCCGGAAAGGGCGCCTATCCGGTGGTCTATCCGATCAACGAGCGTCTCGATCTGTGGGCACCCCCCGCTTTTCTGCAAGACTGGGGTGACTGAGGCGATCTGACCCCAGCGCTCCTCTGACGGGGGCATGAACGCGCGCCGAGCTCGGCTCAGCGCGCGGGATCGAAGTACGGGCGATCCCCTGCAATCGTCACGCGCTCCATGACGCGCACCGCAGGAAAGTAGTCCGACGCCGCGTAGTGCTGGCATGCCCGGTTGTCCCAGAAGGCGATCGAATTCTTCTCCCACCGAAACCGGCACTGATGCTCGGGCCGCGCGGCAAAGGAGTAGAGATGCGCCAGCAGCCAGTCGCTCTCCTTGCGGCTCAGGCCAACTATGGAATCCGTGAAGCCGACGTTGACGTACAGGCCACGACGCCCCGTTTCCGGGTGCGTCCGCACAACCGGATGGCGCTGCACAGGGTACTTTTCACGCAATTCCTCTGGCGTGCGCCCGAGTCGCTTGGCGAACACGCGCGCAATGTCGTGCTCTGCCTCGAGCGTGCACACCCATTCCTTCATCCCGGGAGAGAGCGCCTCGTAAGCGGCGTACATGCATGAGAAAAGCGTATCCCCACCAAACTCGGGAACCTCGATGGCGCGCAGGATCGAGCCGAGCGAGGGCTCCGGCCGCCAGGTAACGTCCGAGTGCCAATTGTTTTCCGAGCCACGGCTCTTCGCTCCGTGCGCGATGCGGAGCACTTCCGGATCTTCCTGATCGGCGGGCGTCGCCGGATGAATCTCAAGCGGACCAAAACGCCGCGCAAATCCCAGATGCTGCGGCCGCGTGAGATCCTGGTCCCGAAAGAAGATCACCTTGTGATCGAGCAAGGCGCCGCGTAGCGCCGCGATAACGTCTTCGCTCAGATCCTGCGTGAGGTCGACACCATGGATCTCGGCGCCGATGTGCGGGCTCAGGCGGCGGACTTCGAATCCGTCGGCGGCCGTCGCCAGCGTGACTGCTTCAGACATACTTTCTCTCCCTCTGCTCTGAGCCGATGCTGAATCGACCGGGCCCAGGGATCAACCGGGCTTCACCAGGCGTAAGCCTCAGGCGCACTCCCGCAGGGGGGAAAGAGCGCATCCAGCCGATCTAGCGTTGTCCCGTCGAGGTGGAGCGCGACCGCCTCCAGTGCCGTTTCGAACTGCTGCCTGTCCGCCGGCCCGACGATGGCTGAACTCACGCCGTCCTGTTGGAGCAGCCACGCCAGCGCAAGCACGCTCGGCGAAGTTCCGAGTTCCATTGCCAGCGCCTCGTATCCCGCAAGGGCCACTGCGTGCGTCTCGCGCAGAGCCCGCACCGCCGCGTCTGTGCGGCGACCATTTTCCGACCCGGGGCCGGCCAGCGCGCCCCCCGCAAGCGGACTCCAGGGAATCAGGCCGAGACCGTATGCGCGACAGGCGGGCAGGACTTCGAGCTCCGCTCGGCGCTCAAGCAGGTTGTAAAGGCTCTGCTCCGACACCAGCCCGAGACGCCCACGGGCCCGTGCCCGTTCGCTGTGCTGCGCGATGACCCAACCGGGGAAATTGCTGGTGCCGAAATAGGTGACCTTGCCCTCGGCGTGAAGACGGTCCATCGCCTCCCAGATTTCCTCTACCGGCGCCGCACGGTCCACGTGGTGCATCTGGTAGAGATCGACGTGATCCACGCCGAGCCGCGCAAGGCTCGCCTCACAGGCTGCGCGGATATGACGCGCTGAAAGACCCCGATCGTTGACGTCCTCGGACATCGGTTCATGCACCTTCGTCGCAAGGACGACTCGATCGCGCCGTGCGGGGTGCGCCGCGAGCCACCGGCCGAGGATCGATTCCGTCGTACCGACCCCGAGCGCGCCACCGTACTGATTGGCGGTATCGATGAAGTTCACGCCGGCCTCGACCGCCGCGTCGAGGATATCGTGGGCCGCAGCTTCCGGCGTTCGCGGCCCGAAGTTCATGGTGCCGAGACAGATCGGGCTCACGCGAAGCGCGCTGCGTCCCAGCGGCCGGTAATCCATGGCGTTTTCTCGCGGGGTCAATCGTTGATCGCGAGCGTAGGGGATCAAGCTGCCCATCGTCGATGCGGATCGCAATGCGACTGACGACGCATGTCGCACCGCATGGACAGGAACCAGCATGGCGCGCTGTACTTCATCTCGGACGATGCGGGAGGACATCATGGGGGACGAATCGAAGGTCGCCGGCAACGGCTTGCTCAGCCGACGCCATCTCCTGCGTCTGGGCGGCGCTGCTGCGGGGGCAATCGTTGTACCCACTGAGGCGGCGCCCCTGGCTTCCGAGCCCTGGCGCTCAGGTTCAGGCGCGCCGCCAAGCGCCTACGGTCGACGGTCGCGCTTTGCCGAACTCGAACGGGAGCGCGTCGGCGGCCACCCCTTCGGCCCAGCCGCCGGATCGGCGTCCACGCCCCTGCAGGCCCTGAACGGCGTCATCACGCCGAACGGTCTCCACTTCGAGCGACATCACAGCGGCATCCCCGACATCGATCCCGGCCGCCACCGCCTGACCATCGCCGGACAGGTCCGCGTTCCGCTCGCGTTCGACCTGAACGCCCTGCTGCGCTATCCGATGCAGAGCCGCATCCTGTTCCTGGAGTGCTCCGGTAACAGCTATATGAACACCATGGGCGACGCGCAGGACCTGACCGCAGGCACGCTATCCGGCCTCGTTTCCTGCGCAGAATGGACGGGCGTGCCCCTCTCGCGATTGCTGGAGGAAACTGGTGTCGGACCGAACGCACGCTGGATCGTTGCCGAAGGTGCAGATCCCTCGGGCAACAAGCGCTCCCTGCCGATCGACCTCGCCCTCGACGGCGCCATGATCGCGCTCTACCAGAACGGAGAGCCGATTCGACCGAGCCAGGGCTTCCCGATGCGCCTGTTCGTGCCCGGCTGCGAGGGCAACCTCAGCGTCAAGTGGCTGCGCACCCTCGAGGTCACCGACCAGCCCGCGCAGTCGCGCGAAGAAACGAGCAAATATACGGATCTGATGGACGACGGCCGCGCGCGCCAGTTCTCCCTGCGCATGGATGTGAAGTCTCTGATCACCTCGCCCTCGGGCCGGATGCATCTACCGGAGCACGGCATCTACGAGATTTCGGGCCTCGCCTGGTCCGGGCATGGGGCCATACGCGCCGTGGAGGTGAGTGCGGACGGCGGCAGCACCTGGGCCGAAGCTGACCTGCAGAGCGAGGCCGAGCCGCTGCGGCCCGTACGCTTCCGCATACCGTGGCGCTGGAACGGAGCGCCGGCGCGCCTGCAGAGCCGCGCGGTGGACACTGCCGGCAACGTGCAGCCGACCCGCGCTGCCGCGCTTGCCGGCCGCGCACCGACCGCCTTCTATCACTACAACGGCATCCAGACCTGGGCCGTGGACGACTCGGGGCGGGTCCGCAATGTTCATGCGTAGCATCGTGCTGCTGATCCTGCTGTCGGCCCACGCTTCTGCAGAATTGCGGCCTGATCAGAGCCCCATGCTCGGCATGCCGCCGGCGGAGGATTTCACGCCGACGATCCTCCCGGACGGTTCCGGCCTGCCCGCGGGCAGCGGCTCCTCAGTAGAGGGCGAGACGCTGTACCGGAGTGCCTGCGCGGCCTGTCATGGGCTCGGCGGCGCGCAAGCGGCGAACGCTCTGGTGGGCGGCGAAGGCACGCTTCTCGAGCCTCAGGGCGTCCGCACGATCGGCAGCTACTGGCCCTACGCCACCACCCTGTACGACTACATCGCGACGGCCATGCCCTACGGCAACGAGAAATCGCTCGATGCCGACGAGACCTATGCAATCGTCGCCTATCTGCTATTTCTAAACGGCATCGTCGGGCCGGAAGCAACGCTTGACGAAAAGTCGCTCCCGCGGATCGAGATGCCGAATCGCGATCGCTTCTTTACGGCCCGGAGCTACAGCGCCACCGGCGTTCACTGACTCAAAGCGTCCTGAGCAGATCCCCGAGCTTGCGTACGGCCATGGCGTACATGGAGAAGTCGCCGCCCTCTTCGCGCAGCACCTCTCCGCCAATGCGCTCCCAGTCATCGACAAAGTCGCCGTGCGCCGTCATCCACACACCGACGTCGTCACCACCGCCTGAGAGCACGCTGCGGCAGAGCAGACCCGTCTGCGTGATCAGATCGTCGAGCAGCGCATCGCGCTCCATGGCCTGCCAGAGCGACTGCGGATCGAGACGGACGATCGCTTCGGACAGCACATCGAGACGCAGACGCGCCGCCAGTTCAACGTAGATCGGCCCGACCCGCTCGGGGGCGCAGTCGACACTGTGCGCCGCGTCGATGATCGCGAGCAGCGCAACCTGATTGCCTGCGTCAGCCGCGAGGGCGGCGAGATCCTTCGGTACGCCAGCTGCAACGAGGGCCGCCGGACCCGCTCCCTGCCCTCCAACCGCCGCGCGACCCACCACGCGCACCCAGATCGAGGAGAGCTTCGCGGCGGGCGCCTGGAACTGCCCGAGCAGCACCTCGGGATCGAGCTGATTGCGACGATGACGCAGAAACCAGCGGCAGCCGCGGCGACCGAGCCGCATGACGGCGAGCATGAGCGCGTCGCGCGTGTCCGCATCCACCCCTGCAAGGGTCTCGATTCGGCGGAAGCGCTCGGCGATGGCGAAGACTTCCCTTACCACTAGCCAGGCGCGTACGACTTCCTCTAGCGATCCGCCGGTGTACTCCTGCACGTGCACCGGGAAGGTCACGCCCATGTGGTGAACCACGTCATTTGCGAGCTGCGTCGCAATGATGTGGTCGTACACGAAATGGTCAGGCAAGCGATCGGAAAGGCGCGCGTTGAAGGTGGCGGGGAACATCGTTTCTCCGAAGCTGCGCACGTAGGGATGGCGAACGAGCGCCGTGTCCACGAGGCGCTCCTTCACGTAGACCTTCGCGTAGGACAGCAGCACGGCAAGCTCCGGCCGCGTCAGGTGTCCGCCAGCCCGTACTCGATCGGCAAGCGCCTCGGCGCTCGGCAGGTGCTCCAGCGCTCTATCGAGCCCCTGGTTCGCGATCATCGCCGTGATGAACCGCTGATACTCGCCGAGGCGACCCCGCGCATGCCGCTCTATGAGCGCGAGCACCTGCGCTTGGCGAAAGTTGTTGGTGAGTACGAGCTCGGTTATCGCCTCCGTCATGGACGCCAGCAGCGCGTTGCGCTGCTTGACCGTCATGTCACCCGCAGCCATGACCTCGCCCAGAAGCAACTTGATATTCACCTCGTGGTCGGAGCAGTCGACGCCGCCGGAGTTGTCGATGAAGTCCGTGTTCAGGGCCACGCCCCCGAGCGCGGCTTCCACCCGCCCGCGCTGCGTGAGCCCGAGATTGCCACCCTCGCCGAACACTCGACAGCGCAGCTCAGCGCCGTTCACGCGTACAGCATCGTTGGCCTTGTCTCCCGCATCGCCGTGGGTTTCGGAAGCCGCCTTCACGTACGTGCCAATGCCTCCGTTCCAGACCAAGTCCACAGGCGCTTTCAGGAGCGCGTGGATGAGCTCGTCCGGCGTCATGCGGTCAGCGTCGAGTTCGAATCGCGCGCGCATCTCGGGACTGATCTCGATCGACTTGGCCTGGCGGGAGAACACGCCACCACCCGCTGAGATGAGCTCGCTGTCGTAGTCGTTCCAGCCGGACCTCGGCAGCAGGAACAGACGGGCACGCTCGGCGTGGCTTGAGGCGGCGTCCGGGTCAGGGTCGACAAAAATGTGCAGGTGATTGAACGCCGCAACCAGGCAGGTGGTGTCCGACTGGAGCAAGCCGTTGCCAAACACGTCGCCGGACATGTCTCCAATGCCGATCGCCGTGAACGGATCGCGCTGGACGTCGATGCCGCGCTCCAGGAAGTGTCGCTGCACCGAGACCCAGGCGCCGCGGGCGGTGATCCCCATTTTCTTGTGGTCATAGCCGTGGCTGCCACCGGAGGCGAAGGCATCGCCGAACCAGAAGCCGTACGCTTCGGCGATGCCGTTGGCGGTATCAGAGAAGGTCGCGGTGCCCTTGTCGGCCGCAACGACCAGATAAGGATCGTCCCCGTCGTGTCGACGCACGTTAAGTGGCGGCACGACCTCTCCGCCCACGCGATTGTCCGTAACGTCGAGCAATCCGCGAATGAACGTGGAATAGCACGCGACCCCCTGTGCCTGACGCTCGTCCCGCGACAATCCGTCTACGTTCGCCGTCACCACGAAGCCGCCCTTCGCGCCGCGCGGCACGATGACCGCATTCTTCACCTGCTGAGCCTTCACCAGGCCCAGAACTTCCGTGCGGTAGTCCTCCACGCGATCGGACCAGCGCAGCCCGCCCCGCGCGATCGGCCCGGAGCGCAAATGGACGCCCTCCATATCCGGCGCACACACGAAGATCTCGAACGGCAGCGCTGGGCGTGGCACGTCGGGCAGTCGGCCGGACGCAAGCTTGAAGGAAAGATGCCGCTTGGGGGTCCCGTCCGCTTCGCGCTGGAAGAAGTTCGTGCGCAGGGTCACGTCTACCAGGTCGAGATAGCCGCGAAGAATCCGGTCCTCGTTGAGCGACGGAATTGCATCGAGCCCACCCTGGATCTCATCCCGGATCTCCTCAGCATCGACGCCGTCGCGGGCGGGGTCGTGCCGCGCCCGGAAGTACTCGACCAGGCGAAGCGCAAGCGCGGCGTGACGCACCAGGGTGTCGGCGATGAAGCGCTCACCAAGGGGAAAGCGAATCTGCTTCATATAGCGCGCATAGGCGCGAAGCACAGATACCTCGCGCCAGTCGAGGCCCGCCGCAAGTACGAGCCGATTAAAGTCATCGTTGTTGGCGTCACCGCGCCAGACGCGCAGGAACGCATCTTCGAAGGGCCGCGCAACGGCCACCAGATCGAGCGGCCGCGCATGCTCGAGGGTGAAGTCGTAGATTGACCAGGCGCCCTCGATGCCCTCAGGCCGAACCGTGAAAGGCCGCTGCCCCTGCACGCGCACGCCCAGGTTCTCGAGCAGCGGCACAAGATCCGAGAGCGGCAGCACCTCACCGGCGTGGTAGACCTTCAGGCGCAGGCGCGTCGCCGCGTCTTCAGGGTATCGATAAGGGCGGAGCACCAGATCGTCGGTACCGTTCTGGGCGCTGCCCCCAGGCAGGCGTTCCAACTGGCCGATATCCGACACGGCGATCCGCGCATCGAACCGTTCGCGATAGCCCGGACCGAATGCTGGCCGATAGCGCTGGAAGAACGCACGGGCCTGACCTTCGCCGTATTCTGCAATGAGCGCATCGCGCAGATCGTCATCCCAATTGCGCGCGAGGGCGCGCACCCGCGATTCGATGCGCGCGAGGTTCCAGCTCCGGGATTCCCCGGGATCGACGCGCAGGACGAAGTGCGTGCGAATGAGGACGGATTCAGAGAAGTAGGAAGTGAACTCCGAGTCCGAAGCGCCGAGTTCATCGCACAGGATGTGCTGAATGCCCTCGCGCAGAGCAGTCGTGTAGATCTCCCGCGGCGTGTAGACGAGGCACGAGAAGAACATGCCGTAGCGGCCCGGACGCACGAAGACCTGCAGACGATTGCGCTCGTGATTGCGCGTGATCTGCATGGCCGTATCGAAGAGCTCGCTGTCCGAGGACTGGAACAGCTCATCGCGGGGATAGGTCGTCAGGACTTGCCGCAACACCTTGCCGTCAAAACCGCCCGGATCGAAGCCCGACGCTTCGACGATGGCCTGCGTCTTTCTACGCAGAAGCGGAATGCGCCAGGGCGATTCCGTATACACGCCCGAGGTGTAGAGGCCAGCGATGCCGCACTCGCCGATCACGCGCCCCTGCGCATCGAAGCGCTTGACCGCGATGTAGTCCGGCCATGCCGGCCGATGCACGCGAGAACGCGTTCCGCCCTGGGAGAATTGCAGCAGCCGGGGATCGAGGATGAATTCCCGAGTCGCCTCGGTCATGTCCTCGAGCGCGCGCTCGCTCGCTGGACGCTCACGCCGCGCGAGCACGCCGAGCTCGCTGCCGGTGACCTGGCGGACGACGCGCCGGTCGCCCTCATCGTCAATCACGAACTCGCGGTAGCCGAGGAACGTGAAGTTGTCATCGAGAAGCCACTGCAGGAACGCGCGCGCCTCTTCCCGTTCGTCCGCATCGATCGCGGACGCCGCGCCGTCAATGCCCTCGATGAGCGCTTCGACGCGTGCGCGCATCAACTGGAAGTCGCCCACCGCCGCGCGGACGTCCGCGAGCGTCTCGCGGAGATCTGCTTCAAAGGCGTCGAACTCTTCCACGTCAAGGCGGTCGATCTCCGCGTGTATCACGACCTCCGCCCGCTCTGCGCTGCCCTCAAGATCCGTGATGCGCCCCGATGCGTCCCGCGTCAGCCGCAGCACCACGTTATGCATCGAGTGCAGCGTAAGTTCTCGGCGCGCCAGCGCCATGAGGAAGGAGTCGACGATGAACGGGCTGTCAGGATGGCGAATCTGGGCGACGGAATGGGGCGAAACCCACCCGTCCGATGCCAGCGAAGGGTTGAATATGCGGATCGAGACAGCCTGATCCGAAGGTGTCTCGCACAGCCGGCGCACCGACATCAGAGCGCCATACACATCTTCCATGTTGCGGCCGTCGAGATCTTCCTCGAGCGTGCCCGCGTGGAAGGTGCGCGCGAAGGCCATAAAGCGAACGGCCTCGTCTTCTTCCAGATAGCTGTGCACGAGCACTTCCAGGCGCTCGAGCAGCAATCCGCTCCGCGCAAGGTCCGCGACCGCCATGTATCTCTCCCTTGTCCCGGGAGGATTATGAGCCAGGCTGCGAGGCGCGAGAAACCGGCAGACCGCGTAGAGGATGAGCGCCGCAGATTTGTGCGGGAACGCTGCCGCGCCTTCCGAGGCGACGGCGTCCGAAATCGTGAACGGAAATTCCCGCTGGGCCCCTACCCGCTCCGTCCGGCGCAGTGATCAGGTCACATTGCGGGGATCAAGGCGCCGTACCACGCCTCGACGCGCGCAGTACGCCTGCTGGAACGCGGAATCGGACGGCTTCGATGAGCGCAGGACGCAGGCGACGGGGCCCGCTTCAGGACACCAGGGCGGCGCCAACGTAGACGAAGAAGAAGGCCAGCGCTGCCAGGCTCACCACGTCGATTCTGGTAAGGCGTACGGTCATGGCCGGACTCTGAGGCGCCGCCAGCCAGATGAGAAGAATCGATTCTGACTATGGATATGACGCTTGGCATGGACAGCGCTTCAGCTCAACCCGGCAGCCTGCACCGCGGTCAGCGTACCCGCGAGCGCCAACCCCCAGAGCACGAGTGCATGAACCAATACACGACCCCGAATCGCCAATACGGTTGTCCGACTCATCTCCGTTCCTACGAAAAACAAGGCGCCGACGAGCAGTCCTTTGCTGAGCAGACCCGCGACGGAAATGAGTTCACGGGGGATCTCGAGCAGCGTCGCCAGAATCGACGCAGCGACGAAGGCGAGAATGAATCCGGGTACGCGAACCTGCGCCTGGGAGCGCGACATGATCACGCTGGCACCGATCGCGAGCGGTATCAGCCAGAGCGTCCGCCCGAGCTTGACCGTCGTTGCCACCTCGAGGGCGCGATCACCGTAGGCCGCGGCCGTAGCGACCACGGAACTCGTATCGTGCACGGCCAGGGCCACGAACACGCCGAATGCCTCCTCGCTCATCACGAGCCATGCGCCGAGCGCCGGGAAAGTGATCAGCGCCAGTGCGTTCAGCAGAAAAACGATACCGATCGCGATTCCTGTCTGTTCGGGGCGCGCCGCGAGGATCGGCGACAGCGTGGCGATCGTCGTGCCGCCGCAGATGGCTGTGCCTCCAGCCATCAGCGCGGTGCTGATACGGTCCAGACCGATCAGGCGCCCGAGCAGCATCCCGATCGCGAGCACGCCCACTACATAGCCGATGACCAGGTGGATCGTGTCGCCGCTCACCGTGAGCACCTGGTCGATCGAAAGTCTGAAGCCCAGCAGTACGATCGCTGACTGCAGCAATCGCGCGCACCAGCGACTCGCGCCCTCTACCAGTGGCCGATCGCGGAGCAGCGTGATCGCGGCACCAACGAGCAGAGCCACGGCCGGATTGCCGTACCAGACAAGCGGCGCGAGGAGCGCGATGGTCACCAACCAGCGGACCGGAGTTGGCCAGGGGTCGATCGGTGTTTCGTTTGTTTCGGACAGCGTGCGTACCCTTGCGGCCGGCGGATGCCGGTCGTCCCCCTGCGGAGCCGGGGCCTGACCTTCTGACGTGGTCTGAGCCAGGGCCAAGACTACAGACTCGGGCGCTCGTACGCAGGCCAGCGACCTGCCCGCGCCCGCCGCTGCATAATGAGGGCCAAGCGACGAGCGATCGCCCACCGCCTCGCACCCGGAGACCTGATTTGAGCGCCGCATCCACGCCTTCAACCGACACCCTCGTCCTGCGCCGACCCGACGACTGGCATGTGCATCTGCGCGACGGTGCCATGCTTGAGCACGTGGTGGACGCGACGGCACGCCAGTTCGCCCGCGCGATTGTCATGCCGAACCTTGTGCCGCCGGTGACCACCGTCGCAGCCGGAGCGGCGTACCGCGAGAGAATCCTCGCAGCCGTGTCGCCGGAACTCGACTTCACGCCACTGATGACGGCGTATCTCACCGACGAGATCGACCCAGAGGAAGTCGCGCTTGGCCACGCTGAGGGCGTGTTCACCGCCTGCAAGCTCTACCCAGCGAACGCCACCACGAACTCGGCCGCCGGCGTGACTGACGTCGCCAACATCGCACGGGTTCTGGAACGCATGCAGGCGATCGGCATGCCGCTGCTCATCCACGGCGAGGTGACCTCGCCGGAGGTCGATATCTTCGATCGCGAGGCGGTGTTCATCGACCAGATCCTCGCCCCGCTCCGGTGCGACTTCCCCGAACTCAAGGTGGTGCTCGAACACATCACCACGCGCAACGCCGTGCAGTACGTGGAGGCTGGCGATGACTGCCTCGCCGCCACGATCACCGCCCACCATCTCCGCATCGACCGCAACGACCTCCTCGTCGGCGGCATGCGCCCGCACAACTACTGTCTGCCCATCGCCAAGCGCGCGGTCCACAAGGAAGCCTTGCGCGCCGCCGCAGCATCGGGCAGCGAAAAATTCTTCCTCGGTACGGACACGGCGCCACACGCCCGCACTGAAAAGGAGAGCGCCTGCGGCTGCGCCGGCATCTACAGCGCACCCATCGCGCTGGAGAGTTATGCCCAGACCTTCGAAGAACTCGGGGCACTCGCGCATCTCGAAGGCTTCGCGAGTGAGCACGGGCCACGCTTCTACGGCCTGCCTCTGAACGAACGCACGGTCACGCTGGCACGGAGCGGCACGGAGGTCCCGGAAGTGCTGCAGTTCGGCGACTGCGAAGTGGTGCCGTTCCACGCCGGCGAAACGCTGACCTGGAAGATGGTCTGAGCAAGCGCGGAAGCTGGCGGAAACATCGCGCCCCGGCCGGGGCGCAATGAATCACGTCGGCGGCGACGCGCGCCGCCGCCAACGCGGCGAACTCAGGCCGAAGCCAGTAGTTCGTTGAAGATCGCACTCGGACGCATGGCGACATCTGCGAGATCGCGATCGATGCGGAAGTAACCCTTCAGATCGACTGCGTCACCCTGGCAGTCAACGAGTTCCTTCAGGATCGCTTCTTCGTTCTCTTCGAGCGCCCTGCCGAAGGCACCGAAGCGCTGCGCCAGTTCCGCATCCTCCGTCTGCTCGCCGAGCGCCTGCGCCCAGTACATGCACAGGTAGAAGTGGCTCGCACGATTGTCCGGCTCACCGGTTTTCCGCGACGGCGACTTGTTCTCCTCGAGGAAGCGGCCGGTTGCATCATCGAGCGCTTTCGCCAGCACCTTCGCACGGGCGTTACCGGTCTTCTCGGCCACATCCTCAAGGGAGACACAGAGCGCGAGAAACTCGCCCAGGCTGTCCCAGCGCAAATGGTTCTCGGCCTCGAATTGCTGCACGTGCTTCGGCGCCGAACCGCCGGCGCCCGTCTCGTAAAGGCCCCCACCTTTCATGAGCGGCACGATCGAATACATCTTAGCGCTCGTACCGAGTTCGAGGATCGGGAACAGGTCCGTCAGGTAGTCGCGAAGCACATTGCCCGTGGCGGCAATGATGTCTTCACCGTGGCGAATGCGCTCCATGGTGAGCCGCACGGCCATCTCGACCGTCATGATCGAAAGGTCGAGCCCAGTCGTGTCTTCGTCCGCAAGGTACGTGTTCACCTTGTTGATGAGCTGAGCGTCGTGCGCACGGTAGCGATCGAGCCAGAAAACGGCGGGCAGCCCCGACAGGCGGCTGCGACGCACCGTCAGCTTCACCCAGTCGCGGATCGCTTCATCCTTGGTCTGCACCATGCGCCAGATGTCGCCAGTTTCGACCTCTGCATGCTCCAGAAGCACATTTCCCGAGCCGTCGACGACGCGCATCGCGCCGTCGGCCGGCACTTCGAAGGTCTTGTCGTGCGATCCGTACTCCTGCGCCTTCTTCGCCATCAGGCCGATGTTCTGCACCGTGCCCATGGTGGTCGGGTCGAAGGCGTCGTGGTGCTTACAGAAATTGATCGCCTCCTGGTACATCGCCGCGTAGCAGCTGTCAGGAATGATCGCCTTCGTGTCGCGCGTGGTGCCATCTGCCGCCCACATCTTGCCGCCGATACGGATCATGGCGGGCATGGAGGCGTCGACGATCACGTCGCTGGGAACGTGCAGGTTGGTGATGCCCTTGTCGGAGTCCACCATGGCCATGCCCGGCTGATGCTCGTGGCACGCGCGCAGATCGGCTTCGACCTCGTTGCGCTGCGAGAACCCGAGTTCACGGACCTTCTCGTAGACGCTGCCCATGCCGAGATTCGGATTCACGCCGAGCTCGGCAAAGAGGTCCGCGTGCTTGTCAAATGCTTCCTTGTAGTACATGTACACGGCGTGCCCGAAGATGATCGGGTCGCTGACCTTCATCATCGTCGCTTTCATGTGCAGCGACATCAGCAGGCCTGAACGCTTGGCGCCCGCGAATTCCTCCGCGAGGAAGCTGCGCAGCGCCGAGACGCTCATGTAGGCGGCATCCACAACCTCGCCTGCGTCGACGCTGACCGCATCGCGAAGGATGGTCACCGTACCGTCCGCTGCCACGTGCTCGATGCGCAGCATCTGTGCATCGGCGACCGTGGCGGAGATCTCCGTGTGCTTGAAATCGCCTGCCCGCATGTGGGCAACGTGCGTTTGCGAAGCCTGACTCCATTTACCCATCGAATGCGGGTGATTCTTCGCATAGCGCTTCACCGCAGCCGGCGCCCGTCGATCGGAATTGCCCTCACGCAGCACCGGGTTCACAGAGCTGCCAAGCACCTTCGAATAGCGATCCTGGATTTCCTGCTCGTCGTCGTTGCTCGGGGCTTCCGGATAGTCCGGGAGGTCATAGCCCTGCGCCTGCAACTCGGCGACGCAGGCGATGAGCTGGGGTACGGACGCCGAAACGTTCGGCAGCTTGATGATGTTCGCGCCTGGGTCCTGCGTGAGCGCCCCGAGGAGCGCCAGGTTGTCGGGCACCTTCTGTTCTTCTGTCAGGCGCTCGGGGAAAGCAGCCAAGGCGCGGGCCGCCAGCGAGATGTCACTCAGCGCCACGTCGACGTCAGCGGCGCCGGCGAACTTCTCGATGATCGGCAGGAACGAATGGGTGGCGAGTGCGGGGGCTTCGTCAGTGTAGGTATAGACAATACGAGACGTGGTCACTGCAGCTCCTCTCGGGGCAAAAAACGCCACGCGGCGGCGCCATCGGCGCAGCCCGCGGGGACGTTGAGTTTGGTAGTCGCCATGCGCGCCTCGCCTTCTACGAGGCCTGTTGCGCGCGAGGCTCCCTCTAAGCGGGCGCAAAGATACCACTGAACGTGTGGCGGACCGATTGAAAGGCGATGGAAGCGCGTGTGTGCACCAGCCGAGTTGACAGGCTGATCTGTCACGTCGGCCTGCTCGCTTCTTCGTCGATGACGGCATGGAGCGGACCTATCGCGACATCGGGTGCCGAATCCGAGGCCTAGCCGGCACCCTGGCGGACCAGAGCAATGCGCCAGACACCCGCGCGCCCCCAGCCAGCGACATGCGGCAGCGCCACGCGAGCATCAGCGCCCCTGTGCCACGCGTATCGAAGATCAGGAAATAAGCCTCATCGCTCATGCGCGCCACCAGAGCGCGTCGCCCGTGCCTGTGGGTGTCTGGTCGTCGCGCCTCACCCCTGGTGCAGAACACTGGGGGCCGCCCAAGGGGGGGGAGGCACAACCCAAGACGACGGAGAGGCATGTTGAACGCACTCGCACACATAATCGCGTCAGCGTAGCGTGGTGCTCCAGCGGAGCACTCGGAGCAGGAGATGAAGCTCGATGCGATCGGTCCAGTCGGCGTCGACGTCTCGGGCATCGACCTAACCAGGCCCCTGGACCCTACGACAGCGGATGCGCTGCGCTCAGCGTGGAGGGCACATGGCCTGCTTTGCTTCCGTGACCAGCCGATCACTCCAGAAGATCAGGTTCGCCTGGCGTCCTGCTTTGGCGCTCCGTACATCTATCCATTTCGCCCCGCGCTCGCAGGTCATCCCCATGTCATCCGCATCGTCAAGACACCGCAAGACCGCACGAACTTCGGCGGCGGTTGGCATACGGATGGTTCCTGGCAGCGCGAACCAACGCGGGCAACGGTGCTGCGCGCCATCGAGGTTCCGCCGAGGGGCGGAGACACGCTGTTCGCAGATACCGCGGCTGCCTTTCGCGATCTCAGTGCCGCGATGCAGCAGACGCTGCTTGATCTCACCGGCATCTACACACCCGAGCTCATCCATGGCGCAGGCGCACGGCATGCAGCCATTGCAGGGGATCAAAGCGAGGCTCAGGAAAACAACGTCGCCGTGCCCCGAGGCGAGGTCGAACACCCAATCATCGTCGCGCACCCGGAAACGGGCGCGCCGAGCATCTACTGCACGCCCGTTCACACGCACAGGATCAAAGGCTGGAGCCGCGCGGAGAGTCTGCCTCTGTTCGAGTTCCTCATGACGCATGCAACGCAGTCGAAGTACGTCACTCGCCTGGCCTGGCGTACCGACACGGTGGTCGTGTGGGACAACGCGCGGCTCTTTCACAACGCACTCAACGATTACCCCGGCATGCGCCGCGAAATGCATCGCGTGATCGTTCGTGGCACGCGTCCGGTGCCGCTGCCGTTGGCAGGCAGCCCCGGGAGGGCGGGCCACCTCTAGCAAGCTCGATCGGCGCACTTCGAAGCACCGTGCGCGCGCAGCTTCGAGCGGCGCGGACAGGATGGAGCGCGCAAGCCTGTCATCGCGATCCCTCGCGCCGGGAACCGTAGTCAGGCACAGCGACGCGAGCGAAGGCAGTAAACCGATTCCCGCGGCGCAAACACAAAAAAACCCCGCCGCAGCGAGGTCTTTTGTGATGGCCCCGTCCGGTGGCAGCAAAAGCTGCACGCCGGCCGGGCTCATCGAGCGACTCGCTTCCTGCGTTGGTCAACCTCTCGATCAACCTCAGCCGTCTGCTCCTCGCCTGCGGCCTTCCGCTCCCGGCTTTGCCTGACCCTTCGGCCCTGCGCTGCCGCTCGCTTCCTGCCGCGGACGCTCCGCTTCGTGCTCCACGGACCCGAAAGCCCGCTTCGCCTGCCGCCTCACGTCCTGGCTCCCTTCCACGCTGCGAACGTCTTCGCTGCTTCCGGTCGCCCACTCGCCGAGCGTTATTTTGCGACGCCTTGCTACGTCGCCGGAGTGTGTGTGCGCACCCTCCGGGCCGGGCTTCCTGTCCGCCGTTGGAAACAAGTCCTTTCGGCCTTTGTCTCCCCGCCGGCTCAACCCCGTGCACGGGGCGGTTACCCTTGAGCCGCCTTGCCTAGGGCGACCCGGACCCTGGCGTGGGTCCAAGCGTTCATGGTCGGATCGGTCACCTTCCCGGATCCCCCAATCCTTCAAGCTCGCGCCCTCGAGACTGGCTTCCCGGTCCGGCGTCTTCCCCGCCTTGACCGTGGACATACGGTACCAACGTCCAGCCGTCACGCCACTGAAACGTCCGCACCTTGCGGTGGAAAAGCTGTGCACAAACCTGTGGGTAAGCGGTGCGTTCGCTGTTCACGCGTGGCGCGGGTCTGTGGGCAAGGCCTCTCTCCCACCGCAAACGCCTGATTCAACAGGGTTAAAGTGTTACCTGAACTCGATTCAAGCAGCTGGATTTCCCTCGGGAACAACGGCGCATTTCCGCTCGAAAGAACAGCTGCTCGGCTGCCGGCGCGAGAAATTCGCCCTACCCGACCCTCGCACCAGACGTCATGGCGGGCTCCGCAATGAACACGGCCAGCACCTCGCTTGCCGGACGGTCGATGTTTCAGAGTGGGGAGCACAACGCGGCACACGCCCATCCGCGCTCGCACGTGCTGTCGCGAAACTCGGCCACTGTCCGCGCCCGCAGCGCCGGTAACGCTTCGTCTTCTCCCGGACGCCCTCGCAAACTGAAGCCAGGCCCGAACTTCACGGCCATTGCCCATGAATCGCTCACGTCGCAGCCCTGGTGCGGATCGAGGTACCTGTTGGCTGCTCAGCGATGGACGAGCGGATGCTGATCTTCCGGGAAGCCAGGGGCCCGCGCCTTGCCCGACCCGTGATCGCGCACCGCACCCGCGCTGCGGCATCAGGACGCCGGACCCGGATCAGTCCAGCTTCGGCATGCTCTGCGCTGCGCGGAACTCGCTTGTGGCGTTCGTGCGCGGATACGGCTCGTCAGGCACGTCCACACCCAGGAACGCGCACAGGGGTTCCCAGCCTTCGGCCGGTGAGAATTCCAGCAGGCGATCACTCGGCACCGCAGACCGCACAGCCGCTTCATGCGCGGCAAGGACCGAGATCACATGCGCTTCATCGTCCATCCGCCCGTCGAACACTCGCTGCCAGATGATCTCGTTCACCCAGATGCCGAAGGCTCGCGACCCGGAATCCTCGCTGCGCATGTCCGCCTGCGAAGACGGGTAGATCGTGTTCATGACGGAGGCATACCAGAGCGCAGGTTCGCGTTTGGACAGGATGACCTTTGCATCCGGAAACGCTGCCAACTGCTCGCGCCACAGGTTGCATGATGGCCAATCCACCGTCGCCCCCCATCCCTCAAGGAAGGCGTTCCAATCGATCAGCTCGCCGTTGTGTGCGCGCGTCCAGACGTGCACGTCGTCCGCGCGTCGCCCCACTTCGACCATGTGATAACAGGGTCCGAAGCCGAGCTTTTCGAGGGCCACCTTGAGCGACAGCGTGCCCGTTCGACCAAACCCTGCCCCGATCACTCGAACCGTCATGCCGATCTTCTCGTCGTGCGCTCAGCGCGCTTCAGCAATGTCCGCGACGATCGCGTAGTGGAAACGTCCGAAGCGAGCCAGTTCGCTCTCGAGGATGCGCTCCTGATCGCTGTGCGCACCGAAGCCGCGCGGACCGTCCTCGATGTCGATGGCCGGCCCGATGCCATAGCACTGGATACCGCGGGCGCGAAGATAGGCCATGTCCGTAGCGCCGGTACTCATGGTCGGCAGCGTCGTCGCGCCGTAGTACTCGCTGATGTTCGCCTCGAGCACGCGGAACGCTTCCGTGTCGAGGCCGGAGATACCCTTAGGGCGCACGTTGCGCGGCGCCCAGGCGACCTCGATGGCTTCGTCGTCGATCACCTCGCGCACCATGTCGAGAAAGGCTTCCGGGTCCTCGGTTGGCTCGAGGCGAGTGTCCAGCAGCGCCTTCGCATCAGAAGGGATGATGTTGATGCGGTAGCCCGCGTTGAACTGCGTGGGCGAAATCGACGAGCGAATCATCGAGGCATGGCGGGGCGAGCGTGCGCGGAAGTAGTCATCTGCCGCGTTTCGCACTATCGGATCTGGATGCAGGATATCCAGATAGCGCTGCGCTTCACGCTCGGGGGAGATCGTCGCCAGACGCTCGAAGTAGGTCCGGGTGGTCTCGTTGAGGCGCACCGGGATACGCCACTTGCCGACCTTGGCAACGGCGTCTGCAAGGCGCACGACCGCGTTGTCCTGCAGCGGGACGGACCCGTGCCCCGCCGGGCCGCGCGCCGTGAGCTGAATTGCGCGAGGGATCTTTTCCATCGTCTGCACAGAGGCGTAGCGAACCTCGCCACCCCAGCGCGTAACGCCACCGCCCTCGGCGTAACAAAACTCAGCGTCGATGGCACCAAGATGATTCTCGACCATGTACTTGATGCCGACCTGCACGGCGCCTTCTTCCCCCGACTCCGCGAGGAAGATCACGTCCCGATCGAGCTTGATGCCTTCACGCTTGAGCGTAAGCATCACCATGAGGGCCGCTGCGACATTGTCCTTGTCATCAACCGTGCCCCGGCCGTACACGTAGCCCATTTCACGCTCCGCGCTGAAGGGCCCAAAGCGCCACTTCTCCGGATCGACGTTGACCGTATCCGTATGCGCCATGATGAGGACCGGACGCTTGCTGCCGTTCCCCTCGAGGCGCGCAACGACGTTCGGTCGATCGGGCTCGGTCGCAAAGGTCTCGACCGGAATGCCTTCCGCGGCCAGCGCCTTGACAAGATAGTTGGCCGCCTCGATCTCCCGCCCTGGTGGATCGGTGGTGTCCATGCGCACAAGCGCCTGAAAATGCGCGAGCAGCTCCGCATCGTAGGCTTCCCAATCAATCTCCGCTGCGGCGGAAATGGTCGCCAGGCAGCCGCTAAGAAGCAGCGCGAAACCCTTGATCTTCATTTCCACCTCCTACTCACATGGCCTTGGAACGTTGCCCGGGCTGTCGAACGAAGACAAGGCGGGCATGGATCAGAGCGACTTCCGCATCCGGATGACTACGCTGCCCGCGCTGTCGGCGCTCATGTGTGTCCACGGCCCACTACAGCCCACCTCGGCGCAGCCGCGGGCGCGATACAGCGCTTCGCCCGCGAGCGTGGCGCCAAGTTCGATCGTTCGGCAGCCCGCGGCACGCGCCGCGTCTTCCTAGAGCGCAAGCAACAGCGAGCCCACGGCTCGGCGCGTCCAGGCGGGATGCGTGTACATCGCGCGATTGCGCGCCGCGTCGGTATTCGGGTCCGAAAAACTGCCATCGCGACCCTAGGTCTGATCGCCCCCGTAGAGGTTTCGCCGCTTGCCCCACCCTCCGCAGCCCACAAGCGCATCATGTGCGTGGATCGGGGAATAGATGTCGTCGCCGATCAGCGTGCGGTCCACGCCCATTGTGTCCTTGGCAGCGGCGATCTCCGCGCGAGAAAGAGAGGCCCGCATGTTGTGTTCGATGGCAGCGGCCATCAGCGCCGCGGTGGCATCGACATCGCGGCGCTCGGCAAGTCGATATGTGAAGGCGTGCGCGTCGGACATGATGCGAGCCCGGGTTGCTGGTGGCCTCGCAGTCGAAACGCGCTGTAGCGAGGACACGCAGATCGCCCGGTCAAGATCGCAGGTGTTGGGCGACGGGCATCCGGCGACGGGCATCTGGCGAGGGGCGTTCGGAAATGGTCAACGCGGCACGCCAGTGAAAACATGCACGCCTTAGCGAAAAGCGTTGGTTTCACCGATCATCGGTCGGCCAAGGGGAGACGCACGCGATTCACCATGGGTAGTCAAAGCGCGCCACGCGCGACACCACATCTGGCGCACACCGTGCGCTGCACCGCAGTTCTCACGCTGGGGCTTCTCGGCTGCGCTCTCCTGTGGGGCGCAGAGCAACGTACCGTAACGCTGCTGTTCACGAACGATCTCGAAAGCGCCTACGACCCGACGGACGCGTTCTGGCGCAGCGATATGGCGCGCATTGGCGGAATCGGGCAGCTGGCGACGCTCATCAAGCAGGAGCGCGCCGCGGCCGAGAGCGCCTTCCTGCTCGATGCGGGTGACATCTTCACCGGCAGTCTGTCGCGGCGCAGCCACGGCGCCGTCGCGTTCGACCTGATGCAATTGCTGGACTACGACGCCATGGCAATCGGCAACCACGAATTCGAGTACGGCTGGAAACGCTTTGCCGAAGAGAAAGCTCGCGCGCCCTTCCCGGTCCTTGGCGCAAATCTTTTCTACAGAGGCACCGACCACCCCTATGCCCAGCCCTGGACGATCATCGAGCGGGGTGGTGTCCGCCTTGGCGTCATCGGCTTGCTCGGCACAGACGCTGCAACTGCGCTCATCCCCTCGAACATCGCCGGCGTGGAGGTGCGTGATCCCGTAGCGACGCTTGCTCCTCTGGTTGCGCGCCTGAGAGCCGAGGTGGATCTGATCGTGGTGCTGGCACATCAGGGCCCGACGGCCCCGATGCAAACGGACGATGAGGCCGACCCGCGCGTCTTCCGAGGCAACGACGAGAATTTCGCGCTGGCCGGTGCCGTTCCCGGCGTGGATATCATCCTGGCTGGACACACGGATGCAGGTACGCCGGAAGCGCTCGTGCACCCGCAAACGGGCACGCTCATCATGCAGACTTGGGGTCAGGGTCAGCACCTCGGCCGCCTGGTGCTCGACATGGACGCGCGCGGCAACATCACTGCACACCGAAGCGCACTCCTGCCCGTGAACGCCGACGTGCTGCCTCCCGCGCAGGAAGTGGAAGCGAGGCTCGCCGAATGGCGCTCAAAGTATCCAGAGCTGCGCGAGATCATCGGTCATCTCGACGGCGGCGCGACCCGCCGGTATTACGACGAGGCACCACTGGGAAATCTGTTCGCCGACATCGTGGCGCGCGCGGCTGACGCGCAGATCGGACTCATGCCCTCAGGCGCACTGCGCAGAGATCTTCCGGCCGGCGCCGTGCGGCGCGAGGAACTGCTCGACGCCTTCCCGTTCGAGGACAGGATCGCCCGCGCAACGCTCACGGGCGCAACCCTGCGCGCCCTGCTCGAACGGGGCTTTGCACTCGAGCGAGGACTGCTTCAGCTCTCGGGGCTGCGCGTCTGGTACGCCCCGGATCGTCCCGCGGGAGAACGCATTGAACAGATCTGCGTTGGTACCGAGACGTTGTCGGATGAGCGTCTCTACGTCATCGGCACCATCGAGATTATCGCGGCGGGTGGAGATGCATTCGTCGAGGCCCGGGAAGCGTTGGATGTCGACATGCTCGAGGAGCGCTTCGCCGCAAGCCTTGAGGCTGCGTTCCAATCGAAAGCATCGCTCCGCGCACCTGAACTCGGACGAGTTTCCTCTGCTGCGCCACCCGCAACCTGCACCCTGTGACGCCCTCAGGAAGCGTCAACGGCGGAGCCCGCTGGCGCCTCCGCTAGCTGGGCGTGAATGCGCGCCACCAGTACCTTCATCGGAAAGGGCTTGGTGATCACCTCCACCTCGGCGATCTCTTCCGGCGCAGCGTCGAGTTCACTGTCTGCGTAGCCCGTCATGAGCAGACACTTCAACGCAGGCGCCTCACGCCGCAAGTCTGCGAGCAGCTGCGAACCCGAGCGGCTGCCTCGAAGCACGATATCCGAAAGCACGAATTCGATACCGTCCACTGCGCGCCAGACCGCCATGGCTTCGTCCGCGTCGGCCGCAGCGACAACACGGAACCCCGCGGACTCCAGGCCACGCGTCAGAGCTACGCGCACATCGGGCTCGTCTTCCACGAGCAGGAGGCCTACACCTTCGCGGGGCACCGCGCGCATTTCCGCGGTGCTGGATCGAGGCGCCGCCTGTTCCCCTACCGGCAGCAGCATGACGATCGTCGTGCCCCGCCCGACTTCACTCTCGATACGAACGGCGCCCTGCGATTGCGATACGAAACCATAGACCATGGAGAGGCCAAGCCCGGTACCGCTACGATCGGAGCGCGTCGAAAAGAAGGGCTCGAACACGCGTTCGCGCACCCGTTCCGGCATGCCCTCACCGGTGTCCCGTACGCGAATCTCGATGTATTCCCCAGCGGGCAGTTCGAATTCCCCGGCCGATAAAGAACGATTACGCGCCCTGACGACGACTCGGCCCCCGTCGGGCATGGCATCGCGAGCATTGAGTACCAGATTGAGCAGCGCGCTCTCGAGCTGCGCAACATCCACGAGCGGGTGGGCGAGATCGTCAGCAAGGTCGACCTCCAGGTGTGCATGCTCACTGAGCGATGCGCCGAGCAACGCCTCCAGTTCTTCCCTGTGCTCAAGCAGATTCAGCGGACGGGGCTGCAGCACCTGTCGACGCGCAAAGGAAAGAAGGTGCTGCACGAGGCGCCCACCACGTTCGCCTGCCGCGACCACCGCGTCGAGCTGCTGACGACGCACTACGGGGTTCATCTCGATCTGCGCGAGCTCTGCATTGGCCGCGACGATGAGCAGCAGATTGTTGAAGTCGTGCGCGACGCCGCCCGTGAGCTGGCCGAGCGCTTCCATCTTCTGCGCTTCCGCCAGGCGTGATTCCGCCTCTTCCAGCTTGCGCTGCGCGGTCACGCCATCGGTCACGTTCTGCAGCACGCCGCGGTAGCCGGCGAAACGTCCGTCCGCACCATGAAACGGCGCTGCGTTCAGGCGAAGGAAGCGCGCTTCGTTCGCGGCGCCACGCAATTCGAGGAGGTGATCACGCAGGGGCAAGCGATCTTCAAGTGCTGCGAGAAGATCTTCCGGCGAGGCCATGCTCAGCGCGGTGATGATGGAAGCAACTTCTCGGCCGATCACTTCGTCGCTCGAAATACCGACCACAGGCTGGGCGTCACCGGATATCCACGTCACCCGTTCATCGGCATCGAGTTCGAACAACAGATCGGAAGCGACAGCGGTAAACGCGCGGATGCGTGCTTCGGACGCCTGCTGGTCCGAAATGAGCATACGCACGTTACGCACCATCACGCCTATCGCGTCAAGGGAGCCCGGCTGAAGATCTGCCACATCGACAGGATCGCCGGCGCGATCGTGTGCGACGAAGGCATGGAGGGAGCCGAGCGCGCTCGTGGTGTAGCGCATGGTCACCATGGTCACGAGCGCAGCGTACGGCACGATCACGGCGATCACGGCGATGCGCGCGATTTCGAGCGTACCCGCCGTCAGGTATTCCTGGATGAGTACGGTCGCCCCGACCATCAGTACGAGAAAGAGTCCGGGGAGCGCGCGCAGGGTCAACGGCACCAGGGGACGGCCGCCAACGGTGTGGCCGAACACCAGACCGAACTCGTCCAGGCAGACGAGACCGAGCGGCAGGAGGATGAAGAGCAGCACCGCCAGCACCCCGAAACCGACCACCAGAGCATCGCCGACACCGAAGTCGTCCAGGCCGATTGGCGTGCTCGCGGTCGCCTGGAACAAACCGAGAACCGTGCCGACGACGAGGTAGGCCAGCACCATCCAAGGCAGGCTCGCGATCACGCGACGGACGCCGGCGCGCACCTGATCCGCCGAGGCGCCACCGCGGTCGAGCGCGTAGAGGCCGAGGTAGCGGTGCGTGATCCACGCCGCCGCGATCACTCCACAACACACGACGTAGAGCGTGACCAGCGGATCGAGGAGGGGCAGATCAGTAAAGGGCGCGGGCAGTGGCGTGACGTACACGAAGAGCGTGAAGAAACAGAACGGCACAAGCCAGGTCGCGAGACAGGAAAAAAAGAGGCGAACTGGCCTGGTGCGCGCCAGGGCTCCCTCCCTGCGCGACTCACCGTGACTGGACACGCATAACTCCCCGACTGAAACCCGTCTCGATCTGTGGCCGGGATCGGCTCCGCCACTATGCCACTATCGCGTCGGAGGTTGCGCGGCGCTTGCGCAACGCTCCATCGCCTCGTGAAGCCGCCAAACGCCTCAGCTGCTCGCTCGCACCTGCCCACCATCTGCGATCCAGGTCGCGCCGGTCACGAAGGCAGCACGCGGCGAGGCGAGGAACGCCACGACGTCCGCAATTTCTTCAACCGTCCCGAAACGCTTCAGCGCCACCTCTCGGCGAATCCAGCGCTCGATCCCCTCGGGCCGCGCCTCACGATTGCGCGCCCAGCTGCCACCTTCGAAGAGAATATTCCCGGGCGCTACGGCGTTGACGCGCATGGAAGGCCCGACGAGGCGCGCCATCTCGCCAACGAAGTGATTGAGTCCAGCCTTGGCCATGCCGTACGCAAAGGGAGCACCCATGATGTCAACGCCCGCGATTGAGGAAATGACGATGATGTTCCGCGCCGGGCGCCCTTCAGCCTCAGCGGCCGGCTGCATGCGCCGCACGCCCTCACGAACCAGCCGGACAGAGCCCGCAAGATTGTGCTCCAAGGCCGCTTCTAGCTTGTCATCCCCGACATCCCAACCGGGCGTGAGATACCCCCCACCCACATTCGCGACGAGGACTTCGGGAACGTCGAAGGCGGCTTCACAGGCGTCAAGCGCCGCGACAATACCGGCCGTCGCGGTCATGTCGGCCGCATGTGCCGCAACGCGAGGACCATGCTCCGTGGCAAGCGATGCGCGAGCGTCCTCGAGCGCCGCGCCGTCACGTCCGGTGAGCAGTACGCGGGCGCCCTCCGCGAGCATTGTGGCCGCGATACCGCGACCAATGCCCCGGCTGGCCCCTGCGACGAGCACAACTCGGTTCGACAGTTCGAGATCCATGGTGCGTACTCCTGCTCAGGGATCCTTGGCAGCCTGCCACTGAAGGCACAGCTGCGCGAACGGCCCGGCGACCCGGAATCGATGGGAACCGCTATGCTCCGCTCCCCGTGCCTGATCGAGCCCAGCCTCATGAAAACAATCTTCTTCATCCGACATGGCCGCACCGAATGGAACGCTATCCGGCGCATGCAGGGGCAGTGGAACTCGAACCTGGATGATCTCGGCCGGGAGCAGGCCGACGTGAATGGCCGATGGCTGGCCGATGTGGGCATCGAGGCGCTGTTCGCGTCCCCGCTCGATCGGACGCGGCAGACCGCCGAAATCATCAATCAATATCTGAACTTGCCCATCACCTACGACGACCGCCTGAAGGAATGGGACTGCGGCGACTGGAGCGGCTGGCTCTATTCAGAGATCGAGAACAAGTGGCCGGAAGAATGGACTGCCTGGCGCGCCGACGGCTTCAACTATCGCGCTCCGAATGCCGAGAACTATCCGGACATGATGGCCCGCTCGGCGCCGTTTCTGGACGAGCTGTGCGCGCAGGAAGCAAACACACTCGCCGTCGTTTCCCACGGCATGATCGGCAAGGCGATGATGGCGACGCTGCTGGGCCTCAGCGCGCAGGAGACCCTCGCCTTCCATCAGCCCAACGATCGCGTTTTTCGTATCGAGATCGAAGCGAGCGGCGCTCGAAGCGCATCGTATTTCGACCGCGGAGAGGGACCGAAACCCGGGCTGCAGGAATTGTCCGCAGCAGCGGACGGAGTGGCCTGAGGCCCGGTCAATGGGCGCCGATGCGGCGGCACCGTGGGCCACCGAGCAGGCCGATCAATCGCGCGCGGCGGCCACCGATCCGTTCCTGTCTACGCGACTTCCTTCTCCTCATGTTCAGGTCGGCTGCCAAGAAGATCCCCACACACGGCAATTGCCGATTCGAGTAGCACTGCCGCAGAACGACTGCTGCCCTGCGAAACAGTGATGCCCGGAGCGTCCGTGGAGGAGGGCAGGAACGCAGCCGCCAGCAGGACTGCTGCGCCAACCGGCGCCGCCCGCCATTGCCGCACCCGCTTCGGCCCGCCGCCGCACGCGCTCGAGCACCAACAGGCGCACTGGCAAGGGCAGCATTCCGGCAAGGAAGGACGGCCGGGCCCCTGGAAGGCGCGCGATGCGCAGGGCGCCGAACAACAGGACGGCACACGTGGAGGAAACCACGTGGGAAGTGAACAATCTGGAACCGTAGACGCTCGCAGAGTCGATCAATCGAACAGCGTAACGGGCGAACCGCGCACTTCTGATGCAACATTATCCGCAGCGCGACGGATTCGGCGCGCGCACAGCCCAGGTGATCGACGCCCGTCGCGGCATCGCCGAATCAAGAGTCGTCCGCTGAGTACACCCGAGAATGCGGGCGACGCCGCGGCGGTTGATGCGCGCGCTACGGCCCGGTCCTTTTCAAACTGCGAAAGCCAGCGTGCCCCCCTTCAGCGCATGCGCCGCAGGGATGGACTTACTTCTACCCCACCCTTGTCGATGAACCTGCGCGCGTCGAGCTCAGCCCGTATTGCGTAATCCACTCGCGATCCCAGCCATCGTGACCAGCAGTGCCCGCTCTACTGACTCCAAAGGCGCTTCGGATGACCGAGAGCGGGCCAATAGCTCCGCCTGCAGCAGGTGCAGCGGATCCAGATAGGTGTTGCGCACTGCGAGGCTCGTGCGGAGTGCGGGATCGCCCTGCAGCAATTCCTTTTGTCCACGCAGCGCAAGCAGATCTGCTTCCAGCAGTGCCAATCGCTCCTCCAGCGCATCGCTCAGCCCGACCATGTTCCGAGTGGCCAACCGGCGCCGATAGAACCTGAACAGATCGAGATCGGTCTTCGCGACCACCATCTCGAGCATGTCCATCTGCATACGAAAGAAGGGCCACTGTTCCGTCATCTCCAACAGGAGATCGCGATCACCGGCGTCCAGCGCGGCCCGAAGGGCCGCGTCCGTGCCAAGCCAGGCAGGCAGCATCAAACGAATCTGAGTCCAGGCGAAGACCCACGGAATCGCCCGCAGGCTTTCGATCCCGGCACTTTGCCTGCGCCGCGCGGGACGGCTGCCGATCGCAAGCTTGCCGAGCTCCTGCTCGGGGGTGACCGTACGGAAGAACTCGACGAAATGTGCTTCGCCACGCACCACCGAGCGATACCCTTCGAGCGCCCGTGCAGACAGCCGATCCATAGCCTCACGCCACGCCTTGCTCGGAGCAGGCGGCGGCAAGAGTGTCGCCTCCAGCGCCGCGCCGGTGTATAGCGCAAGGCTCTGTTCGGCGAGCGTCGGCAGACCGAACTTGAAGCGGATCATCTCGCCCTGCTCGGTGACGCGGAGACGGCCGCCGACGGAACCGGGCGGCTGGCTCAAAATTGCTGCGTGTGCGGGGCCGCCACCGCGACCGACGGCGCCACCGCGACCATGAAAGAGCGGCATGCGGACGCGGTGGCGGCGAGCCACCTCGACGAGCGCTTCCTGCGCGCGGTACTGCGCCCAGGCCGCAGCGAGCTGCCCCGCATCCTTTGCGGAATCCGAGTAGCCGATCATCACGGGCTGCACGCCCCGCGTCTCCGAGCGATAGGCTTCCAGGCTAAGGAGCGCATTGATCGTGCTCGCTGCACCATCGAGATCAGCGAGGGTCTCGAAGAGCGGCACGATCGGCGGCGGCTCGGCAACGCCGCACTCGCGAAGCAGCAGCTTTACGGCCAGCACGTCCGACGGGGCGGTCGCCATGGAGATGATGTACTGACCGAAAGCGCGCGGCGGATGGCGGGCGATCTCACGGCAGGTGGCGAGCACCTCGCGCACTTCATCCGGAGCCTGCCAATCAGAGGGAAAAAGTGGCCGCCGCCCCTCCAGCTCGCGCAGCAGGAAGTTCTGACGAGCACCTTCGTCCCAGTCGCCGTAGTACCCGCCTTCGCTGTCGGCGAGGCCGAGCCACCGCGTGATCGAATCAAGCACGTCAGCGTGGCGTTCTGAGTTCTGGCGCACGTCGAGGCGAACAAGATGAACGCCGAAGGCTGCGACGCGGCGCAACGTGTCGAGCAGTTCGCCATTCGCGATCTCGTCCATACCGCACGCGACAAGCGAGTCGTAGCAGGCCTGCAGAGGCTCTGCGAGATCCTCATCAGAGAACACGAGCGCCTCCGCCGGCGCTTGCGGATCGAGCCCATCAGCCCATTTGCGCGTCGCCCGCAAACGATCGCGCAGGGCGCGCAGCACTGCGCGATAGGGTTCGCGCTCGCCCTCACCTGCTCTGCGTAGCAGCTCGGGCGTTGCCCGTGTCATCGAGAGCTGTGCCTGGAGCGCTTCGACATCGCCGAGGAACAGATCCGCAGCCATCCAGCGCGCGAGCATGAGCACCTCACGGGTGACAGCCGACGTGACATTGGGATTGCCGTCGCGATCACCACCCATCCAGATCGCAAAACGCACTGGCGCGGCACCGCTGGCTTGCGCCGTCGCGCCCGCCGCCCGCAATTCGACGTCCAGGCGCCGCATGAATCTCGGCAGCGCCTGCCAGAGGGAATTCTCGATCACCGCGAAGCCCCACTTGGCCTCATCCTGCGGCAGCGGCCGATTGCTGCGGATTTCATCGGTATACCAGGCCTCGGCGACGAGGCGCGCCAGGGCAGCACGCAGCTCCCGCCGCTCCGCCCCCTCAGCTCGCGCGTGCGCTTTCAGGGCGCCCGCGATCGAGTCGTACTTCTGGATCAGCGTCCTTCGAATGACCTCCGTGGGATGCGCCGTCAGCACCAGTTCAATGCTGAGGTCTTCGACCGCGGAAGCCATCCCGGCCTGCTCTACCGATGCCTCGCGCAGGCGCGCGAAAAGGGCTCTGAGTGGATCCGCATCCGCACCCGTGCCAGCCGCGATCGTGCTGTGCTCGGACTCACGATACTTGCTGATCTGATGCTGCTGCTCAGCAATGTTCGCGAGATTGAGAAATTGGTTGAACGCCCGCGCGACGTCAACGAGGGCGGCTTCCGGAAGCGCCCCCAAAAAGGCACTGAGCGAATCCCAGGCCTCGTGCCCTGCCCCTCCGGCCCGAACAGCCTTCGCCAGCGCACGGATGCGTTCGATCGTCTCGAAGAATTCGATGCCTCGATCACGCCGGACAACATCGCCCAGATAGGAGCCGAGCTCGCGTACGTCAGCGCGCAGATCCGCGTCGAGCGATGGATGTTCGTTCGGGCGTTCCGCCGGCCCGGACTGCGAGACTGCATCGACCAAGGGTTTGCATCCCGTCTGAAGCTTCAGGCACGCCATGCTAACGCGCTCGCAGAAAGGAAATGCCCAAGGACCGCGTTGCAGCAATCACAGGCCTCCACGATTCCGCCCGCGTCAACGCTGACGCGCGGGCACCCGCGAGATGAATAGGCTCACTAGCAAGGTACAGGTGCCGCAAGCATCGGACAGTGATGACCTCGGTGAATACCTCGGTGAATACCTCGGTAATGACCTACGGTGATTACCCAAAGCACCGTTGTAGTCAGGGACCATGGGTTTAGGAACCTTGGTGGAAACGACGGGGATGCGGTCGCAGCCCAAGCGATACCCTGCTCGGCAAAGGGAGCAGAAGAGCCCTGCGCCCATGACCGCGCGCCTCGTGAATCCAAGTGGTGGCCCGTGGTGGCTCTACCGCAGTGCCCGAACGCGACCGCCTCGCGGCGCCCTAGCCCCCCCCCTGGACACCGATCCGGATCGACATGGCCGGCGAGTCCGTACGGCAAGTCCGTACGGCGTCGGCACGGCGTCCGCACGCGCAGCACGCATGGACGGAAGGATCGGGGGCAGGGACGAATCAGGCTCGGACAGCATCTCGCCGCGCAGCGGCAAGGCGCGTTTGTTACCTACTGGCAAACTGCCACTCGTCGGCCGAAGGCTTTATGTAAACCTGGCTAACAATTTAGCCAAGAAATGTTCCGCCGATTAGCTTAAACAACATACGTAACGCCTCAAGCGCCATCCTGTCTTCCCATGAAGATGACTGCGTTCGGCGAGCAGTCCGCGACTTGCAATATGAACGAAAGGTAAACGCCGAGGCGGATTGCTACGACAGACAAGAGTGGTACGCACGTCATGCTCAAGGAAGGAAACGCCAGCCTATCCCCCCGAGCAACCCGCCTGAACGGACCGGAACGGCTTCCTTCGGCCGCAGGACTTCAGGCGGCGCGGGCACGAAAACTGCTCGCCGGTCTCCTCGCGCTGATCGGCGCCGGCGTCGCGAGCGCAGAGCATCCCCTGACGTCCAATGCACGCGCGGCCATCGATCTCGCCGGCCGCTACTCCACCGCAATCAGCGAACCGGAGGACAACGGAACGCTGTTTCTTGGCGTTGACGCCCTGAAGGTGCTCCAGGGCGCGCGTGGGGATCTGGGCCGAATCACCGTTCAGCTGTACATGACCAAACTCGTTGGCGCAGACGCCATACCCGGCCCCTTCGATGGCGAAGACGACGCAGAGCTGATCTTCCGCAACGTGCACGCAGACTTTCGCGTGCTGCCGGGGCGCGCGCTTGCATTCCGCGTCGGCCACTTCGAAGTTCCGTTCGGACTCGAGTACGTGATCGAGACAAACGGGACCCTGCACCAGATCACGAGCGGTCCGAACCTCGGCGTCAAAGGGGATTGGGGCGTTGCGGGCCACGGCATCGTGGGCGACTTCGAATATGAGGTTGCGCTCCAACGCGGCGGCGGCAACAGCTGGAAAACGAACGACAGTCCGTATATCGCTTCCGGCCGACTCGGCACGCGGCGCGACCGCAGACTCAGCGGCGGTATCTCCGTGCTCGACGGCGCGGTGCACAGCTACAAGAGACCTCTTGAGCCAGTGGAGCGCAGTCGCCTGGGTGTGGATCTGCGCTGGATCAGCGGACGCTACGAGCTTCTAGGGGAGTATTCGTTCGGCGAAACGGATGGGCAGGACACGAGCCTTGCATTCGTGGAGCTGGACTTTCTTGCGCGCGATGGCGCATGGATCGCCTATTCACAGTACCGCCACTCGACATCTGAACGTGTCGACGGAACGGAGCGCACGAGCTCGCTGACCCTTGGCTGGCGCTTCGAGCCGAACAACGATCTGGCGTTTTCGCTCCAGTACGCGCGACCGATTCATACCAAGAACGCGAGCGGACCGGACGGCTCCTTGAGCCTGCAGGTGCGCAGGCGCATCAGATACTAGCCCGCAGGGACGGTACCCACGTCATGCCCCCCCAAACGACTGTTTCCCTTCAAACCCGGGCGCGCTTGTTCTCCGGCCACTTGATTTTCGCTCTTCTCTGCCTGGCACTCACGGTACCTGACGCACAGGCGATCGCTTTCTGTGCGCTGCGCGATCCCGACCGGCAGATACGTGAGCTTTTCCCCGAGTCGACCGCGCATCTCAGCAGCGTCGCACTGATCGATCAGAACGCGAGGGAGGAGGTCCTGGAAAGCCTGCCCTTCGACCTCCACGCGCGCGAGTTCGGTCGCCATACGCTGTATGTCGTTCTCAACGGGGACGAGCGTATCGGTTTCGTTCACTCGCGGACGGAGGCCAGCAACTGGGGACTCATGGAGGTTGTATGGGCACTCGACCTCGACCTTCGCGTACGCGGCTTTCGCTTCCAGCGATGCCGCGGCCCCGGGTGCCCCGTCGCGCTGTCCGCCTCCGCCCGCGAACTCATGGAGGGCCGGTCCGCAGAAGAAATCCTGCAGGCGCTCGAAGATCAGTCCTGGCAGGCCGCAATCGCATCCAATCCGGAGCTCGCTCCGCATGAGGCGCTTCTTGAAGCCCTGGCGCGCTCCGCGGTCAAGACCATCCAGGTCACCGCCGCAATCTGGAACGATGAGATCGGATGAACATTGGCCGCAAGGTCTCCGCGGTCACGATCGGGCGCGTCGAGTCTTTACAGATCCTGAGTATTGCCGTGGCAACCGGTGTCCTCGTCAGCGTACTGGCGACCACCTACCTCGGCATCGACAGCCGTCAGATCGCAAGCGCGCAGGGTGCGCGCGCGCTCGCCGAGATCGAGCGTGCGCGTGACGCGATTCGCCACTGGCTCGCCCTGAGCGATCTGATCTACGGCAGCGGCAACACCTGGCTGGCACCGGGCGCAATCGAATCCAACCGAACCGCAGCAGCCATCGTTGAATCCGTGGCCGACGCGCCCATTCTTCAAGACAAGACCGCCAACATAGCAGGGCTCCTCGCAGAGCTGGCCGCAGCCGAACAGGCCCTGCAGAACGCCAAAGGCAAGATCGGAGAGAACGGCGCGATTCACACTCAAACGCTTGCTGCATGGGACGCAACCGCCGAAGTCGCCACGCGCGAGATCCGGATCATCGAAGCAGGCGCAAGCGCCGAGCTGCTCCGCCTCGAGGCGGCCTTGGACGAAAGACGCGCACACGCCCCCTCACGCGTGCTGTTCACCGTAGGGCTCTACCTGGGCTTCCTGATGCTTGTCGCCGGACTGTTCAACCGCCTTGTCGTGGCTCCCCTCGAGGCCTTGCGTGCAGAGGCGCTGGCGGCGCGCGCGGGTGAAAGAGCCGTCAACCCGATCAACGACGGCCCGGCCGAACTGCGCGCACTGGGAGAGAGCCTCGCTGACTACTCGGGCGGACTGGAGCTCATCGTGGCGGAAAGAACCCGCCAGCTTCAGCGAGAGATCGAGACGCGACGCGTCGCCGAGCAGGTTGCGGAGGACGCGAGCGCAGCCAAGAGCCAGTTTCTGGCGAACATGAGCCATGAACTGCGAACCCCTCTGCAGGGCATTCTGGGCAGCGTCGAGCTCGCCCAGCGGCGTGCCAGCCCGGAAGCAGTAAACGATGACCTGGATTTGATCAGACGCTCCTCGGAGCAGCTCCTTGTCGTCGTCAACGACATCCTCGACTTCACCAAGCTCGGCGCTGTCGATCTAGAGTTCAAGTCCGAGCCCTTCGACGTCGAATCGCTGGTTACGAGCGTGGCAACCCTCTACGGGCGAAGCGCTGGCAAATCGGCCGTGAGCATTCTGGTCGACATTGCGCCCAGCGTGCCCCCTATCTGGATCGGCGATGCAGATCGTCTGCGCCAGATACTGGCCAATCTCGTCTCGAATGCCGTGAAGTTCACAGAGGCTGGTTTCGTGCTCACGCGAGTGCGCGCCAAGCGGTGCAGCGGCGGCGATATGCTCACGCTAGAAGTGCTCGATTCAGGCACCGGCATCAGCGAAGAGCAGCTGGAGAAGATCTTCGATCCATTCCATCAGGTCGAAGTGAATGCATCGCGCCGATGGAGCGGGACGGGGCTCGGGCTGGGAATCAGCGCCAGGCTCGCGGAGGGCATGAACGGTACGATCCAGGTCGAGAGCACGCTCGGAATCGGCAGCAGGTTCTGCTGCGAAATCCCGCTCAGGAGAGCGCCATCATCTGCACAGCTTTCCAAAGTACCTCTGCCTACGGGAAGCTGCGCAATCGCGCTTGAGGACAGCAGGCTCGCGCACATCATCCGCGAGATCGTCGAAGAAAACGGCTGGACAACGCTCCGAGCAGACCAGAGCGAGGGCGCCTCGACACCCTGCCTGTTCGTGACCGATCAAGTTCACCGCACTGACTCGCCGCGTTGCTTTCGAGATGCACCGCATATCGAATGCATCGGTTCGGGCAGTACGCCCGGAAGGAACGGCAGCGTGGACGACGACTCGATTCTTGTTTTCCCACAGCTGTTCAGGGCTGCACTCGAGAAGAAGACGGCTTCTCGGAGCGTACCTGCGAGCCGGCCCAGAACCGCGCCGGCCATCCGTCTCGAAGAGCACGGCGCGCGGCTCAGAGAGGTGCGCGAGGCGGAGCTTTCCACGTGCGATCAGGCGCCCGAACTGCACGCCCTAATCGTTGATGATCTGGCCGTGAACCAGATCATCCTGACCGGGCTGCTGACCAATCTCTCCTGGAAGGTGAGCACTGCATCCGACGGCGCTTCAGCACTGAAGCAGCTGACGAGCGGCGAGCGCTTCGACATCGTCTTCATGGACTGGCACATGCCCGAGATGGATGGCCTGGAAGCGACTCGGCGCATACGTACGATCGAGCGAAATGCCATGATCTCTCGCACGCTGATCGTTGGCCTCACGGCCAGCGCTTTCCCCGAAGATCGGGATACGTGCCTCGCTGCAGGAATGGATGAGTTCCTGACGAAACCCGTCTCCTTTGCAGAGCTTGAGCGGTACACCAAACTCCTATTGAAGCAGAAGCGAGAGGGGGCCGCGTCTGCAGAGGTGAGCATTCCTAGTCGCGTCGACACGGCCTGACGGCGTCATCATTGTCAAAATCACGGTCTGCACCCCCTAAACACGGCGCAACACCTATAGCGCACTGCCGACCTGCCAGAAGCACACCAGCGTCTATTCGCGCGGCCGCAGCGGCTGACGCGCGGCGCGCCCCCCTTCATGGGTGCAATGCCGTTGGGCGCGGGGCTAGCACCTCTCGAGCTGCCTATGCTCCTCCGGTAGCAAACCGGGCGCTCATTGGCCAGAAGACCTGAAACGGTCGCCGCTACAGCGCCACCGCAATACCTTCCCCGAGGTCGGCCCGCGGAAAATAGAGATACTGCTCCTCTCCATCGGCGGTGTCCGGAACAAACTCGAGCAGCAGGCCTTCCCAGTTGTCATTGACGCGAACAACGAACGCTTGCCCCTCCGAGGGCCGCCAGGTCGCGACACGGGAGGCATAATCCGGATAGTACGTCTGGCTTGGTTCGTCAAAAAATGCGGTTGAGTGATAGACGTTCAGCGCGCCGAGCGTGCTCGCCATGCTGGTCACCAGGATCCTGACGTCCGAATCGACGCGAAAATCGAAGGCCGGGTCGACCTCGAGAGAGGCGCTAGGCGCTAGGGTTTTCTCGACATCGGCCGCATCAGAGCCAGTGCCCTGGGCAGCGCCAGCGGGCGCGCCCGCGGCGTCCAGCTCGGGCTCAGTCCCGGTCTGCCCTCCGCCGCCACAGCTCGAAAGCGCGATCACTGACACTCCAAAGAGAAGACTTCTCAAAGTGATGTCCATGCCTAGTTCGCCTCGTCAATGATATGCACGGCCACCCCGTTCTCCTTCTTGTACCAATCCGGCTTCTCGGCCCCCGCGGATAGCACCCACTGCTCGAAGTCAGGGTAGGCCAGGAGGATGTCTTTAGATTCCGAGGCATGTGCGAACGCATCGCTGATGTTCATGGCCCAGGGCATGTTGTTGGCATTGACGAAGCTGTTCACGCTGTTGCTTGCATCATCAAGAACGCCGAAGAGGCTGGCGTTGAACACGCTGGTACCGGAGAACTCCTTCAGGTGAACTTCCCACGCGCGCGCATCGTAACTGCCACGGGGGTGGCTCGCAGAAGCGAAGATGAAGGGATCAAAGGGCGGCGAGCCGATGCTCTGCTCCGTCACGGCATCGTGGAACTCGACCGTGAACGTAAATTGCTCGCTGATCTGCGACATGCAGCTGGAAATCGTCCGGAACATCGGACAGTCATTGGTCACGTCCTGCCATACATCAGCAGAGAGGATGAACACCGTCTCGCTAGGGCCGACCTCAGGCGCGAGCGCAGTCTCTTCGCCGCCGTAGCTGAGTCGAGCGCTCTTGACGTTGCTTCCCTGAACGTTAGGAAGATGCAGGGCGAAGCCATTATGAAACGCCGCACCCACGGCCTGTATTCGATAGGTCATCTCGATCGACTGAACCGCGTCATCGACATCCTTGCTCACCGCCATGCGATAACTGACGACAAGATCATTGAAGTCGTAGTCACCCATGCTCGGCCACAAGTCCTCGAACATGAGCGTCGCGAAACCGCTGCTCGACGGATAGAAGGTCGTGCTTCCAGGTGGCGGCTCGGGCGGCTCCACCAGCGGGTCGAACCCCCCGGTCTCGGCGGCGCCAGTTTCGTCAACGCCGACGAGGGCAGCCACAGGCGTGGCCTCGACCGAGAAGATGAGGTCATTGAAATCGTTGTCTGCGCCCCTTCGATCGAGGTCCTCGAAGCCGATCACCAGAAGCTCCGTGCTCTCGTCATAGAAGACAACGTTGTGCTGACGGAGTTCGGCAGGTTCAGGGTTGAGATCCGCAAGGCTGTAGAACGGCTGGCCATGGGCACCAATCGATTGGAGCTCGGCGTTGTTCGTGCTCGTCCCCCAGCCATAGGCGTTGGACATGACGAAGAAGCCCATGGCCTGCCCGGCGGTCAGGGTGACGTCCATCGGCACCGTATCGCCTTGAAGAAGCTGCCCGCCGCTCCATTTAGACGCGTTCGGGAAAATGAGCTTGTGGTCCCCTACATCGGTGACCGCTGTCGGCGGGTCGCTCGGATCATAGAGAAAGTAGCCGAAGGCGTTCCGATAGCCGGCGCCTTCGTTGAGGAAGGTCACGCTCACGGTCATCTGGCCAGTGAAGTCGCTGTCTACAACGAGATTCCCCTTAGAGGCCTGATCGATGTACGACGGGTTGACGCGCCTGCCATTCGGCAGGCGCGCATATACGTCGACAAGAAAGCTCTGGGGAAGCTGCGCATTGATATTGGTAACGTTGTTTGGCTTGCCATAGCCGTTGTAGCCGGTGAACCGGTCGCTGACCCAGGAAATCCCGATCGGGCCCTGATTGGTTGTCAGCGTTGCCTCGCTGGCAGCGGCCGCGGAGGACAGGGTGCTCCAGAAGCAGATGTACGCCAGCAAGCGTAACCATCGGGCCATAAATCGTTCCTCCACGGAGAAGCCCCAACCTCGGCGCTGTCTTATGGCTCTAAGCAGAAGTCATGCCTGAAGGCTGCCGCGCGTGCAGTGCGCATTGCGCTCGGTTTCGCGGGAAATCACCGAACGCCTTGCAGCACGCAATCCCCCGCTTTCCAAAACGCGAAGCCCTGCCTCGTTCTGCAACCCAAATCGCAAATCTGGCCAGGCCTCAACGCGTCGCGCATCAACATGCGTTTGAACACGGGTAAGACTCGACACCTCATCCCGCAGACAGGGGCCTTTGGAACAGGGGCTCAAGCAAGCGCTGTGGAAGAAACGGTCGCGTCAAGGGACCCGCCGCCGCACCCGGCGGACGTTCAGCGTCGCGATCGACATGCAGCGCCAGGGCGCGCGGTCCGGCGTTTCGCAAGCGGCTCAGGCACGCTTTCCGAGTCTTCGCGATGCGGATTAAGCAGGCGACCGGACTGTGCCAACGGATTCGGGCTGCGCCGTCAGGCCGGAAGCGACCGCCGGGCTCTCTGAAGAGGTGTCAGCGGTACTTCAACACGCGGCAAGTCGCAGGAGTCGCAGCGTGCAACCGAGCCCGGATCGCAGCGTCACCGGCGGCGGCTTCACTGCACCGAAACACCAACCCTGCTCGACCCCTTCATCGCGGTTGTTCCAACCGCGCCCAGAAATCGGTCTCCGGCGTGTCGCGAACCAGCTCATCCACCATCAAGGTGAAATCCGCATCGAAGAAGCCCCTGCAGAACATCCGGATCTCACGCGCTGACCCGATTGCCAAGCAGAAAGAAAATCACACCTCTGTAGGCAAGCCAGGTCGCCTCGTCCATCGCACCGCTTCAATACCGCAGATACTCGTGCTCATGCGCCCGCATCTATCCGATGATCCAGAACGCCAACTGTGTCTTTCTGGCGACGGTCGGTGCTTCCGCCTGAGCAAAGATGCGACCAAGTTGAGGGCATTCCAGGAACCGGTACACACCGTTCTGATCGTTGGAAACCTGAGCCTAACGGGCCTCGGACCTCAGGACGGACGCACCCTGTCGTACCTGTATCGCCAGGTAGGTCAGCGTGACGACAACCACGAACACGCCGATGATTTCGGCAAGATTTGCAGCGTCCTCAAGCCTCGTCTTTTCTCCTGCCGGAATCGCGGCATCGCACGCGAGCGTTGATATGCACGAAATCCTGGTCCCGCTCCGCCGTTCAACGGGAATGCTCGCGTGTCACCCAATGCCGAAATCACGCTCTGATACCAGGCGTAGATTCCGCGCGTGGGAGCTCCCAGATGCGGAAGCGAACCACCGTTCGATCGCGAAACGAATCCGAGGCCATTGCCCGTAACCCGCCCAGTCGTGCGGACGGCCCGCGCACATCGCACCAACGAGACGCGAACCCGAGCGCCGAGCGCAACTGCCTGTCATTCCGGCGCTCCAGGTGCCCAGACTTCGCCGTCTATGAAGAGCCGCCCGAACTGCACGCCGCCACTCCAGGTGGCGCTGACCTCGATCGCAGCATCGTGGTCACGGCTGCGGAGCAGGTTCTCGAGCGCATCGCCGGCGGCCTGCGGTATGTAGAAACGATGGGCCTCGGTTGCAGTATCCGGGGGCAGACGACCACCGTCACACGCCTGCCCTTGTGAAAGGGCGGAAATGTCGGGCGCCTGAGGGTCACCGGCGAGGCAGACACCGTGAGCGCCCACAGGGACGTCGAAAGAGAAGGAAACGTAGTGGCCGAGAATCGGATCGCGAGGGTCATAGCCGGCGATCGGAATGCGCCAGGTCATCCCCGCCAGGCCCGATCCGCCCCGGCTTGCGACGTCGCCCGAGAATGCCGCCAGCATCGCCATGCAGCAGATGCCGACAATCGGAAGCCCCAACGCTGCCGAGCGCAGCAAGGATCTCACCGCGGCGTATCCAGCTGCTGCATGCTTCGATGCCACGCGCCAGCAAGAACAAGCATGACAACGCCCCCGCCCAGCAACGCCAGGCCGAGGTTGTTCAGTTCGGCCGCGTATAGCGAATACATGGCGAAGATTCGAACCGCAATCAGAAACGTGAAGCACTTGAACAGCCTTGTTCGCCCGCTCTCGTATGCGCCAGCGGCAAGGGCGCCCAGAAGCAGCACAGAGAGCAAGGTTGCGCCGAGCTCGCCGGCATCAATCCCACCTACTACCCACAAGCTGGCCATGGCGTAGGTCGTCACCATGGCGAGACAAGCCCACGGCCCGGGCATCGGTCGCCATCGGGAAACGAACGCCGCCGTCGCCAACGCGCCCAAGGCGAGCGGAATCAAGGCGCTCGGCGAGGCAGATTGATCATCGGCGTAAGCGATCACGTTCGCCGCGACGAAAGCGTTCAGCACCGCGCAGGCACCAAGGAACCAGAGGCTGCTGCTCGCAAGTTCAGGGCGATGGCGCTTGATGATCGGGAGATTGAGGGCACTCGCGACCACGGCCGGGTATACGAGCAGCAGCCACGCGTCAGATTCTTCGGACAGTCCGCCGAAGAACACCTCGCGCACTGCAAGGCAGCCGACAAAGAGCAGGCCCGAGAAAGCGATACCGCCGAGGTAGGAGCGCGTGTAGCTGAACGCTGGCGCGGCAAGCACGGTCCACCAAGCAAGTACCACCGGCGCGCTTCCATCGAGTTGGAACACCTGACCGACAACCGCGATCCCGCCAAGGATCCAGCCCACGAACACCAGTCGAATAGCCTCGGAGATCCATAGGCTCTTGCGCGTCTCGGCCCACGTGAGCCCGGCAGCAAGCCCGATCCCGGCAGCAATCGTACCCCCGAGCTTCACGCTGCTCGGCAGCCAGGACCAGTTGGCCCCAACCAGCGCAATGGCCCCGAGCACGATCGCGAACCCACCGAGCGCAGCAAGCGCCACGAGCGCCGGGTGCAATCCCACGCGTTCAGCTTCGAAGGCCCGGATGGACGCGGCGACGTTCTGATCGATCAGGCCCGCTTTCGTCCACCGGTCAAGGGCTGGCTCCAGTCGCATGGCGGCTCCTTGAGCTTTCCCCCCACCGTACCCCAGAAGCGTGCGTCACGGTGCGGCAGTCGCCGAAAGCGCAGCGATGCTGACGCTCGCTCTTGCGCCTCAGCGCTGACATACGCAACGCGAAAGCCCTGGCCAGGCTCGACCCGGCAGCTTCTCCAACCCGCAGATGCCAGAAAAACGGCGTTGTCCGGCTCAGGAGTGCGCCATGAAACCGAGTGGCGGAGCACCGCCGGGGGCATAGAACCGACCTATGTTGGGTATCACCAGCGACAGATCCGACGGCGCAAGTCCGAACCAGAGGACGAGTTCCGCATAGAACTCGTCCACCGAAGTGGTCGGAAGGAAGCGCCCTCGGCCCGTGTCCAGCGGCGCTCCCAGTGCAAGCTCCGGGAACCCGCCATACAGCGCGCCCCCGTTCACGGCGCCCCCCATGACCAATTGATTGCCGCCCCAGCCATGATCCGACCCCCTTCCGTTGGACGTGAGCGTTCGACCGAAGTCCGAGATCGTGAAGGTGGTGACTTCCTCGTGCGTCCCCAGCTGAACCATGGCATCCCGAAAGGAAGTCAGCCCTGCCGAGATAGATGACAGCATCCCCGCCTGCTTCTCCAGCAGACCATCATGGTGGTCCCAGCCACCTACCGTCACGAAGAAGGTCTGCCGGCTCGCGGCGAGCGCGTTACGCGAAGCGATCACTTTCGCGACGAGTGCGAGCTGCTGGCTGAAGGAGTCATCGGCAAACGAAGTCGCGAAGACCGGCGCTTCAGAGACGGCCTCGTTGAAGAACTCCCCATCGGCCAGCGCGCTCGCGAAACGCCCGCCGTATGCATTCCGAAGAAGACTCGCGCGTTCCTGAGCGAGGATCGCGTCGACCGCAGGACGAATGGTGGATTCACCTTCCTCGCCCTTGCCGTAGCCGGCCGCAATCGGTGCGCCACCCTGCGCCGGGTCGATGCTGAATTCGCGACTTAGCGCACCGCTCTGGAACAGGTTCGTCCCGGCGGTGGAGAGATTCATCGAGACGGGGGATCCGGGATTGACGTCGCCAAGCAGGTCAGCGACGCGCCCCCCAACGCCGGCGCTGCTGCGCACATCTGCAAGGGACGTTTGCCACTGCTCTATCTGGTCGGAGTGTGAGTAGAGCCCGAGCGGCAGTCGTGCAGTTCCGGCGAGGATGGCTTCTGGCGTCGTTGGCTCGGCAAGTGAACCCGCGTTCACGACCCAGGCGAGTTCGCCCGCATCGAAGAGCGGCGCGACGGGCGCAAGCGACTCATGCAGACCAAAGGTCCGGCCGCCCTGATGGACGCCGGCAAGGGGAGCGAGACTCTCCTGCGCAAGCGCGAGATCGGAGCGAATGGCCGCGTAGTCCGCGTAGCCGTCGGAATCCGTCGGAACCAGCATGTTGAACGAGTCCGCGCCACCGGCAAGCAGGATGCAAACGAGCGCTCGATAGCCTTCGAGTGACTGGGCATGAACAGCGCTTCCAAGATGCATGAGCGTGGTGCCTCCCAGCGTGAACGCTGCGGATGTAGACGCAGAGCGGCGCAGGAACGAACGGCGAGAGCAACCCTTTTTCATTGTCATTTCCTCAAAGCTCAACCGCAAAGTCGGGGGAAACGAGCGCAAGGTAGAGCGCTACACGCGCTCGGGTGGGCAGGTCGTTCCCGAGGGGCGCAATGGCCGAAGCGATCGCCTCGCGGGTTGCGTTCGAGAGCGTCCCGGAGGTGAAGAGCAGATCAATCCTGTCCAGCAGCTGATTCGAATCGGCTGCAAGCGATTCCCACTTCGCAAGGTCTAGGCTCACTGTGGCCAGGCCCGCAACGGTGTCGGCCGAGCTATCACCGAACAGCATGCTCGCGACCAGATTGGCCCAACCCACCACGGTGGAGTCGGTGACGATCTGCAGCTCGGGCGCGACCAGCCCCATATCCGCCAACGCTCCGGGCGGGGCGTAATCCGGTAGATAGAAATTGAAAACGCTGGGCGCCATGAACACGTGCTGCCCGGTGAGCGCCTGCACCCGGGTGCCGGTCACCGGATAGGTCCCGTCGCTACTGACGTGGCCGATGCCGCGGTGCAGCTGCAGCCAGCGCAGGTACGGCTCGCGCACCTTGCCGTCGGTTGCGAGGCTTTCTTCTGCGCGCGCTTCCGGATCCAGGAGAATCGCACGCAGCACGGCACGCATGTCACCGCGCGGTGTCTGACCATCACCCTCGAAAGCGAGCGAGACTCGAGCAAGGTACTCGGGTGACGGATTCGATTTGACGAGCCGCTGGATCAGCAGGCGCCCGAAGAAGGGACCGACGTTCGGATGCCGATAGAGAGTGCTGATAGCGCTATCGACGTCCTCGAGCCCGGATTGTCCATCCGGGACCACGAGACCGTTCAGCAGGAGCTTCTCACCGGGCTCATGGAACTCTTCAACCATGACCATCGGTGTTGTAAGCACCGGCCTGCGACGTCCGAAGAAGGGTTCATTGCCTGCCGCGTCCCTGCCGAAGGTGAGCCCCGTGAAGACCTTCGAGAATTCGCGAATGTCGCTGTTGTCGTAAGTGGGAATAGGCTGCCCTTCCGAATCCAGACGCCGCGTACCATCCGGCTCCAGTTCAAAGAGACCGATCGAGAAAAGCTGCATCACCTCGCGTGCAAAGTTCTCGTCGGGGAAGGTGTTGGCTGCGGGATCGGACTTCGCGTTGTTCACATGAGACAGATAGACGCCCATGACCGGATGGAGCGTGACGGCACGAAGCAGATCTTCGTAATTGCCGAAGGCATGTTCGAGCAACATGTCGTAGTAGCTGGCAAGGCCGACCGGATCGCTGCCGATTTCATCCACACGACCGGATACGACAAAAATCTGTGACAGCGCATAGGCGACGCGCTGACGAAGGGGGTCCCCCGCGGTCATCGCATTCTCGAAGAAGGCGAAGCGGGAATAGAACCTCGGGGACGGCGCGGAGCCGGTCTCATAACCGTACTCATCGCCGTAGCGGAGCGCGATCGGAAGATGCTTTGAAATCGGACGTTCGAACTCTGCTTCCAGCCAGTCTTCTGGAGACTGCTCTGCCATCACCAACAAACTGTCGAAGGACATCCCGAAGGTGGCCTGCCCCGCCAACTTCGCAGCGGATTCAAGCTGGACCTGCGCCGGCCCAGACGCGATCGGCGCTGGAGTGGATGAGGACGGAGGTGTGGATGGGGGTGTGGATGGGGGTGTGGGCGTGGGCAAAGCCGGAGCCGACGGCCCCGGAGACACCATTTCGCCCCTCGCGGAACCGCCTCCACCACACCCGGTCACGGCACTCGCCAGGGCCCATGCAAGCACCCACCCTGAAGCCGACATACGCTGGGACATCCTCACCTCGCAACTGCTGCTTTAACACCGGCGCGATTGCCGATGAGGCCTTCAACGTCTGAGGGTGCGGAAGCGTTTACATGCTCCGGAAAGAATTCATGCAGCGGCACGGCATCAGGTGTTCGCGCCCAAACCGGCCCCGCCGCTTCGCGCCGCGGCGGCTCCTCACGCGAGTCATTCGGGATCAATGGCGGCGGCGTCTCGCGGGTCACGTCGATGCACACACGGGCAACTGCCGCTAGTGAATCCCGAGTGCCTAAGCCAGCGCGGGATTCGCCTGACCCACCCGGCCAGGCCTGCTACCGCCCTGGCGCGGGTGACTTGCGATACGCCGTGACCGGCGATATACCTGACCGATGGTCATTTATTGGCAAAGCGCTGCTCGGCGATCGATTCGATAGCCTGGCGCTACATGCCCAATGAGGACGAGGAGACGCGCCTGAGTACTGTAGTTGGCATCACGCAGAGAGCCCGAAGCTCTGAACAGAAGGCACGCCGCAGGGATGCCGTCCTCGAGATCGCGGAGGCCTATTTTCTCGAAGTCGGCTACGAATCCTTCTCCATGGCTCAGCTTGCGAAGAGGGCAGGCATTGGCAAAGGGACCCTGTACCTCTACTTCGCGACGCGTGAAGAGCTGTTCCTCACGCTCTACGAAGAGAGCTTGGTTCGCTGGAGCAACTCGTTCCTTGAGCATCTTCGGACTCCCGTATCACACGCGCATTTCGCGTACTCGCTGTACAGCACGGCGATGGCAGATGGCACCTTCGTGCCCCTTCTTACGCGGCTCGAGCACGTCATCGAGCACAACGTCACGCAGGAAAGAATCATCGAATCGAAGCGAGTCTTCATTCGTCAGGTCGACATGCTCGCGGCGGCAAGCGCAGCGTCCCTCTCTGTAAGCCCGGCGCAAGCGCGAGAAATCGTCAAGACGCTGGGCGTTCTCCTGATTGGAGCAGCGAGGTCCGACCAGGGTCCGTCACTGGACCGTGAGCACCTACCGGACGATGTCGCAGACCTGGTGGCCAGCTTTTCCTCCGAACCTCTATTCGTGAAGAACGCCGTCCGCATCATCGAAGGGGTTTGCGGCCACAGGAGTGAGAATCAAGCAGGGCGCCCGCTGCCATGAGCGCGCTGCGGCCGGACCTATCGCTGTCGATCAGCGCCCGCCGAAGCGAGGCCGCCGGAATGCAGAGCAAACAGGCCACGAAGAAAGGCCAGTACGGCCGAATGCCAACCGCTGCGTCCCCGAAGGTCTGTCGCGCCAACTGCGAAGCATGCCGATGAGCCTGTCACCGACCCTCAAATCGCTCGCTCTTGCCCTGACGATGTTGCTCGGTGCCTGCGAGCGCGAACCGGAGTCCGTTGTTGTCGGCCTTGCCGTGAGCGGCGCGGACTCAACACGCGCCATTTTCGTCAAGGAGGAGATCGCCGCCGCCCCGCTCCCGATCGAGGTACAGTTCGACCTCCCCACGATCGAGTACAGCGACGGTATGGAGCCGCCGGAACAGGCGGTCAATCGCGCCTTCGAGCTCATCAAGAAACCGGGGCTCGTCGCGGTTGTAGGCCCCTTCGGCAGCCGTGAAGCGCTTGTTGCCGGGCCCGTGTATACGGCAGCTGGTATACCCCTGCTGCTTCCGAGTGCTTCAAGCGACCTGCTGACAACGCTGGGGCCAGGCGTCTTCCGCCTCCTCCCTGACAACAGCTCTCAAGGCGCATTCATGGCGCGCTACGCCGCGCGAGACCTGGCCTCGCGCAGTGCACTTCTGCTATACGAGAATGACGAGTACGGCATGGGCCTTCGCAAAGCGATCGCCGCTGAGGCCGAAACGCTCGGGCTCGTCGTCGAGGCCGAGATACCGATGCTTGCAGGACTCTCGGTCGACTTCCGCAGCGTCCTAACGGAGGCGCTGCGCGAGCACTCACCGGACGTGGTGTTCGCGGCGCTCCGAACCAGTGCGGAAATGAATGTGGCATTGACTGCACTGCGGGAGCTCACGCCCGACAGTCGCGTAATCGTGAGCGACAGCCCGACGGTGGTCGAGACTATGCTGAAAGGGCTTCCGGATGAAACGGCCGAAAGCGTGTATCGGGTCGTGACATGGGATCAATCCATATCGCCTGTCGCTTCCGCCCGCTTTGCGGCCGGGTTCGAACGCGCGGCCGGCCATGCGCCCTCGCACCATGCGGCAAAGGTTCATGATGCGCTGAATCTCATCGTTGCCGCGCTCCGCGATGGCGCAACCACCCCTGAAAAGATGCACGCTTGGCTCGAGGGCCTGGGGCGAGACCGACCCGCCTTCCCGGGCCTCACCGGCCCTATAGAGTTTCGCGCTGGCCAGGGCGGAAACTGGTACATGCAGCACCTGGAGAGCGATTCGATTCCGGGACCGTCCGAAGGAACTGGACAGCCCACCCGGTGACTGCATCGCGAGCCCTTTCTGCCGAACACGCAGCAAGCGGCACGCCCTCGCTTCGCTCTCTGTTTGTCATGCTCTTCGGCGTGATCGGGGCGTACGGCATCGCGGTCTACTCCGGGCTCTACTTCTTCGGACTCCAGCAAAGCCAGGCACTTCAGGCATCGGCGGCGCCGCTTCGACAAGAGCTGGTACAGCTCAGTTCAGCGCAGGCCGAGCTCACCAACCTTGCCAATCGCGCGCTTGCGCTCAACGTGACCGACAAGGATGCCGCGCAGGCCCTGATCGACACGCTGGGGGCCCTTGAGCTCGAAAACGCGGCAATTCAGGCCCAGCGCCGTCTCGCCCTGCAGGCAGCGCTCAGGGAAGCGCTCAGCCGCATGGCACGGCCAGAATCTGCCCTCCCCATCAGGATCCGTGAACTCTGCGCCGCGATACTTCTCGATGACGCGAACAGACTTCTGCAAACGCGCGGCGCGCTGCTGGACGCGCGCTCCGAGCTGATAGGGGTAACACGAGAATTCGAGCTGCTCGCGCTGCAAGAACTGCAGCGGCGTGAAGAGCTCCTCGAGCAGCGCATACGCAGTGGCGTGAATCTGCTCGGCATCGCCAGCCTGGCCGGTGGCCTGTTGCTTATAGCAATCCTCAGCGTATTGCGACGTCGAGTTCTTGTTCCAATCGAAGAACTCCAGAAAGCCATCACGTCGGTCCAGGCAGGCAATCTCGAACAGCAGCTCGAACCCGCGACCACAGACGAGCTTGGGCAACTGGCCCTGATGTTCAATCGGATGTCGGATACGCTGCGCATGAGGTCTGTGCTGGAGGCGGAGCAGCGACAGGCAATCACGGAGGATCTGAAGCGATCCGAGCACCTCTTTGCCGAAGTCCTGCGCCGCGCGCGTGAGCTGATCGTGGTGCTGGACGTGCGACAGCGCATCGTGTTCTTGGGGCCGACCTGGTCACGAATCGCCAACCTGGCCGACGAACCTGCGGGCAAACCTCTCACTCAGCTGTTGCCCGACGAACACCGGAACGCGATCGACGGCGCGATCCGTGGCGCTCAGCTCGACGGGGAGAGCACGCTTCGGCTGACCCTTGAGCTTGAAGATGCGAAGACCAGGACCTTCGATTTCGTCTTTTCGAAACTCGATCCGTCCTCTGGGCGCACCCTCGCCGTGGGGCGCGACATCAGCCGCGTACTCGCAGACGAAGCCAAACGACAGCACCGCAGCCGCCTTGAGGCAATCGGGCAGGTGACGGGCGGCGTCGCCCACGACTTCAATAACCTGCTCCTTGTCATGCGCGGCAACCTCGAGTTGCTCGAGGTGAAACTCGGCGCGCTCATCCCGCCCAGCGGATCGCCCGGAGAGCTGAATGAAGCCATGGATGCGATCGACCGCGCGGCCGCCTTGACGAGCAGTCTCCTTGCCTACGCCCGCAAACAGAAGCTCAAGGCAGAGCCCGTTGATCTGCAGCTGCTTCTGACGGGCATGGAAGGTTGGGTTCGCCGTGCGCTGACGCCGAAGATCAAGCTGAAGCTTGAGTGCGCGACCCCTTTGCTGATCTACGTCGACCGAGGTCAGCTCGAGAACGCGATCCTGAATCTTGCGATCAATGCGCGCGACGCAATGCCCGACGGGGGCGAGCTCACGCTGAGAGCGGCACGCATCGCCGGGAAGCGCCAAGAGCCTTCGGACACTCACGGAGCACTGAGCGACGTCGAACTATCGGTCAGGGACACAGGCGCCGGCATGTCCGAAGAAGTAATCGCGAGGGCCTTCGAACCCTTTTTCACAACCAAGGAGCTTGGGAACGGATCGGGCCTTGGCCTGAGTATGGTGCAGGGCTTCGTTCAACAGTCTGGTGGCTCGGTCTCGATCGACTCGGTCTCCGGAGGGGGAACGACCTTTCGCTTGAAGTTCCCTGGCCATGCGGGCGTATCACTCCCATCGCCGGGGCGCGTTGAGCGCAGCGCGAATGCGAACGCGAACGCCGACACGAACACGATGGCACAGGGCCGCGTGCTGGTGGTCGAGGACGAGGATGGCGTCCGCCGCATTGCCGTCAACATGCTTACGAGCCTGGGTTACACCGTTCATGCGGTGGACTCGGCAGAGCGAGCGCTGGAGTACATCGGGCGACAGACACCTGCGCCTTGTGAGCTGGTTTTCTCCGACGTGCTTCTTGCGGGGGGCATGGATGGCGCGGAACTCAGCGTGCGTCTGGCGAAGACCCACCCGTCCCTGCCCGTGCTGCTGACGTCCGGACATCCACGGGAGTCCTTGGCGCGCAATCGTGGCCCATCGGAGCTGGGACTCCTGATCAAGCCATACGACCGCAGCGAACTTCGCTCCGCCATCGATCAGGCATTGACGCGCCAAGGGTGACGCACCGCCGATTGGCGCGGCACTCAGCGGCCGTCTGCACGCTGACCTACGAGATTATCCAACGGGGAGTCGCGGATCACTTCATCACCGGCCCGGAAAGGTTGACCCACGCCATAACGAACCGCGGGCCACCTTGCTCTGGATCTCTGCGGTCAGCCGCTGGAATCGCGGGCCACTTGCCGGAGTTCCAGCCGACGAGGGCCAGTCTCAACGGGGCATCGCGGCCGCGCTCGATCGCGAATCCAGCACGGCGGCGCCGGCGGGACCGTTCTGCTATACAGCTGTGGGAGGCCGTCCCGTCGCCTCACGGGAGCCTCTGAAACATGTATACCCAGCTCGCGCTTCTCGCGCTCTTCGCCTTCGCTTTCTCGCTAATTTCAGGGCGACTCGAACGCACCGTGGTCTCTTCGCCGATGGTCTACATCACCTTCGGTTTCCTTGTCGGCCCCACCGTGCTCGGATGGCTGGCGACTGACGTCACCGATCGCGAAGTCCGAGCCCTTTGCGATTTCACCCTGGCGCTCGTGCTCTTTTCCGATGCTGCGCGGGCTGACTTCGCCGTCCTGCGTGCGAGCGCCCGCTTGCCCCTACGCATGCTCGGCCTCGGCCTCCCGCTCGCGATCGTCATCGGTACCGGAGCGGGCGTGGTGCTGTTTCCTGAATTTTCACTGATCGAACTCGCACTCGCTGCCACGATGCTTGCCGCTACGGATGCCGCATTAGGCAAGGCCGTCATCCAGCACCCCGATGTTCCGGCCAGGCTGCGCGAAGCCCTGAATTTCGAAAGTGGGCTGAACGACGGTCTCGCCGTACCGTTCCTACTACTTTTCATTGTGCTTGCCAGCGGTACCGGTGCCCATGATCCTGGCGCCCTGCTCACCGAACTGATCCTTGAGGAAGTCGGTATCGGCGTCCTCATCGGCTGCGGCGTGACGGCCGTCGGTACCGCACTCCTACAGCGCGCCAAGGCTGCTGACTGGATCTCCGGCACCTGGCGCGCCGCCCCGGTGATGATGCTTGCCCTTACCTGCTTCACGCTCGCGCAGAACCTCGGGGGAAGCGGCTACATCGCGGCCTTCGTCGGAGGGCTGATGTTTGGCCGGCTGACCGGCGATGAGGCGCATGGGCTCGTACACGATTCCGAACAGGTGGGTGAAGTCCTGGCCATGTTGGCCTGGGTCGTATTCGGCGCAGCGGTCATCGCCGTTGCGGCGCCGGCCTTCGAGCTGCGCCATTTGGCCTATGCGGCGGCGGCCCTGTTCGTCGTCCGTCCGCTCGCAATCCTCGTGGCGTTGAGCGGATCTGGCGAAAGGATGCGCGAAAAACTGTTCCTCGGTTGGTTCGGACCTCGCGGCCTGGCGAGCATTGCATTCGCTGTCATCGTGCTCAACGCAGAGATTGAGCGAGGCCGAGAGCTTGCCATGATTGTCGTGACCACTGTCTTTCTGAGCGCCTTCCTCCATGGACTGAGCGCCAATCCGCTCGCGCGGCGGATCGGACTCGGCCGCCGGCCCTCTTGAACCGCGCACGCAAGCGGCATCAGAGCACTGCTAGGCGTTGCGTCCGTAACCGTCAGTTCGGTCGGGCACCGGACCCGGCCGCACAGAGCGTTTCCTCGACGAGCTCCGAACACCGACCCACTACCGATTCAACCACCCCGCACACGCCGCAGCCCACGCAGAGCGCGCAGACAGCCGGCGCGGCGCCTTACCCCCGCGCACGGCTCAGCACGAAGCACGGTATGCGCGCTACCATCAGGGAAGTTCCTGCACACGAAGCGGAGTCCCCGTGGAGATCGACCTCGACACCGGCCGCCTTTGGGTCTTCATCGCAGGGTTCGCAGTGATCTTCGGCGTGGAAACCCTTCTTCCGGCACGATCTGCCGCGCAGCCACGCTGGCAACGCCTCGCCTTCCACGGCCTCGTTGCCGCCCTGAATACTGTTGCCGTGCGCATGCTCGTGTTCGTGCCCTTCCTTCTGTGGACCGTCTACGTCGAGACCCAGGGCTGGGGCATTGCTCGCTGGCTGGGCCTGACCGGATGGGTCGAGCTCGTGGCGGCCGTCATCATCCTCGATGCCTTCGACTACTTCTGGCACCGCGCCAATCATCGCATTCCATTCCTCTGGCGCATGCACAAGGCTCATCACGCAGACACGGCGATGGACGTGACGACGGCGCTGCGTTTTCACCCCGGGGAGCTGCTTCTGTCAGGGGGCGCGAAAGCGGCTTGGGTGGCCATCTGGGGACCGAGCGTGTTCGGCTGGTTCCTCTTCGAAGCCCTCGTCAGCCTCTGTGCCCAGTTTCATCACGGCAACTTCGACTTCCCTCGGCGCGTGGATGACATGCTCCAGAAGGTTCTGGTAACGCCGCGATTCCACGCTTTGCACCACGCGGTGGACCGACGTTTCGGCGACAGAAACTTCTCGACGATCCTCTCGGTCTGGGACCCTCTGTTCGGCACCGCCATTTCGCCCGCCACTGAACGCCCGGACCTCGCTGCGCCGGGCGCTGTAGGTCTGCCGGAAGCGCGCGAACGGGCCTTTTCCCTGAGTGCGTGGCTGCTGGAGCCCTTTGCCCCCAGAAATATGGCACTCGCACAACGGCAGGGAGCCATGCACGATAGCGACGCCACTTCAAACGGAGAAAGGTCATGAGAGCCATCATGTTGGCACTGCTGCTCGCCCTGTCGAGCTGGGTCACGGCAGCCGAACACGGAGGACGCGCTGCAGAGCACGGCGGCAAGGCTGCAGAGCACGGCGGCGAAGCAGCAGAGCACGGCGGCGAAGCTGCAGAGCACGGCGGTGAAGCTGCAGAGCACGGCGGTGAAGCTGCAGAGCACGGCGGCGAAGCTGCAGAGCACGGCGGCGAAGCTGCGGAGCACGGCGGCGAAGCTGCGGAGCACGGCGGCGAAGCTGCGGAGCACGGCGGCGAAGCTGCAGAGCATGGCGGCGAGCCTGCCGAGCCACCGCGCGGGTGATCCGCGGCGGCAGCTTTAGGCGTCTGCTCCGTGCAGGCGCGGGCCTGCTCGGCATCTGGGCGTGTTGCGCCTCAGGTGCCGAGTCGCCGCCTCGTTTCTACGTAGACGACATCAAGGCAGCGACCACCCGCTACATCGAGGCACGGGAGGACGAGGCCGGCATCTTCCGCATTGTGGATGAGGTAACCGGCGAAAGCCTCGAACTTCGCTTCGTGACCATCCACGACCCGGTGCGCGTCATCGACGAGAACACCTACTTTGCCTGCACCGACTTTCACGTTGTCGGAGAACCGGACAAGCTCTACGACCTCGATTTCTGGATGGACCCAGAGGGCAACGTCCTAGCCGTCCACACAGAACGCATTCACAAGGAACCAAGACGCTCCGTCCTCTTCGGCTGGTACAAGTACCCTCGCTACACCTTTGTCGATGACGAGGTTGTCTGGCTGTATGAGGAGTAAGCACAGCGCCTGTACGCGGTGACTGCTGCAGATCCACGGTGGTGCAAGCGGGGCGAAGCCCGCCCAGGCAACCGTATGAATGTCTTCTGGCCGCCGGCGCTGCGCCCGCAAAGAACGCCACGGCGCCGGAAGCAGCCCTTCCCTTCTCTGCTCTGCCCGACAACAGCCTCTGCGGCGGCCTCGTGGACGCCTGAACGGCGAAGTCCGCGATCCGGAGGTTCGGACAGGCGACACGTCCCTAGCCGCGGGTAGCTTTGCCTTTCGAGTTCAACGCGCTCATCCGCCATAGGGCGGACGCCACCGACCCGTGCGCGAGTCCGCGAAAGCAGACCGCGCCTCAGACTGTTCCAGAACGCAGCGCTAGACCACAGGGCCCGGGGCCAGTATCTCGAACAAGATTCGAGTCCAGCCCCTTGCTCAAGCGTCAAGCGCTCGCATGCTCGCGCAGGGTCATTTTCCCGAGCTGGGACATATGCACCTCATCCGGACCGTCCGCAATGCGACAGAAGCGCGCGCGGGTAAACACGGCCGGAATCAGCGTGTCCTGGCACACGCCCATTCCGCCGAAGATCTGCATGGCACGATCCGCGACGTTCTGCGCCATCTGCGGCGCAACGATCTTCACCATGGAGATGTACGGCCGGGCCGCATCCAGGCCCTGTTCGTCCATGACCTCCGCAGCCTGCATCGTAAGCAATCGGCACTGCTCGATCTCGCAGCGGCTGCGCGCAATCTCGTGCTGAACGCTGGTCTTCTTCGAGAGCTTCTCTCCGAATGCCACCCGGCCCTCCGCGCGTTCGCACATGAGCTCGAGACAGCGCTGCGCCAATCCGACAAAACCCATCGCGTATTGAAAACGCCCCGGGCCGAGGCGCCCCTGGGCAATCTCGAAGCCGCAGCCTTCACCCTTGATCATGTTCGCGACCGGTACGCGGACGTCCTCGAAGAGCAGTTCGGCTTCGCCGCCAGGGGAATGCAGACTGTCGAAGGCCCGAAGCGCCCTCACAAGCTTTACGCCGGGTGTATCGCGCGGTACGAGAATCGTGGAGTGCTGGCGGTGGCGGCCTGCGTCCGGATCGCTCCGGCCCATCACGAGCATCACCTTGCAGCGCGGTCCTACAGCGCCCGTGGTCCACCACTTCCGGCCGTTCAGGACGTACTCGTCGCCGTCTCGACGAATTTCCAGTTCCATGTTCGTCGCGTCGCTGGACGCAACCTGAGGTTCAGTCATGGCGTAGGCAGAGCGAATCTCGCCGGCAAGGAGCGGCTCAAGCCACTGCTCCTGCTGCTCAGGAGTGCCGTACTTCGCAAGAACTTCCATGTTGCCGCGATCCGGCGCACTGCAGTTGAAGACCGGCTGGGCCCAGGAAACCTTGCTCATGGTCTCGAACAGCGTCGCGATCTCGACGTTGGACAGGCCTGGACTCCAGGGCGCGTACTCCTTGGGCAGAAACAGATTCCAAAGGCCCTCGGCCTTTGCCTGCTCACGCAGACCGTCAAACCAATCCGGCGTCTGCCAGAGATTCGCTGGGTCCAGCGTGAACTCTTCCCAGTCGTGCTCGCGCGGATAGACATGCTTGTCCATGAATGCGCCCAATCGAGCGTCCAGTTCTTGAACGCGATCGCTCTTCTCGAATCCCATGGGACTCTCCTCCCCGTCTTTTCGTTCTTCCCGTGTTCGCGCTGAAGTTTACTCAGGGCCCCTCCCTTTTCACTCGCGACTCGGCCTCCTGCATGTCACGGATGCGCCCACCACCGCCGCTCGCGCTGGCAAACGCGCAGTACGGTTCGCAGACCACTGCTGCGCAGGCAACCCTAGAGGCAGGGCAATCCGCGATTGCCAGGGACGCGACCCTCGACTCGCGCGAGAGCAACGCCAGCTGCAGACAGTGCATCGCGTGCAACTTGCTGGAGCGCTAGGACCTCACGGGCAGACATGCCCAATTCGTACCCACCGCACTCCGCAGGCCCGAGCGCCACAGGATCAAGTCCAGTCACGTTCCCGAACACGACAAGCGCCTCCAGGTAGTACCCGTAGGTGCTCGCGTGATAGTGATCCCACGCCCACAGATCGATCATGCCCGGCCCTATACCGTCGTAGGGGTCGGAATCCGCTATGCCGGCGCGCATGGCTCGGTTGAAGGCCTCACCCACGGGGTTCACGGCCTTCACCCCCGGAACTTCAGCGGCAAGGCGGCCATAGGCGGCCTCCACTTCGCGCCCCATCGCCTCTATCGGCCTGCCGGCCCAGGGGTTGCCCTCTCCGTACACGAGGTCCGGACGGGACCAGGTTGCAGTGACATAGAGCTCGACGTCCGGATTCCGCGTCAGCAGCAACGCCGCAAGTTCGCGGCCTGACGACAGCAGCGCGCTCGGATCACCGGGGTTCGCCGCATCAAGCGTGCTGAAACTGTGCGCGACGACGACGTCGAAGGGTCGGCTCGTGATCTCCGGACGTTTGTCCTGCAAATGGAACGCGAAATCCGCCCCTCCACGGGTCTCGAGATAGACGTCCCAGGACAGGCCCAGCTGGTTGGTGAACGCTTCGAAGAGTGCTGGAACGCCCCCTACGCCATCGCCATTGAGATCCGTGACGCTGTCTGCACGCCAGTGGCGCACCGCAGAGCCGTAGCCGAAAGTGAAGCTGTTGCCGACAAAAAGGATGCTGCGCGCTGCTTCCGGCCGAGCATTCACTGCAGGCGGCCCGAGCGACAGCAGAGCGCCCAGAAGTGCTGCCAGGCAACGCGATGCGCACCGACAAAGCTCCCAATCCTTCATGACTGCTCCATAGCGGCCGGTTTGCTGCCCTCGTTTCACTGCTGAGAATCTTCCATCCGCCCGTGCTGAATGTGTAGCGAGCATCGCGACCGGATGATGGCTGATGAGCCGGGCGAAGGCGTAGAGGATCGCCGTCTCGCATAGCGGTAGGCTCGCGGGGAATCATGGTCCGGCTTCGACACCCCTGCGCCCCACGGCCTCTGATCGGCAGGAGAGAACACCATGCCCATCCCTGTGGTCCTTGACACCGACATCGGCTTCGACGTGGACGACGTCTGGGCGCTCGCTTTTCTGCTGCGCTGCCCGGAGCTCGACCTGCGGCTGGTGACCACCACAACCGGCGATACCGCCTACCGCGCTCGGGTGGCGGCCAAGATGCTTCAGGCTGCCGGCCGCAGCGACATTCCGATCGGCATCGGAATACCGCTCGACCACACGCCGCACACACACTCCGAGTGGCTCGGCGACTATCGTCTGGAGGAGTATCCCGGAGAAATCATCCACGACGGCGTCGGCGCACTCTGCAGCACGATCATGGCCAGCGCGGAGCCCGTCTCACTCATCTGCATCGGTCCGCTGCCAAACATTGCAGCCGCGCTGGGGCGCACGCCCGCGATCACCGAAAGAGCCCGCTTCATCGGGATGCATGGCAGCCTCCGACGCGGCTATCTCGGGGCGCCGAAGCCAATGCGGGAGTACAACGTGAAGCAGCATGCGCTGTCGTGCCGCGCTGTATTCGAAGCAACCTGGGAAAAGGTCATCACGCCGCTGGACACCTGCGGGACGGTTCGCCTTGAGGGCGACCGCTTCGAGCGGGTCAAGACCAGTGCGCACGCGCTGACGCAGGCCGCACTCGCGAATCACTATGGCTGGTGCAGGGCCGTCGCCGACTGGCCACTGATGCAGTCGATGAATCCGGAACGGCAGACGTCGATCCTGTACGACGCCGTAGCGATCTACCTCGCTTTCGACGAATCCCTGATCAGTATGGAGCCACTGCCCATCATGATCAGCGACGACGGCAAGACACTGATCGACACTGCCGGCAGCGTGGTCCGCTGCGCGACCGAGTGGAAGGACAAGGATGCTTTCCTGAACTTTCTTACGGAACGGCTGACGTGAAAGCAGCGGCGGCGAGTGGCGTGCTCCCGCTGGACAAGTCGCTCGCACTCCACATGCCGGCGCTCTAGGGCCGAATCGAACATGCGGACCGCATTATCCTGCGCGGGGTGGTGCAGCACCGACAGGGAAACCCAACTCAATTGATCAGCGCGAGTTCGACTGGCGCCAGCCCCATCCCTACGTCCTGGCCATGGCGCCCGAGAAGCCCAAGCTCTTCGAATCTGATTCGGGCTGGTCCTAATCGAACACCGACTACGCTCTTCTCCAGAGGGTCGTGGCCCGAGCGCTGGGTCACGACTACGCGGACGTAATGCGCACCCGGATGCTGACGCCGCTCGCTCTGAGGGACACCTTCCTCTGCGCCCATGAGGTGGGCGTGCAGAGCCGACCGATCAGCGCCTACCTCGCGGGTTATGCGCCGGACCTCAAGAGCCTCGACCTAGGCTAGGTCGCCAGCGCATCAGGCACCGGGCGCTTCCTGCGCGCACTGTCCCTACCGCAAGCGCCGCAAAGTCGAAGGGCCTGCGCTCACAGACTGCTCGTCTCCACTGCAAGATCGCGACCGCTTCCGCGGGCGCTTCCGCGGACGCTTCCGCGAAGGCCAACTTCTCCCTCACCGCATCCTGATTAGCGAATCGCGTCACGCTCGATGGCCGAGCGGTACTCACTTGGTGTCTGCCCGGTCCAGCGCTTGAACGCTTTGGTGAAATTGCTCTGGTCGGAGAACGCGAGCAGATAACAGATGTTCGTCATGGGGAGTTCTGGGCGCGCCAGATACTCCCTTGCCAGACCCAGCCGGGTCTGGTCGACCAATTCGCGAAAGGTCGTTCCCTCTTGCTTCAACGTTCGCTGGATAATCCGCTCCGACTTGTGCAGCGCTGCCGCAATCGATTGCAGCCCCACATCTCCGGAAGACATGCGCTGTACGACGATTCGCGTAAGTGCGGCCTGCAGCGAGGTCCGTCGACTCTCTGAGATGTGCCGATCCATCCAGGTTTCGAGGCCAGGGATCAGGCCGGGATTCGGATGCAGGCAAGGCAGCTCGAGCGATGCCTTCGTGAAAACGACCTTGAAGGCATTGGCGTTCAATTCGACCTCGCACTGGAAAAAGGCCTCCAAATTCTTTCTATTCAGGCCGCCTCCACCGCGCATACTCACCCGCGCCGGCCTGAACTCAGCATCAGCAACGTCTTTCACGATCTTGTAGCCACACGTCATGAAACTCTGCACGGCCATGTCATGGACAGGCACCAAAGCCGTGTAGAGTAGCTCGAAACGGTCAGATTCGACGGGACGCAGATCGAGCTCGACCGCACTGCTGAGGACCTCACTGAACTTGCAGAGCCTGAGCAGCACTTCATGAACGCTCCCGCTCAGAACGATCGCCAACCCAAGGCCGCTGAACATCTCCGGATGCGCTTTTTCCGCGAGAGAAAGAGGAAAGCTCCCGAGCTGCGAGCTCTCTGAAATCGCTTCCCAGAATCGAGTCATCTGCTCGACGCTCACGCGCCCATTTGGCTCGACGAATGCATCGAGTGGAACAGCGGCCCGCGCCGACAGGGCGAGCAAGGGAAGCATCTCTCTTGCGATTCTCGAGGCGGGCGAGGTGCGAAGCATGGTGCATCGAAGCGAGATCACGCCGTCGACGAGCGGACGCGCTTTCCGGTCGCGTCTGTCAGCAAGTGGATCACGGCCTACGGCGTGCTCCTGCTCGCACAGGAAGGCCGCATCGATCTTGACGCGCCCGTCTCTGCCTAGCTCGAGCGTTGGCAATTGCCGGACGCGGCGCCGGGGACGTCATGATCCTACTCCGGCGGCGGCTATCTGATCCTCGAGCTGCTTTTGGAGGACGTGACCGGCCTACCGTTTGCCGAGTACATGCGGCGTGCAGTCTTCGAGCCCATCGGCATGGCGAGATCGACCCAGGCGCCGCTGTCTTCGCTGACAGACACATCCGGTTTCTGGACGACCGAAGGAACCGCCGCGCCGCTTTAAAGCTACGCGGCACTGGGCGCGACAGGACTAGTGTCGACCGTTGCCGACCTGACTCGCTTCGCCGTCGCCCTCGCCAACGGGAAGCCCCTCGCGGCGGCGGGCGTACAAGCCATGCGGGAACCACTGGCAGAACTCTACGGTGCGCCGATCTGGGGAGCCGGGGCGATGCTCTATGCTGACAACGGCAATGACCACTTCGTGTACGGACACGACGGCGCCAACGTCCCCTCGATCAACGCGAGCGTCAGGCTTGACCCCTCTTCTGGTGACGGCATCGTGGTGCTGTCGACGGGCCCGGCCGTGTTCGCTTTGGAGGTCGGCTACGAATGGGATCCGTGGCGCCACGGGAAACCCGATTTCCTGCAGACGGGACGCGCCCTTGGGAGCGCGTTGTTGCCACTGGTCGTCGGACTCGTCCTGCTCCTGGCCAGCGCTTTTGCCCGGGGCCTCAGCTCGCATGGACGAGGTTCGCATAGGCGCGAACCCTAAAACGTTCATTCGTTCCGCATGGCTCTTCAGCAGGAAGCCATGGGGCTGCCAAGCGAGCTAAGCTCGCCGAACGCGACACCTTGGAGCAGCCTGTTGGCGTGCCGCGCCCGCACCGCCGAGGGCCGGCCGCCCTTGGCGCTCTTCGCTCTCGGGCGCGCCCGCCGCGGCGCGGGTAGTTTCCCGGCTATGCCCGACGGCACGCGCTCGCAGGCGCCTGGCAATCGCGTGGTCCTCGAAACCCAAGGGCGTCACTCGCCTAGGCACCACCTTTGCCATCAGGAGTTGATGTGGAACTGAGGGTCGCGCTCCCGCATCTCGCTCCTATTGCCAGCATCAGCCTCCGGACGGCAGAACGGCGCTGAGCAGCGCGCTTGTCTGCGGTCCAGCCTGCGACTGAACGAAGGACAAAATGACCGGCGCGAACTGACTGACCATTGCTGCATCCAGCCCGACCGACTCGAATGCGGGGGCCAGCGCAGCCATGGCGCTGTCGCCACCCAGCAATCCGGCCGCCGAATTCGCAAGGCCCATCACAGCGGGCGACGGCGCGGCACTGATCAACGCGTCGGCGCCCGGAATCGCATTCGAAACCTGGCTCCAGTCTTCGGGCGCCATGGCGTTCATGGCCTGACCGAGCATTGCGCCTGCGCCTACCGTCGCTTGTGCAGGTGTCACTCCAAGCTGCGAAGTAAGCGCCGATACGAGGCCGCTCGAAACTGAAGGCGCTTCAGTTGCGCCACCCAACGCTGAGGCTGCCGCATCAGCAAGACCGCCAAAGCTCGCCGCGGGGGCAGGAGACGCTGCAGAGATCAGGCAAAGGGCGACAAAGGCAAGGGCAGGGGTTCGTATACGCATTGCAAAGTGCTCAGCATGGCCAGTTCTGCGTGCAGTGTGGCACCAACGTGTCCGCCATGACAGCGCCCCGCACAGCAACGCGGAGGCGGCATCACGGACAAGAACGTAGGCAGTTCCGCTGTCCGCCGGCACGGCCCTGCCCGGGTTATTCCTGCATGCCGTGATAAAGAAGTCGTATGAGCAGGCGCACGCCGTCGTTGACCTTCAATTCACCGTAACGAGGTCCCGGTCGATTGCCGATGTCGCGAATATCGGCCATGAGCTCCGGATGGAACTGGATCGTGAAACTGCGACGAATGGTTCGCGTCTCCCAATCCTTGTAGTAAATGCAGGTGGTGGAAACCTCAGTCCAGCAGTCTTCACTGACCTGGGTCTGCGACAGTATTTCTACCGCGTATGGCAAAGACAGGAGCCAGGAGAGCGGACTCACAGCAAGTTCGTAGCGCAGCGGAACGATCGTGTCGTGAAGCAGCTTGTATGCCCAGTTGGCAAACAGGGCCGCTTCGAGGTTCACCTCATCGCTATGAAACATCTCGATATGCAGCGCCCGCTCCATCTCGATCATCGTATCGATCACGCCGTCGAGATCGTCGGCCACCAGAGCGTGCGCGTTATGCAGAGGAACGGGCACGTGCTCATCGCGCCCGCGCCGCTTGAACGGCTGCAGCACACGCGTTCCGACTTCTACCTCCTCGTTCGGTGCAACCGCGAAGCGCGGATCGTCCCAACCTCGGGCAACGACTTTGCCCTGCTTGATCACCTCGAGCCCGCTGCCAACCTCTTCGATACGAGCGCCAACCAGGCGCAGGGCATCGAGCGCCGTACCGCGCGTGTCCAGCGGCAGCGATTTGATTGCCTTAATGGCACCAACCGCGCGTTTGATCAGACGAATATGCGAAGCGGCAGCAAGCTGATGGCCCAGACATATGAAGATCGATGGACCGCTCTGTGAGGATCGCTGCAGCAGCAGCTCATCGGTCAGACTCAGCAGGTCATCAAGGCTCGCCCGCCCACCCGCAAAGGATGCTGCGTCGTGAACGGAAGGGTTGCCCCCTTCCACGATCGTCGCAAGGCCCGCCGACATCACGCGCGCAAGCTTCGCAGGATCCTCAACCCCCGATTGCCAGAGCGGATAGAGCACTGTGTCCGCATCAGCGCATTGCTGAAGCAGGTAAGCGACGTTCTTCGACGCGCGAACGTCTTCGCCCTGAAGATTGATCCCGACGTTCTTCCAAGGCTCCACGACCGAGACACTGTTGCGAAAGATGTCTGGCAGGGACAGCAAAAGATCCAGCGTCGCCTGTGAGTCGATGATCTTCTCGAGCGGAGGCGCGAGACCCCAGTCGAACAACTGGTTGTCCACGAGCTCATCGCGACCAGGGAACGGCGTGGCTGAAACGCGATCTTTGAGAAAGTAGCCGAGGAGCGCATGAATAGACTGCGGACTTGCGGGGTGCTTCCCAAGAATCCCTGGGCGGACACGCCAGCCAAGCTGTTCCAGCAAGGGCGACGCCACATGCCGAAAGTTTCGGTTGTTCATTGTTCGACTCTTTCCCTGTACTCAAACAGCACGCAGTCCGCAAAAGCTCGGTGACTTCAGGTAAGGGCCCGAAGTCTCCGCCCGCGAGCGAGCCCGAACGCGCTGTTGGGGTGCCGCGTGGTACTCCGCGATGGCCGAGCGTTCACCGAGCGGGACGCTCTTACCCCGCCATCGATGATGCCTCGATCGCACATCAACGCGGCATGGGCGCGAGCGCCCGCGATGCGCGACGTAGCCCGTTGACTGCCCTAAGAAGCGCGGACGCTGCCCGCTCGCACTCCGGTTGCTCGCCGGCGTACCCGCTACCTGCCTCGCCTCCGGGGTCGGGGGAGAAAACCATCAGAAGGAAGTTATAGGCAAGTCCCGTGACCGATACGCCTTCACAGAAGGCGCCGGGCGGCATCACAGGCGCCTCCTACGGCCGGCGCGACCGGCACCCGCCAGCGCCGCGCGCCAAGCGCGATTGCCAGAAACAGCTTGTCCGTAACCGGCACCTCGAGCTGCAGCAGGCGCAAATTCGACGCCCGAACCTGCCATGCAATGGCAGCAGGCGTGCCGCTCACGCTCAGCCGCAAAAAATCTGTGCGCCAACCGGAAATGAAGGCAGCGCGGCGCTTCATAGACCGTGCGAAGCGCGCCCGAGAGCACACTGCGGTCCTTCGAGCGAAGGCAGCACGCTCGGCACGCCAGTGGCAGGCAAACGGTGGAACCGATGGAACGCGTGCGGCCTTCGGGGCCGGGGACCGGGGACCGGAGACCGGAGACCAGAGACCAGAGACCGCAGACCGCAGACCGCAGACCAGGAAAGTGTCGCCCTATGCCTTCACCCCGCTCAGCCGCGGTACCTAGCCCTTATCCTGAAGCGGCCTGCGCGCAGGCAGACCAGCGCGGGCCGTACCCAAGGGAATCGAGCGGCCTTCGCGGCCGCTGAAAGAGCGCCTCGCCAGCAGCTGAGAAACAAGCTGGGCAGAAACCGTTTCATTCACCCGCAGGAGCACGGTGGACCGGCCCCTTACGCTCGCGCTTCCTCATACCGGGAGCTCGTGAATCTCGCGTAGCATCCGCGCACGGGCCATACGAACCCTGCCCAGCTCGCTCCGGGAAAGCGGCCATTGCGAGTACCAGCGCAAAGGCGACCTCGCCGACGGACGCGGCAAGCCAAACGGTCAGGCGCGCTATTGAAGGAAAGGCGCCCCGCCAGGGACCCGCACCAAGGCGCAGGCATTGCGACGCAGCGCGCGCCGCGGCTTTCGCCCTGCGATGATCTGCGTGCCGAACTCAGAGCGTTTCGCACACGAAAAAGGAGCCGCAATGCCGACATCATCGAGCGCAGTGCTGCCCGCCTTCTGCTTGGCCCTCGTCCTCTGCGCATGCAGCGAGGGCGAACCACCGAGGAGCAGCGGCTCGGGCCTAGAGCCGGCCCGGGTGGGGGGGGATCGCGATGCGCACGGCTGCATCCCATCAGCGGGTTATCAATGGTGCGAGGCGCTCGCTGAGTGCCAGCGCCCCTGGGAACTCGCCCAGCAGGAAGGCCTTGAGAACACTGCGGAGGCGTTTCAGCAGTTCTGCGACGGCTGACCCGGTACGCAGCGCCCCCTGTCGGCCTGACTGGAGGCGCTCAGGAGGAGCCGTGCGTCATCCGATCGCCATGGCGGCAAACACGCAGGCGTGCATCTATCGCCTCGAGACGCGATGCGCGGCGCGTTCCGGCAACCGTTTGCAACTACGCGACGCCCCTCACTACGATGCCGCGGCACACATGTTCTGTCCGCCGCCGACGAGGTCGCCATGCAAATCTGTCGTACGAGCTTCATGACCGCCGTCCTGTGCCTCGCGGGTTGCATGCAGATCTCCGGGCAAGACGAAGGCTCGACCATGGATGGGCCAACGACCCTCAGCGGCGAGGCGTACTACCTGGAACGCAAGCTCTTGCCTCCAGACGCGCTGCTGACGGTCTCGCTCGAGGACGTGTCTAAAACGGACGTTGCATCGACTGCGATCGCAAAGACCGAGCGGACCCTCGAGGGCGCACCGCCCTATCCTTTCGAGCTGTCCTGGGAGCCCGGCGCCATCGAGGCCGGGATGCGCTATAGCCTGCGCGCGACGATCAGCGTTTCCGACCGCATGATCATGACTTCCACGCAGGCGCTCGATCCCTTCGCGGCACCGAACGAGCTGCCCCGGATACGGCTCGTCTCACTCGGTGGAGCGAGCCCTTCGCCGAACGACACACGCGGCGCCGACACAGGCCTCGCCGTCGTTTCCGTGAATCCCCTTGCCACGCTGACCAACAGCTACTGGAAACTCGTGAGCCTCAGCGGAACACCCGTAGTGATGGCTGAGGGCCAGCAGCGAGAGGCCTTCTTCCAGATGCGTGACGATGGCGACAACGGAGTACGAGGATTTGCGGGATGCAATCAACTCACAGGCACGTTCACCACGTCCGGAAATGACCTGACGATCGAACAGCTTGCACTGACGCGGAGGGCCTGCATCGGCGGCATGGAAACGGAGTCAGCATTCGTCGACGCGCTCCAGGCAACCCGCTATTTCTCGATCCATGAGCACTCCATGAGGCTCCTGAACGCAGCGAAAAAGCCGATCGCGACGTTCGAAGCGCAGTACTTCAACTGACCGCAACGGACCTTTTGAGCGGCATCGCGTGCAGCGCCGTCGGTGAGATGAGCAGGCTGGCTGCCGACAACGGCTCAAGGGGGCTCAGAGCGAACACTTCAGACTGCGCGCAGTTCGCGTCGCCCCCTGACGCGGCAGTCATCGTCAACGCGCAGGGAACGCGGCGCGTTCTTATCGCGCGCAGCGATCATGATCCCTGCACGACCGAAACTTAGCCGTCTTTACGAGGTGCGGCCGGCGAGCATCCGACCAGCGAGGCGATCGCCTGAGGTCTCCAGAGCGACCACCGCGCGCGGAACGTGCCTCTCAAGGACGGCGAGATACAGGCCGGACGCATGTTCGTGCCTGCGCTGATCGGTACCCCGCAGCGCATGCCAGGCCCGCCGCCGCGCGCCCGGCTTCACCAGCGCAATCTCCTGGAACGCCAGCATGCGTGCAATTCGGCAGGCGCGGTAGGGAGCTCTACCCGCACCCCGCCTGACCTTCACGGGCCGTACATGAGACGGGGCCAGCAAGCCGCGGCCCACAGGTACTCTGCCTGGCCCCCTCGCAGCCGCCCCTAAGCGGAGCGATCGAATTCGCCGCTGCGCCGCGGTCAATCCAGATCGTCGGGCAGTGCCCACAGCCCGTTCTCATCGCGGAAGAATTCGATCTTCCGTCCCACCATGCTCAAATCGAGGCCGCGATAGAAATCCGGATTGTCCCCAATCCAGCGCAGATCCTCGTCGTCGTTGTCGAAGGTCACTTCAAGCAGGAAAAGAACCTCTCGGTCGCGGTAGGCGTCGTTCGCGATCGGCAGAATCAATTCGAGCTTCGAGAAGTGGATATACCCCTCAAGCTCGATCGAGGCGGGCGAATAGACATCGTCGATCGTAAGCTCGCTCAGTTCCTTCTCGCTGACGATATGGTAGAGCGTTGTTTGCGTGGCAACGTCAGCAACGGAGATGAAACGCCCCTCACCATTTCGCGAGACCCGGTGCGCTTCGAGTACGGCGGATGGATGAATCCCACCGAGGATGTGGGGAAAGAGTTCGCTGTCCGTGCCCTCGAAATCCGCCTCCTTGTCACCAACCGGGGCTGTGCCTTCGAAAATGGTCCGTACGTCACTGGCCGCCAGCGAGTCGACCGACATCCGCAGACACAGCCAGTCTCCCTCGACCTCCTGGTAGAAATGGTTGCCGATCGTCAGCAGGAAATCCGGATTGGCGGTGGCGTGGGTGAACCCGTCCTGCTCGTAAGTGGGCGGGTAATAGATGGCATCGGCTTCCACTGCTTCGTCCCAGAGACTTTTTTGAACGAGGTGAAAAACGTACGGGTACTTGTCGAGGTATGCCTGGTCGCTCAGCTCGGATGACGCGGCATGATGCGGCAAGGACAGCGCCAGCACGCACGACAGCCAGAACTTCACTGATTCGTTTCTCGAAAACATAAGCGCCTCTTGGTGTTAAGCATAAAGTCGGCTTGCGACCGGTCCCCTCCCGCGAGGACTCAGAACCCGTGCCGTCCCGCTCGAACACATACGAAAGTTCAGGTGCGAGAAGGCCCTCCACCCGCAAACGGCCCCTAAATGGGGCGCCGCGAGGTGTGCGGGCGCCAGCAATCCCATACCGAACCGCGACCCGCGTCCGTTCTATAGCACGAGAAGACTGCTCGGCGCGGGCATGGCTTGTACGAATGGTGGATAAAGAAACGGAAAGCCATGTCCCGACTTCAGCCGCGCCCTGGCTCCTCCGCCGTAACCCGAAGAGACCTACGAGTACCGATGATCCTGGCGAACGCCGGCACCACACAGGAGCAACCTGGGCGGCGTCAGTCGATGCGCACTTCGAAAGTGATCGTGCACTGCTCTGAGGCGTTCAGGTCACCGCATTCGACAACGAGCGTGTTGGGGGCAATCACACCAAAGCTGGCGTCATCGTCCGCTGAGTCCGCATCCGTCAGGGGCGTTGTCGCCCCGCTGTCGTAGTCCGGCGCTGTGCGCACCATGGAATCAGCGATCCAGCTGAGGGCGCCGATCGAAACGAACGCGTCGAGGCTGTCGGTGATGCGCGCACTTTCCGCCATGCCGGAGCGGATACCGGAGTCGGCCAGATTGCTTGCGGTAACGGTGTAGCGCAGCGTCGCGCCCGGTATAGCCTTCGGCAGGCTCGCGTTGACCGGGTCGTCGACCGTAAGCACTTCCTTTTCGATGCGCATGCTGACGTTGCCGGGACTCGCAAAGTCCACGCACTGCTGAAGCGGAAAGCGGTCACTGCTCCCACCCATCCCTGGTACACCGTAGGGGAAAGGCTCGACCGGATGCGCATCACAGATGTCGTCATTCAGTGGTGGGGCGCCCAGACGTCTGTCCGTGCAGGCCTCGGAGTAGCCCGTTCCATCCGCCGTCAGGCTGCCCCAGAAATTGCCAAGGACACCATCATCGAAGGCATTCGCAGCGCCGGCCTCGTCGTCAAGCGCGTTAAGCGAATTGCGCAGACAATTTTCCGAAACGGTGTTCCCTGCATTCGTTCCGCTGCCCGCGATCAGAACTCCCGAACCACTATTAGCGAGAATCACATTGCCGCGCAGGACGTTGCCCGATGACGAATTCGTAAACAGCACGCCCGCGTCCCCGCTGCCCTCAATTTCACTGGACTCGAGCCGATTATTGGTTGCTCCGGAAAAGATGGCGCCATCGTCGGCGCTTCCCGCAATGAGAAAATCCTGAAGCACGTTGCCATCGGCCCCGCCGGTCAGCTGAACGCCATCATCATTGTCCACAACTCGGTTTCGCACCGTCGCGCTCACGCCGAAGCGATTGTCCGTCGCTCCGTCGAGCAGTAACCCGAAGCGGCCACTGCGCTCGATCGAAAGATCGTCGAAGCGCCCGTCAGCCACGGCGCTTAGATGGAGACCAATATCACCCGAGTCAGCAACGGCGATTTCTGCTGCAACAACGCTGGATCCGGGCAGAAAGCGCCGCAGAAAAATCGCGTCATCGACCGTCTGGCTCACGCTCAGCTGCGCCAGCGTAAGCACGCCAACGGCGGCAGGATTGAGGTCAGCGACCACGCCCATGTCGCCGCAGCGAGTCAGCTGCGCACCGGAAAGGGTCAGGCCGCTGGAATTGGTGAAAACACAGTCGTTGGAAACGCCGTCTACGGACAATCCGTCAAACGTGTTGTCGACGGCGCCTGAGGTCAGGAAGACACCGAAAGAAGCCGCAACGGAAGGCGTCGTGATCGCGACGTCTGTCAGAGTATTCCCGACGCTCTGGCTGAGCCGCACGCCATCATCGAAGGCATCTATCACGTCGATCGCCGACAACACGTTGCCATCAGCCCCACGCAGGATCTCGATGCCATGATCGTTGTTTGCATCGCCTGCGGCCGTGATCCGGTTGCGCGCCTGCACGGCGACTTCGACCGCACTCGCATCGACGTTGTCGAACGCAAGGCCGTCACCGAGCGTTCGCGCAATTTCGAAGTCACGTATTAAAAGGCCTGATGAATTCTGCGCGAAGAGTCCCCTTGCTCCGTTGACGATGCTGCCCCCAGGTGGCACGAAACCGCCTGCGTCGTTGATAGAAAGCTGCTCCAGCACGACGCTTCCTGAAGCGTAGTTCGCAATGCGCAGTGCATGGTTCCTTGTTCCCGTGATGACGATGTTGCGGACCTGCAGGTCCGCTTCACTGGCAGGCGTGAGGTCCAGGCCCATATCGCCGCAGCGACTGAAGGAGGCGTTCATGATCGAGACATCATTGCCTCCATCGAGGCGCAGGCAGTCGTTCGCCGTATCGCTGATGCCCAGCCCTTCGAACTGATTACCGTCGGCGTTGTTCGCGAGGGTGACGCCATCCTGATGGCCGCTCGCCACCCGCTCGATGGCAAAGGACTCGAATCGATTGCGCTTCGAGTTGTTCAGCGTCACGCCATCGTCCCCATTATCCTCAAGGCGAAAAGCACGAAACTCATTGTCATTGGCGTTGTTACGAAGCACGAGCCCATCACCGATACTCGTGCGTATCTGGTTGCTCGCGCTAACGGCGGCATCGAACAACATGCCATCACCGCGCTGCACGATCACTCCGTTCGCCGCTGCTTCGGACACGTCTAGATCTTCGACTTCCGCACCATGACAGTTGTTGAACGTGACCCCATCGCCACCGGTCGTCCCCGAGACCGTGAGACGAGTGAGGCGAACGTCTCCGGGCGCATTCGCGCGCAGGTTATTGAAGAAGATTCCGCGCCCCGCGCCCGACACATTCACGTCATCCACCTGAACTCTTGCCCCGCCTGCACCATTGTTCACACTCACGAGCAGCCCCGTATCCGTTGCGCCGTCACCGCAGTCAGCAAGCGTGATGTTGCTCAGGCGCACGTCGCCGCTGGCCGCAACGTCTCCGCCCTGAATGTGAAGACAATGCCCAAGGCCGGTGCTCTGAACGGACAGCCCAGCAATGCTTAGGTCATCGATCCGCGCTTCCGTACGCAGGCCAACCGATCCGCAGTTCGTCAGCACCAGATTCGTGAGCGTTACCGGCGCCCCGGGCTCACCCCCGCGAAGGCGCACGCAATGGCCCCCGACATCGTCTACGGTGAGGCTGGTCGCCGTGAAGCTTCCAAGCACCGTGGGATTGGCCTGAATACCGTCATGGCTTGCGGCCGAGCCCGCCCCTTCGATAACGAGGTTCGCCAGCGTCACGTCGCTCGCATTCAGCCGCACGGCATCGTTCAGCGTATTGGCGATGTTGACCGAATCGAGCGTCAGCGCGGTCCCGATCGTGCTCGTTTCCACCGCGAAGCGACCACCGCGAAGCGACAGATCTCGCAGCGTTACGCCAGGGCGCTGAACCTCGACGAGGTCCGCGGTGCCCCCCTGAACCACCGTGCCTGCGATGGACTCACCCTGCAGCGTCAGGCCAGCGAGACTGTTGCTGTTGATAGCAAGCGGGCCGGCCTCGACGTAGCTCCCGTCACAGACGAACAGCTGATGCGGGCCCGCCGGATCGGTACGCGCAGCATCGAGGGCATCGGATAGGTCTGTATGCGTATTCGTACGAAAGCTACCGATCGTGCAGCCCCCCGCCCCCGCAGACGCCACATCATCCACCACGAACTCACTGCCCAGCGCAGGACTGAAAAGCGCCATGATCAACGGTAGGGCCACACAGCTTGCGTACACGCAAGACGCCCGCAGCCGAACCTTGGGTATCCGAGGCGGATAGGCTTCGTCTGCAAGCGCCGACATGGCTGCCTCCTAGCTACGGTCCTGCCCGCTTCGGCGCCCGCTGGTCCGCCGGATCGCGCCCTACTGAAGGCTGAGGCTCAAAGGCTCGAGAGATGCAAGAAACGCAGCACCCCTCATCGAGTAGACACTGCCGAAGCATAAGCGTGGCGCACTTGATCGGAGCGCCGGGCACCCGAACCGCAGCCCTGCTCACGCGTCCATGAAAGTGTGCTGACGTCGATCGCGCAGGCGAACAAGTTGCGTTGCTCTGATTCCAGGCCTCGAAGCCGGCGGAAGGCATCGGATTGCAGAACCTGTGCGCAGCGGCCGGCCAGGTTAGCTTCAGGAAGTCGTGCCCCCTGATCGGCTCACTCTTCATCAATGCACTGAATGTCGGCACGATCAGCATTCCGGGCCAAACGCCCAAACGCGTGCTGCCCAGCATCTTCGGAGAGTCCACGCATGCTCCTGCGCGCCGCCCTGCTCATCGCCTGCGTTACACCCACAACGGCCCTTGCGGCCTTCGATGGCAGCCGCCCGCTACTATGCGCGCCGGGGCCGTACCATCAATGCACGGTCGACGGCTGCGCGCGCGTGCCAGCAGATGCCGTAGGCGGGCCTCGCTTCATCCGCATCGACGTGGAACGCGCAAAGATCGAATCGGTTGAAGGCGGAGCCGGCCATGCGAGCGTTATCGACCACGCCGAGCACGTCGACGGCCGGCTGGTGATACAGGGTGTGGAGGACGGCATCGACGGCGTTCGAGACGGTCTCGGCTACAGCATCTCCATCGACGAGGCCAACGGTGAAATGGTGTTCAGCGCTGCCGCAGACGCCGCCTCCTTCACCGCATTCGGAGCCTGCACCACAGCAAGCTACTGATTCAGGGTTGCACCGACTGCAGCGGCGCGAGCGTGCCTGCTACAGCGTCGGCTAAACGCTCGCCCAGATTCAGGTGGGCCTGCACGAGCGCCGCATAACCCGGCTCCGCCAGCACGGCGCGATCCGAGAAGCGGAAGCGCCGCGTTGCCTCCTCGCTATCGGTAGCGCGGACGACCCAACGAGCCACCAGGTGCACCACCCCCGCTTCCGTCGCGTGCCACTCCTCGATCGAGAGATCGACCGAGAAGTTCACGTCGGATCCTTGCGCACTACTGAGCAGGGGGCGCCCGAGCACGGCCGAAACCCGGTTGCTCACAATCAGGCGCAAGGATTCGTCCAGGGGTTCGGACCAGCGGTGCATGCGCGCAGTGCGGACCTCGCCGTCGGACCGTTCCAGCACGATGCCATCGTCCAGCAGGTAGGGCGCGACACGCACTGTGCCGATGCCGATCACCGGCGTCACGGACAGGTTGGTCACGCCCGGCCGGGGTGGCTCGCTTCGCAAAAGATAATAAGTGACTTCCTGCACGGGCGCGCTTCCGCATCCGGCGATGAGCGCAAGGGCCAGCAGCAGGAGGACTCGCACAGCGGATATCATGGCGATACTCCGGGTTCGGGGTCGGGTTCCCGTCGCGTCGGGAAGATGAGCGACCGCGGCTCTTCCTCGATGGATCGAGCCAGCCCTTCCATCCGACGCAGGGTCCGGTTCACCTCCAGTAGCGTTCGGTCGATACGCTCGTAGAGCGGACTGCCCTCGGAATAAGAGTCGAGCGCTCGCTGCAGTTCGGACAGCGTCGCTGAGAGTTCACCGGGCAGCGTGCCGACGGCATCTTGCGCGAGGACGCTATCTACCTGCGCCAGCGTCGCCTCCAGCGTAGCAAGCGTTGCGGTCGACTGATTCAGGGTCTGCTGCGCGGCCGTACCGATCTCCGCAAGCGGCATGGCACCAATCTCGTCAAGGATGGTGACGAGCTTTTGCTGGATCTGCTCGAGCCCCGTACCGAGCGTCGGAAGGGTGGTGAATCCCTGATACTCGCCAAGCGCGCCGGGCGTTTCGTCCGGATAGAAGTCGAGGCCGACGATGAGTTGGCCAGTGAGGAGGTTTCCCGTTTCGAGATGCGCATAGAGGCCGTGCTCGACGGCTGCTTCGACACTCTCGCGAAGCCGATCGACGCCAGCGCTGGAATCGAGCATGCGCAGGCGCCCCGGTTCGAGGCGAATCAGTACGGGCATCGGCGCCCCTGTCCGGCCTGTGCCACTGAGCAGGAGATTCTCGAGCATCACCCGAACCACTCGCCCTACGGGTGTACCTCGGAACTCGACGGCCGCGCCGGCGTTGAGTCCCCTGACGGAATGCTCAACGAGTACTACATACTCAGTAAACGCCGAGAAAGGGTCCTCCTGCGCGGCCTCATAGCTGGCGTAAAGCTCGAATTCAGCGCCATCGCGGATCGAAGCACTGTCCGCGTGATCGTCGCGAGCAGCAAACTCGACCCCGCCCCCGAGCAGTGATTCCGCTGTGCCCGTTCTGACGCGCAGACCCGATGCGTCCGCCGTGAACTCGATACCGCTCGCATTCCAGAATCGCGTATCCGTGCGGACAAGGCTGTCGAAGGGCGCCCGGACAAACGCGTCGTACACCATGCGCTCACGCTCAACGTCGAAAACTGCGCGCTCCACGCGCCCCACCGTGAAGCCACGATGGAGCACGGGATCCCCCGGATTCACCGAACCGGCACGCTCACTTGTCAGCGTGAAGTGAACGCCCGGCGCGCCTGCAGCCGTTACGGGCGGATCCTCAAGCCCCACGAAATCACGCCGGCCCAGCTGGCCGACGCCTGGCGCGAGTTCGATGTAGCCGCCGGAAAGCAGCGTGCCGAGCCCAGAGATACCACCCATGGCGACCCGGGCTCGAACCACCCAGAACTGAGTGTCCTCGTGCAGAAAACGCTCCGCGCCCGGATCAAGCTGCACCGTAACGGTGACCCCCTCCAGTTCAGGATTCAGCACCACGGATTCAACGACACCGAAAGCGACGCTGCGCGACTTGACCACGGTTTTACCAGCCTCGATCCCTTCCGCGGTCTGGAAGCTCAGCGTGATGACCGGGCCCCGTGAGCTGATCTCTTGATAGACCAGCCACAACCCGAGCAGCACTGCAACGAGGGGAATGAACCAGACCGCCGGTAACCGCCTGCGCCGCGTGACCACCGCCTCCTGCTCACTCATCTTCCGTCCCCGTCTCACCCTCGGATTCGTCCCAGATAAGGCGCGTATCGAACTGCTCAGCCGCCACCATGGTGAGGATTACCGCGGCGCCAAAAGCAATCGCACCGATTCCTGGGCGGAATGCGATCAACGAACCAAGCTGTATCAGCGCGACCATGATCGAGACCACGAACACGTCGATCATCGACCAGCGACCGACGAACTCGGTTGCGCGATAGATGCGCGTACGCTCGAGCGGCCCAAGGCGCCGCCCGCGAGAAACGGACCAGCACAGATAGCCCATGGCAACGATCTTGGCAATTGGCACCATGACGGACGCGATGAAGATGACCGCAGCAATCGGATACGACTTCAGCTCCCAGAGGAGCACGACGCCGCCGATGATGGTGCTCTCGATCGTCTGACCGAGCTGGATCGTGTACATGATAGGGAGCAGGTTCGCGATCAACAGCATCAACGCCCCGGTCACCAGCAGCGCCATGGCGCGGTGCAGACTGTCCACCCTGCGCAAATGGAGGTGGGCACCGCAGCGTGGACACGCGCGCTCGTTCACGTCTACGAGCAAATGGCAGACATGACATATCGCAAGCCCTTCCCCTGCCGCAGTACCGGCCGGAAAGTTCATCGGCTGCGCTCCGCGATCGCCGCCCAAAGCGCATGGCGATCAAGGCTTGTGAAAGCGCCGACAAAGGTGAGCGCAAAACCTACATATGCCCAGAACGAGGCCCCCAGGGACACGTCTGCCATCTTCGTGAGCTTCACCAGGCTCACGATGACGCCAATGATGAATACCTCCACGAAACTCCAGGGCACGAGTTCCGTTGCGAGGCGCCCGAGGGGCCGCAGTACGGGGCTGTTCGTCTCGGTGAGCACCGCGAAACAGAGTGCGCACTGGATCGCCAGCATGAGAGCAGGAATGAGCAGGATGAAGCCTGCCACCAGCAGCGACAGCACGACGGCGCCTTCTCCATAGAGCGCGAGCGCCGTTTGCGGCAGCGTCATGCTGTTGGCGATGCCCGCGCGCTCAAAGGACAGAAAAGGAAAGTTCAGCGCAATGGCCATGAACGCGAGAGAGGCGATGGATAGGGCAAGGCCACGCTGGAACTGATCTGGGATGTGCGCGGTGATGTGATACCCGCAGCGCGGACAATGGGCGCGCTCACCCGGCGCAAGGGCTGGTACGTCCACCAGCAGATCACACTCGTGGCAGCCGACGCGGAAGGCACTTCGAACTCGGTCGATCGCCACGGCCGCTACCCGGGCGGCGCCGGGAATTGAACGCGGACGAGTGCCCGCGTGCCTCGCCCCGCTAGCCTACACGCGCGCCGCCCGCCGAGCGCGATCGCCGTTGAATGGCCCCTCATGCGCGGGACGCGCGCCACCGCATCGGCGCGCTCGAAAATGGCCTGCGCCCCCTTGGCGCAGACCGTGGCCGACAGCAGGGGCCCAGGTGTCGACAAGCCTGACAGCTCGATTTGGGGCGAGCATTCGCCCGAACTCACTGCGGCAGCGCTGTGTCGATCGCATCCAGGCGCTCGCGCAACAGCAACGCCCATGAATCTGCTAGGCGACGGACCTCAGCCCAGCTCGTCACCGGGTTCGCCTCCATCATGTACCCCCTGCTTTCGGCTGCGCGGCGATCCGCCGTCCGAAGAAGGACTGCGCCTGACTCCGCGTCAAGGAGCTCGACTACAAGCGTCGCCTCGCCAACGGAGCTCAGGTACACATCCACGTTGCCAGCCCGCTCTGGCGGCACGAGGCTGACGACATCGACGAGCGCGCCTCGTAGAAGGAGAACGCCAGGACCCGGCGCATCGACGACCTCGAAACGCTGAAGCTTGCCGAGCTCGTCTGCGAACGCCTCGCGAACGATCCCTTCCAGGCGTTCACGCTGGGCGGCTGTGAGCGGAAACTCGCTATCCGATCCTGTACGCAAACCTCGGGCGGCACGGGGGGGATCGACGGGGCGATAGGCAATCCCCGCGCCGCGGAAAACGATCCTCTCGTAACCGGTCAGATCGAGGCCGGGACGCGCCCAGACCTGGTCCATGCGGGTGCCCCGGACCGGCGCGAGGCCGTCATGCGTGAAGGCCTGTGGGTCATCCGTAACAATCTCCGGGGTCGGTGCAGCGCACCCGGCAAGCGTCAGCAGAGCGCTCCACAGCGCCGCGGTTCCTGGTCTCATAATGATGGCTCCCCTTCCTACGCCCTGCGTCCGAGTCTAGCGAGCACACGACGTCTCACCAACCAGAACAGCAACGCGCGCTGCGCGACAAAGCGATAGCATCCAGCACGCGAGCCACCGGAGACCGTCATGAAGCAAAACCGCACAAGCGCGAGCCGGCTGTTCGTGACGCTGCTACTTGCATTCGTGGTGACCCAAGAGGCCCGATCAAGAGAAACGGCCGGCGCAGCTGAGCCGCTGTGGAAAGCAACGATCCGTGATCTTTCCTATCCACGCCGACTGGAAAATGAAGACGGGTTCATTCTGATCCACGCACCACAGATTCACGCCTGGACGGACTTCAAGCACATAGAGGGCACCGCGGCCGCGGAGGCGCACCCCGCGGACAGCGACGAAGTCATCTACGCCACCGTGACCTTCGAGGCAGATGCACTACCCGACGTTGACCGAAGAATCGTCACCGTAAGCAATCTCGAAGTTGTCGCCATCGAGTTTGCCGACGGACGCGGAAGCGAAGTTCGACACTACGAGATGCTGCAGGCGGCGTTGCCGGAGGCCACGCGGGAGACCCCGCTGGATCTTGTTCTCAGCCACCTGGCGGACGAAATGCTGCCCACGGACACGCCGGGGCTCGCCGCAGAGGCACCCGAAGTCATCGTCGAGCAGGGCCCGGCCCGCCTCCTGATCACGGATGGCGAACCGCTGTTTGTGCCCATCCGGAATTCCGGACTCATGTTCGTAGCCAACACGAACTGGACTCTCTTTCAGGATGCATCCCGATTGTACTGGCTGCTGGATGCTGCCGGCTGGCTCACGGCACCGGAACTTGAGGGCCCCTGGAGCTGGGCCGGCGTGCTGCCCGACGACCTGCACAACCTGTCCGCCGAGCGTTTCCCTCGCGCCGCAGCCGCCGCCGCGGCCGAAGATGCCCCCACGGACGCAGAGGTTCCGCACATTGCAGTGCGAACAGCACCTGCGGAGCTCGTGGTGCTCGACGGGCCGCCGGCGCTCGAAACCGTGGGCAGCGGCGAGTTGTCCTGGGTCACCAACACGGACGCACCACTGTTCCGCGCCGGTGCCGACTGGTACCTGCTCGCATCCGGACGCTGGTTCCGTTCCGATGAGCTCACTGGCGCGCGCTGGGCGCCCGTGGAGATGCTGCCGGATACCTTCGCAAAGATTCCGAGGGACCACCCGCGCAGCGCGGTGCTGGCCGCTGTGCCCGGCACGCGCGAGTCTCGTACAGCAGCACTCGAAGCGATGCTGCCCCGCCGGACACGAGTCGAGCGAGGCGCCGAACCAGGCATTGACGTCAGCTGGTCCGGCGAGCCTGCTTTCAAGGCGATCGACGCGACCGATGTGGAACGCGGGATCAATACGCCCTACGACGTCCTTCGCGTCGGCGCGCGCTATTACCTGTGCTTCGAGGGCATCTGGTACGAAAGCGACGCGGCCACCGGGCCCTGGCGCGCAACGGCGCGCATCCCGGAAGCGATCTATGAAATCCCCGCCTCATCGCCGATTCACCATACGACCTACGCCCAGGTGGAAGACGCGAACGACACGACCATCACCTACACGACAACCGCGGGCTATCAGAGCGTTTACATCTACCACGGCGTCCCCGTGTGGGGGACGGGTTACTACTACGCGCCCTGGGTCTACTACGACCCCTATCACCCCTGGTATCCGGGGTTTCCGATCTTCTACCCATACCCCTACAGCTATGGTTCAGCCTCCTGGTACAACCCGCGAACGGGTCATTACGGTTCCTGGACGCGCTACTACGGGCCCTACGGCGGCTATGGATACGGTTCCAGCTATGACCCGAGCACCGGCCGCTACAGCACCGCAGAAAGCACCTGGGACGGCGATGAGTGGGCCCTGTCCGGCCGAAGCTACAACCCCCGCACCGGGCGCGGAGTCGAGACCCGGCGGTACTACGATGCCGACGACAACGCCTGGAAGATCGACACCGCAATCGAAGGACGCGCGGGCCGAGCGGAAATCGAGCGACGCTACGACGATGGCATCGGTCGCACGACCCTCGAAAGCAGCCGCGGCGGCGGCGGCGAGGTCGTCCGCGATTACCGGGGTGACGGCATGACTTCGCATGGTGAATTCGTGACCAGCGACGGCCGCACGGTCCTCAGCGACGGACGCTTCGAAGACGGAGAAGGGGCGGTCGACTTTCGGGGCTCCGGTGGAGGAACCGGCAGCATCGAACGCAGCGTCGGTCCGGATGGCACCGTTACCCGGGAAGGCGCATTCACATCAGGGGACCAAACCATCACGACCGAGACGGTGCGAGGCGACGCCGGCAGGCGAACCGACTTCGAAACGTCTGGAGGCGCGACCGGCACCATTGCCGGGCGCGGCTTCGACCGCGCCCTGCTCGCCGAGGCACCTTCAGGGGACCTGTACGCGGGCAGCGCCGGCGAAGTCTACCGGCGTACCGACGAAGGCTGGGCCAAGCGCGAGAACGGCGCCTGGCAACCGGTGGAACGGGTCAGCCGCGAGCAGGGCGTGCGCCGGGACGATCTTGCAAGCGGCATGGAACGCGCGCGCGCTTCGAATCGCGAACGCAACCGCCGCCTCGACGCCCTGGACCAGAGCTATCGCGCCCGGCGGCAGGGGCTGCAGGGCTACGGGAATCGGGCGCGGCAATTCCGGGGCGGCGGCCGCCTGCGGCGCCGATAACTCAGTTGACCGTATAGCCCCGGCCGCTCATGCAGGCAGCGTACGCGCGATCAAAGCGGTCGCGCTGAGCCGCCACCGCGTCGCTCTGCGCCTGAATCTGGTCAGCCCGGGCGCCGCGCGCGGCCCGGTTCTGCCCGCTCTGGCGCATACGCCCGAACACCGACCCCGCCATGGCGCCCTCGCCCGCGCCATCAGACCCATCAACGATGGCCCCCACGATCGCGCCCGCCGCGGCCCCCCGAAGGGCGCCGCCCCGTCGCTGCGGAGCCGCAGCCGTATCGACTTCCGGCGGCGCCAGAGGGTCGAAGCCTGACTCGTCGCGCGCCCAGACGAAACACTGGCCCTCGTCATCGCGCTGTTGCTCTGCCGACTGGCCGTCAGCGGGATAGATGACCGGGTTTCCCGCCAGCGCCGCGGGGGGCGCCGCGAACAGCATCGAGCAGAGCAAGCCAAGGGTCGTTGCCCGTAATCTTGGGGCGCCGTTACGCATGTGGATGCGCTCCTGTCGTGATTGCATGCTTCAAGCACCCAGAATCCTGACACGATGCCCCCTCGCTTCACAGGCAAGCGCCAAGAGCTACAGGAGTGTTCCATGAACACCGCACTAGACGATCTCGCGCGACCCCTGCAAAGCCAGCGAGCGCTGTTCTTCGCACTGCTGGTGTTCCTCCTCATCGGGCCTATTGCGGTAACGCTGAACCCCGACGGTCCCAATCTGGTGGTCTACCTGGCCATGGGTCTTGTGTTCGTCGCTGGCCCTCTCGCCGTGGCCAGAAGCCGCACCGCCTTGCAGTTCACAGCGCTGCTTGGGGTCCTCGCGCTTGTGCCTGGCATCACCTCAAGCTTCGTGCACGCATCGCTCATCGCCCTCTTCTCTAGCGTACTCGGCATGGTGTTCTACGGCTTTCTGATTGCCCTGGAAACCAGAACGCTTCTGTTCGTTCGCAGGGAAATAGATGCTGAAACGCTCTGGGGCGCAGTCAACGTGTATGTGCTCATGGCAATGCTGTTCGCCTTTGTCTATGCCACGCTCGACGTCCTGCTCCCCGGTTCCTTCGCAACGAACGTCCATGCTGTTCCCGATGGCCAGCGCCTTTACGCCTTCTTCTACTTCAGCTTCGTGACCATCACCACACTGGGCTACGGCGACATGACACCCACGAACGTGATCGCGGGCACCCTCGCCTATCTGGAGGCGCTTCTGGGCCAGCTCTACGTCGCAGTCATGATCGCCCGCCTCGTGAGCCTCTATGTCGCGAAGAACGGCGAGGACAGCGAAAGTACCTGACGGCGACAGCAAAGCGACTGCACGCACGCCGCGTTCAAGCGCCAGGGATAGATGCGCGCACCGCAAGGCGCATGCAGAGACGCGAAACCGAAACCAGCGCGACGCGGCTGCTGAACAGCGATCGACGCGGCCAGCGCTGATCCTCACTGACATGCCGGGCCCGGTTGCACCGCACGCAAGATGAACGGAGAGGAACGCCCGCGACGATTTCGCGTCGGCGATCTCGCGTCGGCGATCCTGAGTCCGCGATACAGCGCCCGCCTCGCTGGCAGGGGCCCTGCGCCGCGCGGTAGTCTCGGCGATGGGAGGGTACAAATGATTCGCATCTCACTCCGATCGCTCCTGCTCGTCGTACCGCCATTGATAACGGCCTGCGCGGAAGAGCCCGTTCCACCCCCTCCGCCCGAGGTGGTGATTGCACCCGCGGAATCCCGTTTCTTCCCGATCTACGGCAACTATGTCGCCGTAACCCATCCCTCGCAGGACGTCGAAGTGCGTGCACGCGTCAACGGCTTCATAGAATCGATCGAGTACACGGAGGGCACTTACGTCGAGGAAGGCGATCCGCTCTATCGTATTGATGATCGCCCTTACGTCGCGCGAGTCGATCGTCTGCAGGCAAACCTGGACAGCGCCGTCGCGCAATTGCGGAAGATGGAGCGCGACGTAGAGCGCCTGCAGCCGCTCTACGAAGAAAACGCCGCGAGTCAGCTCGATCTCGACACCGCGACCTCAGCCCGTGAACAGGCCGCCGCCGGCGTATCCGCCATTCAGGCAGAACTCGCAGAGGCAAAGCTCGACCTGGAATTCACCCACGTCACGGCACCGATCTCGGGGCTCGCGGGCGCGCGAGGTGTCGACGTCGGCGCCCTGGTCGGCACGGCGGGTCAGTCGCTGCTGACCACGGTCAAGCAGGTGGACCCCATGTATATCGAGTTTCGCATGACCGAGCTCGACTACCTGAACGCTCAGCGCTCCCGCGAGAGCTTCGAGGAACGCCGCCAGATCGACGAAGAAGGCAAAGCCGTTGAAGGCTGGGTGACGATCACGCTCCCGGACGATTCCGTATACCGCTATCAAGGCGACATCAGCTTTACGGAGCCCGAAGTCAACACCGAGACGGGAACCTTCGCCGTACGCGCCGTCGTGCCGAACCCCTCCCGCGAGCTTCTGCCAGGGCAGTTCACCCGCGCGCGCCTGGAACTTGATGCGGTACCGGGCGCCGTGATCGTGAACGAGAAGTCCATTCGCGTTGAGCAGGGCGGCAGCTACGTAATGGTGGTACTGCCCGATGACACCGTAGAGCAGCGATTCCTGGTCCTCGGCCCGCAGAACGGCGGGGAGATCGTTGCCAGCTCAGGCCTCGCAAAAGGCGAGCGGGTGATTGTCGAGGGCATGCACCGCGTGCGTCATGGTCAGACCGTGCAGCCCGTCACGGAAGCCGAGAACGAGGCGCGCAAAGCAGCACGGCTCAGCGCGACAGCGGCGGCGAACGCGATCGCTGAACAGGGCTGACGAACCGTGATCGCGCAGCACTTTGTCGATCGGCCGGTTTTCGCCACGGTCATCTCCGTGGTCATTACCCTCGTCGGCGCCATAGCGCTACTGACGCTGCCCGTCGACCAATACCCCTACATCACGCCGCCCGCCGTAAAGATTTCAACGAGCTATCCCGGTGCTACGGCAGTGACCGCCGCTGAATCGGTCGCTGCGCCGCTTGAAGAGGAAATCAACGGCGTACCGAACATGATCTACATGCGGTCGCAGAGCTCCCGCTCCGGCGGCGTCAACATCACCGTGACCTTTGACGTCGGCACAAACCCGGATCTGGCCGCTGTGGATGTGCAGAACAGCGCCAAGCAGGCGAATTCGATCCTGCCGGCGGATGTCGCCCAGGAGGGCGTATCGATCGAGAAGGACGCCAGCGTCGAACTGCTGAAAATCGCGGTGACCTCGAACGATCCCAAGTACGACGACATCTATCTGAGCAACTACGTCAGCATCAATATCAACGGTGCCTTGAAGCGGATTCCCGGCGTCGGCCGCATCCGCAACACCGGATCACGGCGCTATGCGATGCGCATCTGGCTGAGGCCCGACCGCATGACGGGCTTCGGCCTGACGACCCGCGACGTTATGGACGCAATTCGAGAACAGAATGCGTCTGCAGCCGCCGGACAGCTCGGCGCTCAGCCAGGCAATGAGGACCTGAATCTCACGCTGCCGGTATCCACCGAGGGGCGGCTGTCCTCGGCGCTGGAGTTCTCGAACATTGTCGTGCGGGCATCTTCGGACGGGTCGCTGATCCGACTTCGCGACATCGCTCGGGTCGAATTGGGCGCCCAGGCCTATCGGCTGGAGTCAAAGATCGATGGCAAGGACGCAGCGATCATTCAGGTCTATCTGCTGCCCGGCGCGAATGCCCTCGATGTGGCCGACCGCGTAAAGGCTGAACTCGAACTGCTTTCGGCGCAGTTCCCAAAGGGCATCGACTGGACAGTCTGGTATGACGCGTCGACCTTCATCAAGGCGTCGATCAACGAAGTGCTGATCACCCTCCTGGAGGCACTGTTGCTGGTGATGCTGGTTGTGTTCGCGTTTCTGCAGCGCTGGCGTGCCACGCTGATTCCCGCTCTCGCCGTCCCCGTTTCGATCATCGGCACTTTTGCCGCGATGGCGGTCATGGGCTTCACCGTGAACACCGTGAACCTGCTCGCCCTGGTGCTGGCAATCGGCATTGTGGTCGACGATGCGATCGTGGTCGTAGAGAACGTCGAGCGCCTGATGAAGGACGAAGGACTCGGCCCCCGCGAGGCCACCAAAAAGGCCATGTCGGAACTGACCGGCGCGCTGATCGCGACCTCCCTGGTGCTTGCGGCCGTGTTCGTTCCGATCTCCTTTCTGGCGGGGGTCAACGGCATCATGTACCGCGAGTTCGCGCTGACCATCACTGTGGCAGTGCTGATTTCGACCGTGGTCGCGCTCACCCTGAGCCCGGCTCTTTGCGCTGCGCTCCTTAAGCCGGACGACGCACCGCCAAAAAGCAGGCTGTTCGAGTGGATCAATCGTCTGCTTGACCGCGGCGGACAGCGCTACGCCGGCTGGGTCGAGACCGCATTACAGAAGCCGAGGCAGGGCTTCGCAGGCTTCGCCGTCATGCTGGTGGCCGCGCTGTTTCTATTCCAGGCCCTGCCTGCGGGCTTCATGCCAAGCGAAGATCAGGGCAGGTTCTTCATCGACCTGCAATTGCCCGATGGCGCGTCGGTCACCCGCAGCCGCGAAATGGCAGAGCAAGCACAGCGCGTGGTCCAGGCGCATCCCGCGGTGGCACACGTGTTCAGCCTTGCCGGAGAAAGCAAGCGCAGCGGATCCGACGATTCGGCCGCTAGCCTGGAAGTGATCTTGAAGGATTGGGGCGAGCGCTCCGCGGCCGGCTACGGTGTCGAGCGCGTAATGGAAGCGCTGCGACCAGAACTGGACCGGATCATCGAGCCGCGGATTTCCCTGTTCAAGCCGCCGGCCATCGCGGGCCTTGGCAGCGGCGCGGGCGTTGATCTACAGCTGCAGGACCGCAGTGGCGCAAACCTTGCCGGACTCAGCGGGATGGCCGACGCGCTCAACGCGCGCGTCGCGGCGCGGCCGGAGGTCGCCGAGATGGTCAGCAGCCTGAAGCCCGAAGTCCCCCTGTACCTGCTCAACGTCGACCGCCCCAAGGCAAAGGCGCTAGGCGTGCCATTGAGCGATATCTACAGCACCATGAACGTGCTCACCGGCTCGTCGCGCGTGAACGACTTCAATCTCTTCGGCCGCGTTTATCGGGTGACCGCTCAAGCGGAGGAAGGCTTTCGCGATCGACCTGACAGCCTCGCTTACTACACGGTTCGCTCGAATGCGGGGAACATGGTGCCGCTGAACGTGCTCGCGCATCTCGATCGCACCACCGGCCCCGCAGCCATCGTCCGCTACAACCTCTTCTCGAGTGCCAGCATTTCTGGCACGCCTGCACCGGGCTACGCGAGTGGCGACGTCATCAGGGCGATCGAACAAGAAGCCGCCGAGATCCTGCCCCCCAACATGAGCTATGAGTGGACCGGCATTACCTATCAGCAGATTCGCTCAGAGGGCCAGCTCGGCGTCGCACTACTACTCGCCGCGGTCTTCGCACTGCTGTTCCTTGCCGCGCTCTATGAAAACTGGACCTTGCCGGTCGCGGTGCTCCTCATTGCGCCGATCGCTCTGCTCGGCGCGCTTATCGCCTCCTCGCTCCGTGGCCTGGAGAACGATCTGTTCTTCCAGATCGCCTTTATTGCCCTCATAGGCCTCGCGGCAAAGAACTCGATTCTCATTGTCGAGTTCGCCAAGCAGCTCCACGATCAAGGGATGAGCGCCTACGACGCCGCGCTCGAGGCTTCAAAGCTACGTTTTCGCCCGATCATGATGACTGCGTTCTCGTTCATTCTGGGCGTCATGCCGCTTGTCCTGTCTACGGGACCCGGCTCGATCAGCCGGCAGACCCTGTCGACGGCGATTCTGGGCGGGATGCTCGCGGCAACATCCATTGGCATCGTCCTCGTACCGGTGTTTTTCACGACCTTCACGCGCCTTGCGCGTGAAAGGCGCGAGGCGCCCGCCCATGACTAGGCTTATCCGCCTGCTGGTGAGCTTTGCAGCGCTGACGATCTCAGGCTGCGCAGTCGGGCCCGACTACGAACGGCCCGAACTGAATCTGCCGGCGCAACACCGCGCCGATCCGTCGCCCACCCTCGCTGAAACACCGCTGCCGGACTGGCGCGAGGTCTTCCACGACGAAGTCTTGCGCGCGCTGATCGAGCAGGCGCTTCAGAACAATCTCGATGTCGCGGCGGCGCGATCGCGTATCCAAGAGTCCGAAGCGCAGCTGACCCGAGCCCGGGCACCTCTCTTTCCGGCTCTGGACCTCGCCACCGAGCAAGAGCGGAAGGATGGCTCGAGGCTGACCGGCGACGGAGCGACAGAGGACACTTTCACCTTTCTGGGTCTGCTGTCGTGGGAGCTCGACGTCTGGGGCTTCAATCGACGCCAAGCGCAGGCCGCTGCTGCCGATCTCGCGTCAACCGAATGGCAGGTATATGCGCAGCAGGTGTCGCTGATCGGAACGGTTTCCGCCACCTACTACAATCTGCTCGCCGCACAGCAGCAGCTCACCCTTACGCGCTCCACCGTCGATTCGCGCCGCGAGACCCTGAGGATTCAGCGGCTCAGGAACGACAGCGGCATGATTTCCGGGCTTGAGGTGGCACAGGCCGAGTTCGCGCTCGCGGAAGCGGAGAAGCAGATCCCAAGACTCGAAAACCAGAAGCTTGTATTCGAGAATCAGCTGCGACGTTTGCTTGGACAGACGCCCTCCGGCATAGACAGCAGCGCAGTACTCGGGAACATCAGGCTCACAGACACGCTGCCCCCGGGCCTCCCCGCGGAGTTAGTGGAGCGGAGACCCGACATTCGCGTCGCCGAACTCGGGCTCATCGCCGCCAACGCTCGCGTCGGCGTCGCGAAAGCAGAGCTGCTGCCGCGCATCGTGCTGACAGGTGAATTCGGGAACGAAAGCCTCGATCTCAGCGACCTGCTCAAATCCGGCGGCCGTACCTGGGTTGCCGATCTATCAGTCGCTCAGCCGGTCTTCAACGCCGGTGCTCGAAGAGCTGCCGTCGACGCTGCCTGGGCGCGACGCGAGCAGGCCGAGCTCGCGTACGTGAACACGGTACTGCGCGCCTTGGAGGACGTATCCAATTCACTGAGCACATTCAGCCGCGCAGGCGAACTGGCTGATTCGACCGAAACACTTCGCAACGCAGCGCAGGAGTATTTGCGCCTCGCCTCAGCTCGCTACAGCAACGGCGTCATTGGCTACATTGACGTACTAGTCGCGCAAAGGCAGTTCTTCGACGCCGAGCTTGAGCTGATCGAAGCTGTCCGCGACCGACATCTCAGCGTCGCGCTCCTCTACCGCGCCCTCGGCGGCGGCTGGACGCCGCCAGGAGTCGAGACGCGATAAAGCACGTCTTGTAGGCTGCTTCAGGCCAGCGGCACTTTTCTGAGCGCGGTTCGGCGCCAGATCTGCTTCGCAATCGGGGGAGACACTAGTGGCGTATTGCCCGTCGCCTCGCCTGACGGCGAAGGCACCTCGCGCACGTCAAGCGGACAGGGCATCTACGCCGCGACGGAACGAGCGAACAGGTTCCCTCCCAGGCTCACCAGGATCTCTTAGGCAGGCATACGCCAAGCTCAGCGATGCGATCGTAATGCCTTGCGCGTACGCCATGCCGGCAATCAGGACCAGATTGAAACTCTGAGCCGTGAGCAGAACAAGGAAGGCGAACAGTATCGGATCGGTCCGGCCTTCCGCCTTGCGCACTCGGATGTTCGCCTTCCAGAGCTTCACGAAAATGAGCACGTGCATATAGAGATACAGACCGACGCCAACCAGACCGTACTTGAAGGCAACGCCGATGAGGCCGATGTCCGACGGGAAGAAGGTCTTGGAGAAAATGTCCTGGTAGCTCACGCCATAAACGCTGTCCTCTCCAACGCCCAGGATGGGATGCGAGGAAAGCGTGTCCAGCGCCAGCTTGAAGGACTTCATGCGAAGGGACCCTCCGTCGGCGCCAAGAAAGAAGTCCCCCGCCGCGCTGACGATGAAGGGCGACGCAATCACGACGATTGGAAGTGCCAGCAAAGCAGCGTGAAGACGGCCAGGGCGTGCGAGAAAGCAGGCATAGATGACAAGGCCCAGCAGCATGGTGGCGAGCGTCGAACGGAACAAAACGATCGTCCAGATGTATACGGCCAGGGCGATCAGGCTCATGGCGAACAGCACCGAACCCAAAGAGCGAAACTGCCGAATCAGCATCATCCCCGTGAGAATCGAAAGCATCACTGCGACCATCGAGGGCTTGAGGCGAAAGCCCCGCCATTCGTCATAGGTCACCAGCGCGCTGACCGTGTGGTTACTGGAGAAAAACGCCGCGCGCAGGTCCATCGTATTGTAGAAATACAGATAATTGAGTGACATCAGCAGCAGGCAGAACAGGATGACTGCTTGCAGTTTCTCTATCGGGTAGCCGGCTCGAACAATCAGGAAAACGGCAGGGCCAAGAAATCCCAGGAGGAACTCGCGCGCTGAAAAGAAACTGAAGAAGAGATTGCCGCCGTACTGCACCAGGAATGTGGTCGCACTGACGACCATGATACCGCCGAGTAGCAGGATGGGCAGGTATACCCAGCGCTTCCAGCTGCCATAGTCGAGCTTGAAGAGTGATGCATACGCTCCCAGCGCGAAAACCAGGAGAGCACAAAAGGTCCCGACTTCCTGCAGCCGGTTGGCGAGAAAGTAGCGCCCCCCCTGAAGCCCGGCGAAGAGCGCGATCAGCAAGAGCAAGGAGATCAACGGGTTCAGCGATAGGCGCACAAGCTTTGCTCCCTGGGCCTCCGACAGATCAGGGCTTGCGGCACATGAAAACGATCGCATGGCTCATCGACGATTGGGCAAGCTCTCGCTCCCGAACGGAGACTTCGAAGCCCACGGCAGCGAGCTGGTCCGAAAGGTCCATTCCGAAATCCGTATAGACGAGAACGCCCTCGTTCCGTAGCGGATCTCCATGAAAGGCCTTCTTCATCAGGAAGACGTCGTGATCGGTTCTGGTATCCACCCGCGGAACGGTGCGGGCCCGCACACCGGGAACGCCCTCCTCCGTAAGCGGAACCTCAAAAAGCAGGATGCCACCGGGCTTCAGAACCCTGAAGCTCTCCGCTATCGCCGCCTGGGGCCTACGAACGTGTTCGAGCACGGACGTATGCAGCACAAGATCGAATTGAGCATCGGCGAACGTGAGTTGTTGCAGGTCCTCGCAGCGCACGCCGTTGCGCGCCCGGCCCGGCGTACAGTCCTCGAAGTACTCGGAACACACGTAGCCCGGCAGATGCTTGAGCCGTTCATGGAGTGCGCCCTGGGCCGCAGCCTCGTAGATGTCCAACGAGCTGAACAGCGGCTCCCTGACGAGATCTCTGAGTGAGCATGCTGAAGCCTGTGAATAGGTTTCCAGCAGCAGCTCGGAGATGAAGCGAATGCGCTGCCAGGCCCCGCAATAGGCGCAGTTCAGCGACTCCTTCAGATTGTTGCCGCTGGCCAGAAAGACGCTGCTGTGGCCGCACGCGTGACACACTCCGAATTCGTGGAGCGATGAATATTTCAGATAGCTGGGCGCCTGCCGGAGGTGGTGGGCGAGGTGTCTGTGCAGTGACGTCATGGGCGTGCTCGCAAGGCGTTTCCCTCCGTTTTCGCAAAGGGCGTGCCAAATGCTGAGCCCCAAGGGGTAGATCTAGGGCCAAGAACGGAAGCGGACGTTCAACCGTTCGCAGGACGCATTGCATTGTGCAACGCAGAGTGAAAAAGGACCGGCACGGCGCATGCCCAGTGCGGTTGGCAAGATGATCCAGCGCGCGATCATCAACGGCTGGGCACCGCCACGTCGGCAGCCGCAGGGCATAAGCGTTTAAGGCCTAGGGCGCTCCGGGCCCCTCGAGGGAAAGGATATGCGCCTTGATGTTCTCGAGCTGAGTCTTCCAGGAGAATTCAGCAGCCGTCAGGCTGCGGCTGTGGTCTCTGAGGCGGGTCCACGTCGTCTGATCCTCGAGGAGGATCACCGCGTTGTCGACGAATTCGGACATGGTGTCGCCGCAAAGGAGATGTGTGCCGCTCTCGACATTCATTCCCTCGGCGCCGATGGCGGTCGTCACGACCGGGATGCCCCTGAACATTGCATTCATGACCTTCAGCTTCACGCCGCTGCCGAAACGCAGCGGCGTAAGAAAGACTCGGCACTTGCTGTAGTAGGTTTCGAGGTCATCTACGAAACCGGTCAATACAACATCCTCCAGGCCCTCCGCGGCCGAGACAATCCGCGGGTCCGGCTTGCCGCCGACAATGTAGAAACGTGCGTCAGGCTTGCGCGCCTTCAGCGTCGGCCAGCCTTCTTCGAGAAACCAGAGCAATCCATCTACGTTCGCTTCCCAGCCCAGAGAGCCGACATAGAGCAGCGATTCTTCCGTCGCTGCCCACTGCAGATCCGGCCAGTCAAGCATGAAGTCCTCACCGCACGGAATGATCTTCTCGATACGACTCTTCCCGGATGTAAGTGCAGTCAGCACCTCCTGATCGTTGGGATTGGCGAGCACCAGATCCGCCCGCTCGCAGAAGCGCTTCTCGACCTGGAAGATCCGCTTGCTTTCAAGGCGAGTGACGAGCTTCTTGAGGGGACTGGTGCTGGCCGAAGCGTAGCGCGCCCACATCACGAACTCGGCGTTGTGCTCATGCAGAACGGCGCGCACATCCAGCCCGTCAGGCACGTACTGGAACATTTCATAATGATCTACGAACACGAAGTCGAAACCGCCGGCCTCAAGCCACTGATGAATGATGCGCTTCAACTCCGGGTGGTAATTGCGCAGTAGATTGATCGGCACACCCTTGAGGTAGCTTCGCGCGACCGTCCCCGCCGTTCGCTCCACGTTGAGCTCGAGGCTGAAGTATCTATCGAGCTTCACCCGCGCACGAAAAGCCGCCTCGTTTTTGGGGTCGTCCCACTTCAGGATCGTCGCCATTGACGTGTCGAAGTGCTCGCTCAGGAAACGAATGAAGTTCCATGAGGTGCTCGTACCACCGCCGAACGGCGGATAGGGGAGCTGTGAGGTGATAAACAGGAGCTTTCGGCGCTTCATGTCTGCGGTGGCCTGACCAATCTCGCTTTTGAGCCTTGTGCCAGCTGTCATAACGGCCCTCGACGCATCCCTTGCGCACACGGCAGTGCGCACTTCGGCAGCAGATAAGCACGACGAGAGAGAACGAAGCTGACTCGCGAAGGCGCGCTCGCCTGTCGGCAGCGCGGGTCAGGCAGTTGAACTCCTGCGTGTGCTTCAGGGGTTCCCCGAGCCGCACCGAACGCCGACCCGTGCCGCACACCCGTGATCACAGCCGTGCTCGCAGCGCATCGCGCGTGAACAAGCCGGCTGCATCAGCGAGGCTCTCGACGCTTACATCGACCAGCGGCGCCTGCGCAGCCGACGGCTCTTCCTTGGACACCCAGACGGTGTGCATACCGACACGACGACCGAAGTCCATATCCGATATGGAGTCACCGATCATGATGGACTTCTTGAATTCGATCTCGGGAAACGTGCGCTTTGCCTCCAGCGCCATCCCCACCTTGGGTTTCCGCCAGCCCCTGAGATCATGCTCCGCCAGGTCTGGACAATGGTAGATCTGATCGATGCGGCCGCCGTGAGCATCGATCGCCTCTAGCATCCTCTGGTGAATATCTTCGAGCGCCTCGATCGACATGAGCCCCCGGCCAATGCCGCGCTGGTTCGTGACCACGATGATGCGGCCGAAGCACGCGCTGAGGTGCCGCATAGCTTCGAGAACGCCCGGCAGGAAGTCGAACTCGCCCCATTGCTTGACGTAGTCGTTCTCGCGCTTGGCGTTGAGCACCCCGTCTCGATCGAGAAACAGACTCCAGGCGCGATCAATGCTGAAGGGCGGCGAGGTCATGCTTCGACCTTTCGTAGTCTTCCGGCACGCCAATGTCGACGAAGTATGCATCGAACTCGGCCCCGTAGAAGGCCTCCTGCTTGTACATTCGCTCCAGAATTTCGCGCTCGAAAGAGTAGCTTGTCGGCCCCGAGTAGCGCTCGAGAAGCGCCGCGTCGAGCAGGTACACCCCGCCGTTGATCAGGCCTTCGGCACATGGCCGCTTTTCCTCGAATCCCGCGATGCGTCCATCGCTCGCCAGCTTGACAGTTCCGTAGCGATCGAAGCACTGCATGCGTTTGAGCGCCATGCCGAGCGCGGCCCTCTTACTCGAAAAGAATGCGTGAAAGGCTTTGAGATCAATGCTGAAGAACGTGTCTCCGTTGACGACGAGCAGATCGCGCCCATCGGCATGCTTGCTGGCAAGCGCGATGGCTCCACCGGTGCCGAGCGGCTCGTCTTCGACCGAGTAGCACAGCTCGAGCGCACCGTAACTTCGTCCGAAGTGATGCACGATGACATCTTGCTTGTAACCGACCGCCAGCACGCAGCGGCGCACACCCTGAGCGGCCAGGTCATCCAGCAAGTAAGCCAGGAAGGGACGACCGTTGACGTCGGCCATCGGCTTCGGAATGTCAGCAACGACCGACCTGAGTCGCGTTCCCCTGCCCCCAGCGAGAATGATTGCCTCTTCTACCATGTCAAACGATTGATCCTCGACGCACGGCCGATCCACGCCGCGTCCGGCGCCTGATGGCGCCTGGCCGACCGCAAGTGCCGCTCACGCAACCTCCTGCTTTGCGAACAGAGCTTCCTCCACAAGCTGGCAGATGATGTGACCGAGCAGCATGTGACACTCCTGAATCCGGGGCGTGTCCTCGGATGGCATGTTCAAAAGCAGATCGCAGTGCTCCTTCATCCTCCCGCCGCTCCGACCGGTCATCGCGATAACGTGCATGCCGTTGGCATTGCCTTGCTTGAACGCCTCAACGATGTTGTTCGAGTTTCCAGAGGTAGACATGCCAACCAATACGTCGCCCTCTCGGCCCTTTGCCTTGACCAGCCGGCTGTAGATCTGATCGTAAGAATAGTCGTTGGCGACGGCGGTGACGTAGGAAGTATTGACGTGCAGCGCTTCTGAAAAGAGGGGATCTCGGTCGAAGTAGTAGCGCCCGGAGAACTCTGCGGCGAGGTGCTGGGCGTCGGCCGCACTGCCGCCGTTTCCGCAAAAGAGCACCTTCTTGTCGGAACGAAACGCGGCGGAGATGACGTCCGCAGCCTGTTGGACGTTCTTCAGCAGCACAACGTCAGAAAGCACGGCTTCCTTCGTGCTGATAGAGCTTTGCACAAGTTCTTGAATCTGTTTCATGTCAGTGGATCGTCCATGTCGCGAGGCCGGATTTACTGAATTTTATGGGATAGACCTCTCCACCCATCTCCCGAAGCTTCTCGGATACGCAATAGCGGGCGTTGCCGGGGCAGAAAAAGGTGATGACCCCGCCGCCTCCGGCGCCGGAGATCTTGCCGCCGGTTGCCCCGACCTTCCGCGCCTCGTCGTAAATCTCGTCGATCACCGGATTGCTGATGCCATCCGCCATTTCCTTCTTGAATTTCCAACCGTATTCAAGGAGATCACCTATGCGTGAAAGCTCCCCCTTCAGCAGCGCCTCTTTCATCATGAAGGCCTGATTCTTGAGTTCGTGCATGGCTTCTATCGACTTGCTTTTGTTCTTATTGACGCTTTCCTGCTGCGCTTCAATGATCGTTGAGGAGAGACGACTCGTACCGGTGTAGTAGCTGATGATGTTGAACTCGAGCTCGAGAATGTAGCGATCCCTGATCCTGAGCGGATTCACTATGACCTTGTCGTCACTGTGGAACTCCATGAAGTTGAAGCCCCCGAAGGTCGCGGCGTACTGGTCCTGCTTGCCGCCCGCCAGGCCGAGATCGACGCGCTCGATGTCATGGGCCAACTGCGCGATGTCGTACTCGCCTAGGGGAAGATTCAGCCACTCCGTAAACGCGCCGACGATCGCGACAACGAGCGTCGAAGACGAGCCCAGTCCGGACCCGGGCGGAGCGTCAACGTAGGTTTTGAGCTCGAAAGCCAGGGGCGCGTTGTGGTTGAAGTCCTTGACGATCCGGTTGTAAACGCCACGCAGGAGATTGAGTTCGCCGTTGATTGGCAGGCGCGCAACGCTCTCGACTTCATAGCGCTCCTTCTGATCCATCGCATGCAGAACGATCCGGCCGTCACGTCGAGGGATGATGCTCGCGTAGGCATATTTGTCGATCGTTGCATTCAGGATCGAGCCCCCAAACTGGTCTGAGTATGGGCTCACATCAGTACCACCGCCCGCGAGACCGATCCTCAGGGGTGCTTTGCTGCGAATGATCATAGCTGTGAGATACCTGAGTTGAGGAAAGGGCAGGCCGTGCCTGGAAAGCTGCCCGGAGGGTGAGAAGAACCCCGGCCTCGTACATCCGCGCTCGCGGCTGCGCTCGCGGCTGCGCGCGCAGCGCATCGACGCCGCCTCTGGGCGTAGGGGTGTTCGGAAGAAACCCTCGGGGCCAGGCTGGAGCGCAACACCGCCGTCGAGGGTTCCATCGGGCGTGATGCTGTCTCCGTGCAGGCCGCCGGCGGCAGGTACCGAGGAAGAAGCGCGCACCTTTCTATTCTCGAACGCGAAGCTGCATCTCCCCTACGAGGCCCCGGTGCGAAGCCTCGCCTCCGCGATACCCGATCCACCTCCGCGGCGAGGCGACGGGCGTAGCCGAACTCGCGCGACAAAACCGGGAAGACAGCGCTGGACGTGCCGTTGACCAGTGGGTTCTGGGGCGCGAGCAGGCAGCTCGCAGTAGCGCCAGTGCCAGGTTCTCGGGCTGTCGGCATCGTCATGAGCCTCGGCGGTGTTTGTTAAACCCGCTGCTGCAAGCGCCGAGCCAAGCAATGCGGCACGGCCGGGGGCCCGATTGCGGGTCTGGGCGATTCTTTGGCTGCTGATTGCAACCGAAGTTGCAGAATGCATTGCAAAATGAAAAAGCCCGCCATCTCCTGCGAGCAGAGCCACATCACAAGTCCTTACGGAACCAATTGGACGCCCCGCCGTCTGCCCTAGCTGGGAGAAGGCAGGCCTGAAGGAAGGTTTGGAAGGTGCCGCCTGCCTTAGCACGCAGAGGGCGAACATTCGGGACAGGAAACAGCTCGCCACGGCTCGCCGCGGCGTGAACACGACGTGGACACGACGTGGGCGCGGTGAGGCCTGGTGTGCGAAGGCAGATCAGATGTGCGGGTTGAGCAGGCGGGCCGGACACGCCGTTCCCCCCGCGGCTTTGTTCGACTCTGGAAGCACGCACACCACCAATTCAGCCGGAACCTCAGTAATTGGGCCAACCTGTGAGCAAGGTGACGACGTGCGCCGCATGCGAAGACGCCGCGTCACCACGGCCTCGGGACGCCAGCGGCGGGAAGCGCCGCGCGCGCACCGCTATCGCCTCACCGAGGATGTTCCGGCAGCGCGGCCCACGCCTCCCAACTGATCTCGGCACCCGGAAAGGCCGGCTGCTTGAAAGGCCAGGCTTCGGAAAGCCAGCGTCGCACCGCGCTCCGCAGCCCATCTTCGTCAAGGAAGGAGAGCTGTTCAGGCGGCCGCGTCCAAAGCACGACGCGAGCGTCGTAGTCCGCTTTGCGCGTAGGAAAGATGTAAACGCAGCCAATGACGCGGGACTCGTCCAGTTCCACGACCGTGAAGGCGAAGGAGCTACGGTTGCGGAATTCAGCCTGATGCCAACCGAGGTCGATCAGGTTGTCCTCGAGCGTCAGGCCCGAGGGCCAATCCGATCCGGGAAACGGATTCACTTTTGCTATGTGCTGAGCGCTGCTCATCACCGCGTCATAGTCCTGCACTACGTCACGAATGGTGAGCATGCGCAGTCGGTACAGATCCGTTGTGAGCTCCGTCGGCACGACAAAGTCATCGGGCACGAACGGGTCAGGGGACTCGCCCCAGCCCTGACTGATGGGTAACGATAAGATCGCCATGAGAACGAGGGGTCCGACCCGTTTCAGTTTCACTATGTCGGCCTCCAGACGTGCAACGTGGAAAGCCTTGACGCAACTGCGCCGTTCCTCACGTGCGGCCCGCGCGGCTAATCCTGCACCGCGCATCTGCTTCGCAAGACTTCCGCTTCAAGCTGGTCTGCCAGCAACTCTGGAGCAGTTGAATCTTATGCCTTGGGATCACGGTTCATCGCTCAGTTCGACCCGAACGTCGAAACGGCGAATGGTTCGCCACAGATCGTATGCGACCCAACTCAGCCAGAAACCGAACGTCAAACCGACCCAGATTTTAGGCAGCACTGAGAAAGCTCCGATCCAGAAGAAGAGGAACGGGATCCAGCGGGCGTACACCGACGCGAAGCGACGCGAAACAGACTTAGTACCGGGATTGTGAACAAACGACTTCGCCCGGACAAACCAACCATTGGCGATCAGCGCAGTGAAGAAAAGCAGCCGATGAGGCCCCTTTCCGCCGATTTCGGGATGATCGTCGTGCGCCGCATCGACTGCATCGTCACCTCTCGCGAGAGACCGATCAATCTGGGCCCACACGTGGCGCGCTGTCGGTCGGGCGGCCGTGCCGAGCAGATTGTCTGCAGAAGGCACTGAACGCCAGCGGTAGAGCACCCGACCGTCTCTCGTCAGCGCGAGAACGCCCGGCTGAAAGAAGCCCTTCGGATGCTCTATGGTCCAGTCGGCGCCGCGCTGCAGGAAGCCCAGATCGCCTTCATTTGCGTAAAGCGTCAGCCATCCTCGCGCGCTGCACGCGGCGGGGATCTCCTGATGCGGGTCGCCAACATGGTCGAAATCGATCGCCCAGTCGTGATGCGCTCGGTCTGCGAGGTATTGTGGCTCACTGCTGATGGCGAAGACTTCACCACCGGCGGCGCGAATCTTCTCCACAACGCCTTCGAACATATAGCCCCGTAACTCGGCGCGGCAGGGCGGTCACCAGAATCCTCGATAGAAAAGCAGGACCACGAAGGCATGCTGCGATAGCACGCCGTCGACCCAGCCACGCCTGACCCCAGGAGGGGGATCCAGATCCCCCTGCGGCCTATCGCTCTGCTGCACGGATCGCTCTCGATCGATTAGGGCAACGGTGTGGAGGTCGCCGTTACGAGTAACGCGAAAGGTCAGCTGCTCACAGCGGTCGCCGCCACAAAGCAGCAGTTGCAGTTCATCCGATCCGCTGAGCGCTTCGCTCGCGTCAAGAATGCCGGTGACCCTGAAGACCTCATCCGCCGCCTCGGAAGACGCATTGAACCAGTCCAGCGCCGCGTCCACGCGTGGCTGCAGGCTTCTCGGTATCGATTCACTGACCTGTGGCATCAGTGCCAGAACTCCGGGCGAAGTGCGCTGATCTGCATCATCAGTTCGACCAAAGGACCACCTCGTGTGCGCCTTCCGGAGGTGCTTTCAAGGTGTGATCAACGGTGATGGCCCCCTCGACAATTCGCGGCCAGAGCGGCGCAACCATTTGCTGATCGACCGAATAGAGGATGGCGGTCATCTGTCGAACTTTCTCCGGCCGTGCATCTGCCAGATTGATCTGCTCAGTCGGGTCATCCGGTAAGTAGTAGAGCCATGCTTTTCCGTTCTGCTCCTGCAGCTGCAGCTTCCAGCCGCCTTGCCGCACGACCTTGTAACCCGCCGTTCGCCAGAACAGTGGCCTGTTCATCTCAAGCTGCGGCTCGGAGAGCGCCGCGGCCAGAAGATCGACGCCGTCAATGACCCGGTCTCCGGGCGCATCCACGCCGGCCGCGGCAAGGATGGTCGAAAACACGTCGATATGCGAAACGGCCGCGTCGTAATGGCTGTTCGGCGGTATCTTTTCAGGCCATTTGACGAAATAGGGCGTGCGGATGCCGCCTTCGAAAAACGTCATCTTCCAACCACGATAGGGCTTGTTCAGATCCGGCAGCCCAACGTAGTGCGCGCCGCCGTTGTCGCTCGTGAAGAACACAATCGTGTTGTCGGCAACCCCGTTTGCTTCAAGCGCACGAAGCACGTGCCCCACACCTCGATCCAGGCCACGAATCATGCCGGCGTAAGTACGTTCAGTATGATCCTCTATGTGTGCCAGAGCTTCGTAGTCACCTCTTTCCGATTGCAGCGGTGTATGTGGCGCGTTGTATGCGAGGTAGAGAAAGAACGGTCGATTGCGGTTCGCCTCGATGGCCTTGGCGGCTTCGCGACTGAAATAGTCGGTCATGTGGCCGTCGGGTTCGAAGCGCCCACCATTATTGTGGCGAACAGCAAAGGCGAGGTTAGCCCACAGGTACTTGTCTATCGGATCGAAATCCTGTTTTGAGTTGATGACGTCGGGATCATCCTCGGCCATGAACAATGCGGCGCCCGGAAACATCCCCAGAAACTCATCAAAACCCTGATCGAGCGGACGCAAACCTCGAGCCCCTCCGAGGTGCCACTTGCCGATCGCGATCGAGTGGTAGCCCTTCTCGTCAAGCAGCTCTGGAATCGTAACTTCAGTACCCGGTAGCCCAAGGGACGCCGTTTCGGGGTAATCCTCGGCGTTCTCTTCGATAAAACCGTCGCCGCCGATGAAGCGGGCCATCAGGGGACTCGCGGGCGTGAATTCGAATCCCGACCGGGTGGCGAAACGCCCGGTCAGAAGGGCCGCTCGAGAGGGCGCACAGGTCGCATTCGCCGCATAGCCATTTGGAAAGTGCATGCCCGCCGCGGCAATCCCGTCGATGTTGGGCGTAGGCACGGTGCCCTCTGCGATCCCTCCTCCGTAAAAGGTAATGTCGTTGAATCCAAGATCGTCAGCGACAATCAGTACGATGTTGGGCAGACCAGATTCCCTTCCCGAGCCCTCGGGGCCTTGTTCCCAGGTGATTTCCTGGTGCGCCTCGATCGGATCCGCGAGGTTTAGAAGCATGCGCGGCAGGCGGTACCAGTGCTCCGAGAACAGCCATCCCGCAAGTCCGAAGAACATCAGCAGTGGTAGCACAAGCTTCTTCATGGACACTTTCCCCTGTCGGCAGACGGGCGGCTGCCATGGAACGAGTCGCTACGATCGGCGCGCAAGGGACCCACTTCGCGCTTGCGCCGTCCCGCAGGGAAATGCCATACCCGCACGATCTCTCTTCCTCGCACGGTGCCTCGCATCGACGGCCGGCCTCGAGGACTCCCTTCGGGGCGGCAATGGCCGAGGTGCACCGCGATGCAAGCGCGCCCATAAACGCGCGCTCAGCAGGTCAGGCCGCCCTCTCCGTGGCGGTCCAGCGCCCCCGTTTGTTCACGCATCCGCCGCAAGCCTACGTTGGTGAACCCACTCGCGCACAGCCCCCTGAACGGGCGCCCTTGTCTTGGAGCCGAGATACGCGGCACCTGCAGCAACGACGTCCGCGCTTCACTGACGGTCTTCACCGGGTCGCCACGATCGCATCGGCGAACGCGGCAGCGACCACTCGGGCATCCTCAGCATCGGTGCGCCAATTCGAGACCGACAGCCGAATGCCGGGCCGTCCCTGCCAAACAGTGCTGCTCGGATAGCAGCGTCCGTCGGCAACGACTGCGGCAAGCACGGCGAGGGTCCGCTCTGCGTCGGGCGACCCGTCCTGGTCAACGACCTCGACTACGACCTGATTGATCTCGTGGCCGCGCACTATCAGTCCATCGATTGCCCCCACGGCTTCCGCAATGGCCGCGGCTGCGTCGCAGGCACCGTCAACGAGCGCTTCCACTCCGCTGCGACCGAGGGAGCGCAAGGCAGCCCACACCGGAATACCGCGCGCGCGACGCGAGAACTCCATGACCCGGTCCGATGCGTCAGCGATCTCGCCTTCTGCAGGCAAATACGCGGCGCGCACACCAACGGCACGCATAAGCACCTCAGCGTCCGCCACGATCGAGATGCCGCAGTCATAAGGGGTGTTGAGCCACTTGTGTGCATCGCAAGCCCACGAATCCGCACGCTCGGCACCCCTGGCCAGGTGACGGCGGCGAGGAGAGGCCCTTACCCACAATCCGAAGGCTCCGTCGATGTGAAACCAGATATCGTTCCGCCGCGCGCGTCGCTCCTCGACCGCATCACCGATTGCTGCGAGCGGGTCGAATGCGCCTGCATTGACGTTGCCTACCTGAGCACAAACGATGACGGGCCCGTCGGCACCGAGGATCGCGTCACGAGCCGCGCCCTCTACCATTGCACCCGTCGTATCGGCCTCGACGGCCAGGATGGCATCGAGGCCGAGCCCGATCGCCCGCACCGAGCGACCAATCGATGAGTGCTGCTCAACCGAAGAGATCACCGTGATCGGAGGAACACCGGCAATGCCAGTGCGCTCTACATCAACGCCGTGCGCGGCTGCCACATGGTGACGAGCGGCCAGCAAGCCAATCGTGTTGGCACCCTGCGCCCCGGTCGGAAAACCGACGGCCGCAGCTGCAGGCAGATCGAGCAGACTTAATAGCCACCGACCGGCGATGTGCTCTGCCGCGATGGGCGCAGGACCATGCTGCGCGAAGGCTGCATGCTGATCCCAAGCCGAGACGAGCCAGTCAGCCGCGAGGGCGGCCGGCAAGGCACCTCCGTTGACAAGCGCCAGGTATCGACCCGAGCCGAGCGCAGAAAGCCCAGGACGGAGCCATCCTGCAAGCTCGGCAATCGCTGCCTCGGGCTCGATGCCCTCGCAGGGAAGATCCTCGAACGGCAGCGCGGCCAACAAGGTCGCGGCATCTACAGGGGGGCCAACGGGCCGGCTGTCCTGTTCTTCAAACCAGGCAAGGGCGTGACTGATCGCCTCATAGAGCGGCCGTCGGTGATCGACTGGCTTCATCCTCGTCTCCGTTCGGGCTCCGCGGATCGGCCGCCTCGGTTGCCTCCAGCAGCGGGCAGCATCACACAAGGCCGGCTTGGCGTTTGCCCTGAGACAGACGCCGAGTCTGCCCACAGCGCGAATACTTGGCGCAGCGGCGTCGAGCCAGCCCACTGAGCCGGCGCGGCATGCGGCCGCTCAGGGAAAAGGGGCAGCAAAGGGTTTCACGACGCCGTGAGCATCGAACAAGAACTGCCACGCAAGTATCGTCTCGTCGCCAAACCCGTTTTCTGCGCACGCACCACGAGCGGAAAATCCCGCGGGCGCGCGGGCGTGGGCGAGAGCCGCCTGCCGCTCACAGCTTCAATCGCTTCGTGACACAACGAAAGGGACGTCAGGGGTCAGGCACACCCTCGTCCGCCTGAAGGGATTGCTCATGCTCGTACATGGCCTCCCAAAGGGGCGTATCTACCCATGTATCGTCCAGGTAGAACTTTTCGGGCTCCTCCTCCTTCGGATCGATGAGCAAGTTGTAGTAGGAGGGGTAAGCCAGACTCTGGATCGCATAGCTCTTCTCGTCGATCTCTTTAATCAACACTTTCCAGTTGCGCCATTTGGCGCCGAAGAGTTCGTTGCCGATGTAGATCATGACTGTTTCGCGATTGGATCTGACCTGTTTTCCAGTCAGAAAATCGGTCTGATCGGCGCCATCCAGAAGACGATCAGCAGGTACTTTTCCACCCGACCAGGCCGCGAGCGTGGGAAAGAGATCCACCAGGTGCATCAGCTCGTTGGATACGGACCCGGCTGGCACGATGCCGGGATAGCGAAGTAGAAACGGGACGCGCAGAGAGCCCTCATAGGGCGAGAACATCGAGCCACGCCACGGCCCGGTAAACCCAAAGGACCGCTTCACACCTTCGCGGCCGTTGTCTGCCGTGAATATCACGATGGTTTCGTCCGCGACTGCCATCTCGTCGAGAGCGGCAAGGATTCGCCCAACATAAGCATCCGTTTGCGCCAACACGTCAGCAAAGGCCCCATTACCAGTAGCGCCCTTGAAGTCCGGATGCGCGTCCACGGGTTCATGCGTTTGCGTGTAGGGGAGATACGCAAAGAAGGGTTTGCCCGCTTCTGCCTGGCGCTTGAGAAACTCGATCGCCCTGGAAGTGATCTCACCGTCGATCAGCGTGCGCTTTTCCCGGTCGTACACCTCGCCTTCCTCAGGCATCTGCCCACGGCTGGCGCTCATGACATGCGTGAAGCGCACGCCGGCGTCGGCCTGAAAGCTGTCACTGTCAGGCCAGAAAGCCTGATCCGAGGAATACGGAATGCCGTACCACTCATCAAAGCCCTGATCCGTTGGATAGCGTCCGGGCTCAGCGCCCAGATGCCATTTGCCGAACATCCCCGTGGCATAACCACGATCCGACAACATTTCCGCCAGCGTGATTTCCCATCCAGTTATGCCAAACCAGATGTCCCGCGGCGGTCGCCCTTCACGCAATCGCGTACGCATGCCATACCGCCCCGTCATCAAGGAAGCGCGCGAAGGAGTGCACTCCGCTTCGACGTTGAAGTTGGTGAGCCGCACGCCCTCGTCGGCAATGCTGTCAATGTGTGGCGTGGGAGCGCCGCGCAGCGCTCCGCCGCCATAGACGCCGACTTCTCCGTAGCCGAAGTTGTCCATGAGGATCAGCACAACGTTCGGGTTGTCAGCTGCGCGTGCAAGCCCGCCGGCAAACAGCAAACCGGCACCGAGCAGGGCTTTCAGCGTCCGAACTGCGTCATTCCTTGAGCACGGCATAGCGATCCCCTCATCAGCGCGCCCGCGGGCGATTTGTCGTCGAATGGACAAGCCATAGCAGTCACGGCCATCGAGGACGCTGCCCCGAGCCGATGCAGCGAAAGACCGCGTGAAAAAGGATAGACGCTTTCATTCGCGCACCCGCTAATTGCCTATAGGGAAGGACGCGAGGGCGGCGCGGGTCGAGGAGCAAAGTAAGCGAATGCCGCCGAGGAGAGCGCTTCGGGCTCTGTACGCCGCCCGAAAAGCGGGCGTCCGAAGGGTACAAATGGCCCGAAACTAGCCCTAGACCTTTGAGCTCGACCGTACGAGCATGTAGCACAGATGCAGAGGGAAGATGGATATGGCTGGAGCGCCTGCGCCCCTCAACGAAGCCGAGCGGCTCGCTGCACTGCGCGCGTTCGAGGTGCTGGACACGGCCCCCGAGAAGTGCACAGACGACCTTACTCGGCTCGCCGCGACCGTTGCGGGCACGCCGATCGCGCTCATTTCTCTCGTCGATGAATCGCGGCAGTGGTTCAAGGCACGAGTGGGGTTGGCGGCAAGCGAAACCCCCCGCGAGCAGTCTTTCTGTGCCTGGTGTGTCTACGACGTTGACGCGCTCATCGTTCGGGACGCCCACCTTGACGGCCGCTTCTCCGAGAATCCTCTCGTAACGGGCGAGCCTGGCATACGCTTCTATGCCGGCATGCCACTCATGGCTGCGGACGACGTCTGTTTAGGGTCTCTGTGCGTGATTGACACCGTTCCGCGCGACCTCAGCGACTCGGTCCTGGAACAATTGCGCCTGTTGGCAAATGTCGTCGTCGAGCATCTTCAGGCGCGCAAGACCGCTGCTGAACTCGCTGATGCACTAGAACGAGTCGAAGTCCTTGGGAAGCTTCTTCCTGTATGCGCCTATTGCAAGAAGCTTCGCGAGGATGATGAGTACAAAAGGTCACTGGAACGGTGGCTGCATGACCAGGCGGGCACGCAAATCACCCATGGCATTTGCCCAAGCTGCGCTGCAAAGCTGATGGATGAGGACGAACCCTAAGCCTACTGCCGCGCACTGCCTTTCAAACCACCATCAGCGTCGCCCAAACGGGCCCAGAGCCCCGAGCGGCGCTCATCGATCGGGTAATGCGCCTTTCGCTGGTTCGATCTCTGGGCCACCTCCCTCCGCTGCCGAGCCTGAACGGTCGGCGCGCCGGCACGCACACGCACTGGCGCCGGCGATCGCGCACCTGCCGCCCCCTCGGACGACTTGCACGCTCTTGGGCATCCGCGACGCGTGCCCTGCGGCCTCACGCCTTCGCATCGAGCTCGGGCCGCCGAACGCCAGAACCATGGGCTCAGAGGGTCTAAGGATTGCCACACTCACCCGGGCATCCGCCAACGCACCTTCACCCGCGACCGTCAGCTCGATCGGCCAAATTTCCTCTGGGTCTGACAAGCCACGCGACCGCGTCGATACGGCGCGTGCCACGCCATACGTCTTTGAGGTACTTTCGCGGCGGGGAAACGGATTTTCTGCATGCCAGCCCGCACGGCGGAGCACGCACGCATGGAGGGGTATAGATGACTGACACCAAGAAAGCCTCGGACGTTCTGGTCGAGTGCCTGGAGGCAGAAGGCTGCGAGTATGTATTCGGCGTGCCCGGCGAAGAGAACCTTGATTTTCTCGACTCGCTCGGAAGGTCGGAAAAGATCAAGTTGATCCTGACGCGGCACGAACAGGGCGCGGGCTTCATGGCAGCCACCTACGGCCGCCACACCGGCAAGACCGGGGTCTGCGTCGCCACGCTCGGCCCGGGAGCGACGAACTTCGTGACTTCGGCCGCCTACGCACAGCTCGGCGGCATGCCCGTTCTGATGATCACGGGTCAGAAGCCCATCAAGAAATCCAAGCAGGGCCGCTTCCAGATCGTCGACATCGTTTCGCTGATGGAGCCGGTCACCAAGTATTCGATCCAGATTGCGGCAGGCGACAACCTTCCCAGTCGCGTGCGCGAAGCCTATCGCCTCGCAGAGGAGGAGAAACCGGGGGCCACGCTGATAGAGCTTCCCGAGGACATTGCCGAAGAGCCGACGACAGACTGGAAGCCGCTTCCGAAAAGCGTCGCCCGGCGCCCGTCGGCCGAGCCGAAGGCCGTACGCGCTGCGGTGACGGCGATCGAGGCCGCGAGCAATCCCGTGCTCGTCATCGGCGCCGGCGCCAATCGCAAGATGTGCGGCCGGATGCTGGAGCAGTTCGTAGAAAAAACCGGCATTCCCTTCCTGACCACCCAGATGGGCAAGGGCGTCATTGACGAACGCCATCCGAAATTCCTCGGTTGCGCAGCGCTTTCGGCGGGTGATTTCGTTCACCGCGCGGTCGAGGCAGCCGATTGCATCATCAACGTCGGCCACGACGTGATCGAGAAGCCGCCGTTCTTCATGCGCGACAACGGCGTCACCGTGATTCACGTCTCCACGAAGACCGCCGAAGTGGACCCGGTGTACTTCCCGCAGGTGGAAGTCATCGGCGACATCGCGAATGCGATCTGGCAGATCAAGGAAGACATCTCGCCCAATCGCAGCTGGAACTTCGATCCGATGCTGGCCTACCGCCAGGCGGAGCTCGACCACACCGCCCCGCTTGCGGCCGATACGCGATTCCCGATCTTCCCGCCTCACCTCGTGCAGCAGGTTCGTGACTGCATGCCGCGTGACGGAATCATCTGCCTCGACAACGGGGTCTACAAGATCTGGTTCGCGCGGGGCTACACGGCCTATCTGCCGAACACCGTGCTGCTGGACAACGCCCTTGCGACCATGGGCGCGGGGCTTCCGTCGGCGATGATGAGCGCCATGATCTACCCGGACCGCAGCGTGATGGCGATCTGCGGGGACGGCGGATTCATGATGAACAGTCAGGAAATGGAAACCGCCGTTCGCTTGGGTCTGAATCTCACGGTGCTGATCCTGCGCGACGACGCCTACGGCATGATTCGCTGGAAGCAAGCGAACATGGGCTTTGAAGACTTCGGCCTCACCTACGGCAACCCGGACTTCGTGCAGTACGCCGAAAGCTATGGCGCCAAGGGCCACCGCGTCGAATCTTCAGACCATCTGAAGGCGCTGCTGGCACACTGCAGGGACACGCCGGGCGTGCACCTGATCGACTGCCCCGTGGACTACACGGAGAACGACCAGATCCTGAACGTTGATATCAAGAAACTGAGCGCCGAGCTCTGATTCGATCGGGCGCCGCAGACGGGCGCCCGACCGCTCCGACGCGTCGCCTGAATCAGGCGCCTGCGTTCGCGAAACGCCATGACCCGAAGCGTTCCAGTCGGGCCATGAAAGGAAGAACGGCGAGCCCACGCACGTGGGCTCTTGCCGGACAGGGCGAGCGCCGGCCCCAGAAGCTTGAGGAGCGCACGCACGCCCTGTTCATCACACGGCTCGGCGCATCAGGCGATGCGCCACGCAGGGCCCCTTCCCCTATTCGACACAGGCCCGATAGGACAATGTGAAGGTTGGTACAGGCGGCGCAGCGCCATTCATGCGCCCGCTCGGTGTCACGGTGAAGCCGGTCACGTTGTCAAAGCAACCGTCGGCGTCGGCGTCGGTCGGCGCCGTGCCCGAAGAGAGCGTGAACGCGACATCCGTGGCGTAATCGAAGGTCAGGCCGGACGCGACTCCACCGTCTGCAAACCCGATCGGATCGGCGCCACCGTCAGCGACGCCGAGCGCGAGTGCACCAGGCAGATTGTCGGTTACCACCACGGAATCCACATCGGCTCGCCCGCGCCCCTGGTTCGAAACCTGAATCTCGTATGACACGACCGCCCCAGGGAGACGTTTCGGATTGGAACTGCCATTGACCGGATCGGAGATCACGCCAGGCGAGCTCTTCATGATGAGGAAATCCGGGAGGCCCAATTCGAAGCTGACCGCAAAGCTGTCTTCAACCAGCCCCTCGGTCCCCTCCTCGGCAGTGACCTCAAACGTTTGGCGTGAACGGGAACTCAAAGGTCTTTGTTGGGTCCGTGTCGGCACCCGCAGCCGCCGTCATCGCGGTAGGCGGCTGCACCTGCACACCGTCAGCGTCGAAGATCTCGATCGTCGCACCAGTGATGTCCTGCGCCCCGAACGGGTCGGACACCACGGCGCGAAGGGAAATGTCTTCACCAGGAGAAACCACCTCTACTGGCGTCGCGTCTGGAAGCGGCGCGGCAAAGGCATCGACGCTATCGACACTGATCACGGAAGAAGCGGAGAGCACTAGACGGGAATGGTCTTCCAACGTCGTTCCAGCGGCACTTCTGGCAAAGATGAACACCCTGCGATTCACGCCCGGCCCCGAGGCATTCGTAAGCCGGAGGACGAGATTTTCTCCGCTCAGCGGGTCGAAGATCTGTGGCCCGCCCGGGGGGAGCATTTGAAGCGTGATCGTGACGGGGACAGGCGAGGTGTTGTTCGCCGAGCTGAAGTTGCCAGTCACCTCCCCAGAGGCGAGCGCACTCCCGAGATTGGTACTGCGGTAGACCTCCGCTCTCACCGTCCGCGGTGACCCTGTGCTGTTGCCGACGCTGCGGACATAGAGTTTTGCCACGAAGTCACTCCCGTCCAGAACCAACGCTCCAGGAAGGCCGGAGGCGACACCATTGATCGTAAACGGGAAATCATCAAAGTCTCCGAGGCCGTCCAGACGAATGCGCGTTCCACCGGCATTACTTACATTAGGCGCGATCCGTTCGACGCCTTCGGGCTCATCATTGTTGGTGGTATCGGTCGTCAGCAGATAGAGGGGCTTGTTCCCGGGAATCGGCTCACCAACGATGAGCGTCGGCGCATCGACGAGTATCGTCGTGCCGTTCGTTTCGATCTCCGCCTGATTCGTGACATTGCCCGCACTCGCTGCGATATCAACCGTGAACGTGAGATCGACGGAGGTTCCTGCGGGGACGCTGAGGCCGGTAATGGTCCAGACGGGCGGGGCATAAGTGCTGGAGCCACCACCCGCGCTTTGCACCACAAAGCTACCCCCGTCCAGACTGCTATCGAGCGTATCGGTCACCGTCACGTCTGTTGCATCAAATGCGGTGTCGTTGCGCACGGTGATCGTATATTCCAACGTGTCACCCTGCTCCACCAGCCCACCATTCAGGTCGACCACGGATTTGGACGAAGGGGAAAGGTCGATCGCGTCGATGGCCGTGACGCTGTCGGCCGGATTGTTGCCTGCAACGTTGTCGAAATTCGTACCCGCTATGCTCGCCGTATTGCTCACGGAAGGCCCGGCACCACCGTCGACGGCAACCGTCAAGGTGATGTCCGGCGCTGCGCCCACCGCGAGACCGCCCCGCGTGCAGGTGACGACCTCTGCCGCGGCGGCGCAGGTCCACCCCGTTCCCGCTGCGGAAACGAAACTGAGGCCCGTTCCGCTCAGATCGTCCGTGACGGTGACGGTACCGGTCTCATCGTTGGGTCCGAAATTCTCCACCGACAGCGTCTAAGCACCAGTCGCACCGGCCTGAAAGCTGCCGCTGGATGTCTTCAGAATGCCGAGGTCGGAAACGGGCGTGTTGGTCACGCTGATGACCTCCGCTCCCAGAATCACGAGATCGCCGCCGCTGGAGTAGACCGTTGATCCGGAAGTGTCGCCGCTGGCGAGCGCACTGCTGATGTCATAGGTGTCGATGTCCACGCCAAAGACACCTGTTTGCGGCCCGAGATCACCTGTAACAGTTCCGTTGAACTGGTTGTTCACGGGATTGGTTCCGGGCGGATTGAACGAATCCGAGCCCCCGAAGGGCAACGCAGCACCGTTGAACGTCAGCTGCTCCGTGAAACCGCCCAGTGCGCCCGAATTGCCTTCGTCACCCTCCCAGGAGATGACCAATTGCTTGCCGTTGACTGGTGACGGGGGGATCACGAAGTTGTCGGGCGCCGGCGTCACCTGGCTGCCCCGAAAGAACTGAAAACCGTCGAAAACGTTGACGACGCGGAAGTCCTCGGCAGGCCCTTCATAAACCACGACGACAGCGAAGCCGCCCAACACGGCGCTTGCGGCACAATGAGGGGCGCCATCGTTCACGTCGAGGCCGGAAAGCGAAACGGTCCCCGACACACCCGGCGCGCTGATGTTCGCCTGCACGAACGCGGTGATGTCTTCGAAGCCTCCATAGAACGGGTAATTCGTCCCGGTGCGGGTGAAAGTGGTGGTGAAGGTTCGATCCGCGGTCAGAGTGAGCACGGATCCATTGAGGGTGAGGGCAACCTGGTCATCCGCGAAACCGACGGCATTCGCCGAGGCAGCGTAGTAGAGATACGCCTCCCTCACGGTCGGATTGTCTGCCGGGTTCGCCTGCGCAGGCAGGGCCGGGAGCGTCGCGGATGCGCTCGTCGCGATCGCGCAGGTATTCGCATTCGACGTGCGAAACGTCCCACCCGCGGAGGTGAAGTCGAGGTTGCCGGCAAGGCTGCGGAACAGCGTCACGCTTTCTGCCCGAGCATCGTTCGAACAGAGCGCCAGGAAGGAGAGCGCGAGTATCAGATAGCAGCGCAGCACGCCCGTCGAGACCACCGGCACCGTTTACACGAAAACCGCGGATCGTACCCAAAGGCAAACCAGATGTTGTCTTCGACGATCGGCCGGTGCGAGGACGGCGACAGACGGCCCGCCAGGCCAACTACGTCAGCCGCGGCAAAGCATCCGGTCAGCAGAAGCAGAGCACCCGCAGCTCGATGCTGCGGCGCGCAATACCCTTCGGCTGCGGGTGACTGAAAGATGCATGGGGCGGCGTGCTTCCAACGACGCCAGCAGAATCAAATGATTTGATGATCAGTACTTCTTCGTTCGTCATTTCCGGGTAGTAGTACCAGCGATGACGATCGGACGCCGCGACGCTGAAGGTCTCAATGCCGATGTCGTACCAGCTGTAGACCGGCCCGCCGTAGCCGTAGACGTTGACCTCCTGGAGGTCCCGAGCCTGCACGGTCCGCGCGTCACACACCGCGAGCGGATTGTCATGGCTTGTTTCGCCGAGCGACCGCCAGAAGTTCAGGGCGTAGACATGCTCGGCCTCCGGCACCTTAAAGCCGTGAAGCTCCAGATACCGATCCCAGCTCGTGTTGTCGGTGTAGTCCATGTGGACGCTGTTGATATAGCCGCCGCCGGCTTCGACCCCGGTTCGTAGCTGAGCGCGTGTTGGTCCGCCTGCCGTCAATTGCGTCCCAGGTTCTCGAATGATGTGATCGAACGTGAACGCGGTATGCGCACCGGTGAGCTGTCTCGCGAGCGCGCGGCACTCCTCATAGTAAACTTCCATAACTTCAATGTGATCATCGAAGTCACGCACGCGGCTTGGCGCCTGATGCAGTTCAAAGCCGCTGATATGCAGCCCAAGCCCGGAGGATCGACGCGCGTCGCTGAAGGTGACCGACTTCGGTGGATGCGGTCGCCCTCCCGGCATCGGCCTGCGCAGGTCGAGGGTCTGGACGGGGCCTCCGGTCTGGTCTGCAGGAATGAAACTCAGCGGTGCAGTGACGGTATTCATCGCGACGCCCCCAGCAAATGCGGCAGATCTGCCCATCCTTTTTCATAGGACGTATAGAAGCGGCTCCGCAGTTCGACTCTCCGGAACTTCCACTGCCCTTCGACATGCACGAATTGGTCGTCGTAGCGGGCACCAAGCCAGACCGCCTTGTTGTTGTCCCGCAGCGTGGCTGCTTGAAGAAGGTACCAGCGACCGCGAGCGCTATTGGCGTCGGGTGCAACCTCTATCGCTGCATTGGTGACGTGGTGAATCGCGAACGACATGACGTTCGGCATGTTGCTGAAGAATCGGTACAGGTCCTCCCGCCCTTCGAATACACCCATCTCGTGCCCATCCCATACGCCCTCGTCAGTGAAAAGGGCGCAGAGTTCTTCCGCCGGGTATCCGTCATCGCACAGATCGCAGTACCTTGCCTTGAGTTGCCGTATCTCTTCCGCCGCCTCGACACGACGTAGTCTCGCTTCAAGCTCCATGCGGTTTCCCCCGAGCCGGCAGCCGGTTTCGACGAGAACCCCGAAGATAACCTTTCGAGGGCGCCGACGCCGTGGTCGAGATCGCTTCCGTGCGACGCGCCAGTCCGACGAATCAGCAACCTACGCCCCGGCGCCCGAGCTGCGCGGTGAAGTCGCGGCGCCGGTGCGCCTCCGGTCACGCGACCGCGCGCATCACCCTGCGCTCAGGTGAGCGAGCATGTTGCTCACGATCTCGGGCATCACTTCTTCAGGAAGGTTGTGGCCCATCCCTTCGAAAACCACAAAGCGCGCGCCGTCGATGAGCTCGGCAGTGAACTCCCCGTGTCGCGGAGGGATAAGGCCGTCATCTGCTCCATGAAGCACCAGCGTGGGTACGGAGATCGTGCTCACCTCCTCCCGCCGATCCCCCGATTTCATGATCGCCATGATCTGGCGCGGCATCGCCTCCGGATACATGCCGATTGCATGCATGCGTTCGGTGCGCGCCGCGTCGCTCTCCCCGCGCGCGAGCCCATCGAGCGATTCGCCAGCCTCAGGGCTGGACTCGGGCAGATCATCAGCAAAGCCTGGCGTCGACATGATCGAAACGAGCGAGCGGGTGCGCTCGGGATATCGGGCAGCAATCACCTGCGCAATCATGCCACCCATGGACGCGCCCACCACGTGGGCGCTCTCGATCGATAGGGCGTCGAGAAGACCCACCGCGTCGCCAGCCATGTCGCCGAGGTCGTAGGGCGCATCGACCTCAAAGCCGAATTCGAGCTTGAGGAACTGCCACCAGAGCGTTGGCTCACCCCAGGCATCGAACTTTTGCGAAGCCCCTACGTCGCGATTGTCGAACACGATGACACGATAGCCTGCGTCCACGAGCTCGAACGGCAGGCCATCGCCCCAGAGGATGTGTGAGCCGCCCAACCCCATGACCATGAGCACTGCGGGCGCCTGCGCATTGCCGATATCGCGAAAAGCAATCTCTACGCCTTCGACGCTCACCCGCTGAAGCGCTACAGCGCGCAAACGCTCCGCATGCTGAGGCGCTGAGGACGCCTGTGGCCACGCTGATGCGGCGGCGAGGCTAAGAAGGACAGTAATGATGCAGCGTTTCATGGGCGACATATCAGGACCGTAGAACAAGTATGGAGTCGTCAGCATACGCGTGGCCGTCTGTCGGAATCGATTTCGCTAGACAATCTTTACCGTGGCGCACCCTGGACTCGCCGGGGCGTGCGAAATCCGAAGGTGCTGCACAAGCACGACTCGTGGATTCCGCCGAAGCCCAGCTAGGATTCTGGCAAATCAGATTGCGTTGACCTGAAGTCGCAGCGGAGTCGAGAGCCCAGGCCCTGCGCCCATCGGCGTTCGAAGCACGTCTGAATGATTTCCAGACCGCTCGCCTTGGTCTCCTCTCAAAGCCGCCCTACACAGTGCGAACGGACTTTGACGACGCCGCACCCATGCGCGCTCCTTGGCTCCGCCGAGCAGCGGTCGACCGACACGCGCGATGCCGGCACCACACTCGCCTGCGCGCAATCAGGACCTACATAACCCTGTTCCAGTCGCGCGGCATGGGTCCCGTCACTCGGCGCCTCAAGACCGAATGTAAGTCAAATGAAAATATAGGTCTGGGGGAGCACTGCCCGCGGCGAGTTCGGTTAGCAGCGGCGGGCCAAAAGCGTTCAACGCAAGGCTCGGGCTAGGCAACTCGAATAGGGCGCTGCGCGCGCGTGCGGCACCGTACTCTGCGACATTCCCGTGACGTCTCGACGAGCCTTGGGTCGTTTTCTGCTGTGAATCGCTGCCCAGGCGATCTACGCGTCCGCGCACTGGACGACACCATCATCGCACCGACTACCGGCGGTTCGGAGACCGCCGAAGAGCACATCGGCACCAGCGCAGTCAGGACGTCCAGCTCAGCACAGACGGCTCGGACTTCCGCTGTGTTCGGCCACAGCCTCCATCGGGCTGGACGCCAGCGTCACCGACGCTCAGGAGCAAGCCGAGAGCCGCGATGGCAGGCGCCAATGGCGGCAACGTTTACCTCAGCGTTTCGGTCAAATTACGGCTCGAGCGAGGCGGCCGCTCGGCCAAGCCGATTTCGAAACGGTGCCTTGCCGGATCCTGACCGCCCTGATTGCGGAGGCGCGCTACGCCCTGCTGAAGATCGAGCCGCATGGTGTCCGCTCTGGCTCAGCCGCGGGCGCGCCCCTTGAATCGTGCGACGACACGTTCTTCCCGCGCCCTGGTCGCACGGCGACCGCCACGCCCCATCCCCTGATCAGTCCGAGATTCCAGGCGACGACGCTTGGCGCAGTGCGGGGACGGCCACTACCACCGCCGAAAGAAAGCGCGCGCCAGCGCAACCCCGAGAATTCGCCGACCGGAACCCTAAGCAAGCCGAGACTGGAATCAGTTCCGGGACTGCACCGTCTAGCGATGCCGAAACAGATCGAGCGTGTGCTCGGGAGGTCAGCATCGAAGCGTCTTGCCCTAGAAGAGCTTGTTACTTTCAAGGCACTCCGCGGACCCCGGGCCCCTTATGACCAAGTGCAAACGTTTGCCATGCTCAGAGTCGGTCACGTTGCCACAGCGACCGATGAGAGCAGGACCTTCGATGAAGCTGACCGAGTACTCATAGGCACCATTGGCCTGTGACGCCGAGTGATAGATCGTCTGGGTGTCGCCAGCGGGGATTGGGCCGAACACCACCCGGCTCGAAGGCAGCTTCACGGTGACCTCCAGGACTGGCGCGCGACCCGTGTTCTCGACCACGATCTCCGGGGCAGTGAGGCGATAGCCGATGAGTACTGCTGCGAGCAGGGCCCCGATGACGAGCGCGGCGAGCGATGTCTTCCTAGCCACTTTCCAACTCCGTTGCCGGCCCCCTTCATCGCGATCGGCGACCTTCGCGTCAGACCGCAGACGCCTGTCAGAAGCACCCGGACGCGTCCCCGAAAGCAGGGTTCTTCTGCTTTGTTCACCCGGATTGCCCGACGACGCCGTCACTCAGGCCTACACCTTCAAGCACACCGCGCGCTCAAGATGCGTCCTCCCGGCGCACTGCTGATGCGTGGGGACGGAGCGGCTGAGATGCATGGGCAACAACGTCGATGCCCGCCACTCAGACCGAAACGTTGACGTTACTGAGCGCCCGATAGAACTCATCCGTGCCGAACGGTTTCGTAAGCAACGGGAGCGCCTTTGCCTTGATGTAGTCGAAGAGCCCCTCACTGCGAACGTTACCGGAACAGACCGGTATGTTCCCTTCTGGATTGCAGTCAGCAAACCGCCTGATCACGTCAGCTGGCGCAGCACCGGGCATGTGCGCATCGATACAGAGCACGTCGAACGCACTCTCGCCCATGGCCTTCATGGCTTCATCTCATACGCGCATGGCGTGTGAATAATCTCCCTGCGCGCCAGCATCCGGCTTAGCCCCCGAAGCAACAATTCTTCATCTACATGGAGCGAAAGCTCCGTACCGCTCGGTACCAGCTTGCGCCAGCACCGTGCCAGCGGAGGAAGGAGTTCGGCAACGTCTACTGCCGTCCGTTCATGCGCGCCTTGGCGCGCAATCGTGCCCGGGGCGCTCATGATGTCCCCAGCCTCCATAGGCGCGGCCTCGATGGACCCAATCACTTATTCGGTGCTTTGGTCTTCACCCAACCCCCGCGTTTCGACCTGCGCCGAAATGACCTGCAAGAGATTGTTGAGTTCGTGGGCGCCCCCCTCAACCCGACCGATCGCTTCAATGCGATAGGTCTCTTCAAGCGAATCGCGCGTCGCCTTCAGCTACTGTTCGGCCGCTTCACGTTCTTGCGTCGCGCGCTTGAGGGTCGCGAGGTCTCGGGCATGCTGATCCAGCTGACGTTCGAAGACCCGAAAAATGTCCAAGGTCAGCCCCAGTGCACCGACGGTGCTTCCCGCAAATCCGATCGCGCTGAACCCGAAAGCGCTCCGCGAGGCCGCTCGACGGGGCATGGTTCAGGACGTCACCCGCGACCGCCGGCTTTACAAAAGAACGCCATCGCCCGCGCGGCCCGGCGACAGAACACGCTGATCTAGGTAGAACAACGACCCGCTTAAGCAGCGCACCGCGCAGCCCTGTAGCTGCGGTCGACGACCCCTTGTGCGGCCGGGCTCGCTCACGCGGCCGAGATAATCCGTCAGGCACGAACTCGCGGGAACGCTCACGGCGCCAAGCTGTCACCTGTCTGTTCGAAGGCTGCGCCTCCGACGGGGAACAAGCGCCTTGTTGAGCATCGACCTCGCCGCTGGGGTGGGCCCAGCGCGTAGTCTCCGCTGGCTGAGAGACCTAGGGGGTCACGGCAGGTGCCTGGTACTCGTAATAACCCCTTACGGGAATCATCAAGTGAACCGCAGGCGTACCGGGGAACATGGCGTACGGCGCGCCCGTATTGAAGTCGGTCGGGAACGCCGCAAGCGATGCCGGGTCCTTCGGTAGAAGCATCAGATGCGGGCCGGACTCGATCCACTCGCCCGGTGTTGAATCGGCTTGATCGAGCACCATGGGGGTCGTGTTGTCCTCGCCCACGTCACCGTGGAGCATCCACATGAAGGCGTCTCTTTCCATGTCCGGCGCAACGCCTGCGGCAAACGCCTGCATCCACTTCATGCCTTCCGCATCGGTGCACATGGGCATCGCTTCATGGGCGTTGGCCCAACCGACATCCGGAACCGGCCGCGGGTTCCCGGCCATGCAGGTCCAGCCGTTCGTGCCTTCCCTGAGCACCGTACCATCCGTGCCCAGTATCGTGGCGCGCTCGCCAAGCGGCGCCGGGGCCGCAGAAGCATAGGCCCAGATCTGCCAGGCCGCGCTGCTGTGCGGACCTTCCGGTTCGTCTGCGTCGACGGCAGCGCCGAGCAGGGGCAACATTGCCAGTGCCGAGAACGTTGAAATCTTCATGGGCGCTCCTGGTTGCGCGCGTTACGTCGAAGAACTATGCGCCTGCATGGCTCTCACGGGTCGGCGCCCGACACTCCTTTACATTGGCGGGACAGCAGTACCGCAACGCAGTGAGCGCAATCCGGCGGTGAGCCGGCGTCGACTGTGAAGCCGCAGGCGCATGGCTTCGGAAGGCGCTGAAACAGGCCTATGCATGGGTTTTGCTGGCGTTCTCGCGGCTTCGCCGCTGTATTTCGCAGGCGCGCTACGCCCATGCCCTGAGGAGGTGCAGCATGCTGGAAGGCAAGACAATCCTGATTACCGGTGCGGCAAGCGGCCTGGGCAAGGCCTGGAGTGAAGGCTTTATCGCGGAAGGCGCACTGGTCATTGCCGCGGACATCGACGAAGAAGGGCTCGCCCCGCTGGCGGAGCAAGGCGCCGTGTGCGTGCCCTGTGACGTCGCCGACGAAGCCGCTGTGGAAGCCACGGTGAATGCCGCCTTGCAGCGTTCGGGCCGATTGGACGTGCTGTTCAACAATGCGGGAATCGGTATGAATAGGCCGTTTCTCTCCGTACCCAAAGACGAGTTCGAGCACCACGTGGCCGTGCACCTTCACGGCACGGTCTACGGCATGCGCTACGCGCTCCCTGCCATGGCACGACAGGGCAGCGGTCGGATCATCAATACAATTTCGCGAGCTGCCGAATTTGCGGGCGCGAAGAACGCTGCCTATGCGGCCGCAAAAGCAGGTGTGTGGGCCGCAACCAGATCCATCGCCAAAGAATTCGAAGGGCGAGATATCCTCATCAACATGCTCATTCCCGGCCCGACCAACACGGCCATCTGGGGGAGAGACATGTCGCATCTGCAGCGGCCAGAAGTCACCTTCCCGACGGCCCGCATGCTCGCCACCCTCCCGAAAGGGGGTCCGCACGGGTGCGTGTACTGGGACGAAGCGCCCTATCCGATCTTCAAAAGTCTCTACGATGCCGACGCGTTCGAACCATGAGCATTCTCGAATGCGGGCGCGACCTCCGGATTCACTATCGCCTTGATGGCGAGCACGGCCCCCTGCTCTTGCTGTTCAACGGGGCCGGCCTTCCCCTCAATTTCTGGGGATCGCTGGCCACCCGGCTTGCGCAGTACTGCCGAGTCCTTCGCTTCGATCAGCGCAATGCGGGCCGCACCGAATTCGAAGGGAACTTTTCGCTGCTCGATACGGCAGCAGACGGGGCAAGGCTGCTTGATCATCTTCAGTTTGAAGAAGCGCTCCTGGTGGGCCACGCCTGGGGCGGGCGCGCCGCGCAGGTGTTCGCGCGAGACTATCCGCATCGAACCCGGGCAATGGTGCTTTGCGGGACGGGCGGAAGATTCGCTCCAAGCAACACAGCGGACGGACTGAAGCGCCTCAGCAATGCCCGGCGCGCGCAGGATCGCGTGGCGTGGGAGCGGGCCCTTGAGGCACAGTTCTGCGCGCCTGGCTTCAGCGCCCGTTGCCCCCAAGTATTCGAGGAGCTGGCAGATGCCGCCTGGCAGAAACCGTTGGCGCGCGGCCGCTGGCAGGCAGAGATCGCTCCAACGGAAAGTTTCTGGGGACTCAGCCAGGCCCGGAGCCTGTTGCTCTACGGCAAACATGACAAGAACGGCACGCCGGAAAACGCCATGGACCTTCAGCAGCGTCTAGGCGCGAGGCTCGTGATGTACGAAAACGCAGGCCACTTTGTCATTCGCGAGCAGGAAGACGAGGTGCTTGAGGAAATCCTCGCCTTCGCAACCTGAGCCGCCAGGTGCAAGTTGGCCGAACGAGCACTGGGCAGCGCCAGACAGCGCCGCCCGGCGGCCCGCATTCGATCACGCCCGGACACTAATGCTGGAGAAGGCTGCAGTCCCTCGGTAGCTGTCGCGCGTGTCCATGCCCCATGGGGCGGCGCTCAGCGAAGCCCCTCCCAGCAAGCTAGAAGCGCGCGATCGCCTTGCTCTGCGAGCGCCGACACCTCGTTGAAGTGCCAGGTGGCGCGCGTTCGCAGATCGTAAGCGGGCCAGGGCGGCGCTTCGCCGCGAATGAAGTCGATCCATACCGTATGCATCTCATCGGCAACGGTCTGCGGCAACGCCCCAGGACCGATGAACGCGTCCACGCCAGGGGCTTCGAGAACGTTGAAGCAGAACGGGATCTCGAGCGCGTGCGTCGCCTTCAGCGCTCCGGCCCTCGACTCCCAATCAAATTGATAGAGCCAGGTGCTGGCACCGAGCGCCGCGCGCAGCTCAGCGAGCCGGATCGCCGGGATCTTGAACATGAAGTCAGTGGACATCTGAATGGCAAGTTCGGTCACGTCCGCACCCGGATGCAGCGTCCGATAGCGCTCGATCAGGTTCGCATCACCGTAGCCTGAGGCCTGGCGCTCGAGGCGCTCAGGTAACACTTCACCCGTGATGAAAAGCGTCGCCTCATCCTTGTTGGACCCGGTAAGAACGTCGATACCCTTGCCGACCCCGGACCTGATGGCCTGAAGTGGGCTCACCGGTAGCACCTTATTGCCCACGACTGGATAAAAGGCCTGCACGGCGGTCAGGAACTGACCGAATTCCTGATCGACCAGCGGCTGCGCAGCGAGGATCCGATCGACCTCCAGCGCCTGCAGCGCTTCCACGCTATCGACCTGTAGCGTTTCAAGCAGCAGGTCGGTGACCTTGTTGCCTTGTTCACCGGTCAAGGTCGCGTGCGCGGCGCCGCTTTGTGGAATGGCTCGGTGGAAGAGCCCCTGTGCGCACTCGGAACCGAGCAGACTGGCGACGGAAAAGCCGCCCGCGGACTCTCCCGCAATCGTCACCCGCGCCGGATCGCCGCCGAAAGCGGCAATGTTGTCCTGCACCCAGCGCAGCGCCGCTATCTGATCCAGCAGACCGTTGACCCCGGACGTCGAATAGTCCGACCCGAACCTCGACAGGTCAGTGAAGCCAAGCGCACCGAGGCGGTAATTGATCGAGACCACGACCAGATCGCCTTGCCGCGCGAAGCTGTTGCCGTTGTACCAGGGGATCGCGCCCTGGCCCGTGCGATAGCCGCCGCCGTGAATCCACACCAGCACCGGACGTTGCGCGTCATCGAGCCCCGGCGTACAGACGTTGAGATACAGACAGTCCTCGCTCCAGCGAACGGGAGCGCTGTCGGTCATCCCGCCCGAAGGAATCTGCGGGGCGGCAGGACTGAATCGCGTTGCGTCGCGCACGTCGTCCCAGGGTTCGACAGGTGCCGCCGCCTTGAAGCGCCGCTCACCGATTGGTGGCGCAGCGTAGGGCACGCCGCAGAAAAGCCATGCGCCGTCCTTGGCCTTGCCCATGAGCTGGCCGGACTGCGTGGTCACGATCGGGTGTGTGGTTTCGCTCATGGTTTCTCCCCCCGGTTTTTGAGTTGGTCATGCTCCACCACGCCGCCGACATGCGTTCAATCCGTGCTCGTACGGCGACGGTTTGGGCGTGCTGCGTTCCTTTTGTTTCGTTCCGAGCATACTCCTGCATGACGACGATACCGTCTTCCGTGGGCTGTCCTTTCGCGACGAACGCACCGCACCCGCGCCGTTTGCTTGTCGGCCGGTGCCTGCTGTCGCATTGGCCGCTTTGCAGCGCCGAACCCTGACCATTCTTTCAATAGCGCCCTCGCAATGGGCGCTGGTCGCGGCCCCTATCGCCTGCGTCCGATGTTGCGGCGCGGTCGCGCGGTTGAGACGTCGAAGGATGCGATCGGGCCTGGGGCGTGCTGATGCGGCAGGCGGGTCGAGGCCCGGAGCGCAGAGACGCGACCACCCTGTGACGTCAGCATCTGTTGGAACAGGCCGCCACGGCACAATCGTTGCTGTAAAACGAATGAGGCGTTCAGGCACACCTTGCCTGGTCGTTATGCAGCAGCACAGTGCGTGCCGGGCGGAGGTGCCCAAAAGAGTACCCGGCTTACTCCACCGGATCGTCGCTTCCGTCCATGGGGCAGGCGCGCGTGAGCGCGAAAACGGATCAGGGCGCTCTAACGCCGGCGTGAGTCGGCCACACAAACGCAGAGGAGCTGGATTGATGAGACTGGGCAGCTTGAATGTGTGTCTTTCCGTTCTGTTGCTGGTTGCCTGCAGCAACGATGCATCTGACCCGACGCCTCTCGCCGGGCCGGATGGCGTCACGCCGGTCCTCAGCGAAAAGCCGCGTCTGCGCGAGGCCACCATCGCAGAACTGCAGGCGTCACTGCGAGCGGGCGCGTACTCCTGTCGCGACGTCGTGCAGGGATACATCGACAGGATCGAGGCCTTCGACCAGAGCGCTGGCGTCAATGCGATAAGCGAGATCAACGCTGGCGCGCTGGCGCGCGCCGACGAGATCGACGCCGCCCTCGACGCCGGAGAGGAAATGCCCTCACTGTTTTGCGCACCGCTGCTGATCAAGGACAACTTCGATACGAAAGACATGGTGACCACTGGAGGGTCGCTCGCTCTCAAGGACAGCATCCCACCCGATGATGCGTTCATGATTCGCAAGCTCAGGGAAGCGGGCGCGATCGTGCTCGCGAAAACCAACATGGCGGAATGGGCGTTCAGTCCGCGCGAAAGCGTCTCTTCAACCCACGGCCGCACCGCTAACGCCTACGATATAAACCACGTCCCGGCCGGTTCTTCAGGGGGTACTGCCTCTGGTGTGGCCGCCAGTTTCGGCGTCGCTGGCATGGGTTCGGACACCGGCAATTCGATTCGCGGACCGTCGTCTCACCTTGCGCTGTTCGGTATTCGATCCACCATCGGCCTGACCAGCCGCGATGGCGTCATCCCGCTCAACTTCGACCGCGACATCGCCGGCCCCATGACGCGAACGGTAGAGGATGGCGTTCGGCTCTTCGACGTGGTGGCAGCCTACGATCCCAACGACCCGCTCGCCGAGCCCGATCGGCGGGAAGACAGCTACCTGGACTTCCTCAAGGCCGACGGGCTCAAGGGCAAGCGTTTGGGCGTACTTCGCGCGCTCGTGGACCAGGAAGGCGCGGACCCGGAAATTCAGCGGGTCTTTGCGCGCGCCCTGGCCGAGCTCACCGAAGCCGGCGCCGAGATCGTCGATCCCTTCGCCATTGCTGAGTTCGAGGAGCTGAGCCAGACCATTCCCTTCTGCCCCAGATTTCGCTACGACATGGAACAATATCTACGGAGCTTGCCGAATCCACCGCTCACTGACGTCACGACCGTGCTGGAGACGGGGGAGATCGCTGACGAAACGCGCAGCCGCATGATGTTCTATGCCGAGCAGCCGCAGGGCATCGCACCGGGCGACTGGGAAACGCCGTGCCTGACCTGGCCTGGCACCCCATTACGCAATCAGCTGCTGGAAAACACCCTCGCCGCGATGGAAACCGCACGCGTCGACGCGATCATCTTTCCAACCTGGTCGAACCCTCCCGCCAGGATAGATCTGGGCGTAGAGGAATACGCCGGCGACAACAGTCAGCTCCTCGCGCCAGACGCGGGCTTGCCGGCCGTCACGATTCCCATGGGCTTCTGGCAGGACCGCTTACCGCTTGGCCTGCAGCTTGTTGGAAGACCCTACGCGGAGGGTACGCTGATTGAACTGGCGTACGCCTACGAGCAGGCAACCCAGCATCGCCGGCCGCCGCGAGGGTACGGGGAACTGGAGTAGGCACGCTGCAGCGAGGCCTGCGCATAGGCGGGCCATGCGAGCGCAGCTGAGTCTGCCCGTCGCGCAATCCCATTCAAACGCTCAACACCCGTTTCATCGCGCAGATCATGTGCTGACGGGGGACGGGCGACGGGCGAAATCCGCACGCTCTAAGCCCTGCTGAACCGGCCTCGCCGTTGTGATCGCCTGGTACCTATGGCTTCGCGCCAAGCCATGGGGCTGCAGCACCGCTGAGCAGGCCGGTTCGAGGCCCCGAGCGCCCCAAAGGACGCACGGAACCGATCAAGAGACGCCACGGCAGTGCTGCGCAGCGTGCCCGATGCAGAAACTCAGAGCAGTGCCACGGCCTCTCTGGCAATCATGACCACCAGGCAGCCGCCTGACGCGACAAAGGAAGCAATGCGCCAGGGCACATGGTTCACGCTGATCTGCACGCCACTGTGAACGGCCCGGATCGCGACATAGGCCCAGGCGAGCCACAGGTGCAAGCCGTCGGTGTGCTCCATCAAGTGGATATAGATGACCGTGGCATAGAAAAGGGTCGGCTGTTCAAGCAGGTGATTGTAGTTGTCGGTGATATTTCGAAAGACGCCGGGCAAATGCTGCCGAGCCTCATCGGCATACCTTGCCTGTGCCAGATCGACACCAGCTGCCCGAACCCTGTAGATCAACACGAACCGGGATGCGTAGAGCAGCAGGGTAACGATGGCACTCAACGCGATCATTCCGAACATCGGCTGCAGCATGCTCATCGTCATTTTCCCCGCGTTTCCTGCATATGCGTAATGGGATTGCCTTGTCGGCCAGTGTCCAGAGCACCCGTGGAAGCGCAAATCTTTCGTGTAAGCGATGTAAATCACATCGCGATGGTGACGCAGCACTGAGGGAGATTCTCCCGCGTCGCCTGCATGCGTGCTGTGTCCTCAGGGGCCGGATGGCTCGACACACTGCACCATGAGACTCGCGAGGCCCCTGGCGCACGGCGGGCATCCTCTGAAAGGGGCACGCCCCGTACCATGCGTCAGCGCGACACGATCTGTGGCCGAAGGCACAGCTCAAGCTGGGTTCGCAGTGCCTCGAGCGTTTGCCGCGAGGTGATCTGGTCAATCACGACGAACCGCAAGATGGCATGGTCGCTCAGCACATAGACCACGTTCGCCAGCGTGGCCACGTCAGCGCGCAGGGCACCCGCTTCGCGCTCCCGGCCGAGCAGATTCACCAGTTGCGCATGCGGACCAAGGGGCTTGAGCAGATTGAGCTCGCGCGCCGCCTCAGGTGCATGCAGGTACTAGGAGGTAACCTCACGCCACAAGCGTCGATCGAGCACTCCGGCAAAGCCCACGTATCGCTCAGCAGCCGTCATGACCGCCGAAATCGGATCGCCGGTGGCGCCATCGTTCAGGGCACCTACTTCCGCAGTCACGCTCTCCATGCACCCCATGAGCCACGCAAGTGCAAGACGCGCCTTGTTGGGGAAATGGTTGTAAAGGGTCTGATAGGCGACGCCCGCCTCCTCCGCGATTTCCCGCAAGTTGGTGGCGTCGTAGCCCAGCTCGGTGAAGCGCCGACCCGCTATGGCGACGAAGCGCCCTCGCAGTTCCCGGCGCTTGCGCACACGCAGGCCTCGCTCCGGCAAGCGGGACGGGACAACGGCCGTCATGAGCAAGAACGTCAGATGCAATCCATATTTGGACCGTCTACATTTTCCTGCGTCATCACCAGCGAGAGGCGCTGTCATGCCGCACGTACCCGTTCGCACGCCCGTTCGTGCGCTGGTGAAGCGCCTCTTCCCCCGCACTCGAATCACCCACGGCCTGATTACGACGCTTCTCCTCGCATTGCCCGCAGCGGCGCAGGCCCAGGGCGAAGGTGAAGTCATCTCAGCACCACAGAACGAGGCGCTGCGCTCCGCCGCTGCGGCGTACGACCTCATCGCTGCCGCCATCGACCAGACGCGCGGCCAAACCTCCTACGCGGAGATGGAAATGGAGGTTCACCGCCCGGACTGGAGCCGGACTTCCGCGATCATCGCGTGGACCCGCGGGCGCGAAGACGCGCTGATCCGGTTTACGGGGCCGCCGCGCGACGCCGGCAACGCAACGCTCAAGGACGGCGAGCAGATGTGGACATTCACGCCGCGCTTGAACCGGGTCGTCCGTTTGCCCTACAGCATGATGTCGCAGAGCTGGGCCGGCTCCGACTTCTCCTACGATGATCTCTCCCGCACCGATGCACTCCTTAGGCATTACCGGCACGAGATGATCGACGTGCGCGAGGAGAACGGACGGCGCGTCTACACCGTCGACTCGATCCCGAACGCAGACGCACCGGTGGTCTGGGGACGCCAGCGGCTCGTGATGCGGGAAGACTTCGTGGTGCTGGAGCAGACCTTCTTCGATCAGGAGGGCGTCGCGCTCAAACGCATGGAAACACTGGAGATCGCCAGCATGGGTGGGCGCCTGATCCCGAGCGTCATGCGCATGTGGAAACTCGACGAAGCCGAACACTGGACGGAGGTCCGCTACCGGAGCGCCGAGTTCGACGTCGACATCCCTGACCGTCGCTTCACGCTCTTCGCACTGCGCAATCAGGAAGGCTGAGATGGCCGACCACACCGGTACGCTCGGCCGCTCTCTGGGCAGGGAGACGGCGAACATACTCGGCGCCGGCAGCACGCTGCAGGGGGCCACCTCCCTTGCTACCGTCGGCGTCGCATGGCGAAACCTCGGACGCAACAGGAAACGCACGCTCCTCACGGCGAGCGCTGTGGGTTTCGCTTCCATGCTTCTCGTGTTCGCCATGAGCATGCAGGGTGGGTCCTACGGGGCGATGATCGACAACGCCACGCGCCTCGTGACCGGCCATCTGCAGATTCAGGATGCCAGGTTCTTCGACGACCCGAAGATGCGCTATCTGATCCGCGATGCAGACGCTCGCGTGAAAGCACTCGAAGCCGATCCGCGCGTGCGCGCGGCGAGTCCGCGCATTTCCGCCTTTGCCGTTCTGTCCGGTGCGGAGCAGAGCTTCGGCGGCCAGGTAATGGGCGTGGACCCGCTGCGCGAACGCACCTTCTCGCTGCTGCCGGAGTTCGTAGACGAAGGCGTCTGGCTGTCGGGCAGGGCTGGCGAGATCGTGCTGGGCAAAGCGCTGGCCCGGAACCTGGACGTACGTCTCGGAGACGAGGTGGTGATGCTCGGTACGGCGCCCGACGGCAGCGTTGCAGCTGCGGTCGCTACGCTCGTTGGCATTCTCGACACAGGACAGCCGGAGATCGACCGTAGTCTGGCGCAAATGAACATCGCCGACGTGCGCGAGGCCTTCCTGCTGGAAAACGCTGCCCACGCCATCGTGCTCACGGTGGACGACGTTCGCGAAGCGGACGCCCTCGCGCCGCTGCTCCTCTCCGCGGTGACCGACGGCACCGACCTCAGGGCCCTGTCCTGGCGGGCGCTGATTCCCGAACTCGAGCAGATGATCGAACTCGACAAGGCCTCTGCGTATTTCTTCTACCTCCTGCTCGCGCTCATGGTGACGTTCTCGATCACCAACACTTTCATGATGACCGTGTTCGAACGAACCCGAGAATTCGGGACGCTGCTCGCCATCGGCTGCCGGCCAGGATTCATCATTGTGCTATTGCAGATCGAGTCGCTGCTCCTTTGCGGCCTTGGCGTGCTTGGCGGCACGCTCGTCGGCCTCGCCCTGACCGGCAGTCTGATGATCGTCGGCATCCCGCTCGACGACATGGGCGCGGAGCTGCTCAGGCAGTACCACATGCCCGAACGCCTTTTCCCGACTCTGACCTTCGAGGCCGTATTCAGCGGACCTGCGTTCATGCTGCTGGCCACTCAGATCGCTGCACTTGTGCCGGCTCTGCGCCTGCGCAAGCTTGAACCTGTCGTGGCCCTGCGAGACTGAAACCATGCCCATCTCGCTGCTGCTGGCCCTGTCCTGGCGAAACCTGCTTCGCAACGCTCGCCGTACGTTCATGCTCTCCCTCGCCGTCGCCGTGGGCGTCGCCTCACTGGTGCTCATGGCCGCGCTCCTGAGGGGCTGGCTGGCTTCGACGATGGATGAAGCCCTCGACGGTCTCACGGGACACATACGAGTCCACGATCCGGCCTGGCTCGACGATCCGGGGGCTGACGCCCACTTCCCACTCTCGGAATCCTGGCGCGCGCGTCTCGACGGCGACGAGGACGTGCTCGCCTGGACGGCACGCGTGCGTATTCCCGGCGTGATCATGAGTGAACGCGAGACGCGCGGCAGCATGGTCGTCGGCATCGACCCCGCGGACGAAGGGGCGCTCTCGTTCCTGGGCGAGGCGAGCGTGAGTGGGCGCGGCCTCGAAGGGCTCGACGACGGCGGCCTGCTGCTCGGCGCTGCGCTCGCCGAGGAACTGGAGACAAGCCTCGGCAAGCGGGTCGTGCTGATGATGCAGGCGAGCGATGGCAGAACCGTCGAACGCGGGTACCGCATCGTGGGCATCTACGACGCGCAGGGCGAGTCACTCGAGAAAGCCTTCCTGTTCACGGGACGCGCCGCTCTCAATCGCGCCTTGCGACTGCAGGCGACGGACGTGACCGAAATCAGCATGCGATTGCGGCCGGAACGCGGAGGGGCCATCGACGCCATCGCCGAACGCTACCAGTCTGCCGATCCGGGCCTCGCCGAGGGCGACTTGGTCATGCGCACCTGGCGCGACCTGATTCCACAGGCGGCCGCGATGGTGGAAATCTCAGACACAAGTATCCGGGTCTGGTACGTGATCCTCATGTCGGCGCTCGGCTTCGGACTCGTGAACACCCTCCTCACCTCGGTCATGGAGCGCGTACGCGAACTCGGTCTGCTACAGGCTCTCGGCATGCGTCCTTCAGGGGTGCTGTGGCAGGTGCTGCTCGAGTCCTGGCTGATTCTGACCGTCGGCCTGGCCTTCGGCCTCGCCGGGGGGCTGCTCGCAATCTGGGGTCTGAAGGATGGCATCGACCTCGGCAACTGGTACGACGGCCTCGAAATGTTCGGCATCAGCAGAGTACTCGTGCCTCGGCTGTTCATCTCGGACGTGCTCGAGATCGGCGCAGTGGTGCTCGGCATGGGGCTCCTCGGGAGCCTCTATCCCGCACGCAAAGCCGTCGCGATCGACCCCCTGAAGGCCCTGAACAGACAGCAGGAATGATGCAGCCATGAGCGATGAGGCGGATATCGATACGAGCGGCGCGGAACGGGTCGTCGAATGTCGCGGTTTGCAGAGGGCCTATGGCGCGGGCGAGGCGACAGTCCGCGCGCTCGACGGGGTCGACTTCGACGTGTTCTCGGGTCAGTTCGTCAGCCTCGCTGGCCCTTCCGGGTCCGGCAAGTCAACGCTCCTGAACATGATCGGCGCTCTGGACATGCCGGATATAGGCCATGTGGCTATCGAGGGCATCGCCCTTGGCGACCTCGACCGTGCGCAGCGGGCTGACCTGCGCCTGCGACGCATCGGTTTCGTATTCCAGTCCTACAATCTCGTGCCGGTACTGAGTGCACGGGAGAACGTCGAGTTCGTCATGCAACTACAAGGCGTGCCCGCGGCGAACCGGCGCGAACGCGCCCTCGCCGTGCTGGAAGAGCTCGGACTGGGCTCTCTCGCAGACCGGCGTCCCGGGGAAATGTCCGGTGGCCAGCAGCAGCGCGTCGCAGTTGCGCGGGCCTTGGTCACGGAGCCGGTGCTTCTACTCGCGGACGAGCCGAGCGCCAACCTCGACTCCGCCACCACCACCGAGCTGCTGGAGCTGTTCCAGCGCCTGAACAGCGAGCGCGGCATGACCATCGTCACCGCAACCCATGACCCGACCGTCATGCGCTACGCCGGGCGACGCGTGCACATGGTCGACGGGCGCATCGAGCGCGACGAGAGCGAGTGAGGCGCGGCCTCGGCACTTTGCTGCTCTGGCTCGCTGCTCTGCCCTCGTGCTGGGCGGAGCTAGAGCTCACGGGCAGGGTTCGGGGCTTCGGGTCCCGCACCTTCCTGCCCGCCGACGACCTCGTGCGTTTCTCCGACGCTACCCCCCGGGACCAGGCCAACGCCGACCTGCGCTTGACGTGGACTGGAGACGGCGGCGGCCTTGATTACGAAGTCGCCCTGGAGGCCGGCGCCGCCTATGACACCGCCGGACAGACCTACGGACCAGATCGGCGGGCAATGGACCTGTCGCTCCAGCAATCCGCCGGCAAGGACCTCGGGTTCGCCGAGCGCCTGGACCGTCTCTGGGTCCGTGGAGCGCTCGGCGAGTGGCGCATTACCCTGGGCAGGCAAGCGGCCTCCTTCGGCGGAGGACTGGTGTTCCAGCCCATGGATCTGTTCAACCCGTTCTCCCCCGTCGAGATCGATCGGGACTTCAAGAGCGGAGACGACATGATTGTGGCGTCCCGGCCCTTCGACGACGGCAGCGAGTTGGGCTTCTTTGCGGTCGCCCGGCGGGCGGAGGGCGGCACCCCGGACGCGGATGCAGGGTCGGCCGCCGCACGCTGGCGCGGATTCTTCGGCTCCGTATCCGCGGAGGTCCTCCTTGGCGTACACCTCGCAGATCCTCTTGCCGCGCTGAGCCTGTCGGGGCCCGCAGGGACGGCCATCTGGCGCCTTGACGTCGTCAGCCAGCGCGTGGAAGGCGCCCTGCGCGTCTCCGGAGTCGCCAACGTAGACTGGAGTTTCTCTGCCGCTGGCAAGAACCTTTACGTATTCGGCGAGCTCTATCGCAGTGCCCTTGGCCTCGAAGACCCATCCCTGCAGGGCTTGCAGAGCAAGCCCGCGCTGCTGAGGCGCGTACAGCGCGGAGAGCTCTTCGTCATAGGCCGCGAATACGGCTCGCTGGGCGCAACCCTTGAATGGCATCCGCTCGTGAGTCAGAACCTGCTGCTCATCCACGAGTTCGCTAACCATTCACAGCTCATCCAAAGCACCATCGATTGGCGTCCGGACGACGCCAGCATCTGGCAAATCTCCCTTGTCGCGCCGCTGGGGAGCCGAGGCGAGGAATTCGGTCGCCTCATTGCGGGGTTCCGTCCGGACGGCGACCCGCTCACCCTCGGAGGCGGAGAGCGGGTGCTGGTGCGCTGGAGCCGCTATTTCTAGCGCGCTTGCCGGGCAACACGGACACCAGGCGCTGGAAGCGCGCACCCGCGCGGTCGCGGGCGTTCGTCTGACTGCCGCCTGCGGCGGGGCGAGAACTTTTCGATTCAGCGACGGGCAGACCGCTCTTGGAAAGATGAGCGCGCCCGCAGATTCTAGCGATGACGAAAGGCGCCTTCGGCTCGGCCCAAAGCCACGTGCCAGGGCCAGACCGCGGAAGTGAAGAGAACACGAACGGCAGCATCTTTCCTGCAATAGGGGGCTCTTCCGATACCGCTGACCGATACAGCGAACCGCATCTCACGCGTTCACCCTGCAGGATTGCTCATACCGACAGGCGCACCGCCCCTCTCTTCGACCTATCGGCACAGAAGATTCGACTCGGCGCTTGCTGCGTGCTTCCGTTGGTTAGGCCAAGCGGGCCCTGCTCTCTGGCAAGTCGGCAGCGCGGGCGCTGCATCTAACCGATGCGGCCTGATCTTCACGGCGCATTAACGTGGGGGAGCAGCCACACTCGGCCTGAAAGGCTCAGAGCACGCTTTGCCGCAGACGCTTCACTAGCAAGTGCTCGCGCAGTAAGGCCGTTGACCAGAGACTCGTATTCAGCCGGGCGGGCCCGCACGCCCGGTGCATCCGTACGTAACCGCACTTCAAGAGGCCATGAAGCTTTCTCTAGAGTGGCAGCTGCACTACCGCACTACGCTCGCAGTTGCTCAACACGCGAACGGTGGATGATTCGCTTGACCACAAGGAGGTGGGTGCACCACGCCACGGGGTTGATCGCAGCGCAGGATGCGCTGACCGAAACGCCAAGCCCCATCAGCGCCAGAGGCGCCAACAATTCACAGCGGCGTTTTAGTTCCAACCCGAATGCGATGTGCGCTCTCCCGGATCGGGAGACAAAGACATGGACATGGGTGCATGGGGTTTCGGCACCAGAATCATCACGATCAAGATCGTGATCGCCCTGCTCGCAATGCTTCATGGCTGTGGGGGGGGCGCCGCAGGCACCGAGTCGCTGCCGAACGCGCTTGCTGGAAACATCCAGTCGCCGACGCCAGCAACGGCTTCGCCGCCCCCGAGCAATGCACCACCAGCCGCCCTCATCACGTTGTCGGGAGCTTCGGGCCCAGCGCCCCTGCAGCTCTCTTTTGACGGCAGCGCTTCCAGCGATGCCGACGGCCTGATCACGAGTTTTTCCTGGGATTTCGGCGACGGTATCAAGGTAGCGGGCGCGACGGCTCTACACACCTACACCGAGCCAGGCGTCTACTCGGCTACGCTCACCGTCGTCGATGACGAAGGCGCCAGCGCCAGCGCTTCTGCCGTCATCACGGCTTTGGAACGCGCCGCTCCCGGCTATCGCCTCCGCGGCAGCGTCCGCATTCAGGCCACAAGCACACCGGACTCGGACACAAATGACCCGAGCACGCCGGGCCTGAGCAATGATGACTTCGCATCCGCACAGCTGATCACCGCGCCCGCTACCGTTGGCGGCTATGTCGGCGTTGCGGCACTCGGCAACGAGTCCGGCGCACACTTCGAGGCTGGGGACCGCCGAGATCTCTTTCGCGTCATCGCCGCCGGGGGCGAACGCCTCAATCTGGTCATTGCGGAGGCCGGCCAGGACCTCGACCTCAGGCTCTACGATGCGAACTTCGAACAGATCGACGAATCCGTTGGGGTTGACACTGTAGAAGCGCTACAGCCGATCAAGGCGCCCGGGGAGTACTTCGTGGAGGTCTCGACCTTCGGCATTGCCGCGAGCAACTATGTCCTGACCATCGGACAACAACTCGCCGCCAGCACCGCCGGTGCTGCTCACACCCCGCTGCGAGCATCGCTTCCCTTCATCCCCGGCGAGGTCCTGCTGGGCCCGAGGCTCGATGCTCCCTCGGCAGAGAGCCAACGGCTGATGGTTGTCGAGGATGATTGGGCGGACGCTCGCATCGGGGGACGTCTTGCGCGAATTGATTCGGGCTTCGTAGCCTCGCGGCAGGGCCCACGCGGGTCTGCCTCGCTTTCCCCGGAGGCAAATGAAAAACACCGCACGCTTGAAGCAATCAAGCGCCTGCGCGCCAGCGGCGCCTATGCCTGGGTTGAGCCCAATCTGCTGCATCGCCCCTTCGCGATACCGGGCGATGCCCTCCTGCCACAACAGTGGCACTTCAACGCCATCCATCTGCCTACTGCATGGGAGCTGACCCAAGGCGACGATGACGTGATCGTCGCGGTCATCGACACCGGCATCCTGCCTTTCCATCCCGCCTTTTCAGACCCGATGAATCCGAGCTGCTCCAGACTCTTACCCGGCTATGACTTCGTCAGCGACGCGAATCGGGCCCTCGATGGGGACGGCATGGACCCGGACCCGACCGACCCAGGCAGAGGCGGTCTCATTTCTGCCTCGGACTTCCATGGGACCCACGTCGCGAGCGTGATCGGGGCCTGCACGGACGAATTCAACGGCATCGGTCAGGGGGGGAACATCGCAGGCGCCGGATGGCGCACGCGCGTCATGCCGCTGCGCGTTCTGGGTCGCAGCGGCGGCTCCAGCGCTGACTTCATAGAAGCGCTGCGCTATGCAGCAGGCCTGCCCAACGCATCCGGAACCCTGCCCGAGCGACGCGCCGACATCGTCAATCTGTCCTTTGGTACACCAGCCTTCAGTCAGGCGGAGCTAGAAATCCTTCAAGAGCTCCGTGCCCTTGGGATCATTGTGGTCGCAGCCGCTGGCAACGCGTCATCTGAAACGCCGTACTACCCTGCCGCCTACAGCGGAGTCATCTCCGTCGCCGCCACAACCATTTCCGACACAGCAGCCGCCTACTCCAACCGCGGGCCAAGCATCGATATCTCAGCGCCCGGGGGAGACAACGCGACCGATCTCAACGGTGACGGCATCGCTGACGGCGTGCTGTCCGCCGCCGCCGCAGATAGCGACGGTGATCCGCTGACGCCTCCAGCCCATCGTTTCTCTCCCATCGCCGGTACGTCCATGGCGGCCCCGCACGTCGCAGCAGTCGCAGCGCTGATGAAAGCCGTTCACGCTGGGATGACTCCCGAGCTTTTCGATGATCTCCTCGCCGGAGGCCTGCTGACTACCGACCTTGGCCGCGCGGGCCGAGACGACCAATATGGTCATGGCCTCATCCACGCTCACCGCGCCGTCGGAGCAGCCCTTGAAGCGGCCGGAGACACCGCCCCGAGCTTCGCGCTCCTGTCCGCCGCGCCTGCCGCCCTCAGCTTCGGAGCCCTGCGCGAATCGCTCACGATTCGACTGACCAACGCGGGCAATCTCCCCCTGTCTGTAGCGCCGCCGAAGATTGATGTGCCCTGGCTCACCCTCACGGCGCTCGAGGTCGACGCAAACGGACTTGGCGTTTTCGAAGCGCGCGTCGACCGCAGCCTCCTGCCGAGCGACGGGCTCTTTACAACGCACGTCAATTTCACCTCGGAAGCGGGCGCACTCGCGTTTCCGATCCGCGTGCAGCGCACGGCCGTGGACACCGGCGCCAACGCAGGCACCAGCTACGTAGTGCTGACCGACGAGGACGGGCAGCGGGAACTGCATCGCGTGTCGGTGCGCGCAAGGGGGGGCGCCTACGACTTCGAGCTCAAGGGCGTACCCGCAGGGAACTACAGACTCTACGCAACCACAGACGCTGACGCCGACGGCGAGATCTGCGACCCGGGGGAGTCCTGCGGAGCATGGTTCACGCTCGACACGCCGGCGCTGCTCGAGGTGGCAGGTGATCTTGATGGTCTGCTGTTCACCACTTCTTTCCGAGGTCAGCTCTAGGGCGGCACGCCGCGCGCGAACAGGCCTCCTGGATGGCGTCCGCCTAAGGAACGCGCGTCCGCCAAGGGGGGCGCCGTCTCTTCCCGCCCGCACCGTGACGGCCCGGCGCGCGCCCCGCTCATGCCACCTGGTCGCGACTGCATCGCAGCCCCCGCGGGCAGCTGGTAGTGCAAGGCGTGTCAGGCATCGTTGCCATTCGTGCAGAAGTGTCCACCACGGCGGCCCGCGTAAGCATCTGTAGCTGACCTTCAAAACACGACAGCGCAACCGCTATGCTCATAGACCGGGCGCCACGAGGGATGCGTGCCATGCGCAGGCGGCTTTTGACCGTATTGCTCTGTCTAGGTGCGGCGACCAGGGGGTTCGCCGAGCTCGACCTGACTCCGATCAACCCCGCCGACTGGGATGCTGCCCAGGCCGCACACCTCATGCGTCGCGCCGGGTTCGGCGTGCTTCCGCAGGAAGCGCTTGCACTGGCAGATCTGCCCCCCGAGCGAGTCGTTCATCGACTCGTGACCGGACTCGCCGCCGACGAGCCCGCGTTCGAGCACTCGGGCGTGTTCGAAGCGGCGCTCGATCCGTTTCCACCCAGCCGTCCCGCAACAACGGCCCTCGCCCGCGCGCAGGGACACGCCCTTGGCGTACAGGTCAAGCCCGGCGGCAATCGTCCCCTGCAGCCCATCGTCAACAAGTTCTTCTACTGGCTTCGCGCGTCGCGTCTCGAGACCAACCGAGTCAGCTATTGGTGGGCCGAGCGCATGCTGACCAGCGAAGACCCGCTTCGCGAGCGCCTCGCCCTGTTCTGGCACGGACACTTCGCAACCAATGAGGACAAGGTCCGCGACTACCGAAAGATGCTGCTTCAGCTGCAGACGCTTCGGGACAAGGGGCGCGGGAATTTCCGCGAGCTGTTGATTGCCATGGCGCAAGACCCCGCCATGCTCGTGTTTCTCGATGCCGGCGTGAACACGCGCGAACGGCCCAACGAAAACTTCGCGCGCGAGATCATGGAGCTTTTCACGCTTGGCGTCGGCCACTATGGAGAGCGAGATGTGCAGGAGGCTGCACGTGCCTTCACCGGCTGGAACGTCACGGGCCTCGAGTTCGTCGTCGATCCTGCGCAACACGATAGCGGCGACAAATCCTTCCTCGGCCACCGCGGGGCGTTTGACGGTGTGCAGCTGATCGACCTCATCCTCGCTGAGGACCAGGCCGCGGACTTCATCGCCGCGAAGCTCTATCGCCATTTCGTAAGCGAGGACCTCGCAGACGAGGACATTCGGCAACTCGGGGCCCTTTTCAAGGCCAAGGGATTCGAGACCGGGGCTTTCCTCGAAACGCTCTTCCTGAGCCGGGATTTCTATGCCGATGCGCATCGCGGAACACGTATCAAGGGGCCCGTGGAACTCATCGTGAGCACCTATCGTTCCATGGGGCTGAGTGCGATGCCGGGCGTTCCGGACTTCAACGAGGCGACGGCTGCGCTCGGGCAGCATCTGTTTCATCCACCAACCGTCGCAGGCTGGAGCGAAGGCCGCAGCTGGATCACACCGAGCCTGATGTTCGAGCGATCAAACTTTGCCCTCGACGTATTGTTCCCGGACATCGGTTTCGTTCCACCAGATCGGTATCCCTTCAGCGAAGAGTTGGTGAACGTTCAGGACCGCCTGCGTCAAGGCCTCCCGGTTTCAGCGGCGACCAGGCCGACGGGGCTCGCGGAAGGCGCGACCATGGCAGCTTCGAATATCACGGCGGACCGAGACGAGGCATTCAATACGCGGCTCGGCAGCATGCGCGGTTGGCAGATGGCCCTTGAGCGCGTTCAGCCAATACCCCGTCAGCCGGCAGGAATCGCACTGGTGCCCTTGATCTCCGAGGCCGGACTCGACACGCCCACGGCGGTCGTCAGCTTTCTCGAGGCGCGCTTCTTCGCGGTACCGCTCGACGCAGCAACGCGGCGGTCGCTCGCGAAGTTTCTGGAAAGCGAGCTGGGCACGGCAGACGTTACCGCTGCGCTCAGCTATGCCGAAACGCCACTGCGCAAGCTCCTGCATCAGATGTTGAGCCTGCCCGAATATCAACTTGGATAGGGGTCGAACGATGCCAGCGCGCAACGAGACAGTGGGCAGGAGCCGCCGACGCTTCGTGCAGGGTCTCGGCGGAGCGGCGGCTGCCGGCGTCCTCGGCCTGCCGGGGCGATATGCCTTCAGCGATGAGCCCGCCGACAGCCAGCCCGTCCTGGTGGCGGTAGAACTCACCGGCGGCAACGACGGACTCAACAGCGTCGTCCCGTTCGGTGACGACGCCTACTATCGTCACCGCCCACGCCTGGGGCTAAAGGCCGACACCCTCCTGCCCCTGGACGATCACTTCGGCCTCAACCCGGGCATGCTTGGCCTGCATCGCCTCTGGCAGGACGGCCAACTCGCGATCGTCCATGGCTGTGGCTACGACGCGCCCTCCTATTCGCACTTCACTTCCCTTGCCTACTGGCAGACAGGCGCACCCCACAGCGGGAGTCCATATGGCTGGCTGGGGAGGACTGCAGACGCCATGCGCCCCGAGCCTGCGGATAACATGCTCATCAGCGTGGCCGCGCAGCAACCTCTGGTTGTGCGCAGTGCAACGCACACTCCCGTTGTGTTCGATGATCCGGAGCGCTTCCAGCGCCAGAGCTGGATGCCAGCGGAGCAGGCGGAACTTTCGCTAGCGCCGCTACCCGAAGCATCTCGCAATCGCGCCTTCCTCCGCGCCGTGGATCGCGGCGCACGCGCCTCTGCCGAGTCCATCCGCTCAGCCTGGCAGCGCTACAAGACGGACGTCGACTACGGCATCGCGCCCATGGACCTGCCGAAGGTCGCGGCCTGTATCGCGGCGGGACTGCCGACGCAGCTCTATCATGTCGCCTTCCGCAACAACGCCTTCGATACCCACGTTCAGCAAGCACCCCTCCATCGCCGCCTGCTCAGCTACGCGTGCGATGGGCTGCACGGGTTCGTTCGCGATCTGGAACGTCTCGGCGTCGCCGATCGCGTCCTGGTGGTCGTCTACTCCGAATTCGGTCGGCGCGTTCCCGAGAATGCGAACCTCGGCACTGACCACGGCAGCGCAAACGACATCTGGATCATTGGTAGGCCGGTGCGCGCGGGCCACCACGGACAGCCACCAAGCCTGACCGCGCTGATAGACGACGGAAATCTTGCCTATACGACGGACTTCCGCAGCGTTTTCGCGACGTTGACGGAAGACTGGCTCGGCCTGCCGCGGGGCGCGGTGTTTCCCGAAGCACTGCCGCGCCTCCAACTACTGGCCTGAGTCGAGCGGCTCGACGTCCACGGGGCAACGGAGCTTAGGTCCCGTACATACGGTTTCCGCCGGGCGCCGTCCTCTTGATACCGGGCACGAGCTCCGCGTGCCCTCAAGTCAGACCGTTACCGCATTGCCACGGAAGATTCGCGACAGATAGCGGCTTTCGGTGGGGCTCGGTGCCGGTACGGCACATTGCAGAACCGCGTACACCATGCGTTCCATCTCCTCGCACACCTCGGCTTCGGTGCTGGGCTCCTCCGTTCGAGCCCGACGCGTGAGCTGGACCTGATTGACCGCAGGAACGGTCGGCAGGCGCTCGCCTTCCACCCCGAGGGTTACAGTGAACGCGTGCAGTGAGTTCTTCACGAAGAGCGCGAGCGCGAATTCCTCACGCGTCGATGCGCGAGACGTGTCTGGGGTTACAAAAACGATCTGACACCGAGGGACCAGAGCCGCGATGCGGCCAACACGGAAATGGTGCGTTAGATGGTCACGCACTACAGCAGCGAACTGATCTCTCGTCAGCACCCGCCCCCAATCCTCGCCCCCATCGGCCGCCAGCGCATTCATGGGCAGGCGCGTAAAGGGCGTATTCACCACGACCTGATAGTCGCCATAGCGCTGCTGGGCCGTTGCGAGGCCACCTTCAAGATCATCGCCAACCGCATGCGCCTCAACCGCGACGCCAGTCGATGCGCTGAGGCCGTGGCGAATCTCGTTCGCCGCTTCTTCGGTCCGCGTCAGCAAAGTCAGACGCGCCACGCCGTAACGAACGAAGCCGGCAGCGATCGCTGACAGCTCTTCGCGCATCGCATCGCCGATGAGGACGACGTGAGCGCCAGACAGTTTCTCCAGGTCCTCTCGCCCCGGACGAAGCATGAGCTCGCCTTCAGTTACAGAGCGATCGAACTTCAGGCCCCCAGAGGGGTGGAAGGTTTCTCCCGAAACGATGTCGTCTGCGAGGCTGAACACCGTCGACAGGCCAACCTGCTCGTCGGTAGGCATCTTGTGAAGGTGCAGGCGCGCGAGAATGTCTGCCCCGATTTTCTCGGCTTGCGCATCGACATCTTCCGGAGCGAAGAAAGGATCGGAGGGGGCTACGAAGCTGTCGAGGAAGTGATCGACGAGCGCTTGATCGACCACCCCGCCAGCAACAAGGCGATGCATGAGCTTGGGTGCCAATTTGCCGGACAGCAGGTAGTGCGAGGCGTTCGCCGAGGCGCGGCCGCCGGACGCCTGTACCAGAAGCTTGCGCAGCGCCTTGGGCAAGTCAGGCATCTGCGACAGCTCGTCGATTCGATTCCGAGCGAGCAGGGTCAAAAGCGGCTCGGCGTCCTGCTCCTCGAGCATCTTTGCAACCGCCCCGTGCACTTGGGTCAGGCGGATATTCTCGAGGATCAGACGCCCGCGCCGCTCGAAAAGCCCGGGCGCATCCTTCTGGCCCCGCAGCCGCGCGCCATCCACAGGTCCCGGCGCCATGGCGTTGATCTGGATTTCCGGGCCGAGGTGGCGGGAGAGGATTTCGGCGAGGGCTCGCTGCCCCGCCTTCGAGACGGAATAATCCGCGCGATTCGGATACGCAACCGCGAGGTACTTCTCTCCGCCGAAGTAGCTCGAAACGTTCAGCACGACGCCGGAGCCACGCCGTTTCATGCGCGGCGCGAACTTGTGGATCAGCGAATAGTTCGAGATGAGATTGGCTTCCATGGTGCGGTCCCATTCCTCAAGGGACATATCCACCACCATCTCTTCAGCGCCCGCGATGCCTGCATTGTTGATCAGGAAATCAACGTCCCCGAAGCACTCGATCGCGTGTTCAAAGAGCTGCTGCATGCACGCCTCGGATCCGACGTCGATATCGGGCAGGATCAGGACCCGGTCCTCGGGCTCAGGCCAGCCGGCGCTGCGAAGTTCGGTGACGATGTCCTCGCGCGCCTCTTCCAGCTTCGAGCGGCTGCGTGCGGTGAGGAGCACCCGCGCCCCGGCCATGGCGAGATAGCGCCCCAACTGCAGGCCGATGCCGAGGCTGCCGCCAGTGATGACTGCGGTCTTGCCGTGGTGGAGGCCCGGAAGGACGCGCTGGATATTCGGGGGCATGGCAGCCTTGCCGGTCGCCTGCCGAATGCTCTTGGGAATCCAGAGATTGATCGGGTCCATGTGCCGAACGCCATTGTCCAGCGTCACGGTCCAGTCAACGGCAAAAGCCAGATTGTCTTCCTCGCCATTGTCGTAGCGCACAAGCTGGTTTGGTACGAGCGCCCAGGGACGAATGCCCCGGGCAACCTCCTGCTCGTCTTCGTAACGCCAGATGCGGATCAGCTCCTCGACGGCAGCGCGCTTGATCTCGTTGAAGCCGTTGCCGTGGCCGTCGTCCGCGTTGGTCACGTAGGTGATCGTTGGGGGCCGGTCCATGCCTCCCCAACCGGTAAGATTACGCGAGATGCCCGCTGCGATCGCGACCGGCGCGACAACCTCAGCCTCGATGAACTGCTCGACTTCAGCGTCGTCAGCGGTTGCAAGGGAATAGACCTGTTCGGCGTTGGACATGCCAGGCAGCACGATGATGCCGTCGAGGCGGTGAAAGTGGTCGGACAAGAACTGGAAGACGCGATCAATGGACGCAGCGCGCAAAGGATCGAGGTGCTGGACGTGGATGGAACCAACGCCCATCGCATCCACGCGCGCCTCAGCGCGGCTGGTCGCCTGCATGGTGCGCATTGCAAGCACAACTCGAGCGCCCTTGCGCAAGTGCCCCTCGGCAAAGGCGAGTGGTTCCTCGATTTCATTGCCCGCGATGATGAGGATGACCTTGCCGGAAAGATCGACAAGGCGACCATCGGGCCAGGACACGAGATTGGCGCGGGACTGCGCGGGAACCTGCATGCCGTTCGTGACTTCAAAGGCGTGGCCCGAGAACGCCGAGGCGTCAGGCGAAGCCAGAAACGCAACGGTAGATGCAACGTCGACGGGCTTCGGATAGCGGAAGTCGAGCGTGCCCGCTTCGTCCGCGCGGGTATTGGTCATCAGGTTGCGGAATTCTGCGGAGGTGTGTCCGGGCTTCTGATCCTGCAAAGCGTCCATGTTCGCGAAGACCGTATCGATACGTTCCGACTCGATCGGGCCAGGGAACAGCGTGTTGACACGGACACCCGCGTCGCCGCCGATTTCGCGCGCCAGCATCAGTGAGAGAAGATTCAGCCCCGACTTGGGCACGGAATAGGGAATACGGCCGAAGTAATAGGTGCGCGAGAAAATCGTCGAAACGTTGATGATCGATCCGCACGGCGCCATGTGCGGAATCGCGGCGCGGGCCATGTTCCAGGGCCCGCCGAGGAGATTCTGCGCTGCTTCGAACAGCGTTTCGTCGTCGCCCTGCGCGCGCTTCTGCGCATCCGTGAAGGGTATGTCCCGCAGGGTGCGCCGCGGGCCGGGGCCGCCCGCATTGTTCACCAGAACGTCAATGGGACCAAAGGCCGCAACGGCGCGCTCGATGATGGTGCGGCAGGCAGCCGGATCTGCCGCATCGCCGACGACCGGCAGCATGGCGTCGCGATCGAAGCCCTCGGCAACAAGCGTTTCGACGAAGGTTTCGAGCTTGGTCGCGTCGCGCCCGGTCATGACGAGGCGCGCACCTTCGCCCAACAGACGGCGGGAGATCCATGACCCGATGTTTCCGGCGGCGCCGGTAAGGATGACGGCGCGCCCGGTCAGGCGCGCATTCCCCTGTAGGTTGGTCGTCTCGCTCATCGGAGTGTCCCCGCTGATCCCGTGTCCACTGACGTGAAGTCTTCGCCGCGCGCTTGCGCGTCGCGGATCGCCCAGGCTCTGTAGAGTTCATCACGCGTCTTCAACCCCGCCCGGGGGAGGCCGTGGGTCGCGACGTAGCTGGCGCCGGCGTGGCGGTTTTCCCACATCGCCTGATGGGCCTCGGCGATTTGCTCCAGCGGCACTGGCGTAGGCGCAACAACGTCGATCATGCCCGCAGAAATGCGCTCCTGGACCTCAACGAATTCACGCGAGGTATTCAGGTGCGTACCGCGTATTTCAGCCGTTGGCATTAGAATGCGGCGCTGACGCATCCAAACCTGCGGCGCGTAGAAGGAAAGCCGTCGACCGCTCAGGTCTTCCGCATAGCAGACGACGCCAAGATTCGGTTTGACCAGCGACGTTGCGAGGCCAAGACCGTCACGCTGCGGGCGCTCGAAGATCACGTCAGGCAGGCCGCGGCGGTCGAAGGGTGTGCGCAGCAGCGGCGCGATGGCCGAACCGATCGGTTTGAGCGTCCGATCGGAGAAAGTGCGTACCGCCTCCTTGAAGTCGGCCGACGCCGTGAAGGGATCCGGCAGCGCCATGAAGGGACCAGGCGGGTCGAAGTCCTCGCCAAGACGGCGACCGATTTCTTCGACGCTGACGACGCCGCAGAAGCTCGCGCCAAATCCAAGCGACGTCACAAACTCGCGCTGACTGATCGTGTCTGCCAGCACGGCAACGCGCGCGCCCATGCTACACCCGACCTCGACAGCTTCGATCGCAGCAGGGTCAACGATGCCGTCCTCGGCCCCGGGCCCGTAGATGACGAGCAGCGCGCGCCCCGCGCGGAGGCCCGCGCGTGCCAGCACGTCAGCGGCGGGTCGAGCGCCAGCCTTGCCCATGAACGAAAAGCGATAGCCCGAAGAAGCGCCGAAGAAGGTCAGCACGCCGCCCTCGCCGAGCGTCTGAAAAGACCGTCCGAAAGCACTCTCGCCAGCGTGGCTGACGACATAGTCGATAGGCCCACCGCCTTGGGTATTCACCTCCTCGACGAAGGCGTCGCCAGCCCGCTCCCATGCGTCCCACTCGCTCGGGTCGTCAGGTACCGGCGTGAAAATGTCGGCCCACCGGTCATCCTTGCGACTGACCGCTGCGCCGCCAAACTGGCGCACGCGTTCGGCGCGCGCCTCGTTCGACACCATGCCAACGACGCCGAGACCCGCGGAGCGGGCGCTGCGTAGACATTCAAGGCCCGTACCGGTTGCCGCGCCCTCGACGAAGAGACGGCGATTGGGGAGGACGTCGAGCGTCCGGAAAAGCGCACGGTGGATGGTTCCGAAAGTCAGCGCGTAGGAACCGGCCTCTTCGATGGTCTGACCTGCCAGCTTCGGATGGCACTGCGGGCCCTGTACCGCGAGAAACTGGGCGTGACTGCCGTCGTTGATCTCATAACCCTGGATATGGAAATCCGCCGCCATCGGATCGAGGCCAGCATCGGGCGACAGTAGTTCGCTCTGTCCTGAATAGAGCGTGACCATCTGGCCGACCGCAAGACGTCCCTCGCGGACCAGTTCGCTGCCAAGGCGAGCTATCAGGCCTACGCCGCCGGAGCCCGTGATTTGCAGGTCGGCATCGCGATTGTCGAAGGGCGATACGGGAATGCCCGTCAGCGCCCAGATGTCGTTGTAGTTGACCTCGGAGGCAAGCATGTAGACGAGCGCTTCGTTCGGGCCAGGGTCCGGCGTTTCGAAGACCAGCAGCGTCTCCGAATCAATCGGATCGGCATGCAGCGGCAGGCCCGTTTCCGCGTCCTTGCGCACGCCCATGCCGTATTGATAGCGGGGAACGGGCGTCACGCCCGGATAGAAGGCTGCATCGAGCGGCAGCAGCTCACCCGACGCTTCAAGCCGGGCACGCGTATCAGCGTCCGCATCCGGCGCGACCTCTGCGTGCACGAGCGGCAGAGGCGCGCTGCGCTTCTCCAGGAAGGCGCGAATGCCAAAGGGACCGCCTTCGGCGTCGCAGACGGCCTCAGCGAAGAGACGGGCTTCGCGGGCAAGGCCCGCCTGCTGCCCCTCGGCGGCGCCGGTGCGGAGCGCCTCGAGCACCCGCTCCAGAGACTTGGCGCGTCCGCTGCGCTCAAGCTGAGCCAGCGCCGGAGCGATCTTGGGGTGCTCGAGCACAGCATCATCGAATACGTACGCGGACTCTCGCTCCGCGAGATAGCCCTCGCGAGCGGCCATGCACGCGCCGAGGGGACCCTCGCCTTCGATCCACCCGCGGGCAACGGCCATCGCCCGTTCCACCGGGCCGCGGCCATCGTCGCCTACGACCTCGTCGACGAGTCCGATCGCCATCGCTTCCTCGGAACCGATGGCTCGGCCCGACACGATGAGACGGATGGCGTCGACAAGCCCATCGGCGCCACGCGCTGCGAGCAGGCGCCGGGGCATTCTCTGAGTGCCGCCATAGCCAGGGAGCAGATTCAGATTGATCTCCGGCTGACCGAAGCGCGCACCGCGGTCGGCAATGACGTACGCGCAGGCCAGCACGAGCTCGCTCCCGCCACCAAGCGCCGGACCGTTCACCGCCGCGATGACCGGCTTGCCCAGATTCTCGAGAAGGGAGAAAGCGGCGTGGGCGGCGTTGGGCGGCGTTTGCGCGCTGTCGAGGTCGCCGGCTTCGCCGATTTCCATCAGCTCCTTTACATCGGCGCCAGCGACGAATGCGTTGCGCGCTCCGGTAATCACCACCGCAGCGGTGTCCTCGCGCGTCGCCAGGTGCTGCAGAACCGTGCCGAGCTCGTCCAGAGAACGCTCGTTGAGCGAGTTCACCGGGGGCGCGTCGATGGTCAAAAGGGCAATCGTCTGACCGTTCGCAACGCGATGATTCTCTACGCGGAGATAACGGTGGCTCTGAACGATGTCACGGGCGGCGGCGAGGGCCCCATGCGCTTTCCAGGCCTCTACGACGGCGACGATTTCAGCCACGACTTCCGGATTGCGCAGCGTGGACAGATCTCCGAGCGCCTCGCCCAGCAAAATGGCCCGGAGCGTGCGCCGCATGTACTTCCCGGAACGGGTCTCCGGAAAGGCCGAAACGACCAGGAAATCAGATGGCACAGCGGTTGCGCCCTTCTCGCTGCGTACGAGCTGGGTCAGACGCGCCAGGTCGTCATCCGCAAGCTTTTGGCCAGGCGCGGCAATGAGGAAAGCAACAGGCGTCTCGCCTTTTTCGTCGTGCGGCGCCCCAACAACGACTACGTTGCCAAGAGGGGAGTCCTTGCGCAGCGTCTTGTCACGAAGGATCGCGCCCTCGATCTCCTCCGTCCCGACGCGATGTCCGGATACATTGATGACGTCGTCGGAGCGACCATGCAGCGTGACGGCTTCATCGTCATGGCGACGTGCGTAGTCGCCTTGCGTATAGGCAAGCTCGCCTTGCCAGCGATCAAAGTAGACCGCTCGGAAACGCTCTAGATCCCCGCGCCAGGCGGGATCGCCAAGGCGGTCAGCGTCGCCCCAGATCGTTCGCGCCAGATAGGGCCAGGGCTGCATGATGACAAGCTCGCCTTTCTCTCCTGGCTCCGCCGTTCGCCACGCCGTGGCACGACCAGAGGCGTCGCTTTCGGTGACGACCCTCACCTCAGCATCAATCCAGGGCAGCGGCCAGGTCTTCGCGTCCGGCGCAAGATCCTTGATCCCGCCGAAGGGGCAGGAAAAGACGATGCCCCCATGTTCAGTGGCCCAGTACGAATTCACGTAATGCGGGCAAACGGAGTCCATCGCGAACTGCTGAACCGCAGGCGAAACGGGCTCCGCGCAAAAGGTGCCCACCTTTAGCCCGGATGTGTCGTGACCTCGCATATCTTCTATACCGGCCGGGTCGGTCATCACCGCCTTCAGGAAGGTCGATCCGGCCTTGAACAGCGTTGCGCCGTGCCGCTCGATGATCGACGAGAAACGTCCCGCATGGGGAAAGAGCGGTGAGCCTTCGGCGACAATCGAGGTGATACCGACCGCGAGCGGCGCCGCGATCAGATACGCCTGCCCGGTGATCCACCCCGGATCGGCAATGACATACAGACGGTCGTCTTCTGCAACGCCGAAGACGACTCGCATCGTGTGAGCAATCCCCGAAAGCCAGCCCCCGTGCGTGTGGACAACGCCTTTCGGTTTACCGGTGGAACCCGAGGTGTAAATAATGAAGAGGGGCCAGTCGGCCTCTACGGGCAGCGCCGGTTGCGCTGCATTCAGCGCGCGCCAAAGATCAAGGTCAGCAAGGCCTTCCAGCGCGTCCCGATCGGCGACATCGAGGCCCGCTGATCGTGCCGCTGCAAGAACCCTGGGCAGCGCCGCATCGACGCAATCCACGGACCAGCGATCCCGGCCCTGCTCGACGATGTCCTGGCCGGTATAGCGCACGACGACCACCCGTTCGACGATGTGCTGCACGGCGGCAAGGCTACGAGCGACGCTTGTGCGGATTTCGGCCTTGCGCTCAGGGGCGAGCGCATGGGCGTTCTCAAGCGCACGGCCAAGCTCGCGCATGACGTCACTGCGCTCGAGCGTGATTTCACCGGCAAGCGCGGCACCCACGGATTGCTCAAGCGCTTCCCCGATCGCACCCAGATCGAAGTCGGCAAGCGTTTCTGAGAGAGCTGCGAGGGCCGTCGTACGCGGAACGTAATTGTCGAGCGCCTGGTCGGTATAGGCTTCCTTGTAGGGAACGACTTCGGCGTTGCGATAGCCGCCGTCCGCAGTGACGACAACGCGAGCACCCGCGTCGTAGATGCGGTCGGAGAGTGTCTTCGCTGAAAAGCCCCCGAAAACCGGGGTGTAGATGATGCCAAGGCGCTTGGCGGCTTCCGTGTAGAACAACTGTTCGGGAATGTTGGGGAGATTGAAGGCAACACGGTCACCCTTCCCGAGCCCAAGGTCTGCAAGCACCTGTGCGCGCAGGGCTGTCTGAACAAGCAATTCCCGGTAGCTGATCGTCTGTTGATGAACCGGGCCGCCCCGGCCGTCATTCCGTGAAGGATCCCAGCGGTCGCCTTCGAAAATGAATGCAGCTCTCGCGCCGTTACCCGCCAGTACATGCCGATCCACTTCGTTGAAACAGGCGTTGGTTGTCGCGCCCACAAACCAGCGATAGAACGGTGCGTCAGCGCTATCGAGCGCCTGCTGCCAGGGACGCCACTCACTCGCGGCGCCGATGTCAGCGCCTGCCTCGCCTGACCGGGCATCAACCGCTGACCAATGGCCGCTCGCTGGATCACGACGCACCCACCTCCCCTGATCGAACCAATGAAGTTCGCTCGAGGCGATTTCGCCGTGGTAGTCGCCGAGCTCACTGAGGGTGCGCGCGCGTGTGCCGCGTTCTGCCCCGGCGTCATTGAGAGGGCCCCAAAGGGCAGCGTTTTTTTGGGCATTCATCCGGCGAAGTACCCCGCTCCTGCCGAATTCGGTCCCCGAGTTGAACAGTGCTTGAACGCAGTTTCAAGCACTTTGTCAGATTTTTGTCCGGGAAAAGCGAGGCTATGTCCGGCCTGTGTCTACCTTTTGTCCCCCAGTCTGCTCGGATTAATGCAATCGCCGTGTGCTGGCGTCCAGCCCTCTCTGCACATGAGGCGGAACACCATCGCGTGGTGGGGATATACACCCGGATGCGATAGCGGCCATGGTCGCGACCGCCGACTCCGCGCAGGAATTTCATCAGGGGATGGCGCCAGCAGAAAGCTGAATGACGCCGAACCGCAGAGCGCAGTCAGAGACGGCACACCAACAGCCACGCTGGCGCGACCGCAGCGTCAGGCGCCCCCCACGCGGCGTCAGACCTTTTGGTAACCCAGCGCGTTCAGGTTCTCGCGATGCTGCTTGCGGTCAATATCGTAAGCGGCGATCAGAAGCGTCGAGCAGATCGGCAGCACCAGACCAATGACGACGTGCGTCCAGGCAAAGCGCACGATCACCTCGCCGCCATAGAGCGCGTCCTGCGTCACGTTTGGTGCATCGAAGCCCGAAGTTGAGATGATGATTCCCGAGAGCAGTACACCGCCGGCGCCAATGAGCTTGTGCACGAAAGAGTTCACCGTTCCAAGCAAACCCTCCTCGCGCCGCCCCGTTCGCGTCTGCACCTGTTCCACGATCTCCATGCTCATGGAACCGATAAAGACGAATCCCAGCGCGCCCAGCGCCGCCATGATCGATCCATGCAAAAGCAGTAACCACCAGAGCAGATCAGAGCCATTCGCCGGAGACAAGGGAATGCCAAAGCTGAGCTCGAGCAGTCGCAGGCCTACCGGGAGCGGGCCGACCAGTATCGTGAACATGAAAATGCCTATCGCAATCCGCTTTTTCGACCGCCCCCGCGCGATGAGAGGCGCCAGCGAAACAGAACAGATCACCGCAAAGAAGCTGCCGAGCGAAAAAAGCGCGATCGTCTCCGGTTTCCACTGCCAGAGATACTCGTTGTAGTAGGTCCCCACGCCCTGCTCCAGGCCAACGAGCAGCGCATAGATGCAGCCTGCCGCGAAGAGGACAAGCCAGGACCGGTTCGCCAGCGTTTCCAATGCCTCACGGAGAAAGTCTCGGTAATGGAAGGAGCGCGGTTCGGGCTGATGAAGGCTGGCGATGTTCCGGTGCGTCCCGAGGCATGACACAACCCCGCCGATGAAGATGCCCAGGCCGCCCCAGAAAGCGAGCGTCTGGTAGCCGCTGCGATCGACAAAGCTGTCAAGGAATAATGCGTTCGCCGCAAAAGCGATGCCTGCGCCACCTAGCCAGCCAAACGCCATGGACCAGGCTGACAGCGCATTACGCTGGTCATAGTCTTTTGAGAGCTCCGGAGCGAGGGCGCCGCGAGGCACTTCGTAGAAAGTCATGGAAAGACGCAGCACGACCAGCAGCACGAGTAAGCGGGTGAACAGCTCACTGTCAGTGACCGCGCCCGGATCGCTCAGCAACAGGTAGTACGACAGTGCAAACGGGACGATCGCCGCATACATGAACGGATGGCGACGGCCCCAGCGGCTGCGAACGCGATCGGACCAGACGCCTACCAGCGGATCTGAAAATGCGTCCACGAGAAGCGCAAGGGACATCGCGATAGCCGCAACGCTGGCGTCGAGGCCAAGCACCTGGTTGTAGTAGATGAGCAGATAGGTAGCGAGCAGATTGTTCTTGATACCGACCGAAATCGAACCAAAACCATAGAACAGCTGTGTCGACAGCGGCGCCTTGAGACCAGCTTCCATAAATACCTGCCCCCCCAGTCAGGTCTGCGGTGGAGCGGGTTCTCCCCCGATTCCCCGGACACCCTGATTTAAGTCGACGGCGCGGCTGATTGCTCCAGCCGCTTCCGCCAAACCGGATTGTGGACGCACTCGATGTGGTCGAACACATCCGTTTTTGCCTCTGCTCTCGTTCGGTATTGGCGCCGCTTGACTCGCTCGCGCTTCAGGCGCCCAAAGAAGCCCTCTGCCGCCGCGTTGTCTGCACAGCTGCCCACTGCGCTCATTGATGAGACCAGACCGTTGTCGTTTAGGAAGTCCTGATAGTCGTCACTCGTCAAATGACTGCCGCGGTCCGAATGCAGCACCGTCGGCCCGTCGCCCTCTCGCTGACCCAGGGCCATCATCACCGACCGCATCGGCAGCTCCGTATCCTAATGGTTGCCCATGGACCAACTGACAACCAGGTCGCTGTACAGATCCAGCACGATGCTGAGGTACAACCAGCCCTCGTCGGTCCGGATGTACGTGATGTCGATGACCGAGCACTTATTGGGTGCCGTCGCCGAGAAATCCCTGTCCAGAAGGTTCTCCACCCCAGCAGGACGGGAAGCGCTAGGCTTCTTATGCCACTTCTTCAGCTGCGGTTTGCCCCGCATCCCATTCATATGCATCAGCCGGGCGACGCGGTTCACGCTGCACGTCTGGCCTTCGGAACGAAACCCCTGGCAGATCCACGTGCTGCCCTCAACCTCATCGCTCGCTTCGTGAATCGCCTCGATCGCCTCCAGAAGCGCCGCGTTGGCGACTGCACGTGGTCCAGGTCGGCAGTTCCGCCAACCGTAGTAACCACTGGTCGAGACCTTAAGGCAGCAGCACATCCTCTCCACGGGATAAGTTTCGCGGCAGTTGTCGATCTCGGCGAACCTCACTTCGACTCTTTCGCGAAGAACGCCGCCGCGTCTCGTAAAAAGTCTCGTTCCCGCTTCACCTGCGCGAGCTCACGCTTCAGGCGGGCGACTTCCTCGTCGCGCGCATTGCCGACACCGGGAAAGGCGTGGCGAACTTCCTGCTCGATCTGGCGTCGCCACTTCTGCGGCAGCGTCGTATAGATGCCTAGATCCTTTGCCACCCGGCGCACTGTCTGCCCAGATGACCTCGTCAGCGCTACGGCCTCGCGCTTGACTTCCGCCTTGTAAGTTCTGCGTATCGCCATGCTTCACCTCCGCGGCCGGTATCAGCCTTAATGGAGGTGTCCGCGATTTCGGGGGAGAACCCCCTCGTCGACAGCTTCGAGACCGGGGCGCCTTTCATGGTCCGTCCGCCACACACCGGCAAGGTCGCGGGCGATTACCGGATCCCGGTCTACGAACATGATCGGCAGGACCGGGGCGATCAGATTCTCCGCGATTCGAGCACGCGCGCGCTGCTCGACGAGCGCCTGTTCGAACGCGTCGTTCCCCTGATCCAGAAGGCCTTCGCGTTTCAGGTCGCGCAGCGTGAAGACCTGCACATCGCGCGCTACGTAGGCCCTCGCAGCGGCCACAGCATGGGCCACCGTGACAACACCTCGGCCGCGACTACCTATCGACGCTTCGCTCTGTCGATGCCGCTGAACGACGACTATGCGGGGGGCGAAATCGTGTTCCGGGAATTCTCGCCGCGCGGGTACCGACTGGCCCCGGAAACGGCGCTCATCTTTTCGTCATCTCTTCTTCAAGAGGCGCTCGAAACGACCGCGGGCGTTCGCTACAACCTGATCTCGCATCTCTGTAGCCAAGCGTCAGCACGCTAGGAGAGCTACAGGCGACGGCTTCGGCGGAGGGCCGGTATCGGACGGCCGGTCTCTCGGGGCACCGATGCACTCGGCATCGCCTCGTCCGCGGACAGACGCCGTTTGCCGCCGTGCAGCGGAGTCCGCGGCTGCAAACGCCTTCGGACCGCTTCGCAGCGCCGACCCGTGCGCTTCCTGCATACCCCCATCGTCTGCGCTGGTCAGCGCCCGTTTGATACACGTCGGGCAAACGTCCTTGGGATCGCGCCACCTTAGACGCCCTCTGCAGCGCGCACGCGTGTCCGACGCGTATCGGCTGGAAGAGGCGCTCGCTCGCGCTCCCGACCCGACGCCGCTGAGGGCTCCTACCGCCAGCGAAGATTGTCCCTTGAGAGCTGGGAGATCTCGGTCACACCCATGAGCTTCATGTCGCGCTCAATCTCTGCGCGCAGGTTACCGAGGGCGCGCTCCACCCCAGCCTGCCCCGCCGCTGCGAGCGCATAGAGATACAGACGTCCGCCTGAAACGGCCTTGGCGCCAACAGAAAGCGCCTTCAGAACATGCGTGCCGCGCTGCACACCCCCTTCGCACACGACGTCGAGGCGATCGCCGACCGCGTCACAAATCTCTGCAAGCTGATCGAAGGGGGCCCGCCCTCCATCGAGCTGACGACCGCCATGGTTGGACACCATGATCCCGGAGCATCCGATGTCAGCGGCACGCTTCGCGTCCTCAACGCTCATGATGCCTTTGAGCGCAAACTGTCCACCCCACTGCGCACAGAGCTTCTCCGCATCGTCCCAGCTCATGGACTGATCGAGCATGGTGGAAAAATACTCGCCGACGGACACCGCGAGGTTCGTGCCTTCGCTGACGTGGCCCGACAGATGCGGCATGTCGAATTTTTCGCGCATGAAGAAATTCCACGCCCAGGAGGGGTGCGTCGCAAAGCTTGCAACAGAGCCAAGCGTGAGCCTTGGAGGCGAAGTGAAGCCCGTGCGCAGATCACGCTCCCGATTCCCTCCGGTGATCGTATCGACCGTGAGCGCCATCACCTGGAATTTCGCGGCGCGCGCCCGCTCGAGCAGCGCATCGTTCAAGCCACGATCCTTGTGGAAATAGAACTGGAACATCTTAGGTCCAGGCGCGAGCTCGGCGATCTCCTCCACGGTCACCGTTGCCAGGGAAGACACCCCGAACATCGTGCCGAAGCGCGATGCCGCGCGCGCTACGGCGCGTTCTCCGTCATGGTGAAAGAGCCGCTGCAGCGCGGTGGGCGCACAGTAAAGGGGCATGTCGAGGCGCTGGCCCATTACCTCTACGGACAGGTCGACGTTTTCCACACCGTTGAGCACATTCGGTACGAGATCTGCTGATTCATAGGCCGCCGTATTGCGGCGATAGGTGACCTCGTCGTCAGCAGCGCCATCGATGTAGTGAAATATCGGGCCCGGCAAACGCTTCTTCGCGAGCCTGCGGAAGTCGGCGAAGTTGTGGCAGTCGGTCAATCGCATGTCAGGACCTGTGCATGCAGTGTTGTGGTTGAGAGCGGCCGCCGGTATGTGACAACTGGCGGGCAAACCCAAGATAGCACCCGGGCAACTTGATCAGGGTCCTGTTGCAGGTTCCTGGCAGCCACGCCCGAACGTCGGGCGCACGCCAAGCACGTCTCGGCTCGACACTTTTTGCGCGCCTCGCGGATCAGAGTGCGCAGCAACCCGGCCCTCAGGCCGTCTTCGCGGGCGCGGCTTCCAGCGGCACGTCAACGGCAGGGCGCTCGCTGTACTTCCGATAGGAGTCGTAACCCGCCAGCCCGGGAACGTAGCGCGATGAAGACAGGTCAAACTGATTCAACACCGCGCCGACGAGATCGGCATTCAGTCCACGCAGTCGCCTGAGCGCTGCGCGCGCAGACGCGACCTTGCTCACGCCCGCTTTGACGATGAAAACAACGTCATCCGCTTGCGTGGCCACCACGTAGGCATCACTGACGACCAAGCACGGCGGCGTATCAAAAATAAGAACGTCGAACTGCTCGCCGAGCGTATTCAGGAGCATTGCAAAGCCGGGCGCGCTGAGGACCTCGAGCGGATTGAGCGTGCGACTTCCTGAAGGCAGCAGCGACAGGCCTGGATCGTCCGTCTCCACCAGGCACGCATCGATCTCGGCCGCGCCGGCGAGCACGTCGGTCAAGCCGATCGGATGCCTCCTGTCCGGGATCAGCGCCCGTTCAAGTGACGGGCGCCTGAGATCACAGTCAACGATCAGCGTGCGCCTCATTTGGGCAAAGGAGAGCGCGAGATTGAGTGCGATGGAGGATTTGCCCTCGTCCGCATCCGTGGACGTCACGACCAGCCGCGAGACCCCTCTCCCGCCATGCCGAAGCATGAGCGCCGTGCGCAGGGAGCGGATACATTCAGAAAAGTAGGAATCGGGGTGATCCCGATATTCGGTCAGTGGGCCTGTTGGAACGCCCTTGGCGGCGCCTGTCCTGATCAAGGGCAACGTACCCATGTGAGGGACGTCCAGCTGACGCTCCATCTCATCTGCGCTTGAAACCGTGTTTCGGAGCATCTCGAGCAGGGTCCCGACGCCGAAGACGCCCATGAAGCTCAGCAGTACGGCAATCACGATGCTGCGCGTAACCGAAGGTCGATTTGCTGCACCGGGCGGCATCGCCGGGTCAACAACCCATACGTTGCTGTTCTCCACGGGCGGACTTGCTTCCACCTGGCTATACATCTCTGTGAATGAAACCAGCAACTCCTGCTTGACTTCGATCGCCTGCTGCAAGTCGAAAAGCTGCGATTCATCCACGCTCACGCCCTGACTGCGCAGATTTGCGGCCGTGAGCGCATCCTGTAGCGCAGCCTCGTTCGACTCGATTAGCGCGAGTTCGGTGCGCAGGCCGGCGACAACGGCGCGCGTCTCTGTTTCGTAGGCTTGCTCTGCCGCGGCTGCCTCGCTCGCGAGCGCTACCATCCGCACGTGCCGCGGGCCGTAGCGGCGACTGAGCTCGCTCTGTCGCTGACGGATCTGGAGGAGCCGACTCCGAACCGACGTCAGGCGCGGATGATCCGCAATCGACGGCACACGGCTGAGGTCGTCTCCCGCCCGAGCAACCTGCTCGAGCACGCCCTCAAGCCTGCGCCGTTCATTCTGTGCTTCGAGCAGACTCCCGGATACGGTGCTCAGCTCCTGTTCGGCCTCTACCGATGCTGAATCGATCTCCTGCTCGTCGAGAAACCGCTGCAGCTCCGCCTCGGCGCGACTCAGGTCCGCTCGCAGCCCGGTAAGTCGCTCCGCAAGGTACTGCTGATTGCCGAGCGCCTGCTCTACCTCCTTCTCAAGCAGAAGCGAGCGGTAGTTCCGCGTCGTGCTGTTGGCAATCTCGGCTGCCAGTGCCGAGTCGTGCCAGGTCGCCGAAACACGTACGAGGTTCGAATATTCGGCGCGCGTGTCCGGAACTGCGGCGATCGCGCCCCGCAGCATCGAGGTGTATTGCTCGATGAGCTGTTCTTCTTCCCCTGCATCAAAGCCGGGGGCGTCCGCTGCCGCGTCTATCTGCGGCGCGGGCAGCACAGCGGCGAGGAGGCTCGAGACGAGCCCCGCAGGAATTTCGGGTTCCACATCGCGCTGATGTAGCTGGAGGTCTTCAACGATACGGCGCATGAGCAACCGCGAGGCGAGGATACCGAGCTGAGTAGACTGAAAGCCGGAGTCGATGCCGTAGTAGTAGTTATTGAGCGCGAGATTGCTGACGCTGCTTGGCGCAACGTGCATTACCGCTGTGGCGGTATAGGTGGGCACTGCGGAGATCGCCCGATCGTAGGAAAAGATGCTGGCAACAATGGCGATTGGCACCGCCCATTTCGTGTATTTCCGAATAACGGTGATCGCGAGGGCAAAGTAATACTGAAGGTCAGGCCCGTCTTCCTCGTCGAGCAGCATCTCCGTCTCGGGCATGCGCGAGCGGGTCAAAACAGACCGTCCCGAACCGTGATCGTATCGCCGGGCCGAACGCGGCTATCGAGTTCAGCGGCGATCCCGGCCTGTGCACCTTCTCGCTGAATCTCGATGCGGGTGGCTGATCCATACTCGGTCATGCCCCCCGCAATATTGAGCGCCTGCCGGACCGTCAAGCCGGGCTCGAACGCATAGCCACCGGGCCGGCGGATTTCGCCGCCGATGTAGAAATTCCGGTAGGCCGTGATGGAGACACTGACGCTGGGCTCGACGAGCACGTCGCCCCTCAAGCCCGCATCGATTTCGGCCTGCACCTGCGCCGCTGATTTGCCCCTGACTTCGATCTGCCCCAGATACGGATAGGTGATCACCCCGCTTCGATCAAGGCGGACCTTCATCGTTAGGTCGGCCTCCTGATAGACCTGGATCTGAATCTCGTCGCCCGCGTCCAGCAGATACTCCTCTGCACTGCTGCCGGCTGCGCCTGACCCAAGCACGCACACAAGCACCCATCTGAGCGTGCTGCTGACTGATTTTCGGCTCTGCTGCATGGTCAATTCGCCCCTCTGCCATCGCCTTGTCCCATGCAGTCCGGCGCGTTGCTTGCGGCCGAACCCAAACTGCTACACACCATGCCACGCGCACCATAGCGATCAAGCTGCGCACGAACCTTAGCGCGCGTGTCCGGTCGCACGCTAAGGAGCCCGTTCGCAGAGAACGCGAGAACGCGCATTCGACTTTCCTCGTCGAGCTCGGGCCAGGCGAGCCAACCCTGTTCGGTGATGACGCGCTGTGCCATCGGCTCGAAGGGCGCAAATCGATAGGCGTGCGCGAGCGGTGCGGAAAGATCTGCGTAGGCGCCCTGTTCCATGAGTAGCGCAGCATGGTGCGCCCAGAGGACCCCATCGGAGGGGCTCGACTCCAGCGCGCTCAGAAAGCTCGCCTGCGCAAGCTCCAGCTGCGCATCTCGCAGCGCAGGAATGTACCGGGCACGCTGCTGGGCCAGCAGACCTCGCGCTTCGGCGTACTGGGACACCCAGGGGTCAAAGCGCATCGCGAGCGCCAGACGGTGATCCACACGAGCGCCGTCCCGATACATGTCTGCGGCGTCCACCCAGGTGCGCGTTGTCCTTGCGGCCAAGGTCGCCTGGGATGCCCCCAAGGCAATGGCCGCGCAGTACGCGGAGAGCGCAAGGACGAGCCCAAGGATCAGACCGTGCACGCCGCGACTCATCGAATCAGCCGCTGCAGCACTAAGGCGGACAGCAAAACACCCGCAAAGACGATCGCCAGCCAGCGCAGGTGCGCCGGGCGATCAGGGGTCGTCGGCACGTCGGCCTCGACGACCCCTGCGCCTTCGACCCGAGCGCTCTGCAATCTGCGCTGCGCCTGCTCGACCGCCAGGTCCAGTTCCGCGAGCTCCGCGCGCTTCTGATCGAAGCTCGCAGCCGCGTCCATCGCGCGTCGATACGCTGTCCGAACCCCCTCAGCCTGCGCCAGGTTGGCGGCAATTCGCCGGTCGAGTTCGACCCCGGCGACGGCGATCTCTTCCTGCAGCAACGCCCGTGCGGTCGAGACTGCCTCGTTCGCTGCGATCATTCTTTGATGCCGAGGGCCGTAGCGCGTGGCAAGGGCGTTGCGCTCGACGCGCGTGCGGTCCAATTGCTGCTGGGTTCGGCGAATGCCCTGGCGCGCCTCGATGGGCTCAAGGTCGTTCGCGCCAAGCGCCTCGCGCTGCGCGGCAAGGACAACGCCCGCACCCTCGAGCCGCGCAACGCGCTCAGCGCTCGCCAGAACCTCGCGCGCCAAAGCATCACGATGACGCTCGGCATCGGTGAGCTCAGGGGCGCGTGTGAGCAACGCAAGACGGGCGGCCTCCGCAGCTTCGAGCGGCGCCAGTATCTGCGCATCCAAAGGCGCGCTTCGCGATTCCTGGAACGATCGAGCCGCGAGGTTAACAACGCGAGCCGCTAGAAGCGGCTGCTCGTGCGTGAAACGAAGCGCCAGCCACCCCTCGACTTCGTGGCGGCCAGCGCGCAGGCCTTCGTTCAAGAGCGTTTCGTATGCCGGGACCTGTACATAGGCTTGCAGACTGCCCTGGACAGCGGGATCGTCCCGGAGAGTGGCCTCAAGGGCCTTACGGAACCGGGGACTCGTGAGCGTCGGCAACACGCGCTCATCGGCCTCGATGAGGGCGGTGGCCGTGAAGACAGCAGGACGCGCGAACAGGGCGAAGGCAACGATGAACGTTACAGCACCGGCGGTCGCGATCGCATTCCAGAGCGTTCTGAGCAGGATACGTGAAGCACCGTGGCGTCCAGGCAGCGCTTATCCTAGGTCAGCTGCGCCCGCAGGGACACTGTGCCCCCCGTGATTCCTTCACCCCAGCCGCGGTCATTCGTGTTCTATCTAGCCCTGCTCGCCTGTGCGCCGCTCCCGCTCGGCAGCAATCGTGACTGGGCCTGGCCTCTTCTTGCTGCAGCTCTATTGCTCCTCGCCGGTGCCGTATCCTTCGAACCCAGAGCGCTCGGCCACGCCGGCCGACGTCAGCTCGGACTGCTGCTGGCGCTCGCCGCGTGGATGCTGCTGCAGTGGTTCGGTCTGCCCCCCTTCATAGAACCCGTAACGCTCGATCAAGCCGCGACGCGGAACGCGCTTCTGAAAACGCTTGCCTACACCGCTTTCGTCTACCTGACCCTTCAGCTGGTTGACAGCGCTCGATCCGCGGCATGGGTCATTGGTTCGCTCCTGTTGGGTGCGTGTGCCCAGTCCGTTCTGGCCCTCGCGGAGCTCATAACCCAATCCCCGGACGCCACCCTGCGCTCCGGCTTGTCTGCATCACGCGCCTCGGGGACCTATGCGAGCCCGAATCATCTTGCGGGCTATCTGCATCAGATTCTCAGCCTCGCGCTGGGGCTCACCCTGGTCCAGTACCGGCGTGCGCTGCAGCCGAGCGCCTGGAAGAGCGTGGCCGCGTTCCTGACCGGGCCAGGCCTGCGCCTGCGCGTTCTGATCGTCATCGCCGCAGCCGGACTCGTCATGACGCTTTCACGCGGTGGCAATCTCGCGTTCCTGACGGCGCTGATCGCGGCAACCGCCCTGGCGGGCTTCGCGGCGCGCCGCTTCAACAGAGCCATCGTGATTCTCGTGGCGACGGTCGTCCTGATCGACATCGCGCTGATTGGTCAGCACTACGGACTCGAACGTCTCGCGAGCCGCGTGCGTGCCACCGAGCCCACCACGGAACTGCGCTACAACCTTGTGCCCTATCACCTGGCGATGTTGCGTGATCACGTGCTCACCGGCGCCGGCGCCGGCAGCTATGAATCGCTCTTTCCAAAGTACCGCGACGCGGCCATACCCGGGCGTCTGACGCACGCGGAAAACGACTACGTCCAGCTCCTCATTGAACTCGGCATTCCAGGCGCGCTGTGCCTGGGCCTCTTTCTGGAGCTCGCACTTCGGCAGCAGTGGCGGCTCCTGCGGGCACCGCCGGAAGCAGACCTGCACAGCCTTGCATTCGGGTCCCTGCTCGCAACCCTGACGATGCTGCTGCACAGCCTTGTCGACTTCAATCTATATATCCCGGCGAACGCACTGCTCTTTCTCTTCGCACTTACAGTGCCGTTCGCCCTGACGGGCGCGAGCGACCGCGAAAGTCCGCTCGTAGCGTCACCGTCCAGCGGTCATAGTCTCCGCGGGTAGCATCTTCCGTGAGCGTGTAGGCGCAGGCGGCTGACAGGCTCACGCGATCGGAGAGCGTAAAGCTCCCCGTGGTCTGCCACTGCCAATTCTCGGAGCGCGCACTGGAGTTGACAGGGTCCTGGCGCTGATAGGCAAGCGTGGAGTTGCCGCGCCAGCGCGCAGCGATCCTGCGCTCCCAGGCAATACGCAGCGCCGTCTGCGTGGCAAAGGCGTTCGGTGCCACATCGTCTTCAGCGCGTTCGAAAATCTCTGTGAGCGCACGGCTTGCATTCATTGTCAGCACATCGCGGCGAGACGCTTGCCAGTTAACGCCCGCCTCGTAATTCAAGATGCCATCAGCGCCATCCTCGCCCTGGAAGCGCTTCGACTCATAGCCGAGCAGCAGGCGGCTGGTCAGGCGCCTCGATAGGTTGAGCTCAACGCCAAGCCGGGCCAGACCCTGGGTACTGTCGGAACGCTCATCGTAGTCGAGCGCCTCGTAGGCTCCGTCGGCGAGGAGCGACAGCCGTCGCCTGAGCCGGTAAAGCACGGAAGCCGTGACGCCCAATGCCTCCTGCTTGAAACCAGGGCTGTCGGTGAATGTGGACTCCGAAGCACTGTGCGTAAGGGCAACGCTGTGGCGCCAGCGAGATGCCGGTGCACCGCCCTGCCAGGCGAGCGCGAGGCGATCGGAGATCTGCCGATAGGATCCTGAAGCCGTTGCCTGGAAATCATCAATGAACTGTCCATCGCGGCGATCCTGCATATCGCTGCGACTAGCGGATAGATCGATCCGATCTCTCCGACTCAGCCTGTACTGATACGCACCGAGGAACGTGTGATTCAGATACGGATCGAATTCCCCAACGAGATATTCAGCCGCCTCGAGGTCATAAGTGCCACGCAGCGACCAGCGAGGCTGCTGCAGCTCCGCGCTGAGGGTCGCCTGAGCTGAGGCAGTCACCGTCTCCTCACGATCACCATCCGTGTAGTCCACTGCGTCGGCGCGCACGAAGGTCGCGAGATCAGCGCGCAGGAGACGGCTCAGAGCCTGCAGACGTGATCGCGAGCGCTCCGTCGAGAAAGTCGCCGCGCGGTCAAGGGACTTGGAGGCAAGATCTGCGAGCTCCACTACGTCCTTGAGCGCGACCCCGCTGCTCTCGATTCGCCCCGTCAGCGCAATGCGAGGTGGCGTGGGGGGTACAGACGCCTCAAAGTCCGGCGAGCGAATCACACCGCGAAGGACAATACGCGCCTGGCGTACTCCTGCCTGTGCGCCGTGCGCGCTGGCATTTTTCTCCAAAAGAGCAGTCCGCGGCGCCAAGGCAGGCGATTGATCGCCTTGTCGGGGGTCAACGTCTGGTCCGATCCAGCTCTGCGCGTCGATCTCAACCGCGGTCATTTCGCCTCCGGGGCCGAAGGCGGAGTGAATAGACACTCCGATCAGAGAGATCCGCGCACCCCCCCTCCAGTCCTCGAGACGGCTATCAATCAAGCCTTCCAGCGCAAAGCGCTCATCCCCGGCCGTTGCGACGGCCGTCGCCGCCGGGTCCGCTTGCTCGCCGCCGACGGACAACGACAAGGCCAGCAACACACACGGAACGGCCGTCCGCAGCAGCGACAGGAGACGCTGTCGGATGCCTGCAGCAAGGGCGCAACTCGCTTGCCCCGCGCGCTCAGTCGAGAAGAACTTCACGACGAATCTTCAGTTTCGCGCCAAGCCAGTCGAAAAACAGCTGCTTGCGGCCATGCGTCTCGGCGGTTCGGGTACGAATCGTTTCCTTGAAAATCACATCAGCGCGACCCTCAGGATCGATCGCCATGCTTTCGAGCTCGAGGCTGATCACGCGTCGCGGTTGGGCAAGTAGCTGGTCGCGACGCGTCGCATCACTTGCTTCGCTGTATTCCGCCTCGCCGGGCAGCGGCGCCCGATCATAAAGCGCGAGATAGGCAGCAACATCGCCCCGTGCCGATGCCGTGACCCAGGCTTGAAGCAGCCCGCGCACCACTGCCTCATAGCACGCGATGTTCTCTGCGGTTTGCTCAGCCTCGCAGCGGCTGCCGTCTGAGACTGGCTGAGCCGCAAGTGGAAGGCTGAGCATCAAGGACAGGGCGATCGCGAAGTGGACCGAAGCCCGGAAAACAGAAGGCACTACTGAGCCAGCATCGCCAAGGCCAGCATGCGCTGCGCCCCTCCAGCGGGTCGCCACGCGCTTGGCTAACGTAGTGTGGCCCCTAGGCCGGGCATAAGGATGAGGTGCGCGCATCGATCGACGCCCTAGCTTCCGGATACAGGCGGCTCGGGCTGACTGGGATCGATGATCACGCCGCCTCCCGTATTCGGATCGAAGGGATCCGATCCACCCGGCGATCGGGCAGGCTCCAGCGCATTCAGAACGGCAGGCGGACGCGCCGGCACCATCGTGGTCGCCGTGGAAGGAAGCAGCTCGTCAAGAAACTGCCGGATGAACGCTTCCGACGCGGGGGCGTCACTGCCGGCGTCGAGAACACCGGAAGCTCGGATACCGGACACAAGCGCCTCATAGCCTTGAGCGCCCGGAACCGAAAGCGCCAGTTCGCTCTCCACATCGGCGGCCAAGCAGGAGAAGAGTGCCGGAGGAGCGTTCTCGAAAACCGCGGCAATGCGTGCGGCAAGTTCGTCTTCGGTAGCGTCCTGAATCGCAGCCTGCACCGCCTCGTTCATCGCCGGCGTCTCACACGCATCGGCGGCTGACACCACGCCGCCAAGCCATTCAATCACCGCAGATTCGGGCGTCGTTTGCAGCAACGTGACGAGGGCCGCTGCGCCCGCCTTTTGAGCAGACGCAGCCCGCAAGTCTTTCAAGCCTTCGGCTGACGATGCCGAACCATCCTCAGCCGATGCGAAAGCACTCGAAAGCACTAACGACAAAATCAGTAATCGAAGAAGCATTTGCTTAGCACTCGCGCCCTGGGTGGCAGCAGCCATATGACGGCGTTAACAAATGTACCAGCCGTAATTATCCACTACATTAACGTTAATCCTGTAAATGCTTTGTGAATCAGTCGGCAGTTTAGCGTCCGGCGATCAATCGGCCCCCTACCTAAACGACTGAATCCGTTAACCTTATCCGCACGGGCTGATCCAGCGCGGGCCAGGCCTCGAGCGAGGAGGCAATGAACACGTGAAGCTCTTCGGGTTTTCCCTTGCGTCGATCTATATGCACGCCTTCGCAGACGTCCTGCTGGCTCGGCGCGCGTTGATGCGCCGCGGCCTCCAGCACCAATTGAACGATTGGGCGTATAGCGTTGCAGACAGCTCTCACGCGGCAGCGGCGCGTGCCGCCGAGGGCAACCTAGACGCTCGCGCTCACGCACAGGGTCTCGCCGTGCGTCGAGCAGCGCGTCTGATTCCGGGGCACCACTCCTGCTTGATGCAGGCCCTGGCGCTTTCTCGCACCCTCCGCCGCGAGCGAATCATGCACGAGCTAATCATCAGCACGCGCCGCGAGCAGTGCACGCTGGCGGCCCATGCCTGGATTCGCTGTCGGGGTGAGGTGCTCATCGGCGAAGGCCCCATGACCGAAGCCCCCGCTTTGGTTGTGATGACACCTAAGTTCTGATCCGCCGCCCGGCCATGACCCAAGGATTCGGTGCCGTTGCGCTTACGGAACCGACGGCCGCCGCAACCGTCGCACCAAGCCCGTGAGGACGCGATGAAGATAGCGCCAGGGCAGCTGCCAGACACCACCCGCACCGTAGCGAGCGTCCATGTAGGTGGCGGGCGGGAAGATGATGTCTTTCAGAAGCGCGTACTTGGCATGCCATCCGCGCAAGGCTCGCAGATCCTCGACGATCACCTGAGTATCCGAAGCAGTAAGCAGACGCGCAGACGCCTCACCCCGAACCGAGCCAAGTGCCAGCACCACTTCCTCCGGGACGGCACTGGGGAACACCGAAAGCGTGCGCAGGAGCCCGTCGTGCACGACGCGCGCCAAGCCCTTCTCCTTCGCGGCCATCTCCAGAGAACACCAGTCTGTTGAGGACAGGGTGTCTGCAAGACGGGCAATGTCCCAGAGCCAGATGAGACGGTCGCCCCGGTGCTCGATACCGCCGACCAGATAAGGCGAGTGCAGGTGCGCAACTCGGTGGAGGCAGGCGTGCATCAGCATGTAGCTCGGCGATAGCGCTCGCCCGTGCGCGTGCAGCGCGGGTAGGGAAATGGTGTGCTCCCAAAGCTCCCGCCAAGTGAAAGCGTGCGCGAAGACCTGGCGGTTGTTGATTGCGCGGTGAACATCGAACTCGTGCAGAGCGCCGAAATTATCTTCAAGCACAAAGCTCGCTTGATGGCTCTGTTTGCCCCGCCCCGCCTCCACCCGCTTGGTATAGCCGAGCGATCCGAAAACACTCGCAGCTTCCTCGAATCGATCCGGATGCACCAGCAGGTCCGTATCACCTCGGGAGCGAAGAAACGGCCGGGAATACACCAGGTGCGCGAGGGCCGTTCCCTTGAGTACGATCACATCGACTTCAGCGGCGCGCAGGTGATCGAGTACCTCCCGAACACGGGCGCGGTGTAGTTTTTCGAACACCGCATGGCCCGCAAGTACGGCTTCGAGCTCCTCTGGAGCCGTCCCTCTCTGCCCCCGAGTGCGCAACATATCGGCGAGCAACGCGCCGACGCCATGGACCTGCGCGCGCCGAAGAATGTCTTCCTCGTTTGCAAGATCAAGGGCGTCACCACGCAGCGCTGCGACCAAGCGCTTATCCGTTTCTAGAAGCCCATCGCTGCGACCAAGCATCGGTGTGCTAGCCTGTTTCGTGAAGCTCAGGGCCATGGATCATACGTGCTGAAAGCGATCACTCGGCCGTGGCTGCTCGATCTCCTCAGCGGCCTGTTTCACCCCTACTGGCTCCGTCTGCTCGCGCTGGGCGCGCTCGGCCTGCTGGGCAGCCTAGTAACGCTCGCGACGCCCTGGGCGGCGAGCGGGCTTGCCGAGCGACTGCTCGCGCCGACACCGGCCGGGCTGCTGATAAGCGGCGCAGTACTCATGACGCTTGTCCTTGGCGATGCCGCGCTCGAATTCGGTAGCGGCTGGGTGATGGGCACCACAAGCCACCGATTGCTCCTCGACTTTCGCTGCCTGCTCTTCGATCGCGTACACCAGGCGCCGCTTCTTCACTCGCAGCAGCTCTCGCGCGGCGACACGGTCAACCTGTCCGAAAACGATGTCCACGCGATCGTCGCTTTCGTGGTGGGTTCCCTCATGGAGCTCCTGCCCTCTCTCCTGACCTTTTTCGGCGCGCTCTGGATGATTGCGACCATCAGCCCGACCATCGGCCTGCTCGCGCTCGTCAGCATCCCGCCCTTTGTAGCCGCAACACGCCTCCTTGGCCGCCGGCTACGACCGATCAGCGAGCGCCTCTACGCACGCCACGGAGAGTCCCTCTCGCAGCTCGAGGAGAACCTCGGCCTGCTACAGCTCATCAAATCTCGCGGCATGGAGGCGAACGAGCTGCGCCGCTACGAGGACACTTCCTCTGCGATCTTCAACGAGAACGCCGCCTACCTACGCATCGATCTTGTACTCGCCCCCCTGACGCGGGTTGCCGGCGCTGTGGGCCTGATCGCAGCTCTGCTGTTCTCTACGATGATCGACTCCGCACACACCGTTTCCGAGCTGATACAGCTGTTCATGTACGGAGGCGTACTGTTCGGCCCGGTCAACGGTATTGTTAGCGCATATGGGGGCTTGCAGACGACGCTCGCGTCAGTCGACCGACTGGAGCCGCTGTTCTCGGTAGCGCCTGAAGATACCGGCGAAGGGCGGGCTCGCGCCTTCGAGCATGCCCCTGCCATACGCGTAGAGGCCCTACAGTTCGGCTACACCGAGGACGTGCCCGTTCTCGAAGAGCTCAGCCTCGCAATCGAAGCTGGCGCGTTTGTGGTGCTTACGGGGCCCAACGGGTCAGGCAAGAGCACCCTGAGCCTGTTGCTGAATCGCTTCACAGAGCCCGCCGCTGGACGGATTCTCTTCGACGGTGTCGACATCGCCGGTGTTCGGCTGGCTGACGTTAGGGGCGCAATCAGCCTTGTCTACCAGGGCATGCCTCTGCTCGATCGGTCAATCCGTGAGAATTTGAACTACGGCGCGGAGGTGCCGGCCGATCTCGACACGCTACTCGAAACGGGTTTGCTCGATTTTGTATCGGCGCTCGACGGCGGTCTTGCCTACCAGGTCGGGCTCGGCGGCTCGAAGCTCTCAGGTGGGCAGCGGCAGCGGGTTGCCCTCGCGGCAGCCCTGCTTCAGCCACGCCCTGTCCTGCTCCTGGACGAAGCCACATCAATGCTCGACGAGCCCTGCCATCGGCGGGTTCGGGCGCACATCGCCGCGCTGACAGACCGGACCCGCATAATCGTGGATCACGACCCGCGCGCCTGGCCGGGGGCACGCATCGTGAGCCTCGAAAGCCAGCGCGCGGACCCTTAGGGCAGATTGCATGGATCGCCCGGGGGCGGATTCCGCATAGGAAGGCATCCCATGACCATGCCCATCATACCCATACCCATGCCCATCCCCATGCCCATTGGGAAGCGCACGTTCTCCTGGAAGCGCCCACTCCCACCCGCGGTGAGCGCGCTGATCTTGCCAAAGCAAACGACGGAGGGGGCGACGTAAGACCGCAATCCCTGTTGGGTTGAGTTTGGCTCGCTCAAGGCAGGCACTCGACATCAAGCTCACAAATCAGCAATCCAGCGCCGACGACTCCCGGGCACAGGGTTCTGGCGCTCAACGTGGGCAGCAAAAAGTGCCATAGGCCTGGGGTTTAATCACGCCCTCTTAGGATCGAAACGTCGAGCCGAGCCGCACGCGGTGGGGGTATGTGTGAACCTATTGTTGGCTCGCTGCTTCCAACAGCGCGCCCCGCCAACGTCTCCTAGACGCTACGGGCGCGCCTGCAAACGCATCACGGGATGTTGTTACAGGGATCGCCGGGGGGCACCTGCCGCATCATGCCGCACATCCGCCGAATCATCACCATCCCCATCATATTCATGATCATGACGCTCTCATTTCTGGTTCCGCTCCCTCCGGCGGTCAGGTCACTCACCCTGCCGAAGCGAACCAGTGTGGGCACGACGTATGGCCGTAAAGCGCTGCTCATGAATGTTGCTCCGTTCGCGCCGTTCACGCGAAGTTTTGTAAACACCGTGTTCTGTTATCACTTAAGTTCAGGCTGCGCAAACCTGAACAGACCCGCCCAGCCAAACACACGACGAAGCGCATTGCGGGCAGACAACCGCAGAAGTTCGTGGCATTCGGGCGGCTGACTCTGCGGCTATGTCGCAGCACATGCGACACCGCATTCACTCTCCGGGCGCACATCACCTCGGTGAAGCCATCGTTTCGTACGCTCCTGGGATGCTGCGGCAAAGCTCCGCGGGCAGGGGGCCGTGAGTGAAAGCTCATTCAGCCTGCCACCTCCAACCAGCGCGCCAGAAAACAGATTTGCAGGGCAAGTGGGCTCGAGTCGTCGAAGGCGGCAGCGCGCAGCACCGGGCGCGCACGCTCGGGCAGCAGATAGGGCGACCAATGACACTCGGCGGCCAGGGCCTGCGCGCGCAGCGCAGGCCAGCGCGCGCTCGCCCAGACAGAGTTGAAGGTCCATCCGAGATGCGGATGATCCCAGCGCTCGCGAATCTCTACGGGCAGCTCGGGCGCGATCTGACGCAGCAGCCATTTGCTCCACCCCGCCTTCCGCTTAAGCGACCAGGGCAGCGACAGCGCAAACTCCACCAGCCGCTGATCAAGCAGCGGGTGCCGGAGCTCGACCCCACAGAGCGCCGCCGCCCGGTCGTAGCGCTCGAGGGCAGAGGTTATGTACGGAGTGTCAAGCCAAGCGGCGTGCTGCGCCATGGGGTCTGCGAACAGCCGCCGGCGGTGCTCCTGGTGCACCAGATAGCGATCGATCAACGCGGCTCGGGCGCAACGGTCGAGCCGGAGCGGACTCTTGTCGATCTCCTCCGTGATGATGCGCCGTGCCAGCGTGCTACGCCGCCTGGACAACCGGGCGACCGGTACTAACATCGCACAGAGACGCTTTACGGTGTGTGCGAGCGACGCCTGCTGGGTTTGCAGCAGAGCAAACCCTGCACGCATTTGTCCTGAGCGCAGCAGCGTGAAGGCGAGATCGCCCGGTTGCGAATAAACAAGATCTCCCTCAACGCCATCAAAGATCACACGATGGCCCGCTGCGCGCGCGCGACTGAAGAGGACGGTCGCCAACGTGTCGCAGTATGAAAAAGGATCGTCTACCGCAGTGCGCAGCGCATCGATCGCCAGCGCTCCTTCGCCGAGATCAGCATCGGAAACCTCCGGCCCTGAGGCAGCAAGCGCAGTGCGCACCGCGCGCGAACAGGCAGTTTCGTAGCATTCAGGATCCGATCCGATCGCTGAAATCGCCGCCGTCGTGCCCTGGCGCTTGCTCATGGCGAGCACAACTGACGAATCCAGGCCTCCACTGAGCGTCACCGCAGGTACTTCTGAGGCGCGGCGGCGGTCGGCTACGGAACGCGTCAGGAGTTCGCCAAGCGCATCGCGTGCATCCTCGGCGCTCCATCGCTGAGCGGTCACGTCAGCCGCGGACCAGTAACGCGATAGCCGCGCACCCGCGCGAGTCACTGTCAGGGTGCACCCGGCGGGTAAACGGCAAACGTCCTCGTAGAAGGTGCATACACCATCCGCGCTTTCGTAGTTCAGCAGAAGATCAGCTATGCGCGTCGCGTTCTTCCGAGGGTGTTCGAGCAGGGCTGCAACGCCCCTCAGTTCGGACGCGAAACAGAAGAACGTGGGGCGCACCGCGTAGTAGAACGGTTTAGCGCCGATGAAGTCGCGTGCACAGAAAATACGGTCGCGCTCTGCGTCGTGGATCACGAAGGCGAAGTCACCGCGCAGGCGCCGAACGCAGGCTTCGCCCCACTTCTGATAGCTCGCAAGCAGGAGTTCGGCGTCGGAACACTTCTCCGTTGGCAAGGTGAAACCCAGCCTTGCAGCAAGCCCATCACGATCATCGAGCCGCGCATCGCAGGTGATCAGCAGATCGCTGGCCGGGTCGAGCCAAGGCAGTGCGCGGAGTCGACACTGCGGCGTCGTCTCGAGCAGAAGATGCCCAAAAGCCGCTGCACCACGCGTGAGCTGCTGCCGGCCGTCCGGGCCACGGTGAGCGAGGGCAGCGAGGGCCGGAGCAAGCTTTGCAGGCGACGGACAGCCGCCGCCCAGATCAAACAGCCCCGCAACGCCGCTCACGGCATGCTCTGTGCCGCGACCGCTTCCCAGAGGCCTGGCAAGGCGCCGAAACGGCGTGGGTGTTGAAGTTCGATGATGGGCACGCCCGTTCTCAGATGGGCACCCAGCACCTCGAAAAGCGCACGCATCTCAACGAGGTCGTTCGGATTCATGGCGAACAGATGACGGGACAGCGCTGCAAGCGCTTCGGCACCTCGCAACGGACGCAGGGCGAGCTCGCCGCGACGGTCGGCGAGAATAAAGATTGCTGCCACCGACGCCTCTCTACATGACTGAAAGCCACCTATGCGACGCTTATCGGAGCCTGCAGCAAACGCCTCGGTCGGTTGGGCCGCAAGTCCCGTCCGCTGACGAGAGTCACAGTACAGACGCAGGGACGGATAGGGCGCCGCGCAGCGCAAGCGTCCGGAACTCGAGCTCAGGTGAATGCAGTCATCAGATAGCAGCCGGGCGCCCTGGCGCAGCCCCTCGGCAAGGAGCGTCGACTTGCCGGCACCGGACGGGCCCACAAGCAAAGCCGCCTGCCCGGCGGCGATCTGCGCGGCCGCAGCGTGCAGCATGACCATCCGTCGACGCGCCAGAAAGCGGGGCAGCACCTGATCGAGAAGGCAGTGCCGAACAGTCGCCGGGTCCGCACACGTGAAGGCCCGGATCCGATCGGCCTCGACCTGAAACACGCCGACACCGGGAAACAGCAACGCATCCTGTTCCCTTACCCTTGCGAAGCACAGGGTGGTTTGCCCCAACTCGTCGCGCCACCTGTGCCGAATCGCGCCAGTGCGCAGCCGCTCCCGGCGCACTTCGAAGCGTACTGCGGCCTTCGCATCAGTCGCGCGTAATTCGGGCAGCACGCGTCGACTGGCCAGCGCCATGCCAAGGTAGTCGTAGGTTTTCACCGCTTGCCGTGCGCCGCAAAGCGCGCCGAGGCGACCTGCACAGAACGCAGCGCACTGTCGCCGTCGGGATACAGGCGCGGGAACCTGCGATAGAGGGCATCGGCAATAGCGCTCAGCGATTGCTCGCCATCGAACCGGCTGAGGAGATACTGAAGTGCCTCGGCTTCCTCACTGCGGCGCGGCCGATAGTCCGGGCTTCGGCACACAAGATCTGCGGGGGTCGTCAGGTTCGCATTGAAAGTGGATTGGCGCTGAAACCGCCCATCGACGGCAAGCGACCAGGTCCAGTCGCCATAGCTCGGGCGATGGACCGTGATGGTTACGGTCTGACCGACACGAAGCGCCACCGGCTCTGCAACGGGAAGAAACAGCGGAGACCAGTGCGTCGGCTCGGCAGCCGGGCCTGTGGAAAACCACGCTCCACCGAGACGCGCGTCAAACCAGCCGCACAGGCCATGGCACTCACCTTCAGCGGTCACTTCGCACTCGACCGTCGAATCGCACGCGGCGGTAGATGCGGTGAGGAAATCGAACTCGGCAAGCTCGCTTGGAGCCGCCAGGGCCCGCGGCGCATGCTGTTCACGCGGCGTCTCGACAATGGCGTTTTCGGCAAGACTTCGGAGGGCCGACAGATCAATGCCCGCGGCGGGGGTTGACCACTGCGTCACCATGCGCGCGTGCAGCGCGCGCGCGTCAACCGGCGCAACGAGCATGCGCGCCGCATCGGGAAACAGCCGGCCTCCCGGGGCAAGGAAGCAGTCACGCGCACGGAAGAGCGAAGGCAGCAGATCTTCTTCGAGCAGGAAGTTACCGGTGAACACAGAGAGGATCGCGTCGACCTGGAGCGGTTCCGTAATGTTTTCAACGGTGTCTTCGATGAAACGCACCCGGTCTGTAACGCCTAGCGCCTTCGCCACCTTGCGTGCGGCTCTGATGACGGGCTCCGGCTCAACCATGACGACTTCGGCCGCGCCCTCTTCGAGCGCAATGAAACCCAGGATGCCGATGCCGGCACCAAGATCCATGACCCGCGCCCCCGCCTTGAGATGCTGCCGGAGTGCCGCTCGATAAAGGGCATTACGTCGCTCGTCGAAGACCATCGCCTGATGATCAACAATTTCTGCATAGCTCATCGGCCCGGCGCTGCACCTGCAGGAATGATGAGCCCGACGTCGCGCAGCGCCGATACGAGATTGATGCAGTCTTCCATCAACACCTCGCGAGAGACGTCATACCGCTCCACCAGCTCATCGACGATGCTGGCAAGTGCCGTGCGCCCATCAAGCGCATTCCACACCTGCGTCCCGGTCTCGTTCAGCCCGTAGTAGGCCTCCGTAGCGAGGTCCATGATAATCGTTTCGTCGTCCACCTCTTGCGCAAGCGCATCAACAGACCTGCACAGCACGCTCCCGGGTCCAACTTCTTCGATCGATTCTGCGCCCTGCTCCGTCGCGCCAGTCATGCCCTTGGCAATTCCTCCTCCTGCGTCCGGCCCTCGCCCCGTGCTTGCTCCACCCAGGTACGTAGGTCGGTCCACAACTGCACCGTACCGCCATGGTATCCCTAAGGAGGGCAAGATCGGTGCTGTGCGTCACGGCGTGGGGACTTCGTCCCGCTGGAGGCCGGAAGCGCTCCGCGCGCTCTTATGCGCGTAAACCTGCCGATCGCAAGGACCCAGCAGCGGCGCCAGACCTCGAATCGGCTCAGGCCGGGGGCCCAGAGCCCTGCACCGAGATTCGGCCCGCACAAGCCAAGCGCTGATCGGCTGCTCAGCCCTTCGCCCGCTTCGACCGGGACACGACGCGCAAATCAGGTTGAGCAGGATCATGCCACCGACGGGGCGCCCGGAATCCAACGTCTGTGCAGCGTGATGTCTATCCGATCAGCCGCCCGAGAACGCGGTGGAGGGCGCGGCGTAGCACTTCAGGCCCTACCGGCGTTCGGCTAGGGCTGAGCTGAGGTAGGAGGCAGAGGGTTTGGCGGGCGAGCCGGCCCTGAACGACCCCGAACAGCCGCGAGCAGTGCCGGACCGTTGAAGGGCTTTGCGAGCACGGCGCCCTTGATCGCGTCAGAAAATTCCGCGCTGTTCAGGCCAGTCGCGACGACGACATCGATTTCCGGCCGTTCTCGTTCGCTCCACTTGGCGAGTTCGAGGCCGTTGATGCTGCCGGGGAGATCCACATCGGTCAGCAGCACGTCAAAGGCAGCACCGCCTTGCAATCTCGCCATCGCCTCGTCTGCTGTCGGCAAGACCTCAACGCTCAATCCAGCCCGCTGCAGCGTCCGCGAGACAAAGTGCGCGACCAATTCTTCATCCTCAACGAGCAGCAGCCGCGTCGCCCCAGCCTCCTCCGGGCTGTCGGCTGGCGGCACTTCGGCATCCGGATTCCGGTTTGCGAGCGGTAGCCAGATTCCCAGGCGCGCGCCCGAAGGCCCCGTATTGACCACTTCAAGCCCCCCCCCGTGCTCCTGCGCGAAGCTTGCAGCCAGCGCCAGGCCCTGGCCGGACGTAGTGCCGGAGGGGACTGTAGCGCCGACGCCTGGAGCAAGCGCGCTCGACCGCAGCGCGAGGTCGCCGCCCTGGCCCACATGCGATACACCGAGCACCGCATAGCGGCCCGGATGCACCGTGCAGCCTTGGAACACCCGCGGCTCCGTCAGCATTTCGATCGACAGCCCCAGCGCCAGCCCCCCCTTGATTGCACTCGCGTCCCGCACGTGGAGCACAAGATTGAGCAGCACCGCCTCCAGCAAACTCCGATCGCACTCGACCGAAGGGCCGACATCCGGAAGCGACAGGTTGACCTCGGCACCCTCGCCGAGGAGCGCCTTGAGCCAAGGACGCGCATCACGCAGCACTCCGTCGAGGGAAAGCAGCTCCTTGTGTTGCGTACGCTGACGAACCATGTGCATCAGACGCGCAGCTATGTCGGAGGCGCGCTGCGCTGCCTCCATGAGATTGCCATGGCCTGAACGAGCCGCAGGATCATCCGCCACGCTGACCGAGAGGAAGTCGCCCTCCCCAAGGATCACCGTCAAAAGGTCGTTCAATTCACGGGCGACGGAGCCAGACATCTGCGCAAGAGCCTGAGTCCGCTGCGCACTTACGACGGCGCGCTGAGCCTGCTCGCGTTCGGCGGCCTGCACCGCCAGGCGAGCAGCCAAATGCAGACGCGCCAGCGTGCTGTCGCTCGGAGTGCGGCCGCGCGGCAACCCCGCGCCCACAAGGCCGATGGGCGCCCGATGGCCATCGCGGACAAGCAAACACCAATAGGTCAGCGATCCCCCGTCGATATGCATGCGACGCACGTCGCGCTCCGAAAGCTCCTTCTCCAGTCTTTCAAACGCCATGTCCCTGAACGCCGCCTGGCCCGATCGAGAGACACCGCGGTGCGCGAAAACGGGCGTGTCCGCATCAACCCAGAACGCCGCGATTCGCGCCTCTCCGCGCTGTTCATCGGCAAGCCAGTGCATCAGCGTATCCAGCCAGCGCTCGAAATCGTGATTGGCGAGCATAGATTGAGTCAGCCTGAGCTCACCCGCCATCAGATGATGGGCGCGCACGGACGCATCAACGTTGTCGACCAGAACGAGTTTGCGGGGCCCATCTTCGCCGGCCACGACAGCTGAACCCACGCGAACCAGCAGACGACGCCCGTCCCGACGCCGATGTATGGCGTGTTCGATCCCGTCGGTGCCCGCGGCACTACCCGCCCAGAGCGGTTCTCCTTCCTCGCGTCGCTCTGCCGCACTGATCAGCTCAAAGGAGCGCTGAAGGAGCTCGCCGCGAGGCCAGCCGTAGATCTCTTCAGCGGCGGAATTGAGGTCCACGATCATCCCTGTGGGGCCCTCGAGCAGAAAGATCGGCATCGCCGCCTGCCTGAAGACAGCGTCAAGGCTAGAGGGACTACTGTCCGGCGAAGGCGTTTGCCGATCATCCGCCGCGGCCCCGAGGACCACTACGATCCCGCGGAAGCTTGGTTCATGGCGCCGATCCGACGCACTGACCTCGAGATCCGATCGCGACGTGGAATCGCGATTCCGTGGCATGCGCTGCGTGACACGCTCTCCCGGTGAGCGCCGCGCAAGCTCGAAGAGGCAGCGCAGCGGCTCCTGGAGCGCCTCTGGTACCGCTTCAAGAAGAAACCTTCCGGGCTCCAGTTCCAGCCCTGGATCGAGGGCGAGCGCCCCATCAGCACCGAAGACAGCCTGAATCGCCCCTGCCTGATCAAGCACAAGAACGGTCTGACGCGCGTCCTCAGCGAGCGCCGCGAGCACCGTCGCGTGAACTTCCGCTTCGGCCTGCGCAGACCGTGCACTCCGCCGCGCGCCATACCAGTGAAGCAGGTGTACGCCGGCGCCGGCGAAGACCGCGACGGCAGCCATCGTCAGGCCAATCATCCAGTAGGTAAGCCCCAGGGACTCAATGCTTCCTTCGACCATCACCAGTGCTCCCTTGATCAGCAACGTCGCCTTCCATAGCGGCGCCCTGCCGGCGAATGCCGTAAACAGAGGGATTGCTGCACGCGGATTTAGACGCAGGTAGCCAGCTTCAACCATCCTGAAATCACCGGAAAAACGGGCACATCGAAGGGCCGCCGGAGCCATTCCCGGACGCCGCTCATACAGGCATGCCGATCGCCCGAACCGAATGGAATACAGGCTTCCAACTAGGGGGTTACGGCCTTTCGAGCTGTTCGACGAGACGATAATGAGCCGCGCGCCGTTGCCGCCATCAGCCGGCCAAAAGATTCGCGGCCCTCGCCGAAGCGCCCGGCGCCTGCCGCGGAAGGCGTGCCCGCCAGGCGAGGATCGATTTGAAGATCGCCGCGCTACGCGCGCTCCTCGGCACTCCGCCTTCGAGACCGCGCCTGCGGCACGAAGATCACGTTCAGACCGTCCGCTCGGCGTCCGGGAGCCCCGCATCCGGGCGCGCGCCCACGATCACCTCCCCAGCTTCGCGGCTGAATCCAGCCCAGGTAACAACTTCCTCATGGGGCGCTGCGATGTGCTCACCGAGTTCAGGAACACCGAAGAACTGCGCCCACTGCTCTGGCTCGGCAAGAATGCTGGTGCCGACGGGAATGAAGTGAAAAAAGATCAGGTGGCAGAAGTTGTTCGCTGACCTTCGTGGTATGCGCTCGCGGTAGTGCCACTGCGCGCTTCCCCCGAAAAGGAGCGCATCACCGGGCTCCAGGACATGGCTTGAAAAACGCTCCCTGGCCAGCACCGCTTTACGCCAGTCCACGGACAATCCATCGAGCCGAAACGGCCACGGCTGGACACGGCTCAGATGTAGGGGCCAGACGTCGCTCTGATCAATGCAGACGTCCAACGTCCACTTCGCGGAGGGCGCGTCCATGTGCAGGTCGCACACGCCAAGGTTGTTGTAGAGGCTCAGAAAGTTGTAGCTGGCCTCCACCGCCTCGCCTACCCCCTCGCCCACCCGTTCAACGAGCTCATCCTGAAGGTCCGTGAAGTAAGGATGATCGTGCAGCACAAGGCGCCCGTAGGGCAGCAATTCATGCGCTTCGAGCTCAGCCTTGGGCAGACCCGCAATGACCTCGCGCATCTCCGCGATGCGCTCTGCATCAAAAAAAGCCCGAAGCTGACGCGCCTCGAAACTGTGCGGTACCCGAAACGAAGCCAGCGCCTCGACAAACGCCTCGGCGTCCTTGGGATACGCCTTCGCTAGAAAATTCAGTGCGCGATCATAGGACGCTTGCCAGTAGGCGTCGTACCACAGCCCCCCGATCGCATGCCCCTCGCGCTTCACTGTCGCCTCCAAAAGCGACGCTCCTCGTTCGGCGTCTCCGCGAACCTTAGCACCCAGCGCATGGCGCAAGGTGGCGCCGATACACGTCCGCGCAGCGCTGGTGGACAGCAACAATCCTGTATTCGAACCCGGGGCCGCGACACCTTTGCCGTCATCACCACACAGCACATTTCTGACCACTGTCTTGATCGGCTGCTGCGGGACCCAGCACTAGCGACGATTGGATCAGCACCAGCGGTGCCAGTGGATTGCGCGAGAGCAACGCTTTCCGGGCTTCTCGCCCTTGAGCCGAGCGCGCCCTCAGACCACGCGCACCGACACTCGAGGCGCCCCTGCCCCCTCACTCCTTGCGGATTCGCATGAATCTTGCCAAGCGCTACGCTCAGCAGATGGGAGCCATTACCGAACTCGAATCACCTCGCGCGCAAGCGGCTTTGGCTCACGGCCGAGATGGCGCAAAAGCGACTCATGCAACGTCGCGGCCTCTGGCGAAACGCAAGCGCCGGGATGACCAACGCGCGGCGCCCACGCCCCGGAGCGCTATAGCCGCCGAGCGCATCAGGACGATCGCGCTGTACAGATGAAACTCGAACCCTCCAGGCGCATCTCTGAAGCCAGCTCCGCGGCGCGCGCCCTCGCGGCCTCCCTCGCTTCCCCCGCCTCCAGGCAGTGTCCCAGGCTGCTCAGCGCAAGCATGGCGTCGTAGTCCATATCCAGGGACTCAGCCGCGCTCACGCATGCGCGCCAGGCACTGAAGGCTGCGCGCGGTCGGCCGTCGTACCATGCCAGACGGCCCTCCAGCCAGGCGCGCCGAGGCTTCCCGATCGCGAAGATCCGTTCATAGGCTTTCAGTGTCGAGAGCACGCGATCGACCATACGCCGGCGCGCCCGCCGCTCACGCCCCTCAGCGTCCCGCCAGGCATCGAGGGCTGTTTCGCCGAACAACGAAAGCGCGGGGAGAACGCGATAGAGGCTCGGCCGACCAATGGCGTCGATGAGCAGCATCCCCGCTTCGAGGAACACGGCAAGGTGATCCTCATCGCCGCGAAGCCGGGCATTGAAGACGAGCACGGAAACGGCATCGAGCCTGGCCATGTTGTCCTGCTCTTCGGCGTAGGTGGCGAGCCACCGAGCGAGCTCTTCCGCAACCGGTTCGAGTGCATCGAACTCCTGGCGATAGATGAGATTCATGCCCCAGAGAGCAAGGCCCCAGCCTTCACCCTGGCGGATGCCGCGCTTGCGGGCCGTCCTCAGCAACTGTGCGTAGAGGCCATCTTCGGCCGTGTCGAAGCGGCCGTAGAGCGTGCGAATCCTGCAGACGTTATCGGCGGCTTCCTCCCAACGCCGGAGATCGCCCAGGGCGAGATTTGCCTCCAAGGACGCTGCGCTGCGCCGCTCGACCTCGGCCCACTGCCCGGTGCCTACCAGGCACAGGGCGGTCCCCAGGCTCGCCCATGCACCATCAATCATGTCGTCCGGAAATCTCTGCGCGACGTCCATGGCGCGGTCAGCATAGTGCTGCGCCTGGGCACGCATGGGAACCGAAGTGAGCGCCGCCGCCAGGTCGGCATAGCAGCGTATGAGCAGTGGCGTCTCCTGCCCCATTGCTTCGGCGAGATTGGTCGCGCGAAGCACGGACCACAGGGCACGCTCGCCATCGTTGGCGAAAGCGTAGATCAGGAACAGGCGTTCGGCGCACTGCGCTGCGAGTTCAAGGCGCTCGAGCTCCGATCGCGCCCCGGGCTGCGCCGGCAGTCCGCTGCGGCGATTGCCCGTCTGCACGCGCAGCTGGTTCGCGATCGAGACCAGCACCATCGGCCGCAGCGACGGTACGCCCTCGCCGAGAAGCGCCAGCGACGCTTCAAGGGATGCGCGGGCGTCGAACAATCGGCCGAGCGCATGCTCGGCACGTCCGCGCAACATCAGCCACCGCGCGCGCTCGACGGCCGTCGGCACCAGCATGGCCTCCGGGCCGTCCACAAGCTCGAAGGCCTGCTGTACGAACTCGATGGCCTCCGAAGCCGCGTTCGCGGCGAGCGCACTGGCGGCTGCCAGGGGCAGGTACCGCAAAGCTGCGTCCGGTCGCTTGGCGCGCGACCAGTGATGCGCGAGCAGCGGATAATGCGGTTCGAGATCATCCGCATGATGGTGCTCGTACCACTGCGCAATCGCACCGTGCAGCTGCTCACGTTGGGCGTGCAGCATGAGGTCGTAGGCGACCTGTCGCGTGATCGCATGCTTGAACGTCCAGCTCTCGTCCGACTCGGAAATTTCTGCGGGCGCGACGTCCAGACCAGAAAGGCACTCCATCAGCGTGGCCCGGTCTTCTGCGACAGGATAAACGTCGTGCAGGACGCGGATGGAAAAGACACGGCCGATGCAGCTTGCGACCTTGAGCGCGAGTTGTTGCTGTGGCGTCAGCCGATCTATGCGGCTGGTGACGATTCCCTCGATCGTGTCCGGCAGCTGCATCTCGGCCGTTATACCGCCCACGCGGGCCAGCCGCGCTTCGCCGCTGTCGATCACGAGCGTGCCCGCCTCGCGCAGCGCATAACCGATCTCCTCACTGAAATAGGGATGCCCCTCTCCGCGTTCGCGAATGAGCATTGCCACCTTCGCAGGCAAGGCGCTGACGCCCAGGCGTCGCGCCACCAGTTCCACGCACTCAGCAGGCGTCATACGTTCAAGGTGTAATCGCTGCGAATCAGCGCTGGCAAGGATCTCCCGCAGGCCGTCCGGCATCGCGTCACTTGCAGGCCGGCCGGTAACGATGACCAGCAGCGGACTGACATCGCGCAGGCATGCGCGCAGCAGCTCCCAGGATGCCGAATCGAGCCAGTGCGCGTCGTCGATGACCACGAGGAGTGGCCGCACGGACGCGGCGTAGCCAAGGAGCGCGGTCATCAGCAGCTGCAAATTCGACGCGCGCACCTCGCCGGTCATCTGCCGCGTGAGCTCGGTGTCTTCGAACTCCATGGGCAGCACGTCTTCGAGCAGCGGCAGCAGCTCGAGGATCGCGGCGTCCCCCCGCAGCGCGTGTCGCACCCGCTCTCGGCGAATCGCGGGTTCAGCGTAGTGCAGGGAAAAGAGGTCCAGCAGCACCGGCTGGAAAGCGTGATAGGGCGTGATGCGATCGATGGCATCAGCTGCGCCACGCAGCAGCTGGACGGGCAGCGGTCGGACATGATCCGCAACGAACTGATCGACCAAGCGCGACTTGCCCACGCCAGCCTCGCCCTCGATGTAAACGAGGCTGCTGCGAGACGTCTGAAGCAATTGCTCAAGCGCACCGCGCAGCTTCGCGATCTCGACGCGACGGCCGATCAGCAAAGAATCATCGGACGCTGTTTCCGCGACGCGCACACGGGCGCCAAGCGGGCGACTGACCTCAAGTGCTTCGATTTTGCCTTTGACGGTGAGCGATTCAGGTTCTGCGTACCGCACCTGGTCCGATGAGCGCGCAACCGTGTCTGCATCACAGAGGATGCCGTCCTTAGCGTGCTGCATGAGGCGGGCCGCAAGGTTCACGCGGTCGCCCATGATCGTGTACTCCTGTCGACCGGAGCCGCCGACCGAGCCGCAATAGACTCGCCCAGTGGTGACACCGATAGAGCAACGCTGACCCAAATCAGCGAGCGCCTGATGCATCGCCAGAGCGGCTTGAGCGCCTCGCGCCGGATCATCCTCGTGCGCGAAGGGGGGCAGGCCGAGCGCGGCAACGAGCGAAATGCCTTTGTCGTCGACCGAGAGCTTGTTGATCGAACCTTCCCAGGGAATGTAGAGCGCTTTCTGCAGGCCACTGAAGGCTTCCTGAGCCTGGTCGAGCGGTGTCTTGTAGTTGATGTCTGGGAGATTCACGAAAAGGATGGTGAGCCGGCGCAGCTCGCCCAGAAAATCTGTCTGACCAGCGCTGATGCGGCGCGTGATTGATGCCGGAAGATAGCCACGCAAGGCGTCCTGAAGCGCGATCGGCAGATCCTTCGGCGGATGCGCGCGCCGCGGCTCAATGCCCTCGATTGCGTGGATTCGCCGCGGCGGCCATTCAGTCAGTTCAGGGTCAGCATCCGGGCTGACCACGATTTCGGCCCGCGTCCGGGCGCGCAGGCGGGCAAAAACTTCGGTCGAGACGAGCACGTCCCCGGGATCAGCCAGGTCGCCGATACGACCGACCTGATTAAGCGCCCCCCCGGCAATCGCGAATTCCCAGCGTCCAAACTGACCGCCGACATGCACCACAGAGGCATCACCGAAGCCGACGGCGGTCCGCAGACTGAGTGGATGGCCGTCGGCGGTGTAACCCGCGAGGCTGTCTTGAAGACCCTTGGCGCACGACACGGCGCGCGCGCACACGTCGCTCGCGCTGCTGCCGTCGGCCTCCGGCCGCCACGTCGCCAGAAGCGCGTCGCCGGCAAATTTCAGCACGTCACCGCCGTGATCGAAGACGATCTCACACATCCGGCCGAAGTAGTCGTTGAGCAGACGCGTCAGCGCTTCGGCACCTTCTGGACCGCGGCTGGCGAAGGCCTCCGTAAGCGGGGTGAAGCCACTGATATCAGCGAACAGGATGGCCGCGCGGAAGTCTTCCTTCGACGGCGAATCGACAGCCCGTGCTTCACGCCGCAGGCGCTCGATGATCAAACGGGGGATGTAGCGACCGTAGGCGCGCCCTAGACGAACTGCGCCCCGGTGAGCGTGCTCCGCTTCCATGCTTTCAGTCACGCCATCTCCTTGGCGATTGCGCCGATGCGCGAGCAAGGCCTGAGCTTAGGAACACTCATCATCGTCCGTCCAGCCACACCGACGAGCGCTGCAAGCCTATCGAGGCATCGACCTGGAAAGGGGCAGCACTCAGAGCCGGGTTCTCCCGGACCATTTACCGACGCAAGGCACCCATCTTCATACGCTGTGGAGCAATTGACGGCGCGCTATGGACACCGGAACGGATCGAACCGATCGGTCGAAACGGGGGGCTCAGAAAAGCAAAGGCGCGCGCAACTGGTCGAGCCCAAGCGGATGTTCTGATTGATAAATCAATGGGAGCGACGCGAGCCGCATCTGTTGTTGCGGCAGGCGCCGATCGGGCGGAATACCGCGGTTCATCCTGCAAACCCGGGATGCAAGGCTGCTCCTGACGCAACGCTGCACTGGCTGATCCGCCTACGCATTCGTTGCCCGTGACCTGGATTTTTATCTCCCTTGCCCCGGCAGCGCCGCTTACCAACGTTTACGCCAGACAACAGCAATGCGATTGACCGCCTTCGGAAGCTGCCTGAGCTTGGTGCGTGAGCTGCGCCCCCACAGGCGCATCGTTGCTACTTGGAAAGGAGACCGAGATGAAGCGTTTCATAGTGCTGTTCATGTTCGCCTGCTTTGGCACAGCCGCGCAGGCCGACCACCACGAGACAATTGCCTTCGAGAAGCGTCAGCCAGATTCGCCCATGACCGTCACCTCGGTGACGCTCGGCCGGGACGCGACGACGATCAACGCCGAGGGCGAAATGGGCACCTATGGCAGGGTCTACGTAACGTTCACCCTCGCCTATGACGCAGATCGAACCTCTGGAGAAGTATCAGGGGAGGGACGCGGCGTATCGCCCGACGGCTACGTCACCGGGCTCTTTGCAGGGCGGTGGGCCATCGAGGATGGCGTCGTCGTGATGCGCCACGTGGTCGAGATCTCTGACGGCACCATGAACTTCGACGTAGTGACCTTCGACCCAGCCTCGAAGGAAATGACGATCGAAGTCCATGTGATCAAGTAGTGGTGCGACGCCGAGCCGCGGCGGGCGCGTGTGCCGAACGAGGGCCATGCGTCCAGGTCCGCGCGGCGGCTCATCGCCAAACTAGCCGCCGCACTAGCCGCCGCACTAGCCGCCGCACGCTCACGCAGCGCGCACCCTGAGCGCCGCCACGGCTGAACGCATAGGAAGGCCTCCCACCCAATCGAAGGAGCGTTCTATGACCTGCGTTGTGAATCTCACCATAACGATCGACCCAGCGAAGCGAACCGAATTCCTGACCGAATTTTCAGCCGTTCTGCCCGTCACGAGGGCTTACCGCGGCTGCCATGGGCTCTACCTCTGCGAGAACGATGATTCCGGTCAGATCGAGGCCGTTTCGATCTGGGAGAGTCGAGCGCACTACGAGGTCTATCTGCAGTGGCGAACGGACAGCGGCGTCCTCGCGGCCTTCGCAGAAAAATACTTCACAGCGGAACCCAGCTGGAAGTTCATGCCCGCGCTGATGAAATTCTGACGGGCACCGCGCAATGGTCCAGTCGTTGGAGCAGCCAGCGACTGCGATTGCGCGCGGGCCTCATCGCCGGAATTCAATAGGCAATGGACGTCCCGTGGGATCGTCAGCGGCGAACATCCATGTTGATCGGGCCGAACGGCTGGTGCATGGCCACGTGAGCGCGAACCGCGTGCTCGCGAACCGCGACGCGTTGGCCCCTGACCTGCTTGCCCGTGACCGCGGAAGGGTCACTAGCCAGAGAAACGTTCTACGCGATGCGTTCAGGCGCCTCGTAGCCGTGTGTTGCGATATACGAAAAAGGCGATTGCGGGCAGCGTAAGCGGCGCGAGCGCGATCGAAACAACCGCGCCGAGCCAGAAGGCGAACTGGTCCAGGCCGGCAGCGGGTGGGGGGCCGGATGAATGCGGCTGGAAATACCGACCTGAGTACAGAGAAGGATAATCCTCGTAGCGCTTCTGCATCGTTGAAATCCACGCTCGGACCTCGACCAGGCGAGGATCGGTCTGTAGGGACACAACGGTTGGAACGGGAATACTGCAGTGGCACTGAACGATGCCGAAAAGCAGAAAATCGAGCGAATCCGGCTTGGCTCCGGCGACGAACGCTCCCTCGCCTGCTCTCAACCGCTGCTCCCAATAGACGAAGGCGTCACCGTGATTCTCCGGGTCCTGATAGCCTCGGGCGAATACGCCGAAACGAATAAGCGTGAAAAAGTAGAGGATCGTGAAGGCACGCAAGAAGTTACGCGCGAACCGCGCGAGCGCCGACGGGCTCGGGTCGCTCGCCAAGCTGAATTCGCCCCAAAAGCGTGGCACGTAATCAGCTCGGTGCATGACCCCCGTCCACGCCTGTCGGACGGCTGCCATATCGGCTTCGCTCACGGCGGCGAAACCCAGCCGCTCAAGGATCGCGCTGGACTCGAGGAACCACGGCTCATTCCCCATTTTGGCCGCCGGCATCATAGGACCCCACTGCCTGAAGACCTCGATGCTGGGAACCGTTGAACGCTCGTAGCTCCGCTTTTCTTCGTGCAGGCCGAGCATCACCGCTTGAACCCACGGCGAATGATCGTTGCCGTAGAGCGTCATGGCATGTCTATCGCTCACAGGCCGCTCCTTTTGGTCGCGGTCGGATTCCGCAACGGAGTCCTTAGCGTGATGAAAAACCAGCCCTCGCGGCGGTGCCCGTTCCCCCGTTAAGACCGTTGGCCAGCTGCGAACGGAGTGGGTGTCCCTGCGTTTACCCAGGGCCGCGGATCGCCCCGTGCGACTCGCCTGCTCAGCGCGGGGTCAGATGCAGCAATTCACCATCGCTGTCATCGCGATCGTCTTCAAGCACCCAAAGAGAACCGTCCGGACCTTCGACCACGCTACGAATGCGCGCACCCATATCGAAACGCTCGACTTCCTCCGCGACGTCACCATCAAAGGCGACGCGGACGATGGCGCGAGAAGAAAGACCCGCAATCAGTGCGCTACCCTGCCAGCCGGCAAAGGCCTTCCCCGTATAAATCTCCAGATCTCCGGGGGATACAACAGGCGTCCACCAGGCCGCGGGCGCAATAAATTCCGGATGCGTAGCGTGGTCTGGAATAGAGCGGCCGTCATAGTGATTGCCGTTCGATACAACGGGATAACCATAGTTTCCGCCGCGACGAACAAGATTGAGTTCATCGCCGCCCGCAGGCCCCATCTCCATGACCCAGGGTCGGCCGCCGGCATCAAAGTCGAAGCCGAGCGGATTCCGATGACCCAGGGACCAGACCTCGGGATAGACACCCAGGTCATCGAGCAGCGGGTCATCATCGAAGAGGTTCACGAAGGGGTTGTCTTCGGGGACCGTGCCGTCATCCCGGAGGCGAAGGACCTTGCCGATGTTCGCCTGCATGTCCTGGGAGGGCGTGAACTTCTGCCGATCTCCGGAGGTGATCCAGAGAAAGCCGTCGTCGTCGAATCCGATCCGGTGGCCGTAGTGGCCGTAGCCCACGACCTTCGGGTACTGACGCCAGATGACCGTTACGTTTCTGATCTCACCCCCACCCCGCGTATCCAGCGTCAGCTCACCTCGAGCAACCGCTGCGCCGCGCGTCCCTCCGACTCCCGCTTCCGCGTAACTCAAGTAGACGAGCCCGTTATCCTGAAATGCAGGGTGCAGAACGACGTCTCCGAGCCCCCCCTGACCGCCGTAGGCGACGTCAGGTACGCCCGCTACGGGTCGTGAGATATCACCTTCCGGCGTCACCACCCGCAGCGTCCCCTTCTTCTCCGTCACGAGCATGCGCCCGTCGGGCAGATGGGCAAGTGCCCAGGGCTCGTCAAAGGTCGCGACCGAGCGCATTTCGAACGGAAGGACAAGTTCGGCCTGCGCGGCTGTACAGGCAGCGAGACAGCAGGCGAGGGAGATGCGAGGGATGAGCATGGACAAGCTCCGCGAGCGTGCAGGCAGTGAAAAGTATCTGCCACACCCGGTGAGCGCCAGGGCCAGACACTCGCGCGATGGCGCTACGCGCGCTGAAACGTGGCTGCCACCGCACTTCCGGGAGCCCGCGAACTCAACGGGCCCTGCCCGAAGCCGCTGCCCTCGATTCCAGAGCAACGCTGCCTAGCCTGCGTGCCTCTGACAACCCCGTTGGCCGGGGGGGCGGGAGAGGGGAAGCCGGAAGTAGCGTCCTCCCCCCGAGGTCCACGCACCCGGCGTCATAGACGCCTCGAGGCGCCGACGCTAGCGGGCCGCTACCGCTCCGTCCGCGGTTCTCAGCGCATAGCCAGCCCAGCCTTGCGGCTCCGCCGGCGCGCAGCTCGCAACTTCATTCAGCATCATTTGTATCTCCGCGCCGGCCGCGGATTCTGCGAAGGCAGCCTGCGAAGCAAGTCCTTCATCGCGGTCCTTCCAGAAATTCACCCAGTTGAAATCGGTCGGATAGGCCTCGAGCGGCGTGAAGTCAGGCGCTTCAACGCGAAACCAGTAGGAGCTGTCCGGATTGCTCTCCGCAATCGACAGGACAGCCGGCAGAAAATGGTCGCGAACCACGGCCCGGAGATCAGCGCCGGACTTCCCTTCCTTGTATGTGCAGAGCTGGTTCGTTAGATAATAGGGCGGAGCGTCGATGTTGAAGCTGACGGGAATGTCTTTCGGGACGTATGACGTCCAGCCAAATCGGTCGACGCCGGGCTCCGCTCCACAGCTCAGCACACCCGGATTCTGACCGTTCACACGTTCATCCCCATCCGCGGCCGCAAAGGCCGCCCATCCTGCCGCCATAGCCTCGGCATCTTCCCAGTTGAGCACCCATAACCCATCGAAGTTGGGGTCTTCCCAGCCATCCGGGAGATATGCGAACGCAGCTCGAGGTTGCGCGTCGAGGCCATCTATAACTGCGTTCCAATCCGCGACAAGTTTCGCGCCGCTTTCAGCGGAGTAATTCTCGCCCTGCCGACACCAGAGATACTCATAGTAGGCGTCCGGCTCGGCCGGCGATGCCGACGACGCTTCAGCGGCAGCCGTCGATGCCATGGTTGCGGCTACAGGGTCATCCGCAGACTCCGCACATCCCAGCATGAATAGTGATAGGGCAATAACACTGGCTTGCTTGGTCATGATGCACCTCGCTCTGAATTTTAAATGGCGGAAAACTTGTGCCCCGGCGTATTATTTCAGCTCGGAAACCTTGAAAGTCATGGTCTGATTCACGAAATCAGCCTCACCGGACACGATATTGATTACGCCGTTGGAGACCATGTCCAGCGAATACATCTGGAAGATTGGACCTTTCCTTCTGAACACGCCCTGCAGGGTCGCGCGCGCGAACGCTTCGCCATTCTGGGTCCACGCATAGCCCGTGAATTCCCCTGCATCCCCCATCTCAAGCTTGTCGGTAAACAGATAAGATAAATACACGCGGCCATAGGGCCCAGCCTCACCTGAGGCAGAGACTTCGTAATTCATTCCGTCTGCCGTGTAGCTGGAGTCAATGGAGAACGATGCAGTGAACGAATCTTCGCCGAATGAAATGTCCTGTGACATGGCTGCAGGCGCGGCCAGCATGGCCAAAACAACCATCAACAAACGATTTCGCATCACATATTCCTCATTTGAACCAGGGAAGAGCGGAAATAAACGCGCGGAGCTCAGCGCACACGGCAGGCGCACGGTGGTCTCGAATCGACCACCAACGGAATGCACTCACATTAGGCAAAGCGGTGCTGTTCGAAGAGCATCTCATCGCCCCTCGCATCGAAAGTCGCAACGTAAAGATTGACTGTTCCATCACTGACGCGGTCGATGTAGCGCGCTGTTATCGTCGTACCGGCGCGGCTCCACACGCCGCTGAATTGGCCAGAAAAGAATGTTCCGTCAGCCATCGCCCCACGCCCGGAGCCATGACACATCCCGCCCGAGCGATCTCCCCCTGACTCTAGCGTTAAGGAAAAACGAACTCGGCCATAGCTCTCCATTTCAGCCGAGGCGTTGATCGTTGAACGTTCATTAGTGACCTCGATCGCATCGACTTTTGCGGTGAAATCACTGAGTCTTTCGAGCTCCATAGCTACATCCCTCTATTTAAGTCCAGCGGCGATCGGCCAATGCGCGATGAAAAACGCACTCACATCATGAACTTCCTGCAGACCCGTGAGGATTCACTGAAATCCGTGCAATTCATACGCACTGGCGTACCGCTTAGCCTTGCGAGGGAGCGACGCAACGCGCGCAATAAAAAATCCGAGCCGCGAAGCTTTTATCCACCACCCGGACCTGAACAGCGCTTTCAAACAGGGCCGTTAGTCCATGAGGAGACAGTACGCCCCCAATCAGAGGGGCGGTGTAAAATTTTGAAATCAGGGCGCCGCTATATTCTTCGCGATATCAGAAGAACCAGGCGATTTATCATCCACATGCAACATTTTTGTTTGTGACGTGACACAGAAGCACAATATGTACGGTTTGCGCCGCGGTTCTTCATCACACGACAAGAAACATGGCCGCTAGGGCCAGAGCGGAAAGAAAGGAGACGCCTCTGCGACCTCAAAGGGCAGGGGCACCATCGCCGCCGCCCAAGCGCTCAGCGCGATGTGCGAATCACAGGAACAGCGGGGAAGATCTGGTCAGCCCATGGTGGGCGCGCGCATCAGGAGGGTCCGTCGGCGGCGTCTATGCACGCGTGCTGCGTTCCAGAAGGCCCGGACGGCTCGCGCACCGCCTGTTCATGCACTCGGTCGCTCACTGGCGCGTACTATCCGAGGCAGTGGTTTGTGCCCTGCCTGAGCGCGCAGCGGCCTTTTCAACCGTCGGCCTCGCCTACCGGTTGCTCTGTCTGACAATCCTCGAAAATTAGAGATCGGGCCGAATCCGGTGCCGAATCCGGTGCCCAGATTGGTGCCGAATCCGGTGCCGAATCCGGTGCCGAATCCGGTGCCCAGATCGGTACCCAGAACGGTCCCGAAATCGATCACGCGAACTCGGTCCGGCATGACGGCGTTCGCCGCCGCGTGCGTCAGCGCAGCCGAGCTCTGAAGCTCACGCTTCCGGTCTGGCCCGGCTCGAGCGCCGGCTCAAAGGTCCAGCGGATGTGCGTGTACTCGGCGGCTGCGGCGACGCGTTCACCATCTTCTTCGACGACGACGAGGGCGTCGGGCATGCCGAAAACCTCGCCCCCGTCGGCGGAATAGGTGATTACCGTGCCGGCCCCGAATGCAGTGCGCTCAAGGTAGACCACCTCAGGAGGTATGGGATTCGTGATGACGACGCTGCCCGCATCCACCGTCACATCGTCGGAAACATTCTCGAACGTGATCGTGTAGGCCAGCTCGTCACCCGGAATGACCGTGGCCGCTTCCACAAAACGACTCTCCATTTCGCCCTGCTCATTGGCGAAGTACTCCACCTTCTCCACGGTGTTGGAAAGCGTGATCTCGCCCTCGGCCAACGCATCGGTCGTCAGTCCAAACAGCAGCATGAAGGCGCACCACGCACGCATCGTCCTCATGACATCGCGAAAAACGTTCATCAATGAACTCCGGTCGCCATTGGCATCGAAACCGTGTGCAGGGGAGCCCCGCAAACGGATCGCTCCGGCTCGATCTGGCGGATGGCTGCCCGCGCAGGAACGAACGCGGTCATGATGAAAGCAGCGATCGCATCGAAGTGAAAGCCCCGCCCGCGAGCGAAACGCGTGCCGACGCAGTGCGGACGCGCTGCGATCCGAAGCTGCTGCAAGCAGGGACTTCATGCTGCGAACGCTCGCCTAATTCGGGAGCTGAGACGCGAGCGGCATCGCCTTCCGAACAAGCTTTGACCGCTGATCAAACGCTCATTCGTCGCACCCGCAGCTTCATCTCGGCCCGGGGCACATGAGCTTCATGCATTCGCCACAGCGAAGCCGTTAGTACATCAGAGCCCGGCTGCTCCCCAGCTCCGCGACCAAAGCGGCTGCAGGAGCGCTCGCTGCTTTGCAAAAGGGTCCTGCAACACGGCCATTTGATCTTTGATGCTGACAGTCTTGCGAGTCTGTGCGTCGTAACGGGGCCACGCGAAGGCTGTCGTGCTCGGGTCGCCCGTTTCCGCAAAGCGAACCCACGCCCTGCGCATCTGGCGCGCGGTTTCATCCGGGTTCGCGAAACCCAACGCAATGCCGAGGGGAACGCCGTTGCCGAAGACGATCAGATCGGTCGCATGGGCGGCACCCAGCAGCTGCGTCGCCCAGTCGAAGCGGTACATGAACGTGCGGGTGCGGGCGCGCGAGTGGCGAGCATGATCATCTGCGATGCGCAGGCTGGGAACGCGAAACCAGGCGTCCCCCATGATTGCCTTGTCGATTTCCTCATCGTCGGCGTCGGGGCGCTCTGAGGCGTAGGCTGCGCGCAGCGTCGCCCAGGGAACATCGGCAGTCCTCAGCAGCTGGCGCGCACGTTCATGGAAAGGCGACTGTTCAAGGTCCGTTAGCATCGCGAAAAGATTGGCTTCGTCGCGGCAGGTACCGATCAGGTAGTCGACATCCCGCCCCCAACCTGCAGCCGGCGCATCAACCGGGTGTTCGGGCATCGTTGCACCTATTACCGGCAGATAAACCTGGGGCTGCCCGAAGCCCAGGCCGTTCATCTGCTCATAGAGTGCGACCAGGTCCGGCCAGGGTCGAGCACGGAGCTCGTCGAGATCCCCCGTCCTGATACCCAGCTTGTTGATCGCAAAGGCGGCGAGTTCACTCGCGGTCTCAGCGCGCTGCGCCGCGAAACCGCCGCTCTGAAGGATCACGCGATGGACAAGCCCTCTCGACGTCGTGGTCGCCACGGCCGCCTGCACCGCGACCGCACCGCCCGATTCACCGAAAAGCGTGACTCGATTCGGATCACCACCGAACTTGGCAATGTTCTCCTGCACCCACTCGAGTACTGCCATGAGATCGAGGATACCGAGGTTTCCGGGTCCTATTCCGTCGCCGAAGTGTTGTTCCAGGTACAGATAACCCTCCGCGCCGAGGCGCCGATTGCAGGTCACAAGGACCACACCCTCGCGTGCGAAATGCGTCCCCTCGTAGAGAGGCGAGCTACCGCTCCCGGTGACCTGTCCGCCACCGTGCGCCCACACCATGACCGGCAGGTCGGCCGCACCGAGTTCCGGCGTCCAGATATTGAGATTGAGGCAATCCTCGCCTTCGACCGCGCCCCCTCCCCCCAGATCACCGCCGGTCTGCGGGCAGATTTCGCCGTACCGATCGGCTGCTCGAAGCTCCGGCCAGGGTGCGCGGCGCCTGGGCGCAACGAAGCGATTGGCCCCAAAGGGCGGCTCCGCATAGGGAATGCCGAGAAAACGGTGCACGGGCGCCCCTCCATCGCCGGGATCGATGAGTTGACCGCGCAGGCGCCCGTTCGCGGTTGCAACAACGGGCCCTGGGGTGGCGGTTTCACCTGAGCAGCCTCCCAGGGCAACGACGGCTGGCGCGGCCGCGAGCGTCTGTAGCAGTGTCCGTCGGCGCATGGCTGTCTCCTCCTCGAATCCCGGCACCGGGGTGCGCTCTGCTAACGTTGGACTTTGCCACTTCTCGAGCCTGGAGCGGCCTATGGCAGACGGGACTCAGATACACGAGGTTCCCGATGATCCAGTCGCGGCAATCGAGTATTGCTATGAACAGGGCTGGACGGACGGGCTGCCAGTCGTGCCGCCTACGCCCGAGCTCGTCGATGCCATGCTGGCCTTCGAAGGACGCCCTGCGCAGACGGTCCTCGCCGCGCACCCCGCTACAGGCTTGGAGCTGACGGTGCACGCCGCGGCGGTCAACGCGGTAATGGCCGGATGCCGGCCCGAGTACTTTCCAGTGCTCATCGCCGCCTTCGAAGCGATGAATGAGGAGCCCTTCAACTTTCACGGCAGCACCGCGAGTACGGGCGGGTCGGCGCCGCTGCTCATCGTCAGCGGCCCGATCGTCGACGAGATCGGCATGAACGCCGGCGTCAACCTATTCGGCCCGGGAAACCGCGCGAACGCCACGATCGGCCGCGCCGTGCGCCTGATCATCCTGAACGTGTTCCGCATGGTGCCCGGCATTGCCGACAAGTCGACCCAGGGCCATCCGGGCAAGTTCAGCTCCTGTATCGCTGAACGCGCCGACGCGAACCCATGGAGCGGCTTGAACGAGGACCTCGACTACCCAGAGGGCGTGAGCTCCGTAACCGTCTTCGCCTCCGCCGGGTTCTTCAATGTCGAAAACCACGGCGGCAACTCGCCTGAAAGCATTCTCGAAACGGTGGCGAGCTCGATGTCGAATCTCGGCGCGATCAGCGTCGGTCAATCCGTTGTCGTCCTTTCGCCGGAGCACGCGAACATCCTTTCAGGTGCGGGGTGGAGCAAGACGCAGGTGCGTGAGTTCCTGTTCATGCACGCCGTTCAGTCGATTGATGCGCTGAAGCGCGTGGGCAAGTTCAGCGCATTCGAACTGAAGCGACAGCGGGAAGCGGATGCTCAAGGGTTGCTTCGCGACGGGCATCTGCACCGCGGCTTTACGCCGGACGACATTCTCGTGACCGTCGGTGGCGGTGATGCGGGGGGCCATTCGGCCTTTCTGCCGTCGTGGAGTCGAACCCGTGGTTCGATCATGCAATCGAAACCCATCGGCGTATGCATCGATTGCTGATGCGCGCTGCCCGGCAAGGAGAACGCCATGAAACTGATCGACCCGACCGTACCCTCGGCCGCCGCGAACAATGTTCGAGCGCCGCGCCTGGTTAATCTGCAGGGCGCAACCGTCGGCCTGCTCTCGAACATGAAACTGAATGCGGATGTGTTGCTGCGCGAGACGGCCGAGCTGTTCGTACAGCGCCATGACTGCGAGGTCGCGGAACTCGTGGTGAAGCACAACGCCAGCGCTCCAGCCGGCGACGAGCGAATCGACCGCGTGGTGAACCAGTGCGACTTCATGCTCACCGCGATGGGCGATTGAGGGTCCTGCTCAACGTGCAGTTTGCATGACGGCATTTCCTTCGAACAACGCGGCAAGCGCGCCGTGGTGCTGTGCACCCACCCCTTCGAAGTCACCGCGCGAAACATCGCGCGCGTGATGGGCTTGCCGGATTACCCGTTCGTGATGGTCGATCATCCGATCGGTAGCCTGCAGCTCCCGGAGATCCGGGCGCGCGCGGAGGATGTGTATCGCCAGGCGCTGCCGATCTTGCTGGAAGGATAACGGGGCGCCGGGCCGCAAGGCAGTGTGCTCGCCGCCTTGCTGCGCTGCGGCCATGGGGCGTCATACCTGTTGGAACCGCAGCGCGAGGATGATTTCGCGTTGATTGCTCGCACGCGCCTCGCGCGCGACGCATCGACGTTCAGAACGTGCCTCCGTGCTCAGGATGGAGTCTGCACAATGCCGAGCGTAAGCGGCCAGCCCAGGGGCGATGGATGAAGACGGTGATGCCAGTCCCTATGCTGTCCGCGTGTCCGCTATCAAGCTTATCGTGCAGAGCACAGCGCTCCATGTGACGTCGCGCGGGTGCGGTCTGATACGCCGTGTCGATGCCGACGTACCACCTCAAGTTCAAGGGAAAGATCATGATGAGAGTCAACGCGGGTCAGACGCTGCTGAAGGTCGGGGCTACGACCATCCTTGCATGGCTGGCGCTGCATGCCCCCCATCGGCTTTGCCGCCGAGAACGATTTATTCCCTGGACTCCGCGCGCTGATGACCGAGCAGGAATTCGAAGCAGCGGGCCTCAACACGCTCAGCGCTGCACAGCTCCAGACCCTGGATGATTGGCTTGCAGACGAAAGATCCGAGCGTCCTGCCTTTGCCAATGCTGAGACCGCGGCGGCCATCGAAGAGCCAGACGCGCAGGTCACCGCACAATCCGAAATCGCAGCGGAAGAGCGCGGCTCCTGGCGCGACCGCAACCGCGACGACATCGAGTCCAGAGTCGTTGATGGATTCACGGGATGGCGCGGAGAGACGATTTTCAAAATTGAGAATGGACAAGTGTGGCGGCAGCGACTTGATGGTCGCCATCGCTACAGCAGAGCACCAAACCCGCGCGTACGAATCACCCGCAACTGGCTAGGCTTCTTCGAGCTACAGCTTATCGAAACGGGCCATAAGGTGGGTGTGACTCGCGTTCGCTGACATATCCCAACGGGCTCAATCAGCCCGGTTCCATCTCTGAGGACCATCGCGCCCTGTCGCGCGGCAGCCCGTGGCGTTGCGCAACCGAGGCCCGAAGGTAACCCTCAGGGGCCTTGCGCGTGCCGTGCCTCAGGTGGCGTACACTCATCGAATTCAGCGATAGGAGCGCCCATCCTTCTTGTCCACCACCGACACCATCTCTGGATACGCCCTCTCTGAAATACTGGCCGAGGGAGGCAGCGGACGCGTTTACAAAGGTGAACGGGGTGGACTGACGGTTGCGGTCAAGGTTCTACGGGCTCCGGGCGACGCCCAACAGCGCGCACGCTTCGACCACGAACGTCGCTTCCTCGAACAGCTCGATCACCCACGCATCAGCCGCTATGTCGACTCCGGCTACACGGACGCCGGCGCCCCCTATATCGCTACCGCCTTCATCAGCGGCGTCCCCATCAACCGCTATGCCGATGAACAGGAGCTTTCCCAAAGCGAGCGCGTGCGCCTGATCGTCCGGTGCGCGGCCTTGCTTCAGTTCGCGCACTCCAGAGGCGTGATTCATCGCGACGTAAAACCCGCCAACCTCCTCGTGGACGAGCAAGGGCACGTCCATTTGCTCGACTTCGGCATTTCCAAGGCCAGCGTAGAGGAGACGCTCAATTCGGAGCTGACCACGCATGGCCAGCTCCTCGGAACGCTCATCTACATGAGCCCGGAACAGCTGACCGACGCACGCACGGCAACCGCATCTACAACCGACATCTACAGCCTTGGCGTGGTGGCTTACGAGCTCTTGACCGGTGCAGCGCCGTTTCGCCTCGAATCACGATCTCTCCAGGCAACCATCGTGGCCTTGTCAGAAGGACAAGCCCGCGATCTGGAGGCACTCGATCGCCTCGGCGCACCCCTTGCTGCAGTCATTCGCAAGATGTTCCACCCGGAGCCCGAGCGCCGCTATCAGGCAATGTCGGAGGTGCAGTCGGAGCTCCATCGCTGGCTGAACAACGAGCCCGTGCTCGCGAAACCGCCGAGCGTGGGCGAGCAGCTCGGCCAGTTCGTGAGGCGCAATCGCCTGCTCGCCGGGTCGGCTCTCGCCGTGTTCAGCGTCACTGTGCTTGCAGCGCTCATTTCAGCTTCCTTCTATCTCAGGGAAAGCGAAGCGCGGCAGCTGGCAGAGACGGCACAGAAAGAAAGCGCTCTTCAGCTACGCCGCACACGGGGTCTGACCGATTTTCTGGTTGAAATGATCCAGTCCTCGAACCCAGAGCGTGGCGGCAGCAATGCGCTGACGGTCAAGGAAGTATTGGTTCGAGCACTGAACACCGTCGAGGGAGAGATCTCCGAAGACCCCGAGATCGAGGCAACCATCCGCTGCACGATCGCGGTCTCCATGCTGACGCTCGGTGATCAGGCAGAGGCCGAGGCTCAGGCGATACGGGGGCTGGCTAGGGTGGAGACGCTGCAGGAGAGCGACGCATGGGAAGAATGCACGCTTGCCTTGGGCCAGGCGCAGTTCTACCGCCTGGCGTCCGACGAGGCGCGCCAGCACTTCGAAGCGCTGTTGGCCCGGACTCGAAAGCCCCGCTTCTCGAATGACGTCGTGACCAAGGCAGAGCTGAATCTAGCCATCATGGACAGCTACGAGGGGCGCTTCGAAGCCACTCGAGCACGCATGCAGGCGCTTGTGGACACCCCTTTCTCGGTGCTTCCGGAACTCGATGAGTATCGCCTGTACGGCGTGCACGAATATGGCGTCTCGCTCTGGGGTCTTGGCCGTTTCGAAGAGGCGGAATCCGCGCTTTCCGAGTCGGTTCGCCTGCGCACGACCGCGTTTGACGCCAGACATCCGCAAACGCTCTTTTCCAAGCTGTATCTTGGGCGCGTGAAGGCCAAGCTCGGTGACTTTCACGGCGCACAGGCGCTGCTCGCGGAGGTCGTGAATGCGCGCGCGCTCGCGTACGGCGACGCGCACCGGCAAACGCTCCTTGCGAAGCGCGAAATGCTCCACGTGCTCGTGGACATGGGCGCACTCGACCTTGCCGAGCCCATTTCCCAGCAGCTCGAGCTGTCCCTCGAAAGTGTGGGGGCGGTGCCAGCGCTCACGGTACTGCTGAGCGGCGCGGTCGCGCGCCATGCCACCATGGCATCTGATACCGCCCGCGCGGAGGCGCTATACGCCCCCGTAATCAGCTATCTGGATGGCCTTGAGACCACGCCTGCGGTGACAAGTGTTCTCCAGTACCGCAGAGAATATGCCGAGTTCCTGCTCATGAACGGGCGAGTTGAGGAAGGCTTGGCTCAGCTCGACCATGCCGTCGCTCAAACGAGCAATCTGCTCGGTGAGGACAACCTGATGACCACCCAGGCACGCTTCACGCGAAGTCAGGCAAGCGCGCACTTCGGCACAGGAACGACGACGACAGACGCACAGGACCGCAGGGCCGCCGTACGCATGTTGGAACTCTTGCCTGCCCAGCATCCTGAGTTGGCGCAGCGCTTCTAGCAGCACTGTATCCCGGCCGCCCCGAGGCTAGCTCGGCAACGACAGTTCTATGCGGGTTCCGCCCCCTGTCACGGTCTCTATCACCACCGCGCCGCCCATCTGCGCTGCCCGCTCCTGCATTGATTTCAGCCCGCGACCGGGCTTCATCGGGTCTGCGCCGCCCACGCCATCATCAATCAGTGCGACGCTGGCTCGATCAGCGGACAGGCGGACCGAGATCTCGACGCTGGAAGCATGCGCATGTCGGATGATGTTGCTGACGGCTTCACTGAACACGCGGTGCACGCCAGCAACATTGACCGTGGGCACCGCTGCCGTGTCTACCTCGAGTGGAATATCCCACCGTACCGCCAAGCCGTGAGCCTGGAGGCGGTGTTCCGTTTCACCGCGCATGCTCTCGATCACTTCGGTCAGCGTGAGCTGTTGATCGAGCGTTTGGGCCACATTAGCTCTGAGAGTATTCAGGGCGCGACGCGCACGCTCCTGCGTTTGCGCATCGTCCGCCTGATACACCAGGCTCAGCAGCTGTGCCCCGAGGTCATCGTGCAGGTTCCTTAGGATTCGCTCACGCTCCTCGGCGGCGCCCGCAAGCTTCAGGGCGTCAATCTCCTGCGCCCGTCGACGCCCTACCGTTTCGTTGAGGCGCCAACCGAGAAACAGCAGCAAAGGAACAGGGAACAGTAAAAATGCCGCACCAGCGCCGACCGCGAACAGGCCAAGCAGTGCAGCGCCGAATAGAACGCCGCTGAGGAACACTATAAGCGCAGGCAATCGCTTGGCATTCATGGATCGAAGATCGAATCTCTAGCCCGACCGAGGTTGGCGCACCGAGGCTCGCCCAGGCAACCGACCAAAGGGATCGACGCTCCAGTCGAGCGCTTCTTGCGCCTTGAGCGCGCGGGCGTGAATCTGCACATCGCGCTTTCGCCCCGCTTCACACGAGCCTACGTCAACACGGCATAGGCTCGCACGGGTCCTTCACTCGGTAAGCTGAACCCGAAGCCACGATCGGATGGCGGTCCGCAGAATCCGCTTACCCGAGCTTGTTCGAGTGATCCATGGGCTCAGACAGCGAGGTCGAGTCCACTCGCCAGCCTCCGGTGGCGCCTTCGCGCCCGTACTGCTCCTTCAGTTAGCATCAACTGCTCAACGCGACGCTCCAACGGGGGTCCAGCACGTGATGACGACGACGTTGAACTTCGACTATGCAACCTCAGGGTTTCCTGTCCGCGAGGATATTGTTCGGGCACACCGAACCAGCTGGGCTGCCATCGCGCACTGCGGACTGTGCTGGAGGGGCGAGCAGCGAGTCGAGATCGCCCGACAGGGCCGCGCTGCGCGCAATGCGCGCAGCGATCCCCCATGGATGCGCAAAGGGCTTCCCGACGCCGAAGGGCGCATTTCCGAGGCGGCCGTCGCGGCAGCTCGCATGATCGGGGCGGACGCGCACCGCATAGACCGCAAGTGGGCTGAGCAAGCCATCGCCGCGCTCGGTGATGCTGCCTATATCGAGCTGGGCTCCATAGTGGCGACTGTATCGGCGCTCGACGCCTTCGCGGAGGCGCTCGGACGTGAACAGGAACCCTTGCCCGAGCCCTTCGCAGACGCCGGGGCGGAGGGCGCACGCGCTGATAATGTTGCCGACATCGGCGGCTATGTGGCGATGGTGGATCCCTTCCAGGGACCGAACGTCGGCCGCGCCCTGTCCCTGGTTCCGGAGGCGAACACGCTGTTCTTCACGAACGTCATGGCGATGTATGGCGGCCCCGAGCACTCCTTCTATGACCTTGAATGGGACGGGCCGATCTCCAGGCCCCAGGCGGAGCTGCTCGCGGCAAGGGTGTCTGCGCTGAACGAGTGCTTCTACTGAACGACTTCACACGTTGGGCTGCTCCGTGCGAGCAGCGAGCGCAGTGGGCAGGCAGTGACCCTTGAGGCCGCGGTCGGCGAGGCTTCAGGCGAGGACGTGGCGGCCGGTCAGGCCCTCGTCCGATTCGGCGAGGCCCTTGTTCAGGGCAGCGAGGATCTACCCGCGGCAAGAGACACGCTCAGGCGCGAGCTGGGAGAGGCCGGTTTCATCGAGGCCTGCGCGATTGCCGGCATCTTCAATGGGCTGGTGCGCACCGCAGACCTCAGCGGAATACCGCTCGATGACACGTCTCTGCATGGCTCGGCAGACTTCCGGGAGCCGCTGGGTCTTAACGACTTCGCCGGCGCAGCAAACAGCGATCTGGCACGCGCGGACACCCGCCTTGCCCCGGATCGGTTCTTTCCACCGACGGCGGGGTAGCCCCGCGCTGGAGCCCCGGTGAATTACGCACGCACGCGACCCCGGGTGCCTTTAGGGATACGCCATGCGTTCGGCTCCCGCCGGAATTCTCGGCGGACGCGGTGCGCACACCGGTGCTCAGGATCCGCGTTCAGAGCGCATTCGCGCGCGCGTCGACCAAGGGACGCTTGACGATATCCCCGGCGCTCGCGAAAGGGGGGCGTTCGAGCGATGCCCAAAGCCAGGTCCGATTCCATAGAAGCGCACCGCATCCAAGCCACCCACACTTGGCGCCGTGACGTGTTGCGTTACTGGCGTCAGCATGCGCGTCTCGTCAGCACAGGGGATCACAGCAGGGGCGCCGGTGTTCTGGCCGCGCAGAAGATGCCCTTCTCAGCACGCTGAGAAGCCGAATCCAAGCCCGTGAGTTCCTGTGGGCCGGGTACCATGTGCGCCCCGGTCCGCGCGACACACAGCGACCCAGCGCGGACTTCGAGACAAGGGAGGCTTCATGTTCAACCGCTATATTTTCTGGCCACTGCTGCTCTGCCTGCTGCTTTCACCGCTCTACGGGCGCGCAGCGGAAGCGACACCGCATCCGCTCGCAGGCGTCCCGCTGCGGCCGATCGGACCGGCCATCACCTCTGGACGCATTTCCGACTTTGCCTTCCATCCAGAGCGCAGCAGCGAGTACTGGGTCGCTACCGCATCGGGCGGGCTATGGAAGACCGGAAACGACGGCATCACCTGGTCCTCGCCCTTCGACGCCGAGACCTCCTACTCCATTGGCGTTGTAACGCTCGACCCGAACGATCCACTCACGGTGTGGGTCGGCACCGGCGAGAACAACGCGCAGCGCTCCGTCGCCTACGGCGATGGCGTCTACAAGTCCACGGATGGCGGCAAGTCCTGGCGGAACATGGGGCTCGAAGACTCCGCCCACATCAGCCAGATCTGGGTCAATCCGGCAGACTCGAATCACGTTCTCGTGGCCGCCCAGGGGCCGCTCTGGAGCGAAGGCGGCGATCGCGGCCTCTACCGAAGTACCGACGGCGGCGAGAGCTGGACGGCGATCCTCACCATTGACGCAGATACGGGCGTCAACGAATTCGTCGTCGATCCGCAGAACACGGACACGATCGTTGCCTCGACGTATCAGCGTCGCCGACACGTCTGGACCATGATCAACGGCGGCCCTGGCGGTGGCGTGCATCGCACGACCGACGGTGGCGCGAACTGGCAAAGGATCAACGCGGGCCTCCCGGCCGGGGACCTTGGCCGCATCGGGCTCGCGAGCGCGCCGTCCGCCGCGAACGTGATCTACGCGATCATCGAGGCCGACGATGAAGGGACTGGCGTCTACCGCTCCGACGACTTCGGCAGCAGCTGGACGAAGCGTTCCGGCCGCACCTCGACAGCGCCCTTCTACTACAACGAAATCGTCGTGGACCCGAAGGACGCGAATCGAGTCTATTCGCTGGACACCTTCACCTCCGTGAGCGAAGACGGCGGCGCCAGCTTCGAACGCCTGGGCAGCGAGGCGCGCCACGTCGACGACCACGCGATCTGGATCGATCCGAACGACACGGACCATCTCGTCATAGGCGGCGACGGCGGCATCTACGTCAGCTTCGACCGCGGCACGAACTGGCGACACGTGCGAAACCTGCCGATCACCCAGTTCTATCGAATCCAGCCGGACTCCGCCTATCCCTTCTACAACGTCTGCGGCGGCACGCAGGACAACAACTCGCTGTGCGCGCCTTCGCGCACCACGCGAATTCACGGCATCACGAATGCGGATTGGACGCTCATCCTCGGCGGCGACGGCTACGAGCCCCAGATCGATCCGGTGGACCCGGACACGATCTACACGCAGTACCAGTACGGCGGCCTCGCACGCTACGACCGACGCACGCAGGAGCGCATCTTCATCGCTCCGCAGCCGCCAAGCGGCGAGGACGCATACAGGTGGACTGGAACACGCCGCTGCTGATCAGCCCACACGATCGCACGCGGATCTACTACGCCGCGGAGAAGCTCTTCCGCTCCGATGATCGGGGCATGAGCTGGACGGTGATCAGCCCGGACCTGTCGCGCGGGCTCGACCGCAACGCGCTCGAGGTGATGGGGCGCATACAGAGCGTGGACGCGATCGCCAAGAACGATTCCACCTCAGTGTATGGAAGCGCCATCGGTCTGGACGAAAGCCCCCTCGTCGAGGGACTGATCTACCTCGGCACGGATGACGGGGTCATGAACGTGACCGAAGACGGCGGCACGAGCTGGCGCCGCACAACCAACTTCCGCGGCGTTCCCGACATGTCACTGATCGAGGACGTCGTTGCCTCGCTGCACGATGAGGACGTGGTCTATGCCGTCTTCGACAATCACAAGCAGGGCGACTTCCGACCCTATGTATCGCGCAGCGACGACCGCGGGCGCACCTGGAAGTCGATCAGCGGGGATCTGCCGTCGCGCGGCTCAGCGCACACGATCGTGCAGGACCACGTCGACGCGAACCTGCTCTTCGTGGGTACGGAGTTCGGCGTGTACTTCACCCAGGACGGCGGCCAGCACTGGCATGCCCTCACCGGCAATTTTCCGACCATCGCCGTACGCGACCTCGAGATCCAGCGCCGCGAGCAGGATCTCGTGATCGGCACCTTCGGTCGTGGCATCTACATCCTCGACGACTACTCCTTGCTGCGCACGGAGGCGGCAACGGTAAGCGATGCGCCCGCCCACCTTTTCGAGGTTCGCGATGCCCTGCTCTACGTCGAAGGCGACCGCTGGGGCGGCAGCGAGAAAGGCTCGCAGGGCACCGCCTTTTTCGCAGCGCCCAACCCCGACTTCGGCGCCGTGTTCACATACCACCTGAAAGATGAGCTAAAGACGCGTGCTGAAGCCCGCCGCAAGGCGGAACAGGCGGCCGCCGAAGACGGCGACGACACGCCTTATCCGAGCTGGGATGACCTGCGCGCCGAAGATCGCGAAGAAGCGCCGACAGTCATGCTCGTCGTGCGCGACGCCGAAGGTGCCGTTGTGCGCCGGATTCCAGGGGCGGTGCAGGCTGGCCTGCACCGCACGGCATGGGACCTACGGCTACCGGCAACTGACCCAGTGTCGCTCACGAGTCCCGCTTTCGTCCCGCCCTGGGCACAGGATCCGAGAGGCCCGCTGGCAACGCCTGGCGAATACACCGTCACCCTGACCGCACGCCAGGACGGCGCGTTGACAGCGCTGACCGAGCCCCGGAGCTTCACCGTACGCGCCCTGGAGCAGAGCCCGGAAACGAGCGCCGATCCGGCCATGGTGCTCGCCTTCCAGCAGCGCGCCGGAGAACTCGACCGAGCCGTCAAAGGTGCCGTCCGCTTCTCGTCGGCCCTCGCCGATCGCCTCGCGCACGTGAAGGCGACGCTGCCGAATACGCCGCTCGCCGTCGAAGCCGACGAGCAGACCCTGCGCACCATCGAGGCGCGGCACGCAGACCTCGACGTGCGCCTGACCGGCGATCGTACCGTCAGTTCTCGCAACGAGATGACGCCCTGGTCGATCGCCCGCCGTGCCCGAACTGTCTATTCAAACCTGCTGGATACGCGCACGCCGGTGCCTGCGCTCTACGAGGCTTCCTACGAAGCCGCCGAGGCAGAGTTTTCCGTTGCCATCGAAACGCTCCGCAGCATCGATGCGGATCTGAGCGCGCTCGAGGCACGCCTGGAATCGCTGGGCGCACCCTATACACCCGGGCGCATGCCAACCTGGCCCCCGCAATAGGGCACGCGTCGCCGGGCCGTTGATGGGAACACGCAGATGCAGCGCGCTTTCAGAGGCGCTGCGTCTACTTCACGGCGCCGGCGCCAGTACCCGTTGCCACCGCGAGGCTCGGCAACGATCCCGGGGGGTGCAGCCCGAGCGGTCGAAGCATCCCGGGGCTCGACAAGCTCGCGATCAAGGCACACGGGGCCGAGGACGACTGGCGAGCAACCCTTTCCTGTCAGTGGCGTCCCCGGCGGGCAAAACTGCGCCTGCCCGTATACGCGGACACGCAACATCCCTGAGCAAGCGCCCGAGGGCGCTACGGACACGAAGCCAATGCTTGCACCGCTGCAGAATTCAGACGAGCTTGCGACGCGCTACGCAGCGGACGACCGGCTGCGCCTGGACCATGTGCTCAGCGCAGATGTTGCCGAGGCGGTGCACGCGTCTATTGCCGCGCTGCCCTTCGATCTGATCTTCCACGCCCGCGGATCCGGGCGAGTTGCGGCGGCAGACGAGCTAGATCGGCTGTCTCCCGCGCAAAGGGCGCAACTCTCTGACGAGGTCTCGCGCCAGGCAGCAAAGGGCGTAGGTTTCCTCTACGCGGGCTACCGCATGGAAGGAGAACATCTGCAAGCTGCGCCAGGCCTGCTGCGCGACCTGTTGGCCACCATGAACGGCGAGCTGCTCGAGCGGGTTCGGGAGATCACCGGCATCAAGACCCTCGTTCAGGCCGACGGCCAGTACACGCGTTAAGAGGGGGGACACTTCCTCACCCGGCACTTGGATGACATAGCCGCAGAACACCGGCGAGTGGCCTACGTACTCAACTTCAGCAAGGCCTGGCACCCGGACTAGGGCGGACTCCTGCAACTCTATTCACCCGAGGGGGACCCCAGGGACGCATGGACGCCACGCTTCAACAGCCTCGCGCTCTTCGATGTCCGACACATCCACGCCGTCACCTACGTAGCGCCTTTCGCACCGTCACCGCGACTGGCCCTCAACGGCTGGTTCCGTGACGCCTAGGGCTTTCCAAGAAAGGCCTCGGCGTGCGCCGCGCGCCATCCGGGATTCCGGGCCCAGGACCCGAGGCCGCGTAAGCCGTTGCCGGTGTAATTTCCGGCCGGCTGCCGTCGGTGGATCCTGGCCGATGCCCTGACCTACGCCGCCCACACCCCAGCCGCCCCGCGCATGGTTTCGGCGCATTACGCCACCGGCGGGCTCCAGCCCAGACCCTCCCCGAAATTGTATCGGTGGACCGCGTCGATTCCTGGACGGTGCATGACGGTATCCGCAAGACCAAGCAGTCGAGGGCATGCGCTCCGCAGGTCTTCTGGGTCTTCAAACCAATTGATGAACATCCAGAGGTAGAAATCGAGGATGGTGGGCGACGCACCGAAGAAATACGGGCCCTCGCTGCACGCTGCCTCCAGTAATCGGTAGTTCTCCAACACAAAAGCTTCAGCTGCGGCCTCAACGGCCTGTACGTCTCCAACCACGTAACGCTGGGGATAGTTCTTCCTGAGTTCGCCCTCATAGATATTCGCCAGCGTGAAGCTCATCCAGCGATCCAACCGGGCTCGGGCCAGGGACCCCGGCGCCGGCGCCAATCCGGACTCCGGGTGGCGATCAGCGAGGTAGTTGAGAATCGCCAGGGTTTCGGTGAGACAGGTGCCGTCGTCAAACACGAGGGCGGGAATCTGGTTTCTCGGATTAATCAGCGCGAACTCGGGATCGTCGATCCCTTCATCCGTGTAATTCACGGGCACGCGCTCGAAAGGCAACTGCAGCTCCGAGAGCGCCGCCTCGACGCAAGCTGATCCTGATCCACGGTTGATGTAGAGCTTGAACACTTTGCAGCACCGTCAGGTCACCGGCCGATCATCCTATCCCGAGAAACCTGCTGAACACGCACAGAAGAGCCTGCGCTTCGAAACCAGCAGCGCTGGCGGCAGCGAGCCTCAGCCGATACTCGGGAGCGCGCCCTGATCGCGCGTAGCGCCCACGTGGATCGGCCATCTTCGCCGCGAAAGAAAGCACGTGGCTGCCGTGGGATGCTCGATTGCCCATGCTCGCCCCTTCTCGCTCCGACCCGGATTCCGGGCGCATTCGCCTCGTGGCAGCAAAACACTGAACTGCAGGGCCTCCATCACCCGGAGCGAACTGGTGTCCGGATCGCCATTGAAGCGCCCGCCGGTAACGGACGGGCCCACGCTCGCGCCCCTGCGGCTGCGGCTCGCACGGCAAATCGGGCATGACGGGTTCAGTCGGCCCCTTGCACTTCAGTAATCGATACGAACCGGCTATCGCGACAGACCGCCTGCACGAGCCGGCGAAAACGGATCAATCAAGGCGCGCGCCGGAACTGGGCGAGCCTGGCGCTTCGAAAGCCGAGATGGACGGCGCACGCTCGATCACGAATTCATCCAGCACCTGGCCCGAGTCGTCCACGAAGCGCGAGCGCAGTGTTCGCGCAGTTACATCGAGGACAACCGATCCGATTCGCGCAATTCCGTTCGGGGCGTGATCGTCGAGCGATGTATCAAAGGTGCGATGGGCGGGATGTTCAAGCCAGTCCTCGAAGCGGCAGCCGATGCGATTATTGCCCTCGCAGGGTGGGCGCCCATCGACTGAGGTCACGTGGCCGCTGTTGCCCGCAACGGTGTACACCGTCCGCTGCGCTTGCGGATAGGGCCGCTCAACACCACCAAAGGCAGGCTCACCTTCGGCGAGGAGCGCGTGTCGCTCGGCGGAAAAAGTGCCGGAGGCACCCACATGCCCCTGGAGTGACCATGAACGCTCATAGGAGTGCGCATGGCCGCTGTAGACCACATCGACACCGTGGCGTTCGAACAGCGGGCCGAAGTCGGTTCGCATGTCGATCTCCCGCTGCTCCGTATCCGAATCGTGATTCGCGCCCTTGGAGTAGGGCGGATGATGAAAAATCACGACGGTCCAGGGCAGTGCATTTGCTTCGAGATCGCGCTTCAGCCACGCCGCCATTACGGCGCGCTTTTCGCTGTTTCCGTTGGAGAGCTGAGAATCGAGGCTTATGACGTGCAGGGGCCCGTAGTCGAGCGAGTAATAGAGCTCCGTGCCGCTGGCGACACCGCCGATTTCACCATCAGCCGGCAGGTCGAAGATCTTCAGATAAGGTGGCCCCGCTCCGCTCGGCACGCCGTCGCCGTCTTCATCGTAGGTCATGGGGTCCGAGGCGCTGCTCGCGCCGCCCAGAGGGCGGAAAAGGGGGCCCTGTTCACATGCTGCCGTTGCGCGAGGGGGAAGCAGCGAGCGGAGCTGGCACAGATCTATGAGCCCATAGCCCATCTCGTGATTGCCGATCGTCGGTACGGTCATTGCGCTCGCGGCGAGGTTCGGATAAACGTCGAAGAAAGACTCCTGCCATTGCTCGTCGAGGCCTGCGGGATACGCGCTATCGCCAAGGAGCAGGAAGAGGTCAACGGGCTCGCCGGCGCCCTGCTCCGCGTTGTAGCGCCGAAAGCCATCGCGGACGGCTGCCGCTTCTCCCTCGTGCTCCAGCCCCCCTTCAGAGTTCCGTTCGCCGGCCGTTCCCGAATCGCCGATGATCCAGACATGTACCCGGCCGTCGCTGGGCAGGGTCCCCGCGTCAGGCGCCGTTCGAAAGCTCCGTACCTGATCGCCTACCTGATAAAAGTATTGCCGGTCCGGGGCCAATCCATCGATGCGAACGCTGCGATGTCCGTCGATCAGCTCAGCCTCGAAAATCCTGGAGAGATCGTCGGCAGTTTCACCCGCACACAGGACAGAGCGACCACCGCGCCAGCGAACGACTGCCGACTCAGCCCCGACCTTTTGCAGAAAAGCGCGCTCAGGCGCTGGAGCGCTTGTTGAACAGTCTGCAAAGCCGAAGATCGGCAACAGGCTGGCAGTCAGCAGCAGAAAACCATTGCGCATGGCCCACTCCCTCAGGGTTCGTCTTGGAATGTTCAAGCTCCCGCGGCGCGTCGGCAGGACTGACAACCACCGCGAGGCACTGGTTCATCGGACCGGCGTTGGATGCCCTGGACATTGACCGATAGCGCTGGCTCAAAAAGCACTGGCTGCCCCGCTGCACGGTTGTTCACGATAGAGCCAAGCGCAGCCTTATGCACTTATGCGTCAGCGGGTTGGCGAAGGTTGCTGTCTGCCGATGCGGTCCCGCAGCGACGCGCCGCTGAGATGCGCCGCTGCGATAGACATCCACGGGCCGCTTCGTGCAATAATGGCTTTCATTAATCCTGTCTGAACTTGCAAAAGGGAGCAACGAACGTGCTACGTGTCCTAGCAGTTGGCTTCTTTTCGGCGGTGTTTCTACTCATAGCCCTGCTCACCGCCAGCCAGGTGATTCGCCCTCCGGATCTTCACGACTTCGAATCGTCGGATTTCTATAAAACCAGCGCTGCACAAACCGCCGCGGGAGATGCCGGCCTGCTGCGGGCAATGAATCCTGCGCAGATGCTCACGGGCGATCTTGCGGGCGCTGACGGCCTTGACGTGCACGTGTATCCGAACTTCCTGCCGCAAATTCGACGGTACGCCTGGTACCCCTACAGAGCCTCCGACACGCTGACCCTCAATCCGTCCTGGGCGTCGGAAGTGACAGAAGTGCGCGTGAACGGCGAGCCGACCTCTCTGTCAGCGCCAATCACCCTCGACGCCCAGGCGCATGGAAGCGAGGTCATCATTGAGGCGCAAACGGCCGACGGAGCGCGCCGGGCGGAGTATGTCTTCGTCGTGCTGCCCCACACCTTCCCGCCGCTGCGCACCACGGTGCACGCCGCCGATGCAGTGGCGCCGGGCATCATCACCGGCCTGCAGGCCGTGGGCATGAACAATCCAACGTTCTCGCGTGCGCGCGCACTGCGCAACTTGCTCTATGTCGTTGGGATCCGCGGCACGCTGAAGTTCCTGCAAAAATCCAGGCTACAGGTGTTCGACGACTTCATCGCGGCAAACCCCGCTGACAGCCTCGACTTCGCCCACCGTGAGTACCTGCCCTTCGTCAACTTCGCGCTCGACAGCTACGGCGTTCCGCTGAAGTACAGCAACTATCTGCCGAGCACGATCTTCCTACCGATCACCACCTCCGAGGATGAAGGCCTGCTGCCGGAACAAGGCTTCGTCTACAAGGAGGGCGTGATGGACACCGCTGACAACTTTGCCGAGGCCATCACCCGAAGCTTCGTTGCCCGTCGCGGGGAGCGGGATCGTTCAACGCATCTGGAAGTACCGCGGCACCTTGCTCAGTTCGATGATGGCCACCATATCGACGTCACCCCATGGGAAACCTTGCAGAACGTGTTCTACCGTATTCACCCTGCGGGAAGCCTGCTGAAGAACGGCGAGAAGCTGGACGTCAACGTGACCAGCACCTACGTGGTGGAGCTCGATCGACAAGGGGAAGTCGTCTTCGAGTGGGACTCGATCGACCACTTCCCGCCGCAGCAGGACATCTCCTACCTGCCCAAGGACCGATACGCGGACTGGGACTACTTCCACACTAACGGGGTGCGCTTCACGGACGATCACACAGAGCTGCTGGTCTCCGCCCGCTATCTGCGCGCCGTGGCGAACGTTGCATATCCGACCGGAACGGTTAACTGGGTACTCGCAGATCCAGCCTCACCGCTCAACGACTTCACGTACATCGGCGACCCGCTTGGCGGCATCAGCACCCTCCATGCAGCGGTAATGCGAGACGATTCGCTGCTGGTGTTCGACAACGGCCACTACGACACGCCCGAGTTCGAAGCAGACTCCGTGATCTACGGCGCGCCCATCAACGTGCGCCATGACTACACACGAGTCGTGTCTTACAAGCTGGACCTTGATGCGATGACGGCCACCTACGAGCGGGAGTGGACCTATCCCGAGCGGATGGTGCGTACGGCGGGCTACCTGATGTTCGTACCGCAAAGCAGCGGTGCCGAGAACCTGCTCATCAGCTGGGGCTCCGGCGGTGCGTTCACCGAATATGCGCCCGACAACACGCTGGTGATGTCCACGGACACGGGAGGCCTGACCTACCGCTTCTACAAGGTGGATATCGATCACTGGGTGGAATGATGGGGCCGCACCGGCGGTGATCATTGCAGCGCCCTGATCGGAAAAGGCCCGCAGCACCTTGGGACCCGCGACCCTGCCGTCGCACTGAATACATGCGCGCCAAGAAGAAGGGTAGGTGTTCAGACTTGCAATCGGCGCGGTCGAGCACGTGCTCCGTCATGAGCCGATGCGGTCTATGCTAAGCGTCCTCACTACTGCTGGCGCCTGCACTTGAAAGTATGAACTTCAAGGTGAACCCGCTTGCGGTCAGGAAAATACAGGAAATAGTGAGATTCGAGAGAAAGTTCATGGTGGAACCGAATTCGGTGAACTGGATGCCGTGCTCGACCATTACGAACGACAGGTGAGCGGCTTCGGCATAGACGGAAAGGGCACGAAAGAGCGTGTAGATGCAAAAGGAGCCGTAGAGCCAGGCAACGTATCGAGCAAGCTGACGTGTCATGGAGTTCTGAAGCGAGTGCGCCGCGATCAGTGCTGCAAAAGTCGCGCTGATCCAGAAGTTGATCGTCGAATCCCAGATTGAAAAGGCCGCATACCAGGCCGACCAGAGGTCTATTTCCACGGGCAGTGGTTGCATAACGATTCCGCCGCTTGTGCCCTCCTTCCGTTGCCGCTATGTCCCAGCGCGCAGGACGGGACAGTGATTTGTCAGTCGGACCGCGCGCGGATGATGGGCCAAAGGTTCGCCAGCCAAGCGCTTGCAAACAATCTTGACAAAGGGTCGCGCAGTCCAGAACCCATTTCGAAAGCAGCGTAACAAGCGCCCAGAGGTCGCGTAAGAGAAAAACGGTTCACTTTGCCCGGGATGAGAACGTTCCGGGACGCTGCGCCGCCATCGATCAAGATCAGGCGACCATGCGCACGCCGGGCAGGAGCATCGCTCGGCAAGGCGGCTGCACAGGCGCATGGCCACCTCGTTCTTGAGCCCAGCGAACAGCACTTCGCACTCCGCCCACAGCTGATCGGAGGGTTGAAGAACTGGGGCGGATCACATCGGCGGTAGCGTCCGGAATGCCGCGGCATAACGACTCGCCCCTCGATCGCCCAGGCAGGAGACAGCTCCCATAAGGCGGGAGGCCAACCGTTCCCGCAGGTGCTGTAGCTAGCGCCGCAGCATCGCCGCACTCAGGGCAGCGCCAGTGTTCATTGAGTCACTCGTGAAACCGAGGCGGCCAAGGGTCACGCCGCAATTAGGATAAGCAGAGTCAGATGTCATTCGTCCCCTTGCCAACGAAGCCAATCGAGCTTCGCCTTATAGGGCTGCCGGCTGCTCGAATTGCGAATGTGCTGCAGGCTTCGCTCAAGCTCGTCCTGAGCTTGCTGGTAGCGGCCTTGCCCTACCAGCACTTGTGCAAGACCGTATCGCAGCTCTGGCATATAGGGCGCCCGCTCGATCGCCTTCTGGTAGAAAAACTCGGCATCAATCAAGTCGCCTTGTTCGAATGCCCGCCGCGCGCCCCGGTACCAACTGAAAGGACTCGGGTCTTTGAGCTTCCGCAGCCTCGACCGGAGCGCTGCGGCCTCTGCGTCACGGTTCAGTAAGCCCAGCATCATTTCATAGTTACGCAGCGTGCCGAGCTTGTTCGGGACAAGGTCTATGGCGTGCTGATACACGCGCTCCGCACTTTCGAAGCTGCCCTGGCGCCCATAGATCACCGCGAGCATGTTCAGCGCATCTGCGCTGTCCGGATCACGCTGCAGCGCAGCCACCGTCAGCCAGTAACCGTGGGGCAGATCACCCTGCCCCAATTGCGCAACGGCCAGATTGAGATAGAAGCGCGCCGCATACGCATCTTCATCGAGGTTCGCAACGAACCTTTCGTTGCCGCTCGGGAAATAGTCGACGATTACGCCCGGCTTGCGCAGCGTGAACTCGCCTGGCTCTGCTTGCCAATCCGGATCGATCAGATGCGTTCTGACGTGCTCACCACGCACCGCGAGGTTTCGCGCCAGATCGTAAACAGGGTCCGTGTCCACGAGCTGATATTGCACAGGCACATCCACAAGCTTCGCCAGCGCTGTGGTCAACACCGCGAGCGACATGCAGTTGCCGCGGCGCTGATCGAAGGTCACCGCCGCCGTGAAGGTGCCGTCATGGCAGGTAAAGTTGTTGGTGACCTTCTCGAGGAAGTTGTAGACGCGTTTGTGCGCGGGAATGTGTGCGATCCGCGAATCACGATAGTAGGCAAGAAAGTCCTCTTGCTGCCTTGCCGTGCGCGCACGTGCACTGTCGATCGACTACACGGACGCTTGCCGAGAAAAAAGATCATCTTGGCGAGGATCGAAGACTTCTTCCGGCACGGCGGGAGACGATGCGCATCCCCCGAGGCACGCAAGGAAAGCAAACACGGAAACCTGTAGGCGAAAAAGACGGACAGTCTCGAGCACATCCCGTGCCTCACGTGGCCTTGCATCGCCACCGCCGCGCTTCCGCGGCGGCCAGATGCTGAGGGATAGGCGTTGAAGTCTCATCGTGCTTGCTGCAAACCCCAGAGCGCCGACAGCGGCCGCCCGAGCCGCGGCAGCGCGCGCCCCTGACGTGGTTCAACGCGCCTCGGCGCCCAGCCTCGACTCGCCTGCGCGCGGCAAATCTTGCCCTCAGCCGACACGCACTGCGCGCATAAACCCCTTCCGCGTGCGCCGAGAAGATCTGACACGCACGCTGGGAGACGTGCCTCGCCCTGTTGTCGACGACCCGCCACACCGCGGCGCGTGCCGATCAAAGGCGTGCGCTGGCAACGTTCTAGCTGACCGCTTGCGGCCGTGCGCCTCGCCGCGTCCGGAAAGCGAGAAGTACCGCGAATACGCCCGCGCACAGCCACCCCGCCGTCGGGTCGTAGGCCGACATCACCCAATGGGCAAAAGTGAGCGCAGCAGCGCCATAGACGGTCATGTGCAGCGCCCGCCAGCGCCGTCCAAGCCACCTGACAGAGAAGTCATTGCTCGTCAGCGCGAGGATCGCCAGGCCAGCGAAGGCAAGCCAGCCAATCAGCAGGTCCGGACGCTGCGCCTCTGCGAAGATGCGCTCCGGTTCGGCTTTGCGCTCGAGGTAGGCGAGCACGTGAAGTAACGCACAGGCAAACGTGATCAAGCCAAAATCGCGACGCCGCTGGCGCATCGCTCTGATAACGGGACGGCCTGGAAAGCGACGCCAGAGCGCTGAAACGGTGAGCGTGAAAAGAAGCAGCCACACAGTCGCCACGCCGCTCCAGGAGAGCAGCTGACCGTAGCTGATCTCATCTATCAGGTAGAGCGCAATGCCGAGCCCCAGCGGTCCGGAAAAAACGATCCACAGCAGAGCGCGGGCCACGGCGTTGAAGCGTCAATCCAGCGTCACGTAGCTCTCGAGCCGACGGACCTCATCGTCACTGACGTACTTGCCGATCTCCCGTCGAAATTCCTCGAGCGAACGATAGGGCCGATACTCCTCGAACTCGTGCGCCATACGCCCCGTCATGCCCGGAATCGCCATCAATTCGTCTTCCGTGGCTTGGTTAAGCGACACAGGAACAAAGACGTAGCTCGCCAGCCGCTCCACTTCAGCCTCGTCGACGTACTTGCTCATCTCACGGCGAAACTGTGCCATGGAGGTATACGGCCGGTACTCCTCGAACTCGTGAACCATTTTCGGCGTCATGCCAGGAATGAGTTCAATCGCCGCTTCTGTCGCGGTATTGAGATTCAGCGGCCGAAAAAGCGACGCGTAGAGTGCTTGGCGGGCGGCCGTGTCCATCACTCCGCTCAGCGACGCGTCCAGATCCTCGGGGTCCAGATAGGGGCGGCCGGCGATGATTGCAGCAGCAAGCTCGGGGCTAACTCCATTGAGCGCAGCGAGCTCGGCGTCCGAAGCCAGATTCGGATTCAGGCGCTCGGACGCAGCAATCGCAGAGGACGAGAGCAGGCAAAGTACGGCTAGAAACCGGAGCACAAGGACTTTCCTTAAACGCGAACGATTCGCAATGCTAAACGGGCGCAGCAGCTACGACAAGACGCCTCATAACGGATGCTCGAACACCGATCCGAACGGCAGCGAGCACTGAATCGGATCGCTGCCAAGCGGCCGGACCGCCACGCCATCGCAGGTCCGCCTGCGATCGAACAGGGCGCCGGAGCTCGTGGGAGGCATGACGGGATGCGATCGGGCGCGACGGCCGATCTCACGATGACTGCTTGCACCCTCACCGACTGCTTATCCTCCGCGGCTTTCAGCCAGCCCGGAAGAAGGGGCCGCGGCGACGCCATGAAGACGGGTCGCAGCAGCGCCGCTGAACCGGCAGAAAGTTCGAACCTGGAGTCGGCCTGTCCGCATTGCAGCGCGCGCCTCGGCGGGCGGGCGCTGAGCTTGCCCGGCCGTTTTGCTGTTCCAGCATCAGGGCATCCAGAGAAATCCTCGCAGCACTGCGAGCGCATGACTTTCGCAGCGGCGCCCCAGATGAATACACCGATCGCCCGGAAGTACGCTCGATGCGTTGGCGTTTGCGTTCGCGTTCGCGCGCGCGTTCGCATTCGCGTTGGCGCACGCGCGGCGTCGTGAACATGAGTCGCATTCAAGTGCCTGCCGCTTCGAAATCCGTACCACGGCACTCGGGCGCTTGCCCTCAAATCAGCTTCCGCCCCAAACTCGCTCGACACACCAAAGCTGTCGGCAGCATCCGCCGGCGTTACCACTTCCGGGCGCTTGGCGCGCCGTCTGTCGGGTCGCGATGCGTGCGCCACAGGCACTCGACTTGGAGACTCGGCAAACGCTGTGGGCATGAACCCGTGCGAGGAGGGTGTCGTGGAATCCGTGACCGTGCTCGATGGAGGTCTAGGCGGCGAAATCCTCCGGCGCCTCGGCGCGCCCGAGACCGGGCTCTGGGCAGCGCGCGCACTTATCGAGCGCCCGGAAGTTGTCGCCGAAGTGCACGACGATTTCATTCGCGCGGGTGCACGCATGATCACCACGAACAGCTACTCCACCGTTCCCAGCTATCTTGGGAAGGAGGGCCTCGCAGAACGTTACAAGGCGCTTACTGCACAGGCCGGACAGATCGCGCGTTCATGCGCAGACAAGAGCCGTGAAACCGTGGTCGTTGCGGGCGCCGTGCCACCGCTTGGCGAAAGCTATCGGCCCGATCTAGTGCCGCCTGCCGATGTCGCTGCGCCGATACTCGAAGGCATGGTGGAGGCCCTTACGCCGCATGTGGATTGCTTCCTGTGTGAAACGATGTCTTCGATTGCGGAGAGCGTTCGGACGGCGAAGGTTGCCCTTGAGTCGGGCAAGCCGGTGTTCGTGTCCTGGACCTTGAACGAAGCGCCAGGTGCGGGGCTGCGCAGCGGCGAGAGCGTCCTCGCAGCGCTTGCGGCGCTCGAACCCCTTCCGCTCGCCGGCTATTTGCTCAACTGCACGCACCCGGACGCGATCGAAGCCGCGCTCAAAGAGCTCTCTCCGCAGACATCCCGCCCCTTGGGCGCCTATCCCAATCGCTTTGATGTCCCCGCAGGCTGGACACTCGATAACGACATCGACGTGGTCGTCCGGCCCAGCGGAACCGACTACTTCGTAGAGCGATCGAAGGCGTGCATCGAGGCGGGCGCTACGATCATAGGCGGCTGCTGTGGCGTTGGGCCGGCAGACATCGCCGCCCTGTCAGTGGCCGTCAGCTCCCAAGGGCCGTCTTGCTGAAGCCCTTCTGACGCAAGCGGTCTGGGTGAGTGCCCGCTCGCCGCCATATGGCTCTGCCTGACTCAAGCACCCATGCGGGTGCTTCGCTATGCTACTGCGGCTGAATTCGCGCAGTGCCCCGTGAGAACCGATGCACGGGGTCATGGAGGGATGCGGATGCCAGAAGCAGCAGCACCATCAGATCTGCTGGGCGACGAAGCCATTTCCCGCTTCATCGAACGTGGCTGGCTGCGGCTCCAGATCGATGGCGATGGCAACATTCATGACTCGATTGAACGAGAGCTCCGCCAGACCATCGAGCACGAAGCCCCCCCGGGCAACAATCTCCTCGCGCGTATCCCAGCAATCTGGCAAGTCCTCCGAGCGCCCGTCGTCCACGGCGCGCTCACGAGCCTGCTCGGGCCGAACTATCTCGTGCATCCACACCGCGCCATCCACAGCAGCACGCCCGCGCCCGCGCAGGATGGGCACCTTGACGTGTTTGCCGATGGGCCGGCCATGGGCCCCGGGTCCATGGCCGGATCCCGTTGGCATCAGGATGCGCAAAGCCCGCTCGCGCGCGCGCGCCATCATCTACCGCGCTATCTCATCGGCTTCTACTTTCCACACGACGTGCCACTCGAGATGGGCCCGACTCGATGGCAGCCGGGCACGCAGTATGACGCGGCCCCCGGACGGGTCCGCGATGTCGAACAGCCCAGCGACATCACGGCGGGGACACTAGTACTGCTTCACTTCGACATGGTGCACGCCGCGTTTCCGAACCGTACGGCGCAGACGCGCTACATGCTCAAGTTCGTCTTTGCGCGTACGCAGCATCCTTCGGGCGCGAGCTGGCGACACCATCCGGCGTATGACCCTGCATTTCGGCCTGGATCGCCGGAGCGATACATCTGGGACTGGCTTCGCGGCGCGTCTCCCGAAGCCGTGAAGGCGGACGCCCCTGGAGGCGTTTACCTCGGCGATGCTGAGCTCGACGCGGCGCTCAACGATGTGGATGCTTCGCGCCGCCTCCAGGCGATCTACGCGCACGAGACCCGCGCATCCGTACCTGCGCTGGCACGCGCACTCGCAAACTGCAGCGGCAAAGGCAGGTCCCTGCGCCGTCTGCTGCCGGGCCGCGACGGTCGGCCTGGCCTCAGGGATGACGTCAGCGGCGATCCACGGTGCTGGACCGAGCGCGCCATCGTCATGGAGGGCGCCGCCTACGCCCTGGCTGCAGCTGGTCCGCCGGCCGTATCCGCGTTGACTGCACTGCTTGATGATTCGGATCCCTGGGTTCAGCTCAATGCGGCCTTTGCGCTGGGCGAGATCGGCCCCGCCTCCGCGAGTGCGCAGTCCGCGCTGTGCCGCCTGCTGCACCGCGAAGACCAGACCGTCGTGCGCACCTGCATCGACGCGCTCGGAGCCATGGGCGTCCCGCTCGGGCCGGCCCTTCCGGCCTTTTCGTCCCTGCTGATTGCGGAGCGCCCGGAATGGGATCAGGCCCTCGTGGGGCGCGGCTGGACCGCGCGCGACCAGATCGTGCTGAACATAGCCTGCGCCCTGCTCGCGGCCGTCGCGGTTCCGGGCGAAGACCTCGACTCAGTTCAGGCGCTTCTGCTGACGTGCCTCGAAGAGCACTCCGGCTACGCCGGCGCCGTCGCGAGCGAGGGGCTCATCCGTCTTGCGCGCCCTGAAGCGACGGCCGCGGCGCTTCAGTATCTGCAGGACCGACGCTGGGATGAGGCCATTCGGGGCAAGCGGATGTACTAGGCGGTCGCTGCGGCAGGCGCTGATCGAGGAGCCCCTCATACCGCGGCGATAAGGGAACGGCGATAGCGGAGTGAAAACGCATGGCTCATGACCTCGTAATTCGTAACGGCCTGATTGTCGATGGGACCGGCGCCCCCGCAAGCACCGGCGATCTCGCGATCGACGGTGACCGCATCAGCGCGATCGGGCGCGTTGCCGAGCGAGGGCTGCGTGAAATAGATGCGGATGGCGCGACGGTCGCGCCGGGGTTCATCGACCTGCATACGCACATGGATGCCCAGATCGGCTGGGATCCTGCGCTCACGCCCGCCTCCTGGCATGGCATCACGACCGTTCTCATGGGCAACTGCGGGGTGACCTTCGCACCGGTCCGAAGCGAGGATCACGCGACGCTTGCCGCCATGATGCAGTCAGTTGAGGACATCCCCCAGCGGGCCATCCTCGCGGGCCTGCCCTGGGACTGGAACAGCTACGGCGAGTACCTCGATTCCATCGAGGGCATGAATCCGGCGCTGAACGTGTGTGGCCTCGTCGGGCACGCAGCGACGCGCTTCTACGTGATGGGAGCGCGTGCGGTCGACGAGCAGCCGAGCGCCGAGGAGATCGATCAGATCGCCGCGCTCGCAGGCGCGTCGGTGCGCGATGGCGCCTTCGGTTTCTCGGTGAATCGACTGAAAGCGCATCGCCTGCCCGACGGGCGCTGTATTCCGGGGACGTTCGCCGAAGAGGCCGAGCTGACCGCGATCGCTCGTGCCGTCGGCGCACACGGCGGCCTCATGCAGAGCGTGATCGAAACGGCAGATATCCCAGAGGAGATGCGCCTGATGCGAGAACAACTGCGCGCGGGCGCAGCGAGTGTTCTGTTCAGCGCGCCCTGGGTTCCGGGCGAGGTCGCCGGAGTGAGCGCCTATCAGCCTGAGATCGAAGCGATCCGCGCCGAAGGCTACGCCATCTTCGGGACAACGCAGCCGCGCTCCGCCGGCTTTCTCTCGGGCCTGAAGACCGACTTTCTCTTCGCGCGTCGCCTGCGCTCGGATGCCTGGCGCGCGCTGCGCGACATGGACTTCGCGGCGCGGCGCGCTGCGATCGAAGATGCGGCGTTCTGCGCACGCCTGATCGAAGAAGGCCGCCAGCTCGAGCTCGCCCCGAGTATCGGTCATACGCTCGCGTCATCACGCTACTCCATACCCCCGACGCGCAGCTATTTCCTGGGGGCGGCGCCCAGACCCAGCTACACGGGTCGCGCAGAGACGTCCCTGCAGGCGCTGGCCGATGCCGCAGGAGAGCACCCCGTCGAAACCTGGCTCCGCCTGCTGCGCGAATCCAAAGGCGAGGGCCTGTTCCACCTTCGCTTCGTCAACGAGGATCTCGACGTGCTACCCGAGTACATGCGCGCGGAATGGGTAGTTCCTGGCGTAGGAGATGCGGGTGCGCATGTCAGCATGATCATGGACGCGGGCTGGACCAGCTTTCTACTGTCCCACTGGTGTCGTGACGCGCAAATTTTCTCGCTGGAAGAAGCAGTCCACATGCTCACCGGCAAACAGGCGCAAGTCCTCGGCTTCACGGATCGCGGCACGCTGCGACCGGGCGCGAAAGCAGACGTGAACGTCTTTGACGCCAACGCAGTCGAGGAGCGCCAACCGACGCGCGTCACCGACTTCCCCTTCGATGCACCGCGGTTGATCCAGCGCGCGGTTGGTTATCGCTACACGCTGGTGAATGGAGCCGTGATCATCGAGGACGACGAACTCACGGGCGAGCGCCCGGGCCGCGTGCTTCGACGCGGCGCCTGACCCAACCGGCCTACCAGGTGTCGACGAAGGCGTACTTCTTGCCCTCACGCGGCGCCGGAGCAGGCACGCGCTTCAGTGCGCTTGCGATCCATTCCCGAGTGTCGGCGGGGTCGATCACGTCATCCAGGCCGCCTCCCGCGGCCGCGTTGACGGCCTTCGCGCTTTCATAAGCGCGCGCAACGCGCCGTTCGAACTCGGCGATACGAGCCTCTGGGTCCTCGATATCAGCCAGCTCGTTGCGATAGCCAAGCTTGACCGATCCCTCGATGTTCATCCCGGCGAACTCAGCCGTTGGCCAGGCGACGGTGAAGAAACCGACCAGCGCAGATGCCCCACACATGGCCTGCACACCCAAACCATAGGCTTTGCGAATCACAACGCCGAAGAGCGGGACGGTGAGATTCGCTCCCGTATTGAACATCCGCACGCAGTGGCGGACGAGAGCCGTGCGCTCAACGTCGGGCCCGACCATCATGCCCGGACAGTCCATGAGCGAAACGATCGGAATGTCGAAGGCATCGCAAAGCTGCATGAAGCGAGCACCCTTGTCGGCGCCGTCCGAATCGATTGCTCCGGCCAGGTGATGGGGGTTGTTTGCAATGACGCCGACGGGCCGGCCTTCGACGCGCATGAACGCCGTGATTACACCGACGCCAAAGTCGCGGCGCAGTTCGAGCGCCGAATCCGTATCCGCCAGGGTTTCGATCACTTCCCTCATGTCATACAGGCGCAGACGATTCTCCGGCACGAGGTGGCGCAGCGGGCGCTGATCCGGGGCTGACCAGTCATCAACGCGCCCCTGAAAATAGGATAGATAGCGCTTGGCCACCCGGACCGACTCAGCTTCATCTTCAACAAGAATGTCGACCACCCCGTTGGGGACCTGGAAGGCCATGGGACCGACCTCTTCAGGGGTGTATACGCCGAGCCCCCCACCCTCGATCATCGCAGGCCCACCCATGGCGATCGTCGATGCCTTCGTCGCGATGATCACGTCGCAGCAGGCAAGCAGCGCCGTGTTGCCGGCAAAGCAGCGTCCATGGTTCACGCCCACCAGCGGCACGAGCCCGCTCAGTTTCGAGAACTGCGTGAACGTGTGCGTATCGAACGCCACTGCAGGTCCCGTATTGTCATCTCCGGGCCGACCACCGCCGCCCTCGCCGTAGAGCACCAGCGGCAGGCGAAAGCGGTGCGCGAGATCGAACATGCGGTCCTGCTTGTAGTGATTGCGCGCGCCCTGAGTACCGGCAAGCACCGTGTAGTCGTAGTGGACGACCATGGCGCGTGCGGCCTCTTCGCCAAAGAGCTCGGCATTGATCGTTCCCGTGCCAGCAACGACACCGTCGGCTGGGGTCTTTCTCCGTAGCGTCTCGGCATCGTGACGGCGATGCTGGCGGGCCACGACCAGCGGCCAGTATTCCTTGAAGGAACCGGGATCAAGTAGCTCGGCAATATTCTCGCGAGGCATGCGCCCGCCCCGCGCGTGGCGCTTGCGGACGGCCTCGCTGCGCGCTTCATCGAGCGTGTAGCGGTGGCGATCGAGCGCCTCCTGCAGGTCGGCTCTCACATGGTCCGGATCGACGCGCTCCGCTTTGGCAGGGCCTGCGCCATTCACTTCGCCGGCCTCCAGGTAGACGATCGGCCAGCCCTCGCGCACCACATCACCAACGGACATCGTGATTGTCCTCACGATCCCACTCTGCTCCGCTGCGATGACGTGCTCCATCTTCATCGCCTCGACGATCGCGACCTGCTGGCCCGCATGAACCGCATCGCCCTCGGCAACGTCGATCGCGGCCACCGTTCCCTGGATGGGTGAGGCGAGGCCAAGCGTTCCGTCTGGTGCCTGTGGCGCAGCGGGCATTTGCTCGTCAGCACCCTGGGCCTGCGCTGCCTTCTTCGCAGCATCGTGGGCGAAAAGCGCAAGCGGGTCCTTCGACATCACGCGGGCACCGGCATAGCCTCCCTCCGGCGTGTCGTACTCAGTAGAGGCCCGCTGCGCGGCATCCTCTGCCGCAAGGACGGCAATCTCCTCCTCGACCCAACGCGTATGGATGGTTCCACTGACGAAGTCCTGGTGCTCGAGGATGGCGCGAAGAACGTTGACGTTGGATCGCACGCCATCCATGCGCGTTTCCGCTAGGGCCCGCGCGCCGCGCCTTGCCGCCTGCGCAAAGTCGGGACTGCGAGAGTGCACGATGACCTTCGCCAGCAACGAGTCGAAGGCGCTGGTGGTGCGATAGCCACCGTAGCCAAAACCGTCAGTTCGAACGCCGGGGCCGGTGGGCGGTTCATAGCGCGTCAGCGTCCCGCCACCGGGCACAACAGAGCCATCCGGGCGCAATGTTTCCATGTTGATGCGCGCCTGGATCGCAAAGCCCCTGGGCGGGGCTGGCGCCCCGGCAAGCCCCAGCTCCGCAAGCGTTGCACCCGCCGCTAGGCGAATCTGAGTCTGGACGAGATCCACACCGGTCACTTCTTCCGTCACGGTGTGTTCGACCTGAAGGCGGGCGTTCGCTTCGATGAACACGAACGGCTGCTCGGCAGCGCTGTCGTCGATCAAAAACTCAAAGGTGCCCAGGCTGTCGTAGCCGTGCGCGTGCGCAAGGCGCTTGGCAGCATCAATCATGGCGTCGCGCGTGTTCTCGGAAAGATGTGGCGCCGGCGCGATCTCAATCAGCTTCTGATAACGCCGCTGAACGCTGCACTCGCGCTCCCAGAGATGCGTAACCTGCTGACCGTCGCCAAGGATTTGCACCTCTACGTGCCGCGCCCGAGGCATGAACGCTTCGACATAGAGGTCGCTCGAACCGAACGCAAGAAGCGCTTCGGCCTGGCAACGGTCAAAGGCCGCCCCCAGCTCCGCTGCGTCGGTCACGACCTCGGTGCCGCGTCCGCCGCCGCCTGCCAAGGCCTTGAGGATGACCGCGCGACCAGGCCCAAGGGATGCCATGAACGCAGCCGCCTCGGTGACGTCTACAGGATGGTCAATGCCGGCATTTACCGGGACCCCAGCCGCGATAGCGGCCGCTCGCGCCTGCCCCTTGTCTCCGAAGAGTGCCAGCAGCGACGCGGATGGCCCGATCCAGCGAAGGTCCGCGGCCCCGCAGGCGACCGCGAATTCCGAGCGCTCGGAAAGAAATCCATAGCCGGGATGAATCGCGTCGCAACCGGACTCCTTGGCGGCCTTGATGATGGCGTCAGCGTCGAGGTAGCCGCGCGCGCCGAGGCCCGGGAGCGTCACGCATTCGTCCGCCGCCGCAGTATGCAGGCTGTCCGCATCGTCATTCGTTGCCACCGTCACCGCGCGTAGGCCGAGGTCTGCGGCGGCGCGGGCGATCCGGATGGCGATCTCCCCTCGATTGGCAATCAGGATCGATTCCAGCGTCATGGAAAGCTCCTTGCTCGCGCCTCAGGCCGCCGCGACACGCCGACGAGCGCCTTGCGCAGAGAATCTGCTGAATGGCTTCAGACCGTTCTTCTGCTTGGCTCGACCAGCCCCAGTTCAAGCAGCGTGCGAGCGGTCTCCACGAGCGTGTCCTCGACCGGATACGTGCGCAGGCCGAGCACAGACCGGGCCAGGTCGCAGTGCGCAAGCGGACCCTGCCAGACCTTGCCATGTCGCTCGATGATCTCGTCGAATTCGGGCGGCGGTCCGCCGACGTCGAGGTCGGGAAAGTTCCGCTGCAGGCAGGCCTGAATCTCGCGCACGTCGAGCTCCCCGCTGGAATCGGTCGCCGAAAGCTGAAAGCGATCGCCGGTACTAGACTCCGGACTCTCAAGAATAAGGGCCTGGGCGGTGGCAACGTCGCGAACATCGACGATGTTCCACAGGTGCTTCCAGCCCCGTTGATTGGCTTTCCCGGCCAGCGTTCGACCCAGATGCCACTGCCAGGAACCAACGAGTTCGTGCGCGCGTGAAAGGAGCGGGCCGAGGACCACGAGCGGGCAAACGGCAATGGCATCGAATCGCCCGTCGGCTTCAGCCGCGGCAAACACACGACGTTCCATCGCCACCTTGGCCATGGCGTAACCGAGCTCTCCCTTCTGATCGAGCCCCTCAGCTCGCCAGGCCGGATCGTCTTCGCGCCCGTCGCTCGCCCAGTCGGCCTCCGTGTAGCGGTAGCCCGGAGGGGCGGGATGGCCAATCGCAGCAAAGGAGCTGGTGTAGACAAGCCGTTTGATCGTGCCCGCGCGATCTATCGACTCAAGCACGTTCTCCGTACCGGCGATTGCGCCATCGTAAACCTGTTGGGGACGATTCGCACCGCCATAACCCATGGGCGTACCGACATGAAGGACCGCCGCACAATCACGAAACGCGTCATCGTGACCGCCCGCGTCAAGGAGATCGGCCTGAAACACGGTCAGGCCGCCAGAAGACTCGGCTGCCAAGCGATGCAAGGGATCTGTCTTCTCGGGGTTGGACGCATCGCGTAGGCAGGCGTGAACCGAATAGCCCCGCGCGAGCAGCGCTCCGACAACGTGCGCTCCAACGAAACCAGAGGCGCCCGTGACCGCAACGGGTCCCACATCGCATGAAACGGCTGCCATCGTTGTCCCTCGTGCTGTCCGCCGCGGGATCAACGGTACGCCTAGTCACCGAACCGCAACAAGTCGTTAGGGGCTTCCGTCGCGGCTCGAAGGATGCACAATCACCGCTCGCGCACGCGACCGGAGCTCGTCCATGGACACGCCATCGGCGCTTGACGATGTAACCGTGCTCGACCTTTCCGAGCGCTTCCCCGGCGCCTTCGCGGCGCGGCTCTTCGCGGATTTCGGAGCGCAGGTCTGGCTTGCAGAGCCACCCGGGGGGCATCCACTTCGCCACGAGGCACCCTTCACGGCATCGGGCGATGCGCTCGCGCATGGCTGGGCCAATCGGGGCAAGGCATCGATTATTTGCGCTGTCCCGGAGACGGTGACCGCCCTTGCTGCAAGCTCAGACCTGATCGTCTCCACGACTCGGCCCGAGGAGGATTCACTGCTCGCCGCGGCCCTCGCAGCCGCACCGGGTGCCGTTCATCTCTCGGTGACTGCCCATGGGCTTTCCGGACCGCATGCGGCGTGGCCCGGCAATGGCCTGACGGCCAGCGCCCGCGTGGGCTGGGCCTTCGCGAATGGACACAGGGGTGGACCGCCCCTTGCGCTTCCGTATCGAATCAGTGATCAGATATCTGCCCTTGCAGCCTTCATAAGCGCTGTGGCCGCGCTCCTTCGAGCGCGCCGGGACGGCCAAGGCGAAACGGTCGATCTGTCGGAAACAGAAGCGCTGGGACACACCTTCGCGCCCTGGGCTTACCTCGGCCTGTTCGTCGGTGGCGAGCGCTTCGCCTACGGTCCGAACGGAGCGCGGGACGAAAACACCGTGGGACCACTGTGGCAAGCAGCAGACGGGCAGATCAATTTTGGCTATGGCGACTGGAGAGATTGGTCGGGCGCGATGAAGTGCCTCGGTTTGGAGGGCTTTGCCGAAGACCCGCGCTACGCACCCCTGCTGGGCCGCAATCAACAGGATCCACAGCCGATTCGGCAGGCGCTCGCGCAGGCTGCGGCTACCCGTGAGAAGTGGACCATGTTTCACGCGCTCGCAGAGCACCGATGCATCAGTGGCGTTGTGCAGGACACGCAGTCCCTCCTTGCCAGTCCGCAACTGGAGGCGCGCCGTTTCTTTACCCGCATGCGCCTTTCCGGGCGCGAAGTCAGGGCACCAGGCGCACCCGCAAAGCTGTCGGCGACGCCATGGCGCGGCTCGCGCGCAGCGCCGCAGCTTGACGCCGACCGCGCGCGCATCTTGCGGGCTGCGGCCAGCGCTGCACGGCCGAGAGAAACGCCTCAGGGGGCGTTCTCAGAAGCGAGGGCGCGCGCACACGGACGCCCGCCGGCCCGCGCAGCTTGCCCGGCCCCGCCACTCGACGGCGTTCGCGTACTGAGCTTCACGCAAGCCTGGGCAGGACCGCTCGCGACAGAGCTGCTCACGTTCCTGGGCGCCGAAGTCGTGCAGATCGAAGCGCCACAGCGGCCCGATGTCTGGCGCGGCAACGGTGCGCCGGTTCCGGCGGCGGTGCGACGTGAGGATCGACGTCAGCACCCCCTGAACACCAATGGGATGTACAACAGCGTCAACCTCGGCAAGGAGTGCCTCGCGCTGGACGTCACGACGGCTGAAGGCCGAGCGCTCCTGTGGCAATTGATTCCGAAGTTCGACGTCCTCTGCGACAACTTCAGTCCACACGTGATGAGTGACTGGGGACTCACCCTCGAACGGCTGCACGCGCTGCGCCCGGACCTCATTTTTGCCTCCGTTTCCGGCTACGGCCGGGAGGGCCCCCTTGCCGAGTACCCCGCCAACGGCGCCACGACAGAGCCCATGGCCGGCCTTAGCTCGATTCATGGCTATGCCGGCGGCGAGCCAATGAATACGGCAGGGCTCATTCCCGACCCCATCTCCGGCTACACGCTGGCGGCTGCGATTCTGGCCGCGCTCGCCCATCGTGCGCGGACCGGTGAGGGTCAGCGCATCGATGCAGCCATGCTGGAGGCCGTAGCGGTGACGGTTGGCCAGTCTTTCCTGGAGGTCGACGCGCTGGGAAGGGTCGCTGTTCCGGCCGGTAACCGGCATCCAGGGCATGCGCCGCATGGCATCTATCCCTGCGCGCACGGCGAGTGGCTCGCACTCGCTGCTGAAAGCGATGCGGCCTTCGATGCGCTGCGCAGCTACGCTTCCGGAGCGCTCGATGACCAGCGGTTCAGCAGTGCTCCGAGGCGACTTGCTCACATCGAAGCACTCGAGGACGTACTTGCTCGCTTCACGATCTCGCGCAGCGCCGCAGAGCTTGAAGCGGAGCTCTGCGAACGCGGCGTTGCCGCTGCCCGTGTCGTCGCGCCCCTCGACGCCTGGTCAAAGCCAAATGCGCAGTGGTCTGCGAGGGGGTACCTGCGCGAGGTCGCGCACGAGGAGTCTGGAACGCATGCGCTCCCCATGGCCCCCTGGATCTTTTCGCGTGGCGAGTCGTTGACGCCGTCGGCGGCACCCTGCTTCGGAGCCCAGAGCCGCACGGTGCTGACCCGAGAGCTCGGTCTGGATGAGGCAAGACTCGACGCGCTTGAAGCGGCCGGCGTGATCGCGACAGCCCCGCCCTGGTGACGAACGGCTTGCCTCACGAGGCCGCGGCATCGCACTCCGCTTCAAGGCGCAACAGAATGTTCCCCTGCGCGCGCGTATCGAAGTAGCGCACGTCAGCGGCGCGACTCCGAGCAATACAGGGTGTCCCCAGCGCCTCCAGGCGTGCCGTCTCCGCGTCGAGGTCTGCAACCGCAAACGCCAGTTCGCTCACACCTTCGCCGCGACGAGAAAGCGACGCCTGAACAACGCTGTCGGCCGTCAGCGATTGGTGGAACTCAAGGCGCAGTGGACCAACGGAAACTGCCGAGCTCAACACGCCCAAGTCCGGCGTCTGCCTTGCCACTGCGCGCGCCGCAAACCCGAGCGATTCAAAGTAGTCAGCGCTTGCCTCAGCGCTGTCGACGCCGATCCCGAGCCCCAGGAAGCGCCAGGCCGGAACGAGCGGATGCGCTTCGTTGTTCTGCTTCCACAACGCCTCGAAGGCGGTGGCAGGCGGGCGCAGAGAGATCATCAGATCACCGCACAGTCGCGTGTCGAGATAGTTCTCGACGGTGCGCCCGTTGACCGTCGCATTGAAGGTCAGCGGGCAGGCTCTATCAAGCAGCCGCGCGGTGTCCTGCTCGATCGTCGGCGTGTTGAAGCAGACATGGTTGATACCGGGCCCCTTTGCAGCGAGGTATTCGCTGATGAACATTCCCGGGCCTGGCCGCATGGGATACACCTCGAGCTGGCAATCGCCGATCTGGCATTCGCCATCCCGAAAGTTGTGCGCACCGCCGGTTGCGTAGGTCCGGGTAACCGGATCGCCCTTGAGGGTCTGGTAGTAGGTAAGCGCGCCGGTGCCCGCTTCGTGCGGCAGAAGTGGCTGCGGGCCGACGCTGACGCCTACGCCTTGCTGCTGGAAGTAGCTCAGCGTCGCATTGCGATCCGTGACCACCATGCCAACGTGATTGAGCGTCCAGCCTGTCCCAAGTCGTGTCATGGCTCCCCCCGTAACCCCGTCCCGAAAACTGCCTCAGGCCATGTAGCCACCATCCACGCACAGGACCGTGCCGGTGATATAGCTCGAAGCGTCCGATGCGAGAAACACCGCCGCGTTCGCAAGCTCGTCGAAGCGTGCCACGCGTCCAAGCGGAAGACTCTCCGGCCCCGTCGACCAGGCTTCGAACTTCTCCTGCTCCGTTGGCGGCGGCGGCGGCGGCGGTGCAGGCGCCCGGGGCGGCTCGGGATGAGCGCGACGAAAATCCCCGGCCGGGTGCTCCTCCCATTCAACCAGGGACGGCGCGAGCGCGTTGACGCGCACGTTATAGGGCCCGAGGTAACGCGCGTACTGACGCGTCATCATGGCAATCCCAGCTTTGACGATGGCGTAGTTTCCCATCGCCCTGTCCGCATGCGCCTTCAGGCCTCCACGGGAGCTGAGATTGATGATGCTCCCCGAGCGCTGGGCCTTCATCAGCGGCGCAACCGCCTGATGGGTCAACCAGTAGCCCTTCAGGTTCACGTTTGTCAGACGGTCCCAGTCCGCTTCGCTCAAGTCGAGGAGGGAATGGCGGTGATACATGACTGCCACGTTGAGCAGGATGTCGATGCCACCGAGGACCTTGACCGACTGCTCGACGAGCCGTTCCACGTCAGCGGCGTTCGAAATGTCCGCCTGCAGAGCGGCGCTGCGACGTCCCATGGCAGTTATCTCGTCCGCAACCGCAGCGAGGCGTCCGTCCTCGGTCACCACGTCCGTGACCACAACATCCGCGCCGGCCTCAGCGAGGCCGAGCGCATAGCCCTTGCCCATGTTGCGACGCCCCCCGACGACCAGGGCGCGCTTGCCTTCCAGTGAAAAGTCCGCCAAAGCCATGACAGCGTGTCTCCTGAACAGTTCATCGGCACAGGGCGCGCGACGGGCTGACCCGGCACTCAGAGCGCGCCACACAGGCTACCGCAACTGTCCACTGTGCAACGATGCTGGGGTTTACGCTCGGGATGTCGTGCCGCCCAACGCACAGGGCAGCCGGCGGTGCACCAGGTTCGCAGCTTTCGAGCCAACACGTTTTGCGTCTCCTACATCGCTGCCTTACCGTTGATGTTTCGGAGCCAGCACAACTTGCAGGGATGCAATATGACCCGCTTCGTACAGCTTATTGGCCTTGCTGCGCTCGTCGCGAGCGCCGCCTTCGGTGCGCTGTTCGCCTTCGACGTTGCGCTCGATGCCGAGTACGTGCGGTGGGCCGATGAGGCGCCCCCCGAGGACGAAGCAGGCCAGGCGCTGGCCAACGCGTTCGCGCAAACGTCGCCGTTCATGGCGGGGGGAAAGCAAGCTGAAGCGGTCGCCGACCAAACCTTCGGAGACGCCTGCTTCTATCCACGCACGACGCGCTGCCTGAGTTTGATCCACGAGCACCCCGAGCGCTTGCCCGAGAATCCGCAATACTGGGCGCGCTATGAGGCGCTCATGCTCCATCCGGCCAGCGAAGCAGAGCTGGCCGACATCCTCATTTGGAAGATCATTTTCGCGGCGAACTACTACCCCTTGTATCGCCTCAGCACCGACGCCACAGACATGCAGCAAATGTTCGATCAGCTCGAGAGGCTTCGTGCTCGGCTTGCGCAGCCGAGCACGATTGAAACGCGCATCTCTTACGCGATCTGGTACGAACAGGCGCTCGCCTGGCTTATCGATGCCACCGCACCGGAGCTACCGAGGGCCGCTGAGCTCTTATCCAGCGACGCCATGCTCGCAGCCCTGCGGCCGCTCGATGGTGCGGCGCGATCACTGCGCGTGAGCGCGCCAAGTGAGGCCCGCTACGGCATGAGCTTAGCCCGATCCTGGCGCGATCGTATGACGATCGCCTATCAGTTCAACACGACGCCGAATCGCGCGCTGAATGCTGGGGCGGCTTCGCTGAAGGCGCTCATCGCCCAGTCCGAGCTCAGCAATGCACACTTCTGGGAAACCGTACCCGAACACCGTATTCCATTTTGGCGACACCAGGTTCAAACGATCAGCATCCTTCGTCGTCTCGATTTGATCCTCGCGGTCAATCGCATGGCCCTGCAGACACAGCGCGGTCTTGCGGTGCGTACGGCGGCAGTTTCCGGCTGGCGCTTTGAAACGGTGAACGGGCAGGTCTGCGCCACGCCCACCTCCGTACATGAAGTGTACGCGGCGACCACGGCCGACCCGATCTGCTCACGCATTGGGCGCTCATGGCCGGCTGAGGCCTAGCCTTCGGCGGCAAGACGATCCTCGAGCGCGTGGCGCCGAAGAGTCGATAGGCAATCGCGCGACGAATCGCACTTTATGCGCCAGGGCTCAACGCCAGCGGCCTGACTTACCCACACCCGCCTCGACCCTTCAGATCGCCGCGCCCGCTCGGGTATGTGCGATTGGTATCAGGAGATACCGCGCCAGAATCGAAAGGTGCTGAGCTACACGGATGGATCGAACCAGGCGCCCCCGTGACTTCGCCGTGTACGGCAGCGGCATCGGCCAACCTGGCGAAATGCAGCCAGCTAGCGTGGTTTGTACTGAGAAGGGGCGTAGGCCCGCCCCACAGCGCGGCCACGAAGCCTGCCGTGCTTGGTCGGGCGCCCGCTCACGCGCGCCCGCCACAAACGAAACCCGCGGGGCGTCAGCGCTTGACGCATGAGACGGATCACCGCCGATTCATCGAGCCCGTAGCTGGCTTCGATCGCCTCGAACGGCGTTCGATCTTCCCACGCCATTTCGATAACGCGCGAGCGGTCACCCTCACCCAATCGGGCTGCAAGTCTCGATTGTCGGCTCATGTGCTTCGACCTCTTCACTTCGCTCAGGGGGCCGCATCGGATCGTAGGAGTGTCAAGAACGTCCACGCGAGCCTCAGGCCGGATCGGATCGACTCAAGCGCAATCGCCAGATAAGCGGCCAGAGCCAGCGATGCACCAGATAGGAGAGCGCTGCCATGACCAAGACCCCCGCCAGCGGGATCACTGCTCCAAAAACCGGAGCGGCACCGAGTACATAGCCGAGGATACATTCTGGCCGATAGATCGGTAGGAGCAGGCCCGAGACAAGCACTGCGAGCGCAAGATAGGCCGTGATCTGCTCCATTCCCTGAGTCCAGAAGAACGATTGCAGCAGCGTGACCAGGAGCATAAGCCCAAAGTCCAGCCAGACCTTCCACGGCAGAAATGGCTGCGGGCTCCCGTTCGAAGCCCTCAGCTCCCGGTTGCTCCTCCGAGCCGTGAGCAGTGCCAAGGCGGGCACCACCAGCAGACCCCAATAATTCGAGATAGCCGGGAGCGCGGGGTCATGCAACACATGGTGACTGACCACTCCGCCCGTTAGGTATTCGCGCCCCAGCAGCAAAAGCTGTAGCAGGCCAGCGCCGGCAACGAGCCATAGGGTTCTGCGCCGATCCTCCTTCATGCTCTCCCCCTTCCCTGACGCCGGGGAAGCATCTCCACCGGACACCGGAATTCCGCACAATCACTGAACCCGCCTCACGTGGGCGGCTGGTCGGGACGTAGCATGAAAATGCTAGCGAGCTGCACGACGCGCTCACCAGCAGGACTGTCGCAGCCAGCGCTCGGCTTGCCGCAGCAGCCGCGCCCGCGACCGCGCCCGCGACCGCGACCGCAACCGGCAAACCTGTCCCGCGCCCAAGGCAGGCGACGCAGGCGACCGGTAATCGCACGGGTGACTTCTCCCCAAGCGCGCCGCCGACGCTCGTTCACGCGGCAGAGGCGCCTGCGCTACAAGGTGGGCTCCGCGCCTTTGTCGCTTCGCCGGTCGCTCACTGGCCAATCAGCGCTTGTACCTTGCCCAGCAATTCTTCGTTCTTGAACGGCTTCCGCATCAAATTCACATCGGCCTGGAGCGCCCCATACTGCGTAAGCAGATTGTCCGAGTACCCTGACACGTAGAGGACTCGAATCGATCCATCGATGCTCAGCATTTCATCCGCAAGCTTCTTTCCATTCATGCCCGGCATCATGACGTCCGTCACCAGAACGTCTACGTTCAAATCCTCGCTGCCCATTAGAGACAAAGCCTCAGCGCCACTGCTCGCCTCGCATACCCGGTATCCCGCACCGCGAAGCAAGCGCCCGATCATTCTGAGAATGGCGACTTCATCTTCAACGACCATGACCAGAAATCTGTTGTTCTCGGCAAAGCGCGCGGCGTTGCCTGCTCTCGACCCCGGCCCGCTCTCCAAAGCGAAACCTTCCGGCTTATGAGGCAGAAAGCACCTGACGGTCGTGCCTTCGCCCAGCTCACTGTCAAGCCGGATGTAGCCATCCGCTGCGTCGATGATCGCCCAGCAGGTTGAAAGCCCCAGTCCCGTGCCATCGCTTTGAGGCCTTCGCGTGAAAAAGGGATCAAAGGCCTTCGACATCGTGTCTTCGTCCATCCCGCACCCGTGATCACGCACGGACAGACAAAGGAAGGGGGCCGCGTCGTAAACCTCGGGGTCGAAGATCTGATGCGGCAATGACGCACTCCCCTCGGTCGAGACAACAATAGGACCAGGCGTGTGCGACGCTCGCTTTGCGTTATCAAGGAGGTTCATCAGCACCTGCACCATGCTGTTGCTGTCTATGCTCGTAATGCAGGGCTCATCACTCAGATTCAGTTCGATCGGGTGCGCCTCACCGATCAGCTGCTTCATCATTGGAAGCGACTCTCGCACCAAGTGATTCAGATCGACGGGCTCAGGATTCAGCGGCTGTTTCCTCGAGAAGGCCAGCAGCTGGCTTGTCAGGCTCTGCGCTTTTCCAACCGCATTCAGCACCTCATCCAGATCCGCCGCGATTTCAGGCTGATCATTCACCTCCTCCTTCGCAAAGGTCGTGAAACCTGAGATGACGGTAAGCAGATTATTGAAGTCGTGCGCGACTCCACCGGCGAGCGCGCCGACCGCCTCCATTTTCTGAGCATGCTGCAGCTGTTCCGCCAGCTCCGCGCGAGCCTGCTCCTTCTTTCTGGTTTCACGGCTTGACTCTTCGACTGCCTCCAGCAGCAACGCCACCGCGACGCTGATGACCGTGGCAAGCGCCAACGAAACCGTGGACAAAATCGCCCAGCGCGGCCCGTCTATCGACATCGCTGCCCACGTCAGCGAACCCTGAACGATGAGGAATCCAATGCCGGCGTTCACCGCGCCGATCAATGCGACCGCCGCAACTGCCGGCCGAAGGCCGTAGAACACCGCAGTCAGCATGGGTACGACCAAAAGGATAAGGGGCCCACTTGCGAACACCCCGAATTGGGCCGTGAAGAAAACGCCGAGCACGAGCGCCACTGCAATAGTAAAGAGGGTCTTCGCCCGAAAGAATCGTTCCGGCAGGAGAAAGAGCACGACGATCATCGATAAAGCAGCCGCGTCGACGGCAACCACGTTCCAGACCCGGTCTCGAGCAGCGAGGACGGCGCCAACGACGATAGCGGCTCCGCCGAACAACAATAGAACGCGCATCAGGATCATCAAGACCCTGGTTCGCCAGCTTTCGATCAATCCTGTCTGCATGGCCTGACTCGTTCGCCAACTAACCTAGGCACTTCTCTGGGGTGTGATGTCCCTGCTCCCTTCCCACTCTCCAATTCCGTCACGCTCCCAGGCCCCGCGGACAAAGCGAGGGCATAGGATCGCCGGGCCCACCAGAGGATGGGGCGCATGACTCATTACGCAGCTTGCGCGAGTCCTCCGTCGTAGTCCTTTCGTGAAAAGCGCCCGGCCGCCCATGAGCCTACGTCGACACCCCCCCGCTCGCACGGACTACTTTGCTGCCGTTGCTACCTCCGCGCCTTGTCTTCATGGCCGCGCTCGTCGCCAATGGCTGGTTTCTAAGGCCAACAGCCTTCGCGTACTCACGGCGTTGACTCGCCGACGGCACGCGTCAAGGCAGCTTTCAGGCGCTGGCCGCTGTTCATCGCCCTGTAGCTGGCCGCATTCGCGCTCCTCCCCGCGCTCTGGGTCAGTTTCGGGCTTGCGGCGTGGTGCGTCTGGATCGTTCGGGACCTGCAAGCAACGTGGAATCGACTGGGCGTTCAGGAAGAGATTCGGCATAGCCCAGGACATGCCAAGCGCTGACGGCTCTGCTCAGTCGCACTGCGTTATCCCTTTCGGCGAACCCTACAAAACGGCCGCCCATGTCCGCGCGCACAGCCTGGCGCTCATCGCCATGCAACGCCTGTAGCGGCGCCACGCCGGCGATGCGATGCGAGTGCCTACGCACTGTCAGAGGGCGGGAACACACGCATCCGGAGTCAGGGCTTCAGGCAATGCATCACCGCACTCCGCCTCCTGACTGCCGTTTGCCGGGACGCGCCGCCGCTCAATCGAACTGCTTTTCGCCGCTGCCGAGCAGCAGATAGATCACCATGCCGACAAGGGCGACACCGGCAGTGACCTGGAACACCAGAGCCCAGGAGCCGGTCCACTCAAGGATCAGCCCCGTCACGTAGACCCCGATGATGCCAGGCAGCGTACCGGCCGTGTTCGAGATGCCCATGAGCGTGCCAGCATGACGCGGGCCGATATCCATGTGATTGCAGGCATAGCCGCCGATCGCTGCTGCGCCAAGAATCTTGGCGAGAATCAGCAGCGTCATCGCCTCCCACAACCCGGAGGCGAACTGGATCAAGAGCAGGCAAGCGGCAAGCCCGCCGGCGGCAATGCTCTGCAAGAGCTTGCGCACGAAGGTAACCGAGTGGCCAGCGGCGATCATGCGATCCGCGACGTTGCCCCACACGTTGTAGAACAGCAGCGATGCGACGTGCGGCAGCATGGAGACGACGCCAACGGCCGCGAAGCTGACGCCCAGGCCTTCGTTCACGTATTTCGGCAACCACGACAACACCACGTAGAGCGTCCAGTTGCTGCAGAAGTGCGCCGCGATGATGCCCCACATCGCACGATTCCTGAGGAAGTGTGCGATCGGAGGCGTCGGGGCATCGTCGGATGCAGCCTGGCCAGCCTGCACCGCCGCGAGCTCCGCCGCACTGATCCGGGGGTGATCCTCCGGCCGGGCCGTCACCAGCCGCTGCCAGCCGAGGTACCACAGCACGCCAACGGCACCGAACAGGTAGAAGGCCCATTCCCAGCCAAGAGACTGCACGATGAGCGGCGTAACCAAGAGGGCGAACACGGTGCCAACGGGGATACCGCTGTTGGCGACACCAACCGCGCGCGACTTCTCCGCGGGCGGAATCCACCGCGCGATCATGTTGTACACCGACGGAAACGTAACGGCTTCGCCAAGCCCCATGCCGACGCGCGCGAGCAGCAAAGCCGAAAAACCCAAAAACGCTGCAGGCGGAGTGAGGATCGTGAACAGCGACCAGGCCAGGACACCGAGACCGAGAATGAGCTTGCCGCCGAAGCGATCAGCGAGGCGACCGCCACCAATCTGCATCAACAGATAGCCGACGTAGAAGCTGGACAGCACCAGACCCTGCGTGGAGGGGCTCCAGCCGAGATCGCGCGCCATCGGAATAATCGCGACGGAGATGTTCACGCGGTCGATGTAGCAGACGAAGATTGCCGCGAAGCACATGAGCATCACGCGCGCACGCACTGGCATGCCCCAAGTCCACCCCACTCGTGGTTCCGCCATCGTGCTCTTCCTCGCCGTCGATCGCATGGTGGCGCGCCGGTGCAGCAACCCTCGCCGCCCGCACTCGGGCACTCGCCAGTCTGCACGAATTCATCGACGCGAGGGGCTCGATCTCAGCGCCGGACCGGGGCCCGCATCGCCGCTGAAAGCGTCAATCCGTGAGCAGCGTCGCAGCAAGCAAGTAGCGCTCCGCTGGGGCGGGCCTGGCCTAGCCGGGCCTGGCCGGGCCAGGCCGGGCCGGACGGCCCCCTCGGTCTCAGACCCAGGAGTCCACGCAGCGTCATGCAGCGACTCGTGCATCCAGCGCACGTCGAATCTCGGCGTGCGCGTGCCTGTCCAGCGGATACCGGATCAAGGGTAGAAAGGCGCAGAAGAGACCCAGCGCCGTCCCACAGCAATAGGTAACAAGCAGCCCCTGAAGCGCATCCGGCGAATTGACGCTCCGCGGATCAAACTGAAAGACGATCTCGAGGATCGAGAAACTGATGCCTACGGCAACTGCCGCGCCCAGCTTGTTCGTTGTCGTCAGCAGCGCGAAAAACAGCCCCGGTCGAGCCTGACCCGACTTGAGCTCATCTTCGTCGGTCACGTCCGCCATCATGGAACGGATCAAAGTCGGCGGTGCGCCAAACGCAGCGCCGAACAGAATCGTGAACCCCCAAAGCACAAGCACGCTGCCGGGCTCCGCGAGGGGAATCAGCAGCAGATTGATCGCAGTCATGTAGAGCACAGCGATCTTCATGGCGTTGTCTTTGCCCACGGCATACGCGAGCTTTAGCCACAGAGGCATGGCGAAGAAGCTGGACAGGAAATAGAACAGCAGGGCGATGCTCGCGTGCTCCGGCAGTTCGAAGTAAGCGTTCGCAATGAAAATATAGAGCGCGCCCGAGACGCCGATGCCGAAGCCCGCGGCCAGATCCGCTATCAGGAGCCGCCACATCAACCGATTCGCGACCAGCAATCTGAATGCTTCCTTCCAGGGGACAGATCCGACGGGTTTCGAACGCGAATCGGGCACCCAGATCAATGTGGGGATGGCCAGCAGCGGAAACAGCATCAAGCAGAACCAACCCATGGAGGCGACCTTGCTTTCCTGCCCCGTTTGACCAGAGAGCTCCATCGCAGCAGGAATCGCCAGCACAACGGTCATGCCGCCGATCACGAAGATTTCACGCCACCCGAACAAGCGCGAGCGATCGTCATAGGAGCGAGCGAGCTCGGCCCCCCAGGACTGATGACTGATGGCAAGCATCGTATAGCCGACGTAAAGCAGGATGAGCCAGAAGGCCAGGTACAGCCCCGAGACATCAGCTGGGTCAGGGATGAATACCATCCAGACGGAGAGCACGAGCAGGGGGATGGAAATCGCGATCCAGTGTTTGCGTCGCCCCCACCGCGTATCGAACCTGTCGATCAACATACCCATGATCGGGTCGGTGACAACGTCCCAGATCCGAGCCATCGTGAAGATGGTGCCCACCGTCACCAGCGAAAGGCCCAGGCCCTCGGAATAGAAGCGCGGCAGATACACAGCGATCGGCATGCCCATGGCGGCCATGGGTATCGTGATGCCCGAATAGGCTGCAAGCGTGCGGCGATTGAGCTGCTGCTCGGGTTGTTCAGCCACTACCTGAGCCTTCCGCTACCGCGCACGGCGGTCGCGGCCCGTGCTGCCCCCGAGCATTCCAAGCGATTCATAGCTCCCCACCCCGACTTCAGTATCCACGAGCAGATGCCGCTTATCGAGCGCACCCGACGCGATCTGCGAAGGGAACACTCCGCCGTCTCGAGCGCGTGCGGGAGGAACGCTCACCGCGCGAGGCTCGGCTCGCACATGCGGAACAAGATCACCAGCGCCACACAATCACCTGGACGTCGACCCGACGACGGTCAAGGGCCGGAGATCAGAGCAGGAAGCGCTTCATAAGGCTGATGAAGAAGTTGATCGTCCCGGCGTTGAGCAGATCGATGAAGAATGCGCCCACCAGCGGCACCACCAGGAACGCCTTCGTCGAGGGCCCGTAGCGTCCTGTCACCGCATTCATATTGGCGATGGCCACCGGGGTCGCGCCAAGTCCCAGACCCGCGAAGCCCGTGGACATGACCACGGCATCGTAGTCCCTGCCCATGATCCGGTAGACGACATAAATGGCGAAGCCGGTCATGAGCAGCACCTGAAAGAACAGCACCACTGCCATGGCCCGCGCCGCGCTGCCAAGGGTCCAGAGCTGAATCGCCATCATGCTCATGGCCAGGAACACATGGAGAGCGACTGTCCCGAACTTGTCTATCGTGCCGCCATGAAGCGGCCGACCAAACCAATCGAAGATATTGGTGATCACAATGCCCACGAACATGGAGGTCAGGAATCCCGGCAGGCGCAGACCACCGTCAGCGAGAGCCCGGTTGACCAGGTCACCCACGCTCACGCACAGAGCGAGGATGAGCAAGGCGCCAAGCACCGTGAGCAACCAGTCGTCCTGGGGCCCCTGGAGATCTGCTTCGGCTTCCGGTTCAGCCGCGCCCAAGCCGGGACCCGTAATGCCATTGCGGTCCATCAAGCGCTTCGCGATCGGTCCACCGACGAGGCCGCCGGAGACGAGGCCAAAGGTGGCAAAGGCAAGGCCGAGCCCGCTGGCGCCTTCCAGACCGGCGCGCTCTGCCGCTTCGCCCCAGGCGATGGCAGTTCCATGCCCCCCCGCGAAGGCAACGCTGCCAGCCATGAGGCCATAGGCGGGGTGCGCGCCAAAGGCCATGGCGAGCCCGACGCCAACCGCATTCTGGAGAAACAGAAATACGCCGGCGGTGAGTGCCAGCACGAACAGCGCCTTGCCGCCCGCCGCGAGCGTACTGATCCGGGCTGACAGCCCCACCGTGGAAAAGAACACGAGAAGGAGTAAATCGCGCATGCGCATGTCGAACTCGACCTGCACGTCGGCAAAGTTGTAGAGCGCCATGGTGCCGATCGCGAACAACAAGCCGCCGGTTACCGCGGGCGGGATGTAGTTGTCCTTCAGGAAGTGAATCCGGTCGTTCAGATATACGCCGACGAACAGCACGATCACGGCCATCGAGAGCATGTCCATCGGTTTGACCTGCAGGACTTCAGGTTCCACGGCCGCGCTGCTCCCTCGGTGATCCCCGCGATTGAAGCTAGCACCAATCCGTAGACGAAGTGAGCCGTACAGCAGTCGTCATGTGGAAGCGTCTCCTGCGTTCCGCTTGGGCAGCGGGGTTCCGGGCCAGCGCGCCCTGGCGCAAGATCAGCCTAGGACCCTTCGCTCGCGCGTCGCCCCCCCCCTGGCGCCAGGGCACCCGCGGCACCATGGGGGCATGCCAGCCAGAATGAGCCCACAGGAGCAGACCGAGCGTTCTGCAAAGAGGTAATCATGATCAGACGCTCAGCTCGTGCCTCGTTCGCGATGGCGATCGCCATCGCGCTCGCGCTCGCGCTCGCGGTCATCCGCGCTGCGAACGCTGCCGAGTACATCAACCACGAAGCGCCAGTACCGCCAACGGCTACAGAGGCGCGCGGCCCCCTCGATGCGGCTTTCGATGCGCCGGAGTCAGAGACGCGCGTTCTCGCCAGGCGGCTGCAGGCCCGACTTGCCGAGCGCGGTGACTTCCTCGCGAATGCGACCGCGAAGCTCGAACTCCGAAGCTACTACTTCAACCGCCGCAATCCGGGCGACGATGAAGCCCGCGCGACCGTTACCGGCGGGCGCCTCACCTTTGACTCCGGTGACTGGAACGGCTTGGGCATAGGTCTTTCCTACTACAACTCCACAGAGCTCTCCCAGACAGGCTCAGATACGGGTCTGCTTGCATCCGGCGGCGACAACATCAGCGTGCTCGGCGAGGCCAACATCCGCTACCGTTTCAACGAAGGCTTCCTAGATGGATCTGAGATCAAGCTCTATCGGCAGCAGCTCAACCTGCCCTATTTGAACAAGGCCGACATTCGTCAGCTTCCGGCCGTGCACGAGGCTTACACGCTCAGCCGCATCGGCGCACGAAGCTTCGACTACGGAGTCGGCTACATCCGTCAGTTCAAGAACTTCGACAGCAAGGACTTCATCCGCATCGGCGAGGCCGCTGGAGCGCCCGGCTCCGACGCGGGCCTGTCCCTCGCGGGCGCACGCGTTCACTTCACAGACGCGACCAGCGTGGGCGCCGTGACGCTCTACGCACATGACTGCTTCAATACCCTCTTCACCGAGGCCGTCCACGCGCGGCAGCTCACGGAAACAGTCGACCTGAAGCTCCAGGGGCAGTTCACTGATCAGCGCAGCGTGGGCCGCCAGGACATCGGCGAATTCGACACCTGGCACTATGCAATGAAGGCTTCGTCGAGCTGGCGGGGCGGCGTGGTCAGCCTTGCCTACACCGACACCGGCGAGGGGGCCGCCGTACGCAAGCCCTTTGGCAGCAGTCCGAGCTACAACTCGATCCAGCGCCTGGACTTCGACCGGGCGGGCGAACGCAGCCTCGCGCTCGGACTCTCCTACAGCAGCGCCTACGCCTCCGCGCTTGGCCTATCCGGATTCGCGACGATCGCGCGTGGCGTAGACGCCGTGGACCCCGCAACAGGTATGGACCTACCGGATCGCTCAGAGTACGACCTCACCATCGATTTCCGCCCGCCACGAGGACCGCTACAGGGCCTTTGGCTACGCACCCGCTACAACTTCGTCGATGTGGACGGCGAAGGGGCGCGCCACGACGTTCGGGTGATCCTCAACTATGAAGTGCCAGTACTGCTAGGAAGCTGACAGCCCCGACCCCTTGAGGACTCCATCGTTTCTGCACGCAAACAGGACTCTCGGTCCCATCTCTGCCTGACCCGTGCTTCATGAGCCCCAGGGGTTGGATCGCTGGGAGCGGCTCATCCCCACCCAGGCCGGAAGGCTCAGACCCGACTGTTCCCACCTGCTCGGGGTGGAAAGCATCGACCGGAGATGGCGATCACACGCCTGGTCGGCGCGGGGCGTTGCGCGAGCGGCGGAATTCGGCGGCTGCGCCGGGAAGGCTGGTTGTCTGTAGCGCGCCAACGTCCGTAGCATGCTTTCGCCGGTCCAGCGTATGTGGCGCGTGTCATGAAACCCTGCACCCAATGCGGCAAGTGCTGCATCGCCTACGCCGACGGCGGTCTGTCCGCTGCGCGCGAAGAGATCGATGCCTGGCACACGCATCGCCCGGACATAGCGCGCTACGTCAGCGATGGCGAGATCTGGTGTCACCCGGACACGGGCGCTCGGCTCGCACACTGTCCCTGGCTGCGCACCGAACCGGGCGGCGCGCGCTATCACTGCGCGATCTACGCAGATCGGCCGCAGGACTGCCGTGATTATCCTGTGCTTGTCACCGACATGGTTCGCGACGGGTGCGAGATGCTTGAACCCAAGGATCTGCAGAATCTGCGGGGCGTACAGCGCGCACTCGACGTCGAACGGCGGGAACGAGACTGAGACGTCCGCCAGGTACGCATGAAGCCAGGTTAGGGCCTCCTTCCCCATACGTGGACAGCAACGGCAACGTCTCTCTGCCGGAAGACGTCCGCGCGACCACGACCCATCTCGGGTCCTGGTTCGTGCCCGCCAGCGATGCGAGCAGCTCTTATGACGTATACGCAAACGCAGACGCCGTGCGCGTACATCGGGCGCGGGGCGAATTTCCAGACGGCGCTGTGCTGGTCACGGAACTGCACGCACACAGCAGTGGCTCTTACGCCACAGGACGACGCGTCAGCTAAGCCAACGCCTCTCTGAAGCAGTGGTTCGTCATGGTGCGGGACTGAGCAAACCGTTTTCCCTGCCTCGGCTGCCACGTGCCTGAGCGGGAGACCGAACGGATTTGCAAGGAAGCCTATCCCACGCTTAAGCAATGGCTGGCCGCCGGTCGGGCCGCGCAGCTATTCTTCAGATTCGCTTCGCGATCCGGCCGCGCGCCGTCCCTCGGCTCGAGGCAACGGCGGAGCGCAGATCAATCACGGTTACAGGAGTCGACAGGTGACGATCGAGCGCGACGAGCACGGGTTTGATGCGCCGGCCCCCCTGGGGCACCCGGCACGGGCGGGCCTGCCAGACGGTCATCGCTCGGGGCCCGAAATCGGCGCTCGCCTGCCTGACTTCGCCTTGCCCGCTGCAAGCGGGGAGCTGATCGACTTTCATGCGCACAGATCCGGACGAAAGTCCGTTGTGGTGTTCTACCGGTCTGCTGTCTGGTGACCCCCCTGCTGGACGCAGCTCGGAGAGCTGCGCGATGCATTCGGCAAGTTTGCTGAACACGACATTCCCGTTTACGCCATTTCCTACGACGATCTGGAAACGCTCGATGAATTCTCCGAGCAGCAGGCCATTCCGTTTCCGCTGCTGTCGGACATCGACTCGGCTGTCATCCGCCGCTTCGGCATTCTCAACGACCAGGTCAGCCGCAATGACGCGATGCTCTACGGCATCCCCTACCCCGGGGTCTATGTCACGGACGAAGAAGGCTGCGTGCGCGCAAAATTCTTTCATGACTCCTACAAGAAACGCGACAGCGCGGAGCGCTACCTCGATGCAGCGCTAGGACGCACGATCATTTCCGACGATGCGCCGCGAGCGGAGAGCACCAACGAAGAGATTCGCATAACGGCGGCCCTGCACGGCGGCAAAGGCACGCTCCGTCAGGGCGTGATCCGGGAACTCGTCGTCCGATTCGAACTTCCAGAGGGCCTGCACATCTACGGCGCACCCGTTCCAGAAGGCATGATCGCAACCGAGGTCACCGTGAAGGGCCCAGCGGGACTGGTCGTGCTGCCCGCAAAGCTGCCGCCTACGTCGACGCTCGAACTTCCGGGTTTCGGCACGCTGAATGTCTGGGACGGCGTTGTCGAATTGAGCTATCCGATCTACGCCACCGGCGAACTTGCAAGCGAATGCCGGCCGCTCGATGTGCCGTCGGTAGACCTCGAAATCGACGTTCGCTATCAGGCCTGCACCGCCGTCGAATGCCTCTTGCCCAGAACGGAAACCCTGTCTCTGCGGGTAGCGCTCGACGTGATCGACATCCCGGACATAGACATTCACCGGGGTCATGGCCAGCGCGCCGGCGCCTACGATGGAACGCCAGCACTGCGCCGGCTCATGGCGCGCAAGCTCCGTGCAAATCCGCTCGGCCTTCCTGTTTTCCTTGGAAAAAGCATGTGGCTAGAACTCAAGGCAAGGCTTCGGCGCCTGCGGGGCTAAACCCCTGCGGCCTGCTCGATTTCTCTCACCTCGGTTCGCGCCCTGTCGCCCTCCAGAGGAACGCCGACAAGCTTTGCGCTGGCACCTTGCGGATAGACGTTGCGGATAGACGTCCATCGGACGTTGGCGCCGCAGCACGCCGGTTCGACGACTCCAGGAACGGGGACATCCACTGAGCCCGCGATCGCCAATGCGGACGCGGCACCCCGAAGCGTGGCGCGGTGTTCTTCGCGCCACTGAGTCGGCACGGATGCGATAAGCGCCCGCTATGAGCGCCCGCTTGGACAGCGGAACCACCTCACGTGTGGCTAGCAACGCTTTTCCCTCGCCGGCCGATGCACGCACCACGGCAATCGACCCTTGCAGTTCGTCAGCCGATAACGATCTGGCTAGACTCGGACGGGCTTACCGGGGGAATGCCGATGCTGCGACTGCGACAGATAGCGCTGGTGGCTTCAGAGCTGCGAAGCGCTGAACAGGAGATTTGTGAACGCCTTGGTCTTGAGGCGTGCTACCGCGATCCTGGGCTTGCCCGCTTCGGCCTTCGCCACGGCCTTTACGCGATTGGAGATCAGCTCCTCGAGGTGGTCGCACCAAAGGCGCCGGGCACAACGGCCGGGCGCTTCATCGACCGGCGAGGCGAGGGCGGATACATGGTGCTCGTGCAAACGAATGCGCTCGTCGAACACAAGTCGCGCGTAGAGAGTGCAGGCCTGCGCATCGTGCACGACGGCCGCGTAGAACATGGTGGCGAGTCAATTCGAGGCATTCATCTGCACCCGAAGGACGTTGGAGCCGCGATCCTGTCGATCGATCAAGCAGAGCCGCCGGAAAGCTGGCTCTGGGCTGGCCCCGACTGGCGCTACCACTCGCTGGCGGACGTCGTCACGGCGATTACCGCAATCGACCTGCAGGCCGACGATCCGCAAGCGCTGGCACAGCGCTGGTCCCGAGCGATCGACCGCCCCGTTCGGGGCGGCGTGATCGAACTTGATGACGCAGAGCTTCGTTTCGTTCAGGCAACAGATGGCCGGGGTGACGGGCTTTCGGCTGCGGAGCTACGTGCAGCAGACCGCACGCGTGCGGGTGAATGCCTCGAGCTTTGCGGTTTCCAGTTCCGCCTCGTCTGAGCGGAGGACGCCGCGTCAGTAGAGGACATCAGACCTGTGCTCACGCCGGCGTTGAACAACGCCGCATCAAATCCAGGCCTTATCAGGCGCACGCGCCTGCCTCGTTCTGGCGGCTGATCACCATGCTCGGGCAATCGCCGTACCACGGAGAACAGATCGACCATAGTCTTTGTTTGGCTGCTACCCCCAGTGCACCGCCTCAGCTTCGCATTGGCGATCAGCGACCGCCTGCACGCTTCGCGCCGAACCGGCGCGAAGCCGTAACGAACACGCTCGACGCTGATGTGGTGAAGCATGCAGCAATCTCGACCTGGCTCTGCTGCTCTGCGCGTCGCCCTTCCTGAGTCCCCATCCACACTGATCTTTCCCGCCGTCTGACTTCCGGGACGCCCCGAGACAAATGTCTGCTGACCTGCGCAGATCGGCGTTGCAGTCAGCGACGTGCACGCGAATCCCCGTCACCCCCCCCGCCCACTTAAACGGCTCACCGCGCGAACGACCTGCCCGCAATCGGAAGGAGGCAGGTCGCCCCACCACGAGAGTAGGCGAATTCCTACGTGTGGCAGCGCCGACGTCTCGCCCGTATACAGTCTTCAGACGGTAATCCGAAGCACTGCGTCAGGAGCGCGGTTTCATGTGGATGAAAACTCTCGCCGCTTTTCTGCTTTCCATACTCGCCCTTCCGGGCGCGACGACCCCGCCGATCGAGGACTTCACCCGATTCAGCGAGTTCGAGAGCTTCGAACTGTCTCCCGATGGTCAGCGACTCGCGATCACGCGGCGATCGGACGCCCAGGAGCTTCTCGTGGTCCTGGACGTCGACACGCTGGAACCCATTTCCAGTTCGACCTTCGGGGAGAGGACGCACATCGAGGACGTACTCTGGGTCAACAACGACCGGCTGCTCGTCCAGCCCGCCTCTCGCTTTCCTGGAATGACCGACGGCTACCTGCCGACCGGCGAGATTCTCGGCATCAATGCAGACGGAACGGGCGTGAAGCTGCTCTTCGGTGCGCGCGCCCAGCGCGGCCGGATCGGGGCACGTAGTCGCAGCGCAAGCGAGCTGCAATTTCCAGGGCGCGTGGTCACCCTGCTCAGGGACGATGACGATCATGTCATCGTGCAGAGCTATGGCTGGGACCTGCGCGGCGAGTTCAATCGCAGTTTCAAACTCAACGTCTACACCGGTCGCGCGAAGCGCTTGCAGCGCTCACCGGTACGCAACGGCACTTTCGTGACGGACACCTCGGGGAACATCGCGCTGGTACACGGCGTCGCCGACGACGGCAGCCTTGTGGTCTATGCGTTTGACGCCTCTGGCGAGAGTCGAGTCCTTCACGACAGCAACGCAGACAACGGCCTCCTCATCCCGCTGCGGGCCTGGCCTGACCCCGATCCGGCCGGGCATCCGCGCTTTCTTGTCAGGGAGCAGATACTGGGCGCGACGACCGGGCTGGCCCTTTGGACACCAGAAAACGGGACGCTCGAGTCGCTCGCGCGCCACCCCGAGGTCGATCTGGATACATTTCTGCTCGATCAAAACCACCGGGTCTATGCGGTGCGCTTCATCAACCACTTTCCCGAATGGGTCTATCCCGATCCGGAACATCCGCTCGCGAAGCTTCACGCAGACCTCCGCGCAGGCAGCCCCGGGCAGGATGTCCTTCTGTACCGCGTAACCGACAGCTCTACACGCGCGCTGGCGTTCCTGAGCGGGCCTCGCAACCCGGGGCTTTACGTTATCGTCGACGTCGTTGAGCGCAAACCGATGCGTCGACTTGCAGTCCGCCCCTGGCACTCGCCGGAGTCCTTGTCGCCTCAGGTTCCCTTCGAGCTCAGCGCCCGCGACGGCATGGCCCTCAGGGGCTACCTGACGGAACCAGAGGGCGCTCCGGGCCCTCGCGCCATGGTGGTGCTCGTTCATGGCGGCCCACACGGCGTCCATGATGATTGGGGCTTCGATTCCCAGGCGCAGTTGCTCGCAAGCCGTGGCTATCTGGTTCTGCAGGTCAACTATCGCGGTTCCTCGGGGCGCGGCCGGGATTTCGAGGAAGCAGGCCACGGAGCATGGGGCGCAGAAATGCAGAATGACGTAGCAGATGCGGTGCGCTGGGCCGTGGAAAGCGGAGCCGCAGACCCGAACCGCATCTGCATCATGGGGGGAAGCTACGGCGCGTACGCAGCCCTCACCGGTGCCTTCCGCACTCCCGACCTGTATCGCTGTGCGATTGGCATGGCTGGGGTCTACGACCTCGAGCTGATGTTCGAGAAGGGTGACATTTCCACTGCCATGAGGGGACAAGCCTATCTTGAGCAAGTGCTCGGCGACGATAAAGCCGCCCTTCGCGCGCGCTCGCCAGCGCATCATGCGGACGCAATCAGCGCCGCCGTGCTGCTGGCACACGGTGATCTGGACGAGCGGGCGCCCATCGAGCATGCGCATCGCATGCGCCGCGCCCTGCGCAAGGCCGGGAACCCCCCTGTCTGGATCCGTCGTCGCCGGGAAGGACATGGTTTCGTCGAAGAAGACAACCGGCGCGATTTCAACGAGCAAGTGCTGACTTTCCTCGATCAACACTTGAATAGCTCCGGCTCCGGCGCCGGTGAATGATTCTGCGTAGAACGGGCGCTGGCACCGATGCAACGCCGATCCACTAAGTTCGCCGGCAAGGCTGCTTCCGCGCCTTGGACATGCCTCAGCAGATGAGCCCGGCAGAGCTGACCCCGAGGTGCCAAGGATGTACTGAGGTCGCGATTAGCGGCGCTTCACCCGCGACGACCTCGCTTACATCCTTGTGCCGACACGTTGCAGGCCGGCACCGCGCCGATTGACGCGGAGGCCCCGCACGCGTTTCATGGCGCCCGTGAACGCGCGTCCTCTCCATGCGCTCCGGCGCCAAACCTCGCTCGCCTCCTCGGCGAGCCGCCTCGCGCTGTGCCTGTTGCTCATCGCCCCTCTATGCTCCGCAGCCTGTGGCGGCCACGTAAACGCGCCTTCGGAGCCGATGGTCGCCGCGGCGCATGCGGACTGTCATGGCATGGCCACGATGGAGGCGACGGAGGACGCCGAGGGGGCTCACGAAAAGGCCGACGCCGCAGCGGACGAGTGCTGTGACGCCACCGATTCGACCCGGCCCAGCGAGCGCACAGACATGCTGCCTGCTGCGGTCGCACTGCTCACGTCGGCCGAATGGCTCTGGACTGAGCGCGCCCCACCGGCGCGCGCGCGACCCCCTCCGTGGGGCCAGCGCCGAAGTCCCGGCCGCACACTTCTACTGCTGATTGTCTCCTTCCTCGAATAGACCCGGGTGAGCACCCGCGGCCGTACTGCGGCCGCTCGCGTCCAACATCGCTCATCACCGAGGTCCTTCCACATGTACACCTCTCTCCGGCGACATCGCTTCGTCGAGCGCCCCGCTGCCATGCGGGCGGCGACTCGCATGGCCATGCTGTTCGCGCTGCTGCTGGGCGCAAACACCCCCTACGCAGCGCCCCTCTCGCTCGATCAGGCCGAACGTCTCGCCCTCGCGAGCGACGCCGGTCTCGTGGCCCGCCGCCAGGAAGCCAAGGCGCTGCGCGAGGATGCGGTCGCCGATGGCCAGCTCCCTGATCCGGAGCTCACCGCGGCGGCTTTCAACTTCCCGGTGGACAGCTTCGATTTCGATCAGGAGCCGATCACCCAGCTCCGCGTCGGCATCCGCCAGCGGATCCCCGGAGGCGAGGAACGTTCGGTGCGCAGCGCTTTGACGCGATCGCGCGCCGCCGTGATAGACGAGGACGCCTTGCTCCGCGTCCGCGACGTGCTGCGCGCGGTTCGCCTCGCGATGATCGAGCTCGCCCAGCGCCAGGACGAGGCACGCGAACTACAGACGTCGGTGGCGCTGCTCGCGGAACTGGAGCGGGCGTCCGTTGCGGGCTATCGCCAGGGGCGCGGCGCCCAGCAGGATGTACTCCGCGCCCGGCTCGAACAGCAGGTGTTGCGGGATCGGCTGGCAGCGAACGCAGCGGCGCAGGAAACGGCACAGGCGACGCTGGAGCGATGGGTGGGCCCCGCGGCCCGGAACGCGGAGCCGGCCCTTGCAGCGACGGCCATCCTGGCGCCGGAGAGGAGCGGCGAGGCAAACGCACTCGCAGCGCATCCACGTCTGCGGGTGCTCAACGCGGTAACCGAGGTCGCCGACCGAGGTGTTGCCCTCGCGCGCACGGCCTACGCCCCGGACTGGTCGCTCGAGGTCACCTACGGGGCTCGGGACGAACTGTCTTCCCTTGGGGATCGGCCGGATTTCCTGACCGCTGCCGTATCCGTGCAGCTGCCTCTGTTCCAGGCCGACCGGCAAGACCGGCGCATCGCCGCGCGCAGCGGCGAGCAGGAGGCCGCGCGGGCTCGGCATCTCGACGAGCTCCGCGAACTCGAGCAGATGCTCCGAGCCGAGCGGACCCGCGAATCAGAGCTCGAGGCACGCCTGCGGCTTCACGATGAGGCACTTCTGCCCCTTGCGCGGGAGTCCGTCGCGGCGGCACGCGCGGGGCTCGCGTCCGATGTCGTCGACTACGCGGAGGTGGTGCGGGCGGCCCTTGCAGAGATCGAACTCCGTCTCAGCCGCGACGAACTGGGCTGGCGCCTCGCCGCTTCCCGGATAGAACTGGCATGGCTGCTGGGCGACGCGCGAAGCGCAGCGCACGAGGAGGCACTGCGATGAACGTCCGCACGATCGTAGTGGCCGCGGCAGCGCTCAGCTTTGGCGTGGTGCTCGGGTGGCTCCTGCCGGGCGGAGCGTCAGCGCCCGCCGTGGGATCGGCTGACACCGACTCGGGCATGCGCAAAGGCGAACGCGCGTCAGAGCCGCTCTACTGGGTTGCGCCCATGGACCCGAGCTATCGCCGAGACGGCCCGGGCACCTCCCCCATGGGCATGGAGCTGGTGCCGGTATATGAAGAGGGCAGCGCTGATGCGGGCGTACGGGTGCGGGCAAGCGTCCAGCACAATTTCGGCGTTCGCGTAGAGCCGGTCCGTCGGGGCTCGCTCGATGCACCCGTCCGCGCTGTGGGTTCGGTGATGCTTGCGGAACCCCTCGTCGAGCACGTGCACACGCGCACGGCGGGCTGGATCGAGCGTCTTGCCGCGAAGATCGAGGGCGACCCGGTCACCAACGGTGACCTGCTGCTCGAGCTTTACTCCCCCGAGCTGGTGCGCGCGCAGGAGGAGTTTCTGCTTGCCACTGAGCCCACCCTGCGGCGTGCGTCCCGCGACCGCCTCCGCGCCCTCGGCATGACGACGGCACAGATCGATGCGCTCCGGGAGCGCGGCAAGGTACGAGAGCGCACGGAGCTGCGAGCAACGCGCGATGGCTTCATCGTGAACCTTGCAGTACGCGAGGGGATGTTCGTGGAACCGCGCACGGAAGTACTGGCGGTGGCGGGTCTGGACCCGGTCTGGGTCGTAGCCGAAGTCTTCGAGCGCGATGTGCCTCGGCTCGCAGAAGGGCAGACGGCGGAGTTGGCCTTCGACTTCCTGCCGGGACGAACTTTCACTGGCCAGGTCGACTATCTCTACCCGACCCTCGATATGGCGCGACGAACGCTGCGCGTGCGCATTGTCTTCGAGAACCCCGATCTGGACCTGCGTCCGGGCATGTTCGGTGACGTGCGGATCCGCTCGGCGTCGGATGCGCGGCCACTGACGGTTCCGGCGTCGGCTTTGATCCGCGGCACCGGCGAAGCGCCGGACCGGGTCGTCGTGCAGCTCTCCGAGGACCGCTTCCGAAGCCGGGCTGTGCACATCGGCCGGGTAGATAGCGCACGCGTAGAAGTGCTCGCCGGGCTCCGGGAAGGGGAACGCGTCGTGACCTCGGGACAGTTCCTGATCGACTCCGAATCGGACGTCGACGTCGAGCTCATGCGCATGGGCGCGATGAACCAGGGCCCGATGAATCAGAGATCGATGGATCACGGCTCCATGGATCATGACGCCATGGATCACGGTTCGATGGATCACGGTTCGATGGACCACGGTTCGATGGACCATGGCTTGATGAACCACGGCTCCATGGACCACGACTCGATGGACCACGACTCGATGGACCACGATTCGATGAACCACGATTCGATGGACCACGATTCGATGGACCACGGTTCGATGGACCATGGCTTGATGAACCACGGCTCCATGGACCACGGCTCCATGGACCACGACTCGATGGACCACGACTCGATGGACCACGACTCGATGGACCACGATTCGATGGACCACGGTTCGATGGACCACGACTCGATGGACCACGGTTCGATGGATCACGGCTCGATGGATCACGGCTCGATGGATCACGGCTCGATGGATCACGATTCGATGGACCACGGGCCTACGGACCGCACAGAGCCAGAGTCGAGCGATGCGTCCAAGCCCGCGGAGTTGCGATCTTGATCGCCGCCCTAATCCGGATCTGTGTAGAGCACCGCGGTGTTGTCGCGGTCCTTTCCGTGCTGCTCGCGCTGGCCGGTATCCGAGCAGTCCAGCAGACACCCGTCGATGCCATTCCGGACCTCTCCGATGTGCAGGTGATCGTGAAAACCACCTATGCGGGGCAGGCACCCCAGGTGGTGGAAGACCAGGTCACCTATCCACTCACAACCGCCATGCTTGCCGTTCCGAAGGCGACCACGGTACGCGGCTATTCCTACTTCGGAGACTCCTACGTCTACGTGATCTTCGAGGACGGCACGGACCTCTACTGGGCGCGCTCGCGAGTGCTCGAGTACCTCTCGCAGGTCAGCGGATCGCTCCCGGCCGGAGTAACGCCCGCGCTCGGGCCGGACGCAACCGGCGTCGGCTGGGTGTACTCCTACGCACTCGTCGACCGCACGGGGCAGAACACCCTCGCCGACCTCAGGGCGCTGCAGGACTTCTATCTCCGGTATGAACTACAGGCCGTGCCTGGGGTATCCGAGATCGCGCCCGTCGGGGGCTTCGTGAAGCAGTACCAGGTTGTCGTCGACCCCCTTCGCCTGCGCGCCTACAACATGCCGGTCGCCCACGTGCGAACAGCGATCCAGCGCGCCAACGGCGAAACCGGCGCATCCGTCGTCGAACTCGCCGAAGCCGAGTACATGGTGCGTGCGTCCGGCTACCTGGACAGCCTCGATGCGATTCGCGCTGTTCCCCTCGGGCGCTCCCCGAACGGGACGCCGCTTACCCTCGGCGATCTTGCGGACGTCCGTGAGGGGCCACGCATGCGCCGCGCCGTCGCCGATCTTGACGGCGAAGGTGAGGTGGTCGGCGGCATCGTGGTCATGCGCTTCGGCGAAAACGCAGCCGAGGTGATCGCCGCGGTGAAACAGCGCCTCACCGAATTGCGCGCCGGCCTGCCCGAAGGTGTGGAAATCATCGAGACCTACGACCGCTCCACGCTCATCCGCGGTGCGATCACGAACCTCTACGAGAAGCTTCTGCAGGAGTTCGCGACGGTTGCGCTCATCCTCGCGCTGTTCCTGCTGCATCTGCGCTCATCCATGGTGGTCCTGGTAAGCCTGCCGCTCGGCATCCTCGCGGCCTACGTACTCATGGCCGCGCAGGGCCTGAACGCGAACATCATGTCCCTCGGCGGCATCGCCATCGCGATCGGCGCCATGGTGGACGGTGCGATCGTGATGATCGACAACTTCCACAAACACCTGGAGCGGGCTGGCGGGTCTCACGCCGTAAAGGGAGCGGCCCGCTGGGCGCTGGTCACGAAGGCCGCTTCCGAGGTAGGCCCGGCACTGTTCTTCTCGCTGCTGATCATCACCCTCTCTTTCGTGCCCGTGTTCTCCCTCGAGGGCCAGGAGGGACGACTGTTCTCGCCGCTGGCATTCACCAAGACCTGGGCCATGCTCGCGGCCGCGGTGCTGGCGGTGACCGTCGTTCCAGTATTGCTCGGCGTTTTCGTGCGGGGCCGGATCGCACCCGAACAGACGAACCCCCTCAACCGCGCCGTACGCGCCGCCTACAGGCCAGTGCTGGAGCACTGCCTTCGGCGACCCGGGCGGGTGCTCGCAGGCGCGGCCGCGGTCACCCTCCTCGGCCTGTGGCCCTTGCGCTGGATCGGTGGTGAATTTCTGCCCCCCCTCGACGAGGGCGACCTGATGTACATGCCGACTACCTACGCTGGCCTGTCCATCGGCGAGGCGCGGGAACTGCTTCAGCAGACGGACCGCCTCATCGCCACCGTCCCGGAAGTGGAACGGGTGTTCGGCAAGGCCGGGCGCGCGGACACGGCTACGGATCCGGCCCCGCTCACCATGTTCGAGACGGTCGTGAAGCTCCGCCCTCGCAGCGAGTGGCGGCCGGGCCTCACCACCGACGACCTGCGCCGGGAGCTCGATGAGCTGGTGCGCGCTCCGGGCCTATCGAACGCCTGGGTCATGCCGATCCGCACGCGCATCGACATGCTCTCCACGGGTATCCGCACACCGGTCGGAGTCAAGGTTGCGGGGCCAGACCTTGCGGAGATCGAGCGCATCGGGCGGCGCCTCGAGGAGGTCGTTAGCGAAATTGAAGGCACGGCCTCGGTCTATGCGGAGCGCGTTGTCGGTGGTCGCTATCTTAAGGTCGACATCGACCGGGGGCGCGCAGCGCGCTTCGGCCTGAACATCGCGGACGTCCAAGAGGTCGTACGCACAGCCATAGGCGGCGCCGACATCACCCAGACCATAGAGGGACGAGAGCGATTTCCCGTCAACCTGCGCTATCCCCGGGGCTATCGGACCTCTCCCGAGGCCCTGCGATCGCTGCCCCTGGTCACAGCCGACGGCGCAGACATCACGCTCGGCGACGTCGCGGAGGTGTACACCGAAGCCGGCCCTCCCGCGATCAAGAGCGAGAACGCACGGCTGCAGGGCTGGACCTTCGTGGACATCGAAGAGCGAGATCTCGCTGGCTACGTAACAGAGGCGAAGGCGGTGGTCGCCGAACAGGTAGCCCTGCCCCCCGGCTATTCCATAGCCTGGTCGGGGCAGTACGAATATCTGATGCGGGCCAGCGAACGCCTCGCGGTCATCGTCCCGGTGACGCTCGCGATCATCGTTCTGCTGCTGTGGATGCACTTTCGCAGCGCCGTGGACGTGGGCCTGATTCTGGCGACCGTTCCCTTTGCGCTCGTCGGCGGCGTGGTGCTCGTGTGGCAGCTCGGCTATGAATTGTCCGTAGCCATGGGCGTCGGCTTCATTGCGCTCGCCGGCGTGGCAGTGGAGATCGGCGTGCTGATGGTCACCTACCTGAACGCCGCGTTCCGGGAGGCCCAGGAAGGCGGCGCCGAACCGGACCTGCGGGCCGTTGTCCACGACGGCGCAGGCCGGCGCGTGCGGCCGATCCTCATGACCGCCACGTCGACGATCGCTGGATTGATCCCGATCATGATGGGTACGGGCGTCGGTTCGGAGGTGATGCAGCGCATCGCTGCGCCCATGGTCGGTGGCATGGTGTCCACGCTGGTACTGACGCTGATCGTTCTGCCGGTGGCGTGGCTCTCCGTGCGCCGTTAAGCCGTCGCACGCTGAATCCGAACGGGCGGTTTTGTGGTCTTGGGTCCTCACGCTCCCTACTAAAGGATGCGCTGATTCGGCGCTCGATCCCGTTGGCCTACTGGCTCAGAGCACGTCGCGCAGTCGTTCCGCGCAGCGGAAGCGCCCTCTGCCTCCGGCGCGCTACCTGCACGACGAAGGAAGGAAAGGCGCGGATTGATGCGCGCTTGTAACGTCTGCATCTGGTCAGGGCTTGCCCCGGCCCCTGCTCAGCCGACCCACGTGCCGCGCATGGCTTCTGCGGCGCCAGGCTTGCCGGAGCGCTGTTTCGTTCGCCCGGCCGGAAGTTCGTTGATTCGTCGTCCGCTGCGCTTTCGCCGCGGTGGAGGCCACGGGGACGCAAGGCACGGCATGAGCGAGCAGATGGATCATTGAAGCAGCACAAAAGGTACTTGGAACGACAGAGCCCGCTGCCGCGAGGCCCTACAGGATTAGAACTTCTTCGCGCGGCGATCAGGACCAACCTTGGTCAGGCTGCAAGCCGTTACCATCATCACAAGCAACAGGGCGTAACACGCTGAGCCGAACATGAGGATCACGCGATTGTCCGTCCAATTCACAACCTGACTCGTAACGAACGGGCTGATTGCCGTACCCGTAGTCGCACCCAACAACAAGAGGGAGACCAGTCTCGAGCTTGCGACTGGCGCCATTTGCGTCGCGAGCGAGAGGATCGCCTTCAGCATGGAAAGATTGGCGAATCCCCAAAGGAGGGCGAGCCAGGTGAGCACGTCGGCTGATCGCACCAGCCATAGCGGCAATGAGCACAAAAGGGTCGAAGTGGCGGCGATCATGACCAATCGGTGTACGCCGATCTTCAGCACCCACCAGGCCACGAACACCTGCGCGAAAAACATCCCCAGCCAGAACTGTCCGACCAGGCCACGTGCCATATCCGGCGCTGCGCCCAGTCTCGTCTCAGCGTAGTTCGGCAGCCAGAACAAGACCGAATACTGTCCAAGCGTGTACAGAAAAAGGGACGCTACACATAGCCACACGGACGGTGGCCAACGCTCGAGGTGCGCATGTGCGCTTCTGTCCGACCGGGTTTCCGGCATTGAAGACATCAGCGCCAGAAAGAAGATCACGGCCGCAATCAGCGCGACCATCTGATAGGTAGCGCTCCAGAACAATCCAAGACCAATCAGATAGGTCGCCAGCGTGGCGAATCCAAAGCCCGCGACGCTGAAGCACCCATCCGTGATCACCAGCATGGACGCCCTCGTATCGTCTTCATACGTTCTCGAGATCGTGATGGCTGCGCCAGCGAGTCCGATACCCGAACCCATACCGGTAAGGCCCAGCACCCAACGGCTGCTTTCGAGCGTTTCGATCACGGAAAGTGAACCGAGCGCGATCGCGATCGCGCCGTAGATAACAACAAAGATCCAACGCAGCGGAAAAAAGTCGAAGATGATCAGCGCTATCAAGGCGCCGACAAGGTTTCCGCCCGTCAGCCAACCGAACTGCGCGGTGACTTCAGTAATCGGGCGCTCAAAATGCTCTGCGATGGGTCCGGTCAGAATACCGATTGGCGCCAACATGGCAGACAACAGAAAGTAGGTCAGAAAGCTGACCAGGGTGATCCGTACGGTATTCACTCGATCGGCCAGGTCGAATGGGTTGAAAGTGAAAGCTGATCCGCGATGCGCAAGGCTTTGTCGTTGATGTCGGCGAGCAGTGCCGCTTCATCGAAGCCCGTCAGCAGACGATCCCTCACGACCTGACGGCCCGCTACGAACACGTCGCGGACATGGCTCCCGTTGGCGCTGAAGACCAGATTGGATATCAGATCGTGCATCGGCAGGGTATTCGGCCGTTCAAGATCGAGCAGTATGAAGTCCGCCTGTTTTCCCGGTTCGAGAGACCCCAGGTCGTCACGGCCGATAGCGCGAGCGCCGTGACAAGTAGCCATCTCCAATACCTGTTCCGCTGTCAGCGCCCGAGCATGATGCCGCACTGCATTTTGTAACAGCACAGCAGTCTTCATTTCCGCGAACATATCGTAACTATTGTTGTTCAATGCGCCATCCGTACCAAGTGATACGTTGACGCCCGCAGCCAGTACGTCGGGAACGGGCAGAATACCTGTCGCCATTTTCATATTTGCGACCGGGCTATGGGCAAGATGAGTACCCGTGTCGGCCAATATACGAATCTCATCGGGCGTCATCTGGCAGCCATTGATCAGTAATACATTCCCTCCGAGGGCGTGATTGTCTCTAGACCACTCAGCCGGACGCATGCCGTACCGATTGACGATGTACATCGCATCTTCAAACTCAGAGCAGAAGTGGTAAACGATGCCGCACCCGCGTTCATCAGCAGCTTTTTTCACCGCCTCGTAGAAGTGAGGGTAATCGATGTCGCCAGGTCTTCTTGGCACGTCGAGTCCGAACCACATGCTTACCAGGCCATCAGCCGCACCTTGCCAGCGATCGGTCACGGCAAGTATGTCGTCCATAGCTTCACTAGCCATGGCAAATCGCCCCAGCACTGCGCGGATGCCGATCGATTGGACACAGTCGCTGAGCGCAGCGAAATCGTCCGTCGGATCAACATTCGGCGAGACGAAACACGTCGTTCCGTTTTTCAACATCTCGACCATCGAAAGCGCATTAGCGAGCACGGCATCAGCAGGATCGCGTTCGGCGAGCCAGGGATCGATCACATCGTCAAGGAAAGGCATCCAATGCATTTGATCGCCTAATCCGCGCAGGATCGACTGATCAGCGTGGGCATGCGTATCAATTAATCCGGGCAAGACCACTTTTCCAGCGCCGTCCGTGATGTCAGCGGTACTCAACCAATCACGCAGCGCGCTAGATTTATCCACGGCGACTAACTCGCTGCCGTTAAAAACAATGGCGCCATCCGTGATGATCCGACGCGCAGGGTCCATCGTGACGATAGTGACATTCGAAATTGCGCGCATAATTTATAAATCCTGATGATGCGGCGACAGCGGAGGTTTCGTCTGCAAAGTATCCAGCACTGCTGGTATAAATCCGGAACGCGGACTGTCCTCGAGCATTTGAAACTAGCATGACTTCTCAGGCTATTCTTGGAGCGCAAAAGCGCTCTGCTCTAATCCTGATATCGGGACACCTACGCAGCATGCATCACCAACGCTGTCCACGAACGTGTTCCGTGAGCGCCTTGCGGAGCGGGCGCCGTGTTCAAAAGGAGATGCGAAGGCGTGGAGGGCATCTGCATAGGCGCGGCCGGCGTGTCTCAACCCCTTGCCGATCCGCCTGCGCGAGAACACAAACCGTGTCGATCTTTCCTACATGGCGACGGTGCGCAGGCGTGGGGTTCCGGAAAGCCGCCGCTTCCCGACGCGGCGCGCTTCGGCCTATGGACACAAACTCGCCCTCACCTTCTTGGACGCAACGACGCCTCGGCGTACGTCAGCAGCTGCACAGTCATGCCAACCGCTCCGCGGGCGGCAGCCTTTGCCCCGGTCGCTAGGAAGTGAAGTGCGGCGCAGGCCACATTGCTGGCGTGCAGCCGCAGCAGGAATCCGAGCGCGCTAACGCGGGGGCACACCGCGACGCACCGCGGCCGATGGCACAGGACGCCCTATTTGCAAATGCTTCTCATTAGCGATAGTGTCTTCCCCGTTCCCCCGAGGGCGCAAATTCGGGTTCCTCCCTCCAACTCCGAATCCCCTCTAGTTCGCCCTCGGGGGGACGCCACTCCTGGGATATCTCTCGCGGGCACAGGTGGCAATCACGGATCGTGGTATCGCTGCCGGTTTCATGCGCTCCGTTCGCGGCCGCAGTGGCGAGCGCTGGGCGCGAGCGCTAGGCAGCCATCCGGAGCCACGTCGCACTATTCTGCGCAAGCGATCCGCCAAGACGAGGTTTCGCACAGCATGTAAGGCGATGCGGATAGCAGATGTTCGTTCCGCACAGCGTCGCTCTTCCGCAGCTACGCAGCCGCGGCCGCCCTTCGAGCTTCCCGGCGCGCGAGCCGCTCCCGCAAGCGCGCGTGGCGCGCAGGTGTGAGTGGATAGTTCCAGATCAGCCCGAGCGCCGAGCCGAAGAAGAGCACGGGCCCCATGGTGTAGACGATGCGCAGGGCCAGTACCCCGGCTTCCGTAGACGCCTCGATTCCTCCCGACGCATCAAAGCCCAATAACCCCACCACGTTCAGCGACACCCCCGTCCCCAGGGCGATGGCAATCTTGGTGGTCATACCCATAAGCGCGAAATAGGTGCCGGCGCGCTTGCCACCGGACCGCATGCTGTCGACGTCCACCACGTCGGCAAGCATGGCCGCAGGAAGGAACTGCAAGCCGCCGAAGCAGAAGCCCTTCACGATGAAGAGCGCAAAGAAGGCGTTGTAGTCACCGTACTCCAGGAAGAAATTGGCGAAGGACACGCACCCCACCGTGATGAGCGTACCCATGAAGGCGCGATGCTTGCCGATGCGCTTACCGAGGCCCAGCCAGAAGGGAATCGCAGCGATCCCGGCCACGAAGTAGAAGAAGTAGGCGCTGCCGATGGAGCCAAGACCAACGATGTCGCGCATGAAGAAGAGAGACACGGCATTACGGAAGGCTTCACCGAAATACACGAGAAGACCAATGAGCAGCACCCGCTTCATGGGGCCGTTTCGCATCACCAGAGCCAGGCCCTCGCGCAGGGAAACCCGGGGCGTTACGGCAAAGCGCGGCTCAGCCACGGTCACCAGAACGATCACGGCGCACACGGGCAGCAGCGCAAGCACGGTCAGCGCCAGTCCTTCGAGGACCGGGCCCGTGAGGGCGGCTCGCGTCATGGTGGGCGCCGCCTCCGGTGCAGCCCCCCCGAACCAGGCGCCGATGGTGGCAAGCGTGTGTCTGAGCACGCCGGCGAGGCCCGTTCCCCGGTCAGCCATGACCTCTACCACCATGGGTACGGCGGCGGCGGTCATGAGGCCCGCAAGGACATAGACCTCCCGTGCGGCAGTCACCCGTGAGCGCTGATGGTAATCCGGCGAAAGCTCAGCGCCCCAGGCTGCATGAGGCAGGGAAATGAGCGTAGCGCCCAGGAAGAAAAGCGTGAGCCACAGCAGGAAGTAACCCAGCCCCACATCCGGGTCCGGCACGAAGAGTTGCCAAGCGCCCAGCATCATGAGCGGCACGCCCAGAATCAGAAACGGGCGCCGTCGCCCCAGCGGTGAACGAAAGCGATCCGACAGTTCACCAATGAGCGGGTCGGTAATGACATCGGTAAAGCGCGCCAGCATGAGCATGGTGCCCACAGTGGCGAGTGGCAGGCCCAGCGCGCCCGCGTAGTGCGCGGGAATCCAGATCGAAAGCGGATAGCCGATGACGGCAAGCGGCAGGCCGAGCGTGCCATGACCCCAGACCGTGCGAAGGGGCAACGCGCTGGCGCTGCCCGAAGACTCTTGCGACATGAAGCCCCTCCCCAGGCTGCTTTCGCGGTGAAGCATAACGGAGCTATAGGGCAGATATTCCGGCCATGCCCGTCTCCTTTTCCCTGGCCTCAGTTCACCCGCCCAGCAGCGCACCCGACTTCAGACACGGCGCCGTCCGTCAGCGTACTTCGAACACATTCGCTCTCGCGCAATTGGCCTGGGTTTGGGGCGCAAAGCGCAAGAACGCCCCCCCTTCAGCTTGCCACCACAGGACTCTGCGCGGTGCGAAAAGCCACCTCGAAACGGGAGCCTCGTCGATCCCGATTCCCGGATCCAGACGCGACCTCGATTGTCCCGCCGTACTTGTCCACGAACATCTTGACGATGGGCAGGCCGAAACCGGTTCCGCTCTCCCCGTCGGTTCCCTCCCGGTTGGTGCTGACGTCCGGCGCGAAGAGAAGCGGTATGAGGTCATCCGGTATGCCCACACCCTGGTCCTCGATCCAGAGCACGACTCGCCCGCCTTCCCTTCGGCCTATCCCCAGTCGAATGATCGAATCGGGGTGAGAGAACTTGATGGCATTCGAGAACAGATTGCCCAGCACAGAGACGGTCAGCGAAGTCCATTCAGCGAGAACGGTGATCGGCCGATCGGCGTCAACGTCGACGTCCATGACAATCTGCAAGCGTTTCGCATCAATCGCTGTCTGGTGCTGGGCGAGACAGGCTTCGACCGCATGAACAAGATCGATGGAATCGAGCGGAACCGACAGCTTTCCGGAGTCAAGCGCCTTGTACGCGCGCACCTGTGTGATGACGTCGCTGATCCGGCAGCTCGCGTCGTCGATCTCCAACACCTGTTCGGCAAGGCTCGTATCCGTCGCCTGCGATTTAGCGATGCTCTCAGCCATTTCCTCGCTCTTGCTGAGAATGATCTGCAGCGGATTCGCGATATCGTGGCTGAGCAGGTAGACGAGGTTCTCGTTCTCGTTCTTGCTCGTGCGGAGCGCCCGACTTTGCTCACGGAGACGACTGAAAGCGCCTCGCTCCTCTCTGGCCACACGGAGGCCGATGACCAACGTCGCGGCGGAAGACAGGATGATCGTCAGTATCTCGAAGAAGAAGATGTCTGTGTGCGTAAACTCGTCGAACGCGACCGGGCGCGTTGCCTTGATCACCTCCGCCAGCAGCATCACCACGGTAGAAATCATCGCCACGATCGACCCGACACCGGTCCCTGCCATGTAGATCGCGATGAATACGAGCGGGCACATCCAGAGAAGATTGGCCCCGAGCGCAGGGGGCGTCACGACGTGCTGAACCGCAATGATGATCATTGCAACCGTAATGAAGACGCCGACCGCAATCCTGTATAGGCCGAAGCGGGCATAGCCCAAGAGCAGCAGCGCGAGCACCGCACCGCCGAGCAGATTTACAGCGCCCGCGAATGTCTTCTCCGTGAGAATACTGAGCACACCAAACGCTGAAAAAATTGCCTGCGTCGCGAGCAGGAAGGTGATGAACAGACGCTCGTTCTTGATCTGGTAGGGATCGACGAGCGGCGCACGCCGATAGCGAAATAGATTGATCACCGGCTGGATTCGACAGTTTGCGGACGGAGCTTGATGGCTCCGGCGGCGCTGGAGCGTTCCAGAATCTGCAGACAACGTGCCAGACCCGCGCGAGCGATCGCGGCTACAGGGAGTCGTTCGTGCCCAACAGGCGCCCAGAGGCCCAATAGGCACACCGGTGCGCCCGAACGTCTGGAACACGCCCGTGGCGCGAACTGTGTGCGGCTGTAGATCACTCCCGTTGTCACGGCACGCCCGCCTCGTCGATCACGTTCACATCCACGATCGCCAACGGTTGGGGAAAGACCTCCGCGATCGGAATGTCGACCGTTTGCACCTTGACGCTCTCACGAAGGTTCTACTCCGGAATCGCAGATTCCTCCACTAGCGCTGGTCTTGGCCGCGAGGCTGAGACCTCGAGCGCCAAAGCAGGCATACCGCAACGTTTCGGCGCAAGGCGCTAGCGCTGACTAACCCCTTTCCAACAACAGTGCGCCAGCGGGCCAGCGGGCCAGCGGGCCAGCGGGCAAAGGATTCAGTCACGGAATAGATGCTGCAGCGGAACAGAACACGAAAGATCGTCGATCATGCAGGGAGTTCGCCCTGCCCTCTCGGGGGTCGGCCGAGCGCGTGACGAGGAGGTCTCCCGCCTTGAGCGCGGGCTCGCGCAAGTGGTGCGCAGACGTTAAGCCTACGACAGGCGGCTGCTTCATGACCGACAGGACGGGAAGACGGGCGGGCGTCCTGGCCCTGTGTTCTTCCCTCCCCCAGTGAGTGTCCACGCCGTTCCCGCAGCGCCTCGCCGAGCGTTCGAGACGCATCGTCGAGACGCATCGTCGAGACGAGTCGTCGAGACAGATCGTCGAGACAGATCACGCACTAGGGACGATTGACGGTGGCCTGCCCGTCCCGACCGACCTAGAGTCAAGACTCCCGAGCCACAGGACGTACCACCATGGCCAATTTCATGGCGCACCCCGAACAGCGCCATCCCTTCGAGGAAACGCCCGTCCACGCGAATGGCGACACCACCGTGCTCTACCAGGGTCGACGCATTACCCTCGAAGAGACCGGCCCCGGCAACAGGCTGCTGATCCGCCCCGAGGATCTCGTACGCGTCACCGGCTTCGAGCTGAAGCCCGAGGGTGCCTGCTACAAGAGCCTGTGCATCCCGGTGCGCGAGGCGCTATTCGTGGACGCCGACAACAAGCGCTGGTTCGACGTCACGGCCTTCGCCGATCTGCTCGATCAGGCCTGGGTGGCCGACACAGAGCGCCGCGTGTGGAGCTTCGCCGAAGCGCCCGCAAAACGCAGCGGACTACTGACGGGCGCCGAAGCGCCAGACCTGGAGCTTACCGACAGACAGGACAAGATCGTCCGCCTCGCTGACTTTCGGGGCAAGAAGACACTGGTGGTGACCTGGTCATCCTGGTGAGGATGTCAGTTCGACGTGCCCGTGTGGCAACGTTTGTACGAAGACATCAACGACCCGAACTTCGAGATCATCTGCGTCGCAGAGGACACCGGCGGTGAAGCCGCGGCGGGCCCCATCTTCGATGCGGCGGCGCCGACCTACATACAGGTGATCGACGAGGACCACCTCGTCAGCAGCGCCTTCAACTTCGTGAATGTACCGTCTGCCGCCTGGATCGACGAAAGCGGCCGGATCGTGCGCATCGACGAAGGCACCTACGCCAAGGTCCACGAGCTAAGCAACGGCGAGCGGTCCATCACCTTCGGCGTAGACAGCTACGCGCCGGCCGTAAAGGACTGGGTCGCGAAGGGGGCCGACAGCCGCCACGTGCAGTCAGCAGAGACCGTAACCGGAAACATCCGGGCGCTCGGTGCTGAAGAGCAACGCGCCGAAGCCGCATTCCGCCTCGGCAACCTGTTTCGCCAGCACGGCGTAACCGACAAGGCAGAGCACTACTGGAGCCTTGCGCGGGACCTGCATCCAGATAGCGTGAACTTCTTCAGGCAGGACCTGACGCTCACCGAGGAAGGCTCCGCAGGAGAGCGGTTCATGAAGAGGCGCATGGAGTACGAACGCGACGGCAAGGACTATTACCGGCCGCTCGATCTGAGCTGACGCCACACCACCTCCGACCCGATCGCACGAGCGGCGATCCGGGTCGGGCGATGCGCGCCGACACGCAGGCGGTACCTGATCCGCATGGCGTTTCCTAGAGTTCTGCCGCCACCGGCATTACCTGCTCGGCAAAGGCCTCCATGCGATCGAGCCCACCGGGGCCCGCAAAAAAGAATGCCGGAACCATGATCCGTCCGACGCCGAGCCCTGCCATCTGCTCGACGCCGGCAACAGGATTGGCGAACTGCGCGCCGAACATGGCGTTCACCTCGATGCTCACAGGATCGCGGTCCACCGCCTCACAGGCAGCGCGCAGGCGGCCAAGCAGCGCATCGAGCCGGGCAGCGTCACCCTCCCCGGGAAAATAGCCGTCCGCAAGTCGCACGGCGCGCGCGATCGCTGCGTCGGTGTCACCGCCGACCAGGATCGGAATGTTCCCGTTCACCGGTCGCGGACTGCAGGTAGCGGGCTCAAAATCGACGAACTCACCATGGAACTCCGCGTGCGGTCCTGCCCAGAGCGCACGCATGGCCGAGATGTACTCGTCGTTGCGCGCACCGCGCCGGGCCCAGGGCACACCGAGGGCATCGAACTCTTCCTTAAGCCAGCCAACACCAAGGCCGAGCTCCACGCGGCCGCCGGAGAGTGCGTCGAGCGTTGCGAGCTCCTTCGCGAGGATCAGGGGATTGCGCTGGGGCACGATGAGGATGCAAGTGCCGAGGCGCAGCGTCGGCGCCGCAGCCGCTGCGAACCCGAGCCACAGGAGCGGGTCGGGGATCGGCGTGTCGGGCTGCGCCGGAATCTTGCCATCCTCGGTGTATGGATATTTCGAGTGGATCGAATCAGGCAGCACCACGTGCTCACCGCCCCACACCGATTCGAAACCCGCCGCCTCGGCGCGACGGCACAGCTCCATGGTAGTGGCGCCGTCGATGGCAATGCTGCTCGCGAACGCTAGACCGACCTTCATGGTGATGCTCCCATCCGTTCGGACCCGCACCCTAGCCAAGAACGAGGCCACGAGGGAACAGAGATCAGCGGCTGCGGGCAGCCGTGTGCGCCGGCGTTCGCTTCAGGCCGGAACGCATGGAAAAACCCGACACCCCACCCGGCCCTGAGTGCGCGAAGCAACCGCGAAAAATCGCGAACGCGGCCGCGCCGAGATCACAATCGGAGAATCTGCACGGGAGCTTACCGCGGTCGGTCACACCACGAACGCAGGGCCATCCGTACCGCGAATAGGACAACGACAAAGGCGAAGTATTGGCCGGCGAGCATGATCCCGAGCTTGGGCCAGAAGTCGAGTTCCTCGCTGAACAAACGCGTGGCCACGATGCCCGGGTAGGCCAGCAAGCGGTACCCAGGATACGGGCCTTCCACCACCCACCACGCGATGCCGAACGCACCGACAAGGATCACCGCTCCGGAAACCGCCCAGAGCGCAGCAAACCGGAAATCAGCCAACGCGGCGGCCCTGCTCGCGATCTGAACGCACCATTTCACGCTCGTGATCTCTCCCCCGAAGCCTTCACCTATCTTTGTCTCCTACAAGCAGACTAAAACGCAGCTTGGCGAGCATCCATCGGCGCCAGAGACCCTGCTCGGCCATGGAATTGTCACGACGGGGCTGGCGCGACCACGCCAGCGCCTCCGCTCGGACGCCGGACAGGCGCGCACTGAACGATCGCGGCCACGGACGCTCTGTCGGATCCGCTATATGGCGAGCCCGCGCGGCCGCCATTGAAACGCATCGCCGCGTCTTCAAGCCACACAGACTATGTTCCCGCCCAGTGGCTCCGGCTGCTCAGCCTCTAGCTGCCAACCCAGATCAGCGCCATGAAAAACCTGACAGTCAGCGAGTCAGCGGGTCAGCGGGTCAGCGGGTCAGCGGGTCAGCGGGTCAGCGGGTCAGCGGGTCAGCAATGCTTGCGCAAGGATCGAGCGGCACCAAGCCGGCCGGCTTCGTCGAAAGCGGAACGCTGCTCCGAATGCGCGTGCGAGGCGTGCGCCCAAGGCGAATGTCTTCTCGGTGCGGGGGGGCGCAGGGCCTCGCGCCGCGATACGCTGGTATTCTCGCTGTCCACATCGGCGAATGCTGATCGCTTCGCACTTTGGCGCCGGCCAGTGCTTTCGATGCCGCACGCCATGTTCCGCATCGACCATCGGCGCTGCGCCGGGGAGGCAAAGGTCATGGCAATCGACAACCTGGCCAACTGGCACTTTCAAGCTCGCTTGGCGGCGCTATCTGCCCTGCTGTTTCTTTCCGGCTGCGACGCCTTTGAAGACGGCAGTACCCGCGCGCCAGAGGTCAGCGGGCCGAACGTCGCCCTCGCATCCATCTCGCCACCGCCGGCATCGAGTTATGCGGCCGGCGAACCCATCAGCTTCGACTTCGAGGTTGAAGCCGATCAGGTAGAAGCTGAACAGATCGGTGTGCACTTTTCGCTTATTGAAGCTGAAAAAGCAGACCAGCTCGTCACCGAGTTGGATGCAGAAACCCACGATCTGGGCGAGGTGCTGATCGAGAATCTGTTGCCCGGGCGTAGGCGCTACACGGCAAATCTAATCATTCCTGAAACCATCTCCGAGACAGGCACCTATCTGCTCGTCGCAGCTGTAGATCCCTCCGGCGTCGTCGGAGCCGACGTGAATCCCGACGACAATCTTTCACGCGGCTTTTCCGTTCCGGACGTCAGCCCAACGGTTGCAACGGTCAGTCTGGAGGCCGATCTGTTTAGCGACTTCATCCTGCACAAGATAGAAGTCGGGAAAGGTTTCATATTGCTCCCCGAACCCGAGTCCGGTGCGGCCGCAGAGACGGGCCCGCCATCGGAGATCGAGTCCGACATCGTTGGCTACATCGACGCTGAGCGGCGGGGCAGTGGCGTACTCAGCGCTCGGATTTCGGCAGCTGTTGTCATCAACGGCGTTCCCATCGTCGCGCATCTCTGGGATGAGGAAAGACAGCGCTACGAGGACAGCACGGAAATCGTCTTCCCCAACAGTCTCGAGCCTCATTACTTTCCATGGGACATTGGGGTCAACGGCGCTCTGCAGCAGGCGATCTTTGCGGTCTACGATGAAACTGCCGAGGAAAACCTGCTTACCCTGCAGTTCACGATCACCGACCTGAGCGATGTCGGTGAAGCGACCCAGGACAACAACATTGTCGAGCTGAGCGTGCCCTTTCGTTTCTTCACGCCCACGCCGGAGGAAGGCGAGCAGGTCGCTTCCAGTGCCATCCGCACAAGCAAAGCGCTTATGGATCAGGCCGTAGGCGCACTGAACCGTTCTCGAACGCTTACCTTTTCGCGTTCCTTCGACCACCGCTATGGAGACCGCAGCAAGTTTGCGATCGGCGTGGACGTAAGCACGAAGAACGTGGTCCGCGAGAACCGCTTCGAAGCGAGCTTCGACTCGGAAGGCAGCTTCGAGCTCTATATCTTCAACAACCGGGCAACGCTGTTCAGCGCCCACGCGAGCGGCTTTGCCTTCGGCGATACCGCTGGCGCTGGCTACGACGTAGGCGTCAGCATTCTAGGCCTCGAGGTTCTCGCCGAATCGGACAGCGTGTCCGACCGGCTGCAGAAGTCCTACGATCTTTCGTGGGAGGAAGAGCAAGAGCTCTTCGAGGCCGATTTTGTGGTCGCGATCGTGCCACTGACCGTCAAGGCCGGCGTATCAGGCAGCATCGGCTTCGGCGCTGGCTTTGGCTTCGATAACCTCGTCCTTGAAGCCAGCGGAGATATCTTCTCTGCCGAGATGGGCGCGTTCGCGGAAGCGGAAATCAATCTGGGCGTCGCTTCCGGAGGAGTGGGCGGAGAGTTTGTGCTCATTTCTGAAGGCCTCTCCGTTACCGGAACGGCTGATCTGAGCCGCGCCGCGACCAATCGGCGTATCACCCTCGAGGTGGACGTCGACAACGAACTGCAGGCAATCGAAGGCGATCTGTTCCTGTTCGTTCGCTACCCCACCTACAAATGGTGCTGCAGCTTTCCCAAGAAGGAAGCCCGCAAGACGATCTACGATACGGGCGCCCTCTACGACAAGACATGGTCGTTGCTCAGCCGTTCGTCAACGCTCAGCTTCTAGATAGATGGGCTCGCTGCTGCGCCGCCTCGCGGCGCTGGTGCTCTGCCTGCTGGGCGGCACTGCCGTAGCCGACACAATTTGCGAAGCGGCCCACGAACTCAGATCCCTGAGCACGACCCGCTTCGAACTGCCTTCAGGCACCTCTCGATCGCGGCTTGAGATCAAGGGGCAGCTGCTCAGGCGCAGGCTCATCGAGAATGACGACTGGTTCTGGGTCGGCTACGAACTGTACGGCGCAGAACTGACGCTCAACGGTGAGCGCACCGTCGTACGAGCCTACGGCGTCCCCTTCGCTGCACAGTTCGAACGGGACACGGGGCGCGTACTGCGAATGCGCTACGCCGCCGAACTGGAGCCCAGCGATGAAGCCAAACTTATGGGGATTCAACGCACGCTGCATGTGAGTCCGCCCCCAGAAGGTGCAGATCCGGAGCGTTACGCGCGCCGCGAGCAGGACGACCTTGGTGTCTATCTCGCCACGTACGAGCAAGACGAGGCGCGGGCGACTACGCGCAGCCGAGTGGCCTATGACACGCTTGTGGGCGGCCGCGGACCCGGGGCACTGAGCCCGGAGACGGTGATCATCCACGGCGATCGTTTCTCGTTCCAATCGGACGCATGCGGTTTCGGCGACGGGGAGGGCCGCTCGGACATAGAAATCATCACCGGCGCGGGCGCGGTACGCCTGCGCACGCTGCAAACGCTGGATCTGGTGGCCAGCCGGCGGCCAATTGCCAGCGCGGCCCAGCTGCCGCGGCTGCCTGCCGACCCTGCGCTCTGGCCTCTAGCGCCTCGCGAAACAATCTACGCGACCGAGCCGCGCCGCCCTCTCGCCAACGCAGAGGCCTTTATCGCGGCGCTTGGAAAGCTCGCGGAAGCAGGCCTCGACCCCGATGACCTGGAAGCCCTGCTCTACGACAACAATCGCTACCTCGACAGCCTCGTGGGCCCCCTCAGCGAACACAGCTGGAGTGACGATTTCGAGCAAACGCTGTTCCTGGCGATCGGCCAGGCAGATACGCCATCTGCTCATGGACTCCTGACGGCGATCGCGACCGCTGTCGACCTTGATGACCGAAGTCGCTTTCGAGCCCTCATGGGCCTTCGCTATGCGCGCACGACGCTCGACCCCGTGCTGGTCGAGACCATGATGATGGAAGCGCGGAATACCGCGGCCGGCGGAGAAGACCGTGAACTCGCGGACAGCGCCATGCTGGTTCTCGGGATCATTGCTCGAACGCAGGGTGACGCCAACCTTTCCTCGGCGTTAGCCGGCGGCCTAGTCGACGCGACGGAGGCCCAGGAGGCGGCATTGCTCGGTGCGCTTGGCAATGCCGGGGACCCGCGGCAGATCCCCGTCATCGATGCCTATCTTGATGTGTCGAATGCACGCCTGCGTACTCGGGCAGCCCAGGCACTCGGCATGATCAGCGACGAGTCGGCAGTAAGCGCGTTGACAACGCACCTCGCCAAGGAGCGTGACGAGGGCGTACGGGCCGTAATGTTGCGCGCCCTGGGCCAGCATCCTCTTGATGAAAGCGCTCGATCCGCTCTGCTCGCTGCGGCGGGGCCAGGCGAATCACGAACCGTGCGCAACGCGGCGCTGCGCGCCTACGCGCGGCAGCGCCATCACGCGCCGGAAGTTTCTACGGAGCTGCGCGCGATGCTTACCCGCGCGAACGACAGGGACAGTCTCGAGATCATCATGGGTGCCCTTTACGGTACCCCCTAGATCGATTCAGTGCGGCTACTGCGCCGCGCCGTCCGAACGCTACTTGCCAGCCAGACGATCCATCCGGGAGGCCAGAGCTTCCCCCTCTGCTGCTGCACAGTCTTGCCGGAAGGTCTCGTAGCGATAAGGGACGAAAAGCGTCCGCCTCGTATGCAGCAGATATACGATGATTCCCCAGAGGTTGAGGAGCAGGCAGAGCCCCAAGACGGCGGGACGAACAAGGTCACTGGCAAGTGCGAACATTACGAACTGGAGCCAGAACTCCGGTTTAAGGATCAGCCCGAGAACACCGATACGACCCGGCGGGAGGAGGGCAAGGATAGTCGGCATCAAGACCGCGAAACTCACGAAGATGAGCTCCAGTTCAAAGCGCGTGACTGCCCCCTCGAACAGACCGTTGGCGGCGATGAAGCCGAGCAGGAAGCAAATGCCCGCATGCATCTTGTGGCCCACCTTGTGCTGCAGCACGAGCCAGCCGTTCGCCCGTCCTTCGGTGAACATCCACGGCTTTGGGCGCACCAGGAAGTCATCGAAGAGCTCGAAGAGGCCAAGGCCCAGATAGATGATCGCCTCGATCCACAGGACGATCTGAAGACCCGTCGTCAGCGGAAGAAGCTCAGTGGATGACAGCACGACAACCCTCCTTGCCCGCTCTGTATTGGTCCCGGCCCACGGTGCAGGCCGCAGCGCTGCAGCGAGATTCACCTTAGGCGACAGCGGGGCACCGAGCCAGCTTTCGCCCGGACGTCAATGCCACCCTTTTACAAGTGATAATTATTTCGCATGCTAGGGTCCTGAGCAGCCTTGATGAGGCAAAAGCGGATGTCTGAGTCCACCTTGGAAAGCGACTACCTCGTCATCGGCGCGGGCGCCATGGGCATGGCATTCACGGACAGCATCCTCGCGGAGTCCGATGCGACGGTCACGCTGATCGACCGCTATCACCGACCGGGCGGCCACTGGACGCGCGCATATCCTTTCGTGCGGCTGCATCAGCCCTCCGCCTTCTACGGCGTCAACTCTCGGGACTTGGGCAGTGACGCCATCGACGCTGCGGGATGGAACGCCGGCCTTGCGGAACTGGCTACGAGCGGGGAGGTATGCGCCTATTTCGACCAGGTGATGCAGCAGCAGTTTCTGCCCTCCGGCAGGGTGCGCTTCCTGCCAATGCACGAATACGAAGGGGCCGGACGCTGCCGGTCCCTTGGCGGTGACCAGGTCACGGAGGTTCACGCGCAGACCGTGGTCGACGCGAGCTATATGAACGTCACCGTACCTTCCATGCGGCCGCCGCCCTTTCCCGTAGACGACGACGCACACTGTGTAGCGGTCAATGCCGTACCCGAGCAGATCGGGCATTTCGATCGCTTCGTTGTGATCGGTGCGGGTAAGACAGGCATGGATGCGTGTCTGTTTCTGCTTCAACACGGCGTTGAAGCCGCTTCGATACGCTGGGTGATGCCCCGCGACTCGTGGTATCTGAATCGCGCCAACATTCAGCCGGGACGCGTTGGCGTGGACGCGGCCCAGCGCGTCTTTATGGCACAAAGCCAGATCTTCGCCGAAGCGAACAGCGTCGAGGCGCTGTTTTCCGGCGTCGAGGCTTCAGGTCAGCTGCTGCGTCTTGATAGAGACGTGGAACCGTCCATGTACCGCTGCGCAACGGTAACCGAGCGCGAGCTTGAAGCCCTGCGAGCCCTGCGCCCGGGCATTATCCGCAAGGGGCGCGTAGTGGCTCTGCAGAGCTCGGTCATAGAACTCGAGCACGGCGAAGCACCCACCGATACGGGAACCCTCCACATCGACTGCACGGCCGACGGCCTCGCCCTTCGCCCAGCGACGCCCATTTTCGCTGGAGGGCAGATCACGCTGCAGGCAATTCGCTTTTGCCAGCAGGTCTTCAGCGCCGCCTTCATCGGACACGTTGCCGTCAGCTACGCGAGCGACGCAGAACGCAACGCGCTATGCACGCCGATCCCGCACCCGGATTCGGCGCTGGACTACCTGCGCGTCAACCTCGCCAACACGCTGGCTATGGCGACATGGGCGGGTGATCCGGCACTCCAGGCGTGGTTGAAGCGTTCGCGCCTGGACGGTTTCACACAAGCAGACGTACCCGATCCCGACCCCTCCGATCCAGCCGTTGCGGCCGCGTTCAACCAGGTTGCGGCGAGCATTGAAAACTTGACTCGGCTTCTCGCCGAATCGACCTAGGGCGGACGCTGTCAAGTTCGGGGGTCTTGCTGATGCTCGTCCTTGAGAATCCGCTGCCGCCGCAGCCCTCACCGAGACCGCAGCGCGCCTGGAAAGACACCTACTCACGCCCGCCGATGCGGGCGAATCCCAAATCACTTTGATATTCCTGGGCGGCCCCACGGGTACGCCAGCTGGACATACGTTCTGCTTGATCTCTTCGGACCACAGCTTGGCTGAAGGTGGCCCTAGCTGGCGCTGCCTCAGGCAGCTGCTCGATCGACCAACATGGCGTATGTCGTTCGCCTTGGGTTCGCCGTAGGCCCAGCGCCGCGTATGGACGGTCAGCTCGCTGACACCCGCGCGCCTTCACCGCCGCCGCCGCACACTTCTCGTCAAGCTCTCGCAGAATCCGAGCCGTCTGCCCCTCGGCGAAGAGGCGTTCCCTCTGGCTTCTTTTCGCTGGGGCCATCCCGTCGAGATTCAGCCGGTCCGAAGAGCGGAAGGCAGGTCAGGGGGTGTTTCCCGAGAACGCTCGCCGACGCGCCTTGCGGCGACACAGCAGGCAATCGATTGCCGAGGCACGATCTTGCGGCTACAGAGCTGCGAGCATTGAGGAATCTATTGCATGCCGGAGTGCTCAGGCCTGACGTCCCACTACTGCAGGCAGGCTCTATAGCTGAAGGTGAAGCTGGTCGCGGGGGGCGCCTCGCCGGCCATATCGCCCACCGGCTCAATTTCTATGCCCGTGACGTTATCGAAGCAGCCATCCATGTCGCTATCGGTGGGGCTGCCACCGCTCGTTACCAGAGAGGCTGCGGAATAGCTGTAGCTCAGGCCCGAACTTCCCGCGCTGAAGCTAATAGGATCACCGCCCGCGCCGCCCGAGTCGGTAGCAAGCAAGAGCGAAGCCGGCAGCGTATCTGTGACAGAGAGGTTGCTGGCGCGCCCACGGCCCTGATTGGAGACCTGAATGACGTAGTTCACGACTGCGCCTGGAATCCGCTTCGGATTCGCTCCGGCGCTACTCCCGTTCACAGGGTCCGAATAGACGCCTGGCGAACTCTTCATAATGAGCATGTCGGGGAGACCGAGTTCGAAGGACGCGGTGTTGCCGTCCGTATTCTCCTCTCCGGCCACGCCTTCCGTCGCGGTGACCGAAAGGCCCCAGATGCCCACTGGGTCGCCCCCCGGATCGGAGATGTCCGCGGAGATTTCGAACTCATAGGTCTTCGTGGCCGCCGTCTCCACGGCGACGGCCTCGGACATGGTGAAGGGCCCCAGCGTGGGCCCGATCGGGGGCGTGACGACGAGTTCGGCGCCTGTGATGTCCTGGGCGCCGAAGGGATCAGAGACCACGGCCCGGATCCAGGCTGTGTCACCCGGTGTATAGACGATGCGCGTGCCGATCCCAGGGCTTGCAGCTGTGAAGGAGCCGAGCGAGTCGACGTTGATGATGGTCGTTGCGTCCAGGATCAGGCGCGAGCGTTTCTCGAACTCCGTTCCGGAGAACAGGCGCGACCTGGCATGGACGCGGATGTCCTCGCTCGCCGGGCCGCTTGCGTTGGTCACGCGCAACGCGAGGGGGGTCGTATTGGCCTCTGAAGCGGTGCAGGTCGCACTTCCGCCGGCAGGCGTGAGCGCTGAAAAGATGACCTGAGTGGGGTTCGTGCCCGACGTGTTAAGGAAAATGTCGGCCCGCTCCTGAGTGAGCAGGACGGCGTTGTCGCAGAGCACCTCCACCCGGATGTCTCGAAGAGACCCCGGGCCCGTTTCTCGCACGAAAAGCACGACGCTGCTGGTCGCGACGTTGAAGGTCAGCGGCGCCGCCAGCTCGACATCAATCGCCCAGGTCGCGGACTCATCGTCACCGTCGAGACGGACGCGCGCGTCATCGTCACGATTTAGTGGGATCGTGGGCAGGTCTCGCGAAATATCGATGGGCACGGAACTGTCGCCGTCGTCGGAGATATCCAAATACAGCTGTTTCGTGCCCTGCGCTGGCACGGCGGACGGCGCTACCGTAAGCGTCGCCGCGCTCGCCGCATAGACGACGGCACCATTGGTGACGTCAACAGTGTTCGAAATCGCATCGCCGGGCACTGCGCCGCTCACCGTTCCGCGAAAGACGATCGAGTAGGAACCAGAGGCGGGAACCGTGATGTTCGAGATGCTGATGAGGTTCGCGCCGAGATCCGAGTTGTTCGTCGGCGATCCGGAGAGGGGGTCGAGCTCAAGGTTTCCGAGAAGCGCCGTTACATTGTCGGAAACGCTGATGCCCGTCGCGGGCGTTGCCAGGCTGTTGGTGAGCGTAATCGTGTATTCGAGGACGTCGTCTACGTCCACGTCGCCACCGTCAAGATCCTCCACGCTCTTGTCCACAGCGACATCAACGGCTCGCGTGATTTTCGTCACGGTACGATCGAAGGGCGCGACATTGAAGGCCGTTGCCAGGAGTGAGGTGCCGGTGATTACGCTCGTATCGGTGCCCGCTACGGTTGTCGATACGCGCAGGATTGCATCAAAGCTGCCCGCAGCGGCGATTGGTCCGGTATCGATGACCCCATCGCTGTTGGAGTCCGTGAGCAACGTCGTGCCCGTCGCGTCGTAGAACGCCGTCGAGAATCCTGCCGCCGTGCCACTCACGGTCAGATTAACGAGGTCCTGCGCATTGAAGTCATTCGTCACCGTGAAGGGATGATCTATGGATTGGCCCACCGAGACCGGTAGATCCGTATCGCCGGCCACGGCCCAGCTGCCGGAGCTCGTGGCGGCATTCTCATCATCGTCGTCCGCGACCGGGAGCGGGTTACCCTGCTCATCCAGAACCTCGAAGATCGCCTGGTTGCTCGACGTCCAGCCGCGAATTCGAACCGTCCACACGCCGACGTCTTCGGTCGATCCGCCGGAGGCGCCCGTACGCAGGTTGCTGATGATATCGGCGCCCGTATCAACGGTCGCGCCGCTGCCGTTCCAGATGCCGTTGCCCGAAACCGTACCGCTGTAGGCCGTGACGCCGTCGGCAGAGAGATAGCTGATCGACGTGATGTTGTTGCTGTCGGCGTCAAAGTTCCGGAGCTGGAGGCCGGTTACGCCAACGCCGACGGAAAAATACAAATCCACGTCGATCCGGCCACCCCGATTGTGCTGCAGCGTTCCCTCGAAAAAGATGATCTGCGAATCGGTCGGGATCTCCAGGCGCCAGCTGTTGTCGTCGTCGTTCCGCGTTACGGCGTCGTCGTTGAAGATCGCGTCGGCGCCCGTCACCGTATAGAGGGTATAAACGCCGGGCGAAAAGACCGTGAAGGTCAGGATTTCTCCGTCGGAGGAGTTGCTCTCGGTGACCGTGAAGTCATTTACGGTAAAGCCGTTCTCGTCGACCATCCAGAAGCGCACCGGGTCGCGATCGCCCTGAACTTCATCGACATCGGAACTGCCCTCACGAGATTCGGCGTCGATCACGCGGATGGCAGCCGAGCCGCTGGTGAGATCGGAAGCCGGCACACGAATCTGAAACTCATGGCGCAGCGGGTTACCGCTCGGCGTGCCGTTGCAGCCGCTCGACCGGGTCGACGTGTACCAATCGCCGATAGAAGCACAGCGCTCCGGGCCGCTGGTCTGATGCCACAGCCCGGTGCTCGCGGGCAGCGTGATGATGGCCGCTGCGTCGGACGACCAGAGCAGGGAAATGAAGAACCAGACCGCGATCGCGCGACCCGCACCCCGCCGTGTGTCAGCCAGCGAGGCGGAGTGCCGATTCCATGAGTCGGACGGTCGTTCGAACATAAGTCGCCGCGTTTCGGCTGCGCAACGTGAGTGTACGCCGGTACCCGCATCTGCGTCGCTTGCCGACACTCGTCGGCCCACAAGTACTACGGATCGGTGTGCGCGGGTGCGGACCATAGAGGAGCAGCCCTCAACGGCGCAGAGCAACAGCCGGCAGCGCAGCGGCACCGGAGGCGTAGATCGAGGACTTCCACAGGGCCGCCACTCTGCCTTGGACCCTACGGCCGCGGGCGCAGGGCCTGGCGGGCAAACGACGGCCACGCTTTTCACCGCGGTTTCGATGCAGCGCCGGCCGCCAGAGACCAGTCGCCGCCAGCGATGCGCCGACGCGAACACCGCGCGCTGTCGCGCAGGGCATCTTGGCGGCAATCACTGCGCCGGAACGGAGGCCTCAACTGCAGCGACGCGATCCAGGAACTCACCTAGCTCGTACTCGTACCACTGCGCCTGCAGGAGACCCAGGAACGTTCGCTCATCACAGCCGGCGTGACGCCTACAGCCAGCGATGCGCCACACCGATGCATCCGACAACCCTCTCTCGACAGCGGCCTGCTCCGGCGAGTTCTCCTCGGGGTAGGCGACGCGATCCAGGTATTGCGCCATCTGGTAGAAAGCAACGTGACCGTCGACTTGGAGTGCTTCCGCAAGGATCTCACGCAGTTCCTCGTTTCGCGGGTCCCCCGCAATCTCGCCGTCGATCTCATCCATGATCCACTCGGCCTGCGCCGTGAGGTGTCCTGCCTCGGCCGAGTGCCTCGGCCGCTCGGTCTCGCCACTCCAACTGGAGATCAGAGAACGCAACGTCCTCCGGGAACCTCTGCGAAAGCCCTTCGCACCGAGCGAGCGCGTTCTCGAACTGACCCCACAACGACTCGAGCGCGGCGTTGGTCAGATAGAAGCGCTCGAAGTGCTCCCTAGATCTCGGCGCCTTCGCGCACTCTCTAAAGGCTTTGGAGACACGGTGCATTGCGGCCGCATCTCCGGATTCCGCGGCAGAGATGTTCCGCTCGTAGACCTCCAGCGGCGTGAGCGGATAGGTCCCGAACGTCGTAATGGTAGAGACGGAAAAGTAGCCCGCGGGTTGGTTGTCATCGAAGTCGACTGGGTCAAACTCGAGAACCGGGGGGGGCGATCGACTTAGAACGAGGGCTGCGCGTTCTTGAGCCGGGGCCGGGACCGGGACCGGGACCGGGACCGGGACCGGGACCGGCACCACGCCGACGGCCCCTTGGATCCGACCATCGTCCACCGGCGACCAGATAAGCGCGCGCGCCGCCCACGCCAGCAGCCCCCCGACGATGACTAGAACTGCAAAGAACCGTCCCCGCATCACCGAATCCTATGGCGCGAAGTACACATCCACGATATCGAGGGTACCGCCCCTGTCCGTACGGGCCCGGGCCCGCGACCAGAGCGGGATGCGACGACCCGCCGCACCGAACACATCAGCGCCCCGCGTACGAAGACTCGTCGCTGAAACCCGGCTCATGCTCTGCAGGGCACCTTCGGTGGGCGTGGGGACGCCGTCTGCATCTCCGTCATTCCAAAAAGCAGCGCTTCCAATACCTCATCACGCGGAGTGATCCTGAGGTCTCCATTGCCCCCAAGCGCACGACGGTCCTGCTGCAAGAAGGCGATCCACGAGTGCCTCAGACTCAGTCGTCGAAGCCCAAGAAGCGGGCGGCTTCTTGCACGCTCTTGCGCTCGGAAACCACTGCATTGGCCGGGAAGCTCTCGTCGGGCCAGCCCAGCGCAACCGCCTTCATGATCACCTGGTCCTCCGGGATACCGGCATGCTCGCGCACCACCGGCGACTGCATGATCCCCTGGCTGTTGATCACCGCGCCGAGACCACGCGACCAGGCTGCATTCACCAGCGCCGTCGTGACAGCACCGCAGTCGAACGCCGTATCATCGCTGTCGGCGAGTACGCGGTCGTAGGTGACGATCACGCAGACCGGCGCGTCGAACTGGCGGAAGCCGCGCAGCACCCAGTCCTGGCGACCTTCCTTGTCCTCACGCGCGATCCCCATGGCCGCGAACAACTGCTTTGCGACACCGACCTGGCGGAATCGATGCTCGCCTTCGAAGGCCTTGCCGATGCGGAACTCTCGCGAGTGCGGCACGCCCGCGAGATTTCGCTCCGTATTGCCGGCTCGGATTCGATCAAGCACATCGCCCGAGACTACGGTGAAGTTCCAGGGCTGGGTGTTCATTGACGACGGAGAGCGCATCGCCAGCGCGAGAATCTCCTCGATCAGCGCCTTCGGCACCGGATCCTTTTTATAGCCGCGCGTGCTGCGACGCCCGAGAACAACTTCATCGTAATCCACTGAACATCTCTCCTTGAAGGCTGGCGCACATCTTACGCGTTCGGCTCCAGCGATCTCACTGCAGAGTGACTGCGTTCCGCACGCTGACACTCGGCATTACGCGCGACGCACAACATCGATCGCGAAATCTCATGATCACCCGCGAGCGGCAACGCGGTCGTCGGCGCGAGTGAACGGTTTACCGTGCTGGGGCGCCAAGCGAAGCCTCGTGAATGGGCATGAAAGGAAGAACTGAACTTCAGCCGTCGGGGACCGCGACTCGGCTTCCGCCGCACAACGGCGTCTCGCCCGCCTACTCGCAGCCGCAGAAATACGCGGTATCGGACTTCTCCGCAGTCCAGGCAACTGGCTCGAGACGCGAATCCTTGAACGAACCATCGCAGAAGGGCTGCCGCGAACTGCGCCCGCAGGAATACCAGGAATAAACCTTCCCTGCTTTCACTTCGATGGCGTAAGGGCTCTTCTGTGCGACAACGGGTTGCGCCGCCATAGGTCGGCTTCGCGAGTGAGGTCGGCTCAAGGTGGCCGGTGAACACTGCAGTCGTCACGCGCGGATAGCGAGTTCTACTTCGACTCTGCGGAGAACTGACTTAGCCCGACAGCACGGCTGAGGGCGCCCACTGGTTCCGACGATCCGGATCGTGGACGCGCTCGCTGTGCCCGAACGCGTCTGTCCTTGTTCAGTGGGTGGGACGGGCACTGGCCTGCGCTTCTATCGCCCGCAAAGGGCCCCGCTGCGGGGGTGTTGTCGCACCCGCCGAAGACGCTTATCGACGATCGGCGCACGTTGCCGTCCACGCCGTCTTCGTGGCCCCGCCCGTAACCGCGCCGCCAAGGTAGGAAGTTGGCCACCTCGCGCAGTGTCTGCCCGGAGGATCGAGTCAGTGCAGCTTCATGCTGGGTTTCCACCGCGTACCTTCTTCGTCCCGCCGGGCTTCACATCCACGGCCGATAGCGGCCCAGATGGGGATATCTGAATTGCGGGGTGAATCCAGGTTCGAAAGCCGGCCGCAAAGTACCCGACGACGGATGACTGAAGGCGAGGCTTCCCGGCGAGCATTCGAAGAGGGCGACGGGTGGCGCTCGTCGTCGCTCGAGGGGAGGCTGCGGTTTGCAGCAAATTGCCGGCAGCAGCGCTTGCGCCGCCGCGAGTCGCGGTTCAGTCGACGAATTCGACCTCGGCGAGACGATTCAACAGCAGCGCGCGGGCCGCCTCGTGATCGACCGCTGACGTGTAGTGATTGAAACGATTGGCTTTAAAGGTTCCCGCTGGCGATTCCAGATAGGGAGCGGCAATCGTTTGCCCCACTGCCAGGCCATCAGTCACCACGCGGATCGCGGCGCGGGTGACTTCGAACAGGTCCGGCCTGACCAGATAGATCAGAGCGGTGGGATCGTGCACGTAGAAGCCGCCAGTCACGCCAATGGAACGGTGGAACTCCAGGTAGAAAGCGGTCATGTCCCGTACGAAGCCGCCGGCGAGCGGGTTCCTGCGCGCCAGCTCATCCAGGTCGTCTTGATCGATCATGACTTGTCGCGTCACGTCTGTGCCGACGGCGGTCACGTCCCAGCCCGCCTGGAAAACAATGTCGGCGGCATGTGGATCACCATAGGTGTTTGCACCCGCCACTGGCGTGATGTTGCCGCGCGTATCGAAGGCGCCACCCATCAGGACGATTCGTTTGATTCGGCTCGGCAGCGTTGGATCGAGTCGCAGCGCCAGCGCAATGTTCGTCAGCCGCCCGACCGGCACAAGCGTCAGTTCACCGGGGTAGAGGCGACTCTGGGCGATGATGAATTCCGCAGCTGATACCGGGGCCTGAAGGGCCCTGGAGGGTTCACCAACAGGGACATTGCCCAGACCATTACGCCCGTGAACGTAGGCCACCGGCGGGATCGGCGGCGCCACGAGGGGAACGCTTGCGCCTTGCGCAACGGGAACCTCGAGGCCGCATCGCGCTGCGAGAAACAGCGCGTTGCGCGTGCTGTCCTCAATGCTCGCGTTACCGAAAACCGTGGTCACCCCAAGCAGATCGATTTCCGGCGACTTCGACGCAAAGAGAATCGCCATCGCATCATCGATGCCGACGTCAACGTCGAGGATGACCTTCTCCCTGGAAGGCTCCGCCATCGCTTCGCCTAGCGTCGCGGCAATGAGTAGGACGAGGCCAACGAACAACTGCGGCGCGGTGCAAGCATTCAAAAGTTGCCTCAATCCCGACTTCGCCGGGGTCAGATACGGTAAGCGACACGCGTCCTGCTGCCAGCATCCCAGCTTTCAGCTTCCGTGGCGGGATCGGCACTCGGGTCATTGGACGCCGATACGGATCGGAGACGCAATGCATTCGTTCAACCGAGAAACACGAAACGGGCTGATCGTGAGCGGCTGCGCCGGAGGGTGCGCCTTCTGCGCTCGAAGCAACTTTGAGGACACAGCGCCGAGGCGGCGGCAGCATGCTCAAGCAACACGGCCAAGCGACCGAGCGCAGCTTTCTGCGTGGCAAATGCGCCGAGTCGTCCAACGCATGCTCGGCCTCCGCATCTTGATCAACGCCCGCCCCCACCCCCCGCCGGCGCACGGCGACTCATCTCGAAGCAAGCAACTCAACGAGCAGTCGCCGCGCTCGACTTATTGCTGCTCTGGTCGGCATCTCCCCTGATGGCCCGATCAGGAACCCGCGGGCGATGACGGCAAGCCGAGCGCCGAGCCGATAGGCTGGCGCCATCCCGACATCCGGCTCCGGCCAACGGCTCTCGTCGGGTTGCCGATGATTCAAGAACGCAGAGTCATTGATGCAGTCTTGAAGCTGCGCCAAGGCTCCAACAGATTCTTTAGCGCCCGCCGGGGACTGTGGGCGTGAGCGGGGCGAATTGGCCTTGGCGCGGGCGCTTCCATAACTCTTGATTACCTTCCTTCGCTGGACAACGTCTCCCGCCGCGCTTTTCGTGGGACAAGGGACATGGGCATCGATCCGCGAGAGCAGCAAATCCACGCTGGAGCGCTCGAAGCCCGTGCGGATGGAGGTCGACGATATGAAGCTTCTGGAGTTTCTGGCGGATTGCGAGCGTCAACAGATTCCGATGACACAGCGAGAGGCTGCTGCGAGACAGCAGTTCGGAGAGAGGCTCGCGATCATCATGGCCGACTCGGTCGGGTTCTCCCGTATCACATAGGAAGCCTGCATCGTCCACTTCATCAGCAAAATTGCTTCCGCGAGATCGCTTCTGGGAACCGTTCTGCAAGATTCCAGCGCCACCGCCTTATCCCTTCATGCCGACAACTGCATCGCGTACTTCAAGACGCCGGACCAGGCGCTCGACGCTGCCATTGCTATGCAACGCGTGATCTGCGAAGGCGGACTGGCGCGCAATGAGCGAGAACCCTACGGCCTGTCAATCGGGCTGGGCTATGGGGACGTCCTCCGCGCAGGAGACGAGGAGGGCTACTTCGGCAAGGAGGTCAATCTCGCATCGAAGCTTGGCGAGGACGTAGGAGGCCGAGACGACATCCTGCTGACCCAGTCAGCTTTCGAGGGCTTGCAGACAAGGGCACAGCACAAAGTGGAAGCCCGCGAGGCAGTCGTTTCCGGGATGGGCATTCAATTCTTCGCGGCAACGTGGCGCTAGGCTGGAGGCGCAGCGCGTCATCTCGGTGCCGAAGAAGCGTCGGGGCACTTCGTTCAGGGGAGAAATGCCTTTGGCGAAGGCCCCGAGGCAAGCGCCTGATCGCCATCAGAGCCCGCCGCGACATCGTCGCATCCGGGCGCGATCACCGCCCGCAGCCACTTGGATGCCCAAGGCGTCGCTCGAAATCGCCTCTACGAAGTTCGCAGTCAGACGATATCGGACATCGGCCCCGAGCCAGAGCTCGCACGGAAACGACACTCACCGCACTGCAACGCGGACCGCGTCGCGGCCTGCTGCCTTGGCCTCGTAGAGCGCCCCGTCCGCGACGCGGATCAAGTCATCGATGCTGTCATCCGCGCGAGCACGCGCAGCGCCGACGGACACACCGATCATCGCCTCGCCCTCCGGGAGCGTGTAGCGCTCGGAAATGAGACCGCGCAGGCGCTGCGCAATGCCCTCAAGCAGCACATCATCGTCGGCGCGGTGTATGAGCAGCGCGAACTCATCGCCCCCGAGCCGTCCGACCACGTCGCCGGGCCGTAGCGCGGATTGGATGCGCTTCGCGACCTCCACGAGGAGCGCGTCACCAGCGGGGTGCCCAAGCCGATCATTGACCGCCTTGAACTCGTCGAGGTCGAGCATCAGAAGACCGACGCGGCCAACCGAGCGCCCGGACATGACAGCCTCAAGCGTTTCGAGAAAACCGCGCCGGTTACTCACGCCCGTTAGCTCATCGCGCCGCGCTTCGAGAGCAAGTCGCTCTTCGAGCGCCCGTTGCGCGCTCACGTCGCGCAGTGAATTCACGAAGCCGCCGACCGGGCCTTCCATCAGATTGCGCCCAACGACATCGCACCAGATCCAGCGTCCATCTGCATGGCGCAATCGCAAGGTGAGTCGGTAGGACCCCGCAGCCCCGCGAAGCTCCAGCGCCGCCTTCGCGGCCATAGGCAGATCATCGGGGTGAATCAGGTCGACCGTAGAGAACGCTAGGAACGCAGCTTCTTCATGACCGAGCACCTCCGTTACCGAGGGCGTCACGTAGCGCATACGGCGGTCGTCGTCGGAGATGAACACGACCTCGTCGCGCAGGTGGCGAATGGCTTCGTAGACCAGCTCACGCGGGTAGTTCTGCCTGTTGCTGTCGCCTGCCATGCATGGACCCGTGCGGTGCGCGCAGTTTTGTAAGCGAACCGATGCGGCCGCCAGACCGCACAACCTCAGATGATAGCTGCTCGCACTGCGAGCAGGTGGAGAACTCAGTGGATGCTCACTTCCGAACCGCGATTGATTCAGTGCCTTTCGATTAGGGGAGGGTTGGATGTCCACATAGGCCCGCCTTATGGCCCAACGGCCCGTCAGGCCGGCATCGGTCCGCAGGCGCTGCCGGCCCGACTAGGCCCGGCGACATTCGAGCTGCTAGTGATTGCGGGCCGCCGAAGGTTGAACCCCCTCTACTTCTGGCTATTGCCGGGCCCCGACGACGGCAAGGCCACGGTGGACGTTCTGCTGGTGACGTGAACATTCATGATGCAAAACGATCACGCCATTTTGACAAGCCATTTTGGCCATCCTTCAAATTCCAGCCCATGGCTAGCCCCCCCGGCGGCTAACGATGCTTCGCAAGGGCCCGCCCAGGCTTCGCGCACAGATCATGTCCGCTGGCGAAGCGGGCCTTCCAATGAGTCAGCCTTAACGAAGCTGGCTTGTGCCCCTGCGTTCATAACGGGCGCCTTGCGGCGCGTACACGCCCGCCAGCGCCGCGGCTATTCGTGAATTTGAGGCCTAGGCCGAGCAAGACATGAGCGCGTAAATGCGCGGAAAAGAACCCCGACAGGCGATGGTCGACCGGCAACGCAACCGCGGCAATCGGCTTGCTTCGGCGTACGCATGCGCGCCCAACCTGCCTCGCCCGTCGAGCGTGCATACGCAAAAGCTTGCAAACCCTCGATTGATTCGATGCGAAGACTGGCGCGCCGTTAGGCATGGGGCGTTCAGGCACTCGATCAAAACGAATCGTTCAGGGCGCGTCGAGCCCGTGCCGCGCGAGAGCCTGGTGGCGCCAGGCGAACGCTTCAGTCAGCGGCTCCGATCCTCGAGCGATACGCCTGCGGCCACCGCGTGACAAGGGCGGCCGGATCCGACTACCGTACCATGGCTGCGTTCGCAGTACGGGAAGCCGCGAAATGACATCCGTCGAACAAACTGCTCCTCGGCCCTCAAAGGCTAGCCTTGCGACCTTGCTACGCCTGGCAGTCGCCCTGGTGCTGGCGAGCACTGTGCCCGGCGCCTGGCCTATGACCGCTGAACTGCGGGCAATCCGCGAAGACATCCTCCGAACATACCCTGGCGTCGTGCATCTCAATGCAGCACGGCTGGTCGAGCTGCCTCCCGAAGAGGTCATGCTGTTCGACGTTAGAACTCCCTCCGAATATGCCGTCAGCCACCTTGAGGGTGCGATTCGCGTGAACCCGAGCATCGATGAAGACACATTCCTGTCTCGCTATGGCAGTGCGATCGCAGGGAAAAAAGTGATTTTCTATTGCTCTGTCGGCTGGCGTTCTTCTGTTGTCGCCGATCGTTTACAAGCCAGCTTGTTCGACGAGGGCGCTGTGGCCGTTGCCAATTTATCCGGAGGTATCTTCGGATGGAGCAATAGTTCGCGCCCGCTGGTCGATGAGGATGGAGGAACACGTTTTGTTCACCCCTACGACGCCAACTGGGCCCGCCTGATCGAAGACGCGTCTGTGCGCCGCTACAGCCTTCATGGGCAGCGTTAGCGTTGAACCCACGGCGGCGTGCACAAGATGCGGCGGAAATAGCGACCGAAACGTGTAGGTAAGGCACCGCTTACCTTTCGACCCGCATCCTCCACGCTCTAACGACTTAAGACCTCCAGAACACCCAACCAGAGTTTCCGAGGGAGTAATCTGCCTGATTTCTTCGGACCGCCGATAAGTTGAAGACGGCGCTCTGTGATGCCGTCTTCGTCAGCTTTATGTGACGCTTCCATTCTGACCTTTCGGGAGACGAAGCTATGACACAACCCTTGTACACCGTCCGCCAGATTGCCTACGTAGTCAGGGACATGGAACGCGCACTCGACTACTGGACGAAATACCTCAAGGCAGGACCGTTTTTCCTGCTCGAACATGCACCGCTGGAAGACCAGAGATATCGCGGCGCAGCTTCCAATGCCGATGTCTCCCTTGCCTTGGGGAACTCCGGCAGTGTGCAAGTAGAACTGATCTATTGCGAAAACGACGCTCCTTCTGTCTATCGAGAGTTTTTGGATGCCGGTAAGTCGGGCGTTCACCACCTCGGTTTGATGCCGGAGAACTTTACGGAAACCTGTGAAGACTTCGCCTCAAGAGGCCATGAAAAAGCCTTCGAGTGCACGGTTGGAGGTGCGCCGCTCGCTTACTTTGATACGGTCGATAGCCTCGGGCATTTCATTGAGCTGTGGGACAACAATCCGGCTTACCTTGACCTGTTCAAGCTGATTGAAGACGCAGCCAAAGGTTGGGACGGATCCGATCCGGTGCGGCCTGCGCCGATCTAGGGCAGCAGATCGAATTGCAGGCCTGAGCGCGCCCTACCGGCGGCGGTCGGCATCAAGGCGATGACGCAGCGCCGCAGCGCATGCGCCCCGCCGCGAGCCGCGTCACGACCCGCAATAGGCTTGAAGCACAACGGAATCCGAGACCGCGCAGCGGAGCCCGGAGCCCTTGCCGAAGCGCATGTGCGGCGTGCGTACACGATCTTCCACGCGCCGGGCGCGCGTTTTCTGTGGGGCTGGAATGAGGCCCGGGCTGAAGAGGAAAAGGCCATCACGCGTGCGGGGGTCGGCAAACGATACGAGTTTGCGCGCCCTGGCTTCCCCCACACAAATGCACAAACAGCGCGCTTGGCAGCCGGACGGACAGCGACCCTCACCGCTCACGCGCTTAAACACCATGCACGCAGCTTGGCGCACCTCAAGGCATTCGCCCAGATCTCGCGCACGATTCGCCCTACAGGGCCCTGATGCAGTCACCAATACAAACGGGGGCCCGCATAGATCGGCGGACGGCTCTCGTCGGGGCAGCACATGAAGCCGAGCGCCCTCCCCCGCTTGGCAACGCACACCGCGGGCGGTTCTAGTGCTTCAGGCTAAGTCTTGGTACGCCGAAGACGTTCAAAGACGGCATTAAGGCGCGGAACGAAGCTATTGAAACGTGCTGTTGATTCGCGCGGTCTGATCAGCGCGCCGCAGCGGCACTCTGGAACGGGCCCTGCCGATTCACGGCGATCACGCCAGCAGAGCTCGCCCGAACTCAAGACCCGCGCGCTCCGAGGCCACGCCGGGGTGGCTCTGTGCAAAACGCACGCGCATTCAAGTCCGTCGACCCCGCGCGGACCTATGTCATTCGCCGGAATACGTCCGCTCGAGATGGTCGTACACCGCACGCAATGCCATCGCCTCGCCCCCTTCCGGGCGCCCGGGCCGATTGCGAATGTTGTAGGCCATGATGTCGAAGTGCATCCAGGGGATGTCTCTGTCGACGAAGCGCTGCAGGTAGAGCGCCGCAACAATTGCACCCGCATACGGCGACGGTGCGCAGTTCACGAGGTCGGCGACCTTCGAGTCGAGCATGTGGTTGTAGGCGTCATGCAGCGGCATGCGCCAGACCGCGTCATCTGCTCGTGCCCCGCCCTCGGCGACTGAAGCCGCCAGCCCATCGTCGTTGCACCACATGGCCGCAATCTCCGCACCAACGGCAGAGCGCGCCGAGCCCGTGAGGGTGGCGAAGTCGAAGATCGCCTCCGGCTTTTCTTCACAGGCGATAGACAGCGCATCACAGAGCAACAGTCGGCCTTCGGCGTCGGTGTTGTCGATCTCGACGGTCAGGCCCTTGTGCGTGTTCAGTACATCACCCGGCCGGAAGGCGTTGCCGCTGATCGCGTTCTCAGCCGCCGGAATCAACAATCGCAGTCGCACGGGCAGCGCCTGCGCCATCACGAGATAGGCAAGGCCAATGGCCGTGGCCGCGCCGCCCATGTCCTTCTTCATGAGGCGCATGGCCGAAGACGGTTTGATGTCGAGGCCGCCGTTGTCGAAGGTCACGCCCTTTCCCACGAGCGTGACCTTCGGGTGCGTCTCGTTACCCCACTGAAGATCAATGAGCCGCGGGGCGTCCGCGGCCGCGCGCCCGACCGCGTGGATCGCACCGCATTCGAGGTCGAGTAGCGCATCGCCAATCGTGACGTCGACGTGGGCGCCGAAGATCTTGCCCATCGCGACGATCTCCGCCTCGAGATGCGACGGCGCCATGTCCTGCGCTGGCGTGTTGATGAGATCGCGCGTGAGGGCGACGGCGCGAGTGCTGTTGATGACCGCGTCCCTATCCGCGGCTGCCGGCAGAACCAATCGCGCGGGCGCACGCTTGGCGGCGCGGTAGCGCAGGAACTGATAGCTGCCGAGCCCCCAGCCTGTCAGCTGAAGAGTGCTCGCCTCGCCCTCGAGCGCGTAGTCGCCCTCGGGTAGCTTCATCGGCAATCCGCCAAGCGCAGCGAGGCCATCGATGCCATCCCAGCCGCAGAGCACGCGCGGGCTGCCCTTGCCTTCAAGCCAGGCGAACTCGCCGCCCTTCGCCTTGAACCCCTGGCGTTCAAGCGACGCGCGCTGGGCGTCGCCGAGCGATTGAAGACGCGCGCCGAGCGCATCAGCTGAAACGAGTTCAATGATCGTGGGGTTATCAGCTTCGAGCACAAAGCCGATGGGTGCGAGATCTTCGGAGGTCATGACTACCTTCATTCGAATGGGTCAAAGGAGTGCAGCGCGCGACCCACAGCGTACCGCGTCGCAAGGGCGATGTTTGCATTGGCTCGGGGAACGCAGCGCAGCGCGCCGTGCATGCCATGGGCCGATGCAGGGTTCCGGAAAGCGCTTTCCCTGCGCACCCGTACGACTCACGATTCACTAACACCCACATCGCAGACAGTTGCCAACGCGGTCGAGAGACACCGAGTTTCGAGCCGCCCATCTTGGAACCTACCTTCAGTCAGTGCCTCGCGACTCGCGATGGCAGATTTGTGCACAAAACCCTCCTTTCCAACTTTGCAGGCGGTTCGTGGTGGCCCGTCTCCTTGTCCCGCCCAAAGCGCGCCTGCTAGCGTGCGCTCGCATCTTCCGCGTACTTGGCGCTAACCAATGGACTGGGGCGTTCTTGATGTACCGCGCGACCAACTTTGCAAGGCCCCATCTCCCGGTGCTGCTCCAATTCCTGAGCGATCACGCGCGTGAGCGCTGGCCCGAGCCAGCCCAATTCATGAACAGCGACCTCGCATGGCAACTGCCAGGCAGTAATCCGAAGGAATTCCTCAGGCTGTGGTACGCGAAGGAGCGGCTGGCGGGCTTCGCATGGTTTCAGCCACCCTGCCTGTTGCTGCTTCAGCTCGATTCAAAGGTAGACGAGCCCCTTGCCGGCGAGATGCTGAATTGGGGGCTGGACCTTCGCAAGCGATGGCCCGCCGCGAGCTTGCCCTATCTCGACCATAGAACGATGGACGACTGGGCCGAGGCCATCCGGAATCCTCGCCCGACCACAACATCACATCGAGAGCTCGCGATCCCGGTAATGGCGACCGATGACCTCCTCGAGCAGGTCCTTGAATCGCGCGGTTTTGCGCTGTCCGCTCATCGCGAACCCTACCTTGTGCATGATCTCGGCGAGCTCTCGCCCTCCACGCCCTCCGGCTACAAGATAGCGCCGGTGCCCCGATCTCAGGCCGGTCTCGAAGCCTTCGTCGCAGCTCACAGGAGCGCGTGGGCACCTTCCGAAGGGTTTACCCTCGCCCACTACGAGCGTGTACGCGGCCTGGCCCAGGTCTTTGAGCCCGAATTGAATCTGGTCGCAACCCATGAATCTGGCGAGATTGCGGCGTGCAGCGTGTTCTGGCGGGACGCGAGCGCGCGCATTGGTTCGGTAGAGCCTTTCGGCACCCGGCCCGCGCATCGCGGAACAGGCGTCAGCAAGGCCCTGATCTTGGCCGGCCTGGTGCGCTTGAAGAAGCGTGGCATGCGCGGCTGCAGAATCTACACCGCAGGTTTCAACGCCCCAGCGCAAGCCTTGTACGGATCCTGCGGATTCAAGGAAGTCGCTGAGAGCCGGACCTGGACGCTCAGGACGTAAACGAGCCATACGAAGCGCAAGGCCGCGGCTCATTGACCCTGGGTAAGCGACGAGGGCGGTCAAGCAAACCTCTGGTGACCGCTGGAGCTACTTCCTTACTGCGCCATTCGGAACGTAAGGATCCCGATTGATTTCCACCTCAGCATCATCCCTGACTCAGTACATCGCGACGCCCGATGCGCTGGGCGTCTACGGAGCGCTTTCCGCCACCCCCGGGCGAGTGCGGCGATTCAATCGGGTCCGATCGCGTTGTATAGCGTCTAATGCCGACGGCAGTGCTAATCAGCGGGACCGCTGAGCAGAGCGGGAATCAGATAGTCGCCGATAATAGTTTGCGACCAGCGCCACCACACGGACCCCATTCGGTAGTTACCACCGGTGAAGCCGACCGCCAACTCCAGCTCCGGGACAACTATAATCATTTGCCCTCCGTTGCCAGTGGCCAGATAACTGGAGTAGCTTTTCCCGCCGGACGCTATCTTGTCCACCCGCCACTGGTAAGCCTGCTGGCCGGGGAAATAAAAGTTGGAAAACTGTCGCTCGCTTAACCCCGTCGTCTCTGGCGTGATGTCGACCCTGGGCATAGTCGAATCGGTCACCCACTGCTCAGGTAATATCTGATTTCCGTACCACCGCCCCCCCTGCGAATACAGCGCACCAATCTTCAGCGCGTCCCTCGGCCTTAGATAAACTCCGCCACCTAAGTAGGACGTTCCATCGGGCGTCAAATTCCAGTGATAGGCAGAAAACCCAAGCGGTTTAGCGATAGTCTCATGAAAATACTCTCGCACACTTGTCTTTGTTCTTTTTTCAATAACGGACCCGACCATGTGCGCGCTCGCGGAAGAGTAGGCATATACCGAGCCTGGCGCGTGAAGCTTTTCCAGCGAGGCTGTATACAGCCAAAAGTTCTCTGCCTGGTCCCACATGTTCTCCTCGGAACCAGGAGATTGATCGTCTTCACTGGTGTTCAACCCGGTTGTGTACGTGAGCAGATGCGCCAGCGTAATTTGTCGATCTTCCTCCGTTACCGGCTGTCGGTGGGCCTCCAGGATAGGAGGCAAGGGGGGCTCTTCTACCGAAATTTCCAGGCCCTGCTGGTTAGCTGCACCCACGAGCACCGTGCCAAAGACCTTCGCCATGGATCTGCTGTCGTGAACTTCCTCCCGTGAATGCCCGTAGAAATATTCCTCCAACACGAGATGGCCACGGTGCGACACCAACAGGCTGTGTATGAGCTGCGGGCGTAATTCGCGTGGATCCTGAGATGCGAGGTAACCGACGAGGCTGTTGAGTTTCGTAGCGTCGAAGCCCGCCTCCGCAACGCCTTTCACTCGCCACCCATCGTCCAGCTGCGGCACGTCAGAGAGCGCGTGGGTGGGGGACCTTGGTCGGCTGTAATAGCGATCAAGGTCCTCATCTCTAGCGCGAGAAAACGTCACTGTGCCGTCAACCTGAAAGTGCGACATTTCGATAAATTCATCGTCTACAACAATCGGGATCGATACTTTTCGATTGCCAGAGCCCGCCTCGAGGAACCAACGAGCGGGCTGTTCAGTGTCCGGTACTACTCTGAAACGCGTGGCGCTTAGAATGTCGTTCCGCTCTGGATTTCTCAGCGCCGCGAATGTGCTCTCAGGCCCATCCTTGAAGAAATCCAAGAACAGGTGAAAGGGCCTGGGCTGCAGATGAACCTCGGTCGACGTCCAGCCATCTTCAGCCACAGCCAACTCGACCTGAGTTGCCATGGATGAATAGAAGTAATCGCTTCGCGGCTGGTACCAGGTTCCAGCAATGGTGTCGGCATCTAGGATTTCGCCTTCGAACCGCTCTTGATTGTCTAGCCGGAACGAGATCGACCTGCCTGAACGTTGAACGGCGATGGTAGTGCCATCCAATTTAAACTCGACGTCATTACCCTGCCTTTTGACCGAAACCCATCTGATTGCCGGCGCTCCTTTGTCCGCCCAGAACCAAATTCCACTGGGAGGCTCTCGCACCGCAGCGGAAGCCATGGGCGCGTGGGCCAAAAGAGCAACGCAGAGACGCAGAATAAATGGGCTGATCGAGGGCATAGCGCTCTCAGTCTTCAAATCAGGCACTCAGTCAACTGAGACCCCGGCGCACAGTCCACGTGTTTTCGGCAAGTGGAGCAGATAAAGAGAGAGGCCGAGTCGGCGGGCGATGGATCGGTTCGCCGCGCCACTGCGCGCCAAGGTCTTGATGGTCATCTGTATCTCAAAGTCGACAACCACCTCGTTCGTTTCCGCCGGCAATGCAAGCGGACGAGGCTATCGGGGTATCGTCGTGGGGGACGTAAATCTGGGTGTCGCCCGGGCGGCTGATTGGGTTGTCGCTCGACACAGCCTTTCTAGATTGCACGCGCGCTTGCGCCCCACACCCGCCGAACGCTTCGGGCAGTAGTCTCAACGCGATCCTCGATAGAGCCCCCGACGCGTCTGAGCCAATCAAGGAACGGGGTTGGATGTTCGCGAAGCCGTCTCGGAGTCGCACGAACAGCCGCCCAGTGCTCAAAGCGGAGAGGCGCCGAAGCCGCCCTCGCCTTCAAGCTTGAGTAAATCGCGCAAGGCCTCGTCGATGTGTCCATTGGTGAAACGGACATGGCCCTGATCGATGCGCCGTCCACCGTAGCGATCGAAGAAACGCCCACCCGCCTCCTCGACGATCACGACCGCAGGCGCGTGGTCCCAAGGATGCCCCCCCGGATCGATCACAGCTTCTAGCTTCCCTTCGGCCACCTCGAGGATCGAATCCAGCGTCGGCGTAACCCAGCGCGCATGGCGCTTGACTGCATCCACGTCCCGGCTCGGACCCTCGATCCAAACCGTTGCCCTACTCTCGCTGAGGGCGCTTTGCCGCGACGCAGCAAGACGCACTACGCCCCCGTTTGGGGAACTGGAGAAGGCACCACCTCCCTTCGTCGCCCACCAATTTGAACGCGAGGCGGGCCGCGAGATCACGCCGAGGACCAACTCATTACGATCGGAGAGCGCAACGTGTGTGCCCCACTCGTCCCGGCCGGAAGTGTAGTTCCAGGTTCCATCGATCGGGTCTATAAGCCAGCACCATCCGGAGCGGCCCGCTACAGCGCCGAATTCCTCGCCAAGCATTGCGTCGTCTGGCCGTTCTTGGGTGAGGTGCTCCAAGATCTGACGCTCGACTTCGATGTCAGCATCGGTGACCGGCGATCCATCATCCTTCGTCCTGGAAGCATTCCCGCGCCCCAGGTGTGCGAGCGCGACCTCGGCAGCGCCCTCCACCAGATGCAGCGCTAGCTGCAGTTCCTCTCCAAGATTCCGCAATGTTCTTTCATCCAGCCCACAGGGCAACAACTATTGCGCGCGATCGCTTTTTCTCTACCCGGAGGCTACGAAACGCAAGCGAGGCGGCCATCAATTCCGACCCGGGTTTTCCCAGAAACGTACCCGTACGCCCGGGCCGGTTTCGAAGCGGTTCCCGAGAGCGAAGTGCCCAAAGAATCCGTTGCCTTGTAATCGGCGGCGAGAAAACTTCGATAGCAGGACGGTCTCCAGGATCTCGCAACCACGCATCTCCGTACGCTGCATGACAGGCCCATCGCTGAAGCACGCCCCTCAATCCGCCCACATCGACCCATTGGCGCGTACGCCAGCAGTGCGCCACCGCTTACTGAGACTTCGATCGCGCCATTACTCCTGGGCCTCGCACGCAGGAGTCGCCGCCCTCGCATGTTCTTCGTGTAGCAATCTCTATGCGCTCCTCGATCACGAAACAACTCGTCGCCGCACGCGCCGGCGCCACCTGCCACAATCCTTTCCGCCGCACGTGATCGGAAATTTGCTCGGTACGCCACGGCTCAGCGACATCCGCCGGCGTACCTGCGCCATCGCCGACAGCCCCCGCCGCAAGGCCGGCGCACGACGATATCGATCCCGCGCACCCGTTGCTGTGGCCGAAGAGAAGGCGGGCAGCGATATCGTTCGCAAATTTGGCTAGGGCGCCCGCTTGATCGAGGGTGCAGAACCATAGCTTAAGGCTCGCCAAACCCACTCCAACGGGCCAAGTCGATACCGCTGAAGCCAGAAAGCACTAAGCCAGATCTGGAAAGCCCAAATGGCGATGACTACGCCGTAAAGCTCAATTCGCTGCCAGTCACCGAGCAGCCCGAAACCAAGTCCGGTAAAGATTACCGCGCAGATCAGCGACTGCATCAGATAGTTGGTGAGTGCCATTCGGCCTACCAATGCGAGCCGCGTAGTGAACGCCTGCAGCACGTCAGACCGGCAAATCAGGCACAACAGACCGATATAACCAAGCGCCACCGACAAGCGCCCGAAGTGGTAGGTTGGCTGCATCTGAGCAAACGTTGACATTACGTCGAAATCACTCGAAAGAGCTCGATATGCTTCGTACGCATTGACAATCAAGCCCAACCCGAAACCGGCTATCGTGAGCTTGATATAGAAAGCTCGACTTCGAGCGGCCTGCAGCACGCCGGTCTTATAGAGCGCCATCCCCAAAATCATCATGGCGAGTGCGTCCCAAAATAAGAAAATCGGGAGCACGAAAGCATATACACCGGCGTTCTGATCGGCGGTCCAGCTAAATACGCTGGAGTAGCTGTCTGTTCGCGCCGCGATCTCTGCTTTCGCGCCAGCATCGTCCAGTTCAAAGTCACCTGTAAATTCTTGCCAAGCCAGAGCCGCTTCTTGATCAACCCTGTGAATCTCATCGCCATTCGCTTCTGCGGCGAGCACTCGTTGCTGCGCTTTAGCTGCTTCACCCAAGCCATACGCCGTCACCGCATGCAGGAGTGACATCAAAATAATCAGAACCCCGGCGATCATAATCAGAGCCTTCGCCGATCGATTACGCGCCAAATACAGCACCGCCCCCGCCAACGCGTACGTCACCAGGATGTCGCCGCTCCACAGCAAAATGTAGGCATTGAATAAACCAAACATCAGCAGCCAGAACGTTCGCCTGTAGTGGACCCAACCAGATTTGGTATCGGTAAAGAGCACAACACCAGCGCCGAACAAGATCGAGAAGAGGCAGCGCATGGCTCCCTCGGCGAAAAGCTCCACCACGATCCAACTGCTGACGTTGATCGCGCTTGCGCCTGCCAAATCGAAGCCCGGGTTTGAATAGGAAGGGGATAACATCCCGAAACCGATGATATTCAGGAGCAAGATTCCGAGCAGCGCGAACCCGCGAAGCACGTCAAGAGATTCGATCCGGCCAGCTTCGGTCGTGGGCAGCCTGGTGTCGACTGATCCGGCTTCCGACATAGTGCCTCCTTGTTTAGCCGCCAACGCACCCCTTCGAGCTTTGTATTCGGTGGTGCGAGAACGGCTTTGTGTCGGCTCTCGAAGCATCATCGCAAACTTCGTGGTCATAACCTGCCCGCCTGCCATCCTTCACCACGGCTCGAGATTCGCGATGGAAGGCGAATCGAAATCACCCCACTACCCGCTCGGGGCCTTTGACGTCCGGGTGAAGATCGTGGCGCCGAGCATGATTCAAAGCGAATTCGTTGATCGACCCTTCGAAACCTCCGAGGCGCACGCACTTGCCAAATACGGCAGTGCGGCCGGAAAGCCCCTTGCACCATAGAGGGGCAGTCGAAGCGAATGCGTTGAAGCCGAGCGAGGTTCCGCCCGCCAAGGCAGGTCGCACACACCATTGGGGTTTGCTTATGCGAGCGCCCGCAGCCACTCACGCGCGCAAAGAACAGCACCGCCCCCTTCCGCTTCCCGCCCCGGGAGATACCCTGCAGCCAAGCGCCGCAGCCGTATGGCTACGGACGCGCGTCGCTCGAAAAGCAGGTGAAGCGTCGGCCTTCTCGGACGCGGAGCGCGACCCGCTCTGACGGCGCGAAAGCGCTGTCTGAGTGTGTGCGCAGCTCTAGCTCGACACCGTTGCGAAGACGAATGGCGTAAAGCCGCGTGGTGCCCTCGTAGCGGACCCAGCAGACCGTACCGAGACAGGCGCCATCTTCGTCGGCGCCGGAAAGCTCAAGATCGCCCGGCCGAAGCAGAACATCGACGGGCCCGGTCTCAGGCGCGCCCGGAAGCACATCGAGCGCACCGAGCTCCGTCTCCACGCGATCGCCTGCGATGGTGCCGGGCAAGAAGGTCGCATCGCCAAGAAAGGCCGCGACGAAGCGATTGGCCGGGGTCTCGAAGCAGCTCCCAGGAGGCGCAAGCTGCTCCAATCGGCCCTCCCGCAGAACGCCGACGCGATCGCCGACGCCCAGGGCCTCCTGCTGATCATGGGTCACCCATACGGCAGGAACCGATGCGGCCTTGAGAGCGTCCCGAATCTCCCAACGCAGCGTGCGCTTGAGCGCGGCGTCGAGGTTCGAAAGGGGCTCATCGAGCAGAACTAGTGCCGGTTCGTGGGCAAGCGTCCTCGCCAATGCAACGCGCTGTTTCTGGCCGCCGGACAGTCGTTCCGGTTTCGCCTCCCGGAGGTCCGACAAGCCGAGCCGTTCGATCCACAGTTCAGCGATCGCGCGTTCGCGAACTCGGAACGCGACGTTGTCGAGGACGCTGAGATGCGGGAAGAGCGCGAAATCCTGGAACACCATGCCCACGTTACGCTGCTCCGGCGGAACGATGTGATCCGGACTCGCCGACCAGGCTCCAAGCTCGATCCGTCCGGCTGCGAGGGGACGAAGGCCCGCGAGCGCGTGCAGGATCGTCGTCTTGCCGCACCCGGTGGGTCCGACGAGGGTGAGCACTTCATCGGCGGCAAGCGTGAAGTCCACACCATGGACAACCGGCGTCGTGCCATAGCGCACCGTCAGATCGCTCACCTTCAACATTACTCGCCCTCGCCCTGGCTTACCGCGAATTCGGCCCGGCGCTCGCCCGTGAGTATCAACGCAAGGCCGAAGGCCGACAGTAGTACGAGCATAAGCCCCGGGATCGCCGCTCGACCGAAGTAACCTGCCTCGTAGACGCGCCAGAGATAGGTCGCAAGCGTTTCGAAACCCGTTGGTGCAAGGAGCAGCGTTGCCGGCAACTCCCGCATCACTTCCAGAAAAACGAGCGCCGCGCCCGCCAGCACGCCCGGCAGGGTCAGCGGCAGGGTGATGCGCATGAACACCTCCCGCGGCGGCGCGCCGAGAGAGCGCGCCGCGTTCGTGATGCCGGACTCCAGCCGTTCCGTGCTGCTGCGAATCGCACCAACCGCCAGTGGAAGAAAGCGGCAGGCGTAGCCGAGGATCAGGAGGGTGAATGTCTGGTAGAGCGCGGGCAGCCGCAGGCCGACGAAAACGAGGGCCGTGCCCATCACGATCCCGGGCACCCCAAAGCCGAAGTAGCTGATTCGCTCGAGCAGGCGGCCGAAGGGGCCGGCCTGCGCCGCCTGCGCAACGGGCAACGCAAGCAGGACCGCGGCAAGCGCTGCAATGAGCGCTATCAGCATCGAATTCCAGGCGATCCCCGGGTCGAAGCCCCCGGCGCCCTCGCGCCAGAGCCAGAGGCCGAAGACGGCAAGGGGGAGACCGATCGCCATGAGCGTAATAGGCGCCGCGAGGGCCAGGCAGGCCACGATCCGCGTACGTGAGGGCCACAGCTGGAGCGTCTGGCCAGGACGCTCGGCGCGGGCTCGCATGCGACTTTCCACAAACAGCACGAGACCCACGAGCGCGAGCAACTGCAGCGACAGGAGTGCGGCCTGGGGAAGCCCGAAGGCGTTGTACTCGACGTAGATCAGCCGCGTGAAGGTGTCGACGCCCATGATCGCAGGTGTGCCGAAGTCAGACAGCGTGTAGAGCGCGGCAAGTAATGCGCCTGCGGTGATCGCTGAGTAGATGCGAGGCAGCACGATGGACAACAGGCAGCGCCAGAGGGGCAGACCGAGCGTGCGCGCCGCGCTCACCAAGCTGGCGTCCAGTCCGAGCAGGGCGGCACGGGTCGTCAAGAGCACGAACGGGTAAGTGTAGAGCGCCATGATCAGGGCGCCCCCAGCGAGGCCGTAGAGCCGAGGCGTGGAAACACCGAACACGCGCACTATTTCTCCGCCGGGCCCGAACGCGGCGTACGCCGTGAATGCGCCGAGATAGCTCGGCAGGGCAAGAGGCGCCGCAAACAGCACGAGCCAAACACGATGCCAGGGCAGCCGTACGCAGGTGCTCAGGAATGCGAGCGGGACGCCAAGCAACACAGCGCCGGCCGTCGCTGAAACGGTCAGCACTACGGTGGATAAGAGAAGTTCAAGGTTGCGGGGATCAAGCAAGCGATCCGGCGCTTCGGCAAGGTCGAACAACACCAGCAGCGGAAGGCAGGCCATCAGGGCGACGGCGAGGGCCAGAGGGTAGGAACGAGGCACTAGAGCACGCCGACGGATCGCATGAGTTCCAGCGTGGGTCGCAGATCTGCGAGCTGTGTGAGATCGACATCGGGCGGCGTGAGCGAGTCTAGCGCCGCAAGCCCGGGCGGCGGCGCCATCCCCGCAGCGAGGGGGATTTCGAAGGCCTCTCGGGCGAGATAGGACTGGACCTCTTCGGACAGGAGGTAGCGCACGAAATTCTTCGCCATGGGCTGTGCAGACAGCGCAACGACGCCAGAGGCATTGATCAGGCTGCCCGCGTCACCGCGGGTGAAGGCGAGCGCTACCTTTGCGTCCGGGCGGCCCGACTTCAGGCGAAGGGTGTAGTAGTGGTTTGCGAAGCCGACGTCCACCTCGCCGCGTTCGACGCCGAGCACCACCCCCAGTTCACCTGCGTAGCTCGTCGCAGTGGCCTGGGTGCGCCGCAGCCAATCCGCCGTTGCAGCGTCACCCTCGAGGAGCCGCATGGCAGTGACGAAGGACTGAAAGGAGGCGTAGGCGGGCGCCCAGCCGATGCGGAGTCCCGACTCCGGCAGCGCCATGATGTCGCGCGGGACGTCGGCGCGGCTGATGCGGTCGCTGTTGAAGGGAAGGGTCCGGATGCGTCCGGTTATCGGCGCCCAGCCGTCGTAGCGAAATGCCGGCTGCAGTTGGGCGGTGAGATCGGCAGGGAGGGCGCGTGCAAGGCCGGCCTCCCGTACAAAGCCCACGGCCCCCGCATCGACGGCCCAGAAGAGATCGGCGCGGCGAATGCCCGCGCTCGCCTCTGCAACGAGCGCCTGTGCAAGCGCTGCGGTCGGGCCGCGGCGGATCTTGAGTTCGAGATCGGGATTCCGCGCCTCGATGGCGGCGATGACGTTCTCGTAGAGCCCCCCCTCGCCACGCCCGAGGTAGAGGGTCAGGGCACCAGACAGTTTCGGCAGGGCGTCCGCCGGTGTCGCGCCGATGGCATTCGGCCCGAATGCCGCCGCCGCAGCGACGGTACCGGCAGCCTTGAGAAGATCTCTACGCCTCACTTCAGAAGACGCTTGAGCGCCGCTCTGCAACGGCGGCCAGCATGCCCCGGGCCGTCTCCAGCTTGGCTTGCATGGCTAGAACGATCTCACGGACGTCATCCACAGACGCGCCACCATCGAGCGCCTGGGGAAGCGTCACGTTGAAATCCAGTTCAAGCGCCTCGACGAGGTCCGCATCGACCTCGATCAGATCTCCCTCGAGCCCCTCGAAGCGGGTGAGGTAAGCATCGAAAACGATCGCCTTGGCTTCCCCTGACAAGCGTTCCGCGTGCTTTGCGACCACACGGTCGAGGCTGTGCTTGATGGCCTCGATGGTTGCGCTGGGTGAGAGCGCGTCTGCATCCGATATCGTGGCGGTGCCGCCCTGGGCCTGAATCTGTGCAGCCATCTTGACGGCACCGAGCGATTGCCAGAGCGTCTGCTCCAGCGATGTTAGTTCGGCGCGAACCGTAGCGACGGGTTGTGCCTCTTCCACCGCGACTCTAACCCCGAACAGCGCCTGCCAGATCGAAGCGTAGAGCGGGACGTAATTGGTTTCGATCGCGGCGTGGAAATCCACAGCTTCCCAGTGATCGACCACCAGCTCCGGCTGGGCCGCTTCCTGGCCCTCCGCCTCATAACGATCCACGATGCCGCCCACTTGCTCGATGAGCCAGTTGACCTCGTTTTCATATTGGTCGAGGTGGCCGGCGAGATCGTTCACATGCTCGCCGATCGGGCCATTTGCGGCGACCGGCCCGCCGATAAGGGCGGCGACGAGCCACAGGGTGCTGCACACCATGCGCATGGTGCGGTGCTTGATCATCTCGTTCTCTCCTCGATCGGCTGATAGATGCTTTCGCGCTTCACTGTCATTCTTCACGCTGACGGGCGTTGATCCGCGCGGTTCCAGCCGGCGTGGATCATACCTGTCGGGCGACGCTGCCGCGCCGTTCTTACCTCAACTTCGAGACATCAGCTCATGCCTCTCGTCACCATTGCCTTTGCCCTCGGACTCATCGCCCTTGGCGTCGGGGCCTGGCTGAGCGCGGGTCAGACAAGTCTGACGGCGCTCATACCGGCATTCTTTGGCCTCCCGCTCGGCCTCGCAGGCGCGGTGGCCCTCAGAGATTCGTTGCGCAAGCACGCCATGCATGCCGCCGCGGGCATCGCACTCCTTGGGGCGCTCGGCGCCCTCGGCCGCGCGCTGCCCGGCCTCAACCTCTCCGAACCCCTGCGTCTGGCGACAATCTCGCAGCTGACCATGGGCTTTGGGCTGCTGATCTTCATAGCGCTTTGCGTGCGTTCTTTCATCGCGGCACGCCGCGACGGCTAACCCGCGTGCTCGGTCTAGTCGTGGAGACCGCCCCGCGTGAGCTGGACCGGATCAAGAATGCGCTCGAGGCCCGCGCGCTCCAGGTCTGTGGGTTCAAGGGCGACATCAAGGATCAGGCGGCCTTCCTCGTATGCCCGCTTCGCGATTTCCACGGCCTTCCGGTAGCTGATCACCGGATTGAGCGCGGTCAGGATGCTCAAGTCTTCACCCATGGGTAACCGAGCGTCACGACGCGCCCCACTCCCTGTCTGCTTCCCAGCGGCGCCGACAGATCGGCGGCATGATATTGCAAATGCGAATACGACGCATTACTAAAGACCAGCCTGCCGCTCAAGCATGAATCACCTGCCGCAAACCACCGTGACAGTCAGGCGCGACCATCGTACGCGCCGACCTACGCATTCGCGGTATCGTCTCCGGCGGATAACGACAGAACTCAGCCTGGAGCCGTTAACAGTGACGTACCGGTCGATCTTCCCGTGGGCCTTGGCCTTGATCGCGCTCGGCGCATCGGCCTGCGCGTCCGCGAACGCCTTCGTGGACGACTTCGTCCTACTTGACCAGCATGGCGACGCGCACCGCATGCACTACAACCGCGACGCGCCTGCGATCGTGCTTATCGTTCAGGGGAACGGCTGCCAGATCGTGCAATCGTTCCTGAACGATTACCGCGCGCTCCGCGACGACTATGCGGAAGCAGGCGTGCAGGTGATGATGATCAACTCGAATCTGCAGGACTCGCGCGAAACCATCGCGGCGGAAGCCGAGCAGTGGGACATCGACTTCCCGATCCTCGACGACGACACCCAGGCCATAGGCCGCTCGCTCGGCGTTACGCGCACGGCTGAGGTCATCGTGGTGAACCCGAGAACCTGGCGCATGGTGTACCGCGGCCCGCTGAACGACCGCGTGCACTACGAGCGGCAACGCACCGAAGCCGACGAACGCTACGTGCGCGACGTACTCGACTCACTCGTCGCCGGCGAGGTGCCTGAATACAGCGAACGTAGCGGGCCGGGCTGCATTGTGAACATCGCTGAGCGTGACGGCAGCGCCATCAGCTATTCCGAAACCATCGCGCCGCTCCTGGAAGAAAAGTGCACGGCCTGCCACGTCGCCGGCGGCATCGCGCCCTGGGCAATGTCCGAATACCTCATGGTGAAGGGGTTCGCCCCCATGATCCGCGAGGTATTGCGCACGCGACGCATGCCGCCCTGGCACCTCGACCCGGAGGTGGGGGAGTGGCAGCACGACGCGAGCCTGACGAGCGAGGAGCGCGCAACGCTCATCGCCTGGACGGAAGCCGGCGCGCCGCGCGGCGAGGGCCCGGATCCATTACTCGCGATCCAGCCACCGACGGAGGAGTGGCCCCTCGGCGAACCTGATCTGATTCTCGAAGTGCCTGCCTTCGAGGTGCCGGCGAATGGCATCGTTGACTATCAGTTTCCGCAGGTCGAAAACACGCTCGGCCGTGACGCCTGGGTGGTCGCGGCGACCATTGTTCCCGGCGATGGCCGGGCCGTGCACCACGTGCTCATGGGCACGGTGGACGAGCGCCGCCCGGAAGGGGGCGGTGACGAAGAGGACATCTTCGAGAACTACATCATGGGCTACGCGCCAGGGAACGAAAGCGCGCACATGCCCGAAGGCACGGGTGTGTTCGTATCCAAGGACGCCTGGTACACCTTCCAGATGCATTACACGCCCTACGGGCGACCGGCCGTGGACGCCACCCGCGTGGGGCTCTACTTCGCGGACGAGGCGCCCGATCAGTATTTCCGCCAGCAGGTGGTGCTGAACCCAACCATCCGTATTCCAGCGCACGCCGCCGAGCACGAGGAGTACGCGTACTTCGAGTTCGATCACGACGCCGTACTGCACAATCTGACGCCGCACTCGCATTACAGGGGCCGCAGCTCCAATTTCGAGCTCATCTACCCGAGCGGCGAGCGCGAATTGATCCTCTCGGTGCCGAACTACGACTTCAATTGGCAGCGGACCTACAATTTTGCGGAGCCAAAGGCAGTGCCGGCCGGAACGCGCATCGTGCATCGCACGATCTACGACAATTCCGCCAACAATCTCGGTAATCCGGCACCGGATGAACAGGTGCGCTGGGGTCTGCAAAGCCAGGAAGAGATGCTTTACGGATCGATCAGCTATGTATGGGCCGATGAAGCGGCCGCCGAGCCGTTCCACAACCGCGGTGCGGCCGACATTGCCCAGTTCATGGGCTTCCTGGACAAGGACATCGACGGCAAGCTCGGCCGCAAAGAGATGCCTGAATGGCTCCGTGACCGCATCGGCTGGAAATGGATCTTCGTCGACCGGAACTTCGATGGCGCCCTCGATCGACAGGAGCTGGCGCGTATCTTCTGAAGGCAGTCTTGGACGCAGGCCCGCCCGGCAGGCCAATGGCTTGAGTGAGTCCCGCTCCGGGCGGCCTGCCTCAGCCCGATGCCGACCCTACAGCCTCGCTTGCGCACCGCCGCGCTCAGGGACAGGGACAAGCTGACCTATATCGGGGCGCGTCACTGCGCCCGTCGGGGCACGCCTCGCCCGCGGGCTCGCAAGCGCGGCTAGAGGGCGCGGAAGGCAGCGCAGCTACCGTTCGCGCACCTGATCAGATCGTCAAATCGCTGCGAGCGCCTGCGAGAAGTCGGCAATGAGATCCGCCGAATCCTCGATACCGATAGAGATGCGTACCAGATTGTCGGTGATGCCGAGTTTCTGCTTACGCTCCGCCGGCACGGACAGATGCGTCATGGCAGCCGGATGCGAAGCCAGGCTCTCTGTGCCGCCGAGGCTCACGGCGAGCTTCACCAAGCGCAGCGCGTCGAGGAAATGAAAGCTTTCTTCCTCCCCGCCGACGAGGATCACCGAGAAAGTGGAACCGGCACCCGAGCAGTGCCGCGCATAGATGTCGCCCTGCTCGCTGTCCGGATCGAGAAAGCCGAGGTAGCCCACGCGCTCGACCTTCGGGTGGTCGCGCAGAAACTCGCACACCTCGCGGGCGTTCTGCTCCGCCTTTTCCATCCGCAGGGCGACGGTTTCGAGCGAGCGCAGGAGCATCCACGCCGTGTGCGGATCAGTGATGGTGCCGATGGTGTTCCGCAGCGCGCGGATCGGCGCCATGGCAGCGGAGGTCCCGACGACCCCGCCGGCCACAAGGTCACTGTGGCCACCAACGTACTTCGTCAGCGAATACACGGACAGATCTGCGCCCAGCTTCGTTGGCTGCTGGAACACGGGCCCGAGGAAGGTATTGTCGACCATGATGACCGGCCGCTGCGGATCATCGCCCCAGAGTTCGTCGCGAAGCGCCGCGATGCCCTGGATGTCCACGAGATCGTTCGTCGGGTTCGCAGGGCTTTCCAGATAAATCACGCCTACGCGCCGTTCGCCGCGCGCCGCCTCAAGCGTGGCGCGGATCTCGCTGAGGGATGCGTTGGCCGCGAAATCGGCATAGCTGATGTCGTAGCCGCCGAACAGGCTCGCGATGAGCTTCTCCGTTGCTGCATAGAGCGGGCCGGAGTGCACGATGGTGTCGCCCGCCTTCACGTGCGCGAGGAGCGCGGTGGTGATCGCCGACATGCCCGTGCAGAACACGGCGGCTTCGTCGGCGTCCTCCCAAAGCGCCAGGCGGTCTTCGAGAATCTCCTGGTCCGGACCGTTGAAGCGCCCGTATACGAGTCCGTCGGAACCTCCTGGCCGCACGCCGGTAATGCCCTCGAAGAAGCGCTTGCCGTCGGCGGCGCTCTCGAAAACGAAGGTGGAGGTAAGAAATATGGGCGGCTTGAGCGAGCCCTCGGAAAGCTTCGGATCGTAGCCGTGTCCCATCATCAGGGACTGCGGCGAGAGAAGGTGGTTGCCGATACGCGGCGCGCGCTGCTTGTCGGTCATGCGGGTGTACTCGTAGCAACTCAGACCTGCCGATGGTCGCGCGGATTGCGGCTCGGCGCGACCGAGTCGCGAGCGTTCGGGTAGACGCCCCAGGGCCCGCACTCTCCCACCTCGATTGGGCCGATGCCGAGCGACTGCCGCGCTTGAGCCCCGATCAATCAGCCCCCTGAGCCGCGACCGCTCTCTCAGATCGCCATCGGCTCAGGATGGTTCGCGAAGATCCGGTCAAGGATTTTTCGCTCGCGGGTACCGATCGTATGCACGAAGTCGGCCGAGCCTCCCATGTGGTGAAACGCCGAGAAGCCTCGCTCCAGAAAGTCCTGCAGGGCCCCTAGGCCCGCGAGCTGCGCAGGCGCGCGCGTCATGCGCAGCGTCGTATAGATGAGCCGCGATCTAACGAGTCGGTCGAGGCGCTCGGCTAGAGAGGCGATCACGTCGATCTGCTGGCGCCGGCGATCGTACGCATCGCAGATCCGGTAGGCCTCCGCATAGCTCCCCACGTCGACCGTCGCGACACCTTGCACGTCGAAGAGCGCATGCACCATGGCCGCGTCGAGCTCGCGCGTGAGCACGTACAGACCCGCCGCGTCGGCCGCAGTGTCGAGCACCCGGTTCGGCAACAGTCGCACCATGGCCGGCAATGCACGCTCGATGTCAGTGTCACGTGCCGTGAAGTCCTTGGGCGCATACAGGTCTTCCACGAAGAATCTGACGCCGGGCCCGTAGCGCGCGTCATTGGCAAGATCGGCGTGGGTTCGGAGCAAGCGCTCACACTGCCATGTCTGCAGCACCTTCAATTGCGCGTCGAAGCGCGAGTCGGCGTCCTGCGCCTGCTGGAGTGCGCGATTGCGCTCCACGAGCGCGAGCAGTCGAGAGCGAGGAGAAGTAGGTGCGGTCATTGGTTCCAGCTCGATGGACGTGCGGCGCGGAGGCGAGGCAATCGACCTGGCGCACGCACCTGCGTACGCGGCCCTCAGGGTCGACGATGCAGCGACGACCGCGGCAGCGGTCTTCCCGAGGGTCGAGGAAAAGTCTCCGCCGGACCACCCCGCCTGCAACCCTTCGGCCCGCGCGGCGGAAGCTTGCGATCACACGGGGGTCTCTGCAAGGCACACATTCGCAATCGCGCAGCCGTGACCGAGGCCGTAGCCGTGGCCGTGGCCGTGGCCGCCAGAGCGCACCGTCACGCGTCGCAGCATCGAGTGCGTGGGGCCGAACTGCGGGAAGCGTACCGTCTGCTTTTGGCGCCGGCAGGATCAGAGGCCATCTGCCGGGCAATCTCGCTGTCTTCGGCAACCGCCACGGCAACCGCCACGGCAGCCGCCACGGCGCTCTGAAAGAGGATCGCGCCGAGCGCACGAGCCGCATCTCACGCGCCGGAGACCCGATCGTCATCGTGCCGCGCGCCCACACCAAGAACGCCGCACGCACGGCGTGCTCCCACCACACTAACGTAGAAGCCCGCCCCGCAATTCCACAGGAAATGCGCTGAAAGGCCACAGCGAGCCAGCCGGCGACGCCGTATCGATGGACAGATAGATGTCCTTCGGAGGGTCGCCACGGCCGGCCGGGCACGCTGCCGCTCGGACTGATCAGAGGCCGGGTTCGCCCCGCCAGATCGATCCGGGCACTGCGGTGCTGGGTGCTGCGCGCGCGATGCGCTCCGCTTTCAGCAATGCGAACACTGCGGCGCTCGCCCGGCTCGATAGTGTCTGCTCCAGCGTGCGGAACGAGAGGGAAGGCGCCTGCCCCGGCCGTCCCATGAATGTGCGGATTTCCGCCTCGCTGGGCAGGTGTGTCGCATGGGGCATGAGCGCACGCACGCGCGCGACCGCGTCTGCGTCTTGGCGATCGAGAATCCGGGCCAGACACGGCATTAGCGCCTCATCGAGCGTTCGATCGGCGTCGGCGTAGCACTGCAGCATGAAGCGGAACATGGCCAGTCCGCCCTTCGATTTCAGGCTGATCAGCAGTGGTATCTCGCCCTGCTGCGTTTCCGCAAAGGGGTCTGCCCCGGCGTCGTGCAGGAAGTGCGCAACGGTAGGGTCCGGCCGCTGCGCTGCGACGTGTAGCACGCCCACGCCGCTCGGCGTCGTCTGAGTGACGGGTTGTCCGCGCTCGACAAGCCACGCCACGGTCGGTAGCGCGCAATGCAGGCTCGCGTAGATCAGCGGTGTGAATCCGCCTTCATTGTAGGGGGTGGACCAGTCGGCGCCCGCGCGGTCCAGCGCTTCGACTACGTCGAGCGCATTGCTGCGCAGCCCCTCGAACAGCACTGGGATGCCAAGGTGCGTCGGCGAATGCGGATGCTCTCCGGCTTCCAGTCGCTCGACCACGGCCGCCGCGTCGGCAGCGCACACGGCGCGCTCCAGCGGGGTGACTAACCCGGACACGGATCAATGACCGTACCGTCGCGAATCTCCGCAACCATCGCAAAATCCGCAACGGCCTGCCGGAAGCGGGGGGCTGCCGCTGTCGGCGGCGACAGAAACAACAGTTTCGGGAGTGAGTCGGGAAGCGCCGCTCGGTCGGGTGGGCGATCTACAAGGTCGGTGAAGTACACGATCGCCTCGAGCGTTCCGCCCGCGAATTCGGACGTGCGCTGCGATGCGTCCAGCGCCTCATTGAGCACTCGCGTGATGTCCGTTCCGCCACGGCCCTGCAGCAGCAGCTGTTCGGGCGTTGCTGAGAGCTCATGGGCGCTGTACATCTCGACTTCGGAACGGAGGGTCGAATCTGCGCTCGCCAGATAGAGCTGTTCGGGACGAACCGTGCCCTGCTCGATGAGTGACTTCAGTTCCGCGATAAAACTCGCGAGGGCGTCCACCGACACGGAAAGTGAAGTGTCGACGATGCAGAGCACGACGCCACTCGGTCCTGCCGGCGCAGGGGAGCCGATGTACAGCGGCGCATCGAGGCCCATCTGCGCCGGCTCGACAAAGTACAGTTCGCTCGGCACCTCGTCGCAGTTTTCGTACGCCATGCCGTCACCGAGCACGAGATCCCTGAGCAGGTTTCTCCAGGTGAGCTGACCGAACCGATCGGCGTCGACCCACTCGCTCCACGACTCCTCCATGTGCGCGCCCGCCATCGCAGCGCCCTTCGGGTGTTGCTCCGAAAGTTCTCGTGCGCGGTCGAAGTCTGCGCTGAGCTTCAATTCGCCGAGCCAGGCGAGCTGCTCGAAGGCAGGCGCGTCGCCGGGTTCGGGCAGAGCGAGTGCGCGACGTACATGCTGCAATCCAGCGTCCTCGAGGGTGCGCGCCAACATCTCTGGCTGTACCAGATGGCCATGTACGTCCTGAGGCGCACCGCGTGCGTCGAGCGCCGGGGTCACCCCGCCACCGCCGCTGTCGAGCGCTTTCTTGAGCGCCTCGACGACGTCTCTCTGCTCCGGCTCCGGCGCTTCCCAGAGCCCATTCACGATGTGCTCCTCGCTCTGTCCCAGATAGCGGTCCCGCTCCTCGGGACGTGCCCCCCAGGCGTCATCGAAAACGGGCCCTGGGCGCAGGCGGGGATAGGCCGTGAGCAGGCGCGCATTGATTGAGATGTCGCACGCGATGGCCCAGAGTAGCGGCGGGACGTGCGGTGGAATTCGCCGGTGGTGCCGATAGAGGATGTGGCACAGCTCGTGGAGCAGCACGAGCACCATGGAGTGCCGCAGCCCGCCGTCCGCAGCGGCCGTTCGATCCGTTTCCATGACTTCCGCTAGAAATCCCGTGTGGACGAACACGTGGACACCGTCGGTGAAGGCGCTGTCACAAAGGGCGACGAGCGCGGGGTGGTCGTACAGGTGAAAGGGCACGCGGCGCGCGAGGATGGACAATACGCCGAAGCGCGGTAAACCGTGCTCGTCGCTCTGGATGATGTCGCTGCGGAGCGCCTGAAGCGTGTCGTTCCAGCGCGGTTGGGCGTTCATGCGCCCGTTCGGTTTCGGTTCCGTATCGGCGTCCGGACGCGCATCGGCCACCGCCGCGGCTAGATCAAGTCGGCTCATGCGAGTCGCCGCTCCACAGCAGGGCGAAGGCGCAACAGTCGTGCACGATCGCCTGACACACCCGTGAGTTCCTGCATGAACAGTAAGATGGACATAGCACTGCGCGAAGCAACCACGGATCAGATTATCGATCGCCTCGTGCTCGACATGCTACAGCGCTTCCACGGCGGCAGTCAGACCAAGGCCATGCAGACGCGTATCGAGTCGGCCTGGGCCAAGGTCCGCGGAAGCTCTTTCCTCGCGCGCGCGGTCACGCCCACCTATCTGCGCGGCTTTCCCGGCCAGGGAAAGACCACCTGCTACCGCGTCGCCGCAATGCACGTGGCGGATTTGCTCGATCTTGCGTTCGTCATGAACCCGTCCGACGCCTTCGAACCGACCGGCCGCGAGCTGCTGTTCGTGGTCCAGGAATTATCCGGGCAGGTATCTGCCGTCGACTTCGGTGGCATTCCCAATGCGCGTGAGTTCGCCACGCCCGACGGCGGGCAGGCACCCTTCATGACCAAGCTTCCCAACAAGCGCTTGGCGGCGCTGCGGCATGCAGGCGCATCGGTGCTGCTGCTCGACGACTTTTCGAACGCTTCGCCCAACATCCAGAACGTCGCGCTTTCGATCCTTACAGAAAATCGCTTCCAGGGACTCGATCTCGGCAACACGCTCGTCGGCGCGACCGGCAACCTGGGCACGGGCGATGGCACCAACGTCAGCACCACATCGAACGCGATCGTCACGCGGGTGGCGAACTTCCTTGTCGTAGATACGCTCGAGCACTGGATCAAGCGCACGCACCTTGAGTATCCCGACGCGACGGGAGACGCAGGGATCGCGGGCTTTCTGCGCCGGAACCCCGACTTCTTCCACATGCCCAAGCGTACCCGCGACGGCATTCCATACCCCTGCCCGCGGGCGTGGTCCCTGTTTCTACCGAAGCTCCGCGAGATTCTGCATACCTATCGCGAGGCGCGCACCGCGAACCCCGCCACCCCCATGCCCTTCGAGGAGCTCGAGTTCGAGGCAGCAGGCTTCCTCGGGTTGGAAACCGCGAACCGCCTTGCCAGCTATTACCTCGCGTTCATGCAGTCCTCCGATCCCTTGGCCGAAGCACTTGTGCGAGAGGGTGAATGGTCCGAGGCGGGCCGCGAAGCGTTCCGTAAGGAGTACGCCAGGGGGTACGCCGCAACGGCCCAGCAGTTCGGCTACCAGTTCATGACTGCGCTCGCCGACTACTGCGCGAAAGCGTTTCTCGATGATCTTGAGGCGCGCACGCAGTGGCCGAGAATTTCGCGCGCGCTCGCGCATGGCCTCTACGGAGAGCGAATCGATCAGGCGCTGATCTGCTATGGAACGCACTATTTTGCGTTGCGCATCGTATTGCTCGCCGACGCGATGGGATTGGACGCAACCGAGATCGGCGAGATCGATCCAAAGGGCCGCCCGCAGCTCACGGAGGCCTTCCTCAGGCCACTGGCGGCGGCGATGGGGCAGATGCCGATCGCGTGCGAGCTGATGCCCGTCGACGGCGATGGACCTCGGCCCAGGCTACTTGATGAGACCTTCTGCCAGGTGGTCAGCAACTTCCGGGGTTTCGCGGTCTGATCTCGGGCGCGGCGCCCCAGGCTTCGCCGGCCGCCTGAATCGCAAGTGCCTGAACCGGCAGAGCTACCGAACGAGGCGCGACGCGAGGACTGATGTGTTCGGCTAAGTTGAGCGGGTCCGCGATGTGGGTCCGCGATGTGGGTCCGCGATGCGGGTCCACGATGCGGGTCCACGATGCGGGTCCACGATGCGGGTCCACGATGCGGGTCCACGATGTGGATCCACGATGTGGATCCACGATGCGGGTCCACGATGCGGGTCCACGATGCGGGTCCACGATGTGGATCCACGATGCGGGTCGACGAAAGCGCCTGGCGCTCGTAGCCCTAGCCATTCGTGGCGTCAGCGTCCCGTAGCGGCATGAAATGATCGCGAAGCGGCGAAGCACCCAGCGGAAAAGAAGCCCTGCTCATGATCTGATTGAGAAACTTGAAATTGGTTCAAGACGCGCTCTGTGGGATATATCCGCGCATCGATCTTGCCGGATAGAGCCATGATCACGATCCTGGATGGCGGAGTTGGTCAAGAGTTGATGGCCCGGTGCGCTGGGGAACCGACCCCCTTGTGGGCCACGAAGGTTCTACTCGAAGAAGCCGAAGTGGTGCGCGCTGTACATGACGACTTTTTTACCGCCGGCGCCATGGTGGCGACCACCAACACCTATGCAGTTCATCACGACAGGTTGATCCCTGCCGGCTTGGACGCGCAATTCGAGCCGCTCCACCGGAAGGCGTGCGAGATTGCTTGCGCCAGCCGTGATGCTGCGGGTGGTGGACGCATTGCGGGCGCCATAGGTCCTTTGATCGGCTCCTATCAGACAGGTCCGCTTCCGCTGGATGCTGTCGAGCGCATCGCAGAGATCTGCCGCATTCAGGCGCCGTATGTGGATCACTTTCTGATCGAAACAGTCTCGGCGCTGGACCATGTCCGCGTCGCGCTCGCTGGCGCGCGCGGGCACGGCAGACCCGTATGGCTCAGCATGTCTGTAGACGACTACGACGGCACAAAGCTCCGGTCCGGTGAGCACCTGGAAGGGGTGATGGACTGCATCGACCACGCCGACGCTCTGCTGGTGAATTGCGCCACGCCCGAAGCGGTCACGGCCGCGGTGGACGTCATCAAGGGCTGTGAAAAACCTTTCGGAGCCTATGCGAATGGCTTCACTGGAATCACCCGTAGTTTCGTGCAGGTGGGGGCAACCGTCAGAGAGTTGTCGACCCGTACGGACCTTACTCCGGAGGCTTACGCGGAATTCGCTGAGGCCTGGGCCGAGATGGGAGCGACCATCATCGGCGGCTGTTGCGAAGTTGGCCCTGCCCACATCGCGGAGATCGTTCGGCGGCTGACCTGACGCCTTAGCAGCGGAGCAACGGGGGCAGGTGGGGATGCCGCAGCTGCGACATACTTCGTTAGCCCGCAAGTGTGCTCCCGCTGCTGCAAGCCGAACGAAGTCATCCGGCCGCGCGCGCCGGGCCCCACCGTCTTGCCCAGTCTACTTCCCCTCCCCCGCAGATGGGCGCCTGTTTGACGCGACCTGACGCGTCGCCGATGTCCCGCCTACGTTCGCCTACTTTGAACACCCAGCCTATGGCGCCCGCCTGCGTTCGCCTACGTTGGACACCCAGTCTGTGGCGCCGACGTCGGAAGCGCTCATCGTGGACTCCAGCCCGCCCAGGGGCGACCGAACGTGCGACGGTCTACTGTAGATATCCGGCAAAGTTTCTTGGCGAACGCTGAGCAGACGGCTGCGGGGAACGCCGTCTCGATTCGGCGTATACAAACTCGCCAGTGGGCGGGAGAGCTACAGTTGCGCGAGAGCGCAGGGGGGTACGCCCTTTGGGATGCGTCCTGACTTGCCCGGGCGCACCTGGCGTCCTTCCCAGTCTACAAATACGACGTACTGCCAGACGCTGAACCCGAGGTCAGGCGCGGACTCGAGGCCGGCGAAACGGCCAAGGGGCAGCTCCGAACTCTTCGATCCGGCCTCGAGCGCCCGCACTTGTCAAGCGACATCCACTTTTGCGCGTAACGGCGATACCTTCCTTTACGCACCCTCCAGGTGATCTGACGTCATGCGCTTTGCGCGTTCAGGGTCTGTTCTAGGTATCGTCGTTCGTAGCTCCTGCCTTTGATGTTCAGCACGTGGGCCCGATGCAGCAGCCGGTCCAGGATTGCTGCCGTCAGGGCCTCGTCTCCCGCTCCCCGATGACGACGTGCAGGAAGGTCGCCCCGTCCGCCTGCGCCTGGGCGCCGGGCGGGGTCTCGACCCGCCGCCGCGCCCGGCGTGCCGGAGCCGGATAGGTGTCGGACACGAAGCGCTGTACGGACCGGCGGCTGCCCGGGTAGTCGTGCTCGGCGACGAGCCAGTCGTGGAGCTCGGCGGTGTTCAGACCGCGACCGTCGGGCTGATTTTGGATCCAGTGGTCGACGGCGTCGAGGAACTGCACAGCGATGCGCTGCTGCTCCGCACGGCCATCCGGTTCGCCCCTTTGGGAGCTTGCGCCGCTGGTAGCGGACGGTGTCGTCCGAAACGCCGAGTTGGCGGGCGATGGATCGGTTCGGCACGCCATTGCGCGCCAAGGTCTTAATGGTCATCTGCATCTCCAGGTCGACAACCACTTCGTCCGTCTCCGCGGGCTGCGCAAGCGGACGAGGCTATCGGGGTATCACTCGGGGGTGCGTAAATCTGGGTGTCGCCTTAGCGGCAGATTCGGGTGTCGCTCGACAGCCCTGCTAACCGAACAGCGCGAAGGGCCGTCCGTCTCATCCGCTGCGCGCGATCCTTCGGGCCTGCCGCGTCCAACGCTTTCACTTCGGGCCCCTCGTGCCCCCCGGACACATGCGGTCCGCTTCAGCAGATCCGCCGCATGCTTGAACGCATCGGTGTCGTGCACCTCGAGGCCTACGAAGTTCCGGCTGAACACGTCGAGCATCAGGTACAGGTAAAGGCAGCGGCTCACGACCGATGCGGGCACGTAGGTCATGTCCTAGGCCCACAGGTCGTTCGGCGCCGTCGCCGTATGCGTGCTCGGCGGCTTCCGCCGCTCCGGAACTTTCAGTAACCCCGGTGTTTAACCTGATCTGCGTCGCGCAAGACGCAACAGAATGCGGGTTCCGAGACAACGTAGCGCCCTTCTTCGGTCATTTCGGGGACGATTCGCGCCGGCGGGACGTCTGACAACCGATCGCTGTTGGCGAGCTCGAGGACCTCTTCGCGTTCTGCGTCGCCGAGCGCATGTCCCGGTCTCGATCGGGCCGCATATGGCCGATGGTCCCCACGTTCGAGACCATCTTCCCAGCGCCAGCGCTGAACCGTTCGCGGGTCCACGCCGATCAGTTCGCACGGCGGCGCAAGCCGTGCACCGCCGGCCCGTGCTTGATAACGGTTGGCAACGATGGCCTTGCGATCCTCCACGGGGATCATTCGTCCCCGCCCTCGCGGAAGCTCGCCGAGAGCTCTTTTGACAGCGCCAGCAGCGCCGCCGTCTCAGCCAAGGCTTTCTGCCCGTGCTTCAGGTCTCGCTTGAGTGCCTTGATCCGTTTGCAATCCGCCCGGGCCTTTTCCCGGCTCACTGTTTCTGTAGCGTCGTCGTTAAAGGAATTCATGGCCTGGGTCCGCCAGCGCTCAAGGTCCTGTGGAAAGCCACTGTGCCCGCGACACCAGGCGTTTGAAGCTTGCTCATCGAGCGTAGCGGTGTGAATGACGGCTTCCAGCCGAGCAGGACAGTTCCTGGTCCATGCTCCGGTCTCCGCCAGCGCCTGAGACCGCCAGCGTTCGAGCGTCGGGATACTCACGCCGAACTCGGCCGACACAGACTCCAGCGTCGCACTCTCCGGCGGCAGCAAGCGAGCGACTGCCTTGGTCTCAAATGCCTATGCATATCGCGCCATTCCAGTTCTCCGCACCCTGTGCATTCGGGTCTACGGGGTGCGGTAAATACCTCGACGCAGAGGGCAGCTCGGAGACCGTTGGCCGTCAGCAGGTGCAGTCGGCGACGACGCTTTGGTTCGCGCAGCCCACCGCCGCGCGCTGACCACGCATCTCGCCGAGGTGGGCGCTTTCGTGCCATGGTCAACGCCGTCACCAGGCCGTGCCTACGCTAGCAGTGCTGCCTCATCAGCTATCCATACCGTCGTCCATTGCTGGTCGATCCACAGCGAGACATCACTATTAACCGCGAAACCTGCAGCCCTAGAGCCTGCGCAACGACGCGTCCATCGTATGCACTCGCGTTGGACCGCGATTCGCAGGATGCCGCTCAGTCGGGTCGCCTCATCACCGCACTTTCCGCGATCGATGCACTCGCCCCAAAATTGGCTGCCGTCAACGCGGCTGCAGGCGTTCAAAGACAAACTGAACTGATTCTGCAGCCAGCGGCTGCGCGCGCCGTATCGGCAAGTCCTGGTCTCCTCGGTGACGTGAAGCCGAGCGGGGTGCTGGGGACAAAGACCTGCGAGCCCTCGCTACCCGAAGGGCGCGAGACATTCGATCCTGCGCTTCGGCACGCCGACAATGCGGACTGGTTCAAGCGATCGATACGCTCAGGCGCGCGTCATGCGATTCGGGCCAGCGTAACGCTCCGACGCCACCACCATGACCGGAATCCCTCGGCGCTGTTTCGGGAAAGCAGAGCCGAGCTGCTGGAGATGCTCCGCCGCGAGATGGCTGCACTCGGCGAGCGACCGCCGATATGAAGGCCCGGGCGTCCGTCGATGTCGTCATGGCGGCATATCAGGCTGAGAAGTACGTCACCGAAGCTTTGGAAAGCATCGCTGCGCAGAGCCACGCAGACGTGCGCGTTTTCGTCACCGTAGATGGTGCGACAGACCGAACGCGGGAACTCGTGGAGCGTTTTCAAGCCCGGCCGCTGCGCTGCGTTGTTCATGAGGAGCGGCTGGGCATCGCCGCGGCGCGAAATCGAGCACTTGCAGAGGGCGACGCGGAATTCGTGACGTTTCTCGACGCTGACGATCTATGGACCCGGGATCACTGCGCTAGGCTGTTGCAGGCGCTGGTCGCAGACCCTGCGCTGGCAGGAGCACACGGCCGGGTGGAGCAGTTCGTGTGTCCCCGCGCGCCGGCGAACGTGCGTTCACGGCTGAGGCAGCCTCAAGGCGACAGCAGCGGACTACTGGCGGGTGCCCTCATGGTCCGGCGCGAGGCCTTCGAGAGAATCGGTGCCTTCGATACGCGCCTCGCTGGCGGTGAGTTTGTGGACTGGATGAATCGAGCACGCGCGGCGAGGTTTTCCTTTCAGCCGGTGGATGCACTGGTTCTTAGGCGCCGTCTGCATGGCGAGAACTTCACGCTTCGAAGCTCGGCGCTGAAGCGTGATTATCTCGAGGTGGTGCGCCGTCGCCTGCAGGCGCGGCGAGGAGGCGGATCGTGACGTCATGAGGGGGGCGGCTCGATCCTGTCGCGCCGGTGGTCGAAGTTGCCGCCCCAGACCGGGTTCTGTTTGAAAAGCCACGTTGCTCGAAGGCAGCGCGGGGGCCCAAGCCAGTTCGAATGAGCGGTGAATGTGCGAGGGTAACGCGTTGATGACGCGACGTTACGGGTCAGAGACACAACGACAAGTCTCCTGACCTGCGTGGGTGTTTGCCACCTCGATGGCTGTCCGGGAAGTCCCCCGGGCGGTCGCTCCCGATGGACCCTCCGGTAAACGCGCGCAGTCCGGGGCGCCAAAAAGCCGAAGCGGCGCAGTCGAAGCCGCACATGTTGTTCATCCAGCCTCGACCATCTCCCGAAAGCGATCGTGTTCGGCGCAAAGTGATTCATAGGTACCTACGGCAGACACTGCCCCTCCGTCGAGGACGATGATGCGATCGCAGTTCCGCACCGTACTCAGCCTGTGCGCGATCAGTACGACCGTCTTCAGACGAGCGAGTCCGTTGACCGCGTTCATGACCGCGTTCTCAGTGAGGTTATCGAGGGCACTCGTGGCCTCATCAAGCACGAGCATCGCCGGATCGTGGTACAGAGCTCGCGCGATCCCCATCTGCTGACGCTGCCCCCCGGATAGGCGGACACCATTCTCACCGACCGTCGAGTCGTAGCCATCCTCAAGGTCGCTAATAATGTACTGGTGTAGGTTGGCGATACGCGCGGCTCGCTGAACCGCCTCCTCGTCCACGTCTTGCTCCGATATACCGAATGCAATGTTGCTACGGATTGAAGCATCCGCGAGCCTCACGTCCTGTGGCACGTATCCGATCGTCGCCTGCCAGCGATCGACATTCTTGCGATCGATCGGCGTCCCATCCACCAACAGTCGCCCCGAATCGGCCTCCAGCAGACCGAGTAACAGATTGGCGATGGTACTCTTGCCTGACCCGGTCGGCCCGACGAAGGCGACCGTTGTGAGCGCCGGGATGGTTAGGCTGACATCCTTTAGCGCAGGCGTCGGCATGCCAGGGTAAGAGAACGTAACGCGGTCCAGCTGCACCGCCGTCTTGAGAGGAAGCGCCGCAGGTCGCCCAGTGGGGAGGCAGATCTCGCCAGCACTTGCGGCCGCGAGTTCTCGACGCATGGACTCCAGAGCGGAGGCGGAGTAGCGGAGGGCGGCGACGTTAGCGTACGCACTCTGCATTGCGGGCAGCAGACGGAAGGCGCCGAACGCATAGACTCCGAGTACGGGCAATGCCGCCGCAATAGATCCCGACCGCTCAAGCAGAACCATCAGCACGATGAGCAGCCCCCCGAAGGCCACGCCCTCAAACGCGAAACGGGGTATCTGCGTTGCGATCTGCAGGTAGGAGTGCGCGGATACGTAGCGTCTCTCGATATCCTCGTAACGTCGGAGGAAGAACCCCTCGTGCCCTCCCACCTTGATGCCCTTGATACTCGCGAACGCCTCCTGAACAACATGGTAGCGGGCCCGATTGGCAGCCAGGCGGCTCGAGCCGACACGACCAAGCAGGCCACCGAGCCAAAGATAGATTCCTCCGTAGCACCCCACGGCCCCCAGGACGATCCAACCGGCAAGAACGGGATCAATAACGACCAGCAACAACATGATCGACATGACGACAGCCGAATCTGCAATCAGCCTGACTGCCGGACCGATCGCTTGACTGACCAATTGATCCGCCTCCCCGAGAATATTGCTGCCCAGGTTCGCGGTGTGTTCCTGCAGGAAAAACTCGAACGGGCGCTGAAGGTAACCTGCCATCAAACGCTGACTCAGGGCATAACGACGGAGTTCAGAAAACCGAACGATTGCGTAGGTCGCGAGTGCCTTGATGGCGCTCGACAGGATCACGGTGACAAACACAGCAGCAGCAAGCGCCTGCAGGAACCTGTCCACGTCGCTTATCCGCAGCGCTTCGTACGCCGCCTTTAGATAGGCATTCGTCTCCACTGAAGTCGGATTCGCAGCGACGGAAAGGAAGGGCATGACCGACGCGACGCCAATGAGCTGCAGCAGGCTCATCGCGACGACAAGGACCATCAGTACGCCGGCTTCGCGCCGTTCAGACGGCAGAAGCAGCAACCAAATCTGCTTGTAGAGCTTTAGCATTCAGCAACTCGATTTTGATTTAGCACGAAGCCCCCCGCAGATCGGAAGAAAGAAGATCGATCCGACTGAAGAAGCGGCGCCCCTATGCGGGCCATTCCGAGTCATCTGCCCTCTCGCACCCACCCCGGCTTGCTCAAGCACCGCCCCGCGCGACCGAATGTCGATCCGCGCGCGCCTGCATAGAACTTTCGACGCGCGCAGCATTCACCGTGCAGGTCGCCAGGGCAAACGCGTTACTAATATGAAGGATGCCGTCGCAGTCGCGGTCGAGCCGACCAAGTTACCTGGACGCGGTCAGCGACGGCCACGCCCACCGGAAACCGTACCTCCGCCCGTGCTCGCGAATCTTCGTAGTGAAATCCGGGTTCGGATCGACCCCGATGGACCATGGCCTCCACGGCGCTGCACGCATCCCAGAACCTCGATGCCGAAAAGGCGCCGTGGCCGCCTCGCACTCGTCATCCGAACCTTCGGGCCAGCACCGTCCGCCCACGAGCCCGACGTCCAGCTTCACTGCCACGCACATCCCCTAGGCCGCCAGCGCAAAGCCATGCTCTGAAACTTCAGAAGAGGCGCCAAACAGACCAACCAATGACGCATCCCGCAACCGTGTCTACAACTTCGCACCCCGCCCGGAACGCAACTCTAATGCAAGCTATCGAAACCAAGTCTACTTGCGCACGTCCAGTGCAAGCCTCTTGAGCCCACTAAGAATTGACTGTCCGCCAATTCGATCGCGTAAAAAACCGAGTAGTCGAAGCGGCGTTCGCCTGCGGTTCTCAAACGCACTTTGTCTCGAATATTCATCTGTAAGCCTCAGAAGCCTCCTCATTCGCGTCTCCTTCTTAGGGCAGATCGCGATACTCCGGAAATATCTGCGATCAAACGAAGACACTTCTTCGTCTTTGAGAAAACTAATAGCGGGCCGAACCTCCGCCCCAACAAAACCAGATTCTAGCAAATACTCAAGACCTGCAATGATTGGGTCTTGCGACCTAAAGTGCACAGCCACTCTCGCCACCTTCTGCCAATCAAATCCAACATGAGACGCCTTCCATTGCAGCACGTCCGCGACCCATCGAATCGGGCTTATATCGTTATGGCGCATACCATGAATCATTGTATGAAATATAAAGTGCCCCGGACTCAAAACCGAAATCGGCTGATCCTGGTAGACCGCGGCTGCCGCGTAATCCCAGAATATCTGGCTAGCCCCTCGGGGCCCATTGGCGTGAATTATTTCGCATTGCAGATCGTACTCCAGGCCATTTTTGTCAAGAAAACACAGCGTATTCCGGGAACGACTGATGAACCTGGGCTCAGGGAACTCAGACTTTCGTATTACCTCTTCTAATCCAACGAGATCGGTTTGCTCCGGCACCAGTATGTCCAAATCGCACATAGGACGCGTCCCAAGGTCAAACCCAGGCGCTGCAAGCATGGCAGCGCCCTTAAGCAAGAGCGCAGGAACACCCGCCCCACGCAATATGTTGACGATCAGAATGCCTCGATGCATTAGCAGTCGGTTACGATACAACGTGTGTCGATAAATCCCTCGAATGCGATCCGCCTCAGGATGTATAACTCCCTGGCGCTTCATTTTGTTATGCAGCATTGGAAGTAGCCGAATTAAACCATCATTGGCAGCATCCAAATCGGTGCTGTCGAGCCAAGCGATCACCTCAGAATTCAGAAGCCGACGCGCAAAAATAAGCCGCAAAAGTTCTTCTTCCGATTGATCGGGCAGCACGTCAGCATAGTACTTTGCGCGTTCTTGCACTTTCGTCTCACCCTCGGCCTTCAGGCGTTCGCTCGCTCTAACGTCGACTCGATGACTTCAACAACGCTCCCCATATCTGAGCCGAGTTTCAGTTTGTACGCCGGCGCGGCACTTGCTAAACGCGATAACCGCTTCAGCAGCCTCGCCCTCTCACCGGGTAGAAGAGCGATCGTGTTGGCGGTCATTGATCGAAATGCATCCCCTGCGGAGGCCATTTCAATCGATGTCTCGGCGGCGTTTGTCTGCTCAAGCACGAGTAGGGCACGAAGTGGTAAGCGAGGGGTCAGCGACAGATTCGCCATGGATTGACCGAGAAATACATTCTTTCCAATTCTTGGATTATATTTTCCTCCCGCTCGGGCCTGAAATTCCGGCAGCCATGATGTCGATCGCGCATCAAGCTTTGCCGCCATGTAGAGACCTTGAATTTCGGGGCTGGGCTGCAGCGACACCTTGACAAAGTCGTCGCCCGCAAACGCATGACCAGCACAGAGACACGCCACCGAAGTAGTCGACTTGCCCGAACCGCTCGGTCCAAGCAAAAGTGCACCGGCACCATCAACGCCTATGGCTCCGGCATGCACCAGCAGGGACGATTCATTCATTGAGAGCCAATGAAAAAAGGAGCGAAGCGGGAAGGAGCGCTCCCATTCTGGAAGATCTTCCGCACACCGCATGAGGATGAGCCCCGTCCGCGATTCCTGGTCCAGAATTTGTAGGGTGGCCCGGGGGAAATCCAAAGTTGCATACAAACCGCTGTCGGAAAGTGCTTCAACCGTCCCTATCGCACCAAAGTGGTTATGCCTCCAAATAGACGGACCAGGATCGATTCCCGTCTCCTCAATCGTAGCGACATGAACAGTGAATGAGGGCAAGTCGACATCCGCGTTATCGGCATGACTGAAGGCTTCGGTCAGCTGGGAGAACAAGCTCGTGCCATAGTGATGCTGCGTAACGAAAAATCCACCAACCGCTCCGGACCAGTCCAAAATTTTTGAATTGTGGCAGTTGCGCAGACAAGAAATCGTTTTCTTCAGAAACGTGCGCGTTGTCTCGGCGACGCTCTCATTCATCTCAGGAAGGCTCATGTATCCTCAGAGCGCTTAGGCCATCCTTCGTGGACGTCCACCTCGTGTACTGGATCCATTCCAAGCAGATCGGACATATCGTCATAACTTTCGATCACAATGTCGTCAGGCGACCATGAGACAGGACCACAGGCCACCGATTCGCCCTTAGCCGGGCTAATCAGGTCTTTTGCCTCCAACTCAGTAACAAATCTATCGAGGACAGGTTGCGCGTCGGCGCCGGTTGCTGCCGCAACAATCTTATCCACATCTACGCCTGACGACACGTTATGCCAAAGATCAGCCGCATTACCGCGAAGACTGTGATAGTGGCCGTCGTCAAGATTAATAATGATCACTTCTTGATCGACCGTTTCGGAGATAACAGTCGGTGAGTTCATGCGATAATACTTCATAGCCTTTCAGTTTCCGTAATGTCTTTTGCAGAGTATATGATGCTGCATTCAACCACCCCCAGCGGGAAACTACGCTCGATAGAAATTCCAGGCAAGAACAACACCAGGTGTGTCTCTAGAATTTCGCGTCCACGACTGTCGTCAAGCGCTGACCAAATAGGGAATCGCCGGCGACGAACGCTGATTGCAAGCGCGTACGGAGCGGCCACCTCCCCTTGCGCAGGCCTTTTGCTCAAGCATGCGCTGCTCTACCGTAGCCGCAGGTTAGAGTTCTCCAGCGGCTTCTCACAGTCGAGTCATCCTGGCGTCGATTGAGCTTGAGGCGGCGTGCATAAGCATAGGGATCGTCAGTGGCGCTCGTCAGCGGTCCATGCAACATCGGACCAGGTCAGCATCCTCGCCGTTCGCGACATGGATGTTCTGATCGCCAGTGCGAGACAGCAAGGAAAAACCGAGTCTGGGCTAGCGGGGATAATGCGTGGAATGAAAACCTCAGGGGAGTACTGTGTACATGCCCACCGGGACACACGGAAGGTTCGCCCCCCTCTAATTTGAGGCTCGAGGGAGATTGAACGAGGCTAGGAAAGCGTGGGCTTGCCGATCATCCAGTAATGCCACTTACCAAAAATGCACGGTGGATTCCAACTGTTCTCAAGTGATCTAAATCCGTTTGCGGAGGCGTACCTTCTACCCTGCATGCGCTTTTGCTTCCCACAAGATTAATTCTGAGTTCAAGAGTAATTTACGGGGCAGTATTACGCGCTGAAGAACAAGCGGAAATCAAAAATTCCAGGTGGGCGGAAAATTCGATTTTATGCTCCTGATGAGGCTTATCGCAGACCGCCGCGGCGTTGGAAAAAGCTTGGCGCTGAATCGGGGTAGATATCGGGTTGAGTCCGTAAATTTCTGAGGATTTGAGATGAAAACCACCGTGATCATCCCGGTTGTAAACAGGCCAAAGCAATTGATCATTGCAGTAAAGTCTTTGATGCTTCGCTCGGAAGACGTAGACCTCGACGTTCTGATTGTTGACGATGGCTCTACAGATGAAACGCCCGACGTCATCAAAGGTTTGAGCCAATCCTATCCAAATGTCAGGGCGGTCCGACGAAAAAACGGCGGCGTCGCGCGGGCCCGCAATACGGGCCTAAAGAACCTTCTTGACGAAACAGAAGTTGTCACCTTTCTCGATTCTGACGACGCAATGGCCAGAGATCGTTTTACTCTAGATCTTGCTGTACTGTTGGAATGTCCAGAAGTGGATGTGACCTACGGAAAAATGGTTATCACAAACAGATTGGATAGCACCACACTGACGCCGCCCGAAGATGCGCTATCGTGTGAGGTCACTGGCATCCACCTCTCAAGCGGCCTGTTTCGGCGCCGTTTGATTGAACGTGTTGGACAGTTTGACAACACTTTGGAACAGGCAGAGGACACGGATTATCTTCTTAGAATCTTCGAGTCCCATACAAATTTCGTTCAAACCCCAACGGTTTGCCACTACTATCTCCGTCATCCTGGAAACATGACCAACGAAAAAACTGTAGCAAAAAAGAGCTTTGCAATTGCGATTATGAAGAGCATGCAGCGACGTCGGGCCGATCCAAGCCTTCGCATTAACAAACCAAATTTTGAGATCGAACTGCCGCGGGAGTTATGGTGACCTATGAACAATAATTCGGCCGCAGCCGCCTTCAATGCAAGTCGAGCCCTCGGGAAACGTTACGCTCCCCGAGGGCAGTCATATCGGCTCCAGTGCATAGTTAATGGCATGCCGATGAAAAGCGATTTCGGGGCTGGCACCAAGATTCAATCAGCACGATGCCAGTCGCCCGCTGCGCTCAAGATCAAGCGCTGAAGAACCCCCGTGCTGCGGCTTATATCGGCCCGCAGGAACGCATGTCATCCCTGTGGTTCCTCGCGCAGCATCCGCGATCAACCACCCGCTCCTGAGCTTCACGCGCAAGCTTGCGCCCTGCCCTATCCTTCGGGTCGCGGAGCACGCACACTCCCTTATATCGATCAAACCTATCGCCATGCGCTCCGGCAGCGCAGGAGTCGCCTAATAGGCCGCACTCGCACTGATAACTGGTCCGACCAAAACTGCACTGTTTTCGGTGTGCTAATGGTGAGCAGACGGCTGCAGCGAACGCTGCGTTGGACTGCGCCCTCGCCTGATCGATCCATATAGGCTGGATGGCACCAAAGAACACCAAGCAACCGGAAGCTGAGTGCGAGCGTTCTGGATGCCCAAAGTTGCGATCCGGCAGACAAGGAACCCCGTATGGCGTCTGCCAAGACTCCGCTGCCCGTCCTACTGGCGCACGTTCTGAACGCGCTCAAGGACGATTACAGCCGCGCAAAGAACGAAGTGCCGCCGCTGCCGTACCTGCTGAACCTGTTGCGCGCGCTCGCTCCAGACGGCGCCGACATCAGGCAATTGCCCGCGCTGGCACGTCTTTCGAAACGAGCCGTGCGCATGGCAACTCAGCTGGCAGACAAGCGCGGCTGGCTGACGATCGACTCCATTGCCCGTGGCCAGAAGCACGTGACTCTGACCCGATCCGGGGACGCGCTCCGCGAGGCTGGTGCGAAGCGACTGAAGGCAACGGAATTCGCGTGGCGTACACGCTTTGGTGCAGATGACATTCAGAAGTTGCGTGGCAGCCTCACCGAACTTGTAAACCAGCTAGACCTTGAACTGCCGCATTTCCCCAGTGGCTATGGGCTTGAGGACAACAGCATCCACGGGGGAAGTTACGCCCCCGGTGAGAAGGGACCGCCGCGCATACCCGCCCACGGCGAGGAGTGGCCGGTCGTGATTCGTGAGCAGACAGCTGCCGCCCAGCTCCCGCTCACCTCACAGCTTTCGCAGGCGCTGTGTGCTTTTTGCATCGACTACGATGGCACCGCGGAAAGCTCAATCGCTAATCTCAACTCGGTGTTCGCCTATCTTCGCCACTTCCCAAAAGAAGGGCTGCCGCTCGCCGAAGCGAACGCGATTGGCGGCGTGAAAGGAACAGGTCGAACGCTGCTCGAAAGACACAAACTGGTTGCAGTTGAAGACGGTTTGGCGCGCCTGACCGGTCACGGGATTCGCGTGCGCGATCGGTTTCCGGAAAGGGTCGCCGAGATAGAAGGTGATTGGTCGAAGCGGTATGGCGCCGTCTGTGTGCGGAACCTGCGACGCGCGCTCGAAACATTCGATGAGCGAATCGACAGTGCGCCACCTGATGTTGTCGATGTGTGCGGCTGGCTGCGTCAGCGGCCGTGACTTAGTTTCGGTCGGCGTTCGCCGAGCCGGCCAAAGCGAGGCCCGCGCGAGGTGGTTGTCGTGCCAGAAGAAGGCGTCGGCTCCGCTCAGCACTCCAGCGGCCAGGCGCTTGCGGACTCGATTACCCCACCATCCACTACCTCACCGCTCCTGGTCCTGAACTCAAAGCCCTCCATATCGCCATGATGGAATGGGAACCCTTCGGGCACCTTTCAGGCACGTTTCGGACACTCAACCCTCCTCAGTGCTGAAGTCCTACTGCGAAGCAAGTTTCAGCGTAGGCGTCCACGAAGTTCGAGTTTCCGTCTGATCGAGATCACGCCAGCGCCGCCGCGATCCGCGATCAGCCAGCGGTCTGCGACGACGCCGGCAATACACACGCCGGACAATCCACGCCGTGAGCCGCTTGAAGGACTCCGGCGGCGGCGCGCCCGCTTCCTGAGCCTCGGCCTGCCGCCCAAGAAGACATACAAGCCATGGTTGCGCTGCGCGCTGGGGTCTTCGAGCGCTGGGACGTCGGGCGTCCTGTGACAATCAGTCGAACTTGGACCGTTGCAGCAGCGCCACGAACCGGCCCGACTTCGCGGCCCAGACGCCCTGCGCGAGCTCTGGTGTGAGGATCTGGACGAGCTGCCAGCCGTCCTCGCCCTCGCGGTTCAGGACCCCCGCGAAGTTCGGCAGAGGCTGGCGTTTCAAGCCCGTCAGGAACCCAGTAGCCGGGTCGATCTCGATCGTCTTGTACTCGTAGCGAGTGCGTGCGGCCGCACCTTCCCCGCCGAGGTCGCTGGCGTCCACGTCGAACACTGCGGCGAGCGCCTTGAGGGACTGAAGCGACGCGACGGCTTGCCTCTCGATGGGTTGGATCGTGCGAAGGTCGAGGCCTGCTGCGATCGCGAGATCGTCCTGTAACCAGGATCGTTCCTCTCGCAGCTCGCGCACGAGCGCTGCGTTGATTCTCATCGCGACCTTGCCTCCGGTTGTCGCGACTTTGCAGTCGTCAGTCCCGCGATCGTGTGGCCCCTCGTGGATGGTCGCGCCGGCGGTAGTGCGGCGGCCTGGCGCAACCAATGCGGCAGTTTACGACAGCATGTCTGTCGTCGGCCGGAGAACGCTCGCCGGCCCGGGAAACCCGCGCTCAACATAGAGTCCTGCTCGCGCCACGTGATCTCGGTGTTGTCTCGGACCAGGACGCGAACCTGTCGCGGGCCGCGCCGCAGGGCCCTGCGATCAGCGCTGCTGCGGTGGCGTTGTGCCAGCGCGCGGGAAATGGCCGCGTTAACAAGGCTGTGTCTAGGATCTCGCGACCATGGGGCTTTTGGCGGGCCGCCCTCCAGACGAATCGCTGACGAACACCCAGGCTTCCGCCTACAACCGCCCTCAGGAGCGCACGCCAACTCTGCGCCTCGCGCACGGGCCCTTCGGTAACCACTCGCTCTTGATCTTCACTCTCAGGCGCATCGCGTGCCCCAACCTGCGGCACACGATCTCCACGCGCTCCTGGAAGACGAATCAACTTATCGCCGTGCCCATCGGCGGCACCCTCGGCAGGCCCTCCCGCCGCACGTGTTCGAGAACCCGCGCGATGGCGTCCGGGTCCGCGCCAGGTGCCATATCCCCTGTCCAATAGATACTTCCTGGAGCACGCAGTACGCTCAGGCCTGCCACAAGCCTGAGACCCTCGCGTGTCTAACGCCTACCGTATCTACGCCGGCCCCGGGTCGCCCTACTCCCACAAAGTGAGAGCGGTGTTTCGCTACCGGCGCATCCCACATACGTGGCTCGTACCCGTTGGCGGATTCACCGGCGAGGGCGGCCTCGGTAGCGATACCGGAAACCCTGACTCCCCACTGACTCGAGCAGGGAAAGATGTTGTTCCCGTAGTGGAGTACCCAGGCGGCGAATACAAAGCAGACTCCACACCCATCATTGATGAACTAGAGCAACTGCATCAGGGTCGCTCGATCATCCATCCGGATCCTGCGGCAGACTTTATCGCTCGGCTTATTGAAGAGCTCGCCGACGAGTATCTACCGCTGCCGATGTTCTACAGCCGATGGACAACAGACAAGCAATGGTGCGGCGAGCGGCAGATGATTGGCTGGTCGGAACCGCTTAGCGACGAAGAACTCGCCAAACGCGCCGAGGCATTCCTGAGCCGCCAGGGCGCTCAAATCGGCGCACTTGATGCAAGCCAAATGCAAGCCGCTGCTGAAGCTTTTTTCTCGGCAATGGAGAATCTACTCAAGCACCAGCACTTTTTGTTGGGTTCAAAGCCGAGCATTGCTGACTTCGCTCTTTATGGCCAACTGACTCAGTACATGGCTGACCCCACCATGTGCAATCTCATGAAAGGCACTGCAGTCCGGACCTTTCAGTGGACGCATCTGGTCGATGATCTATCAGGCTGGGAAGGAGAGTGGTCTGCGCTGAGTGGCATCACTTCCGACGTCGTAACGCCGTTCCTGGATATGGTCAGAGACTTCTACTTGCCCATGGCCGAATTCAGTCTGGCCATGAGCGACGGGCACGAGTTAAGCGACTCGGCCAATGGCCTGGTCTATCGCGCCAAAACTTATCTCGATTTAAAAAACAGACTGTCGGCGCTGTCGGATAACGCGAAAGAGCCGCTTAAGGAAATTCTTGAGGCTTCCGGATGCTGGCAAGCGCTGCACTTTAAAGAGGGAGAGGCCGAACGCGCCGTCCCTGTACTACCCCAATAAGAACCAACTTCGAGGATAAGCGCGCCGCGGCGATGTTTACGGGCCGAGTTCCGACGCGGCGGCCGCGCGACGTCGCGCAGAGCGCCCGCCGGATGCGTAAACAGCTGTACGCGGCCAGCTATCAACCCGGCGAATCCCTGCTCAGGTGATACTCACATGGGGGGACACCGATGAGCATGGCGCACGCAGCAGCTGACGCAATGATAGAAGCTGGACGGCCCTGGGCCGATTAGGTGTGCGCGGCGCTAGCCCATAGGCGCAGGAACGTGGATCTACAGCTCTGGGGGCGATGGCCATCAGCGGGCACGGTCGTAAGCGATCTCGGAAAGTTGGATGTCCAGTGATATCCCCCAGGGATATCCCTCTCGAGAATGAACTCCAGAGGATTCACGAACGCACTGAACGCCCATGTAGCGAGGTCAGCTCAATCCCTGAGGAAACAGCACAAAGGCTGAGCGATCGGGCGAACGAACGGAAGCGGATCACGCCTCCTTAGAACAACCCAAAGTAGATCGCCAACGAGGCAAAAGTCGAAACGGCAATAAGGAGGAGCGGCACAGTAATCATCCCGTACAGCACTGGTGAAGTGTGCTTGATGACGGCGGTGTCGCTCCTGCGCAGCTTCAGGACAAGCATCCAGGTCAAAACACACAATGCGATAACCTGCACTAGCAAGGACATCGCGCCTCGGAAGGCGCTGGAGGCGAATAAATCGACGGAGCTCGACGCATCAGCAGGAAGCGAAAAGCGTTGGAGTTGAGCGAAGGTCGGGCCCAGTGTCGTCGCAAGCAAGACTGCCAGGACTGGGGTCGGGTCGCGTTCGAGCTTGCGTGACTCATCGGTCATCGTGGCTAGACCTTAGTGATCGGATAGTTGTATGCGCAACCGGGATCGCAGCGCCTATCGCCCTCAGATAAACACTAGCAGGACGCTGGCGTGCCTAGCTCACCCGATCGGCCACACCACCGCCAGTCCTGGTAGCGAACGTCCCGCCCCGACGACCATTTAATCAACGCAGTACACAAAAGCAGGCACGCAGCGAGGTCTCCAATCGGTAAGCGACCGCCCGCGAATGCAACTGCAGTAGCGAGCCCGACCGTTGCGGCCCCGCGGGTAAGCGGCGTTCTACCTGAGTCCATGAGTGCGTTGCCCCAGCGCAACCGCGTGTCCGCATCCAAGCTGCCAACGCGCTGTCTATGGACAGTGGGTTTCGATACCGGTTGCCCGTTCGGATTCGTGTACTTTCCGTCGCCACCGAATGCTTCGAGCAGTTCTTCGGCGCCGTACACCTGTTACCGCCTTACCAACAGTCCTCTTATTGAGCCTTCGTCCTATTTCAGGTCACGAGCTAGTTTCGCAAAATAAAATCTGCCAACGAGTTGAGAGGATTCGGTCGCCGATCTCGCACGCCTGATATCAAAATGCAATCGCCGAGGACAGGAACCACAACCGGCCTGTCTTTAACCTTCTGACCAAGGCTTACTTGATGCTCTGCCCCACAAAGCAATCGCTGAAGATTTCCACCGCTTCCGCGCACACCTGCCCGCCGGAGCGCACGGCAACTTTGCGTTCCCTCGCACGGGCCCTTCGCTCAAACCGCCCGCTCTTCGGCTTCACGCCCAGGCTTGGCCTTCCCCGACCTCAGGCCAGCGGTAGACACGCACCTCACGGGTAGCCATTCAACTCGTGGCCGTGCGCGCCGGCGGGGCTCTCGGCGAATGTTGGATGTCCAGAGGTGTCCCCAGAGGTGTCCCTGCTCAGGTCTCAAGCGCATGTGTGCCTAAGACCGCTTCGTCCATAGTTGTCAACGGCCAACCTCCGCGCCCCGCGTTGCAGGCGCACGGGTGTTAACGCCATTATGCGGTCGCGGTAGGCTTAATCCAGAAACACGGGCGTAGCGGGGATCATGAGTTTCAGACGTTCCTATCAGGTGCCTACATTGGTGCGCTTCGGCAAGGTCAGCGATCTCACTGCCGGGGGCAGCGGTCGGAACACTGAGAGCGTCATGATTATGACCAACATGATGGGCCAGGTCATGGTCAACCGGATGTGCGGGCGCATGCGGCAGGTACCGCCCGGCGACCCCTGCACCAATCTGCCCTGATCCATCCTTCGGCTCCTGAAGCCCCCAGAATAGGAACCATAGCTGGGCTGTCGATAGGCACTAGCGACCACGACTCTCCTTACGAGCCGCTCGACTAACCAATCGCTGAAGAACGCAGAACTCTGTCGAGAACTCTGTCGAGAACTCTGTGGACAGCCAGATCGTAGAGATCTGTCAGCCTGGGACGGACCTAGGCCTGCTATATGCACTCTGGGAGACCGAGCCTCGAAGCAGACAGCCACCGCACCGACTTTGGCTCACTCACCAGCGAGACCTTTGCTACGGCATCGACGGCGCGCGGGCGTAGATCATCCTTGCTACCCGCGCGCATTCACGGTCAATCCTGACCAGCCTCGCTTCTACCACTGCATCAGCCGCTGCGAGCCGCCCCGGGTTTCCCGGAGGCCGTTTTGTGTGAGTCAGGCCGCCAGGGCCTGACCCTCGCATGCTCGGGTCCCCATCCAGAACATCCGGCTGCACCTGATCGGTCGGTCCGAGCCCGGCGACATGGACATACTGATATGGCTCGCGCGCGTTACGCCGCGCGGCGGCGCGATCTAAAGATCGAGCACCTGACCTCTACTCGACGGGAAATGGGTTCTGGATCACCGTCGAACTCGCGAAGATGACATGCTTCTCGGTCCCGTTGACGCGATCCTCGTTCGCGACCTGGTACCAATCGCTGGTCACCATCTCGATAAACTTCTCGCGACTCGGGTAGTAGACGAGCTGAACCACATCCCAGTCGGTATCCCCCCCCTCCTTGAGCGCGAGGTGTTCGACCTTCCCCATCCAGATGACCACGGCGCCGAGGCTTTTGTGCTTTTCGCTCACGACCGCCCCGTATCGCATGTATGCGTCGCGGCCCGAGCCGTTCCCGTCCAGGGACTTCTCGCGGTACTTCACGAGATTGACCATGTACACCGGCCCTTCCTTTGGGCAGTTTTCGATGGCTTCGAGTTCGAAGGGATTCATCTGCTATTTCCTGTCCTGAGCTGCAGTGACGCTACCCGTCACGGGTCGGGTTCGAACTGAAACTGACGATGGATCTCGATCAGCCCCGGCGTGGCAGCGAGAAGCCAGATCAAGGCCGCAACCCCTACCCACTTGAGGGGCAACAAAAACAGCGCAACGATCCAGAGCGCGAGAAAGACATACGTCCGCCGCATTGCCGTCCGGGCACGCGCGAACCCTCCGCTCCCATCGCGATCCAGCGACAACGAAGTCGGCCGAATGAACCAGCCATTCGCCAGATGAATCCAGAGACTGATGAGCCACGGAGGATCTTTCTCAGTCAGAGTCGGGTCTACATCCAGATCGGCATCGCCAGCCGATGCCATCGCCGCTCGAATACGATCCCAGGTGTATCTGGACTCGGGTCTGGCACCCGCGCCGCCGATGTTGCTCATCTTCGGAACCGCCCGCCAGCGATAGAGCACCCGCGCGCGCTCATCGATGACGATGACCGCCGGCTGGAAGTAGCCCTTCGGATGGTTGGCCCAGCTTCGCTCGCGTAGATGCCCGGTGTCTTCGTTGTAGAAGATGTCGAGCCACCCGCGCGCCTTCAGTTCCTCTCTGATCTCATGGTGGGGGTCGCCGATCACAGGGATGGTCATACCCCAGGTTTCTTCCGCTTCGGATGCTAGCGAATGCGGTTCGCTCGAGATGCCGAACACCTCGCCGCCGGCGGCTCGAATCTCTTCGACCACTCCGGAACTCTCGTAGCCACGTAACTCGCGGCGACATGGGGGTCACCAGAGTCCACGATAGAAGACCAGCACCACGAACTTGTGACGTCCCATCTCGGCTGCGAGCCAACCCCTTCGGACTCCTTCCGGAGGATCGAGAAGCGGTGGAATTGCTCTTTCCGCAGCGTCGACGAAACTGAAGTGGTATCCATCTCCTGACGGTCCGACGCGAACCTGCTCTCGCGCGCAGATCTCGCCATCGCAAAGGACGAGCCCGAGTTCGTAGCGGTCGCCGGCTTCTGCCTTCAAGGCTTCTTCGTAGTCAACCAGGCCCGTGAGTTCATAGGCGCGGTCCTGGGTCTCATTGATCCAGGACACCGCAGCTTCGGCCTGCGGACGCAGGCTCGTGGGAATGCTCTCGCCTTGCTGCATGGGGAACTCACCCTCCGACCGTCTCGAACAGGACTCGCGTCGTCGATGCCTTGAAGAGCATCCCTTCCCCTCGATCTCCGCGACAGGTCCGGTCGGGTCGAATGCAGGGAAATGCGGCTCACGGAGGCACGTCGAACCCCGAGCAACCGTGATGAGAGGCACCGGCCTCTCCCCGTCACCTACTTGTCAGTTGGTCCAGTAGACGTACTCGTCCTCCGGCGCATCCGGGATTGAAAGATCCTTGTCGAGGTTGATCGCCATCGAGCCGGAAGTCGGCCACATCGAGGGCGCCTGCCCAGCGTTGTGCGCTTCCAGAGCCGCCTCCAGTTCGGCGAGCTGCTCCGGGTACGTTGCAGACAGGTCCTCCTGCTCGGTGGGATCGGCTCGCAGGTCGAACAGCCACGCGCGCGAGTCGGCGCCGCTCGGACGGCTGACATTAAGCTTCCAGCCATCGACGAGGGCAGTCTGTGTAGCGCCGCTTCGCCAGAACAAGCGCTCATGCGTCGCGCCGCGGGCCTCGCCCGTGGCAAACGGAAGGAGGTCGATTCCATCGATCGTGCGATCGGTCGGCAGCTCCGCGCCACCCGCGGCCGCCGCCGTTGCGAACACGTCGAAGTGATGAACCGGCTGCGTCACAGTCGTACCCGCCGGAATCCTGGAAGGCCACTTGACGAAATACGGGACGCGAATCCCGCCTTCGAAAAGCGTCATCTTCCATCCTCGATAGGGAGCATTGACGTCGGGAAGGCCTATGTAGCCAGCTCCGCCGTTGTCCGAGGTGAAGATCACGAGCGTGTCCTCCTCGAGTCCGTTCTCCCGCAACGCGTCCAGTACCTGGCCGACCCCGCGGTCGAGGGCCCTGATCATCGCCGCGTAAACCCGCTCACGGTGGTGCTCGATGTGGGAGAGCGCTTCGTAATCTTCACGCGTCGCCTGCAGCGGCGAATGAGGCGCCCAATGGGCGAGATACAGAAAAAAAGGACGGTCCTTGTTCGCTTCGATGACCTCGACGGCCTCTTCGGTGTAGTAGTCGGTCAGGTACCCAGACGGCTCGAAGTGCTCCGCACCGTTGAAGGACACGCCGAACTGAGTTGCGCTCCAGAGGAAGCGATCGATCGGATCGAAATCCTGTTTCGCGCTGACGACGCCAGGATCCTCAGCCGGCAGGTAGAGCGCGATGTCGGTCGACAGACTCTCGGCGAATCCCTGAGCCTCGGGCGCCATTCCATCTGCTCGCCCCAGATGCCATTTGCCGATGTGGACGGTGTGGTAACCCTGCCCTTGCAGCAGCTCCGCAATCGTCACCTCGGAACTCGGCATGCCCAGACTCGACATCGAGCCGGGTGAGTCCCCGGCCGCGCCGGGGAGAGACGGGCGCAGGCGCGTTGGGCGCTGACTGGAAATCATGCGCAGCAGAGTGGACATGCCCGAAGGTACAGGCGTGAACTCGAACCCGAATCGGGTGCCATAGCGACCACTCATGAGCGCCGCCCTCGAGGGCGCACAGGTGGCATTGGCGGCGTAGCCGTTGACGAAGTGGACGCCCTCCGCAGCAAGGGAGTCGATGTTGGGCGTAGGAACGGTTCCGCCAGCCACGCCGCCACCGCCGAAAGTCAGATCGTTCCAGCCGAGATCGTCGGCAAGGATCAGTACGATATTGGGTGGACGATCGGCGCGGGCTCGACCTTCGGGGTCGGGACCAGAACTCCAGTCGACAGCAACGTTGGGCCCGACGGGACTGACGCGGGGCACCGCGAACTCGATGATCCCGAGCACCAGGTCAACCCGATACACCCAGACGAGGGGAACGAGAAGCGCCAGGCCTGCGACCAACGCCAGGCTGACTCTCGCGACTTTGCTCATCGGTCTCTCCGGCTCCTTTCTACGTTCCATTGTTCAAGTGCAAAGTGCGACGCCGTGATCGGGACCTCGGCTAGAGCTTCGACAGGAACGGCACCGTCACAACCGCCAGCGAATCTCCCTGCTGCTTGCCCTCACCTATGCGGTTCATGAACGTGCTTCCGATCATGTTCTGCATATGGTCGATCCCCGGGTAGTAGACGACCGCGACGGCGGAGAACTTCGCGTCCCCTTCCACGGTTACTGCGCGCCCCACATGCATCGGGCCATGGGCTCCCTCGGCCATCGCACTCATCATGCTCTGTGTGTACTCGTGATCCGCAGCTCTCTGCGCCGCAGTGCCTGGCTTGATCAGATTGAACACGACCACGGCGTCTTCGCAGACATGTCGATGCTTCTCGAGCGCCTTCACTTCCTCGATCATGGCTTTCTGCGATGGGAAGGCTTCATCGCCTACTGGAGTGAACGGAAAGCTGGACGGCGTCCCCCGCAGGATGTCGGTCGCACGCAGCTTCAACAGAGCTTGCGGGATCATCAGATTGGCGAGCGCCGACCGCTGGAATCCGTGCATGTAGACGCGCTCGAAATCCGCGAGCGCCTCCTGCTGCTCTGCCCCCGCTCGCGCCGCATCGAAGGCCTGACGGGAGCCGTACTGAACGAGCAGCACGGCATCCCAGTCGTTCTCGATCTGCTCCGAGCGCACCAGCGAAAGTGCAGCCTGGCCTGCATAGATGATGGTTCCGGCGGCAGGCAACTCGAGCACGGGCCGCAGGGAACGCACTGCGCTGATCACGTCCTTGCCCGGCCCGACCTTCAGATAGATCAGCGCGTGAAACGTCGAGCCGGGATACAGCACGGGCTGCTGATCCTGGACGATCTCACGGCGGATGCTCAGGTACCTGCAGTGCTGCCAGACGCACGCGCCGACAGCAGAGAACCCGAGAACGCCAAGCAATGTAACGAAGATGCTCATGTTGTCTGGCTACGCACTCCCCGCTGCAGCATCCCAATGCGCGATGAGGGCGTCCGCGGCGATGACGGCGCCCTCGCCAAACATCCACCAGTGATTGAAGCCCTTCATGGTGAGAGCTTCGGCGCCGAGCGTGCTGGCGACTTCGGCGTACATCTGTTCGGTTCCGGCAAAGTGGTCTTCAGTGGGAATGAAGATGAGACCCGGGCGTCGCTCCGCGTCAGCCAGGCATCTACCCAGCTCGGCCATGATTGGCTGAGTGGCCGAGCGATAGAGCGCGAGGATGCACCGGGCCATGTCCTCGTTCTGGCCAGCCGCGACAAGTTCGGCTGTGTCGGAGGGAATGCCGAAGCCACCGAGCATGGCGGCTCGGTCGGCCGGTGCGCGCCCGGTAATGCCTGCCACTGCTTGCTCTCCACTGCCGGGCGTCTGAAAGACCTGGGCCAGGTCGTGCCACTGATAGTCGCCGTGAATGAGGCCGGCAGAATCAGTGGCCCAGGAGCGAACGAGGTCCGGGCGGCTGGCGAGGGCACCGTAAACGTGTCCCGCACCCCAATCGTGGCCTACCAGGTCGACGTTCCCCCCAAGCGCTTCCAGCTCGGCGATCAGCCAATCGCGGTAGTGCGATCGGTCGGGTTCGAAGCCTTGCGGAAGCGGTGCTCCAAACCCCGGCGGTCTGAGCAGCGTGATGTCGCCGATGCCGCGGATTTCGAGCTCATCTACGAGCGCGCCCCAGATGGCACTGGTTTCGGGGACACCGTGAACGAAGGCTATGGGCATGAGGACCTCGGAACTGGAAGGGCGCGGCTCGTCGAACTGTCAGCGGCGCAGCGCGTTCGGATTCGGGAGCACGGCAGCGGGAAGGATGATCGGATCTACCGACTCCTCGAAGCGGACGTGCGACGGCGCCGGAAAGTAGTTGCTGCTTCCATCCAGCTGCTTCTGGACGATCACGGTGACTGCATCGAATTCACGGGGGCACGGTCTTCCCACTTGCGTGTCGGTCACCGGGGCCGCTTGCAGGCGCAGCGAACGGAGCGTCCTCAGCGGTACCGGCGTCGACTTGCATCCGCTCTGCCGCGTTGGACTCGTGTACTGCCATCCGCCGTCATCGCTTCTGGAGAGCGGTATCGAGGAAGCGGGAACCGGCGGGAGCCCGGAGCCTTTAACGATGCGATCGGGCTGAACGAACTGGGCGTATTGGGCCAGGCTGGTCGCCACCTGCACCTCGGTCTTCCCTTGAGCCCGCTCGAGAAGACCAAGGCTGATCGCGAAGAGCCCGGCAGCGCCCGCGCCATAGTCGACCGAACCGGCGACGCCGAGCCAGTTGCGCAGGCCACTTTCGCTTTCCTGCGCGTAGGCTTCGACGATCCCGCTTCCGATCTGCAAGAGCGGGTCATAACCAGGCCAGCTGCTCCAGGGGTACGCGGAGATCGTGCAGTAGACGGCTTCGGGGCGAATGGCGTGAATGGAGTCCGCGTCAATCCCGAGGCGCTTCGCTGCCTCGGGACGCATGTTGCGGACGACTACATCGGCCTCGGCAACCAGCTCGCGAAGCCGCGCCTGGCCCGACTCCGTCTTGAGGTCGAGCGAAACGTTCTCCTTGCCGCGCTGGACGTCCGCGCCGACGTTCACTTCCAGGAATTTCTCGTGGTATGGCTCGGGGGCGCAGACGCGGGTGACGCTGGCGCCATACTGCGCAAGCGTCAGACCACAATAGGGCGCGGCAACCACAGTGGTGAATTCGAGCACGCGCAGCCCGCTCGCAAGGCCCTCGGAATTGCCCCTCGGGGTCGCTCCGTTCAGGAGAAATGCGGGCTTGTGATTCCATGCCTCAAGAAGGACGGCGAGGTCAGAAACGATCTCTCGAGGATCCGGGGAAGGAGCCGGGCCTCGAGATGAGCCGATGCTGGTCGTGACGCCGTGCCCAAGCGTGGCGATGGCACCAACGAGAGGGTCGTCGAAGTCGACGCGCAGACCCATTTCGCGAACGAAGGGTTGCTCGAGCCACTCTTCTGTCGTGCGAAAGACGGTGGCAGGAACGACAGGCGCAAGTCGATCCACCCAGACCTGGGAGCTCTCCTTGGCGAACGCCTGCTTCAAGAGGGCCATGAGCTTCAGAGATTTGCGGACCCCGAGGCTCTCGGAGCGATGAAAGTCACTTTCACTGATGCCCGCGACGCGAACCGCTTCATCCCAGAGGCCCATGGCGCGCAACAGCGCGGGCTTGTGCTTCCGCGAGCTGCTGATGACCTGGAGCTTGAAGGGCCCGTCGGCGCAGTCCCACGCTCGGGCGGCCAAGTCGATTGTCTTTCCTGCAATCATTCGCTGGAGCCAGTTTCGAAAGAACAGCTTCGAAACCCAGCGAAGCCAGGCGGGGACGGGCTTGTTGCCCGGAAAACCTTGGATTAGATGCGCCGTCTGCGCCTGGAAGAAACAACCCGCCAGCGAGACTCGGATGTGATCCCCCCGACCGGTGCTGGCTCGGCGTCCAAGGGCCAGACACGCGGCGGACGCCGCATGGATCGCGGCATAGGCACTTGGCAAAGGGGTTCGCGTGTATTTGGGCTCGCCGGGCTCGAAGAGACGGTCATAGAGATTCATGTCGGTGAAGAGCCCCGTCGCAGCGCCACAGCACCCGTCGTCGGGAGGGTGTTTCTCGAACGCATCGAACTCGCACAGCGTCAGCACGAGAAGCGTCGGATGCTTGGATCTGAGCGCGGCGGGGTCGAGCTCGGAGAGTCCCGTGTCGTAGGAGAGGATGACGACGTCGGCGCAGGCAGCGAGCTGCGCGACACCGGCTGCGCTCAAGACGGGCTCGAGCACGCGCTTGTTTCGGTCGATGCCGGCCCGTGAGCGGGCTTCCGGTGACTGTTCCCGGGCCGCGGCATCCTCAACCGGGGCGTGATCCGCATGCACGCCGACCTTGGCAACCGACGCGCCCTGATCCGCCAGCAGCATGCCGAGCAGCGAGGCAGCCCAGTTGCCGGAGGCCGAGATCTCCAACACACGCAGGCCCTCGAGGGCATTCGATCCCTTGGAAGCCAAGACGCTCTCCTTGCCTTCGTCACCCCGGGCAGCGACGCCAAAGGGCATGCGGTCGGCCGGTCGATGTCACGACGAGGTTCCCCCCTTCGCGATCCCGGCAACAGGTCAACTCGGGTCAAGTACAGGGAAATCCGGCTCACCGATCACCACGCGTGCCCACGATGGCCAACTGCGGCGTCAGCTGGAAACGATTCGAGGATTCGTATTCGCACGGACACAGCGACGCTACGCCATGAGTCGACGCACACAGCTGAGCGGAACCCGGTCAGATCGATACTGATGCCGAGCGGTGAGCAAGCCGCCACTCGCGCGGCGCGATCCCCGTCCAGCGCCGAAAGGCCTTGGTGAAACCACTTGCGTCGCTGAAGCCCAACTCGTCGGCGATGTCCTCGACCGAAGCATCGGTATCCCGGAGCAGGGATGTCGCCCTTCGGAGCCGGAAAGAGTCTTTCAGACTCTGAAACGTCCCGCCGTCGGCCTTCAGCTTCCGTTTCAGCGTTGCGCCTGACATGTGAAGCGCTGCGCAGACTTCGTCGAGGCCGGGCACTTCCGGCTCGCGTGATAGGAAGACGGCCCGCACCCGGTCACTGATGTTGGCGTCCGAATCCGCGCCTTCGAGCTGCCGAAGGGCAATTGCTCGAAGTTCGGCGCTCGGCGACAGCAGCGGCATGTCCAGAAAGTCAGAACAGAGCACCAATTCGACATGCGGCGCGTCGAACGTGATCGTCATCCCCGGCGGCAGGGCCGCACGAGAAAGCGAGAACCCTTCCTCAGAGTGCGTGACCTTGAGCTCGTTGGCGAAGGGCTTTGCCATCGTACCCGCCATCCGACGCCCACGGAGTTCATGGCCGAGCAGCATGACGATGGAGTTGAAGCGATCGACGCTTTCGTCGATGTCGACCTTCGGGTCGGGCGGACTGATCAGTACCACCATCTCCTTCCCCTCGACTCGCACCATGAGTCGTTCGCTGTTGCCAAGTTGGGGTCGGGAGTAGCGAAGGCCAAGGTCCAGTCCCTCGCGCAAGGTCTGGCTGTTCTGCGCGACCATGCCGGCGGCGCCGTGACGCAGCTCACTGGCTCGGCGCGCGAAACGATAGGCGTGGTGCAGGTCGGGTCGCTGATCGAGGAGACTTCGGATCAAACGATAGTAGGTTTTGCTCCCCACGTACTTCGGAAGCTGAACAACGCCTTCGGGCGACAGGCCGGCGCGCACCAGGACCGAGGACGCATCCAAGCCACATTCCGCAACGAACTCGAGGAACACTGCGACATACTCGGCAAGGACCGTGTGCCGCCCCTCTCCTATCTGGTCAACTCGACTGCCCACGCGTCGAGTCTACCGGAGATTTGCCGGAGGCCAGCGCTCTCTCCCACCCGTCCGAGGACGACTCCCCCCTCTGCGGCCATCGCGGGCGTCGAACCCCTATCGACCCACAAGGCCATGATTCAAATCAGATTAATAGCGCCCACGAAGTTACGTCACAGGTGCGGCAGGAACAGGCTCCCGACGGATCCGAAGGCTGTCGCCTGATCTGCCCGATGACCATCGACCCTCGCCGCTGGTCCCTGACAGGGTGCCGAGGGAGTCCCTGGCGGGAAAGGAGCGAGAAGTCCCCGAGGGTCAGTTGCGGGCAAAGTCTCGAATGGCGCGCCCAGGTCTCTAGCCCGTTTACTTGCCACGTTGGATAACTACCTCACCGCCCATGAGAACAGGAACGGCAACAGAGTTGTTTCAAGGTTCCTGCGACCCCGGCTCGCTCCGTGCGGCGTGCTTCAGATCACTCGCTGATTAGCGCCCCCGCTTCCGCCTTCATCCAACCGAAGAAGGGGACGCCAACGCAATGCTCTTACAGTCCCTTCGATCAAAGATATCCAGCCCAATCAATGAATCTGTCCGCCTGATCGGCTGGAGCTTTCCCGGTCGAAGACATGGCTGTCCATGAAGTTCGCATGAAGTTCGCTCGCCCGCCGTGTTCGCGGCCGCCGAGTGTGAGTCTTTGGGTGGTTCGGCATACGTGTGTGAGAACAAGACGTACCCGACCAACAATGGGATTTCTCAGAAGTGGACGGAAACCGGGGGCCGAATGAGGACCCCGTTCTGAACTTCACGGCTGACACGCAGCCTGTCACCTACGTGCTCTGCACCAACCTAACGAGAACCGAGAACAGAACGGCGCGTGTGACTGTGCGGCAGTCCATTTCGTTCATCGTCATCTGGTCCGACAACTCGGACCCCATACGTTGCCGCGGAAATGGCACGACGGCCTAGACTGGTGCCCGATGCCAGGACTGCAACCGGCATGAACGGGAAGCGATGAGCGTGCGGTGTCAGATATTCCTAGTTGCGGCGGCCGTGACCGTGGTCGCTGGCGTGGTCGCGTTCGCCGTAGGCGGCTCTTCCACCGTCAGCGATGAGCCGAACATCGCTGTGCAGGGGGAAGGAGTCGCGACCGGCGGGCCGTCGAACGACCTGGCGCTCACGAACGTGGATCCTCATGCCCAGTCCGGGAGTTCGGACGGGGAATCAGGGAATAGTGACGACGTCACGGTCGAGCGTGACTGGGACTCTGTGCTCAGCACCGTCGAAGCGAACCCTCGCAGTTTCCTGCAGAACCAGCCTACGGAGCCCTACGGTCAGTACTTCGAGGGTGACTTCTCCGATGTGGACGGTGACACCGCCGCTCAGATTCTTCGGATCTGGGAAGCATGCAGGGGCGCTCCAAGGACCCAGGCGGAGGTTGATCGCGCAACCACGGATCTCCTGAACAGCAGGCGTTTGATCGCTGAAGGGCAGTCGGTCGGGCAGGGGACGCCGGTCGCCGATGACGAGGATCTGCTCGAGGTCGCGGAGCGTGAGATTCAGAGTCGATTCGAGCGGTGTACCGGCACGCGTGATCTCGAACGGCAAGAAGTGCTCGACCTCCAGGCTCGATCAGTCAGGGCTGGATTCGTCACTGAGTCGCTGTCTCGCGCGTGGTCGAGTTACGCGGACGGTGATGCTGTTCAAGCGATGGAGATCTTCTCCGCAGCGTGGTCTGGCGGTTCGTGGATGGCGCTGGAGGGGATGGCGCAGATACACCAGCAGATGCCGACGGTTAAGTTCATTCCGCCAGAGCTCGACGGACTGTCGTCAGACGCGCAGGCCTATGCACTGATGTCCGCGTTCGAACGCCTCGAGGGACACTTCGTGACTGGGACAGGCCCGATTGCGACCCGCAAGAAGGATAGGACCTCGGCAGCGGTCGAATCGATGCGAGACGCCCTGCTGCCGCACGAAGTCGAAGCCGCGGATAGCGCGGTCCTAGCGCTCGTCGACGCGAACAAAGCGTGCTGCCTCGGGCTCTAGGTTTCGGCGTGGCCCTGCCGCCAAACGATGCACGAGGGTAGCCCATGGACCGCAGTGCGCTTCTCCTGCTGATACTCCTTCCGATCACCGCGCCTGCGGTGAACCACTGGCCCAGACAATAGGAACGATAACGGGGTTGTTTCAAGGTTCTTGCGACAACGGCTCGCGCAGTGCGCTGCCCTTTTGTCTGATCGCTGATCAGCGCACCCGTTTCCTCTTAGCGTCCCAGCGAGCGCAGCGAGTGTGTTAATTGGTTTTTTAGGTTTACTCACCCCAATGCTTCTCGTTGCTTTCTTTAACTGTCTGCCAATCATCAAGCAAAAGACCATTGCCATCCTGGGATAGATACTCCAATTCCAGCATATCATTTAACCGCAGACATGCTATTGAAGTACTTGCCTGATCAAAAACTAGTACCATTTTACCCTCAGCAGCTATAAGAGCAATTTCAGAGCTAGAAGCTTCGATATCTTGAGCTTTCGCTAAGCCCCATAACTCAGACATGTTGCCATGAAAATCTGTAGTTAGTTCTACGCAGTTATCGGAAACGCCATTGTTTTGAGAGCAGCCGAATAAACTGGCAACCGAAAACAAAATTATAAAAACAACCTTCAAGGCTGACGTCTCCCGGAAACCCAACTTCCCAATAAGCGGCAAATGCTTATTGGCGATAATCGCGAAACAGCCAATGATTATTTGCCCCGGCGAGCGCAGCGAGTGTGTTGATTGGCTTATTAGGTGCGTTCATTTTAAAACCCCGCTCAGCGCGGTATTTGGCACAAAGAAAAAGGCCGAAAAAGCAATTGAGTCCGTTAATAAAAAGACGATTGAGCAGAAGGTTGCTTGCACAAAATAAACTCTGGTCTTAGCTGATGCACTAGTTTGAAAAGAAAATAGGCTAGAGCTAAAGCCAGTTTTGCTTCAGCTCTGTACGTCTGCATTTGCGAGAATAGCAACGATATCGGGCGGGCACACCGTGATCTAGATCCCGAACACGCGTCGCAACCGCTCCGTTCACGTAAGCGGCGCCTTCGGCGGTCGAGCGAATTCAGCCTGCTGAGCGACGTCTAGTTGTCCGGGCGCTTCTCAGGAACAACCGTCGCCCGCGCGACGAAGTCATCTATCGCGGCCCACGCTTGCTCGGCCTGCGTCTGCAGGATCATGTGCGGCGCAGGGAGCTCGATGATCTCGGCATCAGGCCGAAGTGCAGCGATTCGACGCGATGCCGCCGGGGGAACAAGGCGGTCGTGCTTCGCCTTCAGGTAGAGGATTGGGCAAGACAATGCCTGTAGTTCTCGCAACACATCGACGCGCCTGATCTCGGCGACCCGTGAGGCGAGCGTCTCAATCGTTGGTGTCGCCACTGCATCGAGCACGGCATCCGCCAGCTTTGGATCGGAGAAGTTGGTAAGCACGAGTTCTGACGCAAGACGAGACCGAGCTAGATGAAGGGCCGCCTTAACGGACCACGCGGGCGCCAACCTCAATGGGAGCATCGAGTTCTCAACGAACGTAGCGCTGAGGATGACGCCGAGCACTCCACATCCGAGCTGCGATGCCGCCTTGATGGCGATAGGGCCGGAGAAGGATTCCCCAAGCAGGAGAACATCACGGTTGTCGCCGATCTGCTCGACGACCCACCGCGCCAACTCCTCGTAGGTGCGTAGGTCATTCGCTTCGTAGGCGAGGACGATTGGGTTCGCCCAGGGCGGCGCCTTCTCGATGAATGGCGCGAAGAGTCGGCCGGTGCCGTCGAGGCCGGGCAGGAGGTAGATGTCGATTTGCTTGGCCACTTGCCACTAGTGACTCACTCCGAGAAAAACAGGCCCCGTGCTGGAGGCGTCAGCTGCACCGCACTTGCAGCATTGCGGCATCGAATCTTCCGCTTCAGTCGAGGGATTCCCACTGTTCAAGCAGCCGACGGACAGATTCTTTAAGGTTGTTCGGGAATCTCGTCGAGATGCGAGGGTCCATGATGTTAACGAGAGAAAGGCTCTCGTCGTCCGTCGAATCGATGCACGATTCAAGCGTCCCACTTTCCTCTCGCGCATCCCCGTCCTTCAGAAACAAGAGCCCAAACCTGCGCGCCAGCGGGTGCTTCGTGTCGTCACAAACGAACTCTGCGATCTCGGCGTAGCGTGCGTCACGCTTCGACAGCGTGAGGTAGCGCAGGGTGGAGATCTGCACATGAAAGAAGTCACTGGCTTGAAACCGCGTCAGAACCTGCTCAGGGAGGTTTAGACCGAGCACAGCCGCAGTTTCGAGCGCTGCGTGTTGATGAAAGAAGGTCGTCGCAACTTCGGGCGGAACGTCCGGTCCTAGCTCTGCGACGGGCCCAGAGGTGGCTTTCGTGACGAAGCTCTGAACTGCGTCGAGTTCGCAATCCTCGTCGTGCAGCACTTGAAACATGCAGACCTGAGTTGCTTCGTAGGGCGCCTGATCAACAAGCGCCTTGTGCATGCTGATGCGATACGTGGCCTGAACCAATCCGTCTGGTTGAAGTAGGTCGGAACCAGCAGAGGGCGTCGGCAGCTTCCAGCCTTCGGAAGGGGAACCGCTCAGAAGAAGGTAGTAGTTCGAATCTGGCTCGAGCCACACACCCCAATCGCTGGATGAGGCGGATGCGATCCTGAGGTCTGAGTACCCGGACAGCCTTACTGTTGGGGGTGTTGGCGTTCCCGCGAGATGCTTGATGAGGGTCGCGGTGGCGGATTGTCCGTCAACGGACTCAACTCGAAAGAGACCTAAGGTCGAAGCCTTCTCGATGACCTCACTGCGCCATGGTTCGTTCCAGGAGTTTGGCCAAACGGGGGGCGACGCGATCGATAGGGCGGCCAATGCGGCCAGAGCCAGATATGGGCGCATTCTTACGACCTCTCGTTCAGCGGCAGAACCTCCCCGGGTTTCCCGGAGGCCGTTTTGTGTGAGTCAGGCCGCCAAGGCCTGACCCTCGCTTCGTCGATAGTACTCGGCTTCAAGCTCGGCCGGCGGGATGTCCCCTATCGGTTCGAGGAGTCGACGGTTGTTGAACCAGTCGACCCACGTCAGCGTCGCCAGTTCGACATCCTCAAGACGCTGCCAGGAACGCCGACGACGGATGACCTCGGTCTTGAACAGCCCGATCATCGACTCGGCCATCGCGTTGTCGTGGAAAACATCGTGGGCACCCATCCCATCCGCTGAAGAAGGGAATGGACACCCACCGCGCCCAGTGGCATGCCCGACCGAGGTTCCGGGACCCGTTAGATATCGGAGTTTAGCTACCCACGGGGATACCCTACGTCTACGAGCTATTCAATTGGTCCATAACTTACCCACAGCCTTAGAGTGCGGAGGCGAGCTTGATCCCAATAAACAGACACGCGCTCGCGGCTATAGGCACATGCCTACTAGCCGCGCTGGTAATCCTGTTGGGCTCATCGAAGATGGCGCTTTGCGGCCGCTCCAGCGAGAGCCCTGAACTATCGCTAGGACTGTCGCCAGCATGGTTTAACGGGAAGTTTACTTTCCTCAAGGGCACCAAATTAATCACTTCGAGCAGGGCCGGCGACACTCCCGTATACGACGATTCCATTAAAGGTGCTGAGCTGTTCCGTACGATTACCGCATACGGCGCAGGAAATGAAGGTGACTACGTTTTATTCAAAGCGACGACTTGGGCAGGGGAGGAAGAGACTTTTGTTCTTAGGGAGCACTCACCACAGAACGGAGAGAGCCACGTCTTTGAAATTTCGGCCGCCAGCTCAACGACAGATGAGACTGAATGGACCCCTGTCGACAAGGCATCTTGCTTAGCGGGCGTTTATAGCTACATATATTACGGAGCGCTCATTGCTCTCGCAGTCATTGGGCTGTTTCTCACCCTTGCCGCCGTTTCAAGCCCTACACCTGCCCGCGCGAGGGAATAGACCACACAGAGCAGTCTTGGAAGCAGCCTCAGCAGTGAAGAGCGCGAGCAGTCTTGGACACCCATGCGCCTGATAGCTGAATAGAACGACACTCTTGGACACCCATGCGGACAATCTCAAGCAATCTTGAACATCCACGAGCGGAGCAGCCTTGGACATACATGGACGCCCCCGCTGCGACAAGCCAAGCAAGTCCGCCCAGCTGCTGACAGCCGGAAGTGCCCTCGCTTCACTGCTCCTTGGCCTGATCGAGTGGAAAGACGGTCGTGCTGACATACATCCGGTTTTCTGATGACGAGCACTCTTGGACATACATGGACGCCCCCGCTGCAACAAGCCGAGCGAATCTATCCAGCTGCTGACAGCCGGAAGTTCGTGTACTGCGCTTCTGAAAATAGGAACGATAACGGGGTTGTTTCAAGGATCTTGCGACAACGGCTCGCGCAGTGCGCTGCCCTTTTGACCGATCGCTGATGAGCGCACCCGTTTCCGCCTACGCCCGCGCGCCCGCCCGCACAAGCCTACGCCAACGCTGCGTCCCCTCGCACAGGCCCTTCGGTCAACCGCATGCTTCGAGGCCTGGCGCGCAGGTTGGCGCCCCGCTCCGCCCGCCGAGCCGCGGTCTCCACGCTCTCCTCGATACAGCTCCAGGTTGCACCATCGTGCGCCGGCGGCGCTCTCGGCTGTTCTCGCCGCACGTGCTCCAGAATCCACGCGACGACCTCCGGGTCGGTGACGTCCCCGATGACCCGCAGCCGCCCACCGCACAGCGGGCAATCAGTGATGTCGAGCCGCGCGCGTCGTTCGCGGAACGAGCGCGTTCGCTTGGGTGCACCAATGCCGCGATTCCTTCGAGATGCGGCGGCGACCCCGCGTGATCGCTCTGATTTCTTCAGGACTCCAGATGAACGGCCAGGCGTTCGCTTATCGCGATGCCCTTCATCGGGTGGCTGGTCCACGAGCCCGCGCTGACCAACCACTCCCTTGAGTCGGACCCCGCTCCGAGCACGGGTTTCGCAGCGGACTACTCGCACGGCAATCTGGACCCGTCCGCACCCGCACGCCATGCTGCGCAGGTGGGTGATCCTTCGAACATCGACGTCACCTGGCGCTCCGCGCTGATGCTCTCTGCCTGCGTCCCGGCAGTCTTGGCGGGCCTGTTCCTGCTCGTCCGGGAAACGGAAAGAGCGGCGACCGTCTGGCTTGCGGCGCTTCTGTTCGTCGCGGCGCTCGGCATGCAGCCGCAGGTGCTGGGATTCTCGGGGGCCTATCTCGTTTGGCCTGGCCTCACCTTTGCCCCGTTCAACTTCGAAACGGCCCTCGGACCGCTGCTTTACCTACACGCCGATCGGCTCATGCGCGGCGATCCGCTCGGTTGGCGTCGCTGGCTGCTCGCCCCTGCCGCAGTGCAAGGGACCTACTACCTCGGCGCGTTCGTCGCCCTTGGCGACTACGAGGCCAAGTGGACCTACAACGACGCGTTCCATCTGCCCTACGTGGTACCCCTGGAGACGGCAGTGGCTGTGGGGCTCCTGTTCTGGAGCCTGTGGGCCGTGCGTCGACTCGTAACGCGCTATCGCGCATTCATCGCGGCAACGCAGTCCGCGACCGACGTCTTCGAGCCGATCTGGTTCGAGCGCTTCACGCGCAGCGTCGTGCTGCTTGCTTTCGTGTACGGCGCGCTCGAACTCTACGGGTTGATCGTCGCGCCGATCAGCTACACCGCCGCGTTCCCATTCCTGCTCCTGCTCATGGCCGCCATGTCCCTCCTGGGCATGGAGGCCCTCACGCGCCTGCACGTAAGCTTTCCCAAGATGGGCAGTTGGGTAATCGAGCAGTCCGAGGAAGAAGGGACCGAAACGCTTGCGCTCGAACCGGAGCGCGACTGGGCGATCGACGGCGCAACGCTGGCAGGCCGCATCATCGAGGAAGGCTGGCATCTGGAACCCGGTCTGGGGATCAGTGACCTGGCGCGGAGGCTTGGGACCAACGAGAGCTACATTTCCCGCGCGCTCAACCGGGGGTTGGGCAAGACGTTCAGCGCCTTCATCAACGGCCTGCGCGTCGAATCGGCGAAGGCGCAGCTCGAGGCCAGCGATGCGCCGATCCTCGCGGTGGCCCACGACTGTGGCTTCAATTCGAAGGCGACCTTCAATCGTGCGTTCCGAAACGCGACGGCCATGACGCCCAGCGCATGGCGACAGCGGGCGCGTTCAGCGGCCGACTAGCGTCGCATTCCCCGTGATTCTGGTCTCGATACGGGAAACGAGACCTGTCGTTCGCGAATCGAGACGCGCGCTGGCACACAGGGCGGCATCTTCAGCTTCTCCATTCCGCCCTCGAGTACGCCCCATGCTTCTCAGCCGTTGCAGGAATCGTGCAGCGCCGGCGTTTCTGCTGACCCTGGCCCTCCTTGTCTCCCAGAGCGCGCTCACGGCTTCCTCCGAGTCGGCTGCGTCAGTTTCGAAGCCGTCCGCGGCAAGCAACGGCAGCGCCTTGGCCTTCGGGGCAGCGGCGCAAGCCCTCCCTCGCGATGCTGCGTTGGCGGATCTTGCGCTGTACCGCGAGGGCTATGAGCGGATTCACCCGGGGTACGACCGCTATACCTCTCGTCGCGAACTCGATGCCGCCTGGGATGCATTCGAAGCGCGCGTGAGTGCGGCGCCATCGATCCCGCTCGGCGAGTTCTATCTCGGGCTTCAGCGCGTCCTCGTGCAGATTCGCTGTGACCACACCAAGGCCGAACTCCCATCGGTACTGGTCGACGATCGAGAATCGCGCCCGGTGTACCTGCCCTTCCGGTGGCGCGTGGTGGAGGGCAGAGGCTTCGTCACGGGTGTGCCGGAAGGCTCACCGCTAACGCCCCGCGACGAGTTGCTCGCGATCGATGGCGTTGCGCTTACCGAGCGCATGGCCGCCGTCGCGCCGTTCATTCCCATCGACGGCTTCACCGATTGGGCGCGCGCCGGGGGGATCGCCCAGAGTGTCGAATTCAGAGGCGGTGCGGTCGATCACTTCGGGGCGCTCTTATGGGGTGCGGCACCGATCGTCGACGTTACGGTGCGGAGTCCCGACGGCGAGGCGCACACGCATCAACTGCAGCGCCTGACCTACGGTGCCTACCGCGCCCTGGCGGAGCCAGACGCGCCGGCGCGCAACTTCGACGAGGCGGTCACATTCGAGCGCCTCGGTGACGACGCGGCGTATCTTCGGGTCGACACGTTCGTGAATTACCGGCGGCCCGTCGATCCCGAAACGATCTATGAGCCGATCTTCCGCGCACTCGCGAACGAAGCGCGTGGCGCGCTCATCCTCGATCTCCGGCGCAACGGGGGCGGATCCGATGACGCCGCGAATGCACTCGTCTCTTATCTCATTCGTGAGCCGCTGCGTCCCGTGCGCGAGTCGCGCGTTGCCACCGTCGATCACGAAGGGCTCGTGCCCTACCTGTCGACCTGGGACACGCGCGCCATTAATCCGCCGCGCCTGGCGTTCCGCGCAAATGATGACGGTAGCTACACGTTGCGCAGCTTCTTCGACGACGCGCGTGACGTGATCGAGCCGGCTCGGAGTGCATTCACGGGCAGGCTCATCCTGCTCACCAGTCGCAACAACTCTTCAGGCAGCACGCATCTTCTCGGAGCGTTGGCGCAGCGTCCGGGTGTAACGCTCGTCGGCGAGCGCACCGGCGGCGCACCCAATGGCGCGACGGCGGGTGTAATTCTCACCCTCACGGCGCCGAATTCCGGCATTCCGGCGCGCATACCCTTTCTGCGCGCGTACCGAGACATCGAGCCCTACGAGGAGGGTGTGGGCCTCACGCCAGACGTCCGGGTAGACGCGACGGTCGAGGCGTACCTCTCCGGCCGTGACGAAGCGCTGGCCCGTGCGATCGAGCTCGCCGACCGGCGTGAATGAGCGTCGCATCGGACGACACCGCTGATCGCGCACTGGTGTGCAGTGGATGGCCGGGGCCTGGGGTTTCGACCCTGACGAGATCACGTAAAGCCACTCGAGTGCGTAACAACGTGGATAGCCACGTCATCGCCTAGGACCCCGTTCACTTACACCACTGAGGGGCTCAGCGCGTTAACTGGCCCGCACGAATCGACAAGCATATGAATCAAAGAGTTTTTTTGGGTGATGGGATGGACGCCCCCTCCCTACGGCGTTCAGCGGGCTCGAAAGTCTGCTGCGCCAGGGCGGAAGGTGTACTCAGCTGAAGCTGAACTTCAGCCCAGAGAGGACGCCATCCCATGGAACAGCCTAAGTTGATTGCCATCGACGTCGCAAAGAACGTCTTCCAGCTCTGCGAGCTCGATGCGCACCGCAAGGTCACTCGAAACGAACCGGTTCAGCGCGGGCGACTGCTACAGACCCTCGCAAAGCAGCCGCCCAGCATCGTCGCAATGGAAGCCTGCTACTCGAGCCACTATTGGGCTCGCGAGTTCGCTGCCATGGGGCACGACGTGCGCCTGGTGCCCGCACAACACGTGAAGCCGTTCGTGCGTGGCAACAAGAACGACGCCAATGATGCGCTAGCGATCGCCGAAGCATCGCAGCGCCCGAATCTGCGCTGCGTGCCGGTGAAGTCACTCGCGCAGCAGGACATGCAGGCCCTGCATCGGATCCGAATGCGTCTGGTGCGCCAGCGTATCCAGCTGATGAACCAGACCCGCGGCGTACTCAGCGACTACGGCGTCGTGATGCCTCAGGGCATCCCGTCGTTTCGACGCACCATGGTCGAGCTGCAGGGCGACGCTGGCAAACACCTCACGCCCTTCATGCGCACACAGATCGTCGAGATCGATGCGGAGTTCCGGACGCGCTCCGATCGGCTCGGCCAGCTCGAGAAGCAGATGCACGCGCTCGCCACCTCGCATCCGCTGTGCAAATTGCTGCTCACGATGCCAGGCATCGGGCCCGTCAACGCCACGGCGATCGTCTCCGCCATCGGCAGGGGCGATCAGTTCGAGCATCCGCGTGATTTCGCCGTATGGCTGGGCCTGACGCCGAGCCAGTACGCGTCGGGCGACAAATCGTTCCAGGGCAAGATCACCAAGCGTGGCGATCGCTACCTTCGCAGCCAGCTCGTGCATGGCGCCCGTGCGGTCATCTACAAAGCGCATCGGCATCACGACCCGCTTCGACGTTGGACGCAGCAGCTCGTGGAGCGTGTTGGGGTGAACAAGGCGGCTGTTGCTGTGGCGGCGCGGCTCGCGCGCACCGCCTGGATCATGCTTCAGCGGGGCAAGCCCTACCGGGCAAGCGCCTCGTAACCACTTCACTTCCCGTCCTGTCGATGCGAATTGCTGCGGTTACCCGCGCCTGACGAAGTCTTGCCGTGGACATGGCCCGAAGCAGGCCGAGTGGGTGTTTCAGACAGTCAGGTGCGGCTCCCATATGGGCTCGAAGGACCGAGACAGGCGCCTTCATCAGAAAGCCGGATGTATGTCAGCACGACCGTCTTTCCACTCGATCAGGACACGGGGCAGTGGAACAAGAGCACTTCCGGCTGTCAGCAGCTGGGCGGATTCGCTCGGCTTGTCGCAGCGGGGGCGTCCATGTATGTCCACGGGGTCTGCTCGGGTGCAAAGACGCGGTGGTGGCGCGTCTGGTTCGCCCGCGGCCGCGGGACCAGGGCAGCCAGCCGCGCCATGAAGTCCTCCGGCGTGAACTTCACATGCGTCGTGCCGTCGCTGAACGGGCGCTTCAGCCCGTCGCGCAGCAGGGCCACGTCGCCGCGGCGCTAGACCCGAGCGCGCAGCCAGGCGAGTGCGTCCCGTCGAGGTCCGCGAAGATCTTGTCGAGGACCTCGGTGCGCACGATCGTGGTGTTCTCGGCTGCCGACGCAGCGGGTGCGCGGGCCGCTGTGCGAAGGAGGCCGCACAGGGTGCGCCCGGCGAACTCGGTGGCTAGGGTGTGCATCGACGGTGCTTCATCCGTAAGCCGAGCGCCGAGCATAGCCCCCGGGAGGAGGTCCGCGTGATCAGGGAAGAGGAAGCCGTTGTCGCTCACAACCGCGAGGCCTGGAATCGCGAGGCCCGTGCCGGCGAGATCTGGAGCCAGCCCGTCGATACGGCAACGATCGCCCGGGCGCGGACGGGAGACTTCGCCGTGATCCTCACCCCCACGGAGCCCGTCCCCCGGGACTGGTTGGGAACGCTCGAGGACGCAGCGCTGCTGGGGCTCGCCTCGGGCGGCGGACAGCAATCCAAAGGAATGGACACCCACCGCGCCCGCATTAGCCTACAGCGCCTTCAGCACCTGGCTACTGCGCGTCTACTCCTGACAGGTGCAGCCTTAGAGCATGGGGTACCCGAGCGCCTTTGCTGTCGATCCCGATCAGCCGGCTTCTACCACTGCATGAGCCGGTGTGTCCGTCGTGGCTGGCTGTGTGGGCAGGACCCGATCTCCGGGCGCTGCTTCGACCATCGCCGAGACTGGATCGAGCAACGCCTTCTCATGCTGGCCGACAGCTTCGCCGTCGGGCTCTACGCGTGGGCGGGCATGAGCAATCACACGCACGTCGTGCTGCGCATCGATCCTGGACTGCACGAGCAATGGATGGACGAGGAGGTTGCGCGGCGCTGGGCGCGTCTCGATCGCACGTTGGCCGTGGTCCCGGAGAGTCACGTCGAGCAGCGCTTCCGCGGGGTCCTGAAGCGTCGGCAGAAGCAACAAGGCCATGCCGAAGCGGTCGAGAATCAGCCCGACGTTTCGGCTGAGGTACGCTGGCTCCTCGATCACGGCCTCGTTGTGAATAGGAACGATAACGGGGTTGTTTCAAGGTTCTTGCGACAACGGCTCGCGCAGTGCGCTGCCCTTTTGACCGATCGCTGATGAGCGCGCCCGTTTCCGCTTGCGCCCGCCCACACAAGCCTACGCCAACGCTGCGTCCCCTCGCACAGGCCCTTCGGTCAACCGCATGCTTCGAGGCCTGGCGCGCAGGTGGGCGCCCCGCTCCGCCCGCCGAGCCGCGGTCTCCACGCTCTCCTCGATACAGATTCAGGGTGCACCATGACAAGGGTGAGGACGAGGTTCGCGAAACGGGTCTGACGGCGCATGCGGGCTCCGGAAGGTGTGGTCGAAGGCTCGATTATCGCGCGTCGCCGGCTCGCTGGCATCGCCTACCGTGAGACACGGCTCACAACCCGTTGCCGGACCCCCGGGGCGTGGGCAGACTCGGTGGACCTCCACGGAAGCGAGGCAGGGCCGCCGTGTACGAAACGGAACCCAGACAGATCGGTGGCGTCCTGGACGCCGGCGTACGGCTCTATCGAGGTGCGTTCAAGGGCGTGGCAGCGACGGCCGCCAAGGGCTTTGGTGCACTGTTCATCGTCGAAGTTGTGTCGGAGTTCGCCCTTGGCGTGTCCACGATGTCGTATGACGCGAGCACAGATCCGTCGGGCGCGCAGGCGGTCACGTACCTCGCGTTCGTTTTTTTCGTGCTCATCCCCCTCACGATCGTGACTTCCGGTGCGGTCGTCCAGCATCTACACGCCTTCGCTGAGGGCGAGGCGGAGCCTGCTACTGGCGCGTACTCCAGGGCATTGCGCCGCGTGCCTGCGTTGACCGGCTATTTCATCCTCTACTTCCTGGCGGTCATGGTGGGTCTGGTGCTCTTCGTCATCCCCGGGCTCTGGCTCTCTATCGCATTCGCAATGGGCTTCTATCTGATCTTCACGGAAGGGCTGGGGCCGATCGATGCGCTCAAGCGCAGTCGCGCAATAGTCGAAGGGAATTGGTTCCGCACGGCCGTGGTCGCCACGGTCGGCACCATCATGGCGCTGGTTAGTGAATAGGAACGATAACGGGGTTGTTTCAAGGTTCTTGCGACAGCTTCGAGAGTGTCGTTCTCTCGGATCTCGTACTCGACGACCAGATCCGACTCTTCTCGAACGCGGAGTATGTGGTGGCGGCCCATGGTGCAGGCCTCACGAATCTGCTCTTCGCCGAGCGGTCGACGGTGTTCGAGCTGTATCGGCGAGACGAGCGGAAGGACTACTTCAGCGTCATTTCGACCGCCATGGGTGGCGATCACCACATGCTCGAATCCGACGCGCACGGCATGCTGGACCCGACGTTCGTCGTCGACCAAGTGGCGCGGAACATGCGGAGCCGAAATGAGGAGTGATCCGCCAGCGCAGGTGCCGAAGATCCACGTTGCCTCGCCTTACGAAACCGTGTTCGCGAATCCGGAAGACGCGCTGACTGCGTCACTTCGTGCAGCGATACGGGCCGGAACGGACGCCGCGCTGGCCGAGAGTTCCGAGGAGGCCGACCTGATCGTTCTCGTCGAGCGATGGGGCTTCAAGGGGAGGAAGCACGCTCGGGAATACGAACGAGACGAGTTTCTGCGCACCAACGCGGGCAGGATTTTCGTCGTCAACTTCGACGACTACGCAGCCGGATACTGGCCAGGCTGCTACACTTCGCTGACAAATACGAACTTCGACGAACGCCATCATCGAGCGTGTGTCTACCCGAAGGACTACAACGAGTCCGCAGCCTGCCGCGCTGTCGAGCACGTAGATCGCAGGTACCTCTTCTCGTTCCAGGGAACGCTTCACTCACATCCTGTGAGGGGTGCTCTCTACGAGGCGCTGCGGGGCGATCCGAGAGGTCGGATGATCGACGTGACCCAGGCGTTCCACTCGCACAGCTCGGAACAGAAGCAGCGGTACGTGGAGACGATTCGCTCGAGCGTGTTCGTCCTCTGCCCGAGGGGGGCCAGTCCGTCGACCTACAGGCTCTACGAGACCATGAGCCAGGGCCGCTGTCCCGTGATCATCTCCGACGATTGGATTCCACCCGAGGAGGTCGACTGGGACGAGTTTGCGCTGAGAGTGGCGGAGGCTGACATCGCCAGCCTCGCGGACGTGCTCCATGAGCATCGAAGCGAGGGCGACGCGAAGGGGCAGCGTGCGCTGGAAGTCTGGCGAGATGAGTTCAGCGGTACGAAACGGTTCGAGGGATATGTTCGGAAGATCCTCCAGCTGTGGCGGGAAGGCGACGGACTGGACATGCGCCGCCTGTCGGCGCGGTGGCGATCCAGGGATTTTCGTGCGAAGAACGGATGGCTGCTCCGTCAGCGCGCAGCACGCCTGATCGCGCAACACGCCTCCAGCAATTAACAGTGAGACTGATTCACTCGATGACACGTCGATTCGCGCAGGTTCCGAGAAGTGCCTTCGTTCGAACGGTGAAACCGATCGCGAGGTGGCTGCTTCGCAAGGTCAGTGGAGGGCGTCTGGATGCGCTCGGCGGGGCGCTTATGGAGGAGCAGCTGTTTCGTGCGATCAGGCAAGGCGCACCACATGGCGAGGGCGGTGGCCGAAGGCTCGAGTGGACAGCCCCGTTATCTGTCCTATCCCCGAATACCTGGCTCGCGCACCCGGGCTCAGCAGGGCAGGCGGTGCTGGGCGAGATTCATATCTGCGATGATGAGGGTGAGGAAGTTGCCCAGGGCGATATCGGTACCGTGTACTTCGCCAATGGCCCCCAGTTCGAATATCACAATGAACCTGAGAAGACCAAGAAGTCCTACAACAGCCAGGTGAATAGGGACGATAACGGGGTTGTTTCAAGGTTCTTGCGACAACGGCTCGCGCAGTGCGCTGCCCTTTTGACCGATCGCTGATGAGCGCGCCCGTTTCCGCTTGCGCCCGGCTTATCAACTCTAATTGATCGGACTCGGCATGGATTTCAGCAGCTAGTTTGACCCAAGACCAACCACCGATATTCCGCTCTCCCATGAGTTGGCCGATTCGGTTGCAAACTATCTGGGGCAGGGGACACCCGCTTCGATATCCAAGTTAGGGGGTGGGTTTAGCAGTGCTAACCATCTCATTGAGATGCAAGACGGCGTTAAGTGCGTCGCGAGGCTCTCGTCCGATGGTGAGCGCCTTCAAAAAGAGGCGGACGTCTTAAGTCTGGTTTCCGCACGGGAACCTTCGGTGCCGGTGCCGAAAGTACTAGACGTATTCGAGCAACAAGCCGATGCACCTATTGCCTGTTGTCTGCTCAGTTTTTGTTCCGGCGAGCCGCTAGACAAGGCAGAAGATGCCCTCAGCGCTGAAGATTGCGCGCAGGTTTGTACAGAACTTGCGGCACACGCCGCAGCGATACATCGCATCAAGTTTGAGCAAAACGGGTTCCTGACGACGGGCCCAGGTATCGGCTTAGCGTTTCCCTCTTATGTGGAAGGCACGGTCGATTATCTATCCCTCTGTATTGAAAACCCGACGTTTTTGTTGAGGGTGGGCGACAATCGTGCTGACAAGCTTCGTGCCTTGCTTGGGCGGGAAGAACTGCATTTACCACCAAACACTCAGTGTTTAACGCATGGGGATTTCAATCAGAAGAACATATTGGTGGAGAGAAACGCGAAGGGAAAAATGGTTGTATCAGCCATACTGGACTGGGAGTTTGCGTTATCTGGATCGGGCATGATGGACGTCGGTAACTTGCTCAGATTTGAGGATGAGTCAAACGGAGTTGATACGGAGACCTTTGCCCAGGCATATGTCTCGGCAGGTGGACAAATGGCCCCCAACTGGAGAGCGCAGGCCGCTTTTGCTGACATTCTGCCGCAGTGTAATTTTCTGATGGAAGAGGTTGAAAGACCAACCACCGTCAAAACAGCGCTGGCTGTGTTAGATAGATATCTGTCGGTTTTTTGAAATCGTTTGCCTGGGTTGGTAAGAGAGCGCCTCGAGTAAACTTGGGCCCATGAACAAAGCCAGGCAACTCAAAGCAACTGTGCTGATAAGAATTTTGTAGAAGCCTCGATGCGGTGCTGTCTGCCAAGTATGACGCCTCGGTTGCCGTGGTGGAGCGCGATCAAAATCGCAGCAAGCCGGGCGGCATCGGCGAGTACTGATCGGTTTGCTTCAGGTGCGTAACCCTCCAGAACATGTTCGAGGCAAGTTTCACCGTGAAAATAAAGTACCGAGCCAAGATCCCACTCGGGTCTCAAAGCAACCACCTCATTGAAATCGAGCAACGCGATCAACTGGTTGTCGTGTACTAACAATTGTTTTTCGTGTAGGTCACTGTGAATGACCGCGCAGTCACCTCCATCCAAGAACGCTCCAAGATCATTTTGGATTTCTATCAATGCGTCTCTTAGCGGTGGCTTTAAGAGCACAGCAGGAACTGCGGTAAGCGTGTCTTCGCCTAAGGGCCAGGGCGACTCAAACCTCGACAGAATCCCTGATTTCTTGGTATTTGAGCTGCCGCGCAAAACTGGCCCCGATTTCGAGATTAAACCGTATCCCTCCACATCCAGCGAATGGAGATGCCTGAGCACAACACCGAGCTGGCAAGCGATCTCACGGGGAATTTTTGCCCTCTCAGGACTTTTACCAGCGCAGAACTCATCTAATGCCCATTCACCAAACTCGTTCGCGTTGGCAGTTAGGTTGGTATGGAGCGGTTTTGCAATGCGGTCAGAAACACGACTGAGTTCAGCGCGAACGAAATAGTCGATATCATAATTTGCACTTTTGCGGGCGGTTGGCGTAGGGACTCTCAGAGCATAGGTCCCTGATGCTCCCATCGCCATAAACGCAGAGCTCGTCGAACCCGTCTCGATTAGCTCTAACGAGACTAAGTCTTCGTCGATGGTTGCCAGTGCATAACTCGCAACCTGCTGGATGTTGTTATCCGCTTTCATTAACCTTTCACTTCATGAAGCTCGATCAAGTTGAGATGCTCGCTGACGCAACTTGATTCAATCAATTGCTGAAGCCAAAACACAATAATCGTGAATAGGGACGATAACGGGGTTGTTTCAAGGTTCTTGCGACAACGGCTCGCGCAGTGCGCTGCCCTTTTGACCGATCGCTGATGAGCGCGCCCGTTTCCGCTTGCGCCCGCCCAGTGCGCGAAACGGACCCGCGGGGCCGCGAGAGCACCATGGTCTACGACGCCGAGAACCGGCTCACGCGCATGACCAACGCGCTGCTCGACAGCCGGACCTACGCCTACGACCTCGCCGGCAACCGCGTCGAGGAATCCGACTACCGCGGCAACGTCACGCGCTTCACCTATGACGGCGCCAACCGCCAGACGCGCGTCGACTTCCCGACCGTGAACGAGGACGGCAATACGCTGAACCGCGTGCTAACGCGCGAATTCGACGGCGCGGGCAACGTGCTCAGCGAAGCCTTCAGCGATGCGCGCAGCACCCGCTACGCCTATGACGACCTGTATCGCCGTACGCTCGTCACCGACGCCCTCGATCAGACCGTGCGTTCGACCTACGACGATCACGGCAACCTGATCGAGCAGTTCGACGAGGCCGATCGCCGCACCACCTTCAGCTACGACGCCTGGCACCGCCGCACGCAGGTGAACCAGCCGCTCGGCCGCGTACTGCGCACGGAGTACGACCTCAACGACAACGAGGTGGCGAGCGTCGACGGCAACGGCGGCGTTACGCGCATGGACTACGACGCCCTCGATCGCATGGTCGAGCGCATCGATCCCGAAGGGCACCGCCTGCTCATGGAGTACGACCCGGAAGGCAACGTGCTGCGCGAGTTCGACGAGCGCCGAAACGTCACGCGCCATGCCTACGACGCCGCGAATCGCCGCATCAGTACCCGCGACCCGCTGGACATCGTCACCGAGTTCCGCTTCGACGACGTGGGCAATCGGCAGATCGCCAACTGGCCGAACGGCAACGTCGTCGTGGCGCAGCTCGACGAGCTCGACCGGCCGATCAGCACGACCGACAGCGTCGGCCTGGTGGAGGCGCGCAGCTATGACGAGGACGGCCGCGTGGCGTCCACGACCACCGGCCGCGGCTTCAGCACGACGTACATCTACAACGAACTCGGCGAACTCTTCCGCGAGGAGCGCCCGCTCGCGCGCACGATCACGACTGCTCACGACGAGTTCGGCAACGTCGTCGCCCGCATCGACGGCCGCGATCACCGCACGGAGTTCAGCTACGACCTGCTGAACCGCGTGACGGTCACCACGGACCCCTTCGGCAACACCGATTCCGTGATCTACGACGCCGTCGGCAACGTGCGCTTCGCCACGAATCGCCGCGGCTTCACCACGCAGAACGTCTACGACGACCTCGATCGCCTGGTGGAAGTGATCGAGCCGGAGCTCGCCGACGAGCCCGGCGTGACCTATCGCACGGTCAACCGCTACGACCTGAACGACAACCTCGTCGAGACCATCGACCGCCGCGGCTTCTCGACGGTCAGCACCTACGACGCGAACGACCTGCTGCTGACGACGACGCGCGACGGCGTGCGCATCCTGACCCAGGAGTACGACCCGACCCGCAACCTGCTCTTCGTCACGGACGCGAACGAGAACCTCACCGCGTACCTCTACAACGAGCGCAACGAACGGGTGCGCGAGAGCCGGCCGCTGGCGGCCATCTCCGACTACACCTTCGACGAGATGGGCAACCTCAGTCGTGAGCGGGACCCGGAAGGGCGCATCACCGAGCGCACCTACGACGTGCGCAACCGGCTCGTCGCCGAGACGAACAACGCCGGCGAGACCATGCGCTACGAGTACGATCTGGACGATCAGCGCACGCTCATGCGCAAGCCGCTCGGCAACGCCTGGACCTACGAATACGACGACGCAGGCCGCCTGTCTGCCGTACAAGACCCGGATGGCGGCCGAACGCGCTACGGCTACGACGCCGCCGACAACCGCACCACGCAGACCGACGCGCGCGACCGCGTGACGAGCATGGTCTACGACGACCTCGACCGCCGCACCGGCGTCATCCGCCCGGACCTCGCCGAGCAGACCTACGGCTACGACGCCAACGACAACGTGCTCACGCGCACGGACGAGAACGGCATCGTCACCACCTTCGCCTACGACGCCTGGGACCGCGAGATCATCCGCAGCTTCACGCGCCCGGCGGTGCCCGTGGGCGAGGACCTCGAGCGCATCGAGTCGCGCTACGACGGCAACGACAACCTCTTGAGCGAACTGGAGGTCTACTACGACGGTGCGCGCCCATCCCGCGAGACCACCCGCAGCTACGACCCCTTCGACCGTCTGCTGTCCGTCACCGACGGCTTCGGCGAGACCATCGGCTACAGCTTCGACGCCAACGGCAACCGCATTCGCCTGACGGACCCGGACGGCGTGGTGACGCGCTATGCCTACGATGCGCTCAACCGCACCGCCGCGGTGACCCACGACAGCCGCGTCACGCGCTACGCCTACGACCGCGACTCACGGCTGTCGTCCGTCACCTTCCCGAACAACACGGCTTCCAGCTACGAATACGACCTGGCCGGCCGCACCGCAGAGATCCACCACACGCAGAACGGCGGCACGGTCTCGCGCTTCGAGTACGACTACGACGACAACGGCAACCGCAGCGAACAGATCGAGACCAACGGCGGGGCGCCGGAGACGACGACCTACGACTACGACCTGCTGGACCGTCTCACGGAAGCCGCCTACCCGGAGCTGACCGCCACCTACGGCTACGACCTCGTCTCCAACCGCACGACGGAACGCGAGATCGCGAACGTCGACGGCTCAGTGATCAAGGACCGCAGCTACGACTACAACACGCGCGATCAGCTCGAGACGGTGACGGACCTGCTCGATGCGGCAAACAGCGTGAGCTACACCTTTGATGCCGCCGGCAACCAGCGCAGCCGCAGCCAGGGCGGGGTGACGACGGACTTCGTGTTCGACGCGCGCAACGATCTGCGCCGTGTCGTCACAGGCGGCTCGACGGTGGGTCAGTTCCTCTACGACCCCGACGGCATGCGCGTGGAGAAGCTCGGCGCCCGCGGACGCCAGCGCTACACCTACGACGATGCGTCCGTGCTCATCCAGCGCGACGACGCCGGCACCACGAGCGCTCGCTACGCCTACGGCCCGTTCCAGCTGCTGTCGCTCGACAGCGCCGCCGAAGGCCTGCAGTTCTACCTGACCGACGTGCTGAACAGCACCGTCGATCTCACGCACGAAGACGGCTCCGTGCAGGCGCGCTACCAGTACGACGCCTGGGGCAACGAGCGGGCGAGAAGCGGAGACAGCTTCAACCGCTTCACCTTCACCGGCTACGAGGAAGACACCGAGAGCGGGCTGTTCTACGCGAAGGCGCGCTTCTACGACCCGGAGGTGGGGCGGTTCCTTAACCACGATCCGCTGGAAGGGGAGGCGCTGACGCCGCCGAGCCTGCACCGGTATCTGTATGCGTTCGGCAACCCGACCTTCTACGTAGACCCCGACGGGCGTGAGTCGGTCACGACGATGATCGACAACGCGGCGGCGGACTGTAACGCCGTCACCTGTGCCGGCTGGGCGCTGCTGCAAGGCGTCTATCAGGTCAGCACGCTCGGATTCGCGACGATCCATGATCCGGTTCGCGACGCCTACGATCGCGACGAGATCGAGGCGTCGGACTACCTCATTTCCGGGGTCGGCGGTGGAACCGCGGCCGTGGCAGCAACGCTGGCGACGGGGCGGCTCGCAACACCGCTGGTCGCGGCGGCCGCGACGACACGTGGAACGGTGGCGGTTGCTGCCGCGACGGGCGCCGTCGAGGGCATCACGGTCGACACGATCGCGCAGAGTGCCCACATCGCGGCGGGCATTCAGGGCGAGTTCGATGTCACGCGGACCATCGCATCGGGCGCACTGGGTGCGGCGATCGGTACGACCTCTGGACTCGCACCGACGGTCACGTCGAAGATCAGGGCAGGGCTTAGCCGCGAAGCATCGAGTGCGCCGGTTGCGCAGACGCCATCGCAGGCGTTGGCGGAGGCGGGAGAAGCTTCCTCAATAGTTGCAACAGCGCGCGTACGTGGGTCAGGTGCTGCAGATGTATCGTCGAGTCCTAGCGCGGCACAAGCACGATTGCCGCTTCCGCCCCGCGGCTCTCAGCGTAGAGAAGCAATCAGGGAAGCCCTGACAGATTCCAACGGGGTGCTGCTATCGCCTGCTGAGCGCAGAGGGATCAAGTTCACGACAAGGGAGGTTGAGAAGCTTGGGTTCAGACTCGATGGGGCCGTGAAGACGGGAGGAAACCAGGGCATTGATCTGCGCTTCAGCGCTCGCTCCGAAGAGGGGCCGCGATTCGCGCTCGCTGAGGCAAAGGAGTCCGCTGGGCTGAATTCGCTGAAGGTGGACTCCCTAGGCATTCGACAAGGGAGCAATGACTTCTTTCGGACTCGGCTTCAGCGTGCGATCGACCAAGACCCGGAGAGTCGAGCGCTCCAAGACCTGCTTGATGCATTGGAGGATGGTGACGCTGCGCTGTTCGGTGGATTCCGCAGGAGCGGTCGACTCTTCCAGTTTGATCCCGAAGTCTTTAGAAGGAACGTCGACTTCAGGAAAGACCGAGGAGCGGCTCGCCGTGCCAACTGAATCGAGAACGCCGTGATGTCTGAGATGGCGAGGGTAGAACGGCGACTTGAGAAAGCAGAGCGATTTCGGATCGCTGGGAAAGCTGGGCTGGAGTGTGGCGCAGTTCGCGGCGCGTTCGAAGACCTCTTGGCGGCTGGAGTTCGTCGGAGTACGAGCGTGAGCTCCTGCGTTGCGCTGCTGCAGGAGTATCGTGCGGCCGATCTGCTCGCGAGAATCTGTGAATTCTCTGAGTTCGATTTCGAGCAGGTCGACTCCGGGAAGTTGAGCTTGCGAAGCGCGGCAGACAGCTACATGCAGTTGGTTTACGCGCATGCTGCTCTCCTTATGGAGGACGGAGCGCTTGCAGAACGATTCTTGAACCTTGCGAATCGAAGCGATGTGCTTGGCGATGCATCACCAGCAATGAAGTTCTACTCGTCGGCCTTTCTTGGTTGTGTCCGAGGAACTCCGACCTACGAAGATTCACCCCGGCTCCGTGGCGTTGAGCGTCATTGGTCTTTGTATGGATTACTTCTTGCACGCGGCAGTAGAGATCCCGAGGTTGAAGCAATGATTTGTGATTCATTTGCGAATCGAAATACATCTGGCGCCGATCGTGATGACCCCTATCGAATCGACGGCAGCAAGTCGAACCCTGCGCTGGTGGATTTCCGGCTCGGGAGTACACTCTTTCTGTATAGCTCGTGATCGCAACCAAAGTGCCGTGGAGACCCAACCTGGGTCTGATGATTTATCAGAGAGCTAGCATCGTGACTGCCTGCGTAGGGAGTGAGAAGCGGCGACGCCGAGTCGGTTAGCACCAAATGGACTTTGTTAGTTCTGTAGCACCCACCCGTCCCGCGAGACCACCCGCAGCTACGACCCCTTCGACCGTCTGCTGTCCGTCACCGACGGCTTCGGCGAGACCATCGGCTACAGCTTCGACGCCAACGGCAACCGCATTCGCCTGACGGACCCGGACGGCGTGGTGACGCGCTATGCCTACGATGCGCTGAACCGCACCGCCACGGTGACCCACGACAGCCGCGTCACGCGCTACGCCTACGACCGCGACTCACGGCTGTCGTCCGTCACCTTCCCGAACAACACGGCTTCCAGCTACGAATACGACCTGGCCGGCCGCACCGCAGAGATCCACCACACGCAGAACGGCGGCACGGTCTCGCGCTTCGAGTACGACTACGACGACAACGGCAACCGCAGCGAACAGATCGAGACCAACGGCGGGGCGCCGGAGACGACGACCTACGACTACGACCTGCTGGACCGTCTCACGGAAGCCGCCTACCCGGAGCTGACCGCCACCTACGGCTACGACCTCGTCTCCAACCGCACGACGGAACGCGAGATCGCGAACGTCGACGGCTCAGTGATCAAGGACCGCAGCTACGACTACAACACGCGCGATCAGCTCGAGACGGTGACGGACCTGCTCGATGCGGCAAACAGCGTGAGCTACACCTTTGATGCCGCCGGCAACCAGCGCAGCCGCAGCCAGGGCGGGGTGACGACGGACTTCGTGTTCGACGCGCGCAACGATCTGCGCCGTGTCGTCACAGGCGGCTCGACGGTGGGTCAGTTCCTCTACGACCCCGACGGCATGCGCGTGGAGAAGCTCGGCGCCCGCGGACGCCAGCGCTACACCTACGACGATGCGTCCGTGCTCATCCAGCGCGACGACGCCGGCACCACGAGCGCTCGCTACGCCTACGGCCCGTTCCAGCTGCTGTCGCTCGACAGCGCCGCCGAAGGCCTGCAGTTCTACCTGACCGACGTGCTGAACAGCACCGTCGATCTCACGCACGAAGACGGCTCCGTGCAGGCGCGCTACCAGTACGACGCCTGGGGCAACGAGCGGGCGAGAAGCGGAGACAGCTTCAACCGCTTCACCTTCACCGGCTACGAGGAAGACACCGAGAGCGGTCTGTTCTACGCCAAGGCGCGCTTCTACGACCCGGAGGTGGGGCGGTTCCTGAACCACGATCCGTTCGAAGGCGAGGCGAACACGCCCCCGAGTCTGCATCGATACCTCTATGCGTTCGGGAATCCGACGTACTTCGTCGATCCCAGCGGCATGGTCGTCGAGCTGGTCGAAGAGGACTTCCAGGAGATCGATCAGCTAGTCGCCGCGGACGGTGGGACCACGTCCAATAGATCGATCATCCGGGCGCTCGAAGCGTCGGGGGCGGAGTTCGAGTCGAGCTTCCGAGCCACCGGCCCTGGGCAGTTCAGTTTCGAGCACGTCGCAACGCTTGGGCCGGATGCAATGGACTACGTCCTGGCTCTGGCACAGGGCGTTGATGGCTACATCGGACGCCGTACGGCACTCGTTCGAGAAGCGAGTGACGATGCGTGAATAGGGACGATAACGGGGTTGTTTCAAGGTTCTTGCGACAACGGCTCGCGCAGTGCGCTGCCCTTTTGACCGATCGCTGATGAGCGCGCCCGTTTCCGCTTGCGCCCGGTGCGAACATTACGATTCGTAAGTGCGGGAGGTAATTTAAACACGGCAGCGCCGCTGCGGTCAGTTTAACCTTTGGAATTTTGCTACTATCGCCGCCTGATCCAAACCAACAACAAGCTAAGACAACCTAAGCCAAGCACAACATGACTATCTCTTCCGCTCGCATGTACCTTGCATCCACATTCGTATTCTGGATGTTTACCGGCATGTTTGGTCTGACGAGCATGCTGTACGCCATTGAGACCGTGAAACTTGACCCACTTCAGTTGGTACTCGTTGGTACCGCCTTGGAGCTCGGCGCATTCCTGTTTGAGGTACCGACCGGTGCACTTGCAGACTCAAAATCGAGAAGACTCTCCGTCATTGTTGGATTCTTTGTGACTGGTTTGGCGTTCGGTGTCTACGGACTGGAGCCAAACTTTTGGTTCTTAATTGTCGGCTCATTTGTTTGGGGGATCGGTTGGACCTTTATTTCCGGTGCACACCAGGCCTGGCTAGCAGACGAGATCGGCGTATCAGAGGCCGCACCAGTTTATCTGACAAGTCAAAAATTCAGCGCTTATGCGTCGATCATCGGGATACTCCTGGCAGTGCCCATTGCGGTGATTGATCTAAGCTACCCGATACTAGTCGCGAGCTTAGGCATGATGTCCTGGTCTGGAGCGGCGACCTGGGGCATGCAAGAGCGCAAATTCAAACCTACCTCAGAAACTTTGACTTACAAAACCGTCATCACCACCTTCCAAGAAGGTTTAGGTGTGGTAAGACAGTCCAAAGTGCTCATTCTTCTAATCGTCGTCGCTATAGTTGTCGGTGCATTTAGCGAGGGGTTTGACCGATTGAACAGCGCCCACTTGCTGCGAGGTTTTGAATTTCCAAGACCGTTTGGCTTTGACCCGGTTGTCACCTTTGCAATGATGACGATTGCCGGCAACCTCATATCGATCGTCTTGGTCAACTCGCTCCAACCAAAACTCGATCTCGACGACACCAGAGCAATTTCTAACCTCTTAGCTGCGACCACTCTCACGATTTGCTGCAGTGTCATCTTGTTCGCCAACACAAGCTGGGTATGGCTTGCTATCGCCCTGGTCGTTGTCATCGCGCCATTGAGAAGAATTTCAGAACCCTTGGAGGCAGGTTGGATCAATCAGCATACGCACTCAGAAGTCAGAGCGACGGTGTTTTCAATTCACAGCCAAAGCGATGCCCTGGGTCAAATCGGCGGCGGGCCCGCCGTTGGATATACCGCACGCCTATTTAGCATTCCCGTTGCCACCACTCTGAGTGCGCTGCTTTTAATACCCGCCATGGTTCTCTACTACATCTCCGGCAAACCAGACGATAAATAATATCTTCCAGAGTCAGACCAAAAGAGTCACATACTGGACTTCGACCACCGTCAAACTTATTCTCAGCTTTGAATTTATAGGAGAAGATCATTTTGACGGCACCAGTTTTTGACACCGAGATCCAAGAGCAAGATGGCACGCTTAACGGGCCCTTTCGTCATCCGATTCAGATGCTTGCAGAGCAGGAATACGGCGGTCATCTTTCCATTCACGATGAGGACAAAGCTCAGGACCTTGGGTTTAGCGGTGCACCCATCGAGGGTCCGACTCACTTCTCTCAATTCGATCCCCTCTTGCACGAAATCTGGGGCGAAAAATGGTACGAGTCTGGTTGTATCAGTGCACACTTCAAAACCATGGTCGTCGAGGGCGAAGAAGTTCAGGCCTTTGTTGAGCGCCCCGCGGCCGGCACCAACATCACCAGGATCTGGGCCTATAAGAGAACCGGTGAGATGGTTTTGTGAATAGGGACGATAACGGGGTTGTTTCAAGGTTCTTGCGACAACGGCTCGCGCAGTGCGCTGCCCTTTTGACCGATCGCTGATGAGCGCGCCCGTTTCCGCTTGCGCCCGCCCACACAAGCCTACGCCAACGCTGCGTCCCCTCGCACAGGCCCTTCGGTCAACCGCATGCTTCGAGGCCTGGCGCGCAGGTGGGCGCCCCGCTCCGCCCGCCGAGCCGCGGTCTCCACGCTCTCCTCGATACAGATTCAGGGTGCACCATTGCGCGCCGGCGGCGCTCTCGGCTGATCTCCTCGCCGCACGTGCTCCAGAATCCGCGCGACGACCTCCGGGTCCGTGACATCCCCAATGACCCGCAGCCGCCCACCGCACAGCGGGCAAACAGTGATGTCGATACCGAACACGCGCTTCAGCCGCTCCGCCCAGCTCAGCGGCGCCTTCGGAGCGGCGCCGGCATCTTGCGGCTCCTCACATTCGTCCCCCGCAGCGTCGCGGTGGCCGTGCCGACATCGACCCACTGCCACTCGCCCCGTCTCGGCCTCACGCGCCTTTCGCGCGCCCTTCGCACCCGTAATCTCGCGGCGCCACGGGTGCGCGGGTGCAAACACGCCGTGGTAGCGCGTCAGGTTCGCCCGCGGCCGCGGGACCAGGGCAGCCAGCCGCGCCATGAAGTCCTCCGGCGTGAACTTCACATGCGTCGTGCCGTCGCTGAACGGGCGCTTCAGGCCGAGGAGCACCTCACCCCGACGATTCAGGGAGAGCCGCTCCAGGGCGATCGCGGGCCGCGTCACGTAGCGGCAGAGTCGTTCCAGCCGCTCTCGCCGATCCGCAAGGCAGGACACGGCAGCATTCAGGGAAAAACCGTCCTGATTCACGGTGAAGGGCTTCACCGTGGCCGCGCGTGCACGCAAGGGGTCCACGCGCGTTGCAACCCGACGGCCAGCCTGCGGGCCGAGCACTATGCGATAGCGAATGGACGCGGCGCGCAGCGCATCGAGCCCATCAGTCTGCTCGAGATCGAGCCAAGGCTGCTGCGCATCCTCGATCAGCCAGCCGTCGGCGACCAGGCGGCGATACACACGTTGAACGATCCGCGCCGTGAGCCGCTCGAGGGACTCCAGCGGCGGCGCGCCCGCTTCGTGGAATCTCGGCGTACTGCCCCCGAAGGTGTACACGCCGTCCAGAATCAGCATGTGCAGATGCACATTCAGGTTGAGCGCACTTCCGAACCGTTGAACCACGGTCACCGCGCCAGTTCGGGCACCGGAAGCGCGCGTGAGGCCCGCCCGCTGGATCAGGTCGGTCTCGATGGCGCGGAGCACAACCGCGAGGCAGCGGGAAAGCGCTGCGGGCCTGGAAGCGAACAGGAATCGGAGCGGGTACGGAAAGCTCAGCACCCACTGCCGTACCGCTACGCGCGGGAAGACGTGGTCGACAAGGTGCGCCGACGTCTCAACCATGCGCCGCGCACCGCAGCTCGGGCAGAAGCCGCGACGCTTGCAGGAGAACGCGACGAGATGCTCGTGCCGACAGCCCTCGCACTTGACTCGCACAAAGCCGTGTTCGAGGCGGCCGCAGGCCAGATAGTCGCGGAACTCCCGCTCAACGAACGCGGGCGCCGCCACCGCCCCGGACCGTAGCGCAGCTTCGAAGCGCGGGAGCGTCGACTCCACTAGCCCGTACATTGCGGTCCGTTCGGGTTCGTGGCGACGGTAGCCCACGGCCCGACCGGCTACGTGCGTGCGCGTCTCCAGGGACATCCGAGGAAGCTGCAGCAATCAAGCGACATATGCATCCGACGATGACTTACGCCGCTGTGCGAGGCCGGCTTCGGTAGGCAGCGGACCGCATCCATCCCGGAAGCCGCCTCATGGGCGGTCATTTCAGGGGGCCCCTTATGTTCCCTTCCATCAGCACCCGAGCACTCCGCGACATGCGAACGCGCGTCACCACCCAGGCATCATCTTCGCGCGCGGCTTTCGCACCAACGCGCAGCGTGCCCGAAGAATGACCGAAGGTGGCGGCATCGCGTTCGTCACCCCCGGCCGCCAGATTCACCAACGTCCCCGGTACCGCCGAAGCCGCCGCAATCGCCACGGCAGCCGTCCCCATCATTGCGTGGTGCAGCTTGCCCATCGAAAGCGCGCGAACATTCAGATCAATGTCGTCCGCAGAAACTTCCTTCCCGCTCGAAGCCGCATAGCTCTTCGGTTCCCCCACGAACGCCACCTTCGGCGTGTGCTGCCGGCTCGCGGCCTCACTGACATCCAAGATCAAACCCATCGCCACCGCACCATGCGCTTCACGTGGACAGCCACCCCATCGCCTCGGAGCCCATTCGCCTACGCGGTTGAGAGACTCAGCGCGATAGTCCCGGCCTACAGGAATCGACAAGTACCTGAATCAATTCAGTAGTGTTTTGGATGTCTACGGAGTCCACGCCGGAACGCTGCGTTCCAGCGATGCCACGCCCCAGCCGCGCAGGAGGGTCACGTTGCCGCGGCGCTAGAACCCGAGCGCGCAGCCGGGCGAGTGCGTCCCGTCGAGGTACGAGAAGATCTCGTCGAGCATCTCGATGCGCACGATCGTGGTGTTCTCGGCTGCCGACGCAGCGGGTGCGCGGGCCGCTATGCGAAGGAGGCCGCACAGGGTGCGCCCGGCGAACTCGGTGGCTAGGGTGTGCATCGACGGAGCTCCATCCGTAAGCCGAGCGCCGAGCATAGCCCCCGGGAGGAGGTCCGCGTGATCAGGGAAGAGGAAGCCGTTGTCGCGCACAACCGCGAGGCCTGGAATCGCGAAGCCCGTGCCGGCGAAATCTGGAGCCAGCCCGTCGATACGGCAACGATCGCCCGGGCGCGGACGGGAAACTTCGCCGTGATCCTCACCCCCACGGAGCCCGTCCCTCGAGACTGGTTGGGAACGCTCGAGGACGCAGCGCTGCTGGGGCTCGCCTCGGGCGGCGGACAGCAGATGCCGGTGCTCGCCGCGGCGGGTGCCAGGGTGACGAGCTTCGATCTATCGGACGAGCAACTCGCCCTCGACGCCCGCGTGGCCGAGCGCGATGGCCTGGCGCTGCGGTGCGTGCAGGGCGACATGACCCGAGCGTTGCCCTTCCCCGACGCCAGCTTCGATCTGATCTTCCATCCGGTCTCGAACCTGTTCATCCCGGACCCGGTGCCCGTGTGGCGCGAGTGCGCGCGCGTGCTGCGTCCGGGCGGGGCGCTGCTTGCCGGCGTCATGAATCCGGACTGGTTCGTCTTCGACCACGACGAGGCTGAGCGCTCCGGCGAGGTGCGGGCGCGCTATCGCCTGCCCTATCGAGAGCCGGAAGACCTCCGCGGCCGGGACCTCGAGGACTGGGAGCGGGAGGGCAGGCAGATCTGTTTCAGCCACTCCATGAACGCGCAGCTCGGCGGTCAGCTCGCGGCGGGCCTGCGCATCGAGGGCTTCTACGAGGACGCCTGGGATGCCGAAGCGACGCCGGTGGCCGACTGGGTGCCCTCGGCCTTCGCGACGCGGGCCGTGCGTCCCCGTTGAAGGCCCGGTTCAGGCCGCGTCGGCGGCGAGGCGCGCGGCAGCCAGGTCCTCGAAGGCCGTGCCGACGGACTCGCAAAGGGTGATCTCCCCGTCGGCCGTCCTGCCCGGATAGGCGCCGGTCACGAGCTTGGCTGGATCGGCCATGATCACGGGCTTTGCGAGCAGGCCCTCGCCCACGGCGTCGATAAATTCCCCGGCCTCAGGGGGCAGAAGACTCCGCGGACATGCATGGACGGCCCCGCTGCGACAAGCCGACCGAACCTATCGCGCGAAGACACAACCTCCAGCTGCGCAACGGGCGCGCCGCTTCGGTAGCGCGCTAGATCGCTTCGCGCTCGATCTCGAAGACCGGGAAGGTCCCGCAGCGGTACTCGACGCGCAGGCGCGCGCCTTTCTCGAGCGGTAGCAACCCCGGGCACGCACGTGGCAGCGTGATGTGCGCATCGCCGGGCAGGAGACGATGCTCTTCGAACACCCGGATGGACGTCATGAGGTCGATGCGCCAGTCGTCACCATCGACGTCCACAGGAACCTGGAGACACACTGGCTTGGGGACGCGATGCGCTGCGGCCGAAAGGGACAGGACACGACCCAGCTTCACACGTGTGTCGTCATTTGAAAAACACAGCTCCACGTCGATCTGCTGCGGCATGAAGATGCCGCCCGGGGCCAGCTGCGGCGCGAGGTTGGCGGTGACCGCGAACTGCGGCTCCTGTTCGAGCGCCTTGTGCATGGTCTCAGCAACGATCAGGTCGGGGGCATCCTCGCACCGGTAGTAGCTGGCGTCGGCCTCCTCCAGTTCGATCGCGTAGTCCTGCAGGCCGAAGTGCTCGACCAGGCGCCGCACACCATCCAGCGCACTCGGGTGCACGTCGATGAGCTGCGCGCGTAGCCGCTCTGGCGGAAAGTCGCCGAGCACCGGAAGCAGCAGCGTCGCCCATGGGCCGCAGCCCGCGTACAGGATTCGCACGACTCCGTCAGGCCGCGTCGAGAGCAGTCGCGTGAGCGCCGCATGCATGGCGCGCACGAACACGCAGGTACGTCGATAGTCGGTCACACAATGCGCGGCGGAGCGAGGATTGATCGCAACGCCGCTGTCGAGAAAGGCGTCCTCTTCCCAGGCATCAAAGCCGGCGTCGGGCGTGATGCCAGTAACCTCGGCGCAGGTGCGGCTGTACGCGTCGAGGGCGGCCTCGATCCGCCCGGACGAGCTGGTTTCGTCGAGCAGGCTCCCGTTGATCTGCGCCAGCCTCACGACATCTGATCCACGCACATCGCCCTGCACAAACCCGCGACGCAGGCCCTAGGAAATCCGGACCACGCCTTCCATCAGTACCCGAGCACTCCGCGACATGCGCACGCGCGTCACCACCCAGTCGCCCCCGTCCTGCGAAGCTTCAGCCCCAACCCGCAACGTCCCGGACGGATGCCCGAAAGTCACCGCATCCCGCTCACCGCCCCCGGCCGCCAGCTTCACCAGTTGAGCATCTTGGACACCCACACGGAAGTCCAAACACGCGACATCGGACATCCAGAACACTCGCAATCGGCTTCCGGATGCTCGGCGTTCTTCGATGCCATCTGGCCTGTGGGGATAGATCAGGAGGGCGCGTAGCTGGGCGCAACGTCGCTCCGCAGCCAGCGGCTAGGCATGACCGAACAGAGACCGTTCAGGTTTCAGCCGAATCAGTGATCAGGGCGAGCGCCGCCCTGCTAGGCAACTCCTGCGCCTTTCACCCAGCGGCGACCACTGCGCTCGGCGAAGCGGCGCAGCGCTTCCGGCGAGCCGACGGCAGATGCAAATGCGGTCTCGATCCGGCTGACGCAGACTCGCCCGTGGGAGAGAGCCGCGGTTGCGCGAGAGCGCAGGTGGTGCGCCCTCCGGGATGCGCCCGGACTTGCCTGCACGCAGCTGGCGTCCTTCCCAGTCCACCGATGCGACGTACTGCCCGACGGTGAAACCTAGGTGCGGCGCGGTCTCGAGACCGGCGAGCCGGGCGAGCGGCGCCTCGGCATCCCCCGATCCGGCCTCAAGCGCACGCAGGCGCCGCTGAATGGTGGTGTGATCGCTGTCGACAAGCTCGTCGGCGAGCCCTGCGCGGATCGGGTTGAGATCCACGTAGGTCATCGCGGCTTCCACGGCCGCGTCGTCGAGAAGCACCTGGCACCGGAAGCGGCCTTCCCAGAATCGTCCCGTGCAGCCGTCCTCGCGATTGGCCGTGCGCGCGATGCACTCGTTCAGATAGCGCATGAACCAGCTGAGCGAGCCGAGGCGACTGCGGAGCGTCTCGATGCGAGCCGGGCGTCTGAGGATCTCGGCCGCGCGCATGCGGATCTCGTCCTCCGCGGGCCGGTCGAGCGACTGCGAGAGCAACGCCCAACGTCGCACAAAGTCTTCGTCAGACCATCACCGTGCGGCACCCGGATCGACATACAGCACCAAGTGAACGTGATTGCTCATCACGGCCCAAGCGTAGAGGCCGACGGCGAAGCCCTGTGCAAGGTCGATCAGACGCTGTTCGATCCAGTCGCGGCGATGATCGAAGTTCAGCCCCGAGACGGGATCCTCACCGCAGAGCCACGCGCGGCGCACGCAGCGGTTGACGCAGTGGAAGAAGCCGGGAGCCTCTGGGTCAACTAGATATGCGCGGGGGTAGCCCATGGGCGCAGGATCGCGGCTGGGCAGCTCGGAGGACGATGGCAATCAACCGGAGAGGTCGTGGGCGATCGCTGAAAGTTGGGTGTGCGAAGGTGTCGCGCATATTGCGGATGGCGGCACTATGGCTTGGGCTTTTCCGGCCAGTCCACTAGGCGATCGACTCTCTTGATCACGGATTGGCGCAATTTTCCGCGCTGAGAACTGTGGTGCAGGGCTCGATGGCAGTTCGGGCAACACGCTATCGCATTGTCGGTAGTGTCTGGGCCGCCCTCCGCTAGCGGACGCACATGGTGAACCTCGAGATAGGGCTCGCCGTCCGACCGGACAAATGGGGCATCGGTGCCACAGGCCTCGCAGACCCCCTGCGTATTCGCCATGACCCATGCGACAACGTTGGGGTCGCGGATGAATCTGGAGGTCTTCGTTTCCTCAAGGTCTGGTTTCAGTTCGCCCGGTGGCCGAGGTATGGATTCTCCTCGGCCCGGCGATTCGGCGCGCTGGCGCGCCCTTCGGGCTCGTTCGTGCAGCGCTGCCTGGTCTGCTGTCGGCTGTTCGGTCCAGGTCGCGATCGAGTTATGGGCTATCAGGAGGGCCTCGAGTTCTGATCGCGTGGTGCTTTTCCCTAGTGGTGCTTCAGCCTCCAACCGCAGTTGCTTCCGCATATTCCCGGAGCTGTCGCCTTGGCGCGCATGGGCTGCGGCAGATCGCCCGATGGCCAAGCGAAGTTCTTCAAAGTCGTCAACGTCCGAGAGTAGTAGTGGTTTCGCGAAGTTCTTCGGCCATATTTCTCGCGCAGCCTCTGGCAGCTTGCGCGCGGGACGACTGTCGACCCTGATCGAGCGAAGCGAAAAGCCGAGCTCTGCGAGGCGCTGAAGATGCAGGCGAAGCGCTCGGCTGTAGTCGCCGTTTCGCTCGGATGGGAAACCCTTCTTTCCGCCGTGACTCGCGATGGTGATGGCGAAGCGGGAGCTCGTGCCTTCCACGAGGAAACCGGCGTCGAGCAGATTCCCCGACTCGTCGTATGAGTTGAGCAATTTCGCCTCTGTATGTGTCCGGGGGATCGGAGCTCTGTTGTTGAGCACGACAATCCCGATGGTTCTGAGTATCGCTGCACTTAACGATATCGATGAGTCTGTGGCTGTCCAGGATGCCGTGCTGTTCGATCCAGTCGCGGCGATGGTCGAAGTTCAGCCCCGAGACGGGATCCTCACCGCAGAGCCACGCGCGGCGCACGCAGCGGCTGACGCAGTGGAAGAAGCCGGGAGCCTCTGGGTCAACTAGGTATGCGCGCGGGTAGCCCATGGGCGCAGGATCGCGCCTGGGCAGCTCGGAGGGCGATAGCAATCAGCCGGAGCGGTCGTGGGCAATCTCGGAAAGCTGGGTGTCCAAAGGTGTCTGGATCTTCACCGCAGAGCCAGGCACGACGCACGCAGCGGCTGACGCAGTGGAAGAAGCCGGGGGCCTCTGGGTCGACCAGGTATGCGCGGGGGTAGCCCATGGGCGCAGGATCTCGCCTCAGCAGCTCGGAGGGCGATGGCGATCAACCTGAACGGTCGTGGGCGATCGCGGAAAGCTGGGTGTCCCAAGGTGCCTCCGCGCGGGGGTAGCCCATGGGCGAACGATCTCGCCTGGGCAACTCCTAAGGCGATGGCAATCAACCCGAGCGGTCGTGGGCGATCGCGGAAAGCTGGCTGTCCAAAGGTGTCCGTTCGCAACGTCTTTGTCAGACCATTGCCGTGCGGCGCCCGGTTCAACGTACAGCACGATGTGGACGTGGTTGCTCATCACCGCCCAAGCGTTGAGGCCGACGGCAAAGAACTCTGCGAGGCCGACCAAACACTGTTCGATCTAATCGCGGCGATGGTCGAAGTTCAGCCCCGAGACGGGACCCTCCCCGCAGCTCAAGGGGCGATGGCAATCAAGCGGAGCGGTCGTGGGCGGTCTCCGAAAGCTGGATGTCCACGGGTGTAGCGGATGTCCACCGGTGTCCAGATCTACAACGTGGAACGAGATCATCGGAGCCTCGGGCGCGTGACGCCCGCAATGTTCCGATAAAGGACCGGAAAGCCAGCTACCAGGTTTGGAGGCGCTTCAGATCAGGGGCTGACTGCACTGGAAATCCTTAGACGCTCGTCCCCAGAGCCCTAATCGGGGCGAGCGACTGTGCCGATCTTGGCGAGTAGATCGGTCACCGGAAGCAACTCTGAGGGATCGGCTCGGCGCGTGGCAGGCGAGTTTTCCACGGACGCTGAGAACACGTGCTCCGCCATGCGGAGTCGCACCGTGTTTCGCTGCTCTTCATCGAGCGGGGCAATGAACGGGTTTAGAGAGGCGAGTTGTAAGGCGGTTTTCTCAAGCTCTAACTGCCTGTTGCGATGAATTGCAGACTGTCTTGCGCAATAGGCCGCCGGAACAGAGATCACGAACACCAAGCTAAATCGCAATGCGAATGCAGACCAAGCGACCGGACCTTCGAGAGAGACAAGGAAGGAAATCGTCGTAACCCCCACCATCCCCGCCATCAGCAATAGTGCTACGCGTCTATATTGCCTGCTATTCCTACTCTCGTCATCGGCAAGGCGCTGATAGTCTCCGTTTAGCGCCCGTCCCGTTAGCGCACCGACGACGCTGTCGATCTCGTCGTTCCTAGCTTCAATCTTGTCTCTGGCATCCTCCGTAAGCTGGTCGGCCGCTTCAAGTCGGGCCGAGATTTCGCCGCCAAGGCTCGACAGACTCCTACGCAGGGTTTCAATGTCGCCATCAATCTCCTTCCCTTTCTCGGCAATCCTTCCCTCAAGCTCGATGAGCTTGGACGAGGCGTTCCCAAGTTGCTCCTCTAGGTTCATTGGCGCTTTCGGGGCCGCACCCAAGCCCTCCGCATCAACCCCCAACGCAAGCGGGACTGATATCTGCTCTAGGTTCATGAGCAGTTGCTTCGCGGCTTGCGCGGCATTGTTCAGCGCATCCGCAACTGACGGCGGAATGTCCAATGGCGCGCTATCAAAGACCCCTGCAACGCCACGCACCTGCTGAGCGACTCGCTCTGTCCACTCAAGCACCGGCCCTGGTTCTTCTGAGTTCACAGGCAGGGTGTTGCGGAGAATCACGACCGACTCTGCTAGCAGTTTCAGCGACTTCGATGCCGGGTATGGAAGTTCTTCGTATGCGCTTCGAGCGGATGCGCTCACGTTCTCTGCAAGGACTACTGCTTGCTCCGCTATGGCCTGAATTCCACTACTATCAGTCGGCTCCATCAGCTGTGCTCTGACGCGGTATTCATGCGCATGCATGATGCCGAGGGCGGCCACTGGATGTCACGACCGATACGCATTAAGTGCCGGTCCGGAGTTGGATCTAGATTTCGGCTGCGGACAGATAGTCCGCGCTAGGCGCTCTTTGACGCAACACGACGGATCAGGCGCGATCAAGCGAGCACGCAACTCACGTGAATCTCCGCTGCCTCTGCCATGGAGAGGGTGGACACGGGATCAAGGCGACGACTACCGGACAAATAACGATCAGCATGGATGCAGCACTCGTCAGCGAACCGGCCAAGCGTTTCTGGAGCGCAGCATGGACGCGACACTGGACATGCAGTGCGCCTCCAATCAGCTTCGGGCCGCTCGGTGTTCTTCGATGCCACTAGCTCTACGGGGATCGATCAGGTGAGCACGTGGTTTGCTGCAGCGTTGCCCCGCAGCCAGCGGCTCGGTGGTTTGGACATCCAGAGCGCTCGGGACACGCGACCCTGGACATCCAGAACACTCGCCATCAGCTTCAGGCTGCTCGGCGTTCTTCGATGCCATCCGGCCGGTGGGGATCGCGCGCGGCTAGACGCAGCGTCGCTCCGCAGCCAATGGCTCGGCATGACCCAAGAGAGACAATTCCAGTTTCGGCCGGATCAACGCTCAGTGCGAGCGCAGCCCTACCAGGCAATTCCAGCCCCCTTCACCCAGCGACGACCACTGCGCTCGGCGAAGCGGCGCAGCGCTTCCGGAGTGCCGACGGCAGATGCGAACGCCGTCTCGATTCGACTCACGCGGACCCCCCAGTGCGAGGGTGAGCCACGATTGCGCGAAAGCGCAGGTGGTGTGCCCTCCGGTATGCGCCCGGACTTGCCTGCACGCAGCTGGCGTCCTTCCCAGTCCGCCGATACGACGTACTGCGCGACGCTGAATCCGAGATCCGGCGCGGTATGGAGACCCGCGAGTCGAGCGAGTGGCGCCTCTGCGTCCTCCGATCCGGCCTCGAGCGCACGCAGGCGCCGCTGAATGGTGGTGTGATCGCTGTCGACGAGTTCGCCGGCGAGCCCTGCGCGGATCGGGTTGAGATCCACGTAGGTCATCGCGGCTTCCACGGCCGCGTCGTCGAGAAGCACCTGGCACCGGAAGCGGCCTTCCCAGAATCGTCCCGTGCAGCCGTCCTCGCGATTGGCCGTGCGCGCGATGCACTCGTTCAGATAGCGCATGAACCAGCTGAGCGAGCCGAGGCGACTGCGGAGCGTCTCGATGCGAGCCGGGCGTCTGAGGATCTCGGCCGCGCGCATGCGGATCTCGTCCTCCGTGGGCCTGTCGAGCGACTGCGAGAGGGACGCCCAGCGACGTGCCACCTCCTCGTCGGACCAGTTCCGTGCGGCACCCGGATCGACATACAGCACCAAGTGAACGTGATTGCTCATCACGACCCAAGCGTAGAGGCCGACGGCGAAGCTCTGTGCAAGGTCGATCAAACGCTGTTCGATCCAGTCGCGGCGATGGTCGAAGTTCAGCCCCGAGACGGGATCCTCACCGCAGAGCCACGCGCGGCGCACGCAGCGGTTGACGCAGTGGAAGAAGCCGGGAGCCTCTGGGTCAACTAGATATGCGCGGGGGTAGCCCATGGGCGCAGGATCGCGGCTGGGCAGCTCGGAGGACGATGGCAATCAACCGGAGAAGTCGTGGGCGATCGCTGAAAGCTGGGTGTCCAAAGGTGTCGCTGCGCCGAGACGGGATCCTCACAGCAGGCCAGGCGCCGCGCACGCAGCGACTAACGCAGTGGAAGAAGCCGGAAGTCTCTGGGCCGACAAAATCAGCGGGGGTGGCCCATGAGCACAGGATCGCGCCTTGGCGGCTCAAAGGACGACGGCAATCAACCGGAGCGGTCGTGAGCGATCGCACAAAGCTGGATGTCCAACGGAGTCCTTGACGAAGTCTTGCCGTGGACATGGCCCGAAGCAGGCCGAGTGGGTGTTTCAGACAGTCAGGTGCGGCTCCCATATGGGCTCGAAGGACCGAGACAGGCGCCTTCATCAGAAAGCCCGATGTATGTCAGCACGACCGTCTTTCCACTCGATCAGGACACGGGGCAGTGGAACAAGAGCACTTCCGGCTGTCAGCAGCTGGGCGGATTCGCTCGGCTTGTCGCAGCGGGGGCGTCCATGTATGTCCACGAGATTCATGCGCGAGGAGATTTCTCCGTTCCACGAATGCTCGCGGTGCCGATGAGAGGTAGCCGACGCGGCCACTCGCTCGCGACAAACGCAGGCGCCGGCCTATCTGGAGTTCACGGTAGTTCGCTCGTTCCTGGCCCGAGAGGCCGCGGTAGCGCGCGAAGAATGATGACAGCAAGAGCGAACGAGACGACTGCTTCGACACCAGATACCAATTCCTCAATGCCATGCTACTGTGGGATTGTAAAACGCTTTGACTTCCGAGCTATAAGGACAATAGCGGATGCTGCGGAGAATCCTGGGCAGCTTCATGGTGCTAGCTCTGTTGCTAGTCTCCACAGGGGAAGCGTATGCAGCTAAAGCGAGTACGCTTGGCGCTGAAGTAGAAGCCACGCTGATTGTTCGACTTGGGCCACCCGGCGAGGACTCTGCTGTTGACGTCACATTTAAGCGAGCCAAGCCAGGGCCTGAGATCATCGCGATTACATCACTCCGACTCTCAGACGAAGATGCTCCTCAAGAGGTCCAAGCAGAGCCTCGGCCCGAAGGTGCATTCGCGTCTCATGTAGCAGGCTGGTTCGCCCAAGCGGTTGGTGAGCGTTCTCTTTGGATGGGACTACGACTAGACTCTTCTCGCAGTGAAGGGCGCCTGCGCTTTTTCGTTCCGGGCCTCACCAGACCGCGCGGCGATCGAAACAATAGCCACGAGATGCTCGTGTCATTCTCTGACGAAACGCTTCCCGAATACTTGGCAGGCGCCGCGCGGATTCGCTACGCGAAGGTAGTAGAACTGAGAATCCTAGAACCGGAATGGGGATACATCGAAAAAGTCTCCGAGCCGTGGAGTAGACGATCGGGTGGGACGACAACCCTGAGACCCGATTACGAAATGCAGACTTCTAGCTCCATCGTAATTAAAGCGTACCCAAACGTATTTCGAGAGTGGCTGGATAAACGAGGCGGCATGTTCTTCTTCTGCTTCCTACTTTCGCTCCTATTTTCAACGACGACATTGAGCTCACAAGGCGGGCCGAGCAAATCCGCCCGAACTGTAATGGGGGCACTCAGCGCCCTATCGGTTGTCGTCATGCTCTACATTTCTAACTGGTCACCGTTTGATTTCCGCGCGCTTTTCTTCGACGGCGCTGAGGCATTTGGCGCGTTCCTATCGTTTTCGATGTGCGCTCTGGCACCCAAATCAGTATACGGGCTACTTAAACGGCTCGGCGAACTAGTTTCAACCCGAACATAGAACAAGCGCCAGTTCTTTAGCGGAGTCGACTGATGAATGAATTCTGGTTCTTCGTTATTACCATTGTAGACCTAGCATTCGTCCTGTTCGCGTGGCGACTGGGAAAAGAATGGCTTTACTTAACAATCGTCGTAAACGTTGTGCTAGTTAGCGCATTCGCGTCTAAGCTGATACCGATATTCGGCTTCGTCACCAACGTGTCGAATACATTCTATGCAGCTATATTCATCGCCACTGACATACTTTCGGAGCACCATGGAAAAAAGGAAGGCTATCGATCGGTGTGGATGGGCTTCTTGGGCCTAACTCTTTTCGTGTTCATGAGCCAGGGCGTACTGCAGTTCGAGGCCTTTGCCGACTCAGAAACAGTCTCTGACGCAATGAATACCGTATTTTCGGCCGTCCCGAGAATCGCAGCTGCTTCCTTCATTGCTTACGCTATTGCTCAAACATTTGACGTTTGGTTCTTCCACAAGCTGAAGGAAGGCCGGGGAGCGGGAGCGAGATTCCTATGGTTACGAAACACGGCAAGCACAGTTTCTTCCCAGTTACTCGATAGTATCGTGTTCTTCAGCCTAGCGTTTGCTGGCAGTGTTCCATTCAATACTTTAATCAACATCATTGTCACCGGCTGGGCTGTAAAAGTTTTCGTTGCTCTCCTAGATACTCCGTTTATGTATCTCAGCTATCCTATTATTGGAAAGCGGGTTCCTGACAACTTCTGGAGCGGACCAGAGCGCACGCCTGAGTAGGCTGCGGCGAGACGTAGCCGAAAATTGAGCGTGCGGACAACAACAGCCTGGCGTGAAGCTAACCGTATAAATGATTGCGCATAGTTGGATTAATCAGCGCGACAGCCAAGGCTGGATTGCTTCACAAGACGAACCACGCGGGTTGGCTTGTCCGGAGAACTTAGGGCCCATTGAAGGATCTCTGGCTGCACCAATCCGCTCCCTCAAGTGAAGCCGCGCTACCAGCACCGGGCTCCCATATTCCATCCATCAGCAAGTTAACGACAGACTTCCGCGATTCTACCTAGACTTCCACCCAGTGAGGTCTGCGAGCAAGGCAAGCCACAACGGTTGCACGCAAGGTCATCTTCCTGGCGTGGCGTGCGGCGGCTGATCTATTCAAAGGAAACGGCGTCTGCCGACTTCTTAGCCTATGGCGCTAGATCGCACCCTTCACGCCCAATGGGAGGGCGCCAGAATAGTTCATCGCTCTGGGCGGGCTGCCACGCAGTGCTCTAGTCCTTGCGATTTCGCAAGAACTGACGCGGAAGCAGGAGTCTGGGAGGGCCGGGTGGTGACACCGCCGGAGGTCACCGGACCTAGCATCTAAGACGCAATGTAGCGTCGGGCAACCGCGGAATTCCCAACACGCCCTCCATCAGAAACCGAGCACTCCGCGACATCCGCACCCGAGTCACCACCCAGTCGCCCCCGTCCTGCGAAGCCTCAGCCCCAACCCGCAACGTCCCGGAGGGATGCCCAAACGTCACCCCATCCCGCTCACCACCACCGGCGGCCAGATTCACCAACGTCCCTGGCACAGCCGAAGCCGCCGCAATCGCCACAGCAGCTGTCCCCATCATTGCGTGATGCAGCTTGCCCATAGAAAGCGCACGCACGTTAAGATCGATGGCGTCCGAGGTAACTTCCTTCCCGCTCGAAGCCGCGTAGCTCTTCGGCTCCGCCACAAACGCCACCTTCGGCGTGTGCTGCCGCGAAGCCGCCTCGCTCACATCCGAGATCAACCCCATCGCCACCGCACCATGAGCCCGAATCAGCTCGAACTTCTCCAGCGCCGCCGCATCCCCGTTGATGTCATCCTGCAGCTCACACCCCGTGTACCCGATGGCCTCGGCATTCACGAAGATCGTAGGGATCCCTGCAGTGATCATCGTCGCCTCGAGCGTCCCGACCCCGGCCACATCGAGCTGATCCACAAGATTCCCCGTCGGAAACAACGCCTCATCCGGATCCACCGGATTCATGAAGTCCACCGGAATCTCCGCCGCCGGGAACGTCACCCCATCCAACTCGAAGTCCCCGGTCTCCTGCACCTCACCATCCGTGATCGGCACCTGGTTCAGGATCGTCTTCTGGATGTTCGCTTGCCAGATGCGCACTTCGCAGGTGCCATTCTCGGGAATCTTCGCCGAATCCACGTAGCCGCTCGCGATCGCGAACGGGCCCACGGCTGCCGAGAGGTTGCCGCAGTTGCCCGACCAGTCCACGAAGGGCTGATCAATGGAAACCTGTCCGAACAGATAATCCACGTCATGCCCGGGCTCGCTGCTCGGCGACACGATCACGATCTTCGAGGTGCTCGAGGTGGCACCGCCCATGCCGTCGGTGTGCTTGCCATAGGGATCGGGGCTGCCGATCACGCGCAGGCACAGCGCATCCCGCGCTTCGCCCGGCACCTGTGCTGCCTCGGGCAGATCTTCCAGGCGGAAGAACACCCCCTTGGATGTGCCACCTCTCATGTACGTGGCGGGCACCCGGATCTGCGGCGGAAAACGCTGGCTCATGCTCGTGCTCGTCCTTTTCGGGTCAGGCGGCTTCGCCGGCCAGGAAGTCCTGCGCAAAGCGCTGCAGCACGCCGCCAGCTTCGTAAACGGTGACTTCTTCAGCCGTGTCGAGGCGGCTTGTGACCGGCACCTCCACCGTCTCGCCGTTCCTGCGCGTGATCACGAGCGTCATCTCCGCCCGCGGCGCGAGGTCACCGAGCACCGAGAAGGTTTCCGTACCGTCGATGCCGTAAGTCTCGCGGGTCTCGCCGTCCATGAACTGCAACGGCAACACGCCCATGCCGATGAGGTTCGTGCGGTGAATGCGCTCGAAGCCCTCGGCCACGATTGCCTCCACGCCTGCCAGACGTACGCCCTTGGCCGCCCAGTCGCGCGAGCTGCCCTGGCCATAGTCCGCGCCCGCGATGATGCACAGCGGCTGGCCGCGCTCCATGTAGGTTTCGATGCATTCCCACATGCGCATCACCTCACCTTCCGGCTCGAGGCGCGCGAGGGAGCCCTGGCGCACCTCGCCCTGCTCGTCACGGCACATCTCGTTGAAGAGCTTCGGGTTCGCGAAGGTCGCGCGCTGCGCCGTGAGATGGTCGCCGCGGTGGGTGGCGTAGGAATTGAAGTCTTCTTCCGGCACGCCCATTTTCGCGAGGTACTCGCCCGCCGCGCTTGCGAGCTGGATCGCGTTCGACGGCGACAGGTGATCGGTGGTGATGTTGTCGGGCAATACGGCGAGCGGACGCATCTCCTTCAGGGTGCGCGGCTTCGCAAGCGCCCCTTCCCAGTACGGCGGCCGGCGGATGTAGGTGCTCATCTCGCGCCAGTCGTAGTTCGGCGAAATCGCGTCGGTTGTGTCGGCCACCTTGATGAACATGGGGTCGTACACGTCGCGGAACTGCTGCGGCTTCACCGCCTCTCCCACGATCGCGTCGATCTCCTCGTCGCTCGGCCAGATGTCGGCGAGGCGCACCTCATTGCCCTCGGCATCGACGCCGAGCACGTCCTGCTCGATGTCGAAGCGGATGGTGCCGGCAATGGCGTAGGCCACCACGAGCGGCGGCGAAGCAAGGAACGCCTGCTTCGCATAGGGGTGAATGCGTCCGTCGAAGTTCCGGTTCCCGGAGAGCACGGCGGTGGCGTACAGGTCGCGCTCGATGATCTCGTCGCGGATCACCGGGTCGAGCGCACCGCTCATGCCGTTGCAGGTGGTGCAGGCGAAGGCCACCACGTCGAAGCCGAGCTGCTGCAGTTCAGGCAGCAAGTTCGCTTCGGAAAGGTAGGTCTTCACGGTCTTGGAGCCGGGCGCGAGCGAGGTTTTCACCCAGGGCTTGCGCGTGAGGCCACGCGCATTGGCGTTCCGCGCGATGAGGCCGGCGGCCACCATGTTTCGCGGGTTCGAGGTGTTCGTGCAGCTGGTGATGGCGGCGATGATCACTGCGCCGTCGGGCATCTTGCCGTCTTCCTCTACCCACTCGCCGGCGATGCCGCGCGAGGCAAGCTCGGACACGGGCAACTTGGCGTGTGGGTTCGAGGGGCCAGCCAGCGTGCGAGTGACGTCGCTCATGTCGAAGCGGAGCACGCGCTCGTACTCGGCGGTCTTCAGGTCGTCCGCCCAGAGCCCTGCGTGCTTCGCGAACGCCTCGACAAGCTGCACCTGTGCGTCCTCGCGGCCGGTGAGGCGGAGGTAATCGAGGGTCTTGTCGTCGATGTAGAACATCGCGGCCGTGGCGCCGTATTCCGGTGTCATGTTCGCGATGGTCGCGCGATCGCCCACGGTGAGGCTGTCTGCGCCCTCCCCGTAGAATTCGAGGTAAGCCCCCACTACGCGCTCACGGCGCAGGAACTCTGTAAGCGAAAGCACGAGATCGGTGCCGGTGACGCCCGGGGCGAGCGTGCCGACCAGCTCCACGCCCACGATGTCGGGCAGGCGCATCATGGACGGACGACCGAGCATGACCGTCTCCGCCTCGAGGCCACCGACGCCGACCGAGATGACGCCGAGCGCATCGACCATGGGCGTGTGCGAGTCGGTGCCCACGCAGGTGTCCGGGAAGGCGACGCCTTCGCGCACCTGCACGACCGGCGACATCTTCTCCAGATTGATCTGATGCATGATCCCGTTGCCCGGCGGAATCACGTCCACGTTCTCGAAGGCGTCCTTGCACCAGTTGATGAAATGGAAGCGGTCCGCATTGCGGCGCTCTTCCACCGCCCGGTTCTTCTCGAACGCGCCTTCCTCGAAGCCGGGATGCTCCACGGCGAGGGAGTGATCGACGATGAGCTGAGTCGGCACCACGGGGTTCACCTTCGCCGGGTCGCCCCCCTGATCCTTGATCGCATCGCGCAGGCCCGCGAGGTCCACCAGCGCCGTCTGGCCGAGAATGTCGTGACACACGACGCGCGCCGGATACCAGGGGAAATCGAGCTCGCGCTGCCGGTTCACGATCTGTCCGAGGCACGCCTCGAGCGTTTCCGGATCGCAGCGGCGGACGAGCTGCTCGGCAAGGATGCGCGAGGTGTACGGCAGCGTGGCGTACGCCCCGGGCCGGATCGCCTCGACGGCGGCACGGGTGTCGAAGTGGTCGAGTTCAGTGCCCGGCAGGGGCGTGCGGAAGCGCTCGTTCACGGCTCGAAGATTCCTCCCTGAGTGTCCAGCGGGCGCGGATTCTAGCACTCACGGCGCCACGGCTCTGGTTAGCTGCTCGGCGCCGTTCCTGTCGCTGCGTGCGCCGGCAGGCCTCGGTTGCGCATGGGGCCCGCACCGCGACGCAAGGCGTGGCACTCGGCAGCGAGTCGATCAAGGAAGCCGATCGCAGGCCCATACGGGAGCGCTCGAGCATCGAGGCGAAGGGCACGGACCCGCTCCAGTTCATGCGCGACCATTCGAATGCGCGCCGGTTCGCCACCTTCCGCAGCGGTGCCGTCCGCTTCGGGCGAACTGCCTCGCTGAGATAGGAGTCCGCGTCCGTGAAGGACAGAATCCAGCTCATATCGGCAAAGCTGCACTCACGGGTGGGGCCCTTGGTTTCGCGTCGAGCTTCCCCGGTACGAGTGATCTGCTGCTCACGATTCGGGACTGACCGCCAAGGGACGAACGAGCAAATGTCTCGGGCACTTGTCAGCCTTGTCTCCCCCAAACCTCTGCACACCCGGCTTGTGTCATCCTTGCGTCCGGATCAGAGGTCACCTCCATGTCTCAGTACAATGCACTGATAAAAAAGGCCGGTAACGCCTGGATTGGCTGGATCGAGGAAGTGCCCGGCGTCAACTGCCAGGAGGACTCGCGCGAAGCATTGCTCGAGAGCTTGCGCGAAACCCTGCTCGAAGCGCTGGAGCTCAATCGCGCTGATGCGCGCGAAGCAGCGGGCACCGGCTACGAGGAATTGCAGATCGCCGTATGAAACGGCGTGATCTGGTCCGCCATCTCGAGCAATTCGGTTGCGAACTGCTACGAGAAGGCGGACGCCACTCGTGGTGACACCATCCGGAATTGAATCGACGCTCGGCCATTCCTCGTCACCGTGAGATAAACGACCTTCTCGTCCGCAAGATCTGCCGCGACCTTGGCGTTGAGGCCCCTTTCTAACCTCGACTGAAGCAACGCCTCGATCCACGATCGCCGACGAGGTGTCCGCCGAGCGCGAGGCCTGGCAAGGCTTCCTGAATGCGCCCACCAAGCTCGATCCCGAGCGCAGTCACCCCACAGCGCACACTTCGAGAGACTGGCATTGAGCGCGCCTCGCCGACTCTTCATCATGCGCGCCGCATCGCCCCATCAGGAGAACGCTCACCGCATGCTGCCGTCGATCGAAGCGCGCCTCGCCCACGAGCTCGGCGTCGCCGAACGCCAGGTCACCGCCGCCATCCAGCTCTTCGACGAGGGCGCCACCGTCCCCTTCGTCGCCCGCTATCGGAAGGAGGTCACCGGCGGCCTCGACGACACGCAATTGCGGAACCTCTCCGAACGCCTGGGCTATCTCCGGGAACTGGAAGATCGCCGCGTCACGGTGCTCGCCTCCGTCGAGGAGCAGGGCAAGCTCACGCCCGAGCTCGAGCGCGCGCTGCGCTCCGCGGACACGCGCCAGCGCCTCGAAGACCTCTACCTGCCCTATCGCCCGAAGCGGCGCACCAAGGCGCAGATCGCCATGGAGGCGGGCCTCGACGCCCTCGGCGAACGGCTCTTGGCCGATCCGACCCTGGATCCGCAGGCCGAGGCCGAGACCTACATCAAACCGGCGTTCACGACGGAGGCCGGCGACGAGAATCCGGGCGTGGCCGATACGGCGGCGGCATTGGAAGGCGCGCGGGCCGTGCTGATGGAGCGCTTTGCGGAAGACGCCGATCTCGTCGGCCGCCTCCGTGAGCGCCTTTCCGCCGAGGGTGTGCTGCGCGTACGCGTCGCGGACGGGAAAGAACAGGAAGGCGCCAAGTTCCGCGACTGGTTCGAGCACGACGAAGCCATCGCGAACGTCCCTTCTCATCGCGCGCTGGCGTTTTTGCGCGGCCGCCAGGAAGGCGTGCTGCGCCTCGATCTGCGCCTGCCCGCCGAGATCGACGCGGAGGCGAACAACGACTTCGGGCCGTCCCCCTGCGAGCACACGATCGCGAACCACTTCGAGGTGCGCGACGAGGGCCGCCCCGCCGACAAGTTCCTGCTCGAAGCGGTGCGCTTCGCGTGGAAGGTGAAGCTGCAATGGCAACTGGAAACGGAGCTCGTCACGGCCCTGCGTCAGCAGGCGGAAACCGAGGCCATTGCCGTCTTCGGCCGCAATCTTGAAGACCTGCTCCTCGCGGCGCCGGCCGGCGCCAAGTGCACCATGGGCCTGGACCCGGGCATCCGCACCGGTGTGAAAGTTGCCGTGGTCGACGCCACCGGGCGCGTGCTCGACACGGAAACGATCTACCCCTTCGAACCTCGCAAGGACCGGATCGGCAGCCTGGCGACCCTCGCAGCCCTGGTGAAGCGGCACCAGATCGAGCTCGTCGCGATCGGCAACGGCACGGCCTCGCGTGAAACGGAGCAGCTCGTCGAGGAACTGCGCAAGGGCCTCGAAGGAGTGCGCCTGGAGAAGCTCATGGTGTCCGAGGCCGGGGCGTCCGTGTACTCGGCCTCGGAGCTCGCCGCGCGCGAATTCCCCGACATGGACGTGAGCCTGCGCGGCGCCGTGTCCATCGCGCGTCGCCTGCAGGACCCGCTCGCAGAACTGGTGAAGATCGAACCCAAGGCGATCGGCGTCGGCCAGTACCAGCACGACGTCAGCCAGGTGCAGCTCGCGCGTGCGCTCGACGGCGTGGTGGAAGACTGCGTGAACCGGGTCGGCGTGGACCTGAATACGGCTTCCGCGCCGCTCCTTGCACGCGTGGCCGGGGTGGGCCCGACCCTCGCCGACGCGATCGTCTCGCGCCGCGACTTCGAAGGACCGTTCAAGACCCGCGCAGACCTCATGGAAGTGCCCCGCCTCGGCCCGAAAACCTTCGAGCAGGCGGCTGGCTTTCTGCGCATCCGCGACGGCGAAGAGCCGCTCGATGCCTCATCGGTGCACCCGGAGGCCTATCCGGTCGCGCGCCGTATCCTCGGCGATCTCGGCGACGGCGCGCGTCCGGGCGCGCTCGCCGGGCGCCTCGGCGGCATTTCAGCGCAGCGCTACACCGACGAACGCTTCGGCCTGCCGACGGTGCAGGACATCCTTGCCGAGCTCGAGAAACCCGGCCTTGATCCGCGTCCGGAATTCGTGACTGCACGCTTCGCGGACGGCGTGGAAAAGCTCGAGGACCTCGAAGCGGGCATGACGCTCGAGGGGGTCGTCAGCAACGTCACCAACTTCGGCGCCTTCGTGGACGTGGGGGTTCACCAAGACGGCCTCGTGCACATCTCGCAGCTCGCCGATCGCTTCGTGAAAGACCCACGCGACGTTGTCCGCGCCGGCCAGGTGGTGAAGGTGCGGGTGATGGAGGTCGATCTCGAACGCCGCCGCATTGCCCTCTCCATGCGCAGCCCCGGCGCGGAAGATCGCTCGGCGCGCAGCGGCCGTCCGCAGGGTGAGCGCAGGCAAAAGGGTGCGCGCCCCCAGAGGGGCCGCGGCACGCGGGCTCCGAAGCAGGCGACCTCACCGCCCCCGCCGGGCGGCGCCATGGCGGACGCGCTGCGCAAGGCCATGAAGGACAGCTGACCGGCGGGCGCCTCAACTCCTGGGCAGAAAACGCCCCTCGCGCAGGAAGTGCACCACCTCTGCCGCGACCTCCGGGTCGCTGCGCAAGCGCCAGTGCGATAGGGGGTAGACGCGAAAGTCGGTCATGCCCTCGAGCCTGGCGCTCTCGACGCTGACCAGTCCGTCGTTGGGCTTCGGCAGCCACTGATCGCCAAGGGGCGTACCGCGCGTTCCCGCAATCACGCCCACCTCGAAGTCTGGGGCGGGCAATTGCGCAGCGAAGTCCTCGGGGCCCGTGCCGAGGGCGCGCGCGCTCGGTCCGGCGTGCTCCAGGAAGGGCGCCGTGAGCGTTCCGTGCCGATTTGCATCGGCCAGTTCACTGCCTCCGTTCGGCGCGCCCAGCAGGACCACACGCCCGAGCGCTGCGGGCCGCTGCTCGGCGAGCAGCGCGCGCACCATGAGCCCGCCAAGCGAGTGGCCGACGAAGTGAACGGGCCGGTCGCTCGCCTCGCAGCAGGCCGCGACCTTCGCCGATACGTCCTGGAGAATTTCCTCCGGCGCCAGGGTCATGGAGGCGTACCCGATCGAATACGTCTCGTAGCCTGCTGCTCGCAGTTCCCCTTCGAGCAGAACCATGGCGAGCCGTGTCCGACCGAGGCCGTGGAGGAGCACGACGCGTTCAGGACCAGAGTTGTCTTCCGTCGCAAGGGGCAGCAGGCGCATCACGCGCGGCGCGCCCAAGATGGCACCGAGCGCCAGTGCGCTAATAAGGATGCGTCGCGAGATCTTCTTCAAAGCTCAATGCCTTAAGGAGTTTGTCAGGGCCGGACGCACCACCCACACTCGCGCCCCTGCGCGCAGCGAGGGTGCATTCCGCTCACATGGACAATCGTACCCGCACCCTTCTCACGGCGCCGCCCGCGCCGCTCCTAGTGCGTATGGCGACGCCGAACGCCATCGCTTTCCTGCTGCAGTCGGTCGTCAGCCTTGCAGAGGTCTGGTTCATCGGCCGCCTCGGCACCCAGGCGCTCGCGTCGATCGCCCTCGTCTTCCCTGCCCTCATGCTCGTGAACGGCATGGCAGGGGGCGCCTTCGGCGGCGCCGTTGCGTCAGCGATCGCGCGCGCTCTCGGTGCGGGTGATCGCGCACGGGCCGACGCGCTCATCTGGCACGTGCTGGTGCTGGCCGCCGTCGGCTCGGCGCTGTTCCTCGCGATGTTCCTGGTCGCAGGCGAGTGGATGCTGGTGCAGCTTGGCGGCACGGGCGACGTGCTGGAAGCCGCCGAGGCATACACTTTCATCCTCTTTTCCGGCGGCCTATCCATCTGGCTGCTGGGCATGGTGGGCGCAATCTATCGCGGCACCGGCAACATGCAGTTCCCGGCCTACCTGCAAATGGCAAACGGCATCGTGCAGATGGCGCTCTCGGGCTGCCTGATCCTCGGCGCCTTCGGCTTCCCGCAAATGGGTATCGTCGGCGCGGCCGTCTCGACCATCGTCACGGCATCCGTGACCAGCCTGATCATGCTTGTGCGCCTCATGGGCACCTCGCAGTCGGTCCGCCTCCACTTCGGCGCCTTCGACCTGCAGCGCGCCCTCTTTGCCGATGTGCTCAGGGTCGCTCTGCCCGCATCGCTGTCGCCGGCCCTGACCATCGGCGTGGTGCTTTCACTCACGGCTCTTGTCGGCCAATACGGCGAAGCGGCGCTGGCCGGCTACGGCATCGGCTCACGGATCGAGTTCCTGCTCATCCCCCTGGTGTTCGGCATCGGCGCATCCATGACCTCCCTCGTCGGCCTCGCCACCGGCGCCCAGGACACCGATCGCGCCGAGCGCGTGGCCCTGACCGGCGGCGCCATGGCCACGGGCCTCGCGGGTGCGGTCGGCATCGTGCTCGCCCTCTTCCCGGGCGCGTGGATTCCAGCCTTCTCCGCAGACACCGGCGCGATTGAATCCGCGACCACCTACATCCGCATCGTCGGCCCGTTCTTCGCCTTCCAGGGCATGGGCCTCTCGCTCTACTTCGCAAGCCAGGGCGCGGGCCGCATGTTCTGGCCCATCGCGGTGACCGTCGGGCGCATCTTCCTTGCCGTGGGCGGCGCCCTCCTGCTCACGGAAGTTCTGGAGTTCGGCATCGAAGGCATCTACATCGCCGCCGCGACGGCCATGTGCTTCTTCGGCAGCGCGATCGCGCTGTCGGTGAAATTCGGCGCCTGGCGCCGGCGCTGACCTGCCCCGCCGTCGCAGACAGGACAGGCGCGGGTGTTCGCTTCAATGTGGCTTATCGAGCAGTTTCTGGATCGCGTCGCTCTCACGCTTCGAGAAGCCAAGCATGGCCTCGGTGAACGCCTCGGTAAACGCCTCGGTGAACGCCTCGGCGAACGCCTCGGTGACATAGCGCACGGGCCCACCGGTTTCGGGATCAGCGATCACGATGGAATGCACGGCGCTCGGGCAGGTCCGCCCTGGGCGCAAGCAGACACCTAGGCTCGTAGATACTGCTCGCCGCCATGCGTCGCAGTGAGCCCCACGAGGGCGCCCCGAATCGGCGTCCGAATCGGCGTCCGGATCGGCGCGGAGTGATGGGGCGAACCTCGAGGGCGTCGATCATGCGGTCTTCCTCTCTCCGGACGACCGCATCCTAGGCAGCCGCCGCCCTAGGAGCCCGCTACGGCGAACTCCACCGCGGTGTCGCCCCAGCCAACGAGATCGCCGCCAACAAACACGAGCGGGGTCGTTTCATCGCGCGTCGTCTCGCCGTCGCCGTGAGAGCGATGGGTGCGGTAGTACAGCACCTCGAATTCGTCTGCTCCGCGCACGAATGCTTCGACGAAATCCGGCGTGCCCAGGCGTTCTTCAACGGTCGCGCGGCGCAGGCCGAGCTCAAGATCCGCGATCGCTTCGCGATTCTCGCGCTGGCGTTTGACCCAGTGCTCGTCGTCCTCCCAGTCGCCGTCGATGCTGATTACACAGCCAGAGAGGAAAAGCGCTGCGAACGCGAGGGCGAGCAGGCTGAGGGGCTTGTTCATGGATTCGGACTCCTGTTCGGAAACCGCCGCAGTTTCCATGGCTCGGCCGAGCGCGCCCAGCGTGCTCACCGCAGCAACCGCTCGCCCTGCCGCAAAGTGCTAACGCGTTCGCAGGGTCACCACGACATCGGCGAAGCCACCCGCGGCCGCCATGTCTTCCGCAGTCCGTCCATCACGCGCTCGGCGCGTGCGATCCGCACCGCGCTCGAGCAGCCAGGAAACGGTCGGCAGATGCCCCTGCCCCGCCGCGTACATGAGCGCATCAAGGCCTGCATTGTCCGCGGCGTGAATATCGGCCCCCGCCGCTAGCAGGCGCCGGATGGCGCCGTTGTGGCCTCCGCCCGCAGCGTAGTGCAGCGGCCGCCAGCCCTCGAGCATGGCCGCATCGGGATCTGCCCCGCCCTCAAGCAGACGCTCTATCAGGGCATTGTCGCCCTGCCGCGCCGGTCCATTCAGAGTGCCGCCACCCTGCGCGGAGATCGCCGATGCATCGGCACCTGCATCCAGCAGCGAACGGGCAATGTCGAAGTGGTGATGATCCGTCGCGAGGATGAGCGCGGTGTTGCCGCTTTCATCGCGTCGATCAGGTCGTGCGCCGGCCTCCAGAAGCGCCTGCGCAACGCCGAAGCGGCCGGCCACGGCCGCGTACATGAGCGCGGTACGCGCACGCGGCTCCGTGCCGGGTGGATCGGGCGGCAGTCCCGCCGCGATCCCTTGCTGCAATTCGCGCCAGCGGCCGGTCCGTGCGAGCTCGAGCGCCGATTCACCGCCGGGTTCCGATCGCGCTTCCGGCGCAGGCGCGCCAATGGACGGTCGCTCTCCTGCCCGCCCGATCTCCTCGAGCCCGGCGAGGATCAGCTTCGCGGCCGTCACCGCCATGATGCCGAGGATCAGAACGACAACGAGCAGCCCTCTGTCGACGGCGCCCCGCGCCCAGATCCGCGACGATGCAACGGTCAAAGCACGGTCCGGTAGGGGTCGAGGCGCTCAGGCCGCACCTCGACCATGGCGCCCTCTTCATCGTTGATGAACGCAGCACCATCCTGGATCGTGACGGACAGGCGCATGCTGCGCTGCGTGAGACCCTCGAGCGCAGCGCACGTTGCATCGTTGACGTACAGAAGCTCGAGGTCATTGCCGAGCGCGCGCAGCTCAGCCGCGTGCTTCTGCCACCACGGCACGCGCTTCGTCTCGCCGTAGGTCACCACCCGCACCGCATCCGACCGACCCATCGCCTGCTTCAGGCGCTTCGGGTCAGGAAGGCCGACCTCGATCCAGCGCTCGATCGTGCCGTCGAAGCCCTTGCGCCAGAGATCCGGTTCGTCGTCCGTGGACAGTCCCCCACCGAAGCTCAATCGCTCATCCGCCTCGAGGGCAAAGGCGAGGAGCCGGATCATCATCCGCTCATCGGTTTCCGAGGGATGCCGGGCGAGCGTCAGCGAGAAGGTCTCGTAAACCTCTCGATCAAGGTCCGAGATCGTCAGTTCAGCTCTGAATACGGTCGATTTGAGCGCCACGGCGTTTTTCATCGGCAATCGCGTCCGCGAAGCGTAGCGCGCACCGCGGCGCCACCCAAGGCACGCGCGCAAGCCGCCCCGGCTCGAAGGGGCGAGCGGCCCCGGGCAATCGCCTTCAGCGCTCGCTCACACAGGGCAAGCGAACGCAGATCGGCCGGCGCGCAGATTCACGTAGGCGCTCCTGCGCCCGGCGCTGAGCCTGCCCCCGGCCCCTGCTAGTCTTCATCCACGGCCGCCCGGCCGACGCCAGCACTGGGAGGGAAGACATGGCGATCGATTTCGAGATTCCGGACGATGCACAGCTCATTCGCGAGCGCGTGCGCAAATGGGTGCACGATGAATGCATCCCGGCCGAGCAACGCCTGATCGACGGCGAGGAATACAAGACCGTCCTCGGCGAACTGCGCACGAAGGCGCGCGATCAGGGCCTCTGGTGCCCCTTCATACCGGAAGAACACGGCGGCATGGGCCTCGGCCCGCTCGCGAACGCGCTTGTGCAGATGGAACTCGGCGAGAGCTATCTCGGCGCGCTTTCCATGAACACGCAGGGCCCCGACGACGCGACGATGATGACGCTGCTGGAACATGGCACGGACTTTCAAAAAGAGAAGTTTCTGAAGCCGCTGCTGAACGGCGAGAAACGCATCTGCTACTCCATGACGGAAAAGGCTGCCGGCGCAGATGCCACGGGCATGCAGACCCGCGCCGAGAAGCAGGGCAACGACACCTACATCCTGAACGGCGAGAAGTGGTTCTCTTCGGCTGCTTCGGTTGCGGACGTAGCCCTGGTGATGGCGAAGACGAACCCGGACGCGCCGCGCCACAAGCAGTTCTCAACCTTCCTGGTCGAGCTGCCGAACCCGGGCTACAACATCAAGCGCGACATCCCCACCATGGCCGCGGAAGGCCCGCTCACGCACATCCTGGGTGGCGGTCATTCGGAGATCGAGATCAAGGACCTCGAGATTCCGGCGGAGAATCTCCTTGGCGGCGAGGGCAACGGCTTTTCCATGGGCCAGCACCGCCTCGCCTATGGCCGCCTGCGCCACGGCATGCACAACATCGCGATGGCCCAGCGCGCCCTCGACATGGCCGTTGGCCACGTGACCTCCCGCACGACCTTTGGCAAACCGCTCGACGAGCGTCAGGCCGTGCAGTTCATGGTCGCGGAATGTGCCTCCGAGCTCTACATGGCGCGCCTGATGCTGCTCCACATCGCCTACAAGGCGGAGCACAAGATGGACATCCGCAACGAGAACGGCATCGCCAAGGTGTTTCTCGCGAATATGGTGCACAAGGTCGTCGACACGGCGATCCAACTGCACGGCGCCCTTGGCTATTCTCGCGACACCCCACTGGCCGCCTGGTACACGCACATCCGCAGCCAGCGCCTCGTGGACGGCCCGGACGAGGTTCACAAGTGGACCACCGGACGCAACGTGATCAAGGCCTTCAGGACCGAAGGCACGACCGCCAGCGCCTGCGGCGGCGATTTATTCTGACAGGAGACTCTCCATGCACCGCCTGCTCTATCCCCTTGTCTTCCTCTTCGCTCTCGGCGCCTGCTCGGAGTCGGCGCCGCCGGCTGAACCGGCCGCCGAGGCCGAGGCGGCCCCAGCGATCGATCCCGTCGCTGAAGCCGAGCGCCTCACGGCCTGGTTTGACGAGAAGTTCGAGGAAGAACTCCAATTCAGCCCCGTGAGCCTGACCTTCCTCGGCCGCAAGGATAGACAGGCGGAGCTGGACGACATGTCCGTCGCCGCCGAACAGGCCCAGCTGGAGTGGCAGGCCGCGACAGTTGCCGAGCTCACGGCCGAGTTCGACTACGACGTGCTGCCCCAGGAGCTGAAGGACTCCTGGGACATCTGGGTCTACCTGCATGAACGCGCAAAGCGCGGCGCAGCGTTCAGGCTCATGGGCTTCCAGGTCGATCAGATGAACGGCATGCAGTCCCTGCTGCCCACTGTGCTGATCAACTTCCACGGCGTGCAGGAAAAGGCAGATCTCGAAGCGCTGGTTGCGCGCATGTCCGAATCGGGCCGCGCCATCGATCAGATTCTCGAGCGCGCAGAAGCCTCGTCGGCTGAAGGCATTCGCACGCCGGGCTTTGCTCTGGACGGCGTCATCGACCAGGCCACCAAGGTGATCACGGGCGCGCCGTTCACGGACGGGGAGGACTCCGATCTGTGGGCCGATTTCGGCCGCGAGACAGACGCGCTCCTGGAGGCGGAGAAGCTCAGCGACGACGAGGCCGATGCTCTGCGTCAGGCGGCTCGTCTCGCGCTCGTGGAAGACCTGCAGCCCGCCTATGGGCGCCTGATCGAGTGGGCCGAGAACGAAAAAGCGCTCGTGCCCGAGGTCTCCACGGGCCTGTCCGGCAATCCTCGTGGTGCGCCCTACTACGAGTATCTGCTCAGCTACCACACGACCACGGAACTGACGGCCGACGAAATTCACGAGATCGGCCTCGAGGAAGTCGCGCGGCTGCGTGGCGAGATGGAAGCCATCCGCGAGGAGGTCGGCTTCGAGGGCGACCTGCAGGCCTTCTTCGACATGCTCCGGGAGTCGAAGGACGATGAGCGCTTCTACTTTCCGAACACCGACGACGGGCGCCAGGGCTACATCGACGACGCGACAGCCGCGATCGACCGCATCAAGGCGGAACTCCCTAACTACTTCGGCATCCTGCCGAAGGCAGACCTGGTGGTGAAGCGCGTGGAAGCCTTCCGCGAGCAGGATGGCGCCGCCCAGCACTATTATCCGAGCACGCCGGACGGTGCACGCCCGGGGACCTACTACGCGCACCTCTCGGACATGACCGCCATGCCGAAGCGAGAGCTCGAGGTCATCGCCTATCACGAAGGCTTGCCGGGGCATCACATGCAGATCGCCATCGCGCAGGAGCTGGAGGGCCTGCCGGTGTTCCGCACCCAGACGAACTTCAACGCCTATGCCGAAGGCTGGGGCCTTTACTCGGAGTGGCTTGCGGTCGAGATACCCGGCACCTACGAGGATCCCTACTCGCGCTTCGGCCGCCTCGGTTCGGAGATCTGGCGCGCCGTGCGACTCGTGGTGGATACCGGCCTGCACGCGAAGGACTGGACGGAGGAAGAAGCCTTCCAGTATTTCCTTTCGAACGCGGCGATCACCGAAGCGCAGGCGCGCTCCGAAGTGCGGCGCTACATTGTCATGCCGGGACAGGCCACGGGCTACAAGATCGGCATGCTGAAGATCCAGGAATTGCGTGCCCGGGCGGAGAACGCGCTCGGTGACGGGTTCGACATCCGCGCGTTCCACGACGTCATTCTGGGCGGTGGCGCCATGCCGCTCACCATCCTGGAGCGCCGGGTCGACAACTGGATCGCCACCCAACAAACGAGCTGAGGATCGGCACATGAGCGTCTACGTCGTCGCACGCATCGACATCCACGACCGTGAGCGCTACGGACAGTACGAAGCGGGCTTCATGGAAATCTTCGAGCGTCACGACGGCGAGATGCTCGCCGTGGAGGAGTCGCCAGAGGTCCTCGAGGGCGAATGGCCCGTGACGCGTACGGTGCTCATCCGCTTTCCGCAAAAGGCTGCGCTCGAAGCCTGGTATCGGAGCGAGGACTACCAGCGCCTTGCGGAGCATCGCTTCGCGGCGTCGGTCGGCAACGTCGCCATGCTGAACGGATTCGCACCGTGAGCGCGCCGTTGCGCTTGAGCGGCGCGCTCATCATCGCGGCACTGATCGCGAGCGTCCTCGGCGGCTGCGCTGCCGAGGGCCGCTCGCCCGAGGACGTGGAGCGGGAGCGGCAGGAGAAGATCTATCAGTCGCTCACGCGCCGGGGCTACGTGCGCACGGAATCTGTCCGGCGCATTCCCAAACTCCGCATTGGCGGCTGGAGCGACATCGATTCACGCACCCTCATCATCGACGTAGGGGTGAGCGAGCGTTATCTGCTCGAGCTGTCCTATCCCTGCCCGAGCCTCGACAACGCGTTCGGCATCGGCCTCCCCGCCGGCACGGGCTCGCTGACGCCGGGCGATTCGATCGTCGTTCAGGGCGTCGGCTCACGCCTTGATCGCTGCCCGATCAAGGCAATCTGGTCGCTCGAAAAACTGGAGGGCTACGACGAAGCGCCGACGGAAGACGACCGCTCGGCGTGAACCATGTAGTTCACCCCGAGCCAGCCGGTCAGCGCCATCTTCCGTGAGATCGGATTGACGCGAACGCCCGTGCGCTCGCCCATGACGAGACCGCCGCGCGCCAGCTGGCGTTCCAGTTCCCGCGGCTTCACGAAGCGCTCCCACTGATGCGTGCCGATCGGCAGCAGGCCGGTCACGTACTCCGCGCCGATGATGCCGATCACGAGGCCCGCAAGGGTCCGGTTCAGCGTTGCGACGAACATGCAGCCGCCGTCGCCCACGAGCGCGTTGCAGGCGTCCATGAATCCGTCGAGATCCGCGACATGCTCGACCACCTCCATGTTCAGCACGACGTCGAAGCGCTCTCCCACTTCCGCCAATGCTTCCGCAGTGGTGTGCCGATAGTCGATCTCGAGCCCCTCCTGCGCAGCGTGCAGGCTGGCGACCTCGATGTTTTTCTCGGTGACATCCACTCCCGTAACCAGCGCGCCAGCCTTCGCCATGGCTTCAGACAGCAGACCGCCCCCGCAGCCGATGTCGAGCACGCGCTTGCCGGCCACGGGCGTGATGCGCTCGAGGATCCAGTCCGTGCGCAGGCGATTGAGGGTGTGGATCGGCCACATGGCGCCCGAGTCGTCCCACCAGCGCGCCGCGAGTCTCGTGTAATAGGCGACCTCGTCGGGATCAACGCTCGACGCCGTGACCTCGTTCGCGTCGCTCATGCTGCCTCCGCGAGGGGAACGCGCTGACAGTTCGGACACAGGTAGAGGCGGCGGCCGTCGACGGTCTCACGCCGGATCGTTGTGCCGCACACCGGGCAAGGCTCCTCCTCGCGCTCGAACACCCAATGGCGGCACGCCCGCCGGGGCAAGCCCTGGCGCTTGCGCGCACGCACGAAGGCGCGGGTCGCCGTCTCGCCTTTAGTCTCGTATGCCCGAAAGGCCATGCGCCGTATCTGTCGCGCGAGCTCGCCGAGCTCCGAATCCGCGAGGTCCATCGGCCGCCGGTCGGGGTGAATTCGGGCAGCGAACAGGATTTCCGTGCGCAGATAGTTGCCCAGGCCGGCAAGGAAGTGCTGATCCATGAGCAGGCGGCCGACCGGACGTCGAGCGAAGGGGCGCGAGCGCATGCGCTTGCGGAGCAGGGCCGGCGTTGTTCCATCATCGAACACGTCCGGGCCGAGCTTCGCGAGGAAGGGATGCGACATGAGCTCGCCGGCGCCGAGGAGGTCGATCTCGGAAGCGCTGTAGAGCAACGCCCGGTGGGTGGACGTTTCCAGCGCGAGGCGCAGACCACGCCCGGTTTCCGGTTCCGTGCCCTGCGGCACCACGTACCAGACGCCGTAGAGCTGGTTGTGACTGTAGATCGTGCGGCCGTCGCTGAAGCCGGTGAGCAGCGCCTTGCCCCAGCTGCGCACCGAGGATACGCCCGCCGACTTGAGCGAGCGCGCGCGCTTGTTCACGCCGGGGAAACGGCACCACACACGTTCGAGGGGCTGATCGACGAGCACCTTCGCGAGACGAACCGCCTCGCGACGAATCTCGGGTCCTTCTGGCATGGGTCAGGCCTCTCGCGTGGCAGGCAAGGGGGCCGCGCTCGCACGCGGGTCGTATCGGGTGACCATGCGTCACTCCTGTCCGGGCCCCCACCCGCCGATGACCATGATGGCGACTCCTTCGCACGATGCAAGCCGCCACTCGCGGCCGCGAGCCGCTATCATCGCCGCCGATGAATGCCGTCCTCGCCGAAATCCTGCGCCTCCTCGATGTCGAACGCGTCGAGAAGAACCTCTATCGCGGTCCGAACGATGCGAACTCTCCGCATGTCTTCGGCGGCCAGGTGCTTGCCCAATCCATCGCGTCTGCATATCGCACTGTGCCCTCCGGCAGAACGCTGCATTCACTGCACGCCTACTTTCTACGCGCCGGCGACTGGAACCATCCCATCCTCTATGACGTCGATCCGATCCGTGACGGCAAGAGCTTCGCGACGCGGCGGGTCATGGCGATCCAGCACGGCAAGGCGATCCTGAACGCGTCGACGTCCTGGCAGAAAGAGGAGATCGGGCTCGAGCACGAGGTCGCGATGCCGGACGTGCCCATGCCCGAAACGCTTGCCCCGGACCGCGATTTCTACGTGAAGCTCGCTGAAAAGCATCCGCGAGTGAAACGCTTCGCCTTCCGCTTCGATGCGATCGACAGCCGACAGTGCGAGGGCATCTTCATGACCGATCCGCGCACCCACGACCCGGTGAAACACACGTGGATGCGCACGGCCGATGCACTGCCCGATGACCCATGGGTGCACCTGTGCATGCTCGCCTACATGTCGGACATGGACTTCATGGGCGTGTCGCTGCTGCCGCACGGTCGTTCACCAGCGGGCGGTGGCTCGATCCAGGGCGCGAGCCTCGACCACGCGCTCTGGTTTCATCGCCCGTTCCGCGCCGACGAGTGGCTCCTGTTCGCAAAGGAGTCCCCTTCAGCCGCCGGCGCCCGCGGCTTTGTCCGCGGCACTTTCTACGACGTGGAGGGGCACATCGTGGCGTCCGCCATGCAGGAATGCCTGATCCGGCCGCGCCCAGACCTGCCCAGCAACAGCTGAGGGGCACTGCCGTGGGCCGGGGGCCTCAGTGCGCGTGCGCAGGGCCTCAATCGCCGCGCACGATTCGGAGCGGTGCGGATGTGCCTGCGAGCACGCGGGCAAGCTCAGCGTGCAGTTGATCCCGCGTAAACGGCTTCTCGAGCACGCCGGCAGCGCCGTCGGCACGCATGCGCTGCATGTGCGCCGATCGGTCGTAGCCAGACATGAGGATCACTGGCAGCCGCGGCCGCAACGTGGCGATAGCGCCGAAGACGTCTTCACCTGAGAGCTCCGGCAGATCGACATCGAGGAGCACCAGATCCCATTCCTCAGCGCGGTCCTTGAAGCGCAACAGACCCTCGCGCCCCTCCGCTGCGACCTCGACCTTGCAGCCGAGACCCTGGAGCGTTCGCGCCAGCGTGTCACGCACGCCCATCTCATCGTCGATCACGAGCACGGACCGCCCTTCCATGCGCGGCGGCGTAACCCCACGCTGAGCATCGGCCGGAACGCTCGACGCAGGCGAGGCCGGCAGCCACAGAGAGAAGATACTGCCGCGACCAGGCTGGCTGTCGACCTGCACCGTGCCGCCGTGGCCTTTGGCTGCGCCATAGACCGAAGGCAGGCCCAGACCTGTCCCCTTGCCATCCGCTTTCGTGGTGAAGAACGGCACGAAGATGTTCTCGAGCGCTTCGGCGGAAATGCCGCAGCCATCGTCCTGCACCCGCAGGATGACGTAATCGCCCGCCACAAGATCAGGGTCCAGGCGCCGGGCATCAAGATCATCGAGCTGAGCAAGCGTCGTGCTGACAATGATGCGCCCCCCGCCTTCGACGGCATCGCGCGCGTTCACGCAAAGATTGAGCAGGGCGTTGGAAATCTGGCTTTCGTCGCCGAGCACGGCAACCGCGCGCGAATCGAGGCGGCGCTCTAGACGCACCGTGGCGCCGAGCGTTTGTTCGAGTAGGTCAAGGGTGTCGTTCGCGACCCGCCCCATCTCGAAGTAGCGCTTCTGCATGGCCCCCTGGCGCGAGAAGGTCAGCAACTTGCCGACGAGATCCGCGGCCCGGCGCGTGGTCTCGAGAATGCGCGCGGCGTAGTGCTCGACCTGTGAAGACTGCGAGGCCTGAACCTCGATCAGTTCGGCGTAGCCCTGCACGCCCGCAAGCATGTTGTTGAAGTCGTGGGCGACGCCCCCCGCAAGCCGGCCGATGCCCTCGAGGCGCTGCGCTTGCTGGAGCTGCTGCTCCAGCTCGCGCCGACGTATCTCCGCATCGCGGATGGCCGTGAAGTCGCGCACCGTGAGCAGCAGCACGCCCTGCCCGCCCACGCGCAGCCGCCGAGCCGAAAGCAGCACCGAGCGCTGGGTCCCATCGGCCGCGCGCACGCGCGTCTCGAAGGCATCGACGAATTCGGCTTCGCGAACCATGTCTGCGAAGCGGGCACGATCCTCGATGTTCTCCCAGTGCCGATCGAACGTACTCCATGCCTGCTCAAGGGCTCGATGGGTCCAGCCGAAAACACGCTCGACCGCGCGATTCGCCTCCAGCAGCGCGTTATCGCGCAGGCGAATGAGCAGCAGCGCATCCGGACTCTCATGGAAAACGGACGCGAACTTGGCCTCGCTCACGCGCAGGGCTTCCTCGACCTCCTGCTGTCGCGTCACGTCGAGGCCCAGGGAGGCGACCCGTAGCGCGACGCCGTCCGGCCCGGGCAGAGGCGTGTGGTACCACTGCACGAGCACCTGACCACCGTCACCCCGCACCTGCTCGCTGCGCTCGTAGCCCCCGCTGCGCGCGGTGGTGTCCGGATCTCCGAAAGGGGCGACGCGACTGTCTCGCTGTTCGGGCGGGACAAGCGACCAGGCGCTCATGCCGAGGGCCTGCTCCCGCCGCCAGCCGAAGATGCGCTCTGCAGCTTCGTTCCACTCCCGAATGCGGTGATCCTCATCGAGCACCACGGCGGCGAGCGGCGTGCGTTCGAGGTGCATGTGCAACTGCTCGGAGCTTGCCCGCGCCTCCGCCTCTGCGCGGCGAATGGCCGTAACGTCCGCGAAAACAGCAGAGATGAGCACCTCGTCGCCTGCTCGCTCGGCGTAAGCCGTTACCACGGTGTGCACGTGCGGACCGAGCAGCGGCCGCACCTCGGCCTCGAAGCTGCGCCGGTCACCTTCGTCAAGAAAGCCGAGCATGGCTTCGGTGGAACGTCGCCGATCCGGCGGGAACCACTGTGTGAGCTGCGAACCGATTACGTCCTGATGTCGCCGCGCGCGCACCATGCGCAGCCAGGGACCGTTCGCGTCACGAATGACGAGGTCCTGCGTCATGCGCACGAAGCCCGTGTCCGAACCGTCAAGGATGCTGGTGACACGCGCATCGCTTAGCTGCAGGGCATCACGCGTGGCACGCAAATACAGGACGAAGCCAGAGATCAGGAGGATTTCAAGCAGAGCGACAAGACGCGCGGGTGATCGAACCAGGCCGCCTGTCGCAAGCGCCAAACCCAATGCCACCGAGAAGACCGCAAGCGCACCTACGGCAATGCCGACCACCGGCAGGCGCACACACAGCAGCACCGGCAGCGTGTAGACAGCAAGAACCCACGGATACCGCGAGAAGTGGAAGAAATCGGCCGTGGCCGCCACCGCCAGAGCCGAGACCACCAGGATCGCGGAGAGTCGCCAGTCCGACAGCTGCATGTTCATCGCGCGCGCTCCGGCGTGCGTCCGAGCCCGAAGCATAGCTCGGGCGCGGGCCGTACGTCGGTTGTCGGCGTCAGAGCGCCGCGAGCAGGGCTTCCGCCTTGGAAACCTCGAACTGACCAGGGGCCTCGACGGCGAGCATGGTCACTACGCCGTCCTCGGCGATCAGAGCGAAGCGCTGGGAGCGAACGCCGAGACCGAACGCGGAGCCATCCATCTCCAGCCCCATGGCCTTGGTCAGAGACGCATCCCAATCAGCAACCATGAGGAGGTCCTCTGCGTTCTTGTCCTTGCCCCAGGCGTCCATGACGAACGCATCGTTGACGGACAGGCACGCAATGGTGTCAACGCCCTTGTCCTTGATCTTGTCCGCAAGGGCGACAAAGCCCGGCAGGTGCGCCATGGAGCAGGTCGGGGTGTAGGCGCCCGGTACCGCGAACAGCACCACCTTCTTGCCACCGAATATATCGGCCGTGGTGATGTCCGCCGGGCCCTGCTCACTCATGTACTTGAGAGTCGCCTCGGGAATCCTTTCGCCTTCGCTGATGGCCATGCGCCGCTCCTTGTCCTGATCGAAAATAGCGTTCGCCCTTCGGGGCGCGGAGCCGCACCCTAACCCGGTGCTCCTGGCCGTGCCAGCAAGCTAGCGCCAGGCGAAGCGCGGCTGATCGAAATGCGCAACGCGGGTATCCCGCCCGAGCAAAGCAACCTCACGAAACTGATAGATCATGGCCGCCGTGGGTGCGGCAATCGTGGTCTGACCCACAGGCATACGGAGCACCGGCGGACCATCGCCATGGGGCGGTTCGAGCCTGGGCGCGTCCGCGCGCAGGAATTCCTCCAGTGGAATGCGGTGGATCGATTCCACCTCGCCGGGATTAGGGATGAGCGAGCGGAGCGGCCCGCCCCAGCACACGACGGGCGTGATGTGAAAGCCCGAGCGGGTCACGAAGTCGTCCAGGCGGCCGATAATGGCATCCGCGTCGAGCTTGAGACCGACTTCTTCGTCGAGTTCGCGTAGCGCCGTTTCCTCCGGGGTCTCGCCCGCATCGACCCGACCACCCGGCAGCGCCCACTGGCCGGCATGGCGGCGGAGCGTGAGCGCGCGTCGCGTGAGAATGAGCGCCGCGCGCGACTGCCAGTTTTGAAACGACGGCAGGCCGGGTACGTCAGCGCCATGGCCCTCGTCGACAATGGTGAGGGCGACGGCGGCCTGACCTTCGCTGACGTTGTCGCTGACGGCTTCCTCGGCCACATCGGAGCGAGCGTCGAAGGCCGCAACGCGTGCGGCAACGCTCGCACGCAGAGCGTCGTTGCAGAGCCTGTCGAGTTGCTGTGTCATCCGCCCTTCCTATCGGGAGACCTACCCTGGACCCTCATCGTCAGGCTTGGCTCTACGCCGCCGCGACCGTAGCGCTCTGGTCTACAGTCGCAACGGCTTTCGAGATCGCCCTGCGCGCTGTGAGCCCGGCGATGCTTCTCGCGGGCGCGAACGCGGTGGCCGTGATCGCCCTGGCGATCATCTGCCTGCTGCGCGGCGAACTGAGCGCAAGCTGGCGCCTGCCGGCGCGTGAGCATCTGCGCGCCCTAGGCCTCGGCCTGCTCAACCCTCTGATCTACTATCTCGTGCTCCTCGCGGCCTACGACCGGCTTCCCGGGCAGGTCGCGCAACCCCTGAACTATACCTGGGCCATCACCTTCTCCCTGCTCGCCATTCCATTGCTCGGCCAGCGCCTCGTTCGGGGAGAGCTCAGCGCCATGCTCATCGCCTGGGTCGGCGTCTTGCTCATCGCCACCGACGGCGACCCGCGCAGCTTTGCAACGCACGACCTTCTGGGCGTCACGCTGGCGCTCGCCTCGACGTTTATCTGGGCCCTGTACTGGATCGCCGCCGCACGCGACACGCGCGCCCCGGTGCCCGGCCTGCTCCTGAACTTCAGCTACGCGCTGCCGCTGACGATTGCCTTCGCCGCCCTGTCGGGCAGTGCGCCGAAGCTCACAATAGAAAGTATCGTCGCGATCGTCTGGGTGGGCCTGGCCGAGATGGCCGTCAGCTTCGTGTTCTGGCTCATCGCCCTGCAGCGGGCGCGCAGTGCTGCGGCCATTTCGAGCCTGATCTTTGTTTCACCATTCCTCTCGCTCGTCCTGCTTTCGACCGTCGCGGGCGAGGCCATTCGCCCGTCAACGCCCATCGGCCTTGCGTTCATCGTCACGGGCATGCTCGCCCAGCAGCGCCTGCGCGCCCGGGCAGCCCTTTGAGCGCAGCGCTCGACAGCGCAGACGCGATCCGCCGCCGCCTTTTCGAGCTGGTAGAGCTGATCGAGCGCGCGACGCCACTGCTTGAAAGCAATCCCTTTACCGAGGGCGAGCCGCCCTGGGTGAGGGACACGCCCGCGCTTGCGGACGCGCTGCTGGCACTCGATGACACCGCCCTTGACGCCCTCGAACTCGATGATGATGCCTGTGGGCAGCTTCTGCGCCGCATCGACGCACGCTACGCGGAGATCGAAGAGCGGACCTCCATCGCAGCGCGCCCCGCTCTCCCGCACAGCCGGGAACCTGCACACGTACCCGGACGGAAGTGGCGCCAGATCGAAGCATTCGCGGCGGCCGTGCCGAGCGAGCCGTCGCACTGGGTGGACTGGTGCGCCGGCAAGGGCCATCTCGGTCGCGCACTCGCCGAGCGCGGTGCCCGGGTGCGCTGCGTCGAGCGCGACCCAAAGCTCTGCGACGCGGGGCGGCGGCTCGCAGGCGCGCGCGACGTGCACTTCGAGTGCCGCGACATCATCACCGCACCGCCTGGCCTGAACGCCAGTGAACACGTCGCCGCTCTGCACGCCTGCGGTCATCTGCACGATGCGCTCATCGAGCGCGCCGCTGCAGCCGAACCCGCTGGCGTGGCAATTGCCCCCTGCTGCTATCACCGGTCGGCAGCGCCAAACGCCCCCTGGCGGCCGCTGGCGGCGACGGGGCCGCGGGAACCACTGTCGGCAGCGCTCGCGCGCTTCGCCGTCCGCGAGACCGTCACGGCACCCGCCGGCGTAAGGCGAAAGCGACTGCAGGAGCGCGCTTACCGCTTGGGCTACGACGCGCTTCGGCAAACCCTCGAGCCGAACGGCGGCAGCTATCGTCCGCTTCAGTCCGTCCGCAAGGGAGTGCTTGCCGACGGCTTCATGCGTTTCTGCGAGCGCGCCGCAGTGGCGCATGCTCTGACGCTTCCACAGGACGTCGACTTCGAACGCTGGCTCAAGGAAGGCCGGCTGCGCGATGGCCGCGCACGCCGGCTCGAGCTCGTTCGCACCCCCTTCCGGCGCGTGCTCGAGTTGCGCATGGTTCTGGACCGCGCGCTGCTGCTCGCCGAGCGCGGCTATGCGGTGCGCATTGAGGCCTTCTGTGCGCGAGCGCTCACCCCGCGCAATCTGCTGATCCTCGCGCAGCGACGCGACCTCAGTTAACCGACAGGGCAAGGATCCGGCTGAGCTCGCACAGCGGGCGGCCTGTTTCGGCCCGCCAGGCGTTGAAGGCGGCCTGGGTCTTCGCCAGGGCGCCCTTCCCCGTCGGCGGTTTGTCGACGACACCGGCCGCAATCAGCCCAGCGCCGGTGTCACGCGTGATGATGAAAGTGTCCTTGCCCATGGCCCGAAGCATCATCGGTCCCGTATTGCCGCCGAGCCGCGCGCCGCCTTGCTTCATCGCTTGCCAGAGCCCGACGATGTCGTCCACGGGCCAGTCAGCAACCCACTTGGCGAAGGAACCATGTTCGCCCTTGATGCGACGAACAAATGCCGCGTTCTCTCGCACCGTACGGATCTTGGGACCGTTGCGAATGATACGCGCGTCCGCCTGCAGGGCTTCGAGCTCCTCGTCGCCGAGCATCGCGCAGGCCATGGTGTCGAACGCGTGAAACGCGGCCTCGAAGCCATCCCACTTCGCGTCCACCACGCGCCAGACGAAGCCCGAACGGAAGACAGCCCGCGTCATCGCCGACAGCCAGCGATCATCAGTCACGTTGGCAAGGGCACGCGCCGACCGCGCCGTCGGCAGTCGATCAGCAAGTGCTTCCGGGCCGCCGCAGCGCTCGACAGCACGCTGTTCAATCTTCAGGAAGTCACTCATGCGCCTTGTTCCAGACGATCCCCCACATACTGGCACCTGGCAGATACGAGCCCTTCTCGACGCGCCCCTTCCGCGTAGCGACCGGCGCTGCCCATGCGCCCAGGTTGGCGCGTCGCAGGCTCGTCAGCTGTAAAGGCAAGCGGTTCATCCACGCTCACCAACTCGGCCTCATGCAGGAGCCGGCGTTGTCACTGCACGGGCGCTTGAAGGGCAGCGGCCATCGAATAGTCATGGGTACGGAGCATAGCGAGCATCCCCTCGCCCGGGCCACTGAGGCAAACGTCCTGACCGGTTCAGGCCGACGCGGCACGCTGACGGCGTGTCGCACGCCTCCGCCGGGCAGCCGGCCAGCACTGATCAAACAACACGAACGTCTCCAAGGGCATCAGAGCCGCCGCCGGGCACTCCCTTGAGTAGGCATTGGGGCGTCCGCGCCGAAATTCGGTTCGCAGAGCGGCCCAAGACCCACCTCGGCGCAAATAGTGAAGGTAAAAGGGGCGTGATAAGGCCATCGCGGCACCAGACGACCGGTCGCCCACCCAGCGTGTAACTCATTGCAGACATACCCATGCGTCAGGTTCAATAGACACTCGCGCAACGGGACGCGCCGGATACACGGCGCGACCGCGCATGAGGGAGTGTGCCGTGAATTCGGGACCACAGGATCCGAGTGAACTCGCACCTGGCGCGCTAGAGCCGATCCGCTCGGCGCTCCTGCACGACGGCGTTGCCCTGGTCCCGGGGATAGTGCCCGTCGAGCTGTGCCTGGCCGCCTGCGATGCCATCGACGCATGGAGCAGCAACCTCACTGACACAGCGGCCGGTCGCCGACACGCCCACGGTGGCCTCGTGCCGCTGAACCAACACCCGGAGTTCTGGGCGATCCGCCAGCATCCGGCCGTATACGTCCTCTTCCGCGCCCTGCTGGGCACGCCGTTCTTGTGGGTTACGGTCGATGAGGGCGTACTCGAACCGGCCGGCAGCAACTGCTCCCACGATGAGTGCTTTCGCTGGCCGCTCGATCCGCGGGTCGGCGGCCGCCATCTTCGCGGGATGGTCATTCTGTCGGATGCGCGCGAGGACTCAGGGCTGTTCCGCTGCGTCCCGCACATCTTTCGCAACCCCGATCCCTGGTGGTCCATCTACGGGATCGAGCCGATCCCCACCAGCCGCATCCGCAGCGATCAGGTCCTCAGCGTCCGCGGCGATGTCGGCAGCTTGATCATCTGGGACGCGCGGATGCCCACGGCGCGGGGCCCGAACAACTCCCCCCTCGATCGCTATGCCATGCATCTTGCGATGGACCAGGAGGGGGATGATGAGCGCCGCGCGGAGCGTTTGAAGAACTTCGACGAGGGGCTCCCGCCCGCCTGGGCCCGCCGCCTTCCGGGCCAGCCGATTCCGGGAAGCCTGGGTGAGCCGAAGCTGTCCGATCTCGGGGAGCGGCTGCTTGGTCGAACCCCCTGGTAGGCGCGTTCGCGCTCAGAGCGCGCTCCAAGGCGGGCCTGCAGCGCTTCCAGGATGCGGCGCGAATGTTCCATCACCGCCCTATTCTCAGGCTCAGAAACGATGTAGCCCTGGGTCGACTGGACCCCGAGCGAGCGAAGCGCCTCAAGCGTTTCAGGTGATTCAACGCCCTCGACCACGGCTTCGATGCCAAGGCCGTCGGCCAGTGTCACCGCTGCACGCACGCGCGCCCGTCATCCTTGCAGCACCGCCACTCCGCGAACGCCTGCGCCACCTTGAGCTGAACAAAGGCGAAACTGCGCAGCTACGCGATTGACGCATAACCGGTCCCGAAGTCATCGATGGCGACCGACACCCCGAGGTTGGCAAGCCTGTGCAGGCTCTCGTCCATCGTCTGCGCGTTTTCGACAGAACCACCCTCAGCCAGCGCGTGATCGACAATCCAGTCGCCAGGCCGCTGCGTGAAATCGCGTATCACGCTCGGCGCGCTGAACGATGGGCTGCGGACCGGGCACGTCTGCGTCCCGCCGCCGCCAGCGCACGAGCGCCTCGACGGCTGAAATACGGCCGTCGCGACGCGCGGCCTCGGGCCGCGTGATTGCGGTTTCAGGTTCCGAGCGGGGCCGGGAGCCAGTAGGGTTGCCAACGTCACCGGTAGCCGATCGGCCAGGGGGCCTCGATGTCTCGGAGAACACGACTGGCCGCGGTGCTCCTCGCTGCCCTGTTTGCCGCAGACGGTGCGGTCGCAACTGACGGATTCACCGGCAGTGAGCCTGGCTGTTGCATGCCGGGATTCGTCAACGCCAAGCTCATCGAGAAGTCCGAGCCGCCAACCTATCCGCGGATAGAACTGAATGCGGGCCGCGAGGGCTGGGTGCGCATCAGCTATGTCATCGACACCAAAGGGGTGCCGACAGGGCTCTTCGTCGAGGCTTCCAACGGCATCGAACGCTTCGAGCGCCGGGCCCTGGAGTGGGCAGCGGATCTGCGCTACGAACCGGCGACGCTAAACGGCATACCCGTTGCCCAGGCACGGAACGGCTACCGCATAACCTTCGCCCTGGGGGAAATCACGGGCCTCACGCGCCAATTCATGAAGCACTATCAGCGCGCCCACGAAGCGCTGGTCGAGAATCGCATGGGCGACGCCGAAGTACACATCGCGACGGCCGCGGCACGTCCGTCGCTCAATCTCCATGAGGAAGCCTGGCTCGCAACGCTCAGCGGTCGCTTGTGTCAGGCACGAGAACAGCTCGAATGCATGCTCGAGGCCTTCGCGGATGCGCTGGCCTACGGCGGCGAATCCGTCGACGCCGATGTGCTCAGGGCCGTGGCACAGGCAAAACTCGTCGCCGAACTGAAGGCTTCTCGCTTTGCCGAAGCACGCCGAACCTATTCACGCCTTGCCGGGCTCACCGGCGAAGAGACGGCCGAGGCCCAGTTTGCAGCCGCCATGGAACGCATGGACGCCCTCATCGCGTCTGCAGATCCCATCCAGCTGGAGGGCATGCTGAATCGACCCGGCGCTGCCACAGACGGCCCGGGGATCTGGTCCTTCGAACCGGTTCGCAGGCGGCCTGCGCTCCTGGAGGTGGAGGGTGCAGTGAAGCAGTTGCGGGTTCGCTGTTCAGCGTACTCGGCGACGATCGAACCGCAGGCTGGCCGCGCGTGGCGCCTCCCGGAAGAGTGGGGCAATTGTCACCTCTACTTCTTCGGCGATCCCGGCACAACGATCCTCATCGAAGAAATGCCCGTGGCGGCCGGGGCTGCAGAGCCGGTGCGCTGAGTCGTGCCCTTCGAGTCTTCCGCCCGGGGAAGACGGCAAGCCATGCATCCGGCGCCCGCGCGACGCACGCGACCTGAGTGCAGCACGCGCGCGCCCACGCTGACCCGCACGCGCGCTTCGGGCAAGCTAGGCGTCTTCTTTTCCAGACCCACGGAGCGACCATGGCCGCGCCCCTCGACGGTGTTTCAGTGATCGAGATCGACAACTGGATGGCGGCACCCAGTGCCGCCGCAATCCTCGCGGATTTGGGTGCGGACGTGATCAAGATCGAGCCGCTGCAGGGCGATCCGATGCGGGGCATGGGGCGGCCACCGAAAATCCCGGCCGGTCCGGCCAAAACCTATGACTACGGCTTCGACGTGGACAATCGCGGCAAGCGCTCGGTGGCCATCGACCTGACCCATTCCGAGGGCCAGGCGCTCGTGCGCCGGCTCGTCCAGGGTGCAGATATCTTCCTGTGCAATCTGCTGCGCGGCCGACAGGAGAAATACGGCCTGGATCCGGACACGCTGCTCGAATGCAATCCGCGCCTTGTGCACGCCACGCTGACGGGCTACGGCACCGAGGGCCCGGAGGCCTGGCGGCCGGGCTACGACGTCACAGCCTTCTTCGGACGCTCAGGTCTCTACGATGCAATGCGCGAGGGTCCGGAGGGCTATGTACCCATGGCGCGACCCGCCCAGGGCGACCACACCACCGGCCTCGCGTTGGTCGCGGGCATCCTCGCCGCTCTGCGTCACGTCGAAAGAACCGGTGAAGGGCAGGCAGTGGAAACCTCGCTCTACGAAACCGCTGTCTGGACCCAGGCGACCGATTTCGCCGTTACCGCGGTCGACCACGCGCCGGTCCGCCGGCGCACCCGCCAGCAGCTGATCAGCGCCACCTCGAATCGCTATCCGTGCGGAGATGGGCAGTGGATCGTGATCAACATGCCTGCGCCGTCCGCCTGGGAAATCTTCGTGCGCGCCATCGGCATGGATGCCTGGCTCGAGGAGCCACGCTTCGCCGACATGAAGGGGCGCTTCGACAACATGGCCGAGATCGTAGACGGCATCGATGCTGCACTCGCCGCAAAGTCGCGTGATGAATGGGGCGAGATCTTCGACGCCGCAGGCATCATATGGGGCCCCGCCCTGAGCCTGCATGAGGTTGCCCAAGACCCCCAGGCAGAGGCCATCGGCCTGTTCCCAGAGGTCGAGCACGATGAGATCGGCACCTACCGGACCGTCAACGCACCGATGCGATTCTCACGGGCAGACGTGCGGCCGCGCGGCCCAGCGCCGGAGATCGGCGCTGACACACGCGTGGTTCTTGAGGAAAGTGGCCTTCCGGCGGAGGAAATTGATGCGCTGCTGGCCGACAAGGTTGTCGGGCAGCAAGACCGCAGCGGATGACTCCAGGCGTCAGCCTGCTACAGCGTTCGCCCTGAAGCCTGTTTCCTGCGCTTCGAGAAGGCTGCGCAGACGCAGCAAGGCACGGCCGTGCAATTGACAGACGCGAGACTCGGTGACGCTGAGCACCTCGCCGATCTCGCGCAGGTTGAGTTCTTCGTTGTAGTAGAGCGCGAGCAGTAGCTGCTCTCGCGAAGGCAGATTGCCGATGGCAATCGCGACTCGCCCCTTCATGGCCGCAGATTCAAAGTGCAACTGCGGATCCGCATCCGCATCTTCAGGAACGATCATCGGGGTATCGTCCTCCGGACGTTCTGCGTCAATGCTGAGGAGGCGGCACGTCTGCGCATCCCGCAGAACGGCCGCATAGGCTTCGGCGCCGATACCAAGCTCTGCCGCGACCTCCGCATCTGTCGCGCCGCGCCCTTCGCGGTTCTGGACAGCCAACATTGCCTGCGAAGCTTCTCGAGATTTCCTGTGTACGGACCGCGGCGTCCAATCCATGCGCCGCGCCTCATCCCACATCGCCCCACGAATACGATTGGAGGCGAAGCTCTCGAACGGGACGCCTTGCTCGGGATCGAACTTCCCTGCCGCTTCGACGAGGCCGAGCAGGCCGGCCTGGACCAGATCATCGAGGAGGACTCGATCGGGTAACCGAGCAGAAACATGAAGCGCGATGCGCTTGACCAGACCGGCATGCCTCGCGACGAGCGCATCGTCGAGTACTGGCCTTGCCTGAGCCGTGAGCGGCGTCCGAGCCTTCACTGGCACTTCCATTGCTACAACTGTCATCGCGTCATCTCCAATTTGACGCGAGCAGAGTGCCTTGGCGGTCTGGAGGCCCCCATCGGGTGTTTCCGCCAAAAGTGCGACGGATGCACGTCGGGCACTGGGGTGATCACCCGAGTTTTATCCATCCCGGCCTGGTTCGTTCGTCGCTCAGGCGTTACTTCGGGCTGTAGCGGCGAACTGAATCGATACGGTCGCAACACTCCTCATGCGTTCGAACGCGCACAGCGCTTCCAACGGGGCGCTCGGGGATAGGCAGGGCGAAGGCTGACGAACGGCAGGCGCCGCAGGCGCGAACCGTCCCGCGGGCGGACCGCGAGCGTTTGCAACGGAAGCATTTGGAAGGAAACGGCTTTCCGCTGAAAGGTTCGCAATGCGCCTTGCAGCGATCCTTCGTGCCCGGCCACAACTCAGGCCCTACGGGGCGCAGCGAGGCACTCGAGGCACGGGGTCAGCGCGGGCGGCTCAGCGTGCGCATCCGGGATAGGCCGGCGGCCCCGACCATGCGGTCAACGCAACGCCGACGTTACATCGAGTCACCTGCCACAAACTACTGAGCCGCTTCGGCCTCAAGGATGCCGCGCAGGCGAAGCACTGCGCGCCCATGAAGCTGACAGACCCTTGATTCAGTGACCTCGAGGACTTTCCCGATCTCGCGCAGATTCAGCTCTTCGCTGTAGTAGAGAGAGAGCAGAAGCTGTTCCCGTTCTGGCAGACGACCGATAGCCGCCGTGACGCGATCACGGAGCGAATCGCTCTGGGCGTGAAGGAGCGGGTCAGCAGCTTCGTCCTCGGGCATATTCATGGGCCCATCGGGCTCGTCGCTCTCAGCGTCGAGACTCAGTAACCGACTCGACTGCGCATCGTTCAAGATAGCCGCATAGGCTGCGGCGTCGATGCCCAAAGCGTCGGCGACCTCTGCATCGGTCGCGTGCCGGCCAAGTCGATTCTGCACCTCTCGCATCGCGGCTGATGCTTCCCGAGACTTCCGATGCACGCTGCGCGGCGTCCAGTCCATCCGTCGCGCCTCGTCCCACATCGCGCCCCGGATGCGGTTCGACGCGAATGCCTCGAAGCTCACCCGGTGGTCGGGATCGAACTTGCCGGCGGCTTCAACGAGGCCAAGCAGTCCGGCCTGCATGAGGTCATCAAGCAACACCCGATCGGGCAATCGAGAGGACAGATGAAGGGCGATCCGCTTCACCAGGCTCGTGTGGCGCGCAATCAACGCATTGTCGACAACCATGCGCGCGCGCATCGATGTCTCGGGGCCAGACCGCGTCGGCGCTTCCATGACCGCGCTGCTCATGACGACGCCTCCGCCGCGCCGAGGTCAGCCGCTGGGAATCCGCGCGCGAAGCGGCGTTTGCACGAATCATCCGCGCAGCCCGATTCGAAACCGGCAAGTACGTCCGGGAACCGCAGCGTACCTGCATCGCCCACAGCACCTCTCCATGACAGCCCATGACTGTAGGCCGCGACCGCGCGAATCACGCCGCTGTGGCCGGGGCCGGAGTCGAGACCGAGGCCGAGGCCGATAACGCCTGGCCGAGGGAGTTCCAGGCCCGCCACAGCGGGTGTCTTGAACACCGGTCTCTCCCGCGGGCCGTCGCCCCGCCCTGGCAGGGCGGTCGTCAGCGCTACCGTCCGCCTGGATGCGCGCGCTTGAAGGGCGCCCTCGAGCATCTCGAGGCGTTTACCGAAACTCGGGCGTGCATCTGCAAACCCGGATTCCCTGGTGTGCCGCATGGCGCCTACCTCCTGGTCTTCACGTTGCAGGCTCAAATGCCCTTGTACACCTCGATTTGCAGCCGCCATGCCAAGCTAATTCGGTTCCATATTTCCTATGGTTAACAAGCGTTAAGAGGGGCGTCGGGCAGGCCATGAAGTTGCCGGCACTCGACGCCGTCGAAGGGGGCTGCCCTGCGCGCCGCACCGGCACCCCGCACGGGGAACCCCGACGGCGAACCCCGACGGGGTACCCCGACGGGGTACTCGCATCGGCTCGCCGCCAGCATCCATGCGGGTCAGCGCAGGTGCATTGCTGAAGATCGAACACCTCAGCCGCATGGTCGATGCTGATGAGCAATGCTCTGGACCTTCATCGCCTCAGGCGCCTCGTCGCAGCTGCGCAGCGACGCTTCGTTCAGTCCCGGACTGAAGCTCAGGGCGCCTCGGCGAGACGCCGTGGCGAGACGCCGCGGCGCGCGACATCTAGCGGCCCCATGCCCCTTCGGACCCTTGGGATCGGGCGTACGACGGCGTCGGCTTAAGCGGCATTGCCCACAGACCCCGGACCTGCCCGCCGCCGTCCGCGCGCGTACCCGGCGGCGCGCTCGACACCCAGCACTCCGTGCGGATGTGACACCGGCTGCCCTATAGAACGTGCCAGTACGGCCGACACGGGCTCTAGGCATGCTTGTGGAGAACATGATGGGCGACGACAGGTACCGGGACCCGGAGACGGAAGTGCAAAAGCGATGGCGACAGCGCGTGCGCACGACCGCCCCGGACATGCAGCCAGAGGAGGTCGAATCACTCACACAAGTGCTCGCGAACTCGCGTCGCTCAAGCGGCGTGAACTGGGCTCTGGTCGGGGAACTGCGCAACGAGATCGCCGCTGGTCGCTACCGGATTCGAGCCGAGCGCATCGCCGCCGGCATGCTCGCCGAAGCACGCTGGCTGTACTGAGCCCTTGGCTGCCGGCATCGCGTTCAGAGGTGCCCTACACCGCGTTCGCTCTGCCCTACCCGCCGACCCAGCCCACATCGCCGACGTGAAACCACCGGCTGACCTCATGTCCAGATGCGACAGCGCCGTGCCGACCTGACCGACTACGCGCCAGACCCACGCGAGCGCCGAAAACAGGCATGCGTGAAGGGCACTTCATCGCTCGCCCCCCTCATGGCTCGAATCCCCGCCAGCCCGAAACTGCTGAGTCACACCTTCGGGTGCGGCGCCGATGAGGGTCCGGCCCCGATCAGGGAAGGAGCGCAGGTGCCACGGGCGCCAGCCCGCGCCGCACCTCGAGTAATAGCCGCGCTCGGCCGATGTGCCCTCGCACGCCTGTTCGACGTGCCCAGGCAGCGGAACAACGGGGCCTTGCCTCGGCTCAGCACTGCAGCGGAGCGAACGCATGATCGCGCTTCAACCCGTGCCCGAGAGCCGGTAGATTGCGCCCTGCCGCCCTTGAGAGGTTCGCGTACATGCCCGGCAAAGGCCCCGTTGCCCACGGCCCATCGGCAGGCGCCCACCCCATAGAAGGCGCCCAAGAAGGTTCAGCGAACCTCCTAGCGCACATCGGCCCTTCTCGTCGCCCCACCGCTGCATCGGCACAGGCGACGGTATCGTTCGTCGCGCTCTTCGTGGTTGCGCTGGTAATGGCCGTGATCCTTGCCGCGCTCGAAGGTATGGGGCGCTTCTGGCTCGATCCTGAGGGCTGGCTTGCCAGCCTGGACCCGATGTCGGCCCTCGACACCCTCTCCAACGCTGCAGAGGTCGTCGCCGGCGTACTCGCCATTGCCATCACGGTTGTCGCGATCGTCGTCCAGCTTGCAGCCACGCGCTACACGCATCGCATCACTTCAATGTTCGTGCGCGAGCCCGTCAACGTCAGCGTCATCAGCTTCTTCGTGCTGACAACCATCCAGTGCGTATGGGTGTCCGCCTCGGTGGGCTCCGCAGAGGTCGCAGAACAGGGGGCCACGACGGGTCTCGTACTGACCCTGATCATGGTCACGCTGTGCCTGCTGATTCTGGTGCCCTATTTCGCTTTCGTATTCGTATTCGTCTCGCCCCTGAACATCATCGACCGGATTCGCAGAACCGCCGAGCGCGCGCTCGGACGTGTGGGTCGGGATCCGGAAAAGGTCGCGCTGCACGTCATGGAGGTGATCGAGAATCTGGAAGACATCGCGCGGGGAGCAATTGACCACGGCGACCGAAGCATCGCCATGGGCTGCATCAACGCCTTGATGGAATTCCTGCTGGAGTACGACGAGCGGCGTTCCGAAATGCCCGACGCCTGGTACGAGATGACCGTGTCCATCCGGCGCAATCCGGACTTCATTTCCGTCGCCCCAGCAGTGCTCGACGACATCGAGTCCACGCGCACGTGGCTCGACGTGAAGATTCTCCGCCAGTACCAGACGCTGTTCTCACACAGCCTCAACGACGCCCGGGACATCTGTAATCTGATCGCCCTGAACACGACGGAGCTCGCGCTCTATGGCCTCGGCAAGCGAAGTGGGCTGCTGCAGCTCTCGCTGCGCTTCCTGAACTCTTTCATGCGCGCATCCATCAACGCGAAAGATCTGCGCACCGCCTATCACCTGATGAACCACTACCGCGAGGTCGCCCAGCGCCTGATGGAAGCTGGCGACGAGAAGACGACCCTGGCAGTCGCGGAGTACTTCAAATACTACGGTCAGATTGCCTTCAACGTCGGCCAGCCCTTTCTGCTCGAAGCCGTCACCTATGATCTGACCAAGGTGCTCGAACGTGCGGTGGAAATCGACTCACCCATGGTCGACCCCCTTCTCGATCTGCTGCTCACCGTGGATCGCGAGAGCAAATCGGAAGAGCAGGAGGAAAGCCTGCTCGGTGTCCGGCGCGCACAGGTTCAATTGGCCACCCTCTTCATGTCTCTCGGTGACGACGCGCGTATGAAACGCATCCAGGAAGACATGATGGGCGAGCGGCGCCATCGCCTGGTGATGGTGCGCGATGAACTTCTCGGAGAGGAGCGCCAGTACTTCTGGGAGTTCAACGACCGCGGCGTGAACTTCGCCTACCTGCCGCCAGAACGAAGGGCCTTCGTCGAACGCTTTTTCAGTGTGTTCCCCGAAGTGGGATCCGACACGCCGCCGGTCGCTGACTGACCCTATTGCCCAGTCAGCGCGTCGGCCGTACCGCTCCGGCCCCCGCGCCATCCGCTTTCACACGTCGATCACGCAGGAACCCCTCGTCAATGAAACGTCTGCTCAACGCCCTGGTGCTGTGCATGCTGCCCTGTGCGGTGCATGCCCTCGAAGCGCCCACCCCCGAAGTCCTCTGGGAAATCGGAGCCGCGGCGGATGCTGAGCGCCTGCGCGAGGACGTGGCGAAGCTCGTGTCCTTCGGCACGCGCCATTCGCTGTCGGAAACCGAATCGAGCACGCGCGGCATCGGTGCAGCACGACGCTGGATCATGGCGGAGTTCGGACGCATCTCGGCCGAGTGCGGCGACTGCCTGGAGGTCATCGTTCAGCGCGACGTCGTGTCCGGAACGCTCCGCATTCCCGTCGAAACCGAGATCGTCAACGTGATCGCCGTGCTCCGCGGCACGACGGAGCCGAATCGTTTCGTGATGATGAGCGGTGATATCGATTCACGTGTTTCCGAGGCGCTGAATGCGAACGACGACTCCCCCGGCGCGAACGACAACGCTTCCGGCATGGCGGGCGTGATCGAGGCAGCACGGGTGCTCAGCAAATACCGATTCCGCGCCTCGATCATCTTTGCCGGCCTGTCCGGTGAGGAGCAGGGACTATTCGGTGGCAAAGCCCTTGCTCGGTTCATCGAAGACGCCGATTGGGAGCTCGAAGGCGTTCTCAACAACGACATGATCGGCAACATCTCCGGCATCAACGGGGTGACGAACAACACGAGCGCCCGGGTCTTCTCGGAAGGCACGCGCTACGTGGAGACGGCCGAGGAAGCACGCATCCGGCGCTACACCGGCGGCGAGGTAGATTCGCCGTCACGGAATCTCGCGCGCTACGTCCATGCCATGGCGCGCTACATCCCGAACCTCGACGTGAAGATGATCTATCGCCTGGACCGCTTCGGCCGCGGTGGCCATCACCGCCCGTTCAACGAAGCCGGCTATCCGGGCGTGCGCATCATGGAAACGAACGAGCACTATGACCGCCAGCACCAGGACCTGCGCACAGAAGACGGCGTGACCTATGGCGACACCCTCGAGTTCGTGGACTTCGACTACGCTGCGAAGCTCACCGGTCTGAACGCCGTTGTCCTCGCAGCCCTCGCCTGGGCACCCGCGCCACCGCAAGGCGTAAGCATCCGCGGCGCCGTGGAGCCGGACACGACGCTCTCCTGGAAACCGAAGTCGACGGTCGACGTGGCGGGCTACAGCGTCCACTGGCGCGACACCACCTCGCCGACGTGGACCGACACCCGCTACGTCGGTGACGTGGAAACCTTCACGCTCGAGAACATCGTCATCGACAACTACTTCTTCGGCGTATCCGCGCGCTCACCGGAGGGCTACGAAAGCCCGGTGGTGTTCCCGGGGCCGAACGGCGCCTTCTGGCCGGCTCCTCCGGAGGCCGAAGACTGAAGCGGAATCAGCGGGGCCCGGCGATCGTCTGACGCTGGGTCCCGAGCCCCTCGATCGACACCTCAACGACATCGCCCGGCTCGAGCCACGCCGGTGGCTCCATGCCAGCGCCAACGCCGGCCGGGGTGCCGGTGAAAATCAGGTCGCCGGCCTCCAGGGTCATGAAGCGACTGATGTAGCTGACCGCAAAGGCCGCGCCGAACACCATGTAGCGAGTGTTCGAATCCTGGCGCAGGTCGCCATTGACCTTCGATCGGATGGCAAGCGCCTGAACGTCCCCGACGGAACCGGTCGGCACAAGCCAGGGTCCGACCGGAGCAAAGGTGTCCGCGCTCTTCCCCTTTACGTACTGCCCTCCGCGCTCACGCTGGAACGCGCGCTCGGAAACGTCGTGTCCCACCGCAAAGCCCGCAACGTGGTCGAATGCATCGGCCTCCGACACATAGCGCGCCTCCTTGCCGATCACGATCACCAGCTCCGCCTCATAGTCCAGTTTGGTTGCGCCCCGGGGCATGACCACTTCATCGAAGGGTCCGCTGAGCGCGGTGATGGCCTTGCTGAAGAGCAACGGCTCGGTCGGAAGTGCAACCTCCGACTCTGCTGCGTGATCGGCATAGTTGAAGCCCATGGCGATGATCTTGCGGACCCCCGAGACCGGCACGCCGAGCCGTGGTGATCCTGCGACAAGTGGCAGACTCCCAGGATCGAGCGCTGAGAGCGCATCGAGGTCTGCCAATGCCGGCCCGGCAAGCTCGGTGATGTGCGCAGAGAGGTCGCGTACGCGCCCCTCGTCATCGATCAGCCCGGGCCGTTCTTCCCCGGCGGGCCCGTACCGTACCAAGCGCAGCCCTTCTGCGCTCTCAACAACCGGCCCCGGTAGGAGCAGAGCCATCGCCAGCAGCAGACGCCGAAAAGCATGTTCCATGGAATTCACTCCGATCAGGCTCACGTTCCCCGGCGAGACTAGCGCGGACTGGGGTACGGTGGCGGCAGGCCCACGGGAGGGAGCACGCCGATGAGCGACGAGACGCCCTACACAACGATCCGCCGCGAGACACCCGCAGACGGTGTCGCCTGGATCGTCCTGAATCGTCCTGAAAAGGCTAACGCCCAGAACGCGAGACTGCTGCACGAACTGGATCAGGCGCTGGAGGGCGCCGCCCGGGATGAAGCGATCCGAGTCATCGTCCTCGCCGCGGAGGGGAAGCACTTCTCTTCCGGACACGACCTGTCGCCCGAGCCCGACTTCGATGCGGAAGGGGCCAGCGTCGGCCCCTGGTCCGGCTTTGATAGTCCGGGCGTCGCGGGCCAGTGGGCCTTTGAGGAGTCCTACTACTTCGGGCTGTGCTGGCGCTGGCGCAATCTGCCAAAGCCGACCATCGCCTCCGTGCAGGGCAAGGTCATCGCCGGCGGGCTCATGCTCGTATGGCCCTTCGATCTCGTTGTCGCGAGCGACGACGCCACCTTCCAGGATCCGGTTGTGGCCTTCGGCGTGAACGGCGTGGAGTACTTCGGCCACCCCTGGGAGTTCGGCGTGCGCAAGGCCAAGGAATTGCTCTTCACCGGGCGGGCGATCACGGCCGACCTTGCACGGGAGCTCGGCATGGTGAATCGGGTCGTCCCGCGAGACTTGCTGGGCGAGGAAACGCTCGAACTCGCCCGCGAGATCGCAGCGCAGCCGATGATGGGTTTGCGCCTTGCCAAAGAGTCCATCAACCAAGCCCAGAACAGCCAGGGCCTCTTCGAGTCGCTCCGCGCCGCCATGGGCCACCAGCAGATGGGCCACGCACACAATCGCATCGTGCATCAGTCGGCCGTGGATCCCGCCGGCATGGAGCAGGTTCGTGCTCTGGCGAAGAAACCGCCGCTCGGACAATAAGCGCGAGACGCTGGGCGCGCTCTGCCATCACCCGCCTGACGGGGCCTCGCGACGTGCACGTACTCCGGCACGCACCAGCCAGAGCTGCCGCATGCGCACATACAGCAGCGCGATGCCCGCCAGCGCAAACAGCAGGGCGCTCAGCGCAGCCGTGATCAGAAGTGGATGATTGAAGTCGGCGCCATCGTCGTAGTCCATGACGTGAAGGCGCCAAAACAGATCGTAGAAGCGCCAGGTCGTTGAACGGCGCGCCCGCACCTGGCCGGAACCCGCAGCAACATAGAGTGTTGTTGCGTCACCGTCGTCAAAGCGTACCCGCCACGCCGGCAGCGGACCGGCATACTCCCCGACCGGCTTCTCGAGCCGTTCAACGGCGACGATGGAGGCCTCTATCGCTAGATCGTGCAGCGCGACGCGCGCGGCATGGTCGGCGCCGAAGGGCGACAGCACTTGCCCGGAGGCGGCATCGACACTTGTCTCGCTCCCCTCCGATGCTTCGAGGACCCAGACCGGTCTACCCGCGACCTGATCGAGGCGCCCCGCGGTCAGGGTTGCGATGCCTGCGCCGCGCGCGGCGTCTTCGAGCGAGATCAGCTCACTCGGGTCGTAAGCGAGCGGCGCATGCTCGGCGAGCTTGTGCTCACTGCGTACTTCCTCGATCGGCAGCACGCTCATGACGACCCCACCGGCAATCCAAAGCAGGACCTGGACACCGACAAGGAGCCCCATCCAACGGTGCACGCGGGCTGCAAGCGCCCGCACGGGCATCCGAGCCGCCGTGGACACGATCAGGCGTACCGGGTCTGAAAGTCGCCCATGAGCGCTTCGAACTCCCGCGCAACGTCACCAAGAATCTCGGCGACCGGCGCCACCGATTCGATACGGCCGGCCACCTGTCCCGTGAGCGGAATCGCAGCTTCCATGTCACCGCCGAAGTAAAGCGCCTTGGCGTCACCGAACTCACCCCAGATGTTCTGCTCGATCTCCTTCTCGAGGCGGGTTGTTCGCTCAGTGCGCAGGGCCCGCAGCGCAGGTGAATGAAAACGGTTCAGATAGACGGTATCGGTCTCCTTCGCCTCCACGATGGCGTTCTTCCAGTTCTCATGCACGGGAGATTCCGCCGCCGAAACCATCCGCGTGCCCATCTGCACCGCCTCTGCTCCGAGCGCAAAGGCCGCCGCCATGGTGCGACCGCAGGTAATGCCCCCCGCTGCGATGATCGGCAGCTCGGTGCGAGAGCGCACGAGCGGCAACAGCACCATCGTGGAAACGTCCTTCGGATTCTTGAAGCCGCCGCCCTCGGCGCCTTCCACGACAAGGCCGTCGACGCCTGCATCGATGGCCTTCAGGGCCGCGTCGAGCGTGGGTACGACATGGAAAACAGTCAGCCCGGCTTCCTTCAGTGCCCCGGTGTATTTCGTAGGGCTACCCGCCGAGGTCGTGACGAACTTGACGCCCTGGTCGACCACGAACTGGACGATATCCGGATCGCGGACAAAAGCCTGAGCGATGTTCACGGCGAACGGCTTGTCCGTGAGATCGTGCATCTTCCTGATTTCATCCCGGATGGCGTCGAGTTCTCCGGAAGAGGTCTCGATGACGCCCAGGCCGCCGGCGTTGGACACGGCCGACGCGAGCTGCGAGCGGGCGATCCAACCCATGGGCGCCTGAACGACGGGAATCTCGATACCGAGCAGTTCGGTAATGCGATTACGGAAGGGCATGGCGTTCTCCTCGGGAAAAAACAGGACGGGTCAATGCCAGCCGGTGCGGTCGACGAATACGAGTTCCTTGCCCACCCACATCGCCGAACGCGAGAAGTCGATGAAACGCGACTCGTCTTCGATTGCACGCGCATTTGCTTGCTGCGCTTCCGGGCCCGTCCGCGGCGCGCCGCGATCGAACCAGACTTCCGCGTGGCCGTCATAGGCATCGACGATGGTGCCGCGCGCCTCGCGCAGGGCGGCCTCAAGCAAGGATGCATGGCGGTGAACCTGCTGATAGCGCTGAATGCCCTGCGCTGGCGCCTGTGAGCGAATGATCGGACCGTGATGCGTGCGCCAGTAACGCTGCCCGTCCTCCAGACCGAGTTCAGGCCTCATGCGAAGCGGGAAATAGAGTTTGAGCAGGCTCGAACGGGGCGTTGCAACGAGCATCTCACCCGCGGGATTCACCTGAGGCAACTCGACGGCGAGCCAGAGCGGAGAGCGCGCAAGGTCGATGAAGCGGGCTTCGTCCTCGAGCAGAGCCGACGCCGCACCCTCCCCTTCTTCGGAGCCGAGCGCCTCGGCCAGGGCTTCCTCGCTCGCGAACCAGAGCTCGGCGACACCATCGTAAGGAGGCTCCATGCCGCCTCGCGCCTCAGCCATGGCTCCGTTCATGGGTTCATCAAGCGCGTGCACCTGAACGTATTTCTCGATGCCCAGCGTGGTTGCGAGGCTCGCAACCAGCGGCCCGTGCTTTTCTCGCCAGTAGTGCTGGAAATCGGATAGCGAGAGTTCCGACCTACGCCGGAGCAGGAAAACCAGCCGGATCATGAATATCTCTCCCCAGAGTCCGCGCGCAGTCTGGCCCGCGACGCCCGGGGCTGCAACGCAGCCGCGACGGGACGTCAGGCCGCATGGGCGCGCAGTGCAGCGAGCACGTGATCCGGATCCGAGCGCCGCTGATAGTTCTCAGACTGATCGATCCAGAGCACCTTGCCTGCCCGATCGACGAGCAGCGACGTCGGCACCGGAAGCCGCTTCGCTCCGAGGGGCGGCGGCGGCCCGGAATGCACGCCTTGATTGGACAATCCGAAGCGATCGGTGACTGCGAGATCGCGGTCAGAAAGCATCGTGGCCTTCAGGCCGTGCCTCACCCGCCCCTTTGCGAGTTCCGCAGGCGTGTCCGTGCTGATCGTGACGATTTGGATACCGCGCGCGTCGAACTCACCACGGAGCTCTTCCCATCGCCGGAGCTCGGCGACGCAATAGGGTCACCAGTGCGCACGAAAGAACTTGATGAGCACCAGATGGCCGTGGAAAGAGGCCGAGTCGACGCGTTGGCCGTGCTCGTCGCGCGCAGAGAACGGCGGGATCATATCGCCCACGGTAATCGCGTTAGCGCCGGGTACCTGTCGGCTGATCGCCACCGTGAACAGGAGGAATGGCCCCGCGGTCGCAGCAATCCAGGCAGGCACGCGGAACAACGCGCCGCCATCACCGAACATGAGCGCGAGAACGCCGAGTGTGCCGGCCGCGGCCCACGCAACAACGTAGGCGCTACGATCCTTTGGGATGAGCAGACGCCGCAGCGCTCGAATCCAGAGCCCGCTTGCAATCGCAAAGACGACGAAGCCGATGGGCCCGAGTATCGCAGGATCGACGTCCGTCCCCATTGCCCGACAATCCCTATGGATCAGGGCAAGGCCGGCGCGCTGCCAGCCCCGTCCTGTTGCAACGTAAGGACGGCGTCAACAACGCGCATGATGGCGGCCGCGATGACGTCGGGCACTTCCTCCTGGAGAAAGTGTCCTGCTTCGGTCTCGGTTACTGGAGCATCAGGGAAGTTCTTGCGCATTTGCGGCAGACCACCCGCAAGGATCGGGTCGTTCATGCCCCATACCAGTTCAGCGGGAATGTCGAGACCATCGACGTAGGCCTCGATTTCCCGCATGACCTCGGCACTCGGGTGCTGAGGGCCGTCCGTGACCATCCGCATCAGCGCGACAGGTGCCTTAGCGTTGCCACTTTCACGTAGGGGCCGGCCATAGAGTTCCCCAATGGCCGCCGGGATCGATGCAGGGTCGCCCTGCACGCGATGCATCTGATCGAAGATCGACACCATGAATTCCAGAAAGAACTCACCGACCACCGGGGTTCGCACCCGCGCATGAGCAGACGACAGCTCCATCGGCTCCGTGGGCGCGTTGAACCCGGTGTTCATGACCACGGCGCCTCGGAGGAGCTCGGGGGAGCGCGCGAGCGCACCCATACCCACCGGACCGCCCCAGTCCTGCCCAACGTAGACGGCTTCAGTGAGCTGCAATTGCACCAGCACCTCATTCATCCAGCGGACGTGATTTTCGAGCGTATGTGCGCTGGCTGGGACCTTGCTCGAAAACCCGAGCCCTACGAGCGTCGGCATGATCACGCGCACCTCATCGGTAGGCAGCTCGGCGGCTACCTTCCGATAGAGGAACCCGGAGGTCGGATTGCCGTGCTGCGCATACACAGGGAAGCCGGAGCCGATCTCGAGCACATGCACCTTGATCCCTGGCTCGACCTCAACGAGATAACTCAGATACTCCTGCGTGACCTGTGCGGCCGCGTAGGGAGGGAGCGGAAACGCCTCGAACTCGCCAGCATCCAGAACGACGGTGCCCTGCCCGACAGGCGTTGTCAGCGATCCATCCCGGGTCAGGTAGAGCGCAAAGGCACCGAGGGCGGCCAGCAGCACCGCCGCAATGATCTTTTTCATGTCCATCGCCTCCAGCGGGCGCGTGTAATGGACCTCATTACTAATGAGGCGCATTAGAAGCGCCGTGCCCTACGCCGTCAACCCCCCGTCCCATCCGCCTGGCGGCGCCGGGACCCTCCCCCGTAGCGTGTGCGGCCGGGCGGCATCCCGTCTTCCTGACGCTATCCAACCCGTCGCGCCAGGGCACGATCCGGACGCGCTGGTGCGAAATCATCGGGAGGGAAGCCACGGTCGATGCCGTCATCACGGTTGCAGTAGCACCAAGGGCGCAGTCCGCCTAGGATCAGCTTGGATCCGAAGGGGACGCATGAGTGCGGGATCACAGCAGCAGCAGCGCCCGGATGGCGCACGGCGCACGCGCATGAGTGGACAGACACTCACTTCGAGCGCTCCTGACGCAGAACCGGCAACAGCAGCGATGAGTGGTGATGCCTTCGGTTTCAAGGACATCTTTCGCGACCGTCCGACGCTGTTCAAATTCACTGCCGTCCTCGGCCTGCAGATGGGCCAGGTGTTCCCCTCCGCGTTCTTCGGCCTGATCCTGACCGCGATCTACCGCGAAAACGGCCTTCCCCTGGACATGTTCTGGGTGTTTGCGGTGCCCGGCATACCGGGCTGGCTGCGCCCGCTCTGGGCGCCTCTTGTCGACGGCGTCGGTCACCCCGCACTCGGTCTGCGACGAACCTGGTTCATCCCCTGCACCGTCTTTGGCGCGCTTGCCTATCTATCCCTCGCGTTCTTTGCACCGACCCTCGATGACCTCTGGATCATCATCACGATCCTGACCGTGAAGAGCACCTTCATGACCACCCAGGACATCGCGATCGATGGCTACATGGTCGAAAATCTCGAGGACCGCGAACGCGCCGTTGGCGCCGCCCTGCTCGACATCGGACGCAATGTCGCCATGTTCACGTCCTGGGCGGGGGTCGCATACATCTACGGCCACTACGGCTGGGCGCCCGCGGTTCAGACGGCATCCTGCATGCTCGTGCTGTTCTCCCTACCGGGCATCCTGCGTCCTGAACCGCCCCCACCGCCCCACGCGATCGCTGCGCGCGCACGGGGTGATCGGCCTTCCCTGCGGGCTTTGTTCAAACGCCCGGACGCTCGCCTTGCGCTGCCCCTGATCATGCTCGTGAGCTTTGCCAACGGGCTCATCACGCAGCTCTACATCCCCTTCCTCGTAGACACGGGATTCAGCGTGCAGGAGATCGGCATCAGCATACTTGCGCCTGCAACGCTCCTCGGTACGCTTATGGGGGCAACCCTGACCGTGCGCGTGATCAATTGGCTGGGGTACCGCCGCACCATTTTTCTGTCTGCCGCGCTCATCGTTCCAACCGTCATTCCCATCATGTGGCTTGGGCAGCTGGACGCGCCGTCACTGCCCATCGTATTTCTGGTTACCCTGAATGGGTTGTTTCTCCCTTCGTTCCTCACCGTCGCAATGGCCGGAGCGCGATTGAAATGGGCGTCGCGTACGCAAGCGGCGACGGATTACACCTCCCAGATCGTGGCGATGCAGTCGGCAGGAGCCCTCGCGCTTGCCCTCGGCGGCGTCCTCGCAGAGCACCTCGGCTGGTTTCTCTACTTCCTGTCTGCCGGCTCATTCGTGGTCGGTGCGTGCTTCGTGCTCTGGACCCTGTTCGAACGTGTGGAGGCCCTCGTCGAGGCGCGCGACGCACAGGAACTCGTGAATGTCGAAACATCCGCGTCGGACCACCGCCCATGAACGCCCACCTGTCCGTGCCGGTGCTGCTGCTCGCCCTGTTCGCGATCCCACGCATCGCCGCAGGTGCAGACGCGCAGCTGCCGCTATGGCGATCGCTCGACTGGTTTCGTGGCGCCTGGACCGGCAAGGCAGAGGGCATGCTCGGTTCGGGAAGCACGCTGCGGTGCACGGACGATCTTTTCGGCGGGCGGTTCATGGTCAGCCGCACGCGCACGGACGTGACCCTTCACGACGACCTGCGCGAAAAGCAACATTTCGACTACTGGCAAATGCTTGCGCGCGACCCCGACAGTGGCCGTATCACCCTGGAACAATACGAATCCGCAGGCTATCGGCGGCGCTTCGTGCTTGATGAGGACCTCAGCCGCTCAGATGCCCTCGTGTTCCAGGCCGCACATCTGGGCGATGCGGTGCCTGACCGCGCCGGGCGCCTGACCCTTCGGATACTGCGTGGCGAACGCTATGAGGAACAGCTCGAGTTCGGTGAGTCATCGAGCAGCCTGCGCGTGGTGCGGAGCAGCCGTTGGCGCCGCCTCGATGCGGCGCCCGCGGCCTGCAGGTCAGGAGAACTCCGCATACCGGAGCCCTGACGCACGTGCTCAGCCAACAAATGCACGCTCGATAACGTAGTCGCCCATCTCACCCTGGGACGCGGAAGCGACGAAACCGCGAGCATCCAGTGCCGTCGAGATGTCCTTCAACATCGACATGGAGCCGCAAATCATGGCGCGATCATGCGCCGGGTCCATGGCGGGAAGATCAAACGCCTTCTCAATCGCCCCTTCGGCGAGCAGCTCGGTGATTCTGCCCTGGTTTGGAAAGGGTTCTCGCGTAACGGTCGGGAAATAACGGAAGCCGGCCCGAATCATCTCTCCGAGGTATTCATCTTGGTGAATACCGGACTCCAGATAGCCCCGGTAGGCAAGGTCGGACACCTGCCGAACGCCGTGCACCAGGATGACGCGCTCAAAGCGCTCGTAGGCCTCCGGGTCGCGAATGATGGAAAGGAAAGGCGCGAGCCCGGTGCCGGTCGCGAAAAGGTAGAGATTTCGACCAGGGTTGAGATCACCGAGCACCAGGGTGCCGACCGGCTTCTTCCCCACCAAGACCGTATCGCCCTCCTTGATGTGCTGAAGGCGCGAGGTGAGCGGACCGTCGTCCACTTTGATCGAAAGGAACTCGAGTTCCTCGGAATAGTTCGGGCTCGCGATTGAATAGGCGCGCATGAGCGGTTTGCCCTCGACCTCAAGCCCGATCATCACGAAGTGACCGTTCTCAAAGCGGAACTCCGGCGCGCGCTCGGTGGCGAAGCTGAAAAGACGATCGTTCCAGTGTCGGATCCAGCGAACGGGGGTCGTTTGAAAGGCTGCCAAGGGAGACTCCTGGTGGTCTCGAGCGATGTGAGCTGCTGCGCATTCTCTTCACCGCGAAGGAATAAGCAATCTCGCGTCGAGATCATTTAGCTCTTAATTCATGCGGGCTTGAGGAGCAACAGGCAACCGCAAACGGCACTCCCTAGGGCGAACGCGGAAATAGCCGCCACAGCCAGATGCCTCATTGCGTCTGCCCAATCATGCCACCCCCGTCGCCGCAGCGGTCGTTGAAGGGGAAGGCCGTGCGTGAGCTGCTGATCCTGTGCCATGCGTCCGATCTCCACGAGCGCAGAAGTGGCGGAGACTTTAATAATAATAATTCTCATTTGCAATCATTGACGGGAAACATGCTTTTGATAACCATTCGCGTTTAAGAGCCAGCACCTCCTTCCCCACCCAACGGAGACCTTCCATGCGCCGACATTTGCGCATTGCATCGTCCGCCGCACTGATTGCTGTCGCCGCCGGCACCCAGGCGGCCGAAGACCCCAACAGCGACCGAATCGGCCTCGTCATCGACGAGATCACTGTCGTAGGCACTCGCACCGAGCGAAACCTCAATGAGGTGGACGCTACGATCAGCGTGATCGACCGCGAGGACATCGAGCGCCGCCTCTTCCGCGACATCCAGGATCTCGTCCGCTACGAACCGGGCGTGTCGGTGGGCGGCACGGGCAGCCGCTTCGGACTTTCCGGCTTCACGATCCGAGGCATCGGCGGCAACCGCGTGCTGACCCTGGTCGACGGTATCCGCATTCCCGATGAGTTCAGCTTCGGCCCCTTCCTCTCCGCGCGCCGCGACTTCGTCGACGTCGACACGATCGAACGCGTCGAGATCGCGCGGGGTCCGGTCTCGACGCTCTACGGCAGCGACGCCCTCGGCGGCGTGGTCGCGATCACCACGCGCGCACCCAATGACTACGTCAGCGCAGATGCCCCCCTGCATCTCGAGGCCAAGACGGGCTATTCGAGCGAAGACGAGAGCTTTATCGCCGCCGTCAACGGGGCCTACGGCAATGAAGATGTTGCCCTGATGCTGAACTACACGAACCGCACGGGCAGCGAAACGGAAACGTCGGGCAGCGTTGGCGGTACCGGCCCTACGCGTTCACAGGCAGATCCGCAGGACATCGAGACGGAAACGATCGGCGCAAAGATCGCCGTCCGGGTGAGCCCGCATCACAACCTGATCGCAGGCTACGAGGTCTATGACAGCACAGTCGAATCGACGCTGCTCTCGGATTTCGGGACTGTCGCGCGCGGCGCCGTCACGAACACGCGGGTCACGGAAGACGACCGTGATCGCTCGCGCCTGAACCTTTCCTGGCGCTACGACAACGAGGACGCATTCATCCAGAACGCGCTGGTCACCCTGTATCGACAGGAGTCCGAAACGGTTCAGTTCACGCTCGACAACCGCATGCCCGCTCCCCGCCCCCCCGGCCAGCCGCGGCCGGAAATCCGTACGCGGAACTCGTTCTTTGAACAGGAAATCGAAGGCGTGTTCGGGCAGGCGAGCAGCCGCTTCGAGTTCGCCTCGAGCGAGCACACGGTGACCTTTGGTATCGACGTCTACGAAACCGACAACAGCAGCCGCCGCGAGGGAGCTGCTGTCGACGCAGCCACAGGCGAAGTCATTCCACCGAGCCCCTTCGCGCCCGCACTGCCGTCCCGGGACTTCCCGCTCACCACGGTCCAGAACCAGGCGTTCTTCCTGCAGGACGAGATCGTGTTCATGGACGGCAGGCTCCGCGTCACGCCCGGCCTGCGCTTCGACGACTACGAGGCGAACGTGTCCCTGGATCCGCTCTTCGTGAACGGCAGCCCTGGGCAGACCGTCGACGATTACGACGACAGCGACCTCACGCTGAAGCTCGGTGCGCTCTACCAGTTCACCGATCAGATCTCTGGCTGGGCGCGCTACAGCGAGGGGTTCCGCGCGCCGCCCTACGATGACGTCAACGTCGGTTTCACCAACTTTGCCGGGGGCTACAAGACGATCGCGGCGCCGAACCTGTCGTCGGAGACGAGCGCAGGCTTCGAATTCGGCATGCGCTTCAGCGGCGCCTGGGGCGAAGCGCAGATCGCGGCGTTCACGACCGAGTATGACAACTTCATCGAATCCCTCGCGATCGCACCGGCCTTCAGCGACACCGGGGGCATCGATCCCGCCGATGGCCTTCTGACCTTCCAGTCCGTCAACCGCGACGAGGTGACGATCGACGGCGTGGAATTCCGCGGCCGGCTGGCGCTCGGAGCGCTTCAGGAAGGCCTGCGCGACTTCTACCTCGAAGCCGCCGCCGCCTGCGCCAAGGGCGAGGACGACAATGATGTCCCGATCGACTCGATCGATCCGCTCAACGCTGTCGTCGGCGTGCGCTGGGCGCCCGCCAGCGCGCGCTACGATGCAGAGCTGGTCTGGACCTGGGCCGGGGACAAGGACAGCAGCGACATAAACCCGGCGAATGGCCGCCCGGCAACCGACGGCTACAACGTCATCGACCTGCTCGGGCACTACGAGCTAACCGAGCAGATCCAGCTCAACGTCGGCATCTTCAACCTCTTCGATGAGGACTACATCCGGTGGGCCGACACGGTCGGCGGCGACGCAATCGATCGCTTCAGCCGCCCTGGCCGGAACTTCAGCGCCACCCTGCGCGCGGCCCTGTGATGCCACGCGCTCTGCTGACCTTCCTGCTCGTCGGCGCGCTCGCGCCGGCGACGCAGGCCGAATCCCTCGGCTGCGGCGAATCGGCCAGCGACAGCAGCCGCATCGCCGTCGCGGGCGGATCGATCACCGAGATCCTCTACGCGCTTGACGCGGACGACCGCATCGTCGCCGTGGACAGCACGTCCAACTTCCCCCCATCGGCAACGCGCCTGCCGCAAATCGGCTACGTCCGGAACCTGTCCACTGAGGGCCTGCTGTCACTGTCGCCGACCTTGGTCCTCGGCGAGCACGACATGGGCCCCCCGGCGATCCTGACGCAGCTCCAGGTCCTCGACGTCGACGTGCTGCGCATCCCCGAGGCCTTCACCGCGGCGGGCATCGCGGCAAAGGTGCGCTGCGTGGCGCACGCGATCGGCCGCCCGGACGCCGGCGAGCGCATGGTCGAAGCAATGCCCGTTGCGACATCCATCGAGCGTACAGCGAATGGCGCGCCGCCCCGCGGCATCCTGTTGCTGGGCCTGCGCGCTGGCGCGCCGGTGGCAGCGGGACGGGAGACCTCCGGGGATGGCCTCCTGCGCATGGCGGGGGCAGAGAATCAGCTCGCGGCCATGGACGGCTGGAAGCCCATCTCCGTCGAGGCCATGGCAGCCGCCCGGCCCGACTTCATCGTCATCACGGATCGCGGATTGCGCGAGGCAGGCGGCATAGATGCACTCCTTGCACATCCGGCGCTTCGTCTCACGCCGGCCGCGCAGACGCGACGGGTGATCGCGATGGACGGCATGGCTATGCTCGGGTTCGGTCCGCGGACGCTTACAGCCGCCGATGAACTGCGCGCAGCACTGGAAGACATGCCATGACCACCCTGGCCCGTCATGCGCCAACCACGCCGAGGAGGGCCCATAGCAGGATGAAGCGCTCCGATCGTGTGTTGCTTGCGCTCGCGGGCGTGCTGCTGACGGTTCTCCTCGCCGCCGGTGCCGTGGGCGCGGTTCCGGTGCCCGTCCTCGGCGCACTCTTCGCCGGTGAAACACTGACGGATCTCCAGCGCACCGTGCTCACCGAACTGCGTATCCCCCGCGTCGCGACCGCCGCCTTCGTCGGGGCGTCGCTCGCCATGGCCGGCGCGTCGCTTCAGGGCCTGTTTCGTAATCCGCTCGCGGAGCCGCAGCTCATCGGCGTCTCCGCCGGCGCAGCCCTCGGTGCCATCGCCATGATCGTCGTCGGCGACGCGCTTGCCCTGTCCGAAGCCATTCGCCCCTACGCCCTTCCGCTGGCGGCCGTCACGGGTGCCTGCGCGGTCACGACGGGCCTTTATCTGTTTGCCTCACGCCGCGACGCCTCCAGCGTGACCACAATGTTGCTTGTCGGCATCGCCGTGAACGCACTCGCAGGCGTCGGCATCGGGCTGTTCACCTGGATCGCCAACGACGGCCAATTGCGCGCGCTCACATTCTGGAGCCTCGGCAGCTTCGGCAGCGCCCAGTGGACCACGACCCTGCCCGCCATCGCCCTGATGGGCTTGGCACTCGCTGTCTTGCTGCCGGGCGCCCGTCAGCTCGATCTGCTGCAGCTCGGCGAGACCGAAGCACAGCGCCTCGGCGTTTCCGTACCCCGCCTGAAGCGGCGCCTCGTCTTCGGCGCTGCCGCAGCCGTAGGCGCGGGCGTGGCCGTATCCGGGGTGATCGGCTTTGTTGGCCTCGTTGTCCCGCATCTGGCACGCATGATCGGCGGCGTTCACCACGGCTATCTGATGCCTGCCTCGGCGCTCCTCGGTGCATCGCTGGCGGTGGCTGCGGATCTGGGCGCGCGCACCTTCGTCGCCCCCGCCGAGATGCCCGTGGGCCTGATCACGAGCGCGATCGGCGCGCCCTTTTTCCTCTGGCTGATCGCGAGATTACGCGCCCAATGAGGCTCTCTGCTGACGACGTGACCGTGCGCGCTGGCGATGCGACGCTTCTCGATCGCGTCAACGTAGATGTGGTGCCGGGCGAGCTCACGGTTGTCCTCGGCCCCAACGGCGCGGGCAAATCCACGCTGCTCTCGACTCTGGCGGGCGACCGGCCGCCCGATGGCGGCGTTGTCCGCCTGGCCGAGGCGCCCATCGAAGACATCTCGCTGCAGCGTCAGGCAGAGCTGCGCGCCGTGATCGGTCCGCCGGCGCCGCTTGCCTTCGACTTCACCACCGCAGACGTCGTTGCCATGGGGTGGGTACACGGAGAGCGCTACGGCACACACGCCTGCGAGGACGCGCTTGAGGAGGTGCTGACCAGGTGCGAGCTGACGTCCCTGCGCACGCGCGTTTATATGACCCTCTCGAGCGGTGAACGGCAACGTGTCCAGTTCGCGCGCGGCCTACTCCAGATCTGGCGCCCCGAAGGCGACGGCACGCCGCGCTGGCTGCTGCTCGACGAACCGACGTCGAATCTGGATATCGCGCACGCGATCGGTCTCCTCGACACCCTCAGGAAGGAGGCCCGCGGCGGCGTGGGCGTGCTTGCGATCGTCCACGACCTCGATCTCGGCGTACGCTATGGCGACAGCATCGTGCTTCTCGCCGCTGGCCGCGTGATTGCCGCCGGCGCACCGGAAACAGTAATGACCGGCGAGCGCCTTTCTGCCGTGTACGGCACGCCCGTGTGCGTGGAGCACAATCCCGGACTCGGTCGCCTGACCGTTCTCACTTGAATTCGAGGAGACAGCACATGTTTTTGGCAATGAATCGGTTCCGCATCAGCAAGGGCTTCGAAGCGGGCTTCGAGAAGATCTGGCGCGAGCGCGACTCCTATCTCTCAGACGTGCCCGGCTTCCAATCCTTCGCACTGCTGAAAGGGCCGGAGCGCGAAGATCACATTCTGTACTCGTCACATACGGTCTGGGCGTCGAAAGAAGCTTTTACTGCCTGGACGGAATCCGACCATTTCCGAAAAGCACACGCCCAGGCAAGCGCACCGAAGGGCACGTATCTCGGCCATCCAGAGCTCGAGACCTTCGAGTCCGTGCTCATCGAGTGAACGGGGCACACGACTTCCACATGGGCGCAGCATGCGAGGAACTCTGAATGTCAATTTCCCGAACCGCCCTGTACGCGCTCGTCGCGACAACGCTGCTCATCACCGCGATGGAAGCGCCGGCTGAAGAAACCAGTGCGCCGCCCTCCGAAAGCACAGAGAGGCGCCAGTTCACTTTCAGCTGGTCCTTCGCCCCTGAAGGTGAAATGGCACCACGCGGCGGCACCACGGAAGGCGCTGCCCTTACCCTTGTCGAACCGCCCGGCGACGCCTGGCTTGCACTGCGCGAAGACGGCCTGACGTCAAAAGAGCGCGACAGGCGCGCGATCATCGCGATGGCCGGCCCTTGGCGCGCAAGCTTCGACTTCATTGAAACGGCCGGCTTCGTGCCAGGCTATACACCCACGCGTCCGTATCGTTCCTGGGGAACGGAATACGTGTTCGTAGTCGAGGATCACGCGGACTTCATCAGCCTCCAGCATGTCCTCGTAATGTTCATGAACGGAGAAGACGGCGAAACGCTTGGTCCTTTCGTGGTCAAGCACTGGCGCCAGGACTGGGCTTTCGAGGCCATCGATTTCCATGAATTCCAAGGCCACGGCCGCTGGGCTCGAACCGTCCTGAATGCTGAAGAAGTCGCCGGAGGCTGGGTGCAAACCGTGTGGCAGGTAGACGATTCACCGCGCTACGCGAGCTTCGGCCGCTGGACGCACGAGGCCGACGTATCCATGTGGGAAGGCGCGCGCACGCTTCGCCCCTTGCCCCGCCGGGAATTCAGCGTGCGCGACGACTACGACGCACTACGCGCCGTGAATCGACACATCATCACGCCAACGGGCTGGGTCCATGAGGAGTCGAATGACAAGCTCGTACTGGACGAGCCACCCCATGTTCTGGCGCGCGAGGCTGGACTCAATCGATACGAACGGATCACTGACCATGACTTTTCCGCAGGCGACGAATACTGGTCGAAGACCGGCGCGTTCTGGGGCGTTGTGCGAGAAGCGTGGGCGGATGTCTGGTCGGAGCACGACACCTTCGCCTTCGAAGCGCGCGCGAGCGACGGCGTGCTGTTCATGAAGCTCTTCGCATTCGCCGACGCGCTGGATCCGGCCTCACCCTTTGACGCCGCTTCAGCGCGCGCGTTCGTGGACCAGACTCTATCGGCCCATATTGCCCCTGGCGCCGTGGGCCTCGCCGCACTGGAGTGACGGACCTCGCGACGGAAATCGCATCGGCCGACTCGACGGCCCGCAGCACACGACCCTGCGCCTGTTCGAGTCGGTGATCCGCTCGCCCTCCGGCGCGCCCGAGTAACAGAACGGGGCTGGACCGCGCTGCCATGTGCACCCGGTGACTGCGAACTGATGCCCCCGCTCTGACCATTGACCTGAGCAGGACGTCCAGGTCGGCATGCACCCACATCGCTTAGGGCGAAAGGGTGCGGGTGCGGGAGCAGACCCTGCTTCGCACGGTTCTACGAGCGGGCTGCTAGAAAAATGCGCAGGCGGTTCATCCAGTCGTACCGGGCCACGACATGACCTGGCCGGCGCCGACGTTAGGAAAATATCCAAGCACCGTGACCGTTCAGATCACGGCTCAAGCCTTCGTGGCGAAGTGCTTACGCCGATCGACGCGCCGGAGCGTCCGAGGCTCCCACGCGGGGAGTCGATAGGGGGAGGTGCATCGAGGATCACGGCAGATCGTGGTGCCGGCTCCAGCCGGAATCGGGTGCATCAGGTGATGCCCCGGGACAGTCGAGCTGCATGATTCCGGTGCCGTCCTGCAGCTCGCCTTCGCGAACGTCGACCGCCATACCAAGAGTTCGAAACGTTCCGAGCCAGCCTCGTAAGCCGGTGAAAGATTGGCCCTTGCCTGAACCTTATCTCCAGCGTTCGCGCCCCGCCATGGCGCCTCGCGATGGCGCCCCGCCATGGCGCCCCGCGATGGCGCCCCGCGATGATGCCTTCAGCTGCAACAAAGCTGCTGGGCCGACGAAGGGTCGGCACACCTCAAAAAGCCGGTGGCGGACACGCGCCGGCTAGCTCCTTGCCGGATTCGAACCCCAGATCGCGCAGACGCCAGAGCCAGGCAGCTTCGAGGGCGCCAGCGCGATTGGCAGGTACGCACTCCTACCTCCGACACGCGCCCAGGGCGTAGTGATCAGAGTTCTTGAGCACCTTCCCAGAGGATCAGCGAAGCCTCGCGTAGAGGACAAGAACGGATGCCATCGGGCACCGAGAAGGCTAGAAGGTTCGGCCAGCGCCCCCACTGTTTAAGCCGTGAGCAATGAAACCGGCGGCGTTTGAGGCCGCCTGGATGCCTGACAAACCTGGAGAATCATCATGATTGCGACAGCCCGACGCACCACCCGAAATGCCTTCCCGCTTGCGGAGTTCGACAGCATGCTCGAAGGATTCATTCGCCCAACCCGCACCGGCAAAGATCAGACCCGTCCCCGAGTGCCAGCAATCGACGTCACCGAATTCAGCAACCGCTGGTTAATCGAAGCCGAGCTACCGGGTGTCACGAAAGAAGAAATCGCTGTCACTTTTAAAGCCGGCCGGCTCACGATTGAGGCCGTGGCGGCGGGGGCGGAGCCCACCCATGACCCAGAACCTGCAGAGGAGGCTGCTGCGACGGCGGGCGACGACGGTCGTCTGGTCCTGTGCGAGCGTCAGGCCTATCGCTACGCTCGCACGCTGAGCGTTGGGCGCCGCATCGACGCTGACAACATCCGCGCGAGCTTCGCCGACGGCGTACTCCGGCTCACACTGCCGAAGTTGACGTCCGACGCTCTCGACCGGCGTATCGAGATCGTCTGAGCACGCGCATCCTTCGAGCCATCGGCACGGTGAGTCCCGCCGTGCTGGTGCTTCGGCGCTAACTGCTGGCGCGTAGAGAATCCCGAGCCCTGCCTGCACGCGTGGCGGCGATAAAGCAGTGAGCGCCGATCCTGGCAGAACGCCGTCAACGAGCACCTCAAGGCCGCACATACGCAATGAGGCCACCCTTTTCGCACTGCATAAGAACGCCCGACGGGATTGACTTCCGCTTTAATGCGAATCAATATCATTCGCATAAAAGAGCGAGGGCCGTCGTGCGTGATGAACACACCCGAAAGACCAAACTGGAGTCGGATCATGCAAGAGGCCAACGGCCTCTTTCAGTCAGAGCAGTACGACGCAGCACTGGTGCGCTATGACCGCGCACTGGCTCTGATCGACAGTCTCATTTCCGGAAGCCGGCCCTGTCCGGGGCTTCTCATGGCGAAAATCGTGAGTCATCACAATCGCGCGAATGCCCTGATCAAAGTATCCCGGCTCACAGACGCTGATACAGATCTGGCGTGCGCCTACGCCTTTTCGAAGTCAATCACTGACGACGTGCGCATGCCTGAACATCTGCGAGCAGCTGCACGCCGACACTGCGCTGTGTGTTTTCAGGAATGGCAGGCATTCCGGAGTGAGTTCGGTGCGCCGCAGTGTGAAAGGTGCGGAGGCCCCGAAGAACAGTTTCATTCGGCCAATTTTACCGGTCCGGTCACTGTCCATTGAGCTCCAGTTCAAAGGACACATCGACGACAAGTTCGATCGACGTCGACGGCGAACGCTGGTCAGCGCTCGCAGCAAGGGGCGTGGAACACTACCGCGCGGGGGAAGATCCGGAGGCGCTTGCCTACTGGGCGCAGGCGCTGAACCTGCTTACCGCGATCGAACACGGAACCCCCCCGTGTCATGGCCTACTGATCGCGCGCATTGTCACGCACCAGAATCGCGCAGCGAGCCTTCGGCGGCTCGAACACTTTGACGCTGCAGACCTTGAGTATTCGCGCGCTTTCGAACACATGCGCGCACACGCGGAGGATCCCAAGGTGCCGGGCAGCGTGAGAATCTTTGCATGCGGCCATGCGGCGCAGGTCTTCGCGGAATGGCGGCGGTTTAGAGACGACTTCTCCGAAGCAGCGCCCGCTCAAGGAGATGCGCACGCCTCGCCACTCAGCCTGGTGTGATCGAGCATCTGCGGCGATCGAGCATTAGCGGCCGCCGCCCGTTTGCCAGAGGCAGTACCAGGTCGCAAAGAGGCCCCAGGTCAACCCTACGACCACGCCGCCGTCCAGAATCCCACGCCAAGGCTGAGGAACGACCCCAAAAGTCGCTACCAGCGCAACGATCACGGCAAGTAAAGCCCAGTTGGCCGCAAGTGACCGAGCTGGCGCCCATGCAAGCCCCATGCAATACACCGGCGCGAACAGAGCCTGAACAAACGTCGCATGCTTGCGCAGGGTCTCTGCCCTGTGCGCGAACTTTGGCGCGTAGCTCAATTGGAACCCGCGGTAACCTTCTGTCCATGCCATGAAGGCGACGAACACAAGCGCAACAAGGATCTGCACGGATGACCACGGGACCTCCGTCGCACGCAAGAATTGTCCACTCAGGCGCACGAGCCCCACCGCAACGAGGGCTGAGAACCCCCCAACGCCCCAGACCCAAGCCAGTTTCCCGATCACTAGGGCTCCAGCCGCCAGCAAACTCGTCAGAGGATCGTGAAGGTTCCCTTCATGACCGTCCAATGGCCCGGAAAGGAACAGAAGTACACGTATTCACCCGGCGCGAGGCCTTCGAGCGAGAACTCGACGGTATCAGTCTCTCCGCCGCCTACGAGCCGCGTATTCGCTATGACCCGTGCGTCCCCTGCAGGTACGTAGTCGCCCTCGGGGCCCGACGCCATGCCGGCCGGCGCTACGCTCAGATAATCATCGGGCCGCGTCAGAACCCAGTTGTGGCCCATCGCGATCTTCGGCATCTGCCCGGTGTGCCTGATCGTCACAGCGACAGTGCCGCAGGAGACGTCCGCTTCCATACTCGAGGTGCTGTACGTCAGGCCGTCGCCAGCTTCAATTTCGAACACACAAGCGGCGTGCGCGATCGGACCGCCGACCAGACCAATCAGCACGCACAGGCTTTGGGTGAACCAGCGCATGTCTCGTCTCCGTAGGCGTGGCGCGCAGGGCACCGTCAGTTCAGGCGAAGGCTCACTGGAGAAAGGTGTGGGCACCCGGCACTTGCTGGGGGAACAGAAAGACGCCGGGCACCCACTTGGGACCATTGACTCAGCCGAGAAAAGCCGCGCGCGCCGGCTTCTCCACCGGTGCCGCTTCGCCTTTCAGCCAGGCAAGCACCGTATCGGCATCGGACACTTCGAACGGATCCGTGGGGCAGTTATCGGACAGATCGGACTCCACGAAGAGTGCTTCGATCTCGCCGTCGTTCACGACCATCGCATAGCGCCAGGAGCGCATGCCGAAACCGAGATTGTCCTTGCTCACAAGCATGCCCATCTTGCGCGTGAACTCACCGTTGCCGTCTGGAAGCATCTTGACGCGCTCAGCGCCAAGAGCCTTGCCCCACTGGTACATCACAAACGCATCATTGACGGACAGGCAAAAGATCTCATCGATGCCTTGCGCCGCAAATGCGTCGTATAGCGCTTCGTAACGCGGGAGGTGTGTGGAGCTGCAGGTCGGCGTAAACGCGCCGGGCAGCGCGAACAGGATGATGCGCTTGCCAGCGAAGAGAGCACGCGCCTCAACGTCCTGCCATCGGAACGGATTATCACCGCCAACGGACGAATCACGAACGCGGGTACGAAAAGTGGTATCAGGTATGCGCTTCGGGGTCATGGTCGTTCCAGGTCAGCAGACTTCCGGAGTTCAAGCGTTCATTGGAGCCGCCACACTACAAGAATTAACCTCGTTTGCAAACACGACTCATTCGCAATAGTGTCCGCTGCACTTGACCCGCCGGACGCTCCGGCGGTGATGCCTGCATGAGGGTTCGACGGCACAATGTTGGGGTCGGCAGCGCGTAAACCGACGAACTCGGGGACGACCGATGGGGCCAGGCGGATCGAAAGGCGTGGCGCTGCCAATCAGGACGTCCTCCTGGAAACGCAACGGGACGCACCGCGAGGCCATGACCTAAGTCATTCGTTGATCAACTACCGGCAGGTAAATCTGGTCACGCCCCGACAGAGCCTCTTTCCCTGGAGAACCAGGTGACAGGACCTTCCCCCCCGCGCGCGCCTGCCTTCGCCCCAGAATTACGTGCCGAAATCGAAGAGACCGTCGAGCACTTCAACGCCAATCATGCTGATGCAATGCTGCTGCTCGCGCGATTCGGTGCCTCGCTCGAATCCGCAACCACCGCCCGCATCGTTGCCGTCTCACCTTCGGACATTACGCTCGAGTCGATCAGCGCATCCGGCGCCCTGCGCTGTGACCGTCTCTCGTTTGCCGCGCCCGCAGCCGACCTCGCCGGCACCCAGGGACAGCTTATGCGACTGATCACGAACGCGCGGAAACGTGCGGGGGAACGCCTGCCGCTCACCCGAATCGAGCGCGAAACCGCGCATGCCGCGACGCTCGAAACCTGGTCGGCGACGGTGGCAGCCGTCTCGGACATAGCACCTGGTCTCAGGGAGATCACAGTCAGCGGCCTTGAGGGCTTCGAGAGCCCAGGGTTCGATGCGTTCGTTTACGTAATTGTCCCCCAGGGAGACTCGGCACTGCCTGATGACTTCAAGATGGCCGCTCTGCGTGCTTGGAAGGGCCCGAACCGTCCTGCCGGCGCCTACTACACGATCCGTCGCAGCCGGCCCGATGAACTGGACCTGTGGTTCGTTCTGCACGGCGACGACGGGCCACTGTCCGCCTGGGCTGCGCGTGCGGCGCCTGGAGACAAGCTGGCGCTCTGGGGCCCACGCATCGCCTTCGCCCCCCCTTCGGATACGCGCAAACTTCTGCTGGTGGGGGACGAGACCGCGCTGCCGGCAATCGCTGCGATCATCGAGCAGGCCGCCGCATCCCTTCCGGTGACCGCCGTGATAGAGGTTGCCGATAAATCCCTTGAAGTGGATCTTCCAAGCCGCCGCGCGCTAGACGTCACCTGGGTACACCGCGGCGCGGCGGCACCAGGCTCGGGTCGATCGCTCTACGATGCCGTCGAACAAGCTGAATTGAACGGGGACGGCCTCTATGTCTTCGGTGCAGCGGAATCAAGACGAGTAGGCGAGGTGCGCCGCATGCTGAAACGCGATCGAGGACTGACCCTCGAGCAGATGCATTTGACCGGATACTGGCGCAGACGCTGATCTCGCCCCTGCAGAGGAAACAGGATGTCTCGAATCGATGCACTACGGGAAACGCTCGGCGGCCCGCACCCCCTCGCTGCGAAGAAGGTCAAGGATCACCTCGACAGGTACCAGGTCGGCTTCATTCGACACTCGCCCTTTGCGGTGATGGCCACGAGTAACTCGGACGGCGACTGCGACGCCTCGCCTCGCGGCGGTAGGCCGGGCTTCTGCGAGGTGGTCGACACCCGCACCCTGCTCATGCCTGACATTGGCGGAAATCGATTGTTTCAAAGCTACGAAAATTTCGAATCAAACCCAAAAGCCGGGCTGGTTTTCATGATTCCAGGCATCGAAGTGACATTGCGCGTGAACGGCCGCGTCGCCGTTATTGAGAAGGAGGAGGTCACCGCGGGCGGCGCAGATGGCGCAGTCTTCGACGCCGACGACAACGCTCACCTGATTCAGGGCTTTCGCATGTCAATCGACGAAGCCTACTTCCACTGCCCTCGTTCACTGACTTTCGGCGCCGTCTGGAATCCCGAAAAAATCACAGACAACGCAAGCCGCTCCATCGCCCAGCTAGCGGCGGAAGACTAGGGCTCCGCGATGGCTGATGGTGAGGTATCGAATTCGAGCGGGAAGCGGACGCGCGCCGCGCGTCGGCGCGCGCTGCGTTGGTCGAAGCCCGCTGCGAGCCCGAAGGAGACACCGATGAGCGTCGCACCGCCGATGAGCGCCGCGAACAGCATCCAGGCGTGAATCTGGTCAGGCCCGTCACTCACATGTGCATCCGCGAGCGGCGCGAGGAAGAACAACGCAAAGAAAGGAAGTGCGCGGCGACATCCTGACATGGCGACCTCGAAATCTGTGGTTCGTGCCTCGACACTACATCCAAATGAGAATAACTTGCAATTGCAAATTCGCTTGGAGCGCGCGCATGGCGCTGACTCCCCTAGAAGAGGCGCCCCTCATGGCACGAATGATCAGGATCACCGCAGCAATCCTGGTTGTACTCGCGACAACCTCTCATGCCGCGTCCGGTGAGTACGGCGCGCCCATGCCGAGCGCGGGTGATGCCGTGTCTCTCGCCACGGCAATCGCCCGGGCCAACGCAGATGGAGCTTTCGAAGGCAAGATTCGCGGGCGCGTGACCGAAGTCTGCCGCAAGAAGGGATGCTTCATGATCCTTGCGGACGCCGCGCACTACGCTCGCGTCACGTTCAAGGATTATCGTTTCTTCGTGCCAACGGATACGCGCTCGGTCGACTCGACCGTCTTCGGCCGCCTCGAAGCCGTCTCGCTTACCCGAGCCGAAGCCGCGCATTTCGCCGCTGACGCCGGTCGGGACCCAAGCGGCGCGGCGGCGACTCGCGAGTATTCCATCGTTGCCACGTCGGTCGTACTCGACTGATCTCAAAGCACCGCTGGACCGCAGGAACCCCAAATCCATGACCGAACGCATCCGCTCCCTCGAGGGACTCGAAGCAAGTATGGGAAGGCTTGCGAGCGATACGGCGCGAGCGCTGAAAGTGCTGGACTATCTGGACGAGCACGCTTTGCGCTGGATCGAGTCCTCCACCTTCGCCGCCGCACTGATTACGGAAGCTGCGGCAAGCGCTTGCAAGAGCCTCGTTGCCGGCGGCCCTCGAGGTTTCATTGCCGCCGACTCACGGTCCATCACACTCCCCCGTGCGAATGTAGACCAAGCAACCGCGCCTGCGCCGGGCCAGGGCTGGGGCTCGTTGTTCATCGTGCCTGGTATGAACGAAAGCTTGCGCGTCAATGGCACGGTCTCGGACGTAGACCAGGTCTGCATCCGCGTGCGCGTTGAGGAGTGCTACCTGCACTGCGCGAAAGCCTTCCTGCGCTCGGAGTTCTGGACACCGGTCGCCGGGCCAACACCGGCGGAACCAGCTGCATTCGCACTCGCCACGCGCTTCATGCTCCTTGCTACGGCCGACGCGGTCGGCAAGGCCGACCTCAGCCCGAAAGGGGACCCCGCCGGAAAACTGCTGCATACGGAAGATGGCGATTGGAGCTTCCCGGATCGACCCGGCAATCGCCGCGTCGACGGCTTTCGCAATCTGCTTGCCAACCCTTTTGCGGAGCTTCTTGCGATTGTGCCGGGCGCGAACCGCCTGCTGCAGGTGCGCGGCCGTACGGAGCTGTCGACCAATGAAGCGCTACGAGACCACTTCGCCGTGGATGGCAGACGGCCGCCTCTTGTTGTACGGATTCGCGCAGCAGAACACGCGCTCGTGAGCTCAGGAGCGCTTCAGCGCGCGCGGCTCTGGGCCACGGATCATCCAGCGCCCAAGCTCGACGCCACCGAGATATTCAAGGCACACATCAAGCAGAGTCGCGCGCGCGGGATAGGCTCTTCCGTGACGCGCGCCGCTGTTTCACTCCCTGGCGTGTTGAAGAAATCGCTCGACCGCGACTACGAAGACAACCTGTACTGACCCGGCCGATCGAGCGCTGTCAGCACCCGCGCTCGAGGCGCATCTGCGCCTCTTTAACGAGTTCCACGAGGGTCTCCCGGGCGTGCACCCTGTCGGTCAGCGGAACCTCGAACGCAATTTCCACGGATTGCGTTCCGGCATGCGTCTGCACCTCCAAGCGCATGCCATCCGAGTCAAGGTCGGTCATCCGGGCGGCCGTCGCGTCGACTACCTGTGCGATCGCCTGCGCATAGAGCAACACTGCGTCTGCATGGTCCTCGTTCATGTGATCGACGATGCCCTTTACGGCGCTTGCATCGAGCATTTCTTCTGCTCCTTTAGACGGAAGGAGAGCGCGTTGACTTAGAAATTAATGTAAATCATTCTCATTTGCATGAGAACACCGCGATGCTTGTCCACTTTGGCGCTGGCCGGCACGCTCCTGGCGGCTGGGACCCTATGGAGCGCGGACGAAAGCCCGCCGACAGCCACTGACCAGACCTATCTCGACCTCGGCACTATAAGCAACGTTCGCGACCATTCACGCGCAATACTTCTGCAGCAGATGCTCAACCAGATGTCGATCGACGCGCGTCTTTCTGTTTCCCGCGCCAATCGCCTTCAGCTGGCGCTGCCCGCAAGCGAGAACCCCATCGATCCCGATCGCCCCCAGAACGCGCAGATCGTCGCTCTGCTGGCGAACCCCTGGCAGGTTGACGTGGATCAACTGGACATCACAACGCTGGGTGCGCTGCTCGCCCGCATCCACGAACGCCGCGGCCCCTTGACGCCCTGGCACTGCGTGCTCCTGGAGCAAAGCCTTGCCAAACCGCTTCGAAGGCGATTGTGCAGAGATCGCACGGGTACGGTTTCATTGGCAGCAACGCTGCTTCCCGACGGCCGCACCCGTGATTGGGAAGTCATTACGGAGGGGAAGGCATCGGACGCGCTGGAGTTCTATGCCTTCGACCCAAGCGGCCGCCGCACTTTGACCGCGGACTTCGGCGGCCTCGACGGTGAGCGACGTCTGCCAGCGCCACAAAGCTGCGCCGCCTGCCACCTCGATCCAGCCCTGGGGGCCTTCAAGCGCTGGCCCACATTTGCAGACGCTTCAGTTTGGGGACGCCAGGCTGCACCGCTCGCTCAGGAACGCTGAGGTCCGTCCGCGTCCGCGTCAGCGTCCGAGGTGCCGATCACATGTCCCAGTCAAGCGTCGACGCGTTGAGCTCAGCAAGCGTGGCATAGGCTGAATCTGCATGGGTACGCGCGCGAATGGACGGGTCTTCCGACACCTGGCGCCCGTAAAGCATCACGCGCAGCCCTCTGTTGGGCAGCGCGGCGCGCGCCGCAAGCACCGTTCGATCGAGCACGGAGGCATCGATCGATCGGCCGTGGATCGGATCAAGCGCGATCAGCAAGGTGCTGATGCCACTGTCCACCAGACGCTGATCCAGCTCGTGATCTGAAGACGGATAGAGGGTCTCGGTCCAGTACTGCATGGCCTCAAGCCGCAGCGCCGCCAGCGCCGGCCCCAGAACCTTCTTCGAACCGGGCGGAGCTGATACTAGAACGTGCGGCTGGCCAACGCGCGCCTGCGGTGCCAGAGGTGGCGCGTCCTTGCGGACGAGCATGAGCATGCCGGTTTCCGCAATGACGAGATCTGCGCCCGTACAGCCGTCCACCGCCCAAAGATCACCCAGACGCCGGGCAGCTGGCTCCACGAGATCATTGCAGAGCATCGATGGCGTGCAGCCGAGTTCAATCAGGCGCTGCCAAACGCGCTCCGCGGCAATGAACTCGGAGCTCCTGAGATGATCCGCGAAGCGATCGATAAACGCACGATCAATGCGCGGCGGTCGCTTGATACCGGGCATCTGCTGCGACGTTGGCATGCTCGCGCCCACGCCATGACGTTCCTCGACCGCCGGAATGACGTGGTCAAGGCAGAGGACTCGGATGTGCTCTCGCCGATCAGCGACCGACTGGCCACGCGACAGCAGCGACTCCTTCGGCGACAAATCCGCCAGCAACTCGAGCATACCGCCGAGAGAGCGTCCCGCTGCGCCTATTCGCGCGAGATAAGCGTTATCGACAAGAAGCACATCCTCGATGCCTTCCGCGATGCTTCGCGAGGTGCCAGCAAGCCCCATCTCCCAACCGTTGAACAAGCGATAGGGCAGGTTCGGACGACCGATGAGTTCGACATGCGAATGGCGGGCATCCAGCTGGATCGAGTTCCAGACGCTTTCGACGCCTTCGACCGGTCCCTCGAGCCATTGGAAAAAGCGCTCGCCATCGTAGAGCAGCAGCCCCGAAAGGTGCTCCGCTGCGTTTCGCGCGCGCGCCGACGCGAGCATCTCTCCGAGGTCCGCGGGGGTCAGACGCGGCGCGGCGAGGCTACGGTAAACAACCGCTGCCAGGGACCCCGCTTGGACCGCAGCATCGGAGACCGATTCCGCGACCAGGTGGCCTTCCACGATTCTCCCCCCAGATCCGGGCATGCGAGCGCCGGTCATAAGCGCATTTTTCTACCGGCCCAGCACGCAAACAGGATCGCTAGCTTGCCTATTGACGAACAATGGGGGGGCCCGACCAATGTGTCAATCGAGATAGACATTACCGGAAGTCGATGCGCGCAGACATTCTCTGAGCACCGCTGGCGCACCCCGCCAACGCGTCAAATGCTTGTCCAGGGTGCCGACCGGGGCGCCGGCCAGGGCGCCTGCCAGGGCGCCGAAAAACACGCTTCGCGGCCCGCCCTTGCGAAAGCGCATGCACCTGCGAAGGCTGGACAACACCAGACAGACCGTTCGTCGGACAACATCGATTCAGGGCAGATCAGCGCCGTCTGGAGCGTTGCCTCGGACCGCATTCATCATGTCCTCATAGAGGCCGCGGGGGTCTTCCGGATTTCGCCACGGGCTCCAGCCGTGGTTACCCTTTTCACCGTACTCGAAGCGCGCGGGATAACCGAGATTTTCTCCCGTGGTCAGGAAAGTCTCGAGTTCGTAGACCGCCTGCTCGAGATAGAAGTTGTCCCGCCGCCCGGTGAAGACGTTCAGCTTGCCGGCGAGCTTGGGGGCGAGCGTGTCCCAATTCGCTTCCATGTGCGCGCGCAGATCCCAGTTGTCGATCGCCCAGCGCGCAGTCTCTCGGTTGATCTCGCCCGTGATGGGATCCCAGATCGCTGCCGGGTAGCCGTCCTCGGCGACCGGCCCGAAGGTCGCATTCCATGCCGCCCACTGGCCGCCGGAGCGATAGCGCGTCCCGATCACTTCCTCGTAGATGTTCTCGTGTTCCATGGTGTAACGAATGCGGCCGTCCACGTCGCGGGCGCCCGGAATCGGGGTGCGCAGCCATTCGTACTCGCGGAAGTAGGCGTTCTCGCCATCGTAGAGATCGACGAGCTGGTAATAGTGGAAGTCGACCTGATCGGGATAGAAGATCCACGCCCCACCGAAATCGTCGGGGTATAGCACCTGCTGCGCGATGGACTCCCAGCCGCCCGTGGAGCCGCCCGTGAGAATGCGGGCCCAAGGCTCGCCGACCCCGCGGAACGCCGCTTCGAGCGCCGGCAGGAGTTCGTGGACGATCGCGTCGCCGTAGGGTCCCTGATTCTGTGAGTTCACCGCGTAGGAATCGTCGTAGTACGGCGTCGGGTGCTGGATGGTGACGAGCAGGAAGCGCGGAAAGTCGTCCGACGTCCAGGCGTCGTAGAGCGCCGTGCCGGCAGTCTCGCGGCGCGTCATGCTGTCCGGGTCGGCGATTTCTTCGGGGACCATGAAGCCCCCCGGAGGCGCCGTGGAATAGTGGCCGTGCTGAATGACGACCGGATAACGACGATCAGGGTTCAGCGCCCAGCCCCGAGGCAGCAGCACTCGGGCACCGATGCGCATCTCCGTACCCCAGAAGGCCGAAACCCTCTCGCTGACCATCTCGAAGTTCTTCACCCACTCCGTTTCCGCCGGAAACTCGATGGGCGACAATTCCATGTTCAGGGTGATCCGCACGCTATCTTCGTCATCGGGATCGAGGGTCACGCGCACCGGCTCGGAGACCAGATTGCCGGGCTTGGAGTGCCAACTCTGGCCGTCGCCGTGATCCATGGGCAGTTTCACGACATGGCCGTCGGCACGCTCGAAGGTGGTGTACACGTTGAGCCAGGCCTTCACCCAATACTCGCCGGCCGGAACATCGGCGAGCGAGCGGAGCGGATAGCCGAGGGCGCTCGCATCGACCTGCACGCGCCCCGCCCCCTCGAGCCCGTCGATCGAAACGCCGAAGAGCTGTGCCGTGTCCGTGACGGACGAGACGTTGAACTCGGGCGTCCGCGACAGCGCGACGATCACGCGTCCGTCCAGGGGTGTTCGCCCACGTGGATCGTCGATGCGTACGTCGATGTCCGTAGCGCGCGCCGGCAGGGCGGCGAGCCCGCCGAGGGCGAGGAATGCGAGGATGGTTCGAAGGGCTAGAGCGCGCATGGAGCCTCCTGAACGATGCGCGAGGGGCGCACAGAAGCTAGCGTGGCCTCCTCTCCGCCTCAAGGCGCACGATCGAGAACGAGGAAGCACGGACGATGGTGGTCGTCTACGAAGCCCATGACAGCATCGAGGCCCATCTGCTCCGCGGTCTGCTGGAACAGGCAGGCATTGCGGTGCAGATACTCGGTGAGGATCTGATCGGAGGAATCGGGGAGATTCCGGCCCAGGGATTACTCCGGCTGATGGTCCCCAGCGAGGATTTCGAGTCGGCACGTACCGTCGTTGCGCTCTACGAGGATGCTGCCTCGTCAGACTGAGAATCAGGCAAGGCTGCGCGCCATGGCCTGCATTCTCTCTACCATGGCGCGCAGGCCATTGCCGCGGGTCGGCGACAGATGCTTGAGCAGGTCCAGACGTTCGAAGTAGGCCTCGACGTCCGTAGTCGCGATCACCCCTGGACTGCGATCGTTGAGCGCCGCAAGCACGATGCCGGCAAGCCCCTTCACGATCAGCGCGTCGGAGTCGATCACGAACTGCAAATGCCCGGTCTTGGCGTCAAGACGATGGTCGATCCAGACCTGGCTTTGGCAGCCGTGGACGTAGCGATCCTCGGTACGGAGGTTCTCCGGCAGGGGCGGCAGGTCCTTGCCTAGATCAATGATGTAGCGATAGCGATCCTCCCAGTCGTCGAAGAACTCGAGCGACTCGGCGATCTCCTCCGCGTCAACGTCACGGCCAAAGGGGATTGCGTCGAAGGGGGCGTCGCTCATCCGAACATGCCCAGTTCGAGCTGAGCCTCCTCGGACATCATTTCGCGCGACCAGGGGGGATCGAACACGAGATCGACCTCGACGTCGCCGACACCCGGGACCATGCCGACGCGATACTTCACGTCGTCGACGAGCACCGGCCCCATGCCACAGCCGGGTGCCGTGAGCGTCATGCGAACGCGTACGACCGAGCCTTCGATCGAAACGCCATAGACAAGACCGAGATCAAGCAGATTGACGGGAATCTCGGGGTCGTAGACAGAGCGGAGTGCGGCCTCCACGTGGTCTTCGAGGACCGCGCCGCTGGGATCGCCGACAAAGCGCAGCACCACGGGTTCGAGGCCGAGCGCGTCAGCGTCTGTACCGTCGATGCGCGCCAGATTGCCGCCCACGTTCACCGTGTAGTTGCCGCCCAGGTCCTGGGTCAGGGTGACGAAGGTGTCCTTGGGGATCGTGATGCGCGTGCCGGCCGGCACGAGCCGGGCCGGGCAGTCGCGCTGCACCACGATCATCCTGCGTTCCATCAGAGCGGTCCTGTTCGCCTCAGACGCCGAAGCTCTCGCCGCAGCCACATTCGACCTGGGCGTTCGGGTTGCGGAACTTGAGGACGGAGTTCAGGCCTTCAACGACGAGATCGATCTCCGTGCCCTGCACGAGCGGCAGCGCTTCGGGATCGACGAACACGGACAGATCCGACGCAACCGGATACTCGGTGTCATTGGACTGCGGCTCGCTGACGTAGCCGATCTCGTACATGAAACCCGAGCAGCCGGCCTTGCGGACGCCCAGACGCACTGCCCGCGCCTCAGCGCGCGCAAGCTGGCGACGCGCGTGCTTGATCGCAGCGTCGGTCATACGCACGCCGGCGGTGGGCGCGGCTGGATCGAAGGTGTCTACGGACATGGAAGCCTCCTGGTGCCTCAGAGGAAGGTCCGGACCTTGTCGAGCGCTTCGAGGAAGCGGTCGACTTCGTCCACCGTGTTGTAGAGCGAAAAGGATGCCCGCACCGTACCCGGGACGCCGTAGCGCGTCATCAGCGGCATGTTGCAGTGATGCCCCGTGCGCACGGCGACACCCTGCTGATCGAGCAGCATGCCGACGTCCGAGGGGTGCGAACCGTCCAGCAGGAAGGAGACCACCGCGGCCTTGCCCGGCGCCGTGCCGATCCTGCGCACGTCGTTCATGCCGGCAAGCGCATCGTCAAGGCGGTCGAGCAGGCCCTGTTCATGCGCATGAGCAGCAGCGCGATCGATGCCGTCGAGCCATTCGATGGCCGCCGCGAGTCCAATCGCTCCACTGATATGTGGGGTCCCAGCCTCGAAGCGGAAGGGTACGCGATTGTAGGTTGTCTTTTCGAAGGACACGCGATCGATCATTTCGCCACCCCCCTGCCAGGGCGGCATGGCGTCGAGCACTTCGCGCTTGCCGTAGAGCACGCCGATCCCCGTAGGCCCGAAGAGCTTGTGGCCGGAAAAAACGTAAAAGTCGCAGTCTAGGGCCTTCACGTCGACGCTGAAGTGATTCACGGCCTGCGCACCGTCCACCAGGACAGCCGCTCCGACGGCGCGCGCGAGCGCGATCAGTTCAGCTGCAGGCAGGACCGTGCCGAGCGCGTTAGAGACATGCGCGAAGGCAACGATCTTGGTGCGCTCAGAGATGAGTCCCCGCGCAATCTCGAGATCGATCTCGCCGTCATCTGTAACCGGAATCACGCGGATCACCGCGCCCGTGTCTGCGGCGACCATTTGCCAAGGCACGATGTCTGCGTGGTGTTCGAGTTCGGTGAGCACGATCTCGTCGCCGGCGGCGAGATTCGAACGCCCCCAGCTGCTGGCGACGAGATTGATCGCTTCCGTCGTGCCGCGCGTCCAGACGATCTCCTCGCGCGCGACGAGACCGCCCTCGCTCCGGCCGCCGGACAGGAAGCGAGCAACCGTCTCGCGCGCCGACTCGAAGGCAGCGGTCGCACGATCTGCAAGGGCATGCGCGCCGCGATGGACGTTCGAGTGATCGCGCCGGTAGTAGTTTGCGATCGCGTCGATCACCGCATCGGGTTTCTGCGTGGACGCAGCGTTATCGAGGTAGACGAGCGGTCGACCGTTCACGTCCTGCGCGAGCGCGGGAAACTCGGCACGCACGGCCGCAACGTCAAAACCCTGCACGGAACGCGCAGCCGAACTCACGACGCGAGCGCCGAGGCAGCGGAGAATGCCTGCTCGAGCGCCGCGCGCGCAGCGCCGCTGACCGACGCCTGTGGAAAGGCGCCGACGACGTCGGCGAGGAACGCGAAGCTGAGCATGGTGCGCGCGAGCGTCGCGTCAACGCCGCGAGATCGCAGATAGAAGAGCGCGCGCTCGTCGAGCTGGCCGATCGTCGCCCCGTGAGCGCAGGTGACGTCGTCGGCGTAGATCTCGAGTTCCGGCTTGGCGTCGATCTCGGCCTCCGGCGAGAGCAGCAGATTCTTCGTAGACAGTTCGGCCGCCGTCTTCTGCGCGCCGCGATGTATGTGGATGCGGCCGTTCAGGACCGTGCGCGACTTCTCGCCGGCAATGGCTCGGAAAACCTGGTTCGAAGTGCAGTGCGGCGCCGCGTGCTCGAGACACATCTGCGTATCGAGATGGGCGCGATCGCGGGTAAGGCTGGCGCCGCCGACTTCGGCGTGCGCACCGGGCGCGTCGAGATGCACCGTGATCTCGTTGCGCAGGAAGGCCGCGCCCACCAGCGCCTGGTGCAGGCCATAGCGCCCATCACGCTCGACGTGCACGTCGAGCGCCGTGAGCCAGCGGGCATCGCCACCGCCGAGGCAGAGACGCTCATGCGTGAAGTGAGCGTTCGCGCCCACGCGCACCTCAATCACGCTGTTGGCGAAGCTGCAGGCGGCGCCGATCTGCCGCTCCACGATGCGTACCTGTGCACCCTGGCCGATCTCGATCTGCAGGCGCGGATGGGCCCCGCAGGCGCGACCATCGGCATTCTGGGCGATGACGACCTCGAGGGCCGAATCGAGCCGGACGTTCGGGGCAATCTCGAGTCGCCAGCCTTCGTCCGCGAGGGCTGCGTTCAGGGCAACGAAGGGCCGTGCGTCTGCCGCCGGCATCGCTGCTTCCCGCTTCACGAGGGTCACGCCATCGGGCAACTCCGGCACGTCGCGCAGGCGTCCGTCGACGATGAGCAGGCGAACGGCATCTTCGCCGATCGCTGGCACGTCGGGCGCAGCAGCCTCGCCATCGGGCGCGTCGAGAAGCCCCTCTTCGAGCAGCGCACCGACCCGGGAGTACTTCCATGCCTCCACGCGGCGATCGGGCAGCACGAAACCAGCGAGCGCGTCACCGCCCCGTGCACGCGCCTGCGCGAGCCAGTCATCGGGTGCGAGGCGAGCCATCAGGCCGCGTCTCCAGCGATCTCGCTCTCAAGCCAGCCATAGCCCTTGTCTTCGAGCTCGAGGGCGAGGTCGGCTCCGCCGCTGCGGACGATGCGTCCACCAGCAAGCACATGCACGCGATCCGGCGTGACGTGGTCGAGCAAGCGCTGGTAGTGCGTGACCATGACGATTGCGCGCGCCGGATCGCGCAGCGCATTCACGCCGTCCGCGACGACCTGGAGGGCATCGATGTCGAGGCCTGAATCGGTCTCATCGAGGACCGCCAGCGTCGGTTCGAGCAGCAGCATCTGCATGATCTCGTTGCGCTTCTTCTCGCCGCCAGAGAAGCCCTCGTTGACGCCGCGCTTAAGGAAGGCCGCGTCGAGATTCACCTGCTTGCACACCGCGCGCGCAGACTTCATGAAGTCGACGGCTGACGGCGCTTCGACGCCCCGATGAGCGGCAATCGCTTCAACGGACGCCTTCAGGAACTCCATGTTCGACACGCCCGGAATCTCGACCGGATACTGGAACGCAAGGAAAACACCCTCGCGCGCGCGTTCTTCAGCTTCAAGGGCAAGCAGATCGCCACCGCGATAGCGAATCGAGCCTTCGGTCACCTCATAGCCTTGACGGCCGGAAAGCACCGCCGCAAGCGTGCTCTTGCCGGAGCCGTTCGGTCCCATGATTGCGTGCACCTCACCTGCAGCAATGGTGAGCGTGAGCCCCTTGAGGATGGCCTTGCCGTCGACCGTGACGTGGAGATTCTCTATTTCGAGCAGCGCGCTCATCCGACGGATCCTTCGAGGCTGATTTCCAGAAGCTTCCCGGCCTCCACGGCGAACTCCATGGGAAGCTCGCGGAACACTTCCTTGCAGAAGCCGTTGACGATCATCGACACGGCCTTCTCGGGATCAAGGCCGCGCTGCTGGCACAAAAAGAGCTGATCGTCGGAGACCTTGGAGGTCGTCGCCTCGTGCTCGACGATTGCCGAAGGATGCCGCGCTTCAATGTAGGGAAAGGTGTGCGCGCCGCAGCGATCGCCGATGAGCAGCGAATCGCACTGGGTGAAGTTGCGCGCGCCTGCCGCTGTCGGTGCGATGCGCACAAGGCCCCGATAGGATTGCTCTGCGTTCACGGCGCTGATGCCCTTCGCGACGATGGTCGACCTAGTGTTCTTGCCGAGATGGATCATCTTGGTGCCCGTGTCCGCTTGCTGGCGGCCGCGGGTGAGCGCCACGGAATAGAACTCGCCGACCGAGTTGTCACCGCGGAGCACCACCGAGGGGTACTTCCAGGTGATGGCGGAACCGGTCTCGACTTGCGTCCAGGAAATCTTCGCGTTCTCGTGGGCAACGCCGCGCTTGGTGACAAAGTTGTAGATGCCGCCCTTGCCGTTCTCGTCGCCGGGATACCAGTTCTGGACCGTCGAGTACTTAATTTCTGCGTCCTTGAGCGCGACGAGTTCGACGACCGCCGCATGCAGCTGGTTCTCGTCGCGCTGCGGCGCCGTGCAGCCTTCGAGATAGCTTACATAGCTGCCCTCGTCGGCAATGATCAGCGTGCGCTCGAACTGCCCCGTGTTCTGCTCGTTGATGCGGAAATACGTGGACAGCTCCATCGGACAGCGCACGCCCTTGGGGATATAAACGAACGACCCGTCGGAGAACACGGCAGAATTGAGACCGGCAAAGAAGTTGTCGCGCATTGGAACGACTGAGCCGAGATACTTGCGGACGAGCTCCGGATGCTCCTTCAGCGCCTCTGAAATCGAGCAGAAAATCACGCCGGCTTCCGCGAGCTTCTCCTTGAAGGTCGTGACGACCGAAACGGAGTCGAACACGGCGTCGACGGCGACCCCCGCCAGCATCTGCTGCTCGATCAGCGGGATGCCCAGCTTCTCGTAGGTGCGCAGGAGTTCAGGATCGACCTCATCAAGCGATTTCGGCGCGTCATCCTTCGACCTTGGCGCGGAGTAGTAGGAGATGCCCTGAAAGTCGATCTCCGGGTAATCGACATGCGCCCAGTCAGGGCGCTCCATCTGCTGCCATTCGTCGAACGCCTTCAGGCGCCACTGCGTCATCCACTCGGGCTCGTTTTTCTTGCCTGAGATGAAGCGAATCGTGTCCTCATCAAGGCCCGGCGGAAGCGTTTCCGACTCGATATCAGTGACGAAGCCCGCCTCGTACTCTCGCTGGACCATCTGGTCGATGCGCTGGCGATCTTCGGAAATCTGTTCGCTCATGACGTCTCGGCTCGATGCCCGTGACAAGGAAAAGCGGCAGGAAGAAACCAGTGCCCTGCGCCGCAGTGTTCGCGCACGCCGAAAGGTACGGTACCCTCAGGGCCTATTCAATACCTCAGCGGTATACAATTATGAGAGTGATTCTCATCGAGGCGCTGCGCCCATGCTGAAGATCGGACGTCTCGCCGACTACGGCGTGCTGATCCTGCATCACCTCGGTCGCGTCACCCCGGCGCGCCTGTCTATGGAAACGCTGTCGGAACTGACCGGTGTACCGCTGCCGACGGTCCGCAAGGTGATGCGCTTCCTCACCGACGCTGAGCTCGTCGTCTCGAAGCGCGGGCCGACCGGTGGATACCAGATCGCGCGGCCGCCCGCGGCCATCAACCTCGCCGAAGCAATAGCCGCAGTGGAAGGCAACTTCGCCATGACCGCTTGCTGTGCCAAAGCGCCGGACTGCGATCTCCTTGACCGCTGCCAGCTCGCCGATCGCTGGCCAGGGGTGAATACGATCGTGCTGCGAGTGCTCGAGCGTACCTCCCTTGCTGACCTTGATCGTTTCGGCACGACGCCGATGCATATCCCGCCGCCCCTGCGTGCCCTGTTCAGTGACGGCGCCTCGAACTGAGCGCCATGCAAACCGCACAGCTTGCCGAGTCGATCGCCGACCGCATCTCCGAACGCGGGTTCGCACAGGTCGAAGGCTTCCTGGACAACCCGGCGCGGGCAGCACTGGCTGCCGCCGTACGGGCACACCCGATGCGCGCGGCGCGCACCGGCGTGGATCACCGCGAGGCTCGACGCGAAGCCATTCGCGGTGACGTGATCGCTTGGATCGACCCAGACGTCGCAGCGCCTGCCATTGCGCGCTGGCACGCGGGCATGCAGACCCTGGGCGTCGCCCTCGCGCAGGCGCTCCGCCTACCGCCGCTGACCTTCGATGCCCATCTGACGCGCTATCCACCAGGCACCTTCTACCGCTCGCACGTCGACGCCGCCGACGAAGGCTCCCGCCGCCTCCTCTCCGCCATCTGCTATCTGGGTGAGGGCTGGACGCCTACGCACGGCGGACGATTGCGCATCGCACGTGCGCCCGGCGCGGCGTCGAGCGCCGAAGACGCGATCGTGCTGCCGCCCCTCGGCGGCTCACTGGTGCTGTTCACGAGCCACGGCACGGCGCATGAGGTCGAGGAGACATCGGTAGAGCGCCTATCACTGACAGGCTGGTATCTGCGAGCGCCAGATCGGTAGGCGGCGCGCGAGGAACCTACGCGGCCGGAAGCGGCCGTTGGTGAGAAAACCGTAGGCACCGACCCACTCGGCGCGGCACGCCGGCGCGCCATCCAATGCACCTGCACACCGCGGTGGAGGCGCGCACGTGCACCCTGATGGCCGCGCACCGGTTCCCTGGACGCATCGATCGAACGGGCGCCGGGCAGTCACGGTGAGGACGACGCTGCGCGCTCGAACTCTGCCCTGCGCCGCCCGGATCGCCCGGACCTCAGCCCGCGGCTACCCTGAGGTCGGGCAACGCATAGCCGTCGCTCTCCAATTGTGCACGCACGACCTTCTTGTCCATCTTGCCGGTCGCCGTGAGCGGGATGGACTCGACGAGGAGAACGTCGTCGGGCAATTGCCACTTCGCGAACGCCGTTGCGCAGTGGGCCATCACCGCGGCCGTGTCGATCTCGGCACCGGGTTTGGGCACGATCAGGGCGACTGGCCGCTCGTCCCACTTCGGATGCGGCTGAGCGACGACGCAGGCCTGCGCGACGCCCTCGAAGCCGACGATGTGGTTCTCCAGGTCCACGGATGAAATCCACTCGCCGCCAGTCTTGATCAGATCCTTCGAGCGGTCCGTGATGATCAGGTACCCCTCAGGATCGATCTTCGCGATGTCACCCGTGATCAGCCAGCCATCGTGGAACTTGGTGGGCTGCGGATTGTTGAAGTACTCCGAGCAGATCCACGGCCCGCGAATGAGCAACTCGCCAAAAGCCTCGCCGTCGTGCGGCAGCGGCTTCCAGTCTTCGTCAAAGATCTCCAGCTCCAGACCCGGCATGAGCAGGCCAGCCTTTGCCTGATTCGCTGCCCGTTCGGCATCGGTGGACTCGAGGTGCGTAGCCTTCGCGATCCGGCGGCTGATCGTGGCGAGCGGGCTCGTCTCGGTCATCCCCCAGCCCTGGACGATCTCGACGTCAAGGGCGTCCCAGAACCACTGGATGAGCGATGGCGGCGGGGAGCTGCCACCACAGGTCAGGCGCTGGAGCTTGCTGAAGTCGTATTTGCCCGGGTTCGCCTCGATGAGGCCCTTCACGCCCTGCCAGATCGTCGGTACGCCGGCGGAAATGGTCACGCCCTCGTCCATCATGAGCTGCGCGAGGCTGTCCGGCGTCATGAAGCGATGTGGGTAGACCTGCTTCATGCCGAGCATGGTTGCAACCCAAGGCAGGCCCCAGGCGTTTGCGTGAAACATGGGCACGATGCCGCAGAGCGTGTCGACCGCGGACAGCGCCATCACGTCGGTCATGGAGATCGTGAGCGTATGCAGATAGTTCGAACGGTGCGTGTACATCACGCCCTTCGGCTGCCCCGTCGTGCCCGACGTGTAGCAAAGGCCCATAGGCGAGTTCTCGTCGATCTCGGGCCAGTCATAGTCGGTCGGCTTGCCGGCGATGAAGTCCTCGTAGTCCACCGCGCCCGGCAGCGTTGTCGACCAGCCTTCACAGCCGGGCTCAGTCGCGACGATCACCTTCTTCACGGTAGGAATCTTGCCCGCGAGGCCCTCGAGCTTCGGCAGCACATCCGCATCCGCCACGATCACGAGGTCCTCGGCGTGGTTGATGATGTATTCGAGGTCCGCATCCGATAGCCGGATATTCAGCGTGTGCACGACCGCGCCCATGCAGGCGATGGCGTGATAGCACTCGAGATGGCGCGCGCCGTTCCACATGAAGGTGGCAACGCGGTCACCAACCTTCACGCCTGCATCGGCGAGCGCGTGCGCGAGCTGGTGCGCGCGATTGCGTGTCTCGAGGTTCGTCTGCCGACGGACGCCGTCGGCCGTCGCCGTCACCACCTCCCCATCAGGCTGCATCAAGGCGCCCCGATCCATGAGGCGGGACATGAGCAGCGGCGTCTGTTGCATGGTCATCGGGTGCGTCCTCTCTTGATGATGTCGATGTTCAATCAGGCGCCGGGCGGGCGGCGCTGGACCAGGAAAGTCATCTCGCCCTCAAGCACGACTTCGGCACGCTCGTTGTGCACGGTGCTCGCGAGCTTGACCCCGCCGAAGGTCTCGTCCGGCTCAAGCCCCGAGACCTTCAGTTCGGGATAGAGGCTTTCGCCTCGATAGACCGGCTTGATGAACCGCGAGGACTGGCCAACGAAGCCGACGAAGGTGTCCTCTATCTGAAACGAGAAATCAGAGGCGCCTGGCGTCGTGTACAGAAGCACCTGGAACGGATGCGCGAGGATGCTTGGCTGGCCGCGCTCACGGGCGTAATGCATGTCGTAATGCAGCGGGTGTGTCTCGCCGCTCGCGGTCCGAAACGCGGATACCTCGGCGTCGCCGATGGTTCGTGAAGGAATGTAGAACGTCTCTCCGAGCTCGAAATCCTCGAAGTACCGCGACCGCTCGAACTTGCGCTTGAGCATCCCTCTCCCCGTCTCTGCGGACGCGTTCTGCACAGCCGCTCGAAGGGGGCCAAACGCTTCCGGGGCGTCGATGATAGCGCGCTTCCCTCGCAGCAGGGGAAGGCCCACGCCAAACCGATCCCGGCGCTAGAATCGCCGTTTGTGTAAGGACATCCCATGACTGACCCAGGCCACACCTCGGAGGCCCTCTTGGAACATCTGGCCCACGTTCCGCACGCGGCTGCGCTCGGTATGCAGCTCGAGTCCTACAGCGATGGCGCCTGCCGTGTCCGCGTGCCCTATGCCATGCATCTCGTCGGAGACCCCGACACCGGTGTGATGCACGGCGGGGTTCTGACTGCGGTCCTCGACAACGCCTCGGGCATGGCCGTGCCCAGGGAAGGCCTCACGGAAGCAGAGCGCGCAATCGCCACATTGGACCTCCGCATCGACTACATGCGCCCGGCGACGCCGGGGGAAGACATCCTCGTGGAAGCCGAGTGCTATCAGCTTACGCGCAGCATCGCCTTCGTCCGCGCCCGCGCCTTTCAGGACGGCGACGAGCGCATGGTGGCAGCCTCCGTAGCAACCTTCATGCTTGGCGCGAACCGCGCCGCACCACCCGCCCTGGCGCGCGACGAAGCAGGAGGAAGCGCGTGAAGCTTCTGAACGAGATGCGCGACGACAATGGCCGCCTCGATCTACCGGGCGTCGTCGAGCGCATTCCCTACGCCTCCGTTCTTGGCGTGCGCGTCGATCAGAAGGGCAACGAGATCACCCTTGTCATGCCGTTCAAGGAGGATCTGATCGGCAATGTCATGCTGCCTGCGCTGCACGGCGGCGCCATTGGCGCGATGCTGGAATTCACCGCCGTGATCCAGCTCCTAGCAGAGACCCACAGCACGTCGCTGCCGAAGACCATCGACTTCTCCATCGACTACCTGCGCTCCGGGCGGCCGCTGGAAACCTACGCGCGCGCGGTCATCTCCAAGCACGGCCGCCGCGTCGCTAATGTCCGCGTCGAGGCGTGGCAGAAGGACCGGAGCCGCCCCATTGCCGGCGGCCACGGCCACTTCCTCGTGCTCTCCGACGCCCCCTGACCCGAACCTGAAGGAGATTCGAGGATGCGTGCCGAGGCAGAGATTCGCACCGTGGTCCGCACGTACTTCGAGTGCATGCACGAATCGAGCGCCGACAAGGCCGAAAAGGCGTTCTGGCCTGAAGCGCGCGTGACCGGCTATCTCGGCGGCCGCTTCATGGCAATGACCGCGGGCGAGTTCGGCGCCTTCGTCGCTTCGCAGCAGCCATCCCCGCAGGCCAATGGCGTCGCCGAGCGCCAAGAGATCCTGTCGCTGGAGATCGCCGGCGATACGGCCGTGGCGCGCGTGCGCGACGACTACCTCGGCGACACCTTCCTCGACACGCTGACCTTCGTGCGCCGGGACGGCATCTGGCGCATTCACGACAAGCTCTTCCACGTGGAGTGAGCACCTCGCGTCAACGCTGTTTTTCCGCGATGGATGAATCCAGCGCCGTGGCAGCGGTATGCTCGCGCGCCTCGCGTTTCATCGCTCCACGGAGTTTCACCGCATGCAAGCACTCACCGCGCATCTTCGCGCCTTCGCATACCTGTGCGCAGCGTTCCTGCTGTCCACGGGCGCGCGGGCCGCGATCAACCTGCCCTTCGAAAAGTTCGAACTCGACAACGGGCTGACGGTCATCGTCCACGAGGATCGCAAGGCGCCCGTCGTCGGCATCAGCGTCTGGTACAAGGTCGGCTCGAAGGACGAGCCGGAAGGTCGCTCGGGCTTCGCCCATCTGTTCGAACACCTGATGTTCAACGGCACCGAAAACTACGACGATGAATGGTTCAAGCCCCTGCAGGAAGTCGGCGCCACGGGCCTGAACGGCACCACGAATCTTGATCGCACGAACTACTTCCAGACCGTTCCGCGCCCCGCGCTCGATCGGGTGCTGTGGATGGAATCCGATCGCATGGGTCACCTCCTCGGTGCCGTCACCCAGGACAAGCTGGACCAGCAGCGCGGCGTTGTGCAGAACGAGAAGCGCCAGGGCGAAAATCGCCCCTACGGCCGCGTGTTCGAGCGCCTGCTCAAGGCCATGTACCCGGCCGATCACCCCTACGAGCACACGACGATCGGCTCCATGGCCGATCTCGACGCCGCCACCCTCGACGACGTGCGCGACTGGTTCCGGACCTACTACGGACCGTCGAACGCGATCCTCGTGCTCGCCGGCGACATCGACGCAGAGGAAGCACGCCCCCTTGTCGAGCGGTACTTCGCCGATATTCCCTCAGGCCCGCCGCTCACCAAGCTCGCACGCTGGGTGCCCGAGCGCAGCGCCGACACGCGCGAAGTGCAGTACGACCGCGTACCGCAGGCGCGCATCTATCGCGTCTGGCTCGCGCCGCCGGACCTCGATCCGGCGTCCACGGACCTCTTCGTAGCGGCCTCCGTGCTCGGCGACGGCAAGAATTCTCGCCTCTACAAGGACCTCGTCTACGAGCAGCAGATCGCGACCGACGTGTCGGTGTTCAACTTCGAGGGCCAGCTTTCCTCACTGTTCGGCATCGTCGCCACGGTGAAGCCCGGTGAGGACCCCGAGCGGGTGTCCGCCGCCATCAACGCCTCGCTCGCCGAGTTCCTCGGCGGTGGTGCGACGGAAGACGAGATCGATCTCGTCGTCACCAAGACCAAGGCACAGCTCGTGCGCGGCCTGGAAGAAGTCGGTGGCTTCCGCGGCAAGGCCGTCATCCTCGCCCAGGGCGAACTGATCGCTGGCGATCCGGGCTTCCGCTTCGACACGGAAGTGCGCGAGCTCGAAGCCGCCACCCCTGCCTCGGTGCTCACCGCGGCGCGTGACTGGCTCAGCGAAGGCAGCCACCAGCTCGACGTTCTGCCCTTCCCTGACTACAGGGTGCGCGCCGCCGGCGTGGACCGCTCTACGGGGCTGCCCGACGTCGTCGGCGATGCGCGCCTGACCTTCCCGACGGTCGAGGAAGCGACGCTGTCCAACGGTATTCCGGTCACCTTCGCCCGTCGCAGCACGGTCCCGGTGGTGAACATGGCACTCCAGTTCGACGCCGGCTACGCAGCCGACGTCGACGCGGCACCGGGGACGGCATCGTTCACGGTCGCGATGCTCGACGAGGGCGCGGGCGATCGCGATGCCCTTGAAATCGCAGGTCGCATCGAGCGCCTGGGCGCGACGCTCGGCACCGACTCCGATCTCGATACCTCGGTCGTTACCCTGTCGGCCCTCACAGAAAACCTCGAGCCGTCGCTCGATCTGCTCGCGGAAGTCGTCCGTGAGCCGACCTTCCCGGAGGCCGAGATCGAGCGCGTGCGCAGGACCTGGCTCGCGCGTATCCGTCAGGAACTTTCGAGCCCGCAGGCCATCGCGTTCCGTCTCGCGCCGGCGCTCATGTTCGGCGCGGACCATCCCTACGGAGGTCCCCTGACCGGCTCGGGCACCGTCGATTCGATCACCGCGCTCTCGCGCGAGGATCTGACGACTTTCCAGGCGAAGTGGCTGCGCCCGGACAATCTGCGCATTCACGCCGTCGGTGACACCACTCTCGACGCGCTGCTGCCGCAGCTCGAGGACGCCTTCGGCGACTGGCGCGCACCGCGCCGCGTGGCGAAGGGCGAGAAGAACGTCGCCGAGGTCGCGCTGCCCGAGGAGCCGCAGGTCATCCTGGTCGACCGCCCCGGTTCGCCGCAGACCTACATCCTGGCGGGCCAGGTCGCGCCGGCCATGGGCAGCGCCGACGAGCTCGACATCGACGCCATGAACCAGGTGCTCGCGGGCAACTTCGTCTCCCGCCTGAACCTCAATCTTCGCGAGGAGAAAGGCTGGTCCTACGGCGTACGCTCGCAGCTCGTCGACGCGCGTGGACAGCGGCCGCTGATCATCCGCGCGCCGGTGCAGACCGATCGCACGATCGACTCGATCACCGAAATGCAGCGCGAGCTCGACCTGCTCCTCGGCGAGGCGCCACCAACCGAGGACGAGATCCGCCGCGTCAAGCTCGACGCCGTCCGCTCCCTGCCGGGTAGCTTCGAGACCTCGCGCGCGGTCCTCGGCTCCATGCTCGACAGCGCCCGCTTCAATCGCCCCTGGAACTATCCGGAGACGCTCGCGGATCGCTATGCCGACATGACCGCAGCCGATGCCGCATCGGCTGCCAAGCGCGTGCTCGCACCCGAGCGCCTCGTCTGGGTCATCGTCGGCGACGCCGAAAAGATCGAGGCAGGCGTGCGCGCGCTGGAACTCGGCGACGTCGAGGTCCGCGCGCTCTCGGAGCTCTGAGCGGAGTTCCCGCATGCGCACGCGCAGCCTCGGCACCCGACTGTTCGACCGTGCCTTCCTGCGCGTGCTGCTCCGGCGCCTGTCACCGCCCGCGACGAATCGCCGCGCTCTGCGCGCGGCGATTCTCGCAGCGGCGGAAGAGGCCTGGCGCGGTCCCGGTCCCTGGGGCGAGGATCAGCGGGCTGCCGATCACCGCTGGTCGGCATGCCTGGTACTCGGCGCGGATCGCGCACTCGCGGCGGCGGGCTATGACCGTGCCGCGCGCCACGCTGCCATCGAGGCAGGCCTCGTCGAACCCCAGCGCAGCGTCATCTTTTTCTTCACCCGCATGATGCTGCGCTGGAGCACCGATCCCTTCGCCGCCATCACGCGCTACAGCCGCGAGGCGGTTCCACCCCGCTACGGCAGCTCCTTCTCGTTCTCGGTGGAAGAGGACACGCCCGAGCGCTTTGTTCAGGGCGTGCACCGGTGCTTCTTCCACACATTCCTGACTGCCGAAGGCGCAGGTGATCTGACTCGCCTGTTCTGCGCCTTCGACTCCACCTGGATCGACGCCATCGATCCACCGAAAGACGGTATCCAATTCGCGCGTCCGAGCACGATTGCCGACGGTGACGTCATTTGCCGATTCGAATTCGAGCGCACAGACACGGCACACTGAGCCTTCACCTAAATGAGGGAGGGCTCGGCAAATGACAGGAACGGTACTAGTACTCGGAGCAGGCGCCGCCGCTGGCGTGGGCGGTGCACTGGTGCGCCGCTTCGCGGCGGGCGGACATCACGTGATCGCCGCCGGGCGCACGCAGGAGAAGGTCGACGCATTGGCGGAAGCCGTGCGCGCAGACGGGGGCTCGGCGGAGGGGTTTCGCGTCGACGTCACCTCCGAAGCGGAGCAGGACGCGCTCTTCGCGCGCGCAGACGCCCTCGGGCCGATCGCGTCGGTGATCTACAACGCCGGCAACAACGCCATCATCCCCTTCGAATCGCTCGATGCCGCAACGCTGGAGAGCTTCTGGCGCGCCGGTCCCCTAGGAGGATTCCTAGCGTCCCAGAGGGCAATGCCCAGGATGGCCGCCGCGGGGGGCGGCAGCATGCTCTTCACCGGCGCGTCAGCGTCGATGCGTGGGCGCCCGAACTTTGCCCATTTCGCGTCCAGCAAGGCAGGCTTGCGCATGCTCGCGCAGGCGCTCGCCCGCGAGTACGGGCCAAAGGGTGTGCACGTCGCCCACGCCGTGGTCGACGGCGTCATCGACGGCGAGATCGTCCGCACGCGCTTCGGCGAGTATCTGGACAAGCTCGGCGAGGACGGCAGCCTGTCGCCGGACGCAATCGCCGAGGCGTTCTGGTTCCTGCACAGTCAACACCGCTCGGCATGGACGCACGAACTCGACCTGCGCCCGTTCTGCGAAACCTGGTAACGCCCGACCTCGTCGGGGGCGCCTGCGATTCATGTATCGCGAGCGCGCGGCGACAGCGGAGGATCTTCGCTGCCATCCGAAGGCTGGGGCGTACCGGTCGCCCCGGCAACGGGCAGAAAGGACCGGAGTTGCCGGCACGGAACCGGAGCCCCAGTCGCAGACCCGAGTCCGCTGCGGGCCGAGTCGACCGGACGCCATCCGTGTCAAGCGCTCCGCACTCAGGCACCGAGCGCCGCCCAGCGCTGCGGGTAAATCTGCAGCAATTCGATGAGCGTACCGTCCGGATCCCGACACAGCGCCACCTCTACGAGACCAGCCGTGCCCGTCGCCGAAGGCGTCAGGAAGCCTACGCCCGCAGCCTCGAGCCGGGCCACTTCCGCCGCAAGGTTCGCGCACGCGAGACAGATCCGCACAACGCCGAGGTCCTGTGTCCCGAGCGGCTGCGCCGGCGCCGCACAGTCAAGCGCCGTGAGGTCGAGCTTCGGGAAGCCGTCGTCGAGCTGAACGATGCACGCTCGGCCGGTCGTTCCGCGAGGCACGCCGAGAACGTCGGCGTGTGCATCTTCCAGGCTGCGCGCCTCGCCGCGCTCAAGACCGAAATAGGGAATCGCCGGCATGAATACCTTGAAGCCGAGCAATTCGTAGAACGCGATCGAGCGCTCCAGGTCGCTCACGTTGACGTTGATATGCCCCCACTGGAAACCACCGCTCATGGATTCGCCTCCGCCTCCGATGCACGCTGCACGAACGGCAGCACGACATGGCTCGCTCGTTCACCCCCAATATGAATGCGCTGATCCGCTGCGACGAGCTCGGTCGTCGTACCAAAGGGCGCCCCTGTGTTCGGATTCCGCGCCAGTCGTGGATAGTTGCTGCTGGTGACGTCGACGCGCAGGCGCTCGCCCGGCGCGAGCAGATAGCTCGTTGCCCAAAGATCGACCTCGAACCGATAGGGCGTCCCAGGCTCCATGAGCTGGGGCGCGTCGAAGCCGTCTCGATAGCGCGCGCGGATGACGCCGTCGACCAGGTTGATCGCACGACCGTCGGTCTTCACGACGATGAGCTTCACCATGAAATCGGTGTCCGGCGCCGAGGATTCGGCCCAGAGCACAGCGCGCACCGGACCGGTGATCTCCGTCGCCTCCGTCATCGGATCGGACTGGAAACGGAGCACGTCCGTACGCCCGTCGAGCGGACGCTGATCGTAGGGTCCGCGGAGTTCCGGACGCATGATGTTACCGCCGACCGTGGGCACGGGATCGAGCGGGTCGTAGCGATACTCCGCGACCAGAGAATTCATGGGTGCTTGTTCGGACAGGCGGCCGTCCGCCGCCAGATACATCGGCGCGTATTGCGTACGCGCCAGGGGCCACTCCTGCTCATCGCGCCAGGCATCCTCGCCCATGACGAAGATGCGCACGGGCGCTGTCTCGGGCGCGGGCGCCCCCTTCATGTAGTGATCGAACCACTCGAGCTGCAGCGCTTCGGCGTCGATGACGGCGTCCTCGCCGAAGTCCACCTCACCTACGCGGCGCTGGTTCCAGCCGTGCACCCAGGGCCCGATGACAAGGCGCTGGCCCGCTCGCGCCCCTTCCGTGGCCGCCTCCCGCTGCATGGTGCTGAAGCTCCCGATCGTCGAGCGCAGGAACACGTCGTACCAACCACCAATGTTGAGCGCTGGCACCTCCATCTCGGGCGCACGAGCCTCCAGATTCAACGGTTTCCAGTAGTCGTCGTAGTCGGGATGGGCGACCCAGTCGCGGTAGTGCTGAACGTCGAAGCCGAGCGCGCGATCGAGCTCCGCGATGGGCAGACGCTCGATCCCGCCGATCCAGTCGATGGGAAAGCTCTGATTGGTACGGCTGCCCACCGTGCCGATGCCCCAGCTCGCGCGCGACAGAAGCGAGAAGGCGCCGCCGGGATAGGCCACGTCGCGATAGTAGTTCCCCGGGCTCATGGCCGGCGCAATCGCCACCAGCGCGGGGTGTCGGTTCAGCGCGGCGAGCCACTGCACGGACGCAAGATAAGAAGTGCCGAACATGCCGACCTTGCCGTTCGACCAGCCTTGCTCTGTGATCCAGTCAAGCGTATCAGCGCCGTCATCGATTTCCTGGAAGTAGGGATACCAGTCGCCCTCGGAGTCGTAGCGCCCGCGGGCATTCTGAAGCACGAAGGCGTAACCGTTCTCGGTCGCCCAGCGCGCGTAGCGCTGACGGACCGCGGTGGATCCGTTGGAATAGATGTCGCGCACAAGCAGCGTCGGGAAAGTGCCCTCGGCGGCGGGCAGATAGACGTCGGTCGAGAGGCGTACGCCGTCGCGCATGGTCACCGGAACGTGGTAGCGGGCAACCATCTGCACGGGAAAAGCAGGGTCGGCGGCGTGGGCGCCAAGCGGCCACAGCAGGAGAACAAGCAGAAGAACGCGAACCAGCATGAAGCAGTCTCAGCAACCGGCAACGGCGAGGATCATGGCACGGCGTCCGTGCACGTGCCGACCGAGCGCACGATCGCAGGGCTCGGTCGCTTCGGCGGCCGTATCCCTCCAGGCCAGGCGCATCGCATCAAAGCCGGAGGCGGCGCTAGGCCCACAGGCCGCTGCGGCGCCTCGGACCCCGAGTCACAGGCGATCAGGTCCCTCTTGACGCCTAACGCGACCCGCGCTGCACTGACCCGAGGGAAAGGGAGGATTATCCATGGCACGCATGACCGCGAAGCACGCGATTGGGCGCGAAGATGTCCCCGCGCTCATCGACGAGATCGGCAGCACCACCTGGGGCGACTTCGATCGCCGCGTCAATCGCCTCATTCACGGGCTGAGGGCTGCGGGCCTGGCGCCAGGCGATGTCTTCGCCACGTTCTGCGGCAATCGCCGCGAGTTCTTCGAAATCATGACGGCGGCCGCGCACGGCGGCTGGCTGTACGTGCCCGTGAACTGGCACTTCACGGCGGAGGAACTCGCCTACGTGGTAGAGAACTCCGACTCGAAGCTCCTCATTGCTGACGCACGCTTCGAGGACGTTGTCCGGGAGGCGCTCTCGCGGGACGACTTCCCGCACTTGCCCGCTCCGATACTGATCGGGGCAGACTCAGCCCGCACAGACTTCACGGACTATGAGGCCCTGCTCTCGAACGCAAGCGACGCGGAACCCGATGCGCAGTGCATGGGCGGCCCGATGTTCTATACGTCGGGCACGACCGGACGACCTAAGGGGGTCCGCTCGAAGAGCCAGCCGCCAGGCGGACCCATCGAGATTCTCGAGATGATGAGCGCCGGCATGCCGGGGATGCTTCAGATCCCGGAACACGGCACGACGCTGCTCTGCGGGCCCGTCTACCACTCGGCGCAGTGGGCATTTTCCTTCCTGCCGCTGATGAACGGATCGAGCATCGTAATGCGCCATCGCTTCGATGCCGCCGAAGCGCTGGCGACGATCGACGCGCACGACGTGACCAACGTTCATCTCGTGCCAACCCAGTTTCATCGCCTTCTGAAGCTCGATGACGCTGCGCGCGACGGATTCAGCGGCCGCTCCCTCACTGCCGTCTGGCACGGCGCCGCACCCTGCCCGCCTGACGCCAAGCGCCGCATGATCGAGTGGTGGGGCCCGGTCATTCACGAGTACTACGGCTCCACGGAAGGATCGATCGTCAGCACCTGCAGCGCCGAAGAATGGCTGGCGCGGCCCGGCGCGCTCGGCAAGCCTGTCCCGATCGTGGAGGTTCACATCGTCAAGGAGGACGGCACGCCCGCAGCGCCAGGGGAGTCCGGAACGATCTACGTGAAGAACCTCATGGGCGCCGACTTCGAATACCACAAGGAGCCGGAAAAGACGGCCTCGGCACACCTGGAGCCTGGCGTGTTCACCTTCGGGGACGTCGGTTTCCTCGACGAGGATGGCTATCTGTTCATGTCCGACCGGAAGATCGACATGATCATTTCCGGCGGCGTGAATATCTATCCCGCAGAGATAGAAGGCGTGCTCACCGCCCATGCGAAGGTTCAGGACGCCGCGGTATTCGGCATTCCGAACGAGGAGTTCGGCGAAGAAGTGAAGGCCGCCGTGGAGCTGGTACCGGGCAACGAAGCAAGTGAGGCGCTCGAAGCCGAGCTCGTCGCACACGTGCGCGCGCACCTCGCGGGCTACAAGGCTCCGAAGTCGGTGGACTTCGAAACATCGCTGCCAAGGCACCCCACGGGCAAGCTCTACAAGCGACTGCTGCGCGACCGCTACTGGGAAGGGATGGCGCGATCGATCTGACCGCCGCCGGCCCGTTCGCGACACGCCCGTCGCCGAGGCGCGACTCCGGACCCTGGCGGCCTCTCTCGCCGGGTTCGTCGGCCCGCTTCTGCCTGGCGCGAAGGTTTTCCCGTCAAGACCGATTGCCGCGCATGGGCCACGCTTCGAGCCAACATGCCAAAGGCGGCTGCCTCGATCTTGCTTCTGAGGGCGGCCGCGTCACCCAGCGCACACGCGTCTTCGGCCCCGGGGCCGCAACCCCATTCAGACAGCATGAGCGGGTGAGCAAGCTCGATGAGAGCAGCCGCGCGCCGAACCGAGCCATGCGCGGTGCAACAGCCGGAAGTCTCGCATCCTGTGCGCAGTCCTGACGGCAGGACTGTGATCGGAGCCACTGCCATACTGAGGGGACCGTCAACGTCAGGGGAGCGGTCGCCATGAGGGATCTGAAACTCGGCCTGCAGCTCGGATACTGGAGCGCGCGGCCACCGGAAGGCTTCGTCGAGATGGTGCAGGAAGCAGAGCGACTCGGCTTCGATTCCGTGTGGACGGCGGAGGCCTATGGCTCCGACGCCATCACGCCGCTGGCCTACCTGGCCGCCCAGACCGAAACCATCCGCCTGGGCACCGGCGTCTGCCAGCTCTCCGCTCGGACACCAACGGCGATGGCCATGGCAGCAATGACCCTCGACCACCTTTCCCAGGGCCGATTCATCCTCGGGCTGGGGGTCTCCGGACCGCAGGTCGTGGAGGGCTGGTACGGCGGCCCCTTCTCCAAACCCCTCGCACGGACGCGAGAGTACGTATCGATTATCCGCAAGGTCCTCGAACGAAAGGAGCCAGTCACCAACGACGGCCCGCACTACCCCCTGCCCTACGAGGGCGAAGGATCCTGGGGATTGGGCAAGGCCCTGAAATCGATCGTCCACCCGCTCCGCGAGCGCATACCGATTTTCATGGGCGCTGAGGGACCAAAGAACATCGCCCAGACGGTCGAGATCGGCGACGGCTGGCTGCCGCTCTACTACTCGCCCTATCGCAACGAGGTGTATGCCGATTCGCTGCGCAACCGCGGGCCCGATTTCGAGATCACTCAGGGCGTGGTCGTCAGCGTGACGGACGACGTCGAACAGGGCCTGCTGCCGGTGAAGGGCATGCTCGCCCTCTACGTTGGCGGCATGGGTGCGAAGGATCGAAATTTCCACAAGGAATTGATCGCCCGCTTTGGCTTCGAGGAAGCTGCGGAGAAAATCCAGGAGCTCTATCTGGCCGGACGCAAGGACGAGGCCATGATGGCAGTGCCTGACCAGCTCGCGGACGAGATCTCCCTAGTCGGCCCGAAGGAGCGAATCCGCGATCGTCTGCAGGCCTGGCGAGAAACGCCGATCACCTCCCTGCTCGTGTCGCCGCGAACCCGCTCGGAACTCTCGACCGTTGCCGAGCTCGTGCTAAGTGCCTGATCAGGCGCGGAAGGCGAATTCGTCGCGTAGTCGTTCACGCGCCGCGGCGAGCTGCCGCGCGCGCTCCGCGTCATCCCAGCCGAGCATCACCGCCATGCGCTGGGCTGCAGGCGCCAACATTGCTTCGCGCTCGGCAGGCGCGTACCAGGCCGCGCGCGTGCGCCGATAGACGAAATCTTCCAGGGTCTGCGCGGCTTCCTCCTTGATGGCCCAATCGACCTCGCCGCTGAGCACCACACCGCCCGGCACAAGGGGCTCGGCGCCGCGCTCCAGCACCCCCCCTGCCTCACTTCCGTACAAACGCGCAAGGCGCGCCGCGCACGCCTCACCGAGATTGCCGACGCCGGGCAGACCCGCTACAAGCTCGGAAATCCCACCCTCGAAGTCGCCCCCCGGTAGAGTCGTCGGGCCCGGCGGCGGCGGCAATCTTTCACCGCTCGCTCGCTCAAGGGTACTCAGCACGTCCTCCGCCATATGCCGGAAACCGGTCAGCTTACCGCCCGCGATCGTGAGCATGCCGCCACGGCCGATCCAGATTTCGTCCTTGCGCGACATCTCCTTCGCGGCCTTGCCCGTCTGTGCGATGAGGGGCCGCAGACCTGCCCAGGCGGCCACGACGTCATCCGGGGACGGCCGATCGGCGCTGAAGCACCGGCTCACCGGTTCGAGCAGATAGTCGACGTCAGTCGCTTCTACCTCTGGCCATAGATGACGCTCACCGACATAGGTCGTATCCGTGGTCCCGAGATAGACAACCTCACCCCTCGGAATCGCAAAGATGGAGCGGCTATCCGGCATGGGCAGAAAGAGCAGATTCTCGATCGGCAACACGGCCCGCGGCAGCACGATGTGCACGCCTTTCGACAGGTGCAGGCGACTTGCGCCTTCGGTAGCGGCCTCCATGGACGCGACGCGTTCGGCCCAGGGGCCCGCCGCGTTGACCACGTGACGCGCCCGCACCTCAATTACTTCGTCAGTCAGCCCGCAGCGAGCGCGGGCACCGCAGATTCGCTCCCGGGAAAAAAGGAAGCCCTCCACTCGCATCCGAGACGCTACGGCTGCCCCTGCGCCCGCAGCCGCTCGCAGCGTGGCAAGCACCAGACGGGCATCGTCGGTGAGGTATTCGCGATACACGCAAGCGGAAGGGAATCGCTTTCGATCGAGCAGCGGTTCCTCGCGCGCAAGCGTGGCTTCATCCCAGCGTCCGTGGACGTCTTCGGGTGCGACGTCTCCCAGCCGCTCATAGACGGTTACGCCGACTCGATACTTGAGGGCCTCCATGCGCGAACGCACGGGCAGCACCATCCAGCGCGGCTCGGCAAGATGCGGTGCCATCGCGTGCACGGCCTTGCGTTCGAGTGCCGCCTCGCGAACGAGCCGGAAGTCGCCCATGGCGAGGTAGCGAAGGCCGCCGTGAATGAGTTTGGTCGAGCGATTGGATGTTCCGGCGGCAAAGTCCTCCGCCTCCAAGAGCGCAACCGTCAGGCCGCGCAAGGCTGCGTCGCGTGCAATCCCGGCACCGGTAATGCCGCCACCAACCACCAGCAAATCGAAGCGCTCGTCGGCGAGCCGACGCAGCAGGGCACTGCGTTCGCGAGCGTCGAGCGCGCTCACAGCGCACCCCGCAGGGCGAAGAGGAAGGCAATATCCGGTGCACTGCCGGGTGGCAGATCCTCCGCGAATCCTCCCTCGAACACGAGCGTGTCCGTCACGCGCACGGCAAGACCGAGCGTTGCCCCCACGCTCCAGCCACCAACCTGACGCAGGCGTGTGTCGGCGGTCGCCGAGTGCGCGTCGAGCTGCCCCTTGAGGACCCAGCGATCTCCGAGCGGCCAGGCGAGGGTGAGATTGCCGAAGCCGACGAAGTTCTCACCATCACCGTCATAGAGCTGATCGCGGTCGACCTGTGCAAGCACTCCGAGCGCGGTATGCAGCGTCCAGCCCCATCCCTCCAGCAGGCGTCGGTCCGTGAGGTGCCACGCCAGAGATACGTCGATTCCATCGTTGCCCGTCAGCGCATCCACGTTGCCGGTTGGCAGTTCGAGTCCAAGGCGGATCGCGGTCGTCCGATCCGCCTCCCGGACCAGGGCGCGTGCGAAGCCGATTCGGATATCTCCGAATTCCGCGGCACCGTCCGTGAGGGCGCGGCGCACGCCGCGGTCGTCCTGCCAGCGAACGAGTATCTCGTCGCGTGGCCGCGACTTTCTTCCACCGTCAGGCAGTCCAAGGGCGTCGTGGTAATCGTCGATCAACTCATCAAGAAACCCCCCGTCGTGCGAAACAAAGGGGATCTCGATGCTGGCGGACCAGATATCGGCGAAGCCGTGCTCGAGCGACAGGAGGGTCGTCGTCGTTTCCACGTCGATGATCGCGTCCTCAGCTCCCTCTGTGTCCTGGGTGAATTGGCTCGCAACTTCCACACCCAGCGCAAAGCGCGTGCGGCCTGGCTCAGGGATCTCGGCACCTCTCGCCCGCGGTAACCCCGCTGGTGCAGTGAAGGCACCGCTGTTGCGCCAGAGCATCGGAGCACTCGCCGCGTCCGCCGCGGCGAAGGCAGAGCCGGCCGCGCATGCAATTACGAGCAGCGTGAGGAAACGTACGAGGATTTCCTGCATCTCAGTTGACCGCCCGGTCGAGGCCTTCCCAGAAAGGCTTCCTGAGGTCCGTTTTGAGAATCTTGCCGGGGCCACTCTTCGGCAACTCAGCGCGCCTGATGTCCACGCTTCGGGGACACTTGAATTTCGCGATGCGCGCCCGGCAGTGGGCCACGATCGCCTCCTCGTCCAGCTTTGCGTCGGGTTTGGGAACGACTACGGCATGCACCGCTTCGCCCCACTGCGCGTCCGGGACGCCTATGACCGCGCATTCTGCGACGTCCGGATGCAGATAGATCGCGTCCTCGACCTCGGCGGAATATACGTTCTCGCCCCCGGACACGATCATGTCCTTCAAGCGGTCAACCACGAAGAGGAAGCCTTCGTCGTCCAGGTAACCCGCATCGCCGGTATGCATCCATCCACCGCGCAACGTCTCCGCTGTGAGCTCGGGCAGGTTCCAGTAGCCCTTCATCACCATGGGCCCGCGCACGCATACCTCGCCGATCGCACCGCTGGGCAGGGGATTGCCGTCTTCGTCTGCGATCATCACGTCAGCGTTGTACACGGGCCTCCCCGCGGACGCCGTCCGCCCCGCATTCGGCCCCGTGAAAGTGTGATGTTCAGGCATCAGCACTGTCGCCACTGGTGAGAGTTCGGTCATGCCGTAGGACTGCAGCAGGCGTATACCCGGCATGCGCTCAAGCGCCTCGCGCAACACCGCTTCCGGCATCGGTGACGCTCCGTAGCAAAGCAGCCGCAAAGAGGACAGATCACGCCGCTCGAGTTCCGGGTGGCGCACGAGGCGCGTGAGCATCGTGGGCACAATGATGGTGATCGTGACGCGCTCCTGTTCGACGGTATCGAGAAAGGTATCGACCTCGAAGCGCGGCAGTACCACATGCGTCCCGGCAGCAAGCGTGACCGAAAACAAGCGCGCGCCGCCGGCCACGTGGAACATGGGCGACGTATGCAGATGCACCGAATCTGCGCGGATATCCATGTTGATCATGGCCGTAAGCGAATTGGCAACCAGATTCGCGTGCGTGAGCATCACGCCCTTGGACCGCCCGGTCGTACCGCCGGTGTAGAAGAGGCAGGCCACATCTTCACCGCCGCGCTGCGCATCTTCTGCGCGGGGGGACTCCGCAAGCCGTTCCCAGTGCGCCGCGTCTTCCGCAACGGCATCGGTGTCCGCGGCGAGGATCAGCGCACTGAGCGCCGAGCCGCTATCGCGAAGTGCCCGGCCAAGCTCGAGGTGATCGGGATCGACGACGAGCCAACGTGCGCCCGAGTCAGCGAGCGCGTAGCGAATCTCCGGCGCTGCCCAGCGCGTGTTAACGGGCACGGCAATCCCGCCCGCCCACAGCACGGCAAAGAAGAACTCGACGTAGCGCCCGGAGTTGTGAGCCAGCATGGCGACCCGGTCTCCCTCGCCGACGCCAAGCGCGCGCAGACCACTGGCAATGCGTGCCACGCGATCCTCGAATGTGCGCCAGTCGAGGCGCAGTGCGCCGTCAACAAGCGCGAGCCGCTTCGGCTCGAGCAGCGCTGCGCGGCGCACGGTCTGGGCGAGTTGCATGGAAAAGCTCCGGCGAAGGTGGGCGTGGACAGCGGCAGGCGGCCCGCGATTCTGGTGAGGCTGCGCAGGCAGGGCAAGACCGGTCAATCCGGGCGCCCCAGCTCACCGGGGGGCGCCATGGGCGTATCCATGGTCACGATGTCGAAGTTCGCGACGAACCGGTCCTGCCATTCGCGCAGAGGCACGAGGGAAAAGCTGCCGTCAGTCTCGCGGGCGATCCAGCCACCACAGGCGGTTGCAAGACGACGCAGGTCGGCGCGGACCGCATCGTCGATCTCGATGCGCCCGTATCGCAGGGCGCCGCGGCCTACGGCATGCCAAAGTGCATATTCGAGATGATCGATCCAATCGTGATCGTAGGCCTTCCGCGACAGAGTGGCCATGTAACGCTGCAACGCGATCGCGCCATCATTCACGCCGAACACCACTCAGCGCGCAACCGAGTGGCCGCCATCTACGGTGACAACCGTGCCGCTGACGTAGCTGGCACGCATCGACGCCAGGTAGGTTACGACGTCGGCGACCTCCTCAGGCTCCGCAGGGCGTCCGAACGGCAGCGCAGGCAGCCCCTCTCGCCAGCGGTCGGGGTCGCGACCGGCAGCTGTCGCGCGCCGTCGCGCCTGCCGCTCGAGGCGGTCAGTGCGCGTCAAACCCGGGTTGACCCCGACGACGCGCACACCGACGGCTGGACCGGCCGCGCCGAGCGCTCGCGTCATCGCCATGAGCCCTGCGTTTGCGGTGACGCCTGCGATGTAAGCGGGATCGTGGCGTTCGCCACCGGTCCCGATGACGTTGACGATGACCCCGCCCCGCAGCTGCATGCGCGCATAATAGGCTCGGCAGAGATTTATGTAGCCGAAGACCTTGAGATCCCATGCCTCACGCCAGCGCGCCTCATCAACGCTTGCAATATCACCCGCGGGAATCGCGCCCGCATTGTTGACCAATACGTCCACATCGCCGACCGCTTCCGCCAGGTCCTCGGCAGCCCCCGCCACCGACAAATCGCTGACATGCGTTTCGGCGCGGACGCCAGCGGCCATTCGGATCGCGCGGGCCGCATCGGCAAGGAGCTCCGGATCGCGCGCCGCAAGTACGGGCTGCGCCCCCTCTGAGGCGAACGCCTGCGCGGCCGCAAGCCCTATGCCACGAGTGCCGCCGGTGATGAGTACGCGCTTGTCTTTCAAACCAAGGTCCACGCTTGCTGAGACCCCCTCCCTGTACTCTGTCCGCCGGCGCCACGCAGCGCTTTGCGTGCCGACCGATCGAACCGCTATCGTCGCAGTAGCGAGCATGGAGCGCACGCAGTGAGGACGCAGTGGAGGCGGTTGATGGATACGCTTGGAACGTCAGGCTTCGGCGCGCTCGCGCCGCTTTGCCTTGGTGTATCCCCACGGAGCAAGCGCCCACCTCGGACGCCGGCGGGCTTCGCCGCACGGATAGCTGTATCCGAGGCGATCCTACGCCCTGTCCGGAAGAGGAAGACTCGGGCGCGGCGATACGAATCCGGCCTAGATGCACCCACTGCGGGTGGGATCACTGCCGGCGGCCGCGAAGGACCCGTGCTTTGATCTCCTCTTGCGCCTCACGGGCTGGCGCCGTGGTCAGGGTAGCGGCGATGCCGGCCCCCTGGGTGCGAGCGCTGGAATGCGCTGCGGAGGCGAACAAGCGGGTCGTCGTGTCGTGAGTGCACTTGCTACGGAGCGCAGGCGCCGCACGCAGCTGCGCGCGTTCCTGTCCCGCCTGGGGTCCAGCGACATGCCGACGCATCGACGCCTGACGCTGCTGCTGACAGCCACCCTGGCATCGCCACTTCTCGTCTATCTTGCGATTGCGAGCGCGCGCGCCGAGGCGTTCGTTACCGCCGGGTTATCCGCAATCGCCGCCGCGACCATACCCTCAGCCCTTGCCTTGCGCGCAGCCGCGCCTTCTATCTGGATGTCACGCCTGGCGGGTGTCCTGGTAGTCGCCACCGCTATCTCGGCGCTTGCGCAGGGCAGCGCGTCGTTCCCATTGCTCTGGGTGGCCGCCCTGCCGCTGCCGATGATCTTCTGCTTCGGCCTCATAGAGGGCAGCGCCTGGAGCGCGGTTGTGTTGCTCATGGTCACAATGCTGCCTGCGGGTCCGCGCGCGATCGGAGTGCCGAGTGACGCGCCGATCTGGCCAGCTGGCAACGCACTCTTTGACTTCTATGCGGCCTTCATCCTCGTGACGGGGTTCGGGCTCGCATTCGAGGCGCTGCGCCGCAATGCGGAGCGGCGCCTCGCAGGCGCTCAGAAGAACCGGGCAGAGCAAGAGGTGCGCATGCGGGAATTCAGCCGCATCGCAAGCGATCTGCTCTTCGAGCTCGACGCTGATCTGCGCGTGATTGCCCTGTCCGGGGCCGGCGCGAAGCTGCTCCGCCTCACCGACGCAGACATCCGCGGCGTCTCGCCCGCCCGCCTCGTCACGCGCACCACGCGCTTCGCCTGGCGAGACCTCGCCGAACGGATGCGCCAGCAGGCCCCGATCCAGGACAAGATCATCGACCTCGAACTGCGCAACGGGGTCGCTCTCACGCTCCGCGTTCGCGCAGAGCCGCGCTTCGACGACCGCAACCGCTTTCTCGGTTATCGCGGTGCAGCCGTGGACCGCACGGAGCGTCGCCGCGCGGAAATAGAGCTGCGCGAGAAAGATCGGGCACTGCAGCATGCGACGCGCATGGAGGCCGTCGGGCAACTGACAAGCGGCGTCGCCCATGACTTCAACAATCTGCTCACTGTCATCCAGGGTAATGTTTCGCTGCTCATAGCGGACAGCGGCGCTTCATCCGAACTCGATCAGATCGATCGCGCAGCGCAGAGCGCGGCAGATCTCACCAAGAAACTGCTCGCCTACTCACGCCGCTCCGCCCTGAGACCGCAAGCCGTCAACGTTGCGGACCTGTTGTTCGAGGAAAAGCAGCTCCTCGGCGCAGCACTTCCCGAAACGATCGCGATCCGCACCGAAGTCGATGCAGGTGTCGGTGCGTGCCACGCAGATCGCACGCAGCTCGAGAGCGCACTGCTCAATCTGGCGCTGAACGCGCGGGACGCCATGCGCGAGGGCGGCCAACTCGTCATTGCCGCAGCGCTCGACGAAGTGAACGACGAGCGCGCAGAACGCCTCGGTTTGAAGCCCGGCGTCTACGTCCGCGTAGACGTACGTGACACGGGCTCAGGCATGTCACAGGAGCTGCTGGAGCACGTCTGCGAACCCTTCTTCACGACCAAGCCCAGCGGTGAGGGTACCGGCCTTGGACTTTCCATGGCTTACGGGTTCGCCCGCCAGAGCGACGGAGCGCTGATGCTCGACAGCGCCCTCGGCAAGGGCACTACGGCCAGCATCTTTCTGCCGCAGGGCACCGCCCGAACTCCCAAGCCGGCCGCTGAAACGCCCTCGCTCGTGGCGGGCGCACACGCGCGACGAGCACTGCTCGTCGAGGACCAGCAGACCGTTCGCTTCGCAATCAGTCGTCTGCTGGAGCGCCTTGGCTATGAGGTGCTGGTCGCGGAATCCGCTGCGGCCGCGCTCGCTGGCTACGCAGAGGGCGGCATTGACGTAGTGGTCTCGGATATCGTGCTGGCTGGCTCCATGGACGGCGTTGAGCTCATCAGCATGCTCCGGGAGCGAGAGCGGGCGCTGCCTTCGGTGCTGATGTCCGGCTACTCCGACGCTTTGAACCGTGCCCGCCGGATGCCCCCTGCCGGCGTACCGCTCCTGGCCAAACCCTTCAGCCTCGCAGATCTGCAGCAGACCCTAGAGGCGGTATTCGCGGCGCGCGCCTCAAGCACCTCAGGGCACGGCCGGCGCGAGTCGCCAGAGCGAGGTTCGTAGCGCCACGATCGCGCCCAGTGCCGCAACCGTCAGCGCCGGCACGATCAGCGCATAGTGCACACCCACCGCGTCGACAAGAAGACCCGACAGCAGCGCCCCGAGCGGTCCGGCCCCCATGAACGTCAACGAGAAGAATGCCATCACACGGCCGCGCGCTTCGGGCGGCGCCGCCTCCTGCATGATCGTCCGGGCCATGGCCATGACCAGGCCACCCGTCACGCCCCAGATCAGATTGCACAACATCAGCGCAGTGAAGCTCGTCGCGATCCCCATGCCACCGAGACCCACGCCACCGAGCACGACCCCGGCGATAAGGGCACGCCCCCGCCGCTCGACATCACCCACTCGCAGCAGCCAGATCGTCGTCGCGACAACGCCGATCATGTGGATCGTGTTCATCTGTGCGAGCTGCGCCGGAGAACCTCCGTGCACTTCCCGCAGCAGGAGCGGCAGGCCGACCTGAAACGCCCCCATATAGAAGAGGCCCACGAGCGCATTGATGAGCGCAACATTGCGCATGGCCTCGGACGCGAGAACCGTGCGCAATCCCTCGCCAATCGCCTGGGAAAAGGCAACCCGGGGCGCCGGTGCCTCCTCCGAACGTGGACGGCCGGCGAGACGCCGCTCGAGCATGCGAAACGCAGTTGCACCCACCGCGAGCAGGCCCAACTGCACACACAGTACCGGCACGGGACCAAGGGAATCCGTAAAGCCCGCGATCTGGAATCCCATTATCTGAACCCCGAACTGCACGAGGGACGCCTGCACGACCGTGCGCTGGATTCGTGACCCTGCGATCTGCGAGAGCATGCCGTCGCGCGCGGGCGTCACGAAGGCGCCCACGGTGCCCATGAGCAGGGCATAGACAACGAGAAGTGCATAGGCAAGGCCGTCCGCCGAGATCAGCAGCGCAAGCGCACCCACGGGCAGCAGCGCCACGGCCTGGGCGATGCGGGCAAGACGCGCTCCGCCTATGCGATCCGACAGCGCGCCGCCCACCAGAAGGAAGAACAGCATCGGCAGCAACATGGCCGACTGAGCGAGCCCGACTTTCTCCGGCGACTCGTGCAGATGCACGGTGACCAACCAGGCGAACAGGACCGATTGGAGGCCGTGGGAGGCGAACCAACTCCCGGTCCCGATCAGGTAAAGCGCTAGATCGCGGCGATCACCCGCCCCGTTCGCAGGCGTGCTCAGCTCGCTGCCTCGGCCGTTGCTCTTGCCCACTTGTAGTCTGCCTTACCGTTCGGTGCCCGCTGCACTTCAGAGACGCGGACGACCTGCTTGGGTAACTTGTAGCCGGCGAGATGCTCACGCATGAAGCCCCGCAGCGCGTCGTCGTCCACGGCTTCGGCACTCGCGTCGATGGAAATCACAGCCACAACGCGGCTGCCGAAGCGCTCATCCGGAAGACCGACCACAAGGCAGTCACGCACGGAGGGGTGGCGCTTGGCTGCTTCCTCGACCTCTTCAGTGAACACCTTCTCGCCTCCCGTATTGATGCACTGGGAGCCGCGGCCGAGAAGCGTGATCGTGCCGTCTGCTTGTACCTGCGCGTAGTCTCCGGGGAACGAATAGCGAACACCACCGATCGTGCGGAAGGTGCGCGCCGACTTCTCCGGATCCTTGTAGTACCCAAGCGGTACATTGCCGGACGTCGCGACCATGCCGATCTCATCAGACCCGGGCGTCACTGGTAGATCATCGTCGGTGAACACCTGCACGCCGTCGCCGAGCTCGAACTTTGCCGTCTTCGCAGGCGCATCACGATTCGATACGGCGGCACCCATGGAGCCCTCCGAAGAGCCCATGGCGTCGTAGAGAACCATGTCCTTGTGCGCAAGAAGCCCGTCCTTGACCTCCGCGGACCACATCACGCCAGAGGAAAGCACGAGCATGAGCGAGGAAACATCATGCGGCTCGCCGCGGTCACGCGCCGCATCGAGCGCCGCAACCATGGGCCGTGCGAAGGCATCGCCGACTATGACCAGATCGGTGACTCGCGCCTCGGCGACGTCTGCGAAGAGTGCGTCGACATCGAGCCTCGGCGATCGACGCGTGACGACCGTGCCGCCCATCATCAGGGGGATCAGGGTGCCGAGCCACATGCCTGTCCCGTGCATCTGCGGACACGCGGGCAGGGCGACCGGCGCCATGCCCGTGGCGTGCAGCTGCTGCACCAGCCCCGGCAGCTGACCGATCTCCGTCGGATTCTCAAGCCCCCTGATCGCGAAACCGCCGCACATGCCGAGCGCAAAGGCCCCCGTTTCGTACATGACGCCCTTCGGCATCCCGGTCGTACCACCGGTGTAAAGCATGTAGATGTCGCTGCCGGGTCGCGCGTGTCGCGCACGGGGCTCGACGTCCGCGACGAGGTCCTCGTAGCGTTCAGCGCCGGCGACCTCGGCGCTCTCACCGCCATCGTCGACCTGAACGAGCACTTTTACCTTGGGGAGCCGCGCACGGATCTCTTCGATGCGTGGCGCGAACTCGCTGTGAAAGAAGACCGCCTCGGCATCCGCATTGTCTAGAAGATAGATCAGCTCCTCGGCCTGATAGCGATAGTTCACGTTGATTGGACACGCGCCCAACTTGAACGCGGCGAAGTGCGCTTCCGTGTACTCGTTGCAGTTGTAGAGGTAGAGGCCGATCTTTGAGGCTTCCGCGATGCCGCGTGCCTCGAGAGCGCCGGCGAGACGCGCGGCGCGATCCTCGAATTCGCGCCAGCTGCGCACCACCCCCTCGCAGCGCAAGGCCGGTGCTTCAGGCACCGTGTCCGCGATCATTTCCCACGCATTCGCAAAGTGGAAATCCATCTCTCTCCCCCTTCAGGTCAGGGAACGCGTCGCGACGATGCGCGCGCTCCATCGCAAACCGTCGGGCGGACCTTAGGGCGAGCGGCGCGCCCCCTCAAGCAGCGAGCACGCGGCTCATCAGCGCTTCGCGCTGACAAGCCAGCAGGCAGCGCCGAGATACAGCCCGTTCGGACCGAGATAGGGTTCGAGCGCGGCCCGAGCAGCCGCAACAGCATCGGCTCGGGCGCTGCTGTCGAGTTCGGCGAGCACCCGTGCCATGGGCCCGACCTGGCCCTGAAAATCGATCGCCTCATCGAGATCGTTTGCCAGATGCAGGGGCGTCTCGAAAGACGTCAGCGCCACCTCGGCGAAGCCCGCCTCACTGAGCGTGCGCTCGACGTAGGCGGCGTCCGCAAAGGCAAAGGGGCCCGGCGCTTTCGGGTCCGCAGGCGTCTCGGGTGGCGGCAGGAAGGGCTGGACAGCAGCGCCCGCGACGGACACCCAAGGGTTCGCCCGGGGCGCTTGCCAGCACACAAAGCAGAGCTGGCCGCCGTCGCAGAGGGCCCTGCGAAGGTTCGCGAAGGCGGCCACGGGGTCAGCAAAGAACATGACCCCGAAGCGCGACAGGATCAGGTCGTAGGCGGCATCGAACTCCGCGACGGCAGCGTCGGCAACGCTGAAGGCCAGGCGCGTATCACCGCCGGCGCGCGTGCGCGCCAGCGCAAGCATCGGCTCAGAGACATCAACGCCGTGCACGTGCGCAGCACCCCGCGCGACCGCTTCCAGCGAAGTCGCGCCGCAACCGCAGCCCACGTCCAGTACACGTTGACCATCCAGCGCCCCTGCGTGCTCGAGCACCGCTTCGGAAACAGGGGCGAGCATCGCATCGAGACGCACCTGCGCGCGCACCCATGTCTCGCCGCCGGCGCCGTTCCAGAACTCGATCTGAGCGTCGTTGCCCTCGCTCAACGAATCAGGCTGCCCGGTCCATGGCCGCGCCGGAAGCGGACGGCGCTGCCCCCTCTCCGACCGCCGCCGAAGCCTGCGTGAAGTTCATGACGCCGTCCTCAACCGCACCGAAGCGCAGCATCAGCAAATCGCGGGTGTAGTTCTGGTAGAGCTTCCACGGCGCGTGGGTGCCCTGCTTGGGGAACAGCGCCACGGCGCGCTGCACGTAGCCCGAAGTGAGATCCATCATGGGCTCGTCTCCGGGGTCTTCGGAGCCGGTCTGAGGCGTGGCAATCGCCGTGCCCGTCTTCTCCATGTGATCAAGGAGACGGCAGACGTAAGCACAGGTGAGATCGCACTTCAGGGTCCAGGAAGCATTCGTGTAGCCCATCGACCACGCCATGTTCGGCACGCCGGACATCATCATGCCCTTGTAGATGTGTGCTTCGCGTATATCCACGGGCACGCCATCCACGCTCAGTGCGATGTCCGACAAGAACTGCAGCTTCAGGCCCGTGGCCGCGACGACGATATCGGCCTCCAGGGTTTCGCCGCCCGTGAGGCGGATCCCTTCAGGGGTGAAGGTGTCGATCGTGTCGGTGACTACGGAAGCACGCTGGTTCTCGATCGCATCGAACAGATCGCCGTTGGGCAGGAGACACATGCGCTGATCCCAAGGGTCGTAGCGAGGCGTGAAGTGCTCGGCAACGTAATCCGCCCCGAGGCGAGGCCGTACCTGGTCAAGGATGAACTCCTTGACCTTCTCCGGTGACTTGCGCGATCGCCAGTAGAAGAACTGGCCCATGAGGATGTTCTTCCAGCGCGTCAATCCGTAGGCAACCTTCGCGGGCAGGCGGGCACGCAGCCAGTTCGCAATGCCGTCCTCGTCTGGCCGGGCGACCACGTAGGTGGGTGAACGCTGGAGCATCGTCACATGCGCCGCGTCCTTGGCCATCTCCGGAACCAGCGTCACCGCGGTCGCGCCGGAGCCGATCACCACAACGCGCTTGCCGCTGTAGTCGAGATCCTCGGGCCAGTGCTGTGGGTGCACAAGGGTGCCCGCGTAAGCGTCGGCGCCTGGAAAAGCGGGCATGTGGCCTTCAGCGTAGTTGTAGTAACCCGTGCACATCTGCAGGAAGCCGCAGGTGATCGTCTTTTCCTCAAGCGCAGCGCCGGACTCGTCCCGGATTTCGACCTCTACCTCCCAGCGTGCAGCAGCGCTGTCGAAGCGTGCGGCCCGCACGAAGTGACGATAGCGAATCTGTGCATCGATGCCGCTCTCGGCCGCCGTCGCGCGCAGGTAGCGCATGATCGAAGGGCCATCCGCGATCGCTTTCGCGTCGGTCCAAGGGCGAAAGGAGTAACCGAGCGTATACATGTCCGAATCCGAGCGAATGCCCGGATAGCGAAACAGGTCCCAGGTCCCGCCCAGATCGCCGCGTCCTTCGAGGATCGCCCATGACCGGCCCGGGCACAGGTGCTGGAGGTGCCAGGCAGCGCCGATGCCGGAGATTCCGGCTCCGACGATGAGGACGTCGACGTGTTCGTGACTCATGGGTGCGCTCCGATACATGCGAGTGCGAAGTATGGCCCGGCGACGCAGCGCCGGGCCACCCATGCCAGCGCGACCTCAGAGCGCGTAGCGGCGCTCCAGGTAGTCGACGATCGCGCCCGATTCCGCCATCTCCTCGCCCGTATTCGGATCAACGAGATAGGGAACGGAGAGCTGGCCAGCCCGATCGAAGAGGACACGGCGATTGTCCGACTCCGGCCGAGCCTCGATCGTCAGGCGGGCACGCAAGGCCGGCGGCACCCAATCACGGGCGTTGGTGCGGCCGACCGAACGCAACACGTAGGGGAGCTCGAGCTCGCACAAGCGCTCGCGTACCAATCGCGCATATGGACTCGCTTCGAAGCTGTAGAGTTCGAGCGGCCGCTCCGGGGCCCTCGACGCGCGCGCCTTGCGCCCGGCCAGCGGCCGGAACGCGCCGGCGAGCTGCGAGCCGAGCTGTTGCATTGACCCCAGGCGCCAGCGGAGCGGCAGGCCATCGCCGTAGGACTCGAAAAGGTGGCGCACGATCGCAGCGGATTCGTAGAGCTCGATGCCCGCGTTCGGGTCGATGAGGTAAGGGAACTGCGCCTTGCCCCCACGTGCAACGAGTGCAGGACGGAAGCGCTCACCGTCCTTGGGGCAAGGTCGAATCTCGGCGTCGAGGTCGAGCTCCGTGAGTGCCTCCCGGACAATGCGGCAGAACGGACAGGCCTCGAACTCGTAAAGCACGAAAAGCCATTCAGGACGCATGGTGCGGCGGCGTGCTGCGACGCCAGTGCCGAAGCGAGCAGCCGTAACCGCAAACGAACCGGCGAGGTCGAGCGATCCGGTCGCTCTGCTGAGAACCGATGTCGACATCTTGAATCTCCTGGGGAAAGGCCCTCGGGGGCGGGCCGGGCGCGCGCATCCTGCCAAGCACGGATGAAACTTCAAGGGGGATCGCTAGACTCCCCGCATGCCTGTGATGCTATGCACCATCCTTCTCCTCCTCGCCGCGTCTTTCGCATCGACGGGAAGCTCTGGTGGCCCGCAGTGGGATCTGTTGAATGGCGCAGGCTTTGCGGCTTGCGCGCTTTACATTCATCTATCTTGGTTATCAGCCTCGCCCGCGCGCCAGCCCATGCTCGACGCCCACGCAAACCTTGCGCTTTGGATCTGCGGTTTCGCCGTGCTCCACAGCGGCGGGCTGCTCGTCGCCGAACCGACGCTCCTCGAATATCTGGAGGCAGACGCGCCGCCCTACATGCTCGCGGGCGTAATGGCGCTTGTCATGCTGCTGGCGCTCACCTGGGCTTCCTTTCCTCGGGCACGCCAACGCGTATGGCAGAGCTGGCCGGCCTTCCGCAGCTGGCACAAGTGGACCTGGCTCCTCCTTCTCGGCGCCATCACCTGGCACGTGCTCGGCTCCGGCTTCTACTTCGACACCACCCTCGCGCGCATGCTCGGCTTCACCGCGCTCGTCCTCCTGCCTCTCGGCTTCTGGACAGATCGCCGCGTGCTGCGCAGGCGTCCACCACAGCCCGGCATGGAGGTCCGGCATCCGGGCATAGCACTTGCCGGACTCACGACCCTGCTCCTTTTCGCCGTGACGCGCGCATGAGAGCGCCAGCGCTGATCGGACTCATCGGCGGCCTTGCGTCGGCCATTGCATTGCTCGTTGCTACAGCCGTGCCCGCGTCGGAGGAACCTCTGCTGCCTCTCACGTTCGCCCACGCCGACCACCAGACGGTGAACTGCACCGACTGTCATCACGAATTCGTCGACTCGACACCGCGCGGGCCCTGCCTCGAATGCCACAAGGCCGACCCCAGCGTTTCGCACCTGATCGAGTCCCACTTCCATGACCTTTGTCGCGGATGTCATGTCGAACGTCTGGTCGCTGGCCTGGATGCAGGGCCTGCGAGAGCCTGCGCAGCCTGCCATACGGCCGACGAGGCGCCCTGAGTCGTCTTCGGCCGCGCGTTTGCGGCAGGATGCAGCGATTCCAATATCAAGGGACGCCCTGATGCAATTGCGACTGCTGCTCCTGCTCTCTCTTACCGCCAGCTTCGGGGCCTGCACAGACCCCGCAGCGACTCCAGTCACAGATGCGCCCGCATCGGAGGTAACGGCCGATCCGGAGCAGACGCGCCTCGCCACCCGCGCCGCACGCGTGACGATCATCCGCGACGACTTTGGCATCCCGCACGTCTACGGCGAGACCGACGCCGACACCGTCTTCGGCATGATCTACGCCCAGGCCGAGGACGATTTCCCCCGCGTGGAGCGCAACTACATCTGGGCCATCGGCCGCCTGGCGGAAGTGGAAGGCGAAGACGCTCTGTTCAGCGATCTCCGCGCGCGCCTGTACATGACGGAGGCCGAAGCGCGAGCCGCATACGGCGCCGCGCCCGCCTGGCTCCGCGATCTCTGTGACGCCTGGGCGGATGGCCTCAACTGGTATCTGGCAAGCCATCCGGATATCACGCCCTCGCTCATCGAACACTTCGAGCCATGGATGCCGATGTACTTCTTCGAGGGCTCCATCGGCGGGGACATCGAGCAGATACCGCTTGAGGGTATTCGCGAATTCTATGGCGCGGGCATCGATCGGACAGAAAGCCTGCCGGGACCGGAGATCACCGCGAATCCATGGCAGGCGAACCCGATCGTCGCTACGCGCGATCTGCTGGAGTTCCGCGAGCCGGCGGGCTCCAACGGCTTCGCCATCGCACCGGAACGCTCAGCGAGCGGCAATGCCCTGCTGCTCATCAATCCGCACACCTCGTTCTATTTCCGCGGCGAGATGCACATGGTCTCGGAGGAAGGCCTGAACGCCTACGGCGCCGTAACCTGGGGACAGTTCTTCGTTTATCAGGGCTTCAACGAAGACACGGGCTGGATGCACACGTCCACCTACGCGGACTTCATGGACGAGTTCGTGGAAGACGTGGTGCGCACAGAGACGGGCCTGCAGTACCGCTACGGCGAAGAAATGCGTCCCCTCGAAGTCTCCGAGATCGTCCTGCGCTATCGCGACGGAGACGGCGTCTCGACCCGCACCTTCCCGAGCTATCGCACACACCACGGCCCGATCACGCACCTCGACGGCGGCCGCTGGGTCGCAACGAAGATCAACTGGGACCCGGTGAATGCACTGTCGCAGTCCTATCTGCGCATGAAGAACGCGGACTACGACGGGTTCCGCGAGATGATGGATATCCGCACGAACTCCTCGAACAACACCGTTTATGCGGACTCCAGCGGCAACATCGCCTACTTCCACGGCAACTTCATGCCGCGCCGGAACCCGAGCTTCGACTACGGCGCCCCGGTGGACGGCAGCGATCCCGCGACCGATTGGCAGGGCTTGCACACGGTCGATGAGACGGTGCATCTGCTCAATCCGGCGACGGGCTGGCTGCAGAACTGCAATTCGACGCCCTACACCGCCGCCGCGGAGGCGAGCCCGAAGCGGGCGGACTATCCCGCATACATGGCGCCGGATCCCGAGAACCATCGCGGCATCCATGCGGTGCAGGTGCTCGAGGATGCCGACAACGTCACCCTCGATGGCCTCATCGAACTCGCCTACGACCCGTATCTGCCAGGCTTCGAGAAACTATTGTCGGGGCTCATCGAAGCAGTCGACGCCTACGCACAAGCGCCGGCCGCATGGGCGGGGCCGATCGAGGCACTCAGGACCTGGGATCTGCGCACCGCGCCGGACTCCACCGCCATGTCGCTCGCGCATTTCTACGGTCTGAACATGCTGGAGTCGGTCACCGCCCCGAGCACGCTCTCGCGCATGGAGCGCTTGGACTGGATGGGCACGGACAGCGATCCGGCCGACCGTCTGCGGGTATTCGCGATCACGCTGGAGGAGCTCGAGTCGAAGTTCGGCGACACCCTAGTGCCCTGGGGGGAAATCAATCGCTTCCAGCGCATGGACGGCGCCATCACAGAGCACTACGACGACGACGCCCCTTCGCTGCCGGTGGGCCTCGCATCCGGAGCCTGGGGTTCACTGGCGGCCTATGGGACGCGGCGTCGCGACGACGTCGACAAGCTCTACGGCCGCCGGGGCAACAGCTTCGTCGCGGTGGTGGAGTTCGGTGAGCGCGTGCGCGCGAAATCGCTGCTCGCCGGGGGCCAGTCCGGTGACCCCGACTCGCCGCACTTCGACGATCAGGCTCAGCGGTACATCGACGTCGCTTTCAAGGACGTGCCCTTCTATACGGAAGACGTCGATGCGCGCGCCGCGCGCCGCTACAGCCCTGGCCTCTGAACGCGCCGCTCAGTCGTAGAAGCCGACGTCGGCGGTCGCGGCGTCGCCGAAGCTCATCCCCTTGAAGATCGTTTTCGAGAGGATGGGCCAGGACGCGGGCGTCATGAGCAGGAAGGGCAGTGGATCGTCGGCTTGCCAGGCGACGTCGCGGCAGTCGAAGAGCATCCGCGCAGGTGGCCGCGCTTCGCCCCTGAGCGCCGCGCCCTGCCATGACGTGAGAGCCGGGAAGAACTGCTGCAGGCGCTCCTCGTCACGATAGGCAAAGCCCTCGCAGGTCTCGGGCGAGAGCAGGGCGCGCGCAAGCGCGTCCGGCGCGACGAAGTGAATGCCCGAGGTCGCCCGTGGATTGCACTCGATCGGCAGGTTCCGCCCTTCCGCATCGAGCCGGAAGTCGAATGACAGGAAACCGCTGAACCCCGTACCCGCGGCGAAAAGCTCGATCCAGCGCAATTGGTCCGGGTCTGGCTCGACGACGCGCTCGAAGGACACCGCGACCGTGCCGGAGAGGATGCGAGCGCGATAGACCACCGTGCCGAGCACCCGCCCCTCGTGTGCCACCGAGAACGTCGCGGTCTCCGCCCCCGGCAGCAGCGCCTGCACCACAGAGGCCTGCGCGGTGTCCGGAACAGCCTCTCCCGCCGCGTGCATGGACAGCCCGTGGCCGGACGACGCCCGCATGGGCTTCACCACGAAAGCGTGCCCGGCAGCGAACATCCGACCGGCATCACTGTCCGCCGCATGCGTTTCCGGGACCGGTAGACCGATGGCTTCGGCGCGGCGGATGAATGCCAGCTTGTCATGCAGCTCTAGAAGCGTCGTCTGCGTCATGCAGTGCAATTGGACTCGGGCCGGCAGGTCTCGCTCGACCCCGGCGACATGAAAGATCTCTTCGGACACGGGACAGACACGCGTTATCTGCTCGTGCTCGACGATCTTCAGAAGATCGCGACGAAAGGCTCCAACATCACGCACCGGCGCAGTCACTCGTATCGATCGATCGACAGCGCGAGACAGGCGCGTGAGATGCCAGGCAAAGGGATCAGCCACCACGACGCGGCAGCCCGCCGCGGCCAACGCCCGGGCAATCTCCAACCCTTTGGGCAGACGGCCGAGCGTCACCAGCACCGTTTCGCGCATACGGCTCTCCTGAAGTGGTCGACCGACTAGTCCGTTGCCATCATGCACCTCGCACCGAGAGCATAGCCGACCCTCATCGTCCCGGAGGCGACGCGCCCACCTGGAGAGCACCGCATGCCCCTGTTCGATCGCGCCGCGCTCGACGACGCCGTAGAGCTGGTAGGCATGCTCGTGCCGCCTACGCCACAGTACGCCTGGCCGAGCCTGCGGGCGCGGACCGGCATCGAGATCGTGGTCAAGCACGAGAACCACACACCCACCGGTGCCTTCAAGGTCCGCGGCGGCATGACCTACATGGCGGCGCTCGCAGAAGCCGGCGATCTCCCAGCGGGCCTCGTCACGGCGACCCGGGGCAACCATGGCCAGACCTTCGCGCTCGTGGCGTCCCGCTACGGCCTGCCGTGCTGCATTGTCGTGCCCGAAGGCAACTCGAGCGAGAAGAACGCAGCCATGCGCGCCTTCGGCGGCGAGATCGTCATCGCAGGGCGCGACTTCGATGAGGCCCGCACGCATGCCGCCGACCTGGAACGCGCCCGCGGCTGGCATCGCGTACCGTCCTTTCATCCCGAACTCGTTCGTGGCGTTGCAACCTATGCCCTCGAACTGTTCTCCGCACGCCCGGATCTCGCCACGGTGTACGTCCCCATCGGCATGGGCTCCGGTATCTGCGCCGTCATCACCGTCCGCGATCTGCTCGGCCTCGATACGGAGATCGTGGGCGTCGTGGCAAGCGGTGCGCCCGCCTATGCACGCGCCTTCGAAACAGGCACGCCCGTCGTGCTGGAACAGGCACTGACCTTCGCCGACGGCATGGCATGCCGGGAACCGCAGCCTGATGCGCTGACGATCATTCGCGCTGGTGCGGCGCGGGTGGTCGAGGTCTCTGATCACGAGATCGCCGAGGCGATGCGAATCCTCTACGCCGACACGCACAACGTGGCCGAAGGTGCCGGCGCAGCAGGCTTGGCGGCATTGCTCAAGGAACGGGCACAGCTCGCCGACAGACCAGCAGGCTTTGTGCTCTGCGGTGGGAATATCGACGGTGATCGCTTCGCGACCGTACTTCAAGGTGGGACGCCGGTGCCGTGAAATCGGCTAGCCCCAAGGACCCGCGAAGGGTCCGAGGGGCAGGCCTGGCGGGCTTTGCCGGCCGCTTGATCGCCCTGCTCGCTTCACTTCTGCTGCTGGCGGGCTGCGAGTTCGCAGCACCGCCAGAAGCGCGCGCAGGGGTCGTGGATCTGTCTAATCGCGCGCTGCATAACGGTCCAGCTGTGCGCCTGGCCGGGCAGTGGCGCTCCGCGCCCAACGCGCTCATCGACGCTGACGCCAGTGACGGCGCCTTCCCGCAATTCAGCCAACTACCGGACACCTGGGAGCACAGCGTCCACGGGCCCGCACTGCCTTCCGGTCACGGCTATGCAACCTATCGCGTTCGCGTGCGCCTACCTGCCGACGCGCGCGATCTCGCGCTTCGCGTCACAACCGTGGGCACGGCGTATCGACTCTACGTCGACGGGCATCTCCTCGCGCAAGCAGGTCGCGTCTCTACTCGACGGGAAGGTGCGGAAGCTGCCTATTTGCCCCTGATCGTGCCACTGCCGCCCCAGACCGACGACGAATTCGTGCTCCAGCTGCAGGCGTCGAACTTTCACTATGCCAACGGTGGCCTCTGGGAACCCCTGTGGATCGGGGATCAGCACGCCTTGCAGGCAGAACGGGAGCTGCGCGTCGGCTTGGCGGCTTATCTCGCCGGAACCTTCTTCATCATCGGGCTCTATCACCTCGTGCTCTGGTTGATCCGACGGGACGACTTCTCCGCCCTCGCGTTCGCCCTGCTGTCGGCCGCGGTAGGTGTCCGCGGGCTCGCAACCGACGAGACCTACCTTGTCGAACTGATTCCCGGCATCCGCTGGGAGACTGTCGTGCGCGTGGAGTTCCTGTCCATGCTGCTCATGCTCGGATCTGCCTGGGCCTTTGTCCGCGGCCTCTTCCCGGACGCAGTTCCGAAGGCCCTGGCGAACGGCCTTGGCGCATGCTCATTCGTCTTCGCGACGCTGGTCATCTTCCTCGATGTCGACGGCTTCTCTCGCCTGCTGCCAGGAATGCAGGCGATCCTTGTCGCCTCGGCCGTCCTCGGGCCAGCGCTGGTCCTGCGAGCCGCCGTACGCGGCCACGAAGGTGCGGGTCTGTTTCTCGTCGGCATTCTCGCGATCGCGCTTGCGGGCCTGCACGACATGCTCATCACCACCCATCGCAGCCTTGCGACCGCAGGTATCTTCGGCGGGCACCTCCACCTGCAGCCTTTCGGGCTTCTCGGCTTCGTACTTTGCCAGACCGCACTCATGGCGCTTCGCTCCGGGCGAGCCTTCACGGACCTCGAACGGGCAACGGCCGATCTCCAGGACACACGAGACGCCATCGAGCGCTATGCCCATGAACTCGAAGCGCGCGTCGCGGAGCGCACGACCGAACTCGCCGATCTCGCCCAGGAACTGGAGCGACAGTCTCGCGTCGACGGACTGACGGGCATCGGCAATCGCCGCTGCTTCGACGAACAGCTGGAAGCTACGTGGTCCGATCATCTGCGTCGCGATTCGCAGTTCGCGCTGGTGCTCGCCGACGTCGACCACTTCAAGGGGTTCAATGACAGCCAGGGGCACCTCGAGGGTGATGGAGCCTTACGCGCCATCTGTCAGGTGCTAGAGGGAACCGCCAATCGCCCCCGTGACCTCGTGGCCCGCTACGGCGGCGAAGAGATCGTCGCAATTCTTCCCGACACGCAGGCGTGCGGCGCCCAACAGCTGGCCGAGCGAATGCGCATGGCCGTTGCGGATCTCGCCATCCCTCACCCCGAAAGCGCGCACGGCATCATCACGATCAGCGCGGGCGTGGCCGCCATGCGGCCGACTGCGGAACAGGTGCCGGAAACGCTCATCCAGCGAGCGGACGCAGCGCTCTATCGCGCCAAGCGAGAGGGCCGCAACCGAATCGCCGTGGACAGGCATGTCGAGACGGACGCGGATGCGGACGCGGACGCGCACGCGCACGCGGATGCGCACGCCGACGCGCACGCCGATGTGCCCCTCACAACCCACTGAGTCAGCGCACCAGGCGAAGCAATTCCGCGTTGCCACCGCTGGCGGCGGTGTTCACTGTCACGCTGCGCTCGGTCGCGAACGCGAGGAGATAGTGCGGCCCGCCCGCCTTCGGCCCCGTGCCGGAAAGGCCTCGCCCGCCGAAGGGCTGGGAGCCGACGATCGCGCCGATCATGTTGCGGTTCACGTATGCATTGCCGACGGGCATGGACTCGGCGATCTGGCGGCAGCGGCGATCGATGCGCGACTGCACGCCCAGCGTCAGGCCATAGCGCGAAGCGGCAACCTCTTCGAGGCATGCTTCAAGCGCATCCTCATCGAAGCGGCGCACGTGCAGGATCGGGCCGAAGTGCTCGCCGCCGACCGCATCGAGATCCGGGACCTCCACGATCGTCGGCGCCACGAACGTACCGCCATGCGTCGCGGTGGGCAGCGTCAGGCGCTCGACGGCATGTCCCGCTTTGCGCATGCGCTCGATGTGCGCCTCGAGCAGTTCCATCGCCTCCGCATCGATGACTGGCCCGAGATCCGTGGCGAGTTCCATCGGATCGCCCGCGATGAGTTCGGTCATGGCGCCGCGGATAAGCGCGAGGCCGCGCTCGTAGACGTCGGCCTGCAGATAGAGCACGCGGAGCGCTGAGCAGCGCTGGCCCGCGCTGCCGAAGGCGGATCGCACAACGTCGTCGGTCACCTGTTCCAGAAGCGCGGAGGAGTCGACGAACATGGCGTTGAGCCCGCCCGTTTCCGCGATCAGCGGAATCATAGGGCCTTCGCGCTCCGCAATGACCAGGCGAATCGCACGCGCCGTCGCGTCGGACCCCGTGAAGGCGACGCCGTCGATGCCCGGGTGGCGGACGAGCGGCCCGCCGACGCTCGGCCCGTCGCCGCAGACAAGCTGGAGCACGTCCCCCGGCACTCCGGCCTCATGCATGAGCCGAATCGCTTCCGCGGCGATCAGGCAGGTCTGCTCCGCCGGCTTGGCGACCACGGCGTTGCCTGCCGCGAGCGCACCCGTGACCTGGCCCGTGAAGATCGCCAGCGGGAAGTTCCACGGACTGATGCACGCGAACACGCCCCGGCCTTCGAGGTGCAGTTCGTTGCGTTCGCCCGTCGGTCCAGGCAAGCGCTGGGGCCCGGCAAACAGCTCGCGGGCGCGATCGGCGTAGTAGCGGCAGAAGTCCACGGCCTCGCGGACCTCGGCGAGCGCGTCGGGAAGGGTCTTCCCGGCCTCGCGCACGGCGAGATACATCAGGCGCTCGAGCTCCGCTTCGTAGGCATCGCCAATGCGATCCAGGACGGCCGCGCGGCCCGCACCGCCAAGGGCGTTCCAGGCCGGTTGCGCAGCGGACGCGGCGCGCACGGCGAGATCCACCTGCGCCGCCGAGGCGTCGGAGACGGCGCCGACGATCCGCGTGCGATCGGCAGGATCGACGACCTCTCGGACCTGGCCTTCGACGACGCGGCCGGAAAGAATCGGACCCGCTTCGAAGCGACGACCGTCGAAGGCACGGAGGGCATCGGCGAGCGCGTCGGTGACCGGCCCGGAGGCAAGATCGAGAGAGGCCGAATTGCGTCTCGGCGCGTAGAGGTCTGCCGGCAATGCGATGTCCGGATGGCCCGCCGTCGGGGCCGCACGCACCTGGGCGACGGGATCCTCCACCACTTCCTCTACCGGGTACCGTTCGTCGAGGAAGCGGTTCACGAACGAGGAATTCGCGCCGTTCTCGAGCAGGCGCCGCACGAGATAGGCGAGCAGGTCTTCGTGGATACCGACCGGCGCGTAGGTGCGTAGACGCGGGAAGTCGTTCCAGGCGGCCACGCAGACGTCGTAGAGCAATCCGCCCATGCCGTGCAGACGCTGGAACTCGAAATCGCGGCGATCGCCCGCCATTTCCATGATCGCGGCGACCGAATGCGCATTGTGCGTCGCGAACTGAGGATAGAGGCGGCCCTCAGTCGCAAGCAGCATGCGGGCGCAGACGAGATAAGAGAGGTCCGTGGTCGCCTTGCGCGTGAATACGGGGAAGCCTTCGAGGCCCTCGACCTGCGCGTGCTTGATCTCCGCATCCCAGTAGGCGCCCTTCACCAGGCGCACCATGAAATTTCGGCCCGTCTCGCGCGCGAGCGCATCGAGCCAGGCGATTACGCCCGTCGCCCGCTTGCCGTAGGCCTGCACGACGAAGCCCAGGCCGTCGAAGTCGGAGAGATCCGGATCGCGCGCCAGCGCCTCGAAGAGGTCCATGGAGATCTCGAGGCGATCGGCTTCCTCAGCGTCGATGTTGAAGCCGATGCCACCACGCGCGGCCGACAGCGCGAGCGACTTGAGCGCGCCGTAGAGCTGCGCGCGCACGTCAGGGAAGTGCGCATGGTCATAGCGTGGATGCAGCGCTGAGAGCTTGATGGAGATGCCGTCGCGCGCACGCACGTCGTCGCCGTCGGAACCGGCAACGACTGCATCGATGGCCGCGGCGTAGTGCGCGAGATAGCGCTCGGCCATCTCCATCGTCCGCGCGCCCTCACCGAGCATGTCGAAAGAAAAAAGCGCGCGATCGCGATACTCCTTACCGCCGCGGCGAATGGCGTCGGCGATGGTCTCGCCAAGCACGAACTCGCGGCCGAGGATGCGCATGGCGGCCTTCACGGACTCGCGGATCACCGGCTCGCCCATGCGCGAGACCATGCGCCGGAACCAGTTCCGCGGCGCTTCCCCGCCCATGAGCTGATCCGGCTCGATGACGCGCCCCGTGAGCATGAGCGCCCAGGTGGAGGCGTTGACGAGCATCGCATCCGACCCGCCGAGGTGCTCCGACCAGCGGCCCTGCGGAATCTTGTCCGCAATGAGCTCATCGATCGTGTCGTCGTCCGGAATCCGCAACAGCGCCTCGGCCAGGCACATGAGGGCTACGCCTTCCTCGTTCGACAGGCCGTATTCCTCGAGGAAGGCATCGAGGGGCGAGCGATCGGCACGACGGGCCCGTGCCGTGCGCACCAGATCACGCGCCCGATCGAGGGCGCGCGCGCGCTCGGCGGCAGGCAGGGCGCCTGACTCCAGCAGGCGTTCGAGGTTGACGGTTTCGTCCTCAAGCTTGCGCGCCGCAACGTCGGCGCGGGCGAGGTCGAGGTCGTTGGCAGGGCTGGCGGTCGCAGTCACGAGCGCAATCCTCAGGGTCGTTCCCGGAAAGAGCCGGACGATACGCGCGCCGCGTGTGCGTTGCACAGGGGCCTAGCGCCATGGAGCATCGGCAGTCTCGATCGGGAGCGACCATGAACGATCTGCCCTACATCGACGCTGATGCCCTCGCGGCCTGCCTGGGCTTCCCGGCGCTCATCGACGCGCTTGCGACGGCATTCACGGATCCGATCGAGACGCCGCACCGTCTCCACGGCGATCTGGGCGCCGGACCCGACGGCCCGGAACAGCGCGATCTGCTCGTGATGCCCGCCTGGGTGCCAGGGGGCGCGAGCGGGGTGAAGCTGGTGACGCTCTTCGAGCACAACGCACGACGCGATCGGCCACGGATTCAGGGCGTCTACGTGCTCTTCGACGCGCGCAACGGAACGCCGAAGGCAGTGCTTGACGCCGCCACCCTCACGACTCGGCGCACCGCGGCGGCGTCGGCGCTGGCCGCGCGCTATCTCGCGCGCGCAGACGCAGGGCGATTGCTCGTGTGCGGCTCGGGGCGTCTCGCGCGCGCCCTGCCCGAGGCCTATGCGGCCGTGCGCCCCCTCACCGAAGTGCAGGTCTGGGCCCGGCGCGCCGAGGCAGCCGCAGAGACGGCCGCGACGCTCGCGCGGCGCCTCCCGGACATCGACGTGCGCGTAGCCGACGGGCTCGAGCACGCGGTCCGCTCGGTGGACATCGTGACCACCGCCGTGCCTTCCCAGAAAGCGTTCATTCGGGGCGCCTGGCTGCGTCCGGGCACCCATCTCGATCTCATCGGCAGCTATCGGGCGACCATGCACGAGGCCGATCTCGATGCGCTGCTTTCGGCGCGCTGCTTCGTGGACACGCGCGCGGGCGTGCTCGCCGAAGCCGGTGAATTCATCGACGCGATCGCTCTTGGCCGCTTTTCGGCCGACGACATCGTGGCCGATCTGCCGACGCTTGTGGCGGGCGGGCACCCAGGCCGCACAGGGGACGCGGAGATCACGCTGTTCAAATCCGTGGGCACGGCCCTCGAGGACCTGGCGGGCGCGCGTCTGGCCGTGGAACAACTCGCGCGCGACTCCGCCTGACTGCATCCGTCGGGCACACTGCCCGCGCGACATATTTTTCATCGGGGCGACTGCATGAAGGCCTGGCTGCTTGGCATTACCGGCGTGACTCTCGGCGTGCTCGTCGGAGGCTTCCTGAACATCGCGATCATCGGTCTCGGGCCGACGCTCTTCCCTCTCCCGGAAGGCATCGATCCGAACGACGCGAACAGCCTCAAGGCCAACATGGAGCGCATGGGCTTCGAGAACTTCATCGCACCCTGGTTGGCGCACGCGACGAACGCGTTCGTGGGCGGACTGATCGCGGCGCTCATCGCGGCCTCTCACCGGATGCGCTTCGCGCTCGGGATGGCGGCCTTCGTACTTCTCGGCGGCATCGCTGCAGCCTTCATCATTCCGGCGCCGATCACCTTCCTGATCGCGGATATCGGCTTCGCCTATCTACCGATGGGCTGGCTCGCGGGCCGACTTGCCCTGGCCCTGCGGCCAGAGCCCTCGCCAGGCTAAGGCACGGCCGCCGGTGCCGCGCAGGCCGGGTCAGGCCGCCGCACCGGATTGCAGCGCAGGGTGGCGCCGCCTTGGAAGCGGACCTCGTAGCCCGTCTTGAAGCGAGGATCCGCACGGTAGTAGTCCGTGCTCACGAACTGCGCGCCGGTCGCGAATGCCGCGTCTCGACGCGTCGTGTCTCCGGTGCGCGCCTCACTCGTGTCCGCATCGGCCCGCGTGCGCACGATGTATCCCGCCTCGACTGCCTCACGGATACGCGCCGCCTGACCCACCGGATCGTTGAGGATCAGAAAGGCTGCAGCAGGATGGTTCTCGGGCACGATCGCGAACATGGCGCGACCAACGAGCGACGGATGACCGTCGAGATAGCCCTCGAGTACCGGCATGGGTTCGTCGAGCACGAAGTAGAACCGTCCGCGCACCTCGTCGAGCAACGGCCACCCCCGCCTGCGGACGGCGCGGCGCAGTGTCGACGCTTCGCCGCGAACGTCGTCGGGAACGAGGAGCCGTTCGCGCCCGAGCACCTCAATGATTTCGCCGTCGAGCGCATCCCAGGCATCGGCATCGAAGGCGAGCGGTTCGACCGCATCGAAGGTGGTGAGCGCCTGCTGCTTGGCGTTGATGGACACGGCGATCGGCAGATGCTCGGGGTGCGCATCCGACCAGTCGCGGAGCTGCGCGAGGCAGATGCGGAAGGTTGCGCACTGGCTGCGGAAGTCGATGTCCTGAATGTGCAACACCTTGAAGCCTGGCGCGCGCATCACCTCCGCGTCGTACGGTTCGGCGGGTGCACCCAGACCGCGGAGCAGCGCGACGCCCGCAGGCGTCGCGTAGCGGCCCCCGTCCGGGTCATGGAAGACGTCAAGCTCCAGTTTCAGGAGGCCAAGATCGAGCTGCTCGGCGAGCGACGGATGCGCGTAATCGAGGGCAAGCATGCGCGGCCCCGCATCTGTGAGCATGCGCTCGAAGAGCGCGGCGTCGATGGATCGCTTGTAGGAGTTGTGCGACGCCAGCGCCTGGATGTCGTTCAGACGAAGCGGCGCGTCCGGACCTGTGCTGGCGCAGGCGCACAGGAGTGCGCAAACCGCGAAGGTACCGAGCAGGCGCATGCAGAACTCCTCTCCTAGGGTGCGCGGCGAGGCTATCAGGTCCAAGCCATGACGAGGGCGGTCTGCGTGATCCGCGCGAGGAGGCCGTCTTCGTCATAGCACTCGGCGGATACGATGGCCCGACCGCCCGCGTGCACCTCATTGCGCGCGAACATCGCGAATCGCGTCGTCGCGGGCGCTCGAAGCACGTGCAGCGAGATGTCCGCGTTGATGAAGCCGAGGTGCGCATCGGGCGTCTGCACGAGGCGCTGGCTGAGACCGTTGGCAAAGTCCGAGCAGCCGCCAAGATGCGCCATGGGCGAGAGCGGCACGCCGGGGGCAAGGTCGAGGGGCAGGTGCACCCAGGCCGCATTGCGGCCGCTGCCGGCCTCGCCGGGACCGCGCCGGACGCGCAGGCGGTGATGCAGGCCGTCTTCGTCGGGCGCCCGTCGGTAGCCGGGCGCGGCATAGGCCGCGACCAGGGACTGCTCGTCTCCCATTTCCAGAGACGGCATGGCCGGCAGTGCGTCCGCAGGCAGGGCAGCGCCTTCGATCGGCTGCTCATCTCCGTGTACGGACACCGCGCGCACGAGCGGTCGGCCATCCGCCGTAAGGACCGCTTCGTGGACCGCAAGGCGCCGACCGAGGCGCAGGGGCGTCACGGTGACCTCAAGCGGCGCTAGCGGAACGGGGCGGAACAGATCGAGCGTGAGCCGCGCCAGCGGGCCCGGGCGGTCAGCGACCGCGTCGAGCACGTGGGCGAGCAGAGCGGCCGGCGCGCCACCGTGGAGCGATGCACCCCAGGGGCCGCGGGCTGCCGCAGTGGGCACCCACGCCGAACCCTCGCGCTCGAACATCACTTCGCTCATGCGCTTTCCTCGATCTTGAAGCCACGACTCGTCGCCCAGCGCAGGAAGCGATGGCAATCGAGCTCGTTGGTGAACTGCACACGCGTCCGCCGCGCGTAGCCGTCGCGGACCATTTCCGTCCACTCGACGCAAAACCGCCCGGCGTCAAGTTCCTCCACGAGCCAGTCCCAGAGCAGGACCTCGTCGGCCATGACACAGCTGCAGACCACGCTGCGGACGACCGGATGCGAGAGTTCACGACGCATGTAGCGCAGGTTCTGGCAGTAATGGACAGCCATTAATACACTCCAGCGACCGCGGACGTCAGCCGGAGACCTCGCATGGATTTCAACGACTCACCCGACCAGGCCGCCTTCCGCGCAGAAGTGCGAGCGTTTCTGGATGCGAACGCCCCTGTGCGCCGGCACAGCAGCGAGACGCCCTACGGGGCGGGCGACGATGCGATCGCGGTTGCGAAGGACTGGCAAAAGCGCCTCTACGATGCAGGCTGGGCCTGCATCGCCTGGCCGGAGGCCTTCGGTGGCCGCGGTGCAACGCCGATCCAGAGCGTGATCTGGAATCAGGAAGTGTCCCGCTACGTGACGCCCGACGGCACCTTCATCATCGGCCAGGGCATGTGCGCGCCGACCATGATGGCGTACGCCACAGAGGCCCAGAACAAGCGCTTTCTGCCGAAGATCGCTTCCGGCGAGGAAGTCTGGTGCCAGCTCTTTTCCGAGCCAGTCGCAGGCTCTGATCTCGCCGGCATCAAGACGCGCGCTATACGCGACGGCGACGACTGGGTGATCAACGGGCAGAAGGTGTGGACCTCCGGCGCCCACTACTCCGACTATGGCCTGCTCATCACGCGCACCGACCCCTCCGTGCCGAAGCACAAGGGTTTGACGATGTTCTTCCTGGACATGCGCTCTGCGGGCGTCGAGGTCCGACCGATCAAGCAGATCAACGGCAACCAGGACTTCAACGAGGTGTACTTCACCGACGTCCGCATTCCGGACAGCCAGCGCCTCGGCACGCCGGGTGAGGGCTGGAAGGTCGCACTGGTGACGCTCATGAACGAGCGCCTCGCGGTCGGCGGCGGCCTTTCCAACACGGTGATGGACGTGTTCACAGCCGCACGGAATCTCGACGCCGAAGACGGACCCGCCATCGAGAACAAGGCCTATCGGGAGCATCTTGCTGACTGGTACTGCCGCGAGATGGGCCTGAAGTACACGAGCTACCGGATGATTACCGCGCTCTCGAAAGGCGAGGATCCGGGGCCGGAAGCCTCAATCAGCAAGATCGTCGTCGCCGCCAACAACAACGAGAGCGCAAACTTCGCCCTCGACCTGCAGGACTTTGGCGGCATCCTCGACGCTGAGGACGCCGGCTTTGGCGCCCAGTTCCAGCGCCAGTTCCTGCGCAGCCCCGCGAACAGGATCGAGGGCGGCTCGGACGAGATCCTGCGCAACATCATCTCCGAGCGGGTACTCGGCATGCCGCCGGACATTCGCCCGGACAAGAACGTGCCGTTCTCGGAAGTCCCCCAGAGCAACGTGAAGGGCTGATCGCGCGCCACCCGCACACCAGCCGCGAGCCGCTCACACGCAGCGTGTGATCATCCGGGCGCTGACGAGGTCATGCGGTGCGGCGACATCGCGTCGCGTCGCGTCCGGAGATTCGTGGCGAGCGACGTGCCGGCAGCGGTGATCGAGGTGGTCGTCGAGGTCGCGCGCGTCGTCGCCCTTGCCGGCGGCGTCTCGAGTCAGGTTCTGGGCCCTCGCCGATGGGTACGCGCTGGAAGGCGAGTACCTCTCCACATCACCGCCGGCAATTCTCCTACCCGAGGGAACCGCACCTCCGTGACGCCGGCGAATCCATCCAGGTGTCCATCCAGGTGTCCATTCAGGTGCGTTGCGTGCCTCGCGCAGCGCGCTGAGGCCGCAGCGCACCGCTACAAGACCGCCTTCCGCGTCCAGACCGATGATCTCACCGGACCGCAGACACCCGTCCGCAAACCCTGGAGGCGCCCTGCCACGTCCACATTCCTGCGCGCAGCAGTGTGAAAGACTCCTCCCATGCACTGCCTCAAGCGAGGCGCAGGGTCTTATCGAGGAGCTCGTCCAGACGAGCAAGCATGCAATCCGGTGAGGTCAACACGGGCACGCCGCTCCCCAGCAGCGCTGGCCGCGCAACATGCATGGAGGCCTGGCCGAGCACGACGCAGTCGATGCCAGGCTCCGCCGCCAGCGCGACGCCGACCCAGCGCACGATAGCCGCCGTGAACGCAGCGCTGTTGCCCGCTTCGAATGCGGCCCACGCCTCGGGGACCATCAGCAGACGCATGTTCGGGGGTCGGCCGGCCGCCTCGAAGCTGCGCCGCAGCAGCTGTGATGAGGCATGAATCGTGCTCTCGAGACACAACACCAGCAGAACCTCACCGCCGACCGCCACCGCGCGTTCCATCATCGGCGCGTCTACGCGCAGAACGCTGGCGTCACCGAGAGACTCGGCGATAGGCCCCAGGGTCGAACAGGTGCACACAACGAGATCCGCGCGCTCGGCGAGTTCCGCAAGCAGCGTGCGAACCTCGGCGAGCAAATCGACACCGATGCCGTCCTCGCGCGCACGGTCAAGCCACGCCGCACGGACCTCGTGAACCGTGCGGACTGGAAGGTCAGCGCGCTCGATCAGTCGATCGAAAGACTCGACGTGCGCTTCAGCAGAGTGCAGGAAGGCCAAGGTGTACGTCATGTAACCCCGCTCAGATAGATGCCAGCACGACGCAGGCAAGGCTGATCAGAATGCAGGAGAAAATCAGCCAGCCGCAGCCCTTGCTCGGCAGACGCACTGGCGCCTCGGGCTCCGCCCGACCCTCGAACATGTCCATGTACTCCAGCACCTGCTCGAAGGGAAGATCGACCCGTTCCCCCCGCATCAGCGCCGAGGCGACGCGCGTCAACCTTGCTTCAGAAAGATTGTGCGTCGTCGCAACCATCGATTGTGCCTTGTCATGCGAACTCGTGGGTTTGAAAGCACAGGCAGGGCATTCGTCCAAGGCTGTCTTCTTGGTGTCGCCACATTTCACGCAGATCGCATGGGCCATGGCAGCCTCGCTCAGAGCACAGCGCGCAGGGCGCCGGTCACCGCGAAACCCACCACCAGCACAAGGATCGGCGGGCGCAGGGCGGTCAGCACCCACAGCCCCGTGATGACAAAGGCGACGTCGATACTGCTGTGCACCGCCGCGGTGAACACGGGCGAATAGAGCGCAGCGAGGAGCAGGCCGACCACAGCGGCGTTGACGCCTGCCGCCGCCGCCGCCGCGCGAGGCCAAGCGGCGAATCGCGCAAGCGATCCTCGAAAGGCGGCCATGAGCAGCAGACCCGGCGCAAACACGGCGAGGGTCGCTGCGAGTGCGCCCAACCAGGGCCGGGAAGGCTCCAGGACGGCGCCGAGATAAGAGGCGAGCGTGAACATCGGGCCAGGCACGGCCTGGGCCGCCGCGTAGCCCGTGAGAAAGACTTCGTCCCCAAGCACCGCACCAACGCTCTGCTGAAGCAGCGGCAAAACCACGTGCCCACCGCCGAAGACCATGAGACCAGCAAGGAAAAAATCGTCCGCCGCGCCCGGCAGGGCGGCGCCGACGCCGGGCAGGAGCAGGATCAGTGCGAATCCAGTGACCAGCGCGAGGGGCAGCCAGGCGGGACGGCGCGCGTCGTCGCCGCCGGGCGGGACGCGCTCTGCGTCACCCATGATCTGGCGTGGCAACGCTGCGCCGACGACGGCCGCCAGCACCAGAGCGACCAGCTGCAACCCGGGCGCGTCGAAGGCGAGCAACACACAGGCCGTTCCAATTGCCATTGCGGCGGCGCCGATGGTCGCGCAGAAGTCCGCGTACATCCCCCGCACTGCATCGGCAACGACAACCACCGCAAGTAGCTTCAGGCCCGAAACCGTAGCCGTCACGATCGCCATGCCGAACGCGCCCGGGGCAAGCACTGAGCCGAAGACCGCGAGCCCGGAAAGGAGCACGAACGATGGCAGGGTGAAGCCGAGGAAAGCCGCAACGCCGCCCATGAACCCACCCCGCTCCAGGCCGATGGCAAAGCAGACCTGCGACGAACCGGGCCCCGGCAGGAGCTGCGACGCCGCAATTAGTCGGCCGTAGTGCGCGCTGTCGAGCCACGCTAAACGATCAACGAAGGTCGCGCGGAAATAGCCAATGTGAGCGGCGGGCCCGCCGAAGCTCGTGCAGCCCAGTGCAAGGAAGCGCCAGAAGATTTCGAAAGCCATGCCGCCATGGTCTGCCGACAGGCGCGAAGGGGTCCAGCCCCGGGGCACTTCCGGCGACGGTCGGGTGTTCGCGGGCGCCAACGCTGACGTAGACTCGCTACCCCGGTTAATGCGCATGAATCAGCCCCGTCTCCGGGGCGCAGGAGGAGAGACACGTGGCAGCGAACGAAGCCTGGATCATCGACACAGCACGCACGCCCCGCGGCATCGGCAAGGTCGGCAAGGGATCCCTCGCCCACCTGCATCCGCAGCATCTTGGTGCGACCGTGCTCAAGGCGCTGGCTGAACGCAACGATCTGAACACGTCCGAAGTCGACGACATCATCTGGGGCACCAGCTCTCAGCGCGGCAAGCAGGCCTGCGACCTCGGGCGTATGTCTGCGCTGCTCGCCGGCTATGACACCGCTGCCTCGGGCGTGACCCTGGACCGCTTCTGCGGCTCCGGCATCACCAGCGTGAACATGGCGGCTGCATCCATCATGGCCGGCATGGAGGACTGCGTGATCGGCGGCGGCTGCGAGATGATGTCCTTCACCTCATCTACGGCACAGCAGGGCGGTGGCCTGCTCGATGCTGGCAACATGACGCTTCGCGATGCGCATCCGCAGTGGCATCAGGGTATCTGCGCGGATCTGATCGCGACCCTCGAAGGCGCAAAGCGCGAGGACGTCGACACCATTGGCTTCGTCTCCCAGCAGCGCGCCAAGGTCGCCCTCGAGGAAGGCCGCTTCGACAAGTCGGTCGTACCGGTACACAACGAGGACGGCACCTTGGCGCTCGGCCACGACGAGTTCCCGCGTCCGCAAACGACCATGGAAGGCCTTTCCCAGCTACCCGCGGTGTTCGAGAACTTCATGCCCATGCCGTTCGACGAGACCGGCGAGACCTTCGATCAGCTGGTGAAGCGCGCCTACCCGGATACGCAGATTCAGCACATGCACCACGCCGGCAACAGCTCAGGCGTGGTCGACGGCGCGGGCGCCCTGCTCCTCGCGTCGCCGGAGTATGCGAAATCTCAGGGTTGGACGCCGCGCGCACGCATCGTCGCCATGGCGAACGCCGCCGGCTCACCGCAGCTCATGCTCAATGAGCCCGGCCCGGCCGCTCGCAAGGTCGTGAAGCGCGCAGGCATGACCCTAGACGACATCGATCTCTTCGAGATCAACGAGGCCTTCGCCGTTGTTGCATGGAAGTTCATGCGCGATCTCGACCTCGATCCGGAGAAGTGCAACGTCAACGGCGGCGCAATCGCCCTCGGTCACCCGATTGGCGCAACCGGCTCGATCCTTATCGGCACCGTGCTCGACGAGCTCGAGCGCCAGGACAAGTCGACCGGTCTCGTCACCATGTGTGCGGCGGGCGGCATGGCCCCGGCGATCATCATCGAACGCGTCTGACGCGCCAGCGCGCCGGTGCCCCCAGCGGGCACCGGCGCATCCCGCATACAGCATTGCCAGCGGAGTGCCCGCCGGAAAACGCCCGTAGCCGCAGACGTCATCGGTCGTATCACCCTGACGCCGTCCCGCGCAAAGCCCGGCCGCAGCGCCACTGAGCCCGTTCTACCTCGCATGGCCAAGAGGCTCTGGTCGCTCAGCTCCTGAGCGTCTCCAGCCAGAAATCGAGCACCGCGTCGCCGCGCACGTCGACGCACACCGTCTGTTCAGGCAAACCGCCCCAATCATCGAGCACGTAATGGCCGGTGCCCCAGGAGAACAGCGTCTGGCCGTGGGCGATGCCACCGGTAACGACCCTCAAGGCACCTGCCTCGTGAGTGAAGAGCTCGGGCATCAACAGTGCCGCAACCGCACTCGAATCATGGACCGGAAATGCCGGTCCTTCGCCGCGCGATTCGTAGAAGCTTCGATAGCAGGGAACGATATTGGCGATGAACTCTCCCGCTTCGCCCGCCGTCCGCCGTACCGCTTCGACCAGTTCCGGCCCCATGCGCGTACGCATGGTCACGTCGAGGGGAACGAGCGTCACCGGCCAGTGCGCTGTGAGCACACGATCAGCCGCATGGGCATCGCCGAAGATGTTGGCCTCTGCACACGGCGTGACGTTGCCGTGAACGCCGGTGCGCCCGAGCGCACCGCCCATCACGAATACGCCTCGCACCAGGTCCGCGATGCCGGGATCGATCGCGAGTGCTCGAGCCAGATTGGTTTGCCGACCCACGGCTACGATCGTGATCTCTCCCGGACGCGCACGGACCGCGTCGACGATGAATCGGGCCGCGTCGTCCCCGGCTTCGATGTCGGGCGCCACGTAGCCTGCATCCCCCAGACCGTCCATGCCGTGCACGAAGGTCGGCGGGGCATCCGCCTTGCCGACAAGGGGCGCCGCCGCGCCTCGATAGACGGGACATCCGAGCGCGAAGCGCGACTCCATGAGCAGAGCATTGCGAGTCGTCTGCTCGATCGTCGCGTTGCCGAAGGTCGTGGTGATTCCGACGAGTTCAATAGTGGGAGAGGCCGCGGCAAAGAGCAGGGCCATGGCGTCGTCTATGCCGGGATCCGTATCAAAGATGATCGGGCGCATCAGTGGCGGGCCTCCCTGCCGTCGAGTAGCGCCGCGGGCAGCGTCTCCTGGATAGGCGCATCCGCCGCGAGCAGATTACGCACAGCAAGGCCGAGCGCACCGATGCAGAGGACGCCGACGGCCGCACGCTCGCCCCAGAACGGTTCTGTCAAAAGCGCCCCACACAGAACCGCGAAGGCGATGACCAGCTCTTTCTGCCGGCGCTGGACGAAACTGCGTAGGCGAATTGGCGCCGGCACCGCGTCCGCTGCAACCCGCTCCGCACGGACGAGGCGCTCTCCACAACGAGGACAGAGGAAAGAAAGAGAGGGGTCCGTCCAGTCCTCGCAGAGCGCCTCGGATTCACCAAAGGTGTGGCCGCAGCGCCCACAGCGAAACAAAGGAGCGCTCACGCTACCCCTCGGAATCGGTCGAGCCCGCCGCATTCGGGCCCGTCCGCGAAAGCGCGACCCGCGCTTCCCAGGCGAGAATTCAGCGGCCAGATCGGTTCGAAGCCTGAATCCGATGACCGCCAGCGCGACGCTGCGACGTCCGAGACCACGGGCGCGACGCCGGGAAAGCAGCTGACGGGTGCTGCTGCCGAAGCTTCACTGGACAAGAAGCAGAGGCCCGCCAAACTGGAAATCTCTGTCCCACGCTCTCCGTCGCAGCCGCGCTCGTCGAGGCCGAACATCCATCCGGGCGCAGGGCAGACTACTGAAGCGTCCAGGGCAAGGCTTCGAACGGCGCATGAACGCATGATTGAACCGACGAGTCGCAGTGGGGCCATGACGGTAGCACGCGGACGGCTGCGCGCAGCGTTAGCATGGCGACTCAGGTCCGGAGACGCATGAAAACATGACCCAAGCATCCCGCAGCGCCCTCGGCGCGGTCCGCTTCGAACCCTTCTGGCTCGACAGCCCCGCGCGCCCGGCAGCGATCGAGGCGCTGAGCGTTGATCACGATACGGACCTGTTGATCGTCGGTGGCGGCTTCACCGGGCTCTGGGCGGCCCTGCAGGCAAAGGAAGCCGATCCGGCGCGACGCGTAACGCTGATCGAAGCGGATCGAATCGCCTGCGGCGCGAGCGGCCGACCGGGCGCGATCGTCTCCACGTCCGTCATGCACGGCCTTGCCAATGCTGCCCGCACCTTCCCCGACGAACTCGCGGAGCTCGAGCGCTTGGGCCAGGAGAACATGGACGGCTTCCGCAGCGCGCTCAATCGCCACGGCATCGTCTGCGACGACGACTGGGGCGGGGAGCTCACCGTCGCGATCGGCGACGAGGCCGCGGCGGAACTGGACGAGGAATTCGAGCTACACCGCCGCCACGGCCACGACGTCACCCTGCTCGATCGCGATGCCATGCAGGCCGAAGTGGCCTCGCCCATTTTCAGCGGCGGAATCTGGAACAAGGCGCGTTGCGGCACGGTACATCCGTCCAAGCTCGCCTGGGGCCTGCGCGACGCCCTGCTCTCGCTGGGCGTGGACGTATTCGAACGCACGCCCCTCACTCACATGGATCGCGACGGCAGCCGCATAAAGGTGCGAACGCCGGGGCGCACCATTCGCGCAGACCGTGTGCTCCTTGCCACGAACGCCTTCGCGGCCGGCCATCGCCGCATCCGGACGCGCGTCGCGACCGTGCGCGACCGAATCCTTGTCACGGCCCCGCTGACCGACGATCAGTTCGCCCGCATAGGATGGGCAAATCGCCAGGGCATCTATGACACGCGCACCCAACTAAACTACATGCGTCGAATTCGAGAACCGCATGGAAGGGGAGACCGTATCCTCTTCGGCGGCAAGCTCGCACACAGCTTCGGCGATGCCACTTCGGCACCAGCAGACGTCGAGCGCGATACCTACGAGTCCCTGGCGGACGCCTTTTTCGAGACGTTCCCGCAACTGGACGACGTACGATTCAGCCACGCTTGGAGCGGGCCCATCGCCCTGACGACGCGCATGGCCGTTCACTTTCAGCACTATCACGGCGGCAACGTGCTCTGGGCAGGCGGGTACTCGGGCTTCGGCGTATCCGCAAGTCGCTTCGGCGCACGCGTCGGCCTTGCCCTGCTCGACCGCGACCCGATACCAGAGACACGCATGGCGTTCGCCCGCAGCGAACCCCGCTGGATTCCGCCAGATCCGTTCCGGGCCATCGGAGCTGCCATGACGCTCTATGCCCTCGATACGGCGGACGAACGAGGCGGCTGGCGCAAGCCATGGCTGCGTTTCGTCGAGTCGATCGGGTTCCCGCTGGCGTGAGCAGAAGCGTTCTCCGGCCAAGGTGCGCGTATCGTCGCCGGGTTTGGGCGCCGGGTTCGGACACCGGATTCGGACCCCGGATTCGGACACCGGGTTCGGACCCCGGATTCGGACCCCGGATTCGGACCCCGGATTCGGACTCTAGGACCGGACTCCGGGGCCGGATACGGGGGCCGGATACGGGGGCCGGATACCGGGTCGGACACCAGCGTCGCGCGCTCACGCATACAGAGCCTGGCTGCCTGACCGCACAGAAATGGCGAAAGCGACCGTCAAGTAGTCAGATTCGCCGCGCGCCACGTTGGCGCGCTGTGTAACGTTCGCTGGCAGTGAAATAAAATTGCTGCCGTTTCAAACCTTTGCACGCTCTGATCGGTCGGAGATAGAACTGGCACGAAGGATGAAGCAGTCCGTGCAAGCGACACACTTTCATTTCACACGGGGGAATACAGAATGAATCCGAACCAAGGTCTCGCGAGACTGGGTCAGCCGCGCAGCAACACGGCGACCAATCTGCTCTTCGCGATCACCTTCGTCGTGTTCGCAATGATGGCCGACATGGCCATCGACCAGCAGAATGAAGCTTTCGCGAACGGCTCGACTCCGGTCGATACGCTCGTAGGCCAAAGCGCTCCAACATCCGATCTGCGCGCGCTGGCGCGGCCACACTTCTGATCCTCTGATCCGCTGATACGCTGATCTGAGCAACGGAGGACCTGCATGAATCGTCTTAAGCAACGGCTCCAGCGCAGGTTCCTGCGCGATCCTGAGAACGGCTGGCTCGGCGGCGTCTGTGAAGGCGTCGCCCGCGGCCTCGGTCTTCCCGCCGACGGCGTACGCATCGCGACCGTGATTGCCGCCGTCCTGTTCACGACGCCAACGGTTCTCAGCTACGCGGTTGCCTGGCTGTTCATGGATTCGCGCGAAGAGGCAGTGGACTGGAAACCCTCGCAACACTGACCGCGCGCTTCCCTCGGCCCGGATACGTGCGGTGGATCGGCGTGCGCCCGGCGCGGAATACCGCGATGCTCAGCCTGGAGCGGGCGGAAATAAAACTCACGGGCCTCGTCGGAGATCGCTACGCGGGACGCAGTGGCACTCGCGCGGTGACCCTCATCCAGGCGGAACACGTACCCGTGATCGCGGCACTCTGCGATCTCGACGCCCTCGACCCGGCCGTCCTGCGACGCAATATTGTCGTTAGCGGATTGAATCTGCTTGCGCTGCGCGGCATACGCTTTCGGCTTGGCAGCGCACTACTTGAAGGCACGGGGCTCTGCGCGCCTTGTTCGAAAATGGAACGGGCACTGGGCCCGGGCGCGTACAACGCCCTTCGAGGCCATGGAGGGCTGACGGCTCGCGTGCTCGACATCGGCTACGTGACGATCGGCGATCCGCTCGAAGCGCTGCCCGACCCAAGGAATTGAGCACGCCGCTCAGCGCCGAGGCGCTGGACCAGGGTCCTCCGGCGCGTCCCCTGACTGCGCGGCGAGCGCTTCGAAATCTTCCGCAAGGCCGCGGACCCGACGGCTCAGCTTCCGGTGTTGACGCGTATCTAGATGAGCAAGCAGTTCAAGGGTGAAGCGCTGATAGACGACGTCATTGATCGCACGTGCGCGCGCATATTCGGGCGTGTACCAACGCTCGCGATCAAGCATGAGGCTGCGCAGGGTAGCGGTCAGCGCGGACGCGTCCTGCCCTTCGCGAAGGGCGTCCATGACCACCCCCTGCCATCGCTCGCGGTAGCTGATCCAGGCTGAGTTATCGGGCACAACGTCGGCGGCCGCGCGCACCAACGCCTCGTTCTGCATCGAGTTCAGCGCACCGACCCAGTCATCCAGGCCCTCACGCATCTCGTCCTGCCACACCCGGCGCTGAGCAGCGTCGTCGAGGCCTTCGTAGTCCTCGTTCCACTCCGCATTGCGCTCAGCGAAGGTTTCCGGCAGGTCCTCGCGCTGGCCCTCATCCAGCGCGAGAAGCAGATCGACCAGGGTCGGCAGGAACTGCTCGGAGAGCTCGTCGGACCAGCGCTCGCCTTCGACAATGAGCGCCTGCAGTTCCTGACCTCCAGCCTCATCGTCGAGGGCAAGTTCGAAGCGGCGCAGCGCTGCTGCCCACTCGGGCAGCTGTTCGCGGCGATGCCAGAAGACAATGCGCTTCACCCGCGCTCGCAACCACGCGCGCTGACCGCGGTCGAGGTCAACGTACTCGCTCGCCTGCCACGCCACCAGGCGATCCGCATTGTTGTAGGCGAGCCGCACCGCGCAGCCCTGGAGCAGGGCAAGGCAGCAGCCCAGCAGGAGCGCTCTAAAGCAGGCTGCCCGCATCACAGTTCCCTTCCAGACCGTCGATCCAGGTGCGAATCCGCGCTACCCCAGCCTCATGCACGAGGCTGCGCCCGAGCTCCGGCATCATGATGCCGGGGTCTGTGTGCGCCAGGCGGAAGAGCAGGATCGAAGCGTCAGCGCGTCCGGGCCAGATGTCATAGTCGCGGCCTCCGGAGCCGCGTCCCGCCGCGACGGGAGACTTGCAAAGACCGCGATCGGCATCCGCCGCATCAAAGCGCAGGTCCAGGCCCGCCGTATCGGCTGCGCCCGTGTTGCTGTGACAGTGTGCGCAGTTCGCATCCAGATAGGCGCGGGCGGCATCCGAGCCGCCAACGGGCCAAGGCTGGAAGCCCGCATCAGAAGGTTCCACAAGGCCGCGGGCGGCCCAGTCGTCGTACTGCGATGTTGTACCCTGACGAACGGCCGCAAGATTTCCCGGCTTCGGACCAATCGGCGCGAGCACGCCGCTGCCGTGGTCCGTCGCGTGACATCCACCGCACTGATTCACGTCGGGCACTAGGTAGTCGAAGGATTCACCATCGCTGGAGGCAAGCTCAAGGAGCGCGCCTGCGCGCGCCTTCCGCGCGTCCTGCCCGTTCTCGTCCCACAGGTAGCTCACGGCTTCCCAGCCCGCGGACGTACGGCGCAGCACCCGCGTCTCGATCAGACGCATACCGCGCGTGTTCAGCGCTTCAGCAGGGCCGGCGAAGGCTGGCGCCGCGGTCAGCTGCACGGCGCCTGCTGCTGACGGGTAATAGAAGGTCTTGGTGATATGCGTACCGACCGGAAACGCGAGCGTGCGTGAGGCATCGATCGCCCTCGCCTTCGCGTCCATGGGCACGTGTACCGTGCGGAATTTATGGGCGTAGTCAGAGAAAAGCGGGTGGGCGAGCGCGTAAGCGATACCGCCGCGCGGCGTCAGGTGCTCCGCCGTGCGCTCGAAGAGACCCGTTTCAGACAAGCGCGCCGGGAGCGTTTGCGGTGGCGTCCCCGACCACCGGTCCTGGCGCGGCGGCTCACCGCAGCCGAGCAGCGACGCCACCACGAGCGCAATGGCCGCCCCTGATCGAGCAGACCGAATGCTCTTCACGGACCGACCGCGGCGTCCAACTCGAGCGCCGCCAGTGACGGTAACTCGCAATCGAACTCCCCTGCGTCAAAGCGAGGCGCAGTGAAATGGTTCGGCGCATCCAGAGCCGCGACCGTCGCGCCTTCATTGTTGCGCACGCAGAGTGCCGGGCCCTCCGCGTCCGGCGCGACGAATCCATCCCAGAGGACGCTCGGCAGATCTGCCCCTCCGATCGCAGCCTGCAAGGCCTGCAGCGGCTCCGAGTCGGGCGCGTAGCCGCTGCGGCCGATGCGATTGCCGTGCACGTGGATGCCCTCGGGATAGGGGTCATAGTTCGGATCCTCGAAGGTCCGACCCGTGATGAGATAGCTCACCACCAAGACCGCGGCGGTGCCGTGGTCTTCAATGTCGTTGTCGAATATTTCGATCGCATCATTGGAGTTCACCATCACCCCCGTGCCCGCGGGCACGGTGCCAACTATGTTGCCGGGGGGAGCGAAATTCTCGGTGTTGTTGTCGTAGACCCGGTTACCGTAAACCCGCGTCTCGCGCCCACCCTGAACGGGGAGATCAGGCAGATCGAAAACAAGGATGCCTCCCGTATTCCGGGTTACATCGTTGTCGTAGACTTCTGCGCGCTTCGAGTTCTCGATCTCGATGCCGGCAACATTGAGCTCCACGCGATTGCCGCGAACGACGATGCGCTCGGACTGACCGACATAAATGCCGGCGTCCGATGCGCCAATGGCGGCGGAGTTTTCGATGAGAACCCCGGAGCACTGCACCGGGTAAAGGCCGTAGGCGCCATTGTCAGGGCTCGGGCCACCGGTCCATTCCGTGCGCACGTCTCGAATCACGAGATCAGCGCATTCGTTGATCTTGATCGCGTCACCGCGCGCATCCTCGACGGCAAAACCCTCGAGCGTGACGCCATCTGCCGCAACGAGTAGACCTTCCGCGCCCGCACGCTGTCCGGCAAAGGACAGCACTGACGCATCGGACCCCGCGCCGCGCACCGTTACCCCGTCGACAGAGAGAGAAAGACTTCGATCGAAGTCGAAGCGTCCCGCAGCAATGGCGACGACATCACCGGGTTCGGCGTCCAGCAACGCGAGGCGAAGCGCCTGCGCCGAAGCAACCACTTCTGCTGCATCGTTGCTCGTACGCCCTTCGCCTGGCGCCTCCTCTGCGGGCGCACAGGCCATCGCAGCAATGATGCAAATGGCGCTCAGACCCATCAACCGGACGCTGTTCATACGGCACATCGTGTTCATGCAGATCTCCCCATCCCCGCGTCAGATGATGGCAGATCGAGAAGAGAGGGTCAGTCGTCGCGAAGAGGTGATCGGCCGATAAAGGTTCCCATCGCATCCTCCTGCGCCTCCCAAGTGCGGAAGGCTTCCAGCTCCTTGTGCAGCTCCCGGGCGACCCATGAAATCACCGCAACGTCATCGAGATAGCCGACGGCAAGGATGAAGTCGGGCACTAGGTCCGATGGCACGACGAAGTACAGAATCCCTGCAATCGCTAACACGATCGAAGCGCGCGGCACTTCACGATAGTCCGCACGCACCCAGGCATTCATGAGCCGCACGAGCGTCTGCAGGTCTTCGACTACGTCACTGATGCGCGCACCGCGTAGATCGATGCGAGCAAGGGCGCGCGCGCCGAGCTCACGCAGCTTGGCCCGGTCTTCGAGAAGGCTCTGAGCGCGGCGACGGAAGCGCTCGAAGCCAAGCGGCGGCCTGGAACCACCAACCGTCATGCGGCGGTCTCTCGCGCGGCGTGTGCGTGCGCGACGAACGCGAGGATCCAGCGACCAACCGCCACTGAATCGATACGGCGTTGGAGGGAAAGGATGCCACCTTCGTAGACGACCTCGCCGAGCAGATCACGCCTGAAGGTCATCAGATCGCGCGCGTAAGGCGCACTGAACTCCGGGTGACCCTGAATGCAAAGCAAGTGGTCACCCACGGTGAAAGCCGCATTCGGGCAGACGTCATTCGTTGCCAGGCGCACGGCGCGCGCAGGGAGTTCGGTGACCTGGTCCTTGTGGCTCGAAAGGAGTGAATAGCCCGTTGCGCCGCGCGGCAGCCAGGCTGGTCGCGCAACGATCTCGCTGCTGTGCACGCCGACCGCCCAGCCAACGGGAGCGGCTTCCGTGCGCCCCCCCAGCGCCTGCGCAACGAGCTGGTGCCCGAAACAAATGCCGATGAGGGGCCAGCGCGCGTGATCGACCTTGCGAATGAAGTCTTCAAGCGCCGGAATCCAGGCGATGTCATCGTAGACCGAATCCCGCGAGCCCGTGATCACCCATGCATCGGCATCGTCGACGCGCTCAGGCAGATTCCCCTCGCGCACGTCATAGTCGTGAAACGCAACGGCGCCGTCGGCCGCGGCCAGGAATAGCCCGCGGAACATCGCGGGATAGTCGCCGTGCGCTGCAACGAACTCATCTCGAACGGAATCGACCTGAAGAATGCCGAGCGTCAGCGGCGCATTCACGGCCCGCAGCCCTCGATTGCTTTGACACCGCCGGCGATCATCTCCGAGACGCACCTGAGGGGCCAGCGCCACTGCGTAACCACGGGTAACAAGCTCCTCGTAAGCCACGATGCGAACAGCAAGTTGTCCACGGATTCTGTGGATAACTCTTTGGATAACTGCAGCTCACCGGCGCCAAGCCCGCATGAACACTGAGATACACCGCACTGCTCATTTTTTGAACAAGCCGGCTTTTATCGTTACAAGTCATACGCTTACGTTATGTTTCTGACTTATGACATCAGAAGAAACGCCCAGACGCCCTAACCGCTCGTCACGAACCATGACTGTGCATAACTGTGTAAACGTAGTTGTAAGTAGCCACTTACGCGGGCATCCGTGTCAACCCTGGCGCAGGAGAAACGATCCTAAGGTCCTACGCGCCTCCGGTATCTCGTTAGCACTCCATCGCAGACCCACTCGATCAGCAGCTCAACCGCAGGTGTCCGCCCTCACGCAGTGGCCACGGCCGTCCGCTGGCGCGCACACAAGCGCGTGGGATCGCCGATGAAAATGCGCTCCGCTTCGCGATGGCCTTCTACCCAGGCGTCCGAGCGCTGCCGCCCTCGGTGCTGGTGGCTGGCCGGACGCGAGAGGCCCTCGTTCGTGTTCCTGCCGATCGCCCCGGCGCTGCGGTATGGCCCAGGCGAAGCGGTCAGGACGCGAACAGCAAGGCGGCTGCGCCGCCAACGACGATGATGACACCGACGACGGCGATCATCATCATGCGTCCGCCACTCCCCTCCTGCGCAGGCTGCGGCGGGACGTGTTCAATCGTCTCGGTGACGTCAGTGGGCTCCTCCTGAATCCCGAGCCGGGCATCTTCCTCGTCCGGATCGATTCCAAGCATCGAACCGAGTGTGGCTCGACGAATCACGCGATAGTCAGACAGCGGGACGTTCCCCAGCGACCAGCCCTTCGCTGCTTCGCGCAGAAGGCGACTCTCTTCGGTGAGCTCGAGAACGGACATATCAGGACTCCTCGACCGCGTGTGCGCGCGCCACGATCACGCTGACGTTGTCGCGGGCGCCGCGTTCCAGAGACAGGTTGAGAAGCGTCTTAGCTGTGCGTTCGGCAGGCTCCTCGTTGCCGAGGATCTGATGAATCTCGTCGCGCAAGACCTCGCGGTAGAGGCCGTCGCTGCAAAGCAGATAGACATCACGGGGCAGCACGTCAAACGCAATGATATCCAGATAGAGCTCGGGCGAGCCGCCGACAGCGCGGGTGATGACGCTTGAATCGGGATGTTCGTCCGCCTGTTCCGGAGTGATCGCACCGGACTCGACCAGCTCCTCCAGCGGATCGTGATCACGAGAGATCTGCACCATCTCACCGTCGCGCACTCTGTAGAGGCGAGAGTCCCCCGCCCACATGCAGACACCGACGCCGCGATCACTCAGCATCGAAATGAGGGTGCAACCCATGGTCTTGCCGCCAAAGTGCTCCTCGGAGTGCTGACGAATCGCGCGGTTGATGTCGATCATCGCGTCGTCGAAGCGGTCGACAACGGTTGGGAAGCTTCCTTCGGTGGTCACGCCCGCAAGCGCGTCGGTCACCATCTGGCTCGCGACGTCGCCCGCCGCATGCCCCCCCATGCCGTCGGCGACAACGAAGATCCCGTCGCCCGCTCGCGAGAGGATCGAGTCTTCGTTGTGCGAGCGGCGACAACCCTGATCCGTGAGCGCTTCTGCTTCCCAGATGATGTCGGACACGTAAGGAATCCTCTCTCAGCAGCTCGTCACGGACAGGAGAACCTGATCAGGTGCTGGTTTCGTTCCGCGATCTCCTCTCCAAGCGAGATGAAACCCATCCCCCAGACCAGTAGTTCCTCGCGACGCAGGTAGACGTTCTCCCCATCTGCCGTGCGCACAAAAGTGCCGTTGGTGCTCTGATCGACCAGAACGAATTTGCCGCGGCGAAACTCGAATCGGCAATGGACTCTGGATGCGAGCGGCGCAGGGATCACCATGTCCGCCTGCGAGCCGCGACCAATGGTAAAGACCGGCTGCGCCGCAGAGGAGATATGTTGCTCATTGCCCGCGTAATTGAGCACGAGTACGGCAATCTCAGGGGCCCGTGCCGTGGTGCTCGGGACGTTCATCGTGGTGACGTCATCTGCCTCCCACAACAGCTCGCAGATCGTGAGCACCTCGGTCTTGCCCTTCACCGTGGTGCGGTCGAACTCCCGCGCCATGTCCTGTAGATCGGAATCGAGATTGGCAACCGTTTCGCCGGTGGTGATGATCTGCGTTGCCTTGGCGATGCCCGCCATGCGCGCAGCGACATTCACCGCATCACCGAAGACGTCGCCATCGTCGAGGATTGCAGGGCCATGGTGAATCCCTGCGCGAAGGGAAATGCGCTGGCCTGCATAGTGCCGACCCGCCTCATTGTCCTCCTGGATCTCCATCGCTGCCCGAACGCCATCGTTGGGATCCTCGAAGCGGACCATGATCTCGTCGCCAATCGTCTTGATCAGCGTACCCCGGTGTCGCTCGACGACGTCGAGCATGAACAGAATGCACTCGCCGATGACGGCCTGCGCCCGCTGGTCCCCTAGCGTTTCGTACAGGCGCGTGCTGCCGCACACGTCTGCAAAAAGGATCGAAACCTCGACGTTCTGCCCGGCCATCAGCTCGCGCACGCCCCCCAAACAAGCGCCTCGGAGCCTACCCCACGTGCCCCGTTCACGCGAGCGTCACGCCGAAGAACCACACGGTTCAGAGTGCCCCTTTGAGCGCCTGCGCGGCGGCCACGAAGCGGGCGGGCCGGTAGGCCTCATCATCTGCTACGGTCGCAAAAACCGCATCGATGGCCGGTCGATTGACGTCCCATGCGTCAATGCTGATCAGCAGCAGATCCATGGCCATGGCAGCCTGTTCGGCCGCAATGTAGTCGCGGTAATCGCCGCGCACGGCGCGCGCCAAAAGCTGATCGAGGATGGAGCGACGGGCACCGGCGCCGAGGTCGGCGCCGAGCCGGGCCTCGAGCGCATCCACGGAACCACCCAGATCGTTCGCCGCAGAGAACAGCGCATCCCGGCCTTTGGCCACCGCTCCGTTCAAGGCCCGAATCTGGCGCAGCATGGTCGCATGAAGATCCGGAGAGAGGCCTTCCGCGATCGGCAGCAGGATGACGAAGTTCGCATCATTGACCCGGATCGCGCCTGGCCCGAGGCCCGCGGTCGCCGTCGTAGACGCCCAGCGCACATCACTCATCGGATGGTGGCAGGAGTGGCAGTCGAAGAGTGCTATCTCGGGAAACAGACCGTTGCCGTGCGCGAGCGGTCCAGTGAGAAGCGACACGTTCTCGCGTGCAGCGGTGATCAGGCCGCCGGTCCAGACCGCGAAGTCATCGACAGCGCCCTTGCGGCGCACGTAGTCATCATCGTACAGCCAGTGTGGTGGCTCGAGCGCCTCGAAGGTGGACAGTTCAAACGCGAGTCGCGGATGACCGGCGCCCATGATTTCGTGCGTGGCGAACTTGTCTTCCGTTCCGAGATGACAGGACAGGCACAGTTCAGCCCGCGCACCGACGTTCGAGCCGGGATACAGTCCATTCGCGATGTTGTCGGCGTGCGTGACCGCATCAGCCGTGTGCGATGCGATCCAGTCCTCGGAGCCACCGTGGCAGGCTTCGCAGCCAACGCCGTCCTCGATACGGAACTCTTCGCCACGCATCTCCACCGCGACGTTGTCGGCATGGCAATCCAGGCACATATCCGCTTCGTGCGCATTGGGCAGGCCTAGCTTGCGGGCAATGGCCTTCGACTCGTCGTTCAGGAGAACGGCGTAGGCACCTGCGTGCTTGTCATAGCGCGTCCACGTCGTGAATTCGCTTTGCAGCACGCTCGTTCCGCTGCGGTCGGTTGCGGAGCCGTGACATACGCTGGAGGCGCAACTTGCGACCCCTTCGTGAACCTTGCCGTCGTATTGCGGCAGCTCAGCCCAGGCGACGCCGCCCTGCGCGAGGAGGAACAGCGCCGCTAGACCCAACGCCCTGTGCAGCGCGCGCTCAGTGACCACCGGCAGATTCATGTCCTGTCTCCCGTTCGTGCTCGTCGCGCCCGGCGGCGCGCGCTTGTGCCACGCGATGATCGGCTTCCTCATCGAATTCGTCTGCAACCGCGTCCGCAACCGCGTCAACGACTTCGTCAGCGACCTCGTCATCGACCTCGTCATCGACGAACCAGAGCGTACCGTCGTCGTTCATGTACAGGCGGCGCATGTCGTCTTCAAACAGCGGCCCTGCGCCCAAGCGCCCGAAGATCGCGATCTGGTTACCGGACTCATCGTTCGCGCGATCCCGCTCGAGGGCGCGCGTGAGCGCGAGCGCCGGTCCGCGAGTGGGAAGATGAGCGACCAATTGCGGCTCAGGGTCCGGCGAGAAACCGTAGAACCCGGGCACCGTATCCGGCGCGGTAAGCTGCAGCACCTTGAGTCCGCCAACCCCGTCGGCAACGTATGCAAACAGCGATGCGTTGGTGTGGGCGATGGATACGTCTCGGGCATCGACGATCCCATCCGCAGCGTCGAGCCGACGATAGACCTTCAAGGCTTCCGGCTTCAGGGCATCCACAACCACGAGTCCCTCAGTGCCCCCCGCGACATAGACCCAGGTTCGGGTCACGAACAGTCCCTGCGCATCGCGCATCTCGATCGTGTTGTCGGCGACGACGAAGGCGTCTTCTGGCCGCGTCACATCGACCACCTTCAGGCCGTCCTTATCGGTCACGAACAGATAGCGGAACTGCAGGTGCGACGCCCGGCCATCATTCAGCGGGACCACCCGTGCAACCTTCGGCGCGAGCGGCTCGTCGAGATCGAGCACGACGAGGCCGGCATCCGCGATCACATACACGTAGTGGCCGCCGGTCGTGATGTGCCGAGCGCCACGCAATATTCCACCCTCGTTCCATGTCAGGGCTCGATCAAGGAAGTTATTGCGCGGCTCGCCATCTACGAGCGTGTCGATGTTCACGAGGATCAGGCCCTCGACCGCATCGGTCACCAGCGCGTAGGTGTAAAGCGGGTGATGCGGTCGCTCCTGATTGTCGACGCGCATGAGGTCGCCCGTATTGCGCGCCGGGGCGATGGGCTGGGTCGTGGAGAGCGACACGCAGGTGGCGTTCTCGGTTTCCACCTGCGTGTCATGGCCCCATTCGGAGAACGGCGCTTCCAGAATGCGGTAGCTGAATCCCTTGTTGGCGATATTCGCGATGTCGTAGACGCGGAAACCGTCCTTGCCGCCCGCCGCATAGAGATACTCGCCACGGTGCTGGAGGCATCGAATGTCATCCGGCGCGCTGTTGTAGTGGTGCTGGGTAAGCTCCTGACCCCGGGCTTGATGCTCCGCATACCAGTCCGGGTAGGCGTACTTGTGCAGATAGCTGCCGATGACGGCCTGCGGCTCATCCCACTCCGTGACCTGCACGGCCTCCACGCCTTCACCGGTACCGAGATAGGCAAAGTAGCCGAGGAAGTCGATGTAGTCCGTTCCCAGACCAAGCGTCTGCGCCATGATGGCGTTGTTATCGCCATCCTCATCCAGATGGCAATCCGAGCAGGTTTTGGTCTCCGTTTTACGGACCGTGTGGGCAAAGTGCGGATTGATCGCCTGCGAGGAGTACCCCGACGCCGCGATCGGCGGCTGCTGGATGTAGATTTTCTCGCGATTCGAGTTGGTCGATGACAGGACCAGCGCCGAGGTCGAGCGCAGCGGTGCGATGCGCCCGCCGTTGATCGAACCGCGCCGCCCGATCATGAACACCTGATCACGCACCACCTGGGGGTTGTAGGTCGCGTAGTTCCGCGTGATGCCGCCCTCGTAGTGGTTGCGCTCCGTTTTCCAGTTCGCCTCGATGGGCAGGTGACAGCCACCGCAGCTCGTGGTCCACGACAGGTGGCAGGTGTAGCACTCGATCTTCTCGTAGCTGTGCGCGCGGTCCTCGTAGGCCACGTCCGTGCCCCAGTACTGGCGCTCGGTGTCGGTGCTCATGAGATGCGCCCGTGCCGACCTTGCGTTGTATTCCTCGTGACCCGGCGTCACCGAATCCTTTGTCAGCGACATCTCCCACTCCAGACCCGGATTGAGCAGCGAACGCTGAATCAGTTTGCCGTCTATCCATTCGAAGCGCGGCTGGCCATCAGGATTCCGGATCAGGCGCAGATCTTCTCCGCCCGGGCGAGCCGCCGGGCCGGACGTGAACAGGGTCGGATACTCATCGGCCGTGCCGTGGCAGTCGATGCAATCGATCTGCACTGCGCTCGCGACCTCGGTATAGATGTGACCATTGCCGTGGCTGTCCTGGGCGAAGTGGCAGTCCGCACAGTGCATGCCGACGTCGAGGTGTATCGACGACATGTGCACGGCCTTCTCGAACTTTTCGGGATCATCGTGCGAGACGATTTCACCCTCGGCATCAAGCAGATTGCCCTTGCGATCCTTCTTGAACACGGCGCGGAACAGCCAGCCGTGGCCGTGGTAATCAGCGAACTGAGTGTTCTCGTACTCGTCGTTGTGATCCCACACGCTGCGCAAGTAGTCCACGTCCGCCCACTTGCCACGGGGCGCCGCGCCGTTCGGATTACGGTCGTTGACTGCGCGTATCTCAGAGTTGGTCGGATAGCGCTGCTCTTCCGGCCAGTGATGCGGTGCATCGGACTCGTAGTCCCACATCGTGTAGCCGAGATAGGTATTCACGAACATGTTCGGCTGGTGCATGTGGCAGGACATGCACTGCGAGGTCGGAATGGCCCGCGAGAACACGTGCTCGATCGGATGCCCCGGCTCGTTCTTCGGAATGGTCGGATCGACCGTCGCGGTTTCCCCGAAGTGGCCGTGCGATGCCCACATGCCGGAGTGGCGCGGATCGCGATCGTTCGCATAGACCACGTGGCAGGCGCCGCAGCCAGAGGTGCGGAAGTCGCCCGGCTGTTCGTTCGTACCGAGGAACCACATGAGCGGATCGTTCAATCGTGTCTTCGTGATGTTGATGAGCGGCACCGAAATGCGCTGCCCGGTGCCCGGCCCGCGGTTCGACTGCCGGATGTCGGGCCGACCCGGTTCCTCGAGCCGCTGAATCAGGCCGAGGGAGTTCGGAATGCCGGTCTCCGGGAACACGTTGAGAATGTTGCGCCCCCCACGCTCGAAGACGCGAAAGATGTCGCCAGGCTTGACCGTTTCCCAGGCGGGCAGGGGCGCAAGCTGCGGAATGACGCCGTACTCGAGGCGTGCGCGCTCCGCGTCGCCAAGCTCCGGGCCGAGGATCGCGGCGCCCGTGCCGTCTCGCGTGTAGCCTTCGCCCAGCATGTAATTCTTGAAGGGGAGGATGCCGTTGTTGTACGCGGCGCCTCCCCAGAGCATTGCACCCGTCGCCATGATGCTGCGCTTGGCCGCCAGGATCGTCTCCATGTGACAGGCGCCACAGCCCTCCTCGACGATCCTGTAGTCCGAGGGATTCACGAACCGGACGAACTCGGGGCTTTCCTTGTTCAGCAGCGCGTAGCTGATCTCGGGGTTCTGCGACTTCGGGTAATGCCAGTCTTCGGGATAGGTCGGCAATACGTGGGCACGCTCGAAGACCGAGTAGTACGCGTCTGACCACTTCGACTCGCGCCCCGACGCGAAGACCGTGGCATCTCCGCCGTGACAATCGGTGCAGCCGAGCACCACGCCAGGATTGGCGTGCATGGACTTCGCATCCGTTTCCTCATGGCAGCTCATGCAGCCGGCGCTTTTCTCCTCAGCGCTGACCGGCAGCTGATTGGCCGGCGCGGGCGGGTAGTCCGGATAGTCGCGCGGCACATAGAGGCTTTTCTCAGAGGCAGCGAGATTCGGGCCGGCGACGAAGCCTGCGAGCAGCAGCGCTGCGCATGCCAGGTACCGGTTCACTCGTTGTCGCATCTGCCTGTTCATCATCGACCCTTCAGTACGTCAGCGTCAGATTCGCAAGAACGGAATACGGCATCCGTTCGTCCCGCCCGAAGAGATCTTTGAAGCCCTCGCCCGGTACGAGCGCGGCTCCGGAAAGTCTGAAGACCACGTTCTGGATCATGGTCGGCCGCCAGATGACGGAAACCGACACGTCCAGACCGATGTCCTCGTCCACGTTGCCCTGGTTACGCACAGCTTCGACCACCGCCGAATCCTCGAACCAGAGCTGATTCACATTCAGCGACAGCCGCGTCTCCGGGGTGAAGTCGAAGTCCGCTCCGGCACCGAGCAGTACCGTGCCGGGGTTGATGAAGTTCGACTGACCGAGCTCCTTTGAGGAGCGCAGTGAGTTGAGGATGCCATTGCGACCCGAGAGAGAAACCGCGCCACCACCGATCAGCGGCACCGGCTGACGAATCCAGAAGCTGGTGTCGGCGCCGGCGAATTGCGGGTTCTCGAAGATCGCGTCGAAGCCGGTGGCCTCGTCGTCGAAGGGATCGTCGTCACCGCTCGCCCAAAGGGCCGATACGCGATAGCGCTTCCAGTCCCGATCGGTGGACAGCTCCGCCGCTAGGAACTGGGCGTTGATCTCGTCCTTGGCGCCGCGGAAGCGATCATTCGTCTGCTCACCGAGCGCCCAGTAGAAGCTGGTCGACAGGTTCCAGCGGCCGAAATGGCCGTCGCCGTTATAGCCAAGATAGGTAACGTCATAGTCGCGCGCAAAGCGCTCCTGGAAGAGCGATGCCGGCCGAGCAATGAAGCCGTTGTCATCGAACTTCACGTCACCCTTTTCGCGGTTCATGTTGTGCGTGATGCCAACCTGCGAGGTGTGGCCGCGCACGGGGAAGTCCTGCCAATAGAGATTGGCAAGGAACACCCAGTCGTCGCGCAGCGCCTCGCCGTGATTGTTCAGCTGCGTATTGGTGTCTTTCTCCATGCGCTGAAAGGCGGCGACGTTGTACTGAAAAATATTGTTGTCGCGGGTCCCGAAGAGGCGGATGCCGAGCTGCTGGTCGAGGAACAGAAAACCGCGAAAATCCGCCGTGATGGGCTGGATGCCGACACGCAGCGAGTCGAAATCGTAACGATCCGAGACATTCCGGAGGTGCTTGTCCACGAACAGGCCCTGGATGCCGATGTGGCCTTCTTTGCGCACGCGACCGGAGATATCGCCGCCATCGGGCGTGACCTTGACCACGCCCCGTTCGTCAAAATGCACCTGGTTGTAGTTGATGGCCGGAATGAAGCGAAACTCCCAGTCCGGCGGCTTGAAGGTCGTATTGCCCTTGTAGAGCACGAACTCGGTCAGCAGCGTGGTTGCCATGACCGTCGATTTGCCCCGGCCAATGAGATCCTGACTGCCGGGGCGCGCCGTCGACGCGATGCCTACCGGCACCGGGAAGCGCCGAGGCTCGACGATCGTGTCCGAGATGGCCGTGACGCTGAAGAACCAGTCCTCACCCCAGATCGGCAGATCACCCTTAAGCGGGTTGTGGGCCGCGTAGGGATTCAGAATCTGCTCTTCATAGCCGAGCGCCTGCACGATGCGCCAGCGATCAGGGATCGCAGGCCCGAGATCCATGGGATCGGTCCACGGCACGATGCGCCCGGGTTCGCACTCCGGCAGGTCGTATCTGAGTTCGGGGGCCTCGCCGCCCGGGCGCCGACGGCGACCGTCCCCCTGCTCCGCTGGCGGCGCGCAGAGCTCGCTCGCGGGGGGAATGCCACGGGCCGGTGCGTAGCTGGTCGGTTCGCCGAAAGCGGCGGCCCCGACCGCGAGCAGCAGACTGAAGGCTGCCGTCAGCGGCCTCGGCGCCGATGGCGGGAGGGCACGACGCAACTCACTTGCCATCACAGACATCGTCCTCGTTCGTGTCGATGAAGGGCGCCTGTGGGCAGCTCACGTAACGCAGGCGCTCCTCCTGACCGACGGGCGTGATGCGGTCCGCGCGAATCTCCGGCGGTGCGTTGTTGATGGCACCACCGAGCGCAAGACCGGCATTGTGAACGCCCAGCAGAGAAATCATGTCGTCCTGGTCCACGCCATCACCGGACACCCCGATGCCGCCGATGAGGACATCGCCGCGATAGACCGGCACCGAACCCGGGAAGATCTGGATCCCGTTGCCGATGCCGGTGGCAACGTTGTCCTTTGCAAACACCCCGGAGAAGTCGCGGCCACCCGCACCGTCCTCGGTGAACGCGAAGCCGCTGTTACCGGTACAGGTCTGGCCAACGTCCGGCACGAGGCCGAGCACGAACGCCACGTGCTGGATGATGTCGTTGTAGACCAGATCGAGCTGCAGGCCGACGCTGAAAACGCTCCATTCACCACGAGGTTTGGATAAAGGCCCAGGTTCGCGGGCCTCGACGCCGTCCGGGTAGAACGGACGCGAGAGATTGCCTCCGGAGCGATCGGCGAAGGCCGCTGCCGGGCCGTCGGCCTCCAGCGCACGAGGAATCCCGAGGAAAGCCTGCAGATCCGCCGTGTACTGGGGGATCGTCGGCGCCGGCGACACCAGCGCGTCGAGCGTATTGAGAGGGTCTGCAGCCAGGGCGCCGAAGTCCGTGACGGCATCGAGATAGATCGGACGGGCGAGACCGCGGAGCACATCCGCTGGCGCAGCTCCGCCGAGGCGCCCCGTCCCGGAATAGAACGCAGCCGTACGCGCCTTCTGAAGCGACACGTCGGCACCGAACACAGGGCCGTCTCGCGTGCGCGCCATACCGAGGATCACACCGTCGCTGTCGACGATGGACACCGTGACGCGCGCTGGCGTGGACAGTGGGCGGCGGATCTGGGCGCGAGCGCGGTTCGCAATCTGGATCGCGTTCGCGAGCAACGTCTGTACTTCCTGGGCCGTGAGCGCGTTCGCTGCGTCGCCGCCAGGTGTGTCGGTGCCATTGCGGGCGGGATAGCGATTCACGTCGTTCTCATCGACGAACACGAACGCGTCAAGGTCGTTGCCGTTGGCGTCCAGAAAGACGCCCGCCGGCGCGGGCCGGATGCCCGACGCTGCGTGTCCGAAGGGCGTGCCGTCGAGCGCCGCCGCACCGTCGTAATAGCCGTTCACCGCGACCAATGCACCGTCACCGGCCGCAACGATGTCGGCGAAGGTGGGCACGGTCGCTGCGTCAGTGAGCAATTCGAACACGCCGACGTCGGTGTAGCGAAAGGTCTTGCCGACCACCGTGATCACATCGCCAAGACGATCGACGGGCGGCGCAAAGCCCACGGTGCCCGCGAGGGCCCCGAGCTCGTCCAGATCGACATCGAAATCGGAGATGGATTTGTCCAGGCCATAGATGTCGTCGGCAATGAAACCCACGCCCCCGACCGAGGTGCCCCGCTTGTAGAGCGGCAGGCCGCCCGGGTCGGCAGCCAGACCGAGCGGAGAGCGCTTCGGCCCCGGGCCCGGCAGATCGCCAGTCGTGAAGCGCTGACTGAAATCGCTGCACGGAAGCTGACTGAACTGCACCCCGAAGAGCGGGCCGGACGGTTGATTATTTTCGCCAGGATTAAAGTGTTCCTGGACGATCTGACTCGCCGTCCGCGTAGTGAACGCGTTGCCCTCGGTGGACAGATACGCCCCCGTGACAGCCTTCGCGATCGCCGCGAGCTCCGCGGGCACGATATTCACGCCCTCCAGCCCGCCTGCGATCGGTGGACTGCCGTCGGCGGACGATGTCACCGTCACGAAGTCGGACGCCCCCGCCATCTTGAACACGCCGAGCACGTTGCCGACGCGGTCGACAACCGCCACGGTTCCGGCCGAATTGCGGGCTTGTGCCTCTGCAACCACCTGCGCGATGACCTGCTGCACATCCGCTGCAGTCAGAAAGGTCGGGATGTCGGCGCAGAAGCCATCGCAATTACTGCTTGCGGTGGTGTCGGACTCCGGCGTGTCGACCGCGCCGCCTCCCTGCTGCGCTTGCACCTCGGCCTGCTGAGCACCGCCGGCCCCGCCACCGCAGCCGACGAGCAGGAGGGCTGCGCAGGCCACCCCGCCAAGACCGCGCAGAAAGCGTCCAGAGTCGTCCATGTCCCGGCTTGGATTCATCTCATTTCGCCCGTACCGGGGTCAGTTGATCGAGCCGTTCCGGACGCATCATGTCGAGTTCGGAAAGCGTGGTGGGCGGCACTGCGCCGCGCACGTCGGGCTTCATCAGATCAAGACCGGGCAAGTGGAAGATGTGGCACTCGACGCAGTTCGAGGCGAGCTTGTTCGTGGCTTCGCCGCCACCGTGGCAATCGCGACAGGATTCGATATTCGGCATTGAAACGTCGGAGGCAAGGCTGCTGCCTTCGGAGTCGTGGCAACGCGCGCAGTCTTCGATGGCGTGCGCCTCGTGGTCGAACCAGGCTTTCGGCATCCACACCTGCGCGATCCGCACCGGACGAACCTGCCAGCGCGAATACAAATCCGGGTCATCCACAACGTCCACGACGTGGCAGACCTTGCAGCTCGTGCGTTCGAAAATATCGGATGCGGCTCGCTGGGCCTCGCTCAGAACCCGATCGATGTCCGGATCGTACTCAACGGCAACCGGGCCACTAACCTGACCAGGTCGCCGCGCAGCTCGTACGGGATGCCCCGGCGGTGCGCCGTCGGCGATCAGCGCCTGACGGGCGTAGAACTCCTCGAGCAGGCGCACGAGGAGATCCGGCTCCCCGTGCGGCAGTTCACGGTCCGGGAATGCCGCGTCGAACGTGAGCAGATGGCAGTCCGCGCAATGCTGTTCCATCGAGATGGGCTGCATGTAGGCGCCGCCAGGCTCCGGACGATGGCAATCCGAACACTCCATGACGACCTCGCCGGACGGGCCGTCCACGCCCTCGGCGCGCATGTGCGTGTCGTGCGGGAAGACAAGATTGGACTGCTCCGTGATCTGCGGATCATCGAGCGACACGCGCTCGATGCGCCATTGATAATCCGACGCCGGGCCTTCACCCACCAGCATCGACGCCTTGAACTCGGGGTGGTGATGCTCGAAATCGCCGGCGTCATCGATCGACAGTTCGGCGCTGGTCCACTCACTGAGATCGGCGTGACAGTCAGCGCAAAGACCCTGATCGCTCCTCGAAAGCACGCTCGGCTCGTTGTGCTCCTTGTGACAAGACGCACAGCGCTGTCCGTCGAGCTCCGGGATCGCATGCACGTCCACGTCAACGTGATGCGTGATCGACGTGTGACATGCGATGCACTGCTCATCCTGCGTCATCGCGAAGGCATCGACGTGGCACGCAGTGCAGTCGTCGCCCATGAACTGGTGCGAGGGATGCAGCGGACCCGAGTCCCAGACACCATCATCGGGCACGGGCAGCGCGCGCAGCATGTACGCGACGTCTCGGTCGAGAAAGCTCGCCGAGGGAATCGCGAGGAACCCGGCGAGGATGGCGAAAAACAGGACCCATGCGAGGCCGCGCTTCGACATGCCGGTCTGTTCGAGCCCCTGCTTGAAGCCGGTACCGAAGCTGACCTCGTACTCAGTGACTTCGCCCGCCTCGACCTCGACCGCGTACTCGTAGTCGGCAGGCGCCTCGACGCGGGTGATCGTGTACTCACCGATCTCGATCGCTGCGCCGACGGCCAGCTTGGCAGACCGCGACCGTTTGCCGTCGGCAAAGAAGAAGGCCTCACCGGTGGCCTTCACCGCCAGATTACGGCCATCCGCGCGGAGCTCGGAATGAGCCAGCGGGAGCGCGCGATCCGGAAGCTGGATCACCTGGTCGGTCGCGCGGCCGATGCTGACGACGTCGCCCTGGAACGGCGCCTCGCTGCGTTCGACCCCCTCGTTGCCCGTGCGTCGGATATGTCTGATCAGGATGCGCATGCGGGCGTCACCAGTACAGGAACACGGACACGATGTGCGCGATCAGCGCGGCCAGGCAGGCCACGGCGATCGGGACATGCACGTAGAGCCAGACCCGGAGCAACCCCTGGATCTGGATGTCACGGCGAATGCGGCGCAGCAAACGGCCTCGCGCACCCAGTTGATTGGCGATTTCGCGCAGCAGTTCGGACTGCTCGCGATGCGATGTCTGGGACAAGCGTTCGACTATGAAATCGACGACGGGCTGCTGATCACTGTTGTCGACGATGCTTCCTCCCGGCAATACGACCTTCGAGGAATCAGCCCCGGTGAGCTGCGCCAGCGCTCCGCCGCCGACGGACGTGCGCTCGATGGCGCTCGCCACCGCCGTCTCGATCTCGCTGCCGAGGCGGCTCGCCGACTTCATCATCTGCCGATCGAGATCCGCGACTTCACGGTAGACCTCGCCGCGCGACTTGCCCCCGGTGTTGTCCGAAAGGAGGACCGGATAGCGTGCGTAGGCCCACACCCCCCAGAAACCAGAAACGATGACAATCATCATCAGAACGTAGGCAAGCGTGTGGACGTTCCACCCGAACTGGAATCCTGTATGCAGCGTGGCAATGATGATGAGCGCCGTGCCGAGGTAGACGTGCGCGGAGGTCCAGCCCTGAACCGAGCCGAGATTGGACGAGTAATTACGCTTGCGCCGGCCGAGATACAGGAGCCAGACGATCAGCAGCGCCCCGATGGTGCCGAGCGTATAGCCCAGCCAGGTGCCGCCATTCGGGGGCTCCGGCAAGTCGTGCCAACCGTAGATGCCAATGGCGATCAGGCTCAACACGCTGGCAATCCAGAACCAGCGGCCACCCTGATAGGTCAAGAACGACGTATGCATCTTCCCCTCGTCCCCGTCGCGGCGCTGCGGCCGCTCCCCCGGACGCGAACCGTCAACCGGTCCGCGCGCTCACCATTTCCACGAATTCTTCCGGCGAAAGGCGCAGTGCTGCGCCAGTAGGACAGGCGCGGACGCAGGCGGGGCCACCGCGCTGGTCCTTGCACATGTCGCACTTCACCGCCTTTTTCTGCTCGTCAGGACCACGCGGCATCTGCTTGCCGCCGTGGTTCTGACCCGGCCCAGGGCCTGCACCGAACAGCAGCCAGCTCCAGACGCCGGGCTTCTTGGGCGGCTTGTAGGCCATCTGGATGACGCCATAAGGGCAATTGCGCTCGCAGTTGCCACAGCCGATGCAGTTGTCCTGGATAAAGACTTCCCCGCCCGGCGCGCGCTTGATCGCATCCGGTGGGCACTCTTTCATGCAGTGCGGGTCCTCACAGTGCCGGCAGGACGTCGGCACATGAACGTGCGCAAACACCGCGCCAGCGCGCCGATTCAGGCGCGACGTGCCATCGTGCGTTTCTGCGCAGGCCACCTCGCAGTTGTCGCAGCCGACGCAGAGCTCCTTGTCGATCAGGAGCACGTCCGTCGCCTCGCCAAGGCCTTGCTGCATGAGGAAGCTGAGCATATCGCCGCTCGCAGCGTCGGACTGCAGGCGCACGTTTTGCTGCGTTCGCTGCTTCACTTCGCTCTGCATCGACTCGAGCAGATCGGGCGACTTCGAAATCAGATCGAGGAAGGTGGCCGAATCAAGCGAGATCGTTTCCGTCTTGACCGTCGCACGCACCGTGGCAGACCGATCGCTGTTGCCCAGCAAACCCATCTCGCCGACATAGTTCCCTGCGGCGACGTACGAGATCGGTATCTCACGGCCGTCGAAACTCTTGGCAACGGTCACGGAGCCGGACCGGATCAAGTGCAGCGCGTCCGCCGCATCACCCTCGGCAAAGACCACCTGATTCGGCTTGAACTCGTTCAGCTGTGCCGCCTGGGCAATCGGCCGCAATTCTTCCAGCGGCACGTTCGGCGCGAAGCGGCCCTGGATGGTGCGCAGGATGAAGGTCTCGTCGAGTACGCGTTTCACAGCGTCCACCGAGTTGACGAGCTTGTTCATGGTCTTCCGCGGCGTCTCGATAAGTACGCAGGCGGCACCCGCGTACACCGTCGAGGAACGACGCCGCCCAGAGAGCAGCGACATCTCACCGAAGAAATTCCCCTGCGCCGACTGAATACGAACGTCAGGGCCGATCTCGATCTCCACGTAGCCGTCGAGGATCGTATAAAAGCTGTTGGTGTAATCGTTCTTGCGGAAGATCTCCTGCCCGTTCTCGAACACGTGGACTTCCGAGTCGAGCATCACCTCGCGGAACATGAGCGGGTTCACGCCCGAGAAGATCGGGATCCGTTCCTGCATGAGCTGAAGGACCGCATCCACGTCCAGGGCATAGGGCAGGGTTTCGAACTTCTGCTCGAGTAGCGGATGGTCTGCCGGCTGAATCTTGTTGCCGAGGATGTACTCGACCACCTCGTAGCCCTGGTTCATCGCCTGCTTGATGAGCGGATAACCGCCCAGTGCGCCAATGATGTACATCCCCGCCACGTTCGATTCGTACTGAGTCGACAGGACCGGCAGCGCGTTCGGATCCGGGCTCGGAAATTCGACGCCGAAGGACTCCACCAGCTTTCGCTGCGGGATAGCTCCCAGGCGCGCGATGATGCGGTCGACTGCGACCTCCGCCTCACCGGTCGGCGTGGACAGGGTGAACTTGCCGGGCTTGCCCTCGAAATCGCCGGTTTCGACCCTGGCTGGATTCGTCCCGTAGAAGCACTTCAGCTCGCCGGCATCGATGGCGGCCGTGATCAGCGCGACGTTGCCGTCCTTTGCGCGAGCGAACTCATCGCGCCGGTTGACGATGTAGACATCGTTGTTTCGCGACAGCGCGACGGCGTTCTCGATCGCCGCATCTCCGGCACCGACCACGACGACCGTTTCGCCTTTGTATTCATCGGGGTCATCGAGCTGGTACTGAACGAAGGGTGCATCCTGCCCATCAACGCCAAGGCGCCGCGGATTGCCTTGCACGCCGATCCCGAGGATCACGTGCTCGGCCTCCACCACCTCGCCGTCGTCGAGGGTCAGCTTGAAATTGCCCTTTTCACCATCGATGTCAGCGACGCCGGCGCGATAGCGGGTGTTCACCGAATGCTTGGTGAGAGCGTCTTCCCAGCCGCCGAGGATGGCTTCCCGGGTGCCCTGCTCGAAGGGTACGGGGCTACGCAGGGGAAGCACGTTTGGCTCCGCCATGACGTGCTTGCCCTTTTGATACTTCTGAATAGTGTCAGCGTGCTTATCCGTCTTCTCGAGCAGGACGTGGGAGACACCCAGCTCGGCCGCATGCGCAGCGGCGCTGAGGCCACCCGGACCTGAGCCGACAACGGCGATTTTGTACTTCTCGGCCATGGCGACGCGTTCCCCCTCGACGTCCCTGCCGGCGTGCGCTGGCGCACGATCCGAACGCTGAATCCGCATTCCGTACGGATCGATCGGTGAGCACCGACCCAGACCCGACGATGCGTTCCCAGCGCTCCGCCGCGTACTACCGGATGGTTCCCCCGTGTGCTCGCAAGCCACAGCCTGCAGTACCAATCTATCGAGTCGGCAGAACAAAGGGAAGCTGATCCGGTGCCGACTGCGTCACAGTAGAACCTCTGGAACCATCGCACCGCTACAAATTCGTTATCCGCATTTACAGGGCACTTTTTTACGGCTTTACGGTTCGCCGGCACGGCTCGCCAGGAAAGCCCTCTCAGATGAAGGGGGCGAGTCGACTCAACGCTCCACGGTCAGTTCCGTGTCACCGCCGATGTCCTGCAACCGCCATCGCTCTGCGGTCAGGGCGCCGAGGAATCGGGCGTCGTGGCTGACCAGCACCAGGGCCGCGGAGCAGTCCGCCAGCGCAGCTTCGAGCGCTTCCACCGACGGTAGGTCGAGGTGGTTCGTGGGTTCGTCGAACACGAGCAACTGCGGCGCCGACACCAAGCCTTGCGCAATCAGCAGCTTGCGCACTTCTCCGGGGCTCGGACGCGTAGAGGCGAGCAGGCTCGCCGGGCGCGAGCCGAGCCGGCTGAGGAGCTGCATGAGCTCGCCGCGCACGTCGCTGGGCAAGTTACGGACGGCGTCGAGACAGGCCCGCCCTGCGTGTTCGTCGACCTCCTGCGGCAGCACTAGGCGCCGCACCTCCGGGACCCGCCAGTGCGATGCGAGTGCGCTCAGGAGCATCGATTTACCTGCGCCGTTCGCGCCGGTAATCGCAACGCGCGCATCCGGAGGCAAATGCAGCGCTGGATGCCGAAGCACTCGATCCGGCCCGAGCGGGAGCGTGCCCGCCTCGAGCGCCAGCACGGCATCGCGCCGGCTGCGCTCACCCGCCAAGCGAACGCCGACCGCGTGCTGTTTCTCTGGCTGGAGCGATGCGGCCCGCCGGGCGGCCTGCGCACGGCGTCCGTCGAGGGCCCGCAGACGGCGCCCGGCCGCGGTGTCCTTGCCGGTCACGCGTGCGCGATCGACGCGCTCCTTGGCATCGTGATCCCTGCGATCGATACCGCGCTTGGAGCCGCGCTGCTTGCTTGCAGCCGCCTCAGCGCGACGCCGTTTCATCTCCCGTTCAACGCGATTGAGGTCGGCGCGCGCGCTCGCATGCGCATGGGCCTGCGCAATCGCGTTCGCGTCCAGAACGGCACGACCGGCGGTGTAGCCGCCGGCCACGAGGCGGGGCTGCTGCCCCTCGAACCAGAGGCACTGCGTGCATAGTGCGTCGAGCAGATCGCGATCGTGGCTCACGATCACCCCCACGCCCGAGAACGTGCCAAGCGCAGCCGCCAGCATAGCGCGCGCGTCGGCGTCAATGTGATTCGTGGGCTCATCGATGGTCAGCAGATCGGGCGCCTGATGCAGGGCGACGGCGATCTGCGCACGCTTGCGCTCGCCGTGACTGAGCGTCGCCCAGCGCACATCGGCATCGAAGGGCACGTCGAGACGCCCGCGGATCACCCAGCTGTCGGCGTCTTCGCCAGCAAGCAGGGCATCAAGACCTGTCGGGGGCACGTCCGTCCGCTGTGGACAGTGGACTCGATGCTCCGGCACGCACAGTTCTCCGGCATCGGCGCGAAGCCTGCCAGCGAGCAGTTCGAGCAGGGTGGACTTGCCGCGACCATTCGCACCGACCACGCCCGTGAAACCGCGCGGGAAGGTCGCATTCAGGCCGTCGAGGACCGGCAGTTCCTGCGTTGCATAACAGAATGAAAGGCCGCGCACAGCGACAAGGGTTGAACCAGACATGACAACGTTTCCGAAGACGAGCGGGCCTCCGGCAGCAGCCGGAGGAAGGGCGAGCGTCAAGCGGGTACGTTGTCCATATTTGCAGGGTCCTGGGGCGCGGGCATCGCGCGCTTTGCTTCTGCGGATCGAACAATGGCGGAGAGGGTGGGATTCGAACCCACGGTACGCTCGCGCGCACACCTGATTTCGAGTCAGGCCCGTTCGACCACTCCGGCACCTCTCCGCGGGCCGCGGATCATACAGTCTCTGCAGAGGCTGGGAAACGTGCGCGCCCCAAACGATTTACCGCTACCCGGAGGCCGCGCGCGCTGAACGGCTCACGTTGTTTTACAGACGGCCGCTGCCTAGAACAGCCAAGGACGAGACGAGCTGGCATACTTGCTGGAACAAGCAGGGTCGTTTCCTTCGCCCAGGGACCGTATGCGCCATGTATCTACGCGCTGTCGTCGGCTCCGCGGTGCACGCCTCGCGCCGCTTCCATCTGCTCTCGCGAGCCTTCCTGTTGCTCGCTGCGCTCACGCTCGCGTCGAGCGCCGTCGCCGACCGGATCGTCTTGCTCGTGGAAGACTCCGAGAGCATGGCAACGACCGACGCAGAGCGACTGATTCCTGACGCACTCTCACGTTTTGTAGGCCGATTGCCGCCAGCAACCGAAGTCGCGATCGTTGCGTTCAACCGCCGCGCGCATCTGATCGTTCCACTGGCGCAGGCGCACACCCTCGCGTCCGCAAACTTCGAAGGGCTCACCTACGACGGCGCGGCAAGCGATCCTTCGGTTGCCGTCGAACGCGCACTTTACGAGTTTCGCGACCAGCGCGCGGACCGCCTCGGACAAGACGTCATCGTGCTCATCATCGACGGCGGAATCGAGTTGGACGCTGCCACGGCGAATCAGCGCGCAGAAGACTGGCTTCAGGGCGATCTACGGGATGAGCTCGTCGCACGGGGGGTCACCGTATGGGGCGTTGCGCTCACCGAGGCCGCGGACTTTCGCATGCTGAGCCGACTGACCGACGCGACCGGCGGCGACTACTACCGGGCCCTGACGAACGCTGATGCGGAAACCGCCCTCGGACGGATCACCTCCGCCATGGGTTACCCGGCGCCGAACGTCGGTGGTCAGCCCGCGCCACGCCCGCTCGTCTCGCAGTCGGGGCGCGCCGCATCGGCCGCCGCGCCGGAGACGGGCGAGGACAAGGACCTTCGCTGGTGGCTCGCCTTCGGGTTCTTCGCCATCGGCATCGCACTGCTCAGCTGGGTCATGGTCTCCATGCTGCGAGAGCGCCGCATTCAGGCAGCCGCCGCAAAGCCGGCGCAGGAGTACTTCCCGGACTGCTATCTCGTTGATCTTCACGGCGTGACCGATCGTCCGACCCATCGCCTAGGCAAGAAATACAACATGATCACGCGCCTTCAGAATCCGCCCGAAGATGGCATCAACTATCTGCAGGTCTTCCGGCGACAGATCGGCAGGCGCCATGCGCTCATCGAGTATCGCGACTTCTCATTCTGGGTCATCGACCAGAACTCGCTGAACGGCTCGTTCATCAACGGCGAACGCCTGATCGCGGAGACCCGGTTGAAGCACGGGGACCGACTCCGGTTCCACATCTACGAATTCGAGTTCTGCGTGTCCGATCTCGCGCTCTCGAACGAGACGCTCGTAGAGCAGGAGCGCGCGAACGCGCGCTGACATGCCGATCACCCCGGAAGAGCTCACGCGCCGCGTCCGCGCCGCGACACCGTTCATCGACACGCTTGGCATCCATATCGTCGAAGCGGGCAACGGTCGCGCCGTCGCTCGCCTCACCGTAGAGCGGGCACTTACGCAGGATCTCGGACACCCGCACGGTGGCGTCATCGGCGCCTTCGCCGACTTCATCTGCAACCTGTCCCTGCGTACGCCGAGCGTCACCGTGGAATACAAGGTGAACTTCCTCCGCGGAGCACCCGCCGAGCATCTGCGCGCAGAAGGGCGCGTGGTTCGCGAGGGACGCAGCATTGCCGTCGTGGAAGCACACATCTTCGCCGAGCGAGCAGGCGAGGAAGACGTCGAAGTGGCCTTCGCGACCGCGACCTTGGCGCCGATGTATCGCGAAAAACCGAAACGCTGACCCAGAACGCCTAGGGAAGCAGCGCCAGCCAGGCGCCGGCGCGTTCCTGCCGGGCGATATAGCGGGCAGCCGCATGTCCAGCCATGACCGAATCAAGAGCAGCCTCGGCGTGCGCACGTGTGTTGTTCTGCTCGGAAAGGTGCCCCGCCACGAGCCACTGCAATTGCTCTGGCCCAAGCGCCGCGAGCAGTTGTGAAGCCTGACCGTTTGCAAGATGGCCGAAACGCCCGGCGACACGGCGCTTCACCGACGCGGGATAGCGCGATCCTGCGAGCATCTGTGGCTCATGATTGAACTCCAGCAGGAGCCCATCGCAGCCGCGAAAGCGCTCGACAACGTGCGCCGAAGGATGGCCGAGATCCGTCAGCACTCCGAGGCTCAGACCATGCGCCGAGAAGCGGAACTGCACCGGTTCCCGCGCATCGTGCGGAACGGTGACCGGCAGCACGTCGAGGTCACCGATGGGGAACGGACGATCGCCCGCGACGACGCCGTCGCCCGATCCTGGCTGCATCTTCATGCCCCGCCAGGTGCCGGCAGTAGCTCGAACCGAGACGTGATTCCGCCGGCGCAGTGCAGCCACTCCCGAGGCGTGATCAGAGTGCTCGTGCGTGATGAGCACGGCATCCAGCTCATCCGTGCATGCGCCTATCTCGGCGAGGCGGTGATCAAGCTCCTTGAGCGTGAAACCGCAGTCGATCAGGACGCAGGTGTGCCCGGTGCGAACGAGCGTGCCGTTGCCGCGGCTACCGCTACCGAGACAGCAAAGCTCCAGCACTCGATCAGGACGCGAATTCGCGGATGACGGAAAGGATCTGCTCACCCGTCTCGCGATCTGCCGCACGCTCGCGCTCATCGAGCACATAGAGCTCGAAGCCATCGCTGCTGTCGTCAAGGCGCAGCGTGAAGGGTTCGCCGCCAGCGGACGCATCGTCCGAACTGAAGTCGAAGATGCGCGCGAACCAGCCCGGCTCTTCGTTGCGGAACTGACTTTCGCTGTAGCGAATGCGGTACAGGCGGGTGTCCTGGTCCGATTCCTCGACGAGGATCTCGGCGTTCTCCAGCGAAGTCGCAATCGTTGCCCAGGCACGCGCGAAGGGCAGTCTCAGGCGCAGCGCCGGCGGCGCGTTCGGACGCCGCACGATTTCAGCCTTGGGCTCGGCTGCAATGGTCTGCGCGACGTAGGAGACGCCTGCACCCCCAAGTTCCGCAGCGAGATACTCCGCAAGCGATCCAAGCAGCTGGGACTCGGCCTGCGCGTCGGTCGAACCGGCTGCGAAGTCCGGTCGCCCGCTCGGCAAAGGCTGTCCGGCCTGAGTTACGTGCACCTCGGTCGCCCCCCTGCGCACCGCCTGTTCCACGCGTAGCTGAAGCTGCTGCCACGGGGCCGAAGCACGCTGATCGACGAGCGCGCTGCGCACCAGATCCGTGTATTCGTCCTCCTTGAGCTCGATCCAGTTGCTCAGCATCACGCCGGCTTCAGGATCCTCGCTGAAGATGGTGACGCCATTGTCAGACAGGAACTGCTTCACCCGGGGCCAGACGTTGGTGGGCGGATCCGGCACGACGATCCAGCTTTCGCCCGAGAAACGCTGAATTCGGACACCGCGATCCTCTTCTCGTGCGAACAGCGTCGCGGGCCGAGGGAGCTCGAACTCCGCCTGTTCCTCGTAGCGCTCGACCCCCGGCACGCGTGGCACCGGCATCGTCTCCTGAATATTGTTGCCGCTCAGGTCCGCAGGTATCTCTGGCGCGGTGGCCATCCGCGCCGCCCGATATTCGTTGCGACGATCCTGGATCAGACCTTCATCGTCGAGGATCCAGCTGCAGCCAGACGCGGCAGCCGCGAGCATCAGCACGGTACAGGCGGTTCTTGCGCGCACGGCATCCATCGCCCGTACAGGTAATTCCGTCATCAAACGCGCTCCCCGGCGTCGAGCAATCCGTAGTCCAGGAGTCTGCCGCGCACCTCTGCATGAAAATCCGCCGCCAGCGGCGTCAAAGGTAGACGGATGCCCGGACCGATGAGTCCCATCTGCTCCAGTGCCCACTTGACCGGGATGGGGCTCGACTCCAAGAACAGCACGCGATGCAGTTCCTGCAGCGCCGCCTCTTCGGCTTCGGCCGTCGCCCAATCCCCTGCCAGTCCCGCAGCAATCATGCGCGCCATACGCCGGGGCGCGACGTTTGCGGTGACCGAGACCGTGCCTACGGCACCTTCGCGCATGCTCGCAACGTTGACGGGGTCCTCGCCGGAGAGCAGCGCGAAGTCCTCGCCGCACAGCGCCTTGAGCTTCGCGATGCGGCCCACCTCTCCGCATGCTTCTTTGAGCGCGACGATGTGCTGATGTGGGGCGAGGCGACCGACCGTCTCGGGCTGCAGGTCACATCCCGTGCGCTTTGGTACGTTGTAGAGCACCACCGGCAGGTCCACGCCGTCGGCGATGGTCGAGAAGTGCCGGTACAGGCCTTCCTGCGTCGGTCGGTTGTAGTACGGCGTGACCTGAAGCGAAGCGTCCGCGCCAGCCGAACGAGCGGCCCGCGTCATTTCAAGCGCCTCGCGGGTGTTGTTGGCGCCGGTGCCCGCGATCACGGGCACCCGGCCATCCACGACCCGCACAACGCGTTCAACGACACGCACGTTCTCGTCGATCGAGAGGGTTGCAGATTCACCTGTCGTACCCACCGGCACAATGCCGTTCGTACCTTCGGTGACATGCCACTCCACGAGACGATCGAGGGCATCCCAATCGAGGTCGCCGGCGGCGTCCATGGGCGTGACGATGGCGACGATGCTGCCCTGAATCATGAGTGGCGAGCGCGGCTCCAGCGGGGCTGATGAGATACGCCGGGCATGGTAAGGAAGGGCCCGAAGCACCACAAGCGAAGCCGCCCCGCGTCAGTCCGGGGCGGTCGCCAGGCGCTCCCCAACATTCGCCGGCCAAGCGGTCACAACCGCCTTGATCAGGCTCGCCAAAGGGATCGCGAAGAACACGCCCCAGAAGCCCCAGATTCCACCGAAGGCCAGCACCGCGACGATAATTGCAACGGGGTGCAGATCCACGGCCTCGGAGAAGAGCAAGGGCACCAACACGTTACCGTCAAGGGCCTGGATGATCGCGTAGGCAAGCATGACCCACCCGAAATCCCAGCTGAGACCGAACTGAACAAAGCCAACCATGGCAACCGGCAGGGTGACCACCGCAGCACCGATATACGGCACCACCACGGAGAACCCGACAAGAATGCCGAGCAGCGCGGCATAGTTGAGGTCCAGCAAGCGGAAGACAACGAAGGTCGTTGCACCGACCATGAGAATCTCAAGGGCTTTCCCGCGGACGTAGTTCGCGATCTGCTCGTTCATCTCGGCGCCGACCTGCTCCAGGAGCGGTCGCTTGGCCGGCAGCAGACCGGCGAACCAGGTGAGCAGCAGCGCACGGTCCTTCAGGAAGAAGAACACAAGAATCGGCACGAGCACGAGATAGATCACGATGCCCACGAGTGAGCCGATCTGCCCGAAGGAGAAGGTCAGCGCGCGCTGACCGAACCCGAGCATTTCCTCGCGCGTTGACGCGAGCCAGTCATCTACCTGCTCGGGCGAGAGCAGACTCGGATACTGCTCCGGCAGGCGCCGTGCGAATGCTTGCAGCTGGTCGAGCATGGTGGGCATGGCATCGACAAAGCCCGCCGTCTGGCGCCAGATGAGCGGGAATACGGCCAACAGCAGGACCGCGAGGGTGGCGAGGAAAAGGCCGAACGCGAGCAGAACCGCTCCACGCTCCGGCACGCCCCAGTCGAGAAGACGGCCAAGCAGGCCCTGCAAGATGAACGCGATGACGAGCGCAGTGAGCGCAGGCGCGAGCACTCCGCCGAGCCAGCTCACCACGAACAGGCCAACGGCAATGAGCACCACGAGGAGCAGGGCTTCTTCGTGTGCAAACCAATGATTCAGCCAGCGACGGGCGAACTCGACGATCTTCACGTGGTCAGAACATTCCGTGGCAGGGTGCGGTCACTGTGACCGTGGCAAAGCGCCCAGGCAACCGCGGCCGAGGAGGCAGGATGCATCTGCTCAAAGCTTGCGCAGCACGTGTACGAAGTGCTCCCCGTCCTCCTCAGAGGACAGCAGCGGATGACCGCTCTGCTGGGAGAAGACCTCGAAATCGCGCCGCGAACCCGGATCGGTCGAAAGCACGCGCAGATACTGGCCCGACGCCATGGCGTTGAGGGCGCGTTTCGCTTTCAACAAGGGCATTGGGCAGGTCAAGCCGAGGGCGTCAACCTCGACGTCGATCGGGGGCACGTCGGACATCGGCGGCTCCTGTTTAACCGAGCGCGCATCTTAGGCCCCGCGGGGGCTCAGAGGAATCATGACGAATTCACGCAGACGCTACCCAGTCGGCCGGCGTAAGATCGGACTTCACCGGTGTCATTGCGCACGCGCCATGCTTTCGCCTACCCGCCTGCCGCCTGTTCTGCTCGTCCTTCTGCTCGGCCTGCCGCTGGCGCCGCCGGCCATCGCCCCTGCGCTCGCCGCGCCCGGCGACGATCTCCCGATGCTGGGCGACACCTCCTCGGGCATCGTTTCACCGCAGCAGGAAGCAGCCCTTGGCAAGGATTTCATGCGCCAGGTCCGCGCCCAGCTACCGACCACCTCCGATCCACTCCTCGTATATTGGACCGAGCTGCTGATCGCCGATCTTGCGACATACAGCGACCTGCGACAGCACGACCTTTCGATCGTTCTCATAGAAGCCGCGTCCATCAATGCGTTCGCCGCCCCAGGAGGCATCGTCGGCGTCAACCTGGGCACCTACGCACAGGCACCGACCGTGCATGAATTTTCCGCAATCATGGCGCACGAGCTCGCGCACCTTTCCCAGCGCCACTACGCCCGCGGCCTTGAAGAACAGCGCAAGCTCACCCTGCCCTATCTAGCCGCCATGCTCGCAAGCGCCGCCCTCATGGTCGCCGGCGCTGGCGAGGCAGGGGTCGCCGCACTCACGAGCACCCAGGCCGCAGTGCAGGGGTCGCAATTGCGCTACAGCCGCTTGCGCGAGCGCGAGGCGGATCGCATCGGTATCGAGACCCTCGCCCGGGCCGGCCTCGACCCCTGGGCCATGTCGTCCATGTTCGAGCGAATGTCCGCCGCCTCGCGCTTCTCACGTCGGCCGCCGGAATTCCTGCTCACCCACCCGGTCACGGAGTCGCGCGTCGCCGACGCCCGATCTCAGGCCGAGGAATTTCCCCGCCGAGTGCATGAGGACTCCCTCGAGTATCAGCTGATGCGCGCGCGCGTGCGGGTTGCCCTCGCCGAAACGCCCGCCCGCGCCGTGTCAGAGTTCCGCGCTCAGCTCGACGAAGGCCGAACGAACATGCCGGACGCAGTGCGCTATGGCCTTGTCATTTCCCTTCTTGCAGCCGGCCGCATTGACGATGCAGAAACGGAGCTCAAGCCCCTGCTTCGCGCGGACCAGTCGATCGCCTACACCCTTGCCGAGGTCGACATCGACCTTGCCCGCGGTGACGAGCGGGCAGCGGTCGCGCGGCTGGAGCGGGCGCTGCGCTTCACGCCCAACAACCTGCCGCTGAGCGCGAAGTACGCCGAGGCGCTGAACGCTGCGAAGCGCCACGACGATGCACAGAAAGTCCTCGAGTCGCTGGCCGCATCACGACCAGAAGATGCCCAGGTATGGTTCGACCTTGCTGAAACAGCGGGCCTCGCCGGCGACATCATCGCCGTACACAGGGCCCGCGCTGAGTTCTTCCAATTGCACGGCAGCCTGCAGAACGCCCTGCAGCATCTGCGCTATGCCCTGCAGCTAGTGGAGAACGACTTCCCGATGACGGCGCGCCTGAATCAGCGCGTGCAGGATATCCGGGAGATGCGCCAGCGCTTCAATTCCTGAGGCGCGGGCCGAGCACTCATGGGCGCTTGAAATCGAGCATCCGCTGCAGCGGGACCATCGCCCGCTCACCCAGCTCCGGATCCACGTGAATCTCGTTGCCGCCCTGTCGGAGAGTCGCCGCAAGCGCATCGAGTTCGTTCATTGCCATCCAGGGGCAGTGTGCGCAGGAACGACAGGTCGCACCGTTACCGGCCGTAGGGGCCTCCACGAATCGCTTACCCGGTGCTTTGCGGCGCAGGGTCGAAAAGATGCCGCGATCGGTTGCGACGATGAACGTCTCGTTCGGTAGATCCCTTGCTGCGTTCAGGATCGCCGTGGTCGAGCCGACCACGTCCGCGAGTTCCACGACCGCCTTCGGCGACTCAGGGTGCACGAGCACCGCGGCCTCCGGAAACACGGCCTTCAGATCGCGTACGCCCTGTGCCTTGAACTCCTCGTGCACGATGCAGGCACCGTCCCAGAGCAGGGTATCCGCGCCTGTTTCATCGGCGATGTACTGGCCGAGATGCTTGTCCGGCGCCCACAGAAGCTTTTCGCCCCGCTCGGTGAGGTGACGCGCCACATCAAGCGCGATCGATGACGTGACGACCCAATCAGCCCGTGCCTTCACGGCGGCGGACGTATTCGCATAGACGACGACGGTACGCTCCGGATGCGCGTCGCAGAAGGCGGAGAACGCTTCCGGTGGGCACCCGAGATCAAGGGAGCACTCTGCCTCGAGCGTCGGCATGAGCACGGTCTTATCGGGCGAGAGAATCTTGGCCGTTTCGCCCATGAAACGAACGCCCGCGACGACCAGCGTCGAGGCCGCGTGGTCTCGACCAAAGCGCGCCATCTCGAGCGAATCAGAGACGAAGCCACCCGTGGCTTCTGCAAGTTCCTGAACGTCACCATCCGTGTAGTAATGCGCGACCAGCACTGCGTCTCGTGCACGGAGCAGCTCGGCGATCTCCTCGCGGAGCGCGTTGCGCCGAGCGTCACTGAGGATCACCGGTTCGTGAATGGGGACTTCCAGGGGCTCGAAGCGCTGGACGCTCATCGCCGTATTGCCTCCAAGGACCGTGTCGCTCGACCGCCGTCAGTCGGCCGGATTCAGTCGTGCCCGGAAAATAGGGACCGCGACCGGCGAATGCAAGGTGATGACGGCTGGCTTCCGTGCCCCGCGAACTGCGAGGATCGTGGGCCCACGCCGTCCTGCTGCGAAGCCGCTCGATGCCCATCGCTCTTCTGCTCACCGCGCTGCCGGAACCGGACCCGGGACCGGGACCGGACCCGGAACCGGGACCGGGACCGGGACCGGGACCGGAACTCGAAGATACGGCGACGCTCGCAGGCGCCGCTCTGAGGACGCTCGATTGGCAGGTCGTGCAGAGCCCCATAGATTCCCTCGAGCTGAATCGAGGGGGCGTCAGCGTGACCGCGCCCGCAGGGCGCTTCCGCGCCGCAGACGCGGATCTAATATGGGTGCTCGGCTTCGGTCGAGCCGCCACTTTCCTCGACAAGATGCAACTCCTCGGCGGCCTGAACGTGCCCTTCGTGAATCGGATAGACGCCCTCCTTCTCCTCCACGCGAAGTATCCAACGGGCTTGAACGCCGTCGACTTTCCGCAGCCCGAGACCCATGCGGCGAACCGCGCCGAGGCGCTCATCGCCGTTGCCGAAGCGGGCGGCGGGCGCTGGGTGCTGAAACCGCCCGCCGGTTCGTTCGGCCGTGGCGTCGTAATCGCCGATGCCGGCTCGGCTGAGCTCGCACGCGCCGCGCGTATTCTCACGGACGGCGGGCGCTACGCGGTCCTCCAGCGTTGGCGCCCGGAGGTCGAAGATGGGGAATATCGCGTCCTGGTCGCGGGCGGTCGCATCATCGGCACCTATCGCCGCATCGGAGCGCCAGCGCAGCCGGCCGCGAATCTCGCCCGCGGCGGCCACGCCGTGGTCGCCGAGCCGGATCCGGAACGCGACGCCCTCGCGCTGCGGGCCGCAGCGGCGCTCGCACGCGCCGGGATCCGCTTCGCCGGACTCGACATCACCGGCTCGCTCATCCTAGAAGCGAACGTGATCAACCCGGGCGGGCTGGCAACGCTCGCCGCTCTCGGTGATGCCCACGCCGCCGAACGCGCTGTCAGCGCGCTGCTTGCCGACTGACTCAGACATCAGCGGCGCGACGCGCCTCAAGTTCGCTGCGGATCTTCCCGTGCGCTTCCTCATCGAGGGAGAAGCGAAGGAAGAGGATCGCCCCAATGAGATAGCAGGCGAGCGGGAATAGCGCATAGAGGCTGCGAATGGCGAGCTGCGCCGCTTCTGTCTGCTCGACGTTCGGGACATAGCCCGAAAATTGCAGTACGAACCCCGTCAACATGATGGTCGCGCCGGCAGCGCCTTTCTGCACAAAGTTGAAGCCGGCGAAGTAGCCGCCCTCCTTGCGCTCGCCGGTTTTCCACTCGTCGTAGTCGACGATGTCCGACTGGACGGAGGGCGCGATCGTATTGCCGCAACCGGCGGCGGCACCGACAAGCGCCGCAAGCACGAACGTCATTTCGACGTCGCCGGCGCCGACGAAGAAGAACAGCCCGAAGCCTCCCGAGGTCACGAGCATCGAGAAGAGCCAGAGCGTCTTCTTTCCGAAGCGACGTGAGAGAGGCGCCCAGATGGGCACGCTCGCAGTCTGCGCGACCATGTAGGTTGCGACCACAAGCGGGAAGGAAATGTTCCCGATCACGTAGTCGGCCATATACGGCGTGAGCACCCCGATGGTCGCGCCGCCAAGCGATTCGATGAAGAAGACGAGCAGCAGGAGCCGCGCATGGGGGTTCCCGAGAATGTCGCGATAGGCCCCGAGCACCGCCTGCGGTCCGCGCCCCTGCAGCTCCGCGCGCTCAGACAAGCGCGTGGCCGACCAGATGATCGCGATCGCCGTAGCTGCCGAAACGGCCGCGGTGAGCGAGAACACCGATGCGCGGATCTCTTCGGCTTGCGTGATCAGCATCAGACAGCCGACCGCGCCGAAGGCGCCCAGATTGAGCAGGAGCAGACGCGCGCCGAAAATTCGAGTGCGCTCGTGATAGTCCGGGGAGAGCTCTGCCCCCCAGGATTGGTGCGGCACATTCACCGCCGTGATGAGCACGTAGAAGCCGATGATGGTGACCGCCATCCAGGCGAGCAATGGGCCTTCCCCAAGCCCCTCCGGCGGCGACCACATGAGCGTAAAGACGATCGCGATCGGAACGGCCGAGCCGATCAGCCAGGGCCGACGTCGGCCGAGGCGCGAGCGAGTGCGATCGGACAGATAGCCCGCGAGCGGATCCGTAAAGGCATCGACAACGCGGGAGAGGCCGAGGATGGCGGAGACTGCGGCGGGTGCCAGCAGCAGCACGTCAGTCGAAAACTTGAGGAGGTAAAGAATCGCGAGGTAGTACATGAAGCCCGTCCCGGTAGCGGGTAGGCCATAGGTCACGAGCGCTGCAAATGAAAGGCGCCGCGGCTGCGCCGCAGCAGGGGAGGACGTGGTCCCGGGGCTCGACATGTGTTTCCTGTCAGCAGCGATCCAGTGCAGGACCGGACGGCGAAGATAGCAGAGGAAGCGGCGCTGCGCGGACGAGCGTCGGCAAGCCGCTCAGCTTGCCGCGAGCAACGCGTCGATGGCCGCGGCATCCGGTATGGCCACCCCCGCACCGAGGCGGGTACAGGCGAGCGCCCCAGCCGCATTCGCACGAACGACCGCAGCTTCGGCTCCGAGGCCGCTCGCCAGACCCGCAACGAGCGCGCCCGTGAACGCATCGCCCGCACCTGTGGCATCGACCACGTCGACGGTGAAGGGCGGCACCTGGATCGCTGCGCCTCCGTCAGGCCCTTGCCGGCCCGATGCCAGCACCGCCCCTTGCGCACCCAGCGTGAGTGCGACGATGGCCGTCGGTGCGCGCTCGGCGATCGCCAGGAGCTGCGCGGCCGGCGTGAACTCACCCGTGATCAGCGCCGCCTCCGTCTCATTGAGCACGAACAGCGCCACCTCCTCCAGCGGCCAGTCGCGCGCTGCGGCCTCGGCGGGCGCGATGTTGAGCGCAACACGCGCGCCGCGCGACACAGCGCGCTGCATCGCTTCTGGCACCCAGTCTGTCTCGTTCTGAAGCAGCAGCCAGTCTCCGGGCCGAAGGGCCCGCTCGACCACATCCAGGATAGACGCGGGCATACCGCGATTGGCTCCGGGGAGAATCACGATCGAATTCTCGCCGCGCGCATCGACCTGGATGAAGGCGTGACCCGTCGGCACGTCCTCCAGCACCTCGACCGCGTCTACGTTCACGCCGGCATCCGCGAGCAAGGCCCGCAGGTCGACGCCATCGCGACCGACACGACCCACGTGAATCACCTCGGCGCCGGCTCGGGCAGCTGCCAGCGACTGGTTCAGTCCCTTGCCGCCTGGCAGGCGCTGCAGCGAATCGGCGCGCAGCGTCTCACCGGCGGCAACCAGATGCGGAACCTGAAGTACCGAGTCGATGCAGATCGACCCGAAGTTGATGATGCGCGCCATGTGCGCCTCCAGGGTCCGCGCTCAAGCGGCCCGAATTGTGGGTTTCCAGCCGAACGGCCACATCGCACGCGGCACGGGGGGCCGCGATCATTCGTCCATGGGCATTGGAAACGGCCCCGCTCGTCCAACCGCTGCGGGCAATGCCCTACCGAGATCCTTCGAGAGGCCGCGCGCCGCATCGAGCACGCCGTCGAGGCGGACGCCCGTATCGATGCCCATGCGATCGAGCATGTAGAGCACATCCTCGGTCGCGATGTTGCCGGTCGCGTTCGGCGCAAAGGGGCACCCACCGATGCCACCGATGCTGGCGTCCAGGATCTCCACGCCCGCCTGCACCGCGGCGAACGCATTCGCGATGCCCGTGCCACGGGTGTTGTGAAAGTGCGCGCGGAGCGGAATGTCGGCGCCGACCCGGTCACGGATTGCGGGGAAGAGCTCGAGCACCTGCGACGGCACGCCGACGCCGATCGTGTCCGCGAGGCCGATCTCGGCTGGCCCACCCTGCGCAAGGCGTTCTGCCATACGGAGGACGTGTTCCGGATCCACCTCACCCTCGAACGGGCAGCCAAAGGCAACCGCGATCGTGACCTGATAACCGATGCCCGCGCGCTCGGCGGCTTCGAACACCTCGAGCGCAACATCTACCGACTGTTCCGAGGTCATGGCCTGATTGCGCTGACCGAACGCGTCAGAGGCGACCGCAACCATGCCAACCTCGTCGATGCGACCGGTTGCGATCGCGCGCTCGAGCCCTCGGCGATTGAGCACGAGGCCCGTGTAGCGCACGTCCTCGCGCGCTGGCAGCTGTGCACACACCTGCTCTGCATCGGCCATTTGCGGCACACGCTGCGGATGAACGAAGCTTGCGACCTCGATTCGGCGCGTACCCGCGTCGAGGGCCGCATTGATCAGGCGCAGCTTCGCATCAGTCGGCAGCTGATCGGGTTCATTCTGAAGGCCGTCGCGGGGCGCGACCTCCATCAGCGTGACGTGCGGATAGGGCAAGGGGACGTTCCTGGGACAGCCGGCGGCTCCGAGCCTAACACGGCCCCGCTCGGCCCTCGCCGAGACCGTTGTGTTCGGGGAGCGGACGACTATAATGCGCCCCCTTCGTTTTGCCGGGCCGTTAGCTCAGCGGTAGAGCAGGTGGCTTTTAACCACTTGGTCGATGGTTCGAATCCATCACGGCCCACCATCTCCCTCGCCCCGGCGCGCCGCCCTCACCGATAGCGCGTCGGGTCTCCAACGCCCGCCGCCGCAAAACCCTCGCGGCGAAGGCGGCAGCTGTCGCACTTGCCGCACGCGCGGCCGTGCTCGTCGGCCTGATAGCAGGACACGGTAAGGCTGTAGTCCACACCGCATGCGATGCCCGTCTGCACGATCTCTGCTTTCGTCATGTGAATGAGCGGGGCGAGTACCCGCACCGGATCGCCCTCGACACCCCGCTTGGTCGCAAGGTTCGCGAGCGTCTCGAACGCAGAAACGAACGCTGGGCGACAATCCGGGTAGCCTGAGTAGTCAACGGCATTGACGCCGACACAGAGCGCATCCCCCTCCAGCACCTCGGCAATGCCGAGCGCATGGGCGAGAAAGATCGTGTTCCGCGCCGGAACGTACGTCACGGGAATGCCCTCGGTAGGCGCCTCAGGTACAGCGATGTCTTCGTCGGTCAGCGCCGAGCCGCTGAACGCGCCCGCGTCGAGTCGGACGACGCGATGGTCCTCTGCACCCATCACCCTGGAGACGCGCGCAGCCGCGGCAAGCTCCGCGCGATGTTTCTGGCCATAGTCGAAGGCTACGGTCACGCAGCGCCAGTTCGACGCGCGCGCGAGCGCAAGCACCGTCGCGGAATCAAGACCACCGGAGAGAAGGACGACGGCGACTGCGCCGTCGCCATCCGGCATGGGCGTGTCAGTGGCCAGGCTCATCACCCCATAGATACTTGTGCAGTTGCACCTGCATGCGCACAGGTAGGCGATCGGCAAGGACCCACTGGGCGAGCGTCGCCGGCGCGAGCGTGCCGTGGCTCGGCGAAAACAGAACTTCGTCGACGCGATCCGCGAGCGCGAGGCGATCGCATTGCATGCGCGCCCATTCGTAATCCGCACGATCACACACCACGAATTTCACCTGATCGTGCGGCAGCAGGTGATCGATATTCTCGTACAGGTTCCGGTGCGATTCGCCCGAAGCAGGGGTCTTCAGATCCAGCACCTTGATCACCCGCGGGTCAACGCCAGATACGTCGAGTGCGCCACTGGTCTCGAGCGAAACCTCGCGTATCCCCGGCTCATCGCAGAGCCGCGTGAGCAGCCTCAGACACTCCGGCTGCGCCAACGGCTCCCCCCCGGTAACCGTAACGTAACGAGGCGCATAGCCCCGCACTTCCTCGACGATCGCTTCCAGCGGCTGCAGCCTGCCGCCGGAAAAGGCGTAGGCCGTATCGCAGTAGCCGCAGCGCAGCGGACATCCCGTGAGCCGCACGAACACCGTCGGCAGGCCAACGGTTCGTGCCTCGCCCTGAAGCGAGTGAAAGATCTCCGTGATCCGGAGCGACGCTGCGGCCATCATCGAGCGCGCTCAGCCCTCGAGACGGTCTAGATAGGACGCGGCGAGTCGCGCCGCAGGCGTTTCGGCATGCTCGGTGAGCACCCGGTCGAGATACATCCGCGCTTCCACCGGCTCGCCGAGGCGGTCGTAGACGACGCCAAGCTTGTACTTTGCGTCCGGTACCTTGCGGTTGTCGGGCCAGTTCTGAATGACCTGCACGAAGGCCTGGCGCGCGCGCTCGAGATCCGGCGCCGGCAGCGCGAGGTACAGCTCACCGAGCCAATACCAAGCATTGGGCACGTACTGACCGCCCGGGTAATCGTCGATGACGCGGCGGAATGCCGGAATCGCTTCTTCAAAGCGCTTCTCGCGCGTGAGCGCGAACGCCCGCTCATAAGCTTCGCGCTCGTCGATCGGGCCTTCGGCGGTCGCGCCGGCACTCGCGGCCTCCGGACCGGCGCCCGAGGCCATGGCCGAATCGGTCGTGGCGATCGGCAATGCACCACTCCCGATGAGGGCAAGACGGCGGTCAAGATCGAGGTAACGCTCTCGCTGTTCGCGCTCGAGTTCCCCGATCCGCCGCTGCTGCGCCTCGATGACGCCGCGAAGCGCCATCACTTCCTGCTGGAGATCCTGCAATTGCCCGAACAGCACGCCCGCAGCGTCCGTAGGCATCTCGCCGCGGGGCGTCGCCGTGCGCGTGAAGGTTGGTTGCCGATAGCTTGCGTCACCGGGCGCGGCGGACGGCACGGCGGTGCCGCCTTCGAAATCCGATACGAGTGGATCAGGGGCAACGCCCTCGCCGTCCCGTGGTTCGACGATGGCGCCCGGGGGCGTCAACAGGGGCGGCAGCGCTCGCTCCTCCACGGGCGCGCCACTGCTTTCCATTCCGCTCGCTTCGCAGGACAGAGCAAGCAGCAGGAGCGCGGCGGCGCTCGCTGCGAGCGGGCTCAGACACGCGACCGGCCGCGAGGAAAGCCCTACGCGGCCGGTCGGAACGTAGCCAGAGGGATCAGTAGTCCAGGACAGCACGCCGATTCTTGGCCCAGGCAGACTCGCTGTGACCCGGATCAACCGGGCGCTCCTCACCGAAGCTCACGGTGGACATCTGCGAGGCGCGCACGCCAAGCGACTGGAGGTAGCTGCGCACGGTCGCCGCGCGACGCTCACCAAGGGCGAGGTTGTACTCGCGCGTGCCGCGCTCGTCGCAGTGACCCTCGATCGTGATGCGGGCGCTGGCGTTATCGCGAAGATAGCGAGCGTGACCGGAGAGGATGGTGCGCGCGCGCGGCTTGAGCTCACTGCGATCGAAGTCGAAGTAGAAGACGGTCGCGATCGGCTCTCCGGACTGAGGATCGAGGGGAACGCCATCGGGGCTCACCACGGGCTTCGGCTCCGGGCGCACGGTCGGCGGCGGTGCCGGCTCGGTCGGCTCCTCGATCTCCACCGGCTCGACCGGTTCGGGCTCGTTGGATGTGCAGCCCGCGAGGGCCAGCAGTGCCAACAGGCCCGCGGTCAGGCCTCGCATCAGTCTAATGCTCATCATCGACTCCTTCGTGCCCGCTGTGTTCGGGCGTTGGTTTGTAGCGAAGCGGTCAGTTGCCTAGATACGGAGACCACGCGGGTTCCCGTACATCTCCCTCCGTCGAGGGCAGACGGTACTTCACGCGACCGTCGATCGAAACCACTGCGAGTATACCCCTGCCACCTGCCTGGGTCGCATAGATCACCATGGATCCGTTCGGGGCCACGGACGGCGACTCATCGAGGCTCGTTTCCGTGAGAATCCGCGTTTCCCCGCGCTCCATGTCGAGGTTCGCGATGTGGAAGATTCCGTTGCGGCGGTGCACGAAGATCAGATTGCGGCCGTCACGCAGCATGCGCGCCCGCGCGTTGTAGTCGCCCTGGAAGGTGAGGCGCTCGATAACGCCGTCGTCGAGCGTCACCTTGTAGATCTGGGGCATGCCGCCCCGGTTCGACGTGAACACGATGCCCGTGCCGTCCGCGGTCCAGCTCGGCTCCGTGTCGATGCCGAAGTGATTCGTGATCTGGCGCAGTTCCCGGGTCGCCAGCTCGAGCGTGTAGATCTCTGGATTGCCGGCCACGGAAAGGACGAGCGCAATCATGCTGCCGTCCGGGGAGAACACCGGAGAGCCATTCAGACCCTCGAACTCGGTCAGTTTCTCGCGCCGACCCGTATAGATTTCCTGCATGAAGATAGCTGGACGCCCGGATTCGAAGGACACGTACGCAACGGTCTTGCCGTCCGGCGCCCAGTCCGCGGACAGGATCGGTTCCGGACTTTCGAGCAACGTGTAAGGACGGGCGCCGTCGGCGTCTGCCATCTCTAGGCGGAACACCTCGTCTTCGGTCGCGATGTTCTGTGCGACGACATAGAGCACCTTGGTGGAGAAGGCCCCGGGGATGCCCGTGAGCTGCTCGAACACCAGATCCGAAATCTCATGAGCCATGTCGCGCAGGCGCGCCCGTGAGCCGTCAAGCACGCCGCCCACCAGGCGCGCTTCCTCGTACACGTCGTAGAGCCCGTAGTGGACGCGGTACTCCCCGTCGCGCGCCTCCAGGCGGCCGATGAGGACGTAGGAAACGCCCTGGATACGCCAATCGCGCCAGAACAGGTCCCGCTCCTGCGAAGGCAGGCTGAGCATCGCTTCGGGCGCCGTCATCGTGAACTGGCCGGAACGCGCCAGATCGAAGCGAACGATGTTGCCGACATCCTCGGGGGGCGGAATGACGTCATCCCATCCGAAAGGCACGACCGCGAGCGGCACAGGATCGTCGACGCCCTGGGTGATCTCGATCGTGAGATCGGCCCGTGCCAGGAGGCTGGTGAGCAGCAGTGCAACGCAGGCGCCTAGGCGCCGATAGCCGATGGGGCGCATCAGTTTCTCAGGTCCTCCGGTCGGAACAGAATGCGAAGCCGTCGAAAGCTTCGCTCGAACTGGGCCGGGTCGTCCGGCACATCGAAGGGCGCCGCGTCACGCACCGCAAGCAGCGCAGAGCGATCGAAGGCTGCATTGCCGCTCGACGTACCCACCTCGACGGCAATCAGTTCGCCGGTCGGCACGAGGCCTATGAGCAATTCTGCCTGCATGCCGTTGCGCGCGCTCGGCGGCCTCGACCAGTTTCGCTCAATGCGGCTGACAATCGCGCCGACGTAGCTTGCGACCACTGCGTCCGCTTCCGATTCGCTGAGGAGCGTGGCCTCGTTCGCGATCGCGTTCTCCAGCGCGCGATCAAGCATGTCGCGGAGCGCGTCGTCCTCGAAGTCGGCCTGACGCGTGGCTGTCGATGTCTCGGCTGGGGGCGGCGGCTCTGGGGCCGGCTCGAGTGCGTCGTCCACCCGCGCATCCGCCGCCGGCGTCGCCTCGCGCGCGGCAGGTTCAGCATCTCGCCGTGGCGTCGGGGCGGGTGTCTCGATCTGCGGCTGCTCCACGACCGCGGCCGGCGCGGGCGCCTCGGGCTCCAGCTGGATCAGCGTGGCCTCGAGCACCTCGACTCGCGGCGCAAAGCGAGACTCGTCGGTGACCGTCCAGCCCTCCACCAACGCAAGGATCGCGATCGCGTGCACCACCAAGGCGAGCATCAGGGGAACAAGCAGGTGGTAGACGAGCCCCGAGCCCGACGACGCCTCTACGTCCGCCGCCGCATCACTCACTCCACGGCTCCGAGCGAGACGGGATCGGTAACGAGGCCGACGCTGCGCGCGCCGCCCTGCTGCAGCACGGCCATGACCTCGATCACGCGACCGTAAGTGAGCCCCGTATCTGCTCGCACATACACGGGCAGATCAGGACGCGTCTCCAGAATCTTGTCGACCTGCGCGGCAAGATTGCCGACCGACACCCGGCGCCCCTCTTCGCTCTCGGCGATGCCGAAGTTCACCCAGACCGAACCATCACCGCGCATGCTCACCACGAGCGGATCCGGGGCGTTCGTGTCGGGAAGCGGCGCGTTGTCCGCCTCGGGCAGATCGACATCCACGCCCTGCATGAGCAGCGGCGCGGTCGCCATGAAGATCACGAGCAGCACGAGCATGACGTCGATGTAGGGCACGACGTTGATCTCGCTCATGGGCCGGCGTTTGCCGACGCGCTCGGATCTCACGACCGCCGCCCCTGTGCGGCGAGGCTGCGCTGAAGGATGGACGCGAACTCGTCGGCGAAGCTGTCGTAGCGCCCCATGAGGCTGTCGACGGAGGCAGCAAAGCGGTTGTAGCCGATAACCGCCGGAATGGCCGCGAAAAGGCCGATGGCCGTGGCGATGAGCGCCTCGGAAATGCCCGGCGCAACCGTGGCGAGCGATGCCTGGTTCACCGTCGCGAGCTCGCGGAAGGAATTCATGATGCCCCACACCGTCCCGAACAGCCCTACATAGGGGCTCGTGGAACCGACGGTGGCCAGAAACGGCAGGTAGGCGCTGAGGCGTTCCTCCTCCCGCTGCAGCGCAACGCGCATCGCGCGCGACACGCCCTGCATCACCCACTCGGGGTCAGTATTCGCACTCGTGGACAGACGCGTGAACTCGCGGAAGCCGGATACGAACACCTGCTCCGCGCCAGGCTGCACCGCCCCCTCCTCCCGCTCGGTGGCGTCGCGATAGATCACCCGTAGATCCTCGCCGGACCAGAAGTCGCTCTCGAACAATTCGAACTCGTCGCGCGCGGCGCGCAGCGTGATCAGACGCTGAAAGATGATCACCCAGGACGCCAGCGAAGCCAGCACCAGCAGCGCCATGACCAGTTGTACTGGCACAGTTGCTTCGGCAACCAGGGTGACGATCGACAAGCCTTCGGCGTTCATGAGGTCTCCGCTCGGGAATGTGGTCCGGGCACGTCAGCCGCCGGCCCGGTCGAGATCGATCTCCTGCTGCGTCACGGCCGACGGCGGCTTCAGGCCGAAGTGCAGATAGGCCGTACGCGTGGCCATGCGCCCGCGCGGCGTGCGCATGATGAAGCCCTGCTGGATCAGGTAGGGCTCGATGACATCCTCGATCGTGTCGCGCTCCTCGCTGATCGCCGCGGCAAGGCTGTCGATCCCCACCGGCCCGCCGTCGAATTTGTCGATCATCGTCAGCAGCACGCGACGGTCCATCGCATCAAACCCGTGCTCATCGACCGAAAGCATGTTCAGCGCTGCGTCCGCGCTGTCACGCACGACGCGGCCATCTTCCTTTACTTCGGCGTAGTCACGCACCCGGCGAAGCAGTCGGTTCGCGATACGTGGCGTCCCACGCGAGCGCTTGGCGACTTCGCGCGCCCCTTCGCGATCCGCCTCCACGCCCAGCTTCTCCGCTGAACGCGCGACGATCGTCGTCAGATCTTCGACATCGTAGAACTCAAGACGTTGCACGATGCCGAAGCGATCCCGCAGCGGCGAGGTCAACAATCCGGCACGGGTCGTCGCGCCCACGAGCGTGAAGCGCGGCAAATCCAGCTTGATGGACCGAGCAGCCGGCCCCTCTCCGATCATGATGTCGAGCTGGTAATCCTCCATCGCCGGGTAGAGCACTTCTTCCACTACCGGAGACAGGCGATGAATCTCATCGACGAAGAGCACGTCGCCCGCTTCGAGGTTCGTGAGCATGGCAGCGAGGTCGCCCGCCTTCTCCAACACCGGGCCGGACGTCGACTTGATCGCGACCCCCATCTCGTTGGCGATGATGTTGGCAAGCGTCGTCTTGCCGAGTCCCGGTGGGCCGAAGACAAGCGTGTGATCAAGGGGCTCGTTCCGCCCGCGCGCCGCCTCGATGAAGATCTCGAGCTGCTCCCGAGCCACGTGCTGCCCGATGTAGTCAGCGAGCCGGGTCGGTCGAAGGGCGCGATCAACCGCCACGTCCTCGCGGCCGGCATCAGCCGTGATGATGCGGTCGGACTCGATCATGACTGGGGGCCTGCAGAGCGCATGCGCTGATGATACGCACAGGGGTCATACAGGGGCGAGGGATAGGGCTGACGTTGCTTCGTTCTTGCGAGTGGGAAGGGGCTTGGCATCGCTTCGTTCTTGCGAGTGAGAGGGGCTTGGCATTGCTTCGTTCTTGCAAGTGGCAGCGCCCGAAACCTCTCACTTGCAAGGCAGAACACCCCCTACGCCTTCCACCCCAAGAACGAAGCAAACGCAGACACCCCCACCCCCGGGGCCATGCGCACTGGCGGGCGCAGACCCGCCGTGCCCTTGGCCCCTCCTACCGGAGGCAGCGGCAGCGCCCGAAACCTCTCACTTGCAAGGCAGAACAACCCCTACGCAACCATTCCCTTCAGCGCCCGACGAATCAGCTCTTCCGTCGTCACGCCATCCTCATGCGCAGCGTTGACCGCTTTCGCTGCTTCAGTCGGCTTGTAACCGAGCGCGATAAGCGCACCTTCCGCTTCCTCAAGCACGCGATTGATCGCCGGGCCTTCCGCTGGCTTGACCGCCGCCTGCCCCAGCTCGGCTGGAAGGTGTTCACCAAAGGTATCCGCGATTCGATCGCGCATTTCCACGATCAGCCGCTCTGCGGTCTTTTTTCCGACCCCGGGTAAACGCGTGAGCGTGGCGACGTCGCCGTCTTGCACGCAGCGCACGAACTCGGCTGCTTCTATGCCGGAGAGCAAGGTAAGCGCGAGCTTGGGACCTACACCGTTGACTCGAATGAGCGCGCGGAAGAGATCGCGTTCGCCGCGCGAGCGAAAACCGAACAACAGATGGGCATCGTCGCGGACCACGAGATGGGCGTGCAGCACGAGCTCGCCCTCGGGCAGATCGAAGAATGTCGACAGCGGCGCCTCGATCTCGTAGCCAATGCCGCCCACGTCAAGGATCAGAAACGGCGGACGCTTCTCGACCACCGTGCCGCGAAGGCGTCCAATCATCCCTTACTCCTTCGTTCTATGAGTCAGCGCTGGAGACGACTGCGACGAAAGCTGCGCGCACCCGCGAGCCGCACGAGCCCACGCTGGCTGTGCACGTGGCAGATAGCAATCGCGAGGGCGTCCGCGGCGTCCGACTGCAGGTCGCCGCGAATGCCGAGCATCACCTGAACCATGTGCGAGACCTGCGCCTTGTCAGCGTTGCCTGTCCCAGTGAGCGCCTGCTTGATCTTGGGTGCCGCGTACTCGGCGAGGGGAAGACCGGCCATCACCGCCGTGAGCAGTGCAGCGCCGCGCGCCTGCCCAAGCTTCAATGCGGAATCAGCGCTGCGATACACGAAGACCTTCTCGATCGCCGCCTCTTCGGGGCGATAGGTCTCGATGACCTCGTGCAGACCCTCCTGGATCTTGCCGAGCCGCTCCGGCAGTTCGCCCTTGCCGGTACGAATGCAGCCGCTCGCAACGTACTCCTGCTTGTTGCCCACGGCGTTGACCAGGCCATAGCCCGTGACGCGGGAACCGGGATCGATGCCGAGGATGATGGTCATGCGCGGAGTCTACTGTGTCGCGATGCAGGGCTGGGGCGCTGTTTTGGTGCTTAGGGGCTGGGAGGCTGCCGTTGCTTTGTTCTGGCTGGTGAAAGGGGCTTGGCGTCGCTTCGGTTTTGCAAGTGGGAGGGGCTTGGCGCTGCCGCCGCCTTCGGTGGCTGGGGCCAAGGGCACGGCGGGTCTGCGCCCGCCGGTGCGCATGGCCCCGGGAGTGGGAGGTCGGGGCCATGCGCAGCAAGCGGCGAAGCCCGCGCGCGCCCTTGGCCCCTCCTACCGGAGGCGGCGGCAGCGCCCGAAACCTCTCACTTGCAAGGCAGAACCAACCCCGACGCCTTCCACCCCCAAGAACGAAGCAAACCCAGACGCCCCCACTCCCGGGGACATGCGCAGCAAGCGGCGAAGCCCGCGCGCGCCCTTGACCCCTCCTACCGGAGGCAGCGGCAGCGCCCGAAACCTCTCACTTGCAAGGCAGAACCAACCCCGACGCCTTCCACCCCCAAGAACGAAGCAAACCCAGACGCCCCCACCACCGGGGCCATGCGCAGCAAGCGGCGAAGCCCGCGAGCGCCCTTGGCCCCTCCTACCGGAGGCAGCGGCAGCGCCCGAACCCTCTCACTTGCAAGGCAGAACACCCCCGACGCCTTCCACCCCCAAGAACGAAACAAACCCAGACGCTCCCACCCCCGGGGCCATGCGCAGCAAGCGGCGAAGCCCGCGCACGCCCTTGGCCCCTCCTACCGAAGGCAGCGGCAGCGCCCGAACCCTCTCACTTGCAAGGCAGAACCATCCTCGAAACCTTCCACCCCCAAGAACGAAGCAAACCCAAACGCTCCCACCCCCGGGGCCATGCGCAGCAAGCGGCGAAGCCCGCCGTGCCCTTGGCCCCTCCTACCGGAGGGGGGCGGTAGCGCCAAGCCCCTCCCACTTGAAAGAACGAAGCAGCGCCAAGCCCCTCTCACTCGCCAGAACGAAGCAGCGGGCCTTACTCGTAAACCGAATCGTCGTAAGAAGCGTTGGTGAACACGTTTTGCACGTCGTCGAGATCCTCTAGGCGCTCAACGAGTTTCATGACGGTTTCGGAGGTGTCTGCATCCAGATCGGAATAGGTGTCCGGCACCATCGTCACCTCCGCATCGTCGGCCTCGAGCTCGACGGCTGCGAGCGCATCCTTGACCGCTTCAAACGTATCCGGCGTGGTGATGACCTGCACGGAGCCGTCTTCCTGGCTCTCGACATCGTCTGCGCCAGCTTCCAATGCCGCTTCGAGGATCGCGTCTTCGTCGGCGCCGGGCGCAAAGCTGAAAACGCCTTTCTTGTTGAAGAGGTAGGCAACGGAGCCGTCGGTGCCGAGATTACCGCCGTGCTTGGTAAACGCATGACGGACCTCCGCAACGGTGCGATTGCGATTGTCGGTCATGGCCTCAACGAGGATCGCGACGCCAGAGGGGCCGTACCCCTCGTAGGTCAATTCCTCGACGTTGTCGTTCTCGCCGCCACCGGCGCCACGCTGAATGGCGCGCGCAATGGTGTCCTTTGGCATGTTGGCGCCAGTCGCCTTGTCGACGGCAAGGCGCAGGCGCGGGTTGTCGGCAATCTCGCCGCCGCCCACGCGGGCGGCGACGGTGATCTCACGAATGATCTTCGTCCAGACCTTGCCGCGCTTCGCGTCGACTGCGGCTTTCTTGTGCTTGATGTTGGCCCACTTGCTGTGCCCGGCCATCGTCCGTCCTCTCCGTTCCGCGCGGGCGCAGGGCTCAGCCCTCGCCGGCGTCCGCCTGCTTCTTTTCTTCTACCTTGCGCTCGCGCAAGCGAATACCGAGGTCGCGCAATTGTGCATCGTCCACTTCGCCCGGCGCCGCCGTGAGCAGACAAGACGCCGTCTGCGTCTTGGGGAACGCAATGACTTCGCGAATCGCCGTGGTGCCGGCAAGCAACATCACGAGACGGTCGAGACCGAGGGCAATGCCCCCGTGGGGCGGACAACCGTACTTCAACGCATCAAGCAGGAACCCGAATTTCACCTCCGCCTCCTCGCCGATGCCGAGCACGTCGAAGACCGCGCGCTGCATTTCGTTCTCGTGAATCCGGATGCTGCCGCCACCCACCTCGTAACCATTGAGAACGACATCATAGGCCCGCGACAGTGCGGCTGCGGGCGCATCACGGAGTTCCTCCGGCGAGCACGATGGCGCCGTGAATGGGTGGTGCAGCGGGGTCAGGGAGCCATCTTTCGCACGCTCGAACATCGGAAAGCGCTCGACCCAGGCCGGCGCATAGCCGTCGGCGACGATTCCGAGATCCGCGGCAACCTTGTCGCGCAGCGCGCCGAGCGCGTCGCACACGACCCCGAAGCTGTCAGCGCCGAAGAAGACCACGTCCCCATTCTCGGCGCCGACGCGCTGAAGCACGGAGGCCACCACCTCGGCCGGAAGGAACTTGATGATCGGCGACTGCAGGCCGTCCATGCCTGCGGCGAGGTCGTTCACCTTGATATAGGCGAGACCGCGCGCGCCGTAGAGGCTCACGAACTTCGTGTAATCGTCGATGACCTTTCGCGACAGGGACGCGGCTCCGGGGGCACGCAGGGCTGCGACGCGACCATCCGGGTCCTTAGCGGGGCCGGCGAAAACCTTGAACTCGACGTCGGCCATGAGGTCAGCAACGTCCACGAGCCTCAGGGGGTTGCGCAGATCAGGCTTGTCGGAGCCATAGAGTTCCATGGCCTCGTGCCAGCTCATGCGAGGAAACTCCGGCAGCTCGACACCGTGCACCGCGGAAAACACCGCGCGCAGCATCCGCTCCGTGAGCGCGATCACTTCCTCTTCATCTGTAAAGGACAGCTCGATATCGATCTGCGTGAACTCGGGCTGGCGATCGGCGCGCAGGTCCTCGTCACGAAAGCAGCGCGCGATCTGGTAATAGCGATCGATGCCGGCAACCATGAGCAGTTGCTTGAACAACTGTGGCGACTGCGGAAGCGCAAAGAAATTGCCGGGATAGGTCCGCGACGGTACGAGGTAGTCGCGCGCGCCCTCTGGCGTTGCCCGCGTGAGCACGGGCGTTTCCACATCAATACAGCCAGCTGCCTCGAGCTCGCGGCGAACGATGCTGGTGACGCGCGCTCGCAGCTTGAGATTGTCCGCCATCTCCGGGCGACGGAGATCGAGATAGCGGTGACGCAGGCGCACATCTTCGCCGGCGTCAGAATATTCATCGAGCTGGAACGGCGGCGTGGCAGACGCATTGAGAATCGTGAGTTCCTTGCCAAGAACCTCGATCTCACCCGTCTTCATCTTCACATTGACGGAGCCTTCCTGGCGCGGCCGCACGCGGCCGACGATGCGCAGGACATATTCGCTTCGCACGCGATCGGCGAGCGCGAAGCTTTCTTCCGTATCCGGATCGAAGACAACCTGCACGATCCCTTCGCGGTCGCGCATGTCCAGGAAGATCACGCCGCCGTGATCGCGACGGCGCTGCACCCAGCCGCAGAGTTCGACGGTTTCGCCGACGAGCGATGCGGTGACGTCACCGCAGTAATGAGAGCGCATTCGGGTCCCCTCGCGTGGAGCCGTTCGAGTTCGGTTCGGGATTCAGTGGCAATCCTGAGGATGGCGGCTTGCTCGGGTGGGAAGTGCCGCCCGCGGCCGCCCTCTGGCGGAGCGGCGCGGATGCTAGCAGGCCGCGCCAAACCCCTCCAGCGCGAGGGGGCAGAGTCAGGTCGCGTCTTTCGCCTTGCTCGTCGATTTCGACTCGCTGCCGCTGCTTTTGGATGCCGTTCCCGAGCTGGCACTCGACGAAGCGGAAGAGGACTTGGATTCTGATTTCGAATCACCCCCTCCCCCGTCAGCTTCCTTCTTCGCAAGGTTCTTCTGCTTGTCCTTCTTGAAATCGGTCTCGTACCAGCCGCTGCCTTTCAGTCGAAAGGCCGGCGCAGACAACAATTTTCGAATGCCCTCATGACCACATAGGCGACATTCCGTAAGCGGATCGTCGCTGAATTTCTGGATCGCCTCGAAGACGCCTCCGCAATTGTCGCACTGGTATTCATAGATCGGCATGTCGAATTCTGCTCCGTGGCAGCGCCGTCCGGACGGCACTCGAGTCGCGCTGAGCGCCCTTTTTAGGGCCTTCCGCGCGCATTTCAAGGGCTGATCGTCTGATGCGATTGCTCCCTAACGCCGCAGAAACAGCATGCATTCATTTCAGAACATCAGAAAAAGGCGAAAAACACTCGTTTTTTAGGGCTTTTCGCCCCAATCGGCTTGAAGACGGCAAGCGCGCTGAGCTATAAATCGCTCGGCAGCGCCATGCTTCAGGGGTAACGAGGGCGGGGCTGCCGAGGTTCGGAGTCGACGCGCCGTCGATCGACCCGGGCATCTTCTAGCGTCCAGGGGAGCGCAGGTCAGAACTCGGAGTCGTAGAGCCGGGTCGCCGACCCTGCCGCGATCACCCAGACGTTCCTGCACCTTCCTGTTCGCCCGTCGATTCCAGGGTCGCCGCGGATGCTTCGTGCTCCAACGGAGAGACTCTCACGTTCCACATAGGGATCGAATGCATGGCTGCCAGAAAAACCGCGAGCAAGGCCCCGGCCAAGAAGCCGGCCGCCAAGAAGCCGGCTGCTAAGAAGCCGGCGGCCAAGAAAGCACCGGCCAAAAAGGCACCGGCCAAGAAGGCTGCACCGAAGAAAGCACCTGCTGCAGCAAAGGCACCGGCCAAGAAGGCCACTGCAGTGCAGGAAAAGATGACCAAGACGGCCATCCTCAACGAAATCGCCGCGAACACCGGCCTGAGCCGCAAGCAGGTCTCAGACGTGATGGCAGAGCTCGAAACGGTCATCGAGCGTCACGTGAAGAAGCGCGCGGTGGGTGAGTTCACCCTTCCGGGTCTGCTCAAGATCAAGACCGTCAAGAAGCCCGCACAACGGGCTCGCAAAGGTGTACCGAACCCGTTCCGCCCCGGTGAGACGATGGACGTCGCCGCAAAGCCGGCCTCGGTGCGCATGCGCATCACGCCGCTGAAGAAGCTCAAGGAAATGGCGCAGTAAGACCGCGCTCTGCGCCCGGCACGTCGGTGTCGGGCGCGCTTCCCGCCTGATCATCTGCATCGCTGACCTCCTGCCGTCTTCCTCTCCTTCATGTGTGCCGAGCCGGGGCGTAGAATCGCCGGCCTTCGCGCATACGCGCCTGCTACACCGGAAGACCGATGAGAACCTCCGCCCTCCTGTTGTCGACGCTCAAGGAAGATCCTGCAGACGCGGAAATTCCCAGCCATCGCCTGATGCTGCGTGCCGGCCTGATCCGACGGCTCGCTGCCGGAATCTACACCTGGATGCCGCTCGGGCTGCGGGTTGTCCGTCGCGTGGAGGCCATCGTGCGCGAAGAACTCGAGGCCATCGGCGCGCAGGAAGTGCTCATGCCCGCGGTGCAGCCAGCCGAACTCTGGGAAGAAAGCGGACGCTGGGACCTGTACGGCCCAGAGCTGCTGCGCTTCGACGACCGACACGCGCGCGAGTTCTGTTTCGGTCCCACACACGAAGAAGTCATCACGGATCTCGTCCGCCGTGAAGTGAAGAGCTACAAGCAGCTCCCGCTGAACCTGTATCAGATTCAAACCAAGTTCAGGGACGAGATTCGGCCGCGTTTCGGCGTCATGCGCGCGCGGGAATTCGTCATGAAGGACGGCTACTCCTTCCATCTCGACGCCGAAAGCCTTGAAGACGCATACGTCGCGATGCACCGCTGCTATTCGCGCATCCTCGAACGCATCGGTCTCGACTTCAGGCCTGTCCTTGCAGACACCGGCAACATCGGCGGAGCCGAGTCACACGAATTCCAGGTGCTGGCGGACGCGGGCGAAGACATCGTTGCGTTCTCCGACAGCTCTGACTACGCCGCGAACGTCGAGCTTGCCGAAGCGCTGACCCCAGCGGGCGAACGCGCGGCGCCAGGCCGCGAGATGGAGAAGGTCGCGACCCCGAACGTACGCACCATGCAGGAAGCTGCGGATTTTCTCGGCCACGGGCTCGACGCCGGGGTGAAGACCCTCGTCGTGCGCGGCGAAGGGGAAGGCGATCTGGTCGCACTCGTGCTGCGTGGCGATCACGATCTGAACGAGATCAAGGCGGCAAAGCTCACGGGCGTCGCCGAGCAGTTCGAGCTCGCACCGGAAGCCGATATTCGTGCCCGGATCGGCGCAGGACCCGGCTCGCTGGGCCCCGTTGATCTCGACATTCCCGTGATCGTCGACCGCGCAGCCGCGCTGCTCGCCGACTTCAGCTGCGGCGCGAACGAGGACGGCTACCACCACATCGGCGTGAACTGGGACCGCGATGTCGCGATCGACGGCGCGCGCGTGCGCATCGAGGATCTGCGCAACGTCGTTGAGGGCGATCCGAGCCCGGACGGCAAAGGCACGCTTCGTCTGCGCCGGGGAATCGAGGTGGGCCACATCTTCAAGCTCGGCCAGAAGTACTCAGCGCCCATGAAGGCCACGGTTCAGGACGAAGCAGGCGATGCGCAACCGATCACGATGGGCACCTACGGCTTCGGCATCACGCGCGTGGTCGGTGCTGCCATCGAGCAGAGCCACGACGACGCGGGCATCATCTGGCCGGACGCAATCGCGCCCTGGCGGCTCGTCATCGTTCCGCTCAACGCCCACAAGAGCGAGATCGTCCGCACAACCGCCGACCAGCTGTACGCCGAGCTGCGCGCTGCGGGCGTCGATCCGCTCATGGACGACCGGAACGAACGGCCAGGCGTGAAGTTTGCCGATATGGAACTCATCGGGATTCCGCATCGCATTGTGGTCGGCGAACGGGCGCTCGCAGACGGTGAAGTCGAGTACCGGGGTCGCAGCGATAGCGACAGCCAGCGCGTGAAACTCGAGGCGTTGCCCGCGTTTCTAGCCGAGCGGGGCCTCGGCTAAGGTCGGATCACGATCCGTGCGCCGAGAGGCGCTTGCGCGCGCTTGCACTGCGATCGCGGCGTCGACGCTGATCTGCGCGTTGCTGGCAACGGCATCCACACATGCGGCGACCCGCGGCGACCTGGACGCTGCGGAGATCGCGGCAGTTCGCACTGAGCTTGCCGCGGTCCTTGCAGACGAAGACGCGGGCCGCGATCGCTTCGATGCTGAGGTCTGGCTGTACGCCAAGGACGCTGCCCTTTCGCACCTCATGCCAGATCCGCAAGAGCGCCTTACGCTGCTCGGGCTCGTCTGGCACGAGGCTCATCGGCATGAGATCGATCCGGAACTGGCGCTGGCGGTCATCGAAGTCGAAAGCGCCTTCGATCGCTTCGCCCTGTCGAGCGCGGGCGCGCAGGGGCTGATGCAGGTGATGCCGTTCTGGAAGCACGAACTCGGTCGCGACGAGGACAACCTCGCGGATATGTCTACGAACGTGCGCTACGGCATGACCATTCTTGCGCACTACCTCGATCGCGAATCAGGGGATGCAGTGCGCGCCCTGACGCGCTACCACGGTAATCGCAGGGACCTGTCTTACCCCGAGCGGGTATATCGGGCGTGGAACCGGAACTGGCGAACCACAACCCGGGGCGATGCCCGAGACCTCATGACGTCGTGCTACGCGGCGCGCCTTGCGACCTGTGATCCCGAATGAAGATCAGTCCGTGCCGGCGCTCGGCTCGGACAGATCTTCGCCGAGGGCGGCGTCACCGGCGCGCTCCGTCGCCGCGCCCCCCATGGCGCCGTGCAGATCCTCGAGCGTCTGCGGCCCGCGCAGAACAGCGACCTGCTGACCGGCGGGATCGAAGACAAAAGTAGACGGCAGAACTTCCGGCAGCGCCAGGCCAAGCGCCGCGGTCGGATCGCCGGCGGCTACGGGAAACTCGATGCCCAGCGACGCAACCTGAGGGCGCATGACCTCCGGCTCAAGCTGATCGAAGTTGATCCCGAGCACGAACACCTCCGCGGAGGAGGCGTGCAGATGATTCAACTCCGGAATTTCCTCCAGGCAGGGCGCGCACCACTCCGCCCAGTAGTTGACGAAGAGCCAGCCGCCGCGAAACGCCTCTATGGGCATATCGGTGCCGTCGAGCAGCGCGACCGCCGGAGCGGGCGCGGGGGCCTCGACGACGGCCGCACCGGCAGTGTCCGACAGGGCAGCGTCCGGGGCCGGCGAATCCTCACCGCAACCGGCTAAAACCAGCGCTCCGGCGCACAGCCAGACACGCATTTCAGCCGCGCGCACTGAGGCGGCCGTCTTCGAGCGTTGCAATGCGGTCATCAACTGCCGCCTCCGTTTCGTCCACATCCTTGAAAAGTTCCGCAAGGCTCAGGGCGAGCGCATCCTCGCGGGTCCGCCGCACGCGTTCGACACGCTCTGCGAGTCGCTCATGCCACGCCGAGGCCTGGGCGGTTTCGACCGCTTCGAGCCAGTAACCGGGCAGCGCCCGCACCACGTCATCGACCGAGACCCGATCGAAATCGCGCGCCGGCAGCCAGTCGCCGTTGCCATCGCGGCAAACGATGTCCGCACGCTCGATCCCTGCGACCACGTCCGGCATAAGATCCGGCCCGAGCTGCTGAAGCACCGGCTGCGCCAGCATCTCCGGCAAGGCCCCGCCACGCTGGTGCTGGCCGTGAACCCGAGCGAGGAAATCGAGCACAACCGGCAAGGCGCCCCCGCGCTCGTGCACCGAGGCGTAGCGCAGCGCACCCAGTGCGTGGGTCACCTCCGCACCGACGATCACGATCGTCCAGGTCAGATACAGCCAGATGAGAAAGACCGGGACCGCGGCGAAGGTGCCATAGATCACCTGCACCGTGGTCTGCTGGATCACGGCGGCAAAGCCCCACTTCGCGCCCTCGAATGCGAGCATGCACAGGACACCGCCACGCACCGCATCGGACAGACGTACTCGAGTGTTCGGAACCGCTGCGAACAAGACCGTGAAGGTCCCCGCTGACAGCACGAGCGGCAGCATGCGCAAGAGTCGCTCACGCACGCCGAACGTATCCACGTCGGACACGAGCGGCAGCGAGAACAGGTAGGAGCTGATCGCGAATCCAGCGCCGAGCAGCAGCGGCGAAAGCGTCAGGATGCCCCAGTAGAGCAGGAAGCGGGACATGCCCCGGCGCGGCTCACGGACACTCCAGATCCGGTTGAAGGCGGTCTCGACGCTCACCAGCATCATGAAGGCGGTGACGATCAGAAACAGAAAACCTATGGCCGTCAGCTCGCGCGCCTGGCTGGAGAACTCGCCGAGTTTCTCCTGCACGACCATGCCCGTTGCGGGCAGAAAATTCTGGAACACGAAGTCCTGAATCTTGTCGTTCACGCCGTCGAATGCTTCCACCGCCGACAGCAGTGAATAGGTAACGGTCATGAGCGGCACGACGGCGAACAAGGTCGTGTAGGTGAGCGCCGCTGCCGTCTGCGTGCCCCCGTTGTCGAAAAATCGGGCAGCCACGTAGCGCACGAACGCAATCAGGCGCGCAAGATTTGCACGAAGGTGCTCGATCGGGGGCTGAGCTTGATCCATGATCGCGCCTCCTCGGCGCCGATCCGCGGCGCAGTGGCACAACGGATTCGAAGGACTGCAGCATGGCGGAGATCTGGCACAACCCGCGCTGCTCGAAGAGCCGAGCTGCACTCGAGCTGCTGGAAGCGCACTACGCGCCAGAGTCCCTTGAAATTGTAGCCTATCTGGACACTCCGCCGAGTCGCGCGCGCCTCGCGGCGGTAGCGGGCGCGCTTCCGGGCGGCGCCCCGGCCCTGCTGCGCACGAAGGACGCTCCGAGCGGCCTGGCGGAAGCCGGCGACGCCGCGATCCTCGATGCCCTTGCGGCCACGCCCGCATGGATCGAACGCCCCGTCGTGATCACATCAAGGGGCGCGCGGGTCGCCCGGCCGCTCGAGCGCGTGCGCGAAGTGCTCGAAGAGGAGGGCTGAAAGAATGAGCGCGACCGAGATCCTCGTCCTGTACTACAGCGCATCCGGCGGCACGGCCGCGATGGCGAAGCAGATCGCGCGCGGCGTCGAAGCCGAGGGTGCCATTGCTCGCCTGCGCACGGTGCCCCGGGTTGCGCCGACGACCACCGAAGCCGAACCGCCGGTCCCGGAAGACGGCGCCGTCTACTGCACCCTAGAAGACCTCGAGGCCTGCCATGGCCTCGCCCTCGGCAGCCCGACCCGCTTCGGAAACATGGCCGCACCGCTGAAGCACTTCATCGATGAAACCGCGCCGCTGTGGATGCGCGGCGCCCTGGTCGGCAAGCCCGCGGGCGTGTTCACGTCCACGGCGAGCCTCCACGGCGGCCAGGAGACTACCCTCACCTCGATGATGCTCCCGCTCCTGCACCACGGCATGGTCCTCGTGGGCGTGCCCTATTCCGTACCCCAGCTCATGGCCGCAACGGAGGGCGGAACGCCCTACGGCCCGAGCCACCTGGCGGGATCGACGGGACGGCCGCTCGGCGACGGCGAGGGTGCGATTTGCCGTGCCCTGGGCGGGCGCCTTGCGCGCACGGCGCGTGCCCTGCAATCGCCATGAGCGAACCTCCCCGCACCGCGCCGAGCGATCGGCCAACGCCCGCCGAGCGCGTTTGGCATTTCCTGTCGCTGATCGCAATCGGCAGCCTGTTCGCGATCTATGGCCTGCGTCGCCTCCTGCTCGATGCCGATGCCTCCACAGGCGTTGCGCTCACGCTCCTTGCAGTCCAGACGCTGCCGCTCCTGGTCTTCTTGCCGGCGCTCCTCGGCGGCTCGGCGCGCGCCGCCGCCTACCTTTCGTTCGTGTCGATCCTCTACTTCGGGGCCGGCGTCCTGACGCTCGTCGACCCCGACGCCCGCATCGCCGGCATGGCCGAACTCTTCTTCGCAACGCTGCTGTTCGTCGCGACCATGTACTTCGCCCGCCAGCGTGGACTCAGGGACTCAGCGCGGGCGGCGCCCCCTCCTGCGGATGCCGACTGAGCCACGCAGACAGCACAAGCAGCACCGCGAACCCCAGGGCGCTGGCCAGGATGGCCGGTCGAAAGCTCGCCCCGTAGTCGAAGGACAGCGCGAAGGCCGCAGGCCCGACCGCGCTGAAGAACACGGTCAGGCTCATGGCCTGACCGCTGATCGCACCGAGGCTGGCGCGGCCGAAGAGCCGGACCCACGCAATGTTCGAGATCATCCCCCAAAGGCCACCGCCAAAGCCCTGTCCCAGCACCAGCAACCAATAACCGCTTTCCGACGCCAGCGTGAACAGCCCCCAGCAGGCAACGAGAAAGCTGGTGAGCATGGCGAGCAACCAGGGGCGCAGCGGCGTTCGATCCGACGCCCAGCTTGCAGCCATGGTGGTCGTGGTGGAGACGAGCGCCATCGGCAGGAAAAAGCCAAAGGCCTGCCCGGCGTCCCGCCCGACCTCTGCAAAGATCGACACGACGTGAAAGGTGACCGCAGTGCCGAACATCGCGTGCAGGGCCAGTCCCAGGCTGTACAGCCAGAACACCGGAGCGCGCCGAGCCACAGCCAGCGAGGCGCCGGAAATCGGAGCGGTCGCCTCGCCGTGCTCCGTCGGGGCTTCTCCGTCCGGCCGCAGGCCGCAGGGCTCCGGAGCGTCGCGCGCGAGCAGGAGCGCGAGGAGGGCGAAACCGAGGCCGCAGGTCGCGGCCAGCACCCAGAGGGCGCCCTGCCAGGCGAAGGCGGCAATCAGCGCAGCAAGAATCGGTGGCGCAAGCGAGAAGCCCAGTGACACGAACACGCCACGCAGGCCCGAGACAAAGCCGCGGCGACGCTCGAACCAGGCGAGCAGGATGTTGCGTGACGCGCTGGTCAGAACACCCTGACCGAAGAAGCGCACGGCGAAGTAGCCGACGAACACAAGCGCGAAAGCCACGCCGGCTCGAACCTCCAGCGGCAGATGTGCCACTACCGTACCGAGGCCCGCGAAGTAGATGAGGGTCACCCCGAGGGAGAGGCTCGACGCCACGATCAGCGCCCGTCCCCCGACCCGGTCGTAGAGCCGACCTGCCCGCGTCAGGAACATCGACGAGCCGATGGTCCCGAACATGTACGCAAGGGAGAGCTGGGTCCGCGAAAGGCCAAGCGCATCCATGAGCGGCTCGGTGAACACCGCCATGCCCATGGTTTGTCCGGGGATGCTCGCCAGAATTCCGAGCGTCGAGACGACGAAAACGATCCAGCCGTAGAACACCGGAAAGCGCCGAGGCGCGAAGGGCCAGTCCGGTCCTGCGACGAACGATCGCACCCGTGCCTCCCTCAAGGCGTCAGCGGCGGAGGTCCGGATCCCGGGCCGTCACGAAGCGCTTGCAGAAAAGGATGCGCGTTTCCTGGATCGCTGACTTTTCCTCGACCCGCAGCACGTCGTAATCATTGAAGGCGAGGAACGAGATCATCCGCTTGTGACGATTGCGCGTCTTCACGTACAGCACGTCGTAGCCCTGAGCTGCGATCCACCGCTCCTGATACTCGAGCAGCTGCTGCGCGATCCCGCGGCCCCGCCAGGGTTCCACAACGCCGCCCATCCAGCTGTACCAGCTGCCGTCGCGATAGCGGTCGAAGCCGGCCTTGAAACCCACCCGCTCGTTCCCGCTCCAGGCGATGAGCACGAGCGCCGAGGGCGTATTCAATCGACTTGCGTAGACCTCCTGGCCATAGCGATCGGCGTCACCACCGAATTCGCCAATGCGCTCCGCAACGGCCCAGGCGTCGTCGGCTGTCCCTTCACGTATTTCGAAAGGCCCGGATCGGGCATCGCTGGCGACGGAACTCACCTCTCGCTCAGTGGATGATCGGCGCGTCGTCTTCGTCGTGACGCTGGGGCGCAGAGTCATCGAAGAACGCCTCGTCCTCGCCCAGCTCCACCTCGTCGTCCACTTCGAGGCCGCTCGGCTCTACCGCGTAGCGGCGCGTGGAGACCTTGCCGTTGAGCACTTCGGGCAGCGCTTCGAGAAAGCGCTCCATGTGGTCCGTATTGAAATGATCCGCGAGTGCTTCCGCCGTTGCCCACTCCTGGAACAGCATGAGCGTGTTCGGATCAGAGAGCCCGACGAAGAACTCATAGGTAATGCAGCCGTCCTCCCGGCGCGACTCGTACTCCATCCAGCGCGCGAGATCGAGGGCCTTCTCGCGGCGCTCGGCTTTGATCGGGATGGTGCCGTGGACGATGATCATTTCGGTCGTTCCTCGCGGTTCTCACAGCACACGTGCACTGAACGAGACCGCAGTGATGCGGCAGACGGGGCGGCGCTGTGCGGCCTGAGGCCGGCCTGCCGGCGCGCCGACTCCCCGGCGGAGTTCCGGATCATACACGCGGCCTCAGCCCCGGTCAGTCGGGAGCGATGCCTGCAGAACGCAGATGCGCCGCAATCTCCGGGAGGATGGCCGGATCATCAATCGTCGACGGCGGGTCAACGTGGTCGCCCGCCGCCAGCCGCCGGAGCGCCGTGCGCAGAATCTTGCCCGAGCGCGTCTTGGGCAGGCGCTCCACCACCAGCGCCCGGCGAAAGTTCGCAAAGGCGCCAACGTCCGCGCGCACGCGCGCGACAAGCTCAGCTTCGAGCGTCACCGCATCCGTGTTCCCGCCATCCTTCAGCAGCACCAGGCCAAGCGGAATCTCGCCGCGATCCGCGTCCTCGATGCCGATGACGGCGCATTCGGCAACGGCCGGATGACCTGCCACGACCTCTTCGATCTCGCCGGTCGAAAGGCGATGGCCGGCAACATTTATCACGTCATCCGTACGCCCCATGACGTGCACGTACCCGTCGTCATCGCGGTAGCCGCCATCACCAGTGTGATAGTGGCCGGGAAAACGCTCGAGGTAGGCACTCACGAAGCGCGCCTCGTCACCCCAGACCCCGGGCAGCGTCCCCGGGGGCAGGGGTAGTTTGAGTACAAGATGCCCCGTCTCTTCCGCGCCCAGCTCATCGCCCGCGTCATCGAGCACGCGCAGGTCGTAACCCGGCATGGGCACGCCCGCCGAGCCGGCCCGCGTATCGAGCAGCTCAACACCTGCCGGAATAGCGCATACTGGCCAGCCGGTCTCCGTCTGCCACCAATGGTCGATGATCGGACGGTCGAGGATGTCCTCGAGCCAGTGCAGCGTCGGAGGATCACAGCGCTCACCCGCCAGAAACACGCGCACCAGGCAGGACAGGTCATGAGGGGCCATCAGGGCCGCCTCCGGGTCCTCCTTGCGCACCGCGCGGAATGCCGTCGGCGCCACGAAGAAGGTCTTCACTTGATGCTGCGCGATGACGCGCCAAAACGCGCCCGCATCAGGCGTGCGCACCGGCTTGCCCTCATAGAGCACCGCCGTGCAGCCTGCGAGCAAAGGGCCATAGACAATGTAGGAATGGCCAACAACCCAGCCCACGTCGGACGCCGCCCAGAACACGTCTCCCGGTCCGACGCCATAGATGCTGTGCATGCTGTCCGCAAGCGCCACGGCATGGCCGCCGTGGTCACGCACCACGCCCTTCGGCCGCCCCGTCGTGCCCGACGTGTAGAGGATATAGAGCGGGTCTGTCGCAGCGACGGGGACCGCATCGATGACCTCACCCCCGGCCTCGAAGGCCCGCCAGTCGTGATCGCGCCCCTCGACAAGCTCCGCCGGCGCCTGCTCACGCTGCAGCATGACGACTGCGGAAGGCGGCGCTTCCGTCAGCCGCATGGCTTCGTCAACGAGCGGTTTGTAGGGAATGACGCGCTCGAACTCGATCCCGCATGAGGCCGTAAGCAGTACCTTCGGCTTCGCATCATCAATACGCAGCGCAAGCTCGCGCGCAGCAAAACCACCGAACACGACCGAATGAATTGCGCCGAGCCGCGCACAGGCAAGCATCGCAATCGCGGCTTCCGGCACCATGGGCATGTAGATGATGACGCGATCGCCGCGCTCGACTCCGAGCGCGCGCAGCGCACCGGCCGTTCGCGCCACGCGCTCGGTCAGCTCGGCGAACGTGAGCCGCTCGATCGTATCGGTGACCGGTGAGTCGTAGATGAGGGCAACCTCATCGCCGCGGCCGGCGTCGACATGCGCATCAAGGCAGAGCCAGGCCGTATTGAGCACGCCGTCCGGGAACCAGCGAACGGTGCCCGCCACCCCTGCCTCGAAGGCCTGCGAAGGCGCCTTGAACCACTGCAGGCGGCGCGCGCAGTTCAGCCAGTAGGCAGCGGGATCGGCCAGCGAGGCGGCGTGCAGATCGGCGTAGTTCACGACGTCAACGCTTGGCCCGACGCGCCGCGCGACGCATGAGCTTCTTGAGTTCTGCTTCGCTCGGCTGCGCAGCGAGGAGCGCCTTCCACGCCTTCGATCGCTTGCTGATCTTCTTGTGATCGGCGAAGAACTCAACCGCCTTCTGCCAAGCGCCTTCAAGGCCGTGCAGCGTGATGGAGACCGTTGTGTTGACGATCTTGTCATCCCGCGTCGACATGATGCCGATCTGGAACACCGGCGTTCGGGTCCCGCTCTTTTCCGTCTTCATGCGGAAAAGAATGCCGCGTACGCGACCCGCTCCGTCGATCTGAACCTCTCGCGCCGCCTTGTCTCGGGCCTCGGCTTGCTGGGCGGCGAGCACGGCGTCGCGGGCTTCCGCCTCGGCCTTGATCTCTGCACGGCGCGCACCTCGGATGCGCTTGCCGTTTTCTTTCAGCGAGAAGTATTCCTGAAACGTCTTGCCGGCAATCTGCCGCCGGACCCGAAAACCGTGAAACCGCGGCGTATCCAGAAGTTCGACGCTCATCTTGCGCACCTCGGATCGTTGGTGACCGTCCTTGGGCGCCGCTGCGGCGTGCGCTGCACATCCGCTGCACTGCCCTGCTCCGATTCCGTCTCTCCGTTCGCGGCAACTCGCCGCTCAGCTCGATTCCTGCTGCGCCCCCGGGCGCGTCCGTCAGGCAGCCTCGGAACCGCTCACGGCCCCTGCTGCGGTCAATGCCTCGATTTCGTCCGCACTGAATCCGAAGTCGGCAAGCACCCCCGCGGAGTCCGCTCCGGCCGCAGGCGCTGCGCCACGGATGGCTGCCTCCGTCCGGCTGAAGCGGGGCGACGGCGCTGGCTGCATGATGCCGTCCACTTCGACAAAGGTGCTGCGTGCCTTGTTGTGCGGATGCTCGGGCGCCTCGAAGATTGACAGCACGGGCGCGAAGCAGACATCGGTTCCTTCCATGATTTCGCGCCACTCCTCGCGCGTCTTCGCCTTGAAGACCTCCGCAAGCTTCGCCTTCAGATCAGGCCAGGCGGCCCGATCCATCTGCGGCGCAAAGGTTTCCGGATCGAGTCCAGCCTTCTCCACCAGCAGTGCATAGAACTGGGGCTCGATGGAACCGATACAGACGTGCTCACCATCCGCTGTTTCGTAGGTGTCGTAGAAGTGCGCGCCGCCGTCGAGCAGATTGGTGCCACGCTGATCGGTGAACCCGCCCTGAGCGGCAAAGGAGAAGAACATCGCCATGAGCGATGCCGCGCCGTCGACCATGGCCGCGTCCACGACCTGTCCCTTGCCCGAGCGCGTGGCTTCGAGCAGCGCGCACACCATGCCGTAGGCAAGGAGCATCCCGCCGCCACCAAAATCGCCTACGAGGTTGAGCGGGGGGACGGGGGATTCCCCGTTGCGGCCGATCGCGTGCAGCGCACCGGAAAGGCCGATGTAGTTGATGTCGTGGCCGGCCGCCTGGGCCATCGGGCCGTCCTGTCCCCAGCCCGTCATGCGGCCGTATACAAGCTTCTCGTTGCGAGCCATGCAGTCGTCCGGGCCAAGGCCGAGACGCTCGGTGACGCCCGGGCGAAAGCCCTCGAAGAGGCCGTCTGCACCCTCGACGAGACGCAGCACCGTTTCGACGCCCTTGGGATTCTTCAGGTCGACCGCGATGGAGCGGCGATTGCGGACGAGCACATCCTTGGGCGCGGGTCGACCCGGCGCGGGGCGGTCAACGCGGATCACTTCGGCGCCCATGTCGGACAGCATCATGCCGCAGAAGGGACCGGGGCCGATCCCGGCAAGTTCGATGATTCGGATACCGGATAGCGGTCCCACGATCGCCCCCTTCGTGTCGGCGGCGCGCCGGTGTGCACCGCATGTTCTTGTTGTTCGCGGTCAGCCGGATGTCCGGTTTTGGCTTGCCTGTGGGCTCGCCTGCTGGCTTGCCTGTTGGCTCGCCTGCTGGCTTGCCTGTTGGCTTGTCTGACGCCCCCGCGCGGACGGACGATACTAGCAGGGTGTCCGAGTGCCGCAACGCCCGCGCCGCGGCGAGCCTTGAGAGCAATGAGCGAACCCGAGCGCCAACGCAAGATCATTCACTGCGACTGCGACTGCTTCTACGCAGCGGTGGAAGTGCGTGATCGCCCGGCGCTCGCTGGCAAGCCCGTGGCCGTGGGCGGCACGCCGGACGGCCGCGGCGTCATCGCGACCTGCAACTACGAAGCGCGGCGCTTCGGCGTGCGCAGCGCCATGCCCGCAGGACGGGCGCTGCGCCTGTGCCCGGATCTCGTCCTGCTCCGCACGGACATGGAGCGCTACCGAGAAGTCTCCCACGGCGTTCATGCGATTTTCAGGCGCTTCACCGACGTCATCGAGCCACTCTCCCTGGACGAGGCCTATCTCGACGTCACCGACGCGACGCTGCTGCACGGCAGCGGCACGCTCATCGCGGAGGCGATCCGCGGCGCCGTACGGCGGGAGCTGGGCATCACGATCTCCGCGGGGGTGGCGCCCAACAAATTCCTCGCCAAGATCGCAAGCGACTGGAAGAAGCCCGACGGCCTCTTCGTGATCCGGCCGGAGGAAATTGCCGACTTCGTCCTGCGCCTGCCCGTGGACCGCATTCACGGGGTCGGCCCGAAGACGGCGGAAAAGCTGCACGGACTGGACGTGCAAACCTGCGCAGACCTCCAGCGCTTCGAGAAGTATCAGCTCGCCGAGCACTTCGGGGTTTTCGGGCAACGTCTGTACGAACTTGCCCGGGGCAACGACGAGCGGGAGGTAAAAGCGCGCACGCGACGCAAGTCCGTATCGGTGGAGCGGACCTTTCCCAAGGACATCTCCGACCTGGCGGGCTGCCAGCGCACCCTGCGCGAGCTGTTCCCCAAACTGCAGGAGCGCCTTGAACGCACAAGCGGCGAAGCGCCGATCGCCCGCTGCTTCGTCAAGGTGCGCTTTGACGACTTCACGACGACCACCGCAGAGCAGCCTGGTGCAGTCGCAGCGCTCGACGCCTTCGAGGCCCTGCTTGACGTGGCCTGGGCGCGGGGCGAGCGCCCTGTGCGGCTGCTCGGCCTCGGCGTCGGCTATCGCAGCCGCAGGGCACCGGCCGAGCAATTGCCCCTGTTCGGTGAGGGTCCAGATGAATGAGCGCAGCGCACAGCGATCAGGCGACCTGGTCCGGCGCCGCCGACGCGGCCGCGAGTTCCTCGGCCGCCCGCGTCGCGCTCGCGAACTGCAATTCTGCAAGGCGCGCGTAGAGCGGGCTGCGTTCGAGCAGTTCGCCATGGGTGCCTGACGCGACAACGCGTCCCTGGTCGAGCACGAGGATGCGATCGGAACCGATCACCGTCGCCAGCCGGTGCGCGATGACCAGCGTGGTGCGACCGACCGCGAGCCGGGCGATCGCCTGCTGCACCATGTGCTCACTCTCCGCATCGAGCGAGCTCGTGGCTTCGTCGAGTAGAAGCACGCGCGGATCGCAGAGCAGCGCGCGCGCAATCGCAACGCGTTGGCGCTGACCACCCGAAAGGCGCACCCCGCCCTCGCCGAGCTCCGTGTCATAGCCGTCCGGCAAGGCTTCTATGAACTCGGCCGCAAAAGCCGCGTCTGCGGCCGCACGCACGGCCGCATCATCAGCATCGAGCACGCCATAGCGAATGTTTTCGGCCACGGTGCCCGTGAACAGCACGGGGTCCTGTGACACGAGCGCGATCTGATCACGCAGTTCAGCAAGTCCGAGCGCACGCGCATCGATGCCGTCCAGAAGAATGCTTCCCTCGGCCGGATCGTGAAATCGCAGGAGCAGATCGAAAAGGGTCGATTTACCGGCGCCGCTCGGCCCGACCAGCGCGACCTGCTCCCCCGGCCTGATCTGGGCGGACACCGCGTCGAGCGCCCGCACATCAGGGCGCGTCGGATAGGAGAACGCAACGTTCTCGAGCGTCAGCGCGCCCTCGACCGCAGTCGGCAATCGCGCGGGGGGGTCGGCCTCGACCAGCGCGGACCGGGCCGCTAGGAGCTCCATGAGTCGCTCCATCGCCCCCGCAGCCCGCTGCAGATCGCTGTACACCTCGCTGATCGCGCCGACGGAGCCTGCCACGATGAAGGCGTAGAAGATGAATGCGGTGAGTTCACCCGCCGACGTCCGTCCGGAGAGCACGTCCTGACCACCGACCCAGAGCATGCCGGCAATTGCGCCGAGGACGAGCAACATCACGATCGTGACCAGCACCGCCCGCTGACGAATACGGCGGACCGCAACCTCGAAGGCGGATTCAACGTGCGCGGAAAAACGCCGCACGTCCTCGGCCTCATGACCGTAGGCCTGCACGGTCTTGATCTGACGCAGCGCCTCGGACACGTAGCTGCCGACGTTCGCGATCTTGTCCTGGCTCGTCCGGGACAGCGCGCGCACGCGCCGGCCGAACAGGATGAGCGGCAGCACGATCAGCGGCGCAGCCACGATCACGAAGATTGACAGGCGCGGATTGGTCACGAACAGCAGCACCACGCCACCGATGAACATGAGTGCATTGCGGAGCGCCACCGACACGCTCGAGCCGATCACGGTCTGCAGCAGCGTCGTGTCCGTCGTTACGCGCGTCGCGATCTCGCTGGCGTGATTGGCTTCGAAGTAGCCGGGATGGAGCGTGATCACGTGGTCGAAAACGGCACGGCGGATGTCGGCGGTGACGCGCTCGCCGACCCAGGACACGAGGAAGAAGCGTACGAAGGTACCGATGGACAACAGCCCGGTCATCGCGGCGAAGATGCCGATGCTGCGAATCAGCAGTGCTTCCGTGCCGCCGGCCCCGAACCCCTCGTCGATAAGCACACGGATGCCCTGTCCGATCGACAGCGTGACGCCGGCCGTCACCACCAGCGCGATACTCGCGCCGACGACGGCCCACTTGTAGGGTGCAAGGAAACGCAGCGCGGGCCGCAGCATGCGCAGATCGCGCTGGCTGCCGCGTTCGGGTAACGGGTCTGACATGGGGCGAGGGTTGTCTCGGTACGGGGCCGCTTATTATCACACGGAGGACGTCATGACGCAGACGGAAGACGGTCGACGCATTCTTGAGGCGGGCCCGGAAGACGCCGACGCCACGCTCGTGCTCATGCACGGCCTCGGGGCCGACGCGAACGACCTCGCGCCCGTTGCAGAGTATCTGAAGCTGCCGGATTCCCTGCGCTTGCGCGTGGTACTCCCCGACGCGCCGGAGCGGCCCGTCACGATCAACGGCGGCATGCGCATGCGCGCCTGGTACGACATCGATCCCGCAGCAGGCCTCGACTCGGGCCGCGCAGACATCGAGGCCTCCGCCGGGCTGGCACGCGAACTCATCGCGCGCGAACAGGCCCGCGGCATCCGAGCAGAGAGAATTGTCGTCGGCGGCTTCTCTCAGGGAGGCGTGATCGCCCTCGAAACCGGCCTCAGCCACGGAGAACGCCTTGCCGGGATCATCGCGCTGTCCACCTATCTCCACGACGCCGAGCACGTGGCGGAACGCGTCGGGCTCGCGAACGCGGAAGCGGAGATCTTCATGGCCCACGGCCGTGGCGACCCGATGATCCCGATCCATCGCGCAGCCGCCTCGCGCTCAGCGCTCGACCAGCTCGGCTATCGCGTCACCTGGCAGGAGTACCCCATGGGACACGAACTGTGCCTGGACGAGATCGAAGCGCTGTCCGCCTGGCTTGCTCAGCGCCTCGCTTGAGGACGTCGGCCAAGGGCCGAAAACAGGCGCGGTATCGGGCAGCGGCACGCGCTGCGCAAACGGGGCCCGCAGCGGTCCTCGCATGATGACCGCCATCGCGCAAACCGCGCAGCGAGCGGGATATCCATTGCGCCAACACCCCGCTACTATCGGCTTCTCGCGAAGGGGGCATGCGATGGATTCGTCAAATCCCGATCTCGCATGGGATCTCGACAGCTTCGGGAACCGCGCGCGAGCGACGGAGTTCGTCAGGCACTTCGAGCAGACGCTCTGCGTCTACTCCGGCGCCGTCGAGCAGCTGTATTCGAACTACGATATCTACTACCCGGAGGAAGAGGGCCGAAAGCTCGTCATTCTTCCGGACCCCACCGCGTATCACGACACGTTCTTCAACATCGACGCGGACTCGGTGCTGGAGACGGGCCTGTACATCGTGCCGGGCGCGCTGCTGGACAAGAAAGGCCTGTATCTGACCAACCTGCTCAAGGACCGCACCATGGGTCCGCGGCAGATCCCGTTCGAGGCCGGCACGCGCACCATCATGAAAAAGCGTCCGGCCGAAGACCCGTTCCTGCCGGTACTGGTGAAGGGCGACCTCCGTGAGCTCGAGGACAAGTGGCCCGTGCTGCACCTTCATCGCATCAAGGTGTCCGCCCTGGTGACCCGCTCCGCCCTTGAGCGCAAGGACATCCAGGACGTGATCACGGCCAAGCTCGAAACGCTCTTCAAGCTCACTCGCTGAGTCGCCCGGCACGACCGCCGTGCCCCGGATGCCGCCCATGTCCAGCCGACAGCTGCGTGCCATCGCCGGAACTGTCCTCGTTGCACTCGCGCTTGCCGCCACGTTCACGCCAGCGCTGCACGACCAGGGCGGCGCGCGCATCGACGCCATGTTCACACGCGCACTCGCCACCTTCGCCGCTGCGCGCGCGCTCAACGGTGCGATCAGCGTCGTGCAGGGGACAGAGGTCGCGCTGCAGCCGGCCGGCGTCGGCGTCACGCTCACCGTCGGTCAGGCCCTTGATCCGCTGAACGATCTCGTTGAGCGTTTCTCCTGGGTCATGCTGGCGGCGACCGCTGCCCTCGGCACCCAATCCGTGTTGCTCGAGGCGACGGCCGCCGCCGCCCTGACCTGGTTTCTGGGCGCGGTCGCCCTCGCAACCGTCATCCGCATCTGGTCACCGACCCTCGCCCGCATCGACGCCACGGGGCTCCTGCCCCGATTACTGATCCTGCTCCTGTTCGTGCGTCTTGCCCTGCCGCTGGCCGCCCTGGGCGCCGACCTCTTCAGCGCGCGGTGGCTGGAACCGCGACGCATGGCGGCCGTGGCCGCGCTTGAAACCACCCGCGCCGAACTCGACGCCGTGGAAGCGGAGACGAGCGCGGAGATGCCCGCGGAGTCGGATGGCGTGCTCGAGGGCATCCGCCGCTATCTCGGCACCCAGAGCGCGCGCCTGGATCCGACCGCGCGACTGCAAGCGCTCGTTGAACGTCTAGACGCGTCCGCCGAGCGCGTCGTCGACCTCGTCGTGGTGTTCACCCTGGAGACCATAGTCGTGCCCCTCGGCACTCTGTGGCTGCTCTGGCGGCTGACAAGGATCGTGCAGGCACCCTTTGTCCCCTTTGACGGTCGTGCCCCGACACCCGGACGACGCCGCGATTGACAGATCGAGCTGCTTTGCGCTTAGCAGAGCCGCTCTACTACACTCCGCGCCTGCCTTTATTGCCACCGCATCCGGAATCCGTGTCACACCGAGTCTTCATCGATGGCCAGGCGGGCACGACCGGACTCGAGATCCACGCGCGTCTGCGCGGACGAACCGACCTGGAACTGCTCGAAATCGAACCCGCGCGCCGGAAAGATGCGGCAGCGCGGCGCGAGCTATTGAACGAAGCCGACGCCGTCGTCCTCTGCCTGCCCGATGCCGCGGCCCGCGAGGCCGTCACCCTGATCGAGCGGCCCGGCGTGCGCGTGCTCGACGCAAGCACGGCCCATCGCGTCGACCCTGACTGGGCCTACGGCCTGCCCGAGCTCGACGCACTCCAGCGTACGCGCATCGCTGCGGCCGACCGCGTCTCGAATCCGGGTTGTTATCCGACCGGCTTCATCCTCGCGGTGCGCCCGCTCGTGGAGGCGGGCTGGATCGATGCGGCCGCGCCGCTCTCCGTCCATGCCATCTCCGGCTACACCGGCGGCGGCCGCGAACTGGTGGAACGCTATGAAGGCTGGCGCGGTGCAGGCATCCACACGCCGCCGCGCCCCTATGGCCTCGGACTCGCGCACAAACATCTGCCGGAGATGCAGCAGTACGCGGGAATCTCCGAGGCGCCGCTGTTCTCACCGCTCGTCGGCGACTTCGCCCGCGGCATGCTTGTGCAGATTCCGCTCCAGCACAGCGTCCGCGCCAGGCCGGCTGATCCGGACCTGCTCACGGCGGCCCTCGCCGAGCGCTACGCCGATGAGCCCTGCGTCGCTGTGCATGCTCCCGGGGGCGCCGATGCGCTCATCGACGGCGGATTTCTCGACCCCCAGGCATGCAACGGCAGCAACCGCGTAGACCTGATGGTGTTCGGGCACGCCGACCAGCAATTGCTCGTCGCCCGCCTGGATAACCTCGGCAAGGGTGCAGGCGGCGCCGCCATACAGAATCTGAACCTCATGCTCGGCGCGCCAGAGCATGCGGGCATTTCAATCTCGGCGGCGGACGCCCCCCCCGCCCGAGCGATCGCCTGAGGACGCCTGATGAGCGCCACGCCGGATCACGCAGCCCTCACCGCCCTGCTTCGGGATGCCGACGCGCGTCACCGCGAGTTCAGGGCGGCCGGCCTGGCGCTCGATCTCACACGCGGCAAACCTGCAACGGCGCAGCTGGACCTTTCGGACGCCCTCGACGGCGTCCTTGGCGGTGACTATCGCGCCGAGGACGGCACCGATGTCCGCAACTACGGCGGCCTGCTCGGCATTCCCGAATGCCGGCGCCTCGGGGGGGCACTGCTGGGCGTCGAACCCGCTCGCGTGATGGCAGCAGGCAATTCGAGCCTGACGCTGATGTATCTGTTCGTCGAAACCGCCCACCTTTTCGGCCTCGGCGACGCCCCGCCCTGGAAGGACGGCGGCCCGGCCCGCTTCCTGTGCCCCGTACCGGGCTACGACCGCCACTTCACCGTGTGCGAGAGCCTCGGGATCGAGATGGTCACCGTTCCGATGGGCGAAGACGGCCCCGACATGGACGCCGTCGAGGCTGCGGTCGAGGCCGATCCCAGCATCAAGGGCATCTGGTGCGTACCAAAGTATTCGAACCCGACGGGCGCGGTGTACTCCGATGCCGTGGTCGAACGCATGGCCGCGCTGCCAAAGAAAGCTGGCGCCGGCTTCCGCGTGCTCTGGGACAACGCCTACGCAGTCCACGACCTCGACGATGAACCACCGCAGCTTGCCGATCTCATGGGCGCGGCGGACGAGGCCGGCACCGCAGATGCCATGGTCCTGATCGGATCAACCTCCAAGGTGAGCTTCGCCGGCGCCGGCGTTGCCTTCCTCGCAACTGGCGCGGGCACACTCACGGCCTTCGCCGAGCGTCTCGGCACGATGATGATCGGCTGGGACAAGGTGAATCAGTTGCGCCATGCGCGACTGTTTCCGGACATGGAGAGCATCCGGGCGCACATGAAGCGCCAGGCTGCACTCATCGCGCCAAAGTTCGAGATCGTCGAACAGGCGCTGCAGGCGGGGCTGGGCAACACCGGCTTCGCAGACTGGACGCGTCCGAAAGGCGGGTACTTCGTGTCGGTGGACACGATGCCCGGCGTTGCGTCCGACGTGGTGGCCCTCGCCGCCGAGGCAGGCGTGAAGCTCACGCCTGCCGGATCCACCTGGCCGTATCAGCGCGAGCCCGAGGACAGGAACATACGACTCGCGCCCACCTTCCCCTCGCCCGAAGACGTCGAGCGAGCCATGGAAGTCTTTGTCAACAGCGTCCGACTCGCGAGCGCACGACGCTTGCTCGCAGACGACTGATCCTGGAGCTCACGTGACCGATCGCAACGAAGAACACGTACCGGACCGCAGCGCCGAAGAGGCGAGCAGCGCACCGGTCGAGAACACCGAAGACACAGCGCACGGGGAGACGGGCCAGGCAGAGGACGCCGAGGCTGAAGGCACTCCCGCACCCGAGGCCGAGGCTTACGCCGAGGCCGAGGCAGCGATCGAACCGGAGAACACCGCAGATTCTGTCGCCGAAGAAGGGCCGGCAGCTTCAGAGGCTGAAGACTCTGCCGAGTCAGTTGATGAGTCGGTTGACGAGTCGGTTGACGATTCGATTGACGAGGTAGCTGACGAGTCGGTCGACAAGGCAGATACCGGCTCAGATGCCGACGCAGCAGCTGAGACCGAGGCCGAGGACGCGGCCGAGGCCGGGGCCGGGGCCGGGGCCGAAGCTCAGACCGATCCGGAACCGGCATCATCGGGTGCATCGAGCGACGAGGGCTCCGAGCCGGAAGCAACCGCCGAGCCCGTGGCAGAGGAAGACGCTGCTCCGCACACACCGGCAGGCGCGGAGGTCGACACGGCATCCGCAGCGGACGCGGCGCCCGAGCCGACCGCGACAGCAGATGCAGATGCAGATGCAGATGCAGATGCGACTGCGATCGCAGGCGAGCCTGCAGGCGCCATCATCGAGGCCGCTGAAACATCGAGTGCGGGCACCGATAGCGCTGGCGATGAAGCCGCTGCCGCCGCCGCGCCTGTCGATGACGCGCCAGCATCCGAGGAAGAGGACGTCAGCGCGCCGCGCGTGCCGTTCGCTGAGTTCGGCCTGCCGCCCGCGCTCGATCAGGCAATCGCAGATCTCGGCTTCGAGTTCTGCACGCCGATTCAGGCCGAAACGCTCCCGCATTCGCTGTCAGGCTATGACGTCACTGGCCAGGCACAAACCGGAACCGGCAAGACCGCGGCCTTCCTCATTTCCATCATTTCCCACCAGCTCGAGAATCCGCCGGAAGACGAACCGGAGAACGGGCGCCCGCGGGCCCTGATCATTGCCCCCACGCGCGAGCTCGCGCTGCAGATCGCGGCCGATGCCGAGGCGCTCACGCAGCACCTGCCGTGGATGAACGTGGTCAGCGTCGTCGGCGGCATGGACTTCGAACGCCAGCGCAGGATTCTCGAATCGGAGATCGTCGACCTCCTCGTCGCCACGCCGGGCCGCCTCATCGACTTCGTGACCCGGGGCAAGGTGAACCTGCGCAAGGTGGAGCAGGTGGTCCTCGACGAAGCCGATCGCATGCTGTCCATGGGCTTCATTCCCGACGTGCGTCGCATCATCCGGCAGACGCCCCCCAAGCATAAGCGGCAAACCCTGCTGTTCAGCGCGACCTTCAACGAGGAAGTGCTCTACCTCGCCAAGCAGTGGACCGACGAGCCCGAGCACGTGGTGATCGAGCCGGAAACCGTCGCCACCGACAACGTCGACCAGCGCGTGTACCTCGTGTCTTCGGACGACAAGTTCCCGCTGCTCTACAACCTCATGAGCGATCTCGATCTCGAGCGCGTGATCGTTTTCGCCAATCGCCGCGACACTTCGCGCGAAGTCCAGGAACGCCTCGCGGCCCTCGGCGTCGAATGTGAATTGCTCTCCGGCGAGGTGCCGCAGCACAAGCGATTGAAGACCCTCGAACGCTTCAAGGACGGTCGCACTCGCGTGCTGTCGGCCACGGACGTTGCCGGCCGCGGCCTCCACGTCGAGGACATCAGCCACGTGATCAACTACGACCTGCCGGAAGACCCGGAGGACTACGTACACCGCATCGGCCGTACCGGTCGCGCCGGCGCCACCGGCATCTCGATCAGCTTCGTAGGCGAGGCCGACGGCTTCCTGCTGCCGGAGATCGAAGAGCTGCTCGGCGCGAGCCTGCCCTGCGAGACCCCTCCGGAAGAATCGCTCGTTGCGCCCGACGAGCCGAATCGGCCACAGAGCGACCGGCGTCGCGGAGGGCCCCGCCGCGGCGGAGGCGGGGGCGGTGGACGTGGCCGGAGCTTCGGCGGACGCCGTTGACCGAAGCGCATGGCCGCGCAGAACGCAGGCCACGCACCTCTAGCGCGCGCGAGGCCGCAAGAAACCGAGAGCGCGCCGTTCCCTCTCTGGCCGGAGCCGTCACGATGAATAGGCATGCACGCATTGGGCGCCTTTGCCTCCTCGTGCTCGCGGCCGGAAGCGCTCATGCCGCCATACCCGAGGCCCCAGCGGCCGACGCTGGCACTTTCGTCGAGTTTCCCCTCGAGCACGTCGCCGCCCTTGATCATCCGCCGCTGAACGAGCTCAGCGGCCTCGTCACCAGCAGCGACGCCCATGGGGTCTACTGGGCGCACAACGACTCCGGCGCGAAGCCTCGGCTGTTTGCGATCGATGGCCGCTACGAGATTCACGTACCCGAGTGGCAGCGCCATCGCTACACCGCCGGCGACGCACTCCTGCGAGCGCCCTGGCCCGGCGTGGAAATCACGAATGCCTCGCTGGTGGACTGGGAGGACATCGCGCGCGTCGGCGATCGGCTCTATATCGGCGACGTCGGCAACAACGGCAACGCGCGCCGAGATCTCGGCTTCTACGAATTGCGCGAACCGGTGCCCAGCGGCCCAGAGACCATCCGCGCCACGCGCTTCATTCCCGTGCACTATCCCGAGCAGGCGAGCTTTCCCGGCAGCATCTGGGAATGGGACTGCGAAGCCGTATTCGCCGACGGCGAGCGCCTGTACCTGCTCACCAAGCATCGCGAGCCGGAAAGCGTGGCGAGCCAGATGCCCGGCGCACGCCTTTACGCGCTGGATCTAACGACCGCCTCGACAACGGCATCGAACCCCCTTCGCTTCATCTCTCGCCACGACACCGTCGAGCTCGCCACGGCCGCAGACCTGTCACCCGACGGCGAGGTGCTTGCGGTCCTGACCTACGCAGCGGTCTGGTTCTTCTCGCGTCCGGCGCCCGGCAGTGAAGACTGGCTCGGCGGCATGCCCGCGATTCGCACGCTGCCGATCTTCGAGACCCGGCAGGCGGAAGCGCTCGCGTGGAGGGACGACGGCGTACTCGTGATCACCAATGAGGGCGGCAGCATCTTCGAGATGCAGGTCGACCGGACCGCGCTTCAGGCGGCGTTCAGCGAACCAGAGGCAGACTCCCGCCCAAGATGACCAGCCTCCTGCATGGAGATACCGGCATGCGCCTTGCGCCCACCGCCCTCATATCGATCGTCCTCACGGCCAGCGTCTTCGCGGCCACCGCCGCGTCAGCCGCCACGGACGCAGCGCGGATCGTGGTCACCGGCGCCGCGGAAGTGAAGACAGCGCCCGACCGTGCGTCGTTCACGGCGAACGTGAACAACAGCGGCCGCGACGCCGACGCGGTGCTCGCGGCGAACGCGCAGGCATCGGAGGCGATGCTTGCCGCCCTGCGCGCGGCCGGCATCGAGATCACGCGCCTGCAAACGCGCAGCGTTCGCCTCGATCCGCAGTGGTCGCCCCGACCGCGTAACGCCGAACCAGACTGGCGCCCGCGCATCGTCGGCTATAGCGCCTCCAATCGCGTGGAGGTAACCACGCCCGATCTCGCCGGCATCGGCGCGCTTCTCGCCGCTGCCGCAGAGGCCGGGGCAAATGGCGTCGACGGCGTGCGCTTCGAACTCTCCGACGATCGCGAAGCCCGTGATGCCGCTATTCGCAAGGCGACAGAAGATGCACTCGCCGAAGCCCGGGTAATGGCAAGTGCTGCGGGCCTCAGCCTCGGCGACGTGCTCGAGCTGCGCCTGGACCACGCGCACACGAACCTGCCGCAGCCGATGATGCACGCGCGCATGGAGATGGCCGCCATGGACAGCAGCCCCCGCGCCATGCCGGTAGCGCCGGGCGAAATCACGGTCACCGCCTCCGTTACGGTCACCCTTTCCGGGCGGCCATGACCGGTGCCCGCGCACTCGCTTTATCGCAAGCCGAGCCCTGATGGGCTGACGCCCATCCGAGTGCCCGGTACGCTCGCGTAGATCGCCCTGTCAAGGAGCGCGGCCGCAGAGCCGCCTCCGCGGGCGCCACAAGGGGACGGCGATGACCGCCGAGGCAGGCAGTACCACGGCCCATGCGGGCTATCAGCGCGGGCTCGTTCGCCAGGGCCCGGTTCCTACCAGCTCCCGTTTCTTCCAGGCGCTCGGATCTCTCCCCGACACCCTGAAGAACTTCGCCTTCAACACCTTCCTGCTCTTCTACTACAACCAGGTGCTCGGCCTGTCTGCGTCGCTCGCCTCGCTTGCGATCACGCTGGCGCTCGTCGTCGACGCAATCACCGACCCACTCGTGGGTGCCTGGTCCGATCGCTTCCGCCACCGCCTCGGCCGTCGCCATCCGTTCATGTTCGCCTCGGTGGTGCCGCTCGGCCTGTGCCTGTTCTTCGTCTTCTCGCCGCCGGCGGGTCTCTCGGAGGGTGCGCTCATGGGCTGGCTGCTCGCCTTCGCCATCGGCACGCGCGCGAGCATGACCCTGTTCATCGTGCCCTGGAATGCGCTCTTCGCGGAGTTCTCCGACGACTACGCCGAGCGCAGCGCGATCGTGACCTGGCGCTATGTCGTGGGCTGGTTCGGCGGCGTGACCTTCACCTTCTCGGTGTGGACCTTCATCTTCCCCTCATCCGAAGCATGGACGCCCGGCCACCTGAATCCGGACGCCTACGGCACCTTCGCGCTGGTGTTGGCCGTAGGCGTTTCCGCCGCTGCCCTACTCACCACCTTGCTGACGCGCCGGGAGATTCCCTACCTGCGCCAGCCGCGCGTAGACGAAACGCTCACCGTCGCGGGCTTCCTGTCCGATCTGAAGTCGGCGTTCCAGAACCGGAACTACCTGATGATCATCCTTGCGATGTTCACGTCGTTCGCGATCATCGGCACTGCGCAGGCACTCGAGCTCTACCTGAACACCTACTTCTGGGGGCTCGCGCCCGAGCAATTGCGCTGGCTCACGCTGAGCATCATTGGTGCAGTGGTGGCCTTCGTGTCCGTCCCGATCCTGCAGATGAAGTTCGACAAGCGCAGCGTCGTTCTCGCGGCGCTCGCTTTCCTCATCCTGCAAGGCATCGGCATCGTCTCCCTGCGCCTGCTGGAAGTGCTGCCGCCGAACGGCGATCCGCTGCTCCTGCCGCTGCTCATCGCAAACGAGATCGTGCGGGTGTGGGCGCTGACCGTGCTCTCGATCATGCTCGTTTCCATGGTCGCCGACACGCTCGACGATCAGGAGCTGCGCACGGGGCGCCGGCAGGAGGGCGTGTTCTCTTCGGCCATCGCGTTCGCCGCGAAGGCCACTTCCGGCATCGGCATCCTGTTTGGCGGCCTGCTCCTCGACCACGTCATCGAATTCCCCCGCGGCGCCGTACCTGGGGAGGTTGACGCCGACACGCTGTGGACCCTCGGCTTCACGGCGGGGGTTGTACTGCCCGCCTGCTACACCGTCGCCTGGTACTGCTACTCCCGCTATCACCTGACCCGTGAACGCCACGCCGAGATTCAGGCGGCCCTCGCCGCCCGCCGCGCGGACGACGCCGTCACCTCGAACGATGCGCCCGCTTCGGAGCAAGCACCCGCGTTCCGGCCCGGCGGGCCCCAGCCCGCAACCTCATGAGCACTGTCGGTCTCATCCAGATGTGCTCGACCGCCGACGTGGCGGCGAACCTGCTGAGCGCCGAGCGCCTCGTGCAGGACGCCGCGGATGCGGGCGCGCGCACCGTGATGCTCCCGGAAGCCTTCGCCATCGTCTCCGGCGCCAGAGCACGCATCGCCGTGGCCGAATCGCTCGAAGCGGGTGGACCGATCCTCGATCGCTGCCGCGCCCTTGCGCAGCGCGCACAGGTGGACCTCGTTCTGGGCGGCTTTCCGGAGGCGTGCGACACATCGCGCAGCTACAACACGCTCGTGCATCTCGCGGCCGACGGCTCGATCCGCCACCGCTATCGAAAGCTTCACCTGTTCGACGTCCAGCTCGGCGACGGCACAGTGCTCGCCGAGAGCCGATCCACAGCCGCCGGCGAAGCCATCGCCGTCGCCGATCTGCCCTGCGGGCCCACCGGGCTGACCATCTGCTACGACATGCGCTTCCCGGCGCTCTACCAGGCGCTCGTGGACGCGGGCGCCGAAGTCCTCGTTGCCCCCTCGGCCTTCACGGCCACCACGGGACGGGCCCACTGGCACCTGCTGCTGCGCGCGCGCGCCGTGGAATGCCAGTGCTGGATGCTGGCGGCGGCGCAGATCGGCGACCACGGCGCCGGGCGCCGTTCCTACGGCCATGCGCTGGCCGTCGATCCCTGGGGCGAGGTGAAGCTCGACCTCGGCGACGGCATCGGCTTCGGCCTCGTGGACGTCGACCTCGCGGAGGTCGCGCGGGTGCGGCGCGAGCTGCCGAGCCTCACGCATCGCCGAACGATCCCGAACCCGTGATCGAACTCGGCGTCACGGGCGATACGCACGATCTCGTGCGCCCGGAACTGCTCGACGCACTCACAGGCGTGCACGCCATCGTCCACGTCGGCGATGTGTGCGATGCGCCAACGCTCGCCGCCCTCGCCGACATCGCGCCCGTGACCGCCGTGCGCGGCAACAATGACGTCGAACCATTCGCCTCCACGCTGCCGGAAGCCCGCCTGGTGCGTTTCGAGCAGGTCGCCCTGTGGCTGTGCCACGACGCGAACGATCTGCAGCGCCTGCCGCCACCGGAGGACGCGGCACTGGTCGTGGTCGGTCACTCGCACAAGCCGGTGCTGGAGGCGCGCCCGCACTTCACGCTCCTGAACCCCGGCAGCCCGGGGCGCCGACGCTTCTCCCTGCCCGTGTGCTGCGCCCGCGTCACCATCACCGGCAACCGCTTCACCGCCCGACACGTGCACCTGAACGTGCCCCCGCCCAAGCAGCGTTCACGGAGAACGAGCCCATGAAACCCTTCGAAGGCCTCACCCCGGGGCCGCGCTACGTGCTCGTTCTCGCGGGCATCGTGATCGTCGTGGCGGGCCTCCGCGCCGCCGAGGCGGTGCTCGTGCCCTTCCTGCTTTCCGTGTTCATCGCGACCATCGCCGCAACGCCCATGTTCTGGCTGCAGCGCCGGGGCATGCCCACCGTACTTGCCCTGCTCTTCGTCATCGGCGCCCTGCTCACGGCGGGCTTCGGCCTCTCGACCGTGATCAGCGGCGCCGTCGGCGAGTTCACCCAGGCCATACCGTTCTACGAGCAACGCCTGCGCGCCCTCGGCGATCGCGGCATTGTCCTCCTGGCGAACCAGGGCATCGAAGTATCGCGGGCCGTCGTGATGGAGCAGCTGGACCCGGGCTTCGCCATGCGCATGGTGGGCCGCACCATGACGGGGCTCACCGGCGTCCTGTCGAACTTCTTCCTGATCCTGCTCACCGTGAGCTTCATCCTGCTCGAGGCAAAGAGCTTCCCGCGCAAGCTCGACGCGATCCGCGAGCACCCTGCGGGCCGCCCGCCGCGCTATGCCGCCTTCATCGACACCATCAACCGCTACATCGCCCTGAAAACCGCCACCAGCGTCACCACCGGCCTCCTCGTGTACGCCCTCAATCGCGCCATGGGGACCGACTTTGCCGAGCTCTGGGGCCTGCTCGCGTTCCTGCTCAACTACATTCCGAACATCGGTTCCTTCGTGGCGGCCCTGCCGGCCGTGTTGCTTGCTGCCATCCAGCTCGGCATCAGCGAAGCGGCCTTTCTCGGCGCGGCCTACTTCGGCATCAACACCCTCATCGGCGGCGTGATCGAACCGCGCTTCATGGGCCAGGGCCTCGGCCTGTCGCCGCTGGTCGTGTGGCTCTCGCTCATCTTCTGGGGCTGGGCCCTCGGCCCCGTGGGGATGCTGCTCTCCGTGCCCCTCACCGTGACCCTGCGCATTGCACTAGAGAACAAGCCGGACACGCACTGGATTGCCGTGTTGATGGGGCCGGAGAACGAAGCAAGCTCGCTGCCCGGGCGCGCGCCGATGGCGAACGCCGATGCCGAACGCGGCGCCGAGCGCGACGACCAGGGCAGCCCGGCACCCACAAGCGCGCCGGAAGACGCCTGACGCGCAGGCCGGCCACTGTGGCGTAGAATCCGCGCCCCAGCGACACCACCGCCGAGCCGCCCGATCATGAGTTACGAACGCGCCAACATTCGCCGCATGCACGGCTACGTGTGGGGTGAGCAGCCCGACGACGCGCGCGTCATCAAGCTCAACACCAACGAGAACCCCTATCCCGCCTCGCCGGCCGTGCAGGCAGCGCTGTCGTCCATGGACGTGGACGCGCTGCGCCGCTATCCCTCGCCTTACGCCCAGGCCTTTCGCACCGCTGCAGCCGAGGCCATCGGCACGCACCCGGACCGCATCATCGCCACCAACGGCGGCGACGAACTGCTGCGCCTCGCGATCACCACCTTCCTCGACCCGGGGCAGGCCCTTGCAACCACGCAGCCGAGCTATTCGCTCTACCCAGTGCTCGCCGCCGTGCAGGACTGTCCCACCATCGAATACCCCCTCGATGACGGATACACCCTGCCCTCGGATCTCGCCGCGCGCGCGAACGCCGACGGCGCCGGCCTGTTCTGCCTCGTGAACCCCCATGCCCCGAGCGGCCAGCTCTGGCCCGTGGAGGCCGTTGCGGCCATGGCCGACACCTTCAACGGCGTGCTGCTGCTGGACGAGGCCTATGTCGACTTCGTCGACCCGGCGAAGGGCCATAACGCGGTACCGCTCACCGAGCGCTTCGAGAACGTGCTCATCCTGCGGTCCATGTCGAAGGGCTACGCGCTGGCAGGCCTTCGCTTCGGATTCGGCATCGGCCACGAGACCCTGCTCGAACCCATGCTCACGAAAACCCGCGACTCCTACAACGTCGACCATGTGGCGCAGACCCTGGCGGCGGCCGCGATCTCGGATCGGGCGTGGGCGGAAGACAATCACCGCGCAGTGCGCGAGGAGCGCGAACGCCTGGCCGAAGAACTGACCCGCCGCGGCTTCGCCTGCGCGCCCTCGCAGACGAACTTCCTGCTCGCCACCGTTCCCGCAGGCGCCGACGCGAAGGCGCTGAAGACCGGGCTCGACGCCCGCCAGATACTCGTCCGCCACTTCGACACCCCGGGGCTGAGCGATGCCCTCCGCGTCACCGTCGGCACCCCCGATGAGGACCGACGCCTGCTCGCCGCCCTCGATGCACTACTCGGAGCCAGCTGATCCATGTTCGGCGATCGCGACTGCTGGGTGTTCGACCTCGACGGAACGCTGACGATCGCGAACCACGACTTCGACGCCATTCGCGCCGAGCTGGGTATCCCCGAAGGCCACCTGATTCTCGAGTACCTGGCCACTTTGCCGGAACAGGACGCCGCCCCGCTGCACGTACAGCTAGAGGGCATCGAGCGACGGCTCGCTGCGACCGTGGAGGGGCAGGAAGGCTGCGCCGAACTCCTGCTGCGGCTCGCCAGCAGCAACTGCCAGCTCGGCATCCTCACCCGCAACACGCGCATGAACGCGTTCGCAAGCCTCGAACGGCTGGGCGTGATCGACCTTTTTCACCCCGACGACGTGCTCGGCCGGGACGAGGCCGCACCGAAGCCCGATCCCGCGGGCATCCAGGCCCTGCTCGCGCGCTGGGACGCATCCCCGGAACGGGGCGTCATGGTGGGCGACTATCGCCTCGACCTCGCCGCCGGCCGCGCCGCCGGCGTACGCACCGTGCACGTAGAGTCGGCAGGCCAGTTCGCCTGGCCCGAGCTCACCGATCTGGCCGTACGTTCGCTGACCGAACTGCAGGCCGAAGTGGAGCGCACGCTGCCATGAGCAACCGCGAAGACATCCCGTGCCTGCTGCGCGCCGAGACCATTGCCGCAACGCCCGAACGGCGCCACGTGCACCAGTTCAACGAGAACGCCGTGCGCATGACGCGCAGCCTTGCCGAGCCCCTCGGGCTGCAGCGCCTCGGCGTTCATCTCGTGCGCCTCGAATCCGGCCGCGACAGCACCACCTTCCACTTCCACGAGGCAGACGAGGAGTTCATCTACATTCTCGAAGGCCGGGGCGTTGCGCGCATCGGCGAGCACGAAACAGAAGTGGGCGCCGGCGACTTCATGGCCTTCACGGCGCCGTCACCGGCACACGCGCTCCATAACCCGTTCGAGGAAGACCTCATTTACCTCGTCGGCGGCGAAAACAATCCCGTGGACGTGGTGCGCTACCCCAACGACGGTTGGACCCTGGTGAAAGCCCACGGCCAGCGAGAAGGCGTTCGCACCGACGCACTCGCCGACGTCTGATCCGCCAGCGGAACCGTCGCCAAGCAGACACCGGAGCCCCCATGCGCGCACTTGTCGTACTCGCCGCCCTCGCCTTCATCACCTACCTCGGCTGGGCGCTCCTCACCCACGACACAGCCACCTTTTCCGACGCGATGAGCCATCCCTGGGCGAAGGTCGTGGTTGCAGATTTCTACCTCGGCATCTTCTCCTTCGCGGCCCTCGTGTGGGCCGCCGAAGGCTTCCTCCCAGCCCTTGTCTGGGGCGGCGCAACCACCTTCCTCGGCAACCCCGTCACCGCCGCCTGGGTAGCGTTCCGCGGCATCCCCCTGCTGATGAAGCTGCGGGAAGCGCAGATCCCCGCCGAAGAGCCCGTGTAGGACATCGTCCATTGACGGCCTCGATCAAAGTGCCGAGGCTCATACCCATGGATGCGAGATATACAGACGCCGTTACGCCTGCAGGCTTAACCGACGTTCGTTCAATAAGCTGTTGTACGTCGGAAAGACGACTGATCCAGGTGTAGTCTCAACCATGAAGGCGCTCTCACGGATGCAGGGCATGGCCACCAGACCGATCCAAGATTTCTTCGACGCGCACGACGCGGGCAATCCTTCGCTCAGCCGTGCTCCGTTTTCTCGCCGCCGTGCTGAGAGCGCATCTCTGGCGGCAGTCCGCAACGCGCCATCTCAGAACGTCTTCCATGGCTGGAACCGCACGACGGACTCGGTCGTGCGTGCAGCCACCTCGACGTACAACAAGCGCTTCGTTCGGACTGCGCTACGCGCAGCCGAACAAGCTAAGCGTTAGGTCGCATGGCAGCGTGGCGCAGAGTACTACTCGCTGCTTGGTCGGTCGGACTCGTTTGGGTCGCGTACTCGGCGAGCTTGCCTCATCCGCGCTACCCCGAATCCCTGAGTGACGCTGGCCCCGCGTTCGCCTACGAATGGGACTACGTAGTTATGTATGTTCTTGTCGGTTCTGTGCTGATCTCGATGGTTTGGAATGAGGAGCGGTTTGCGATTGCTCGCTCGCTCTCGGCTTTGGGCCTTTTGAGTGCCTGCTGGCTTTGGCTGATAGCCACGGCCATGCATGCGTCTGAAGCACATGAAGCGCTGTTCGTTTATGGATTGCTGCTCGTCATGCTCCACGCCGTGTTCGCCGGCTGGACGATGGGGCGTGTCGGTGCGGCCTAACAACCGGCTGGTTCGGATACCGCTTCGCGCTACCGAACAGCCTTGGCGTTGTACGTCGGAAAGACGACTGATCCAGGTGTAGTCTCAACCACGAAGGCGCTCTCACGGATGCAGGGTATGGCCACCAGATTGATCCAAGATTTCTTCGACGCGCACGATGCGGGCAATCCTTCGCTCAGCCGTGCTCTGTTTTCTCGCCGCCGTGCTGATCGCGCATCTTCAGCCGCGGTCCGCAACGCGCCCTTTCATAGCGTCTTCCATGGCCGGAACCGCACGACGGACTCGGTCGTGCGCGCAGCCACCTCGCCGTACAACAAGCGCTTCGTTCGGACTGCGCTGCGCGCAGCCGAACAAGCTAAGCGTTGAACGGCAGAACCCCGATGAAGGTTGCCGAACGAAGAACTGAGGATGCTGGGCCGGGCTTTGCCTACGTCTACGATCTCTTCGAGTTCGATGCAGGCGACGTGCGTTACGTCGCTCGGAGCTACGTCGAGGAGCCGAACGAGGCTCACTTCCTCCGCAAGGAGGTGAGCGGCGAAGCTCTGCTTATTGATGAGTCGGACACTAGAAGCGACCTGTTCGTGGAAGCCGTCCGGTACCTAAGGGGCAAGGGGAAGTCAGTTATCCAGTACTTGTCCGAGGCCGAAGAGGGCTACGTCAGTGTCGCGCCGTAGAGCTCCGAGCAACCGACTTCCGTCCAACAAGCGGCTCGACCGGACCCCCGGCCCTGCGGGCCGCGGCTCCGGTCAGCCTTGGCGTTGTACGTCGGAAAGACGACTGATCCAGGTGTAATCTCAACCACGAAGGCGCTCTCACGGATGCAGGGCATGGCCACTAGATCGATCCAAGATTTCTGCGACGCGCACGACGCGGGCAATTCTTCGCTCAGCCGCATTCCGTTTTCTCGCCGCCGTGCTGATCGCGCGTCTTCAGCCGCAGTCCGCAACGCGCCACCTCAGAACGTCTTCCATGGCTGGAACCGCACGACGGACTCGGTCGTGCGTTCAGCCATCTCGACGTACAACAAGCGCTTCGTTCGGACTGCGCTACGCGCAGCCGAACAAGCTAGGCGTTAGGGCTCCATGAAGTGGCGTGAACCATGGGCGCGCTCCCTTAAGGAGCAGCCGCCGTATAACTTGCTCGGAAGGGAGCCTCTACGGGGATTCGTAGTATGGCTACTGGTCTTTTCAGTGATCTTCGTAGTCGCAGCATTGGAGGATGGCAGCGCGCCTGGGCTGGAATCCCGAATTTGGTACGTGCCTGCCCTAGCAGCCGGCTTAGCGGCGGCGCTTTATTCAATAAGGTGGCTTAGCCCTCGAAGCATTGATTCAGGCCCCCGTGGAATAGTTGTAACTAAAGCTGATCGCCACACGCTAGTCCCGTGGAGTGCAATAGCCAGCTTTGATGTTTTTCGCGAGCCAGAATTCAACATGTTGAGCCTTTCCCTCAAATCTGGCTCATGCTTCCGCATAATAGTTCCGAAAAGCATTGACACTTGTGCGATCGAGGAGGAAATAAATGAGATGGTTAGCAAAGAACCCTAACAAGGCGCTCCAGCCGACACATGCTTCGCATGCTCGCTTCGCTCGGCCCTATCGGGCTGCGGCTGAGCTTCAGCGTTGTACGTCGGAAAGACGACTGATCCAGGTGTAATCTCAACCAAGAAGGCGCTCTCACGGATGCAGGGCATGGCCACCAGATCGATCCAAGATTTCTGCGACGCGCACGACGCGGGCAATCCTTCGCTCAGCCGCATTCTGCTTTCTCGCCGCCGTGCTGAGAGCGCATCTCTGGCGGCAGTCCGCAACGCGCCTCCTCAAATTATTTTCCACGGCTGGAACCGCACGACGGACTCGGTCATGCGGGCAGCCATCTCGACGTACAACAAGCGCTTCGTTCGGACTGCGCTGCGCGCAGCCGAACAAGCTAAGCGTTGTACGTCGGAAAGACGACTGATCCAGGTGTAATCTCAACCACGAAGGCGCTCTCACGGATGCAGGGCATGGCCACCAGATCGATCCAAGATTTCTTCGACGCGCACGACGCGGGCAATCCTTCGCTCAGCCGTGCTCCGTTTTCTCGCCGCCGTGCTGAGCGCGAATTTCTGGCAACAGTCCGCAACGCGCCTCCTCAGAAGGTTTTCCAAGGCCGGAACCGCACGACGGACTCGGTCAGGCGTGCAGCCACCTCGACGTACAACAAGCGCTTCGTTCGGACGCCGCTTTGCGGCACCGAACAAGCTAAGCGTTGTACGTCGGAAAGACGACTGATCCAGGTGTAGTCTCTAACACGAAGGCGCTCTCACGGATGCAGGGCATGGCCACCAGACCGATCCAAGATTTCTTCGACGCGCACGACGCGGGCAATCCTTCGCTCAGCCGCATTCTGTTTTCTCGCCGCCGTGCTGAGAGCGCATCTCTGGCGGCAGTCCGCAACGCGCCTCCTCAGAAGGTTTTCCAAGGCCGGAACCGCACGACGGACTCGGTCGTGCGTGCAGCCACCTCGACGTACAACAAGCGCTTCGTTCGGACTGCGCTGCGCGCAGCCGAACAAGCTAAGCGTTGAACATCACGAGGGCGTTGTCGTGTTGCCGAACGAGATCCCTCTGACCAATGCGTGGATTCTGCGCCTCGCCTGGGGATTCCTCTGGCGCTACCTGCTGCTCGTGATACCGGCTTCATTCATCTCAACCGCTAGGCGCGCCGACCCCGACGTTGCTGTGCACGGATTGCTCTTGCTGCTTCAATTTGCGTGGTTGCTCGTCGCCGCCTTTTTTGCAACGAAGTGGCTCTACCGGAGCTTTGGCAGTGTCAAAGTGACACTCATGGAACGAGCAGACTACGAGCGACTGGTCACAACCACACGAGGCGCGGGTCGGGAGACCGGAACGGATGACTGAGGCGTGCCGGTGATGTCCAACAAGCGCCTGGAGTGCGCGCTCTACGAGCGCCGGACGGTCGCCGCGCTACGCGCAGCCACCGCCGCTCAGGCTGTGCGTTGTACGTCGGAAAGACGACTGATCCAGGTGTAATCTCAACCACGAAGGCGCTCTCACGGATGCAGGGCATGGCCACCAGATCGATCCAAGATTTCTTCGACGCGCACGACGCGGGCAATCCTTCGCTCAGCCGTGCTCCGTTTTCTCGCCGCCGTGCTGAGAGCGCATCTCTGGCAACAGTCCGCAACGCGCCTCCTCAGAGGGTTTTCCAAGGCCGGAGCCGCACGACGGACTCGGTCGCGGGAGCAGCCATCTCGACGTACAACAAGCGCTTCGTTCGGACTGCGCTGCGCGCAGCCGAACAAGCTAAGCGTTGTACGTCGGAAAGACGACTGATCCAGGTGTAATCTCAACCAAGAAGGCGCTCTCACGGATGCAGGGCATGGCCACCAGATCAATCCAAGATTTCTTCGACGCGCACGACGTGGGCAATCCTTCGCTCAGCCGTGCTCCGTTTTCTCGCCGCCGTGCTGAGAGCGCATCTCTGGCGGCAGTCCGCAACGCGCCTCCTCAGAAGGTTTTCCACAGCCGGAACCGCACGACGGACTCGGTCGTGGGGGCAGCCACCTCGACGTACAACAAGCGCTTCGTTCGGACGCCGCTTCGCGGCACCGAACAAGCTAAGCGTTAGATGGCTACGATCGCCGACACCACTCTGCTCGTGCTCGAATTCGTTGCCGACTATGTAATCAGGGTCGCAGCGCTGGGTTTGCTCGTATATACGATGTGCGCAATCACGTTTAACAGCCAAAGGCTGCGGGATGTCCTTGTCGCGGTTTCTCCGGCACCCTTCGTCGGTTTCCTCCCGGCGATTCTAGGTTTGAAAGGGGCATTGTGGGGGCTGGGGGTCTTGCTTCTGCAGATGTGGTCGATTGCCGCGATTCTCACGTTCTACGCACATATGAGCGCGCCAACGTCTTTGTATGTCGTGATGCTGAGCTATCTATTCCTCATTGCCGCAACGCTGACGGCGCTCTAAGGGGGCGGTGCGGTGATGCTGCCATCTAACAAGCGGCTCGACCGGACCCACGGCCCTGCGGGTCGCTGCTCCGGTCAGCCTTTGCGTTAGGCCTCATGCGAACTTCTCGCAAACTCTTGGCTTCTCTCACAGTCTTGATCGGATCAGTGCTGCTGCTGCGCGTGAACGGTTGGTTTGGGCTCGGGTTCGTTGTGGCCCTTCCGCTGTCAATTCTTTACTGGCTGGATTACGGGACTGAGCTGCGCCAGATCTCTCGGCCATCGCGAGCTCGCCGACTCTTGGCGTTTGTCGTTGGGGTCCCGCAAGTTCTCTTTGGGCTTGTTTCGCTCGTGTCGGGTGTCTCGATCGTTGCGTGGGTTCTGTACAACTCGTTCTGGGAGAAACAGCCCGAGTACACCGGGGGCTTCCTGACCATTGGGATTGGACCGCTTCTCGTGCTGTTCGGGTCCGGACTCGTTGCTAGCGCATTCAGAACGAGGCCAGCGCAAGATGAGGCCTAACAAGCGCCTGGATTTCGCGCCCTTCGGGCGCCCGACGGCCGTAGCGCTGCGCACTACGACCGCGGATCAGGCTTGGCGTTGTACGTCGGAAAGACGACTGATCCAGGTGTAATCTCAACCACGAAGGCGCTCTCACGGATGCAGGGCATGGCCACCAGATCGATCCAAGATTTCTTCGATGCGCACGACGCGGGCAATCCTTCGCTCAGCCGCATTCTGTTTTCTCGCCGCCGTGCTGATCGCGCATCTTCAGCCGCGGTCCGCAACGCGCCTCCTCAGAAGGTTTTCCAAGGCCGGAACCGCACGACGGACTCGGTCGTGCGTGCAGCCACTACGACGTACAACAAGCGCTTCGTTCGGACTGCGCTACGCGCAGCCGAACAAGCTAAGCGTTGTACGTCGGAAAGACGACTGATCCAGGTGTAATCTCAGACACGAAGGCGCTCTCACGGATGCAGGGCATGGCCACCAGACCGATCCAAGATTTCTTCGATGCGCACGACGTGGGCAATCCTTCGCTCAGCCGTGCTCCGTTTTCTCGCCGCCGTGCTGAGAGCGCATCTCTGGCGGCAGTCCGCAACGCGCCTCCTCAGAGGGTTTTCCAAGGCCGGAGCCGCACGACGGACTCGGTCGTGGGAGCAGCCATCTCGACGTACAACAAGCGCTTCGTTCGGACGCCGCTTCGCGGCACCGAACAAGCTAAGCGTTGTACGCCCTAGTGCATACCGTGGGTCGAATAGTCGTTGTATCGATCCTCGTGTCGCTTGTGGCTTCGTCACTGGCGTATTGGCTTGGTTTCGCGAAGGCCAATGTCATCGCGCTACCCGGCTTCGCTTTAGCGTCTATCGCACTTGTCGGACATCTGGTCACGATTGATGAAGATCTTCCGGGAGAGTGGGGCAATCCAGATGGATCGGCAGGAATATGGAGACGTTCGATCATGGAGCTGTCACTGAAAGCGGGATTGGCAGCTGCGGCTGGCTATCTCGTTTTAGGCAATCCGGCTCCGTGAAGCCTGGCCGTGCGTACAACAAGCGCTTCGTTCGGACGCCGCTTCGCGGCACCGAACAAGCTAGGCGTTAGGCATCTCGGAGAGCTCAGAGCAATGAGTATGGACCTGTGGGTGTACGCGGCCTGCGCGATCAGCTTCCCTGACCAACTCCCGGAGCCGGAGATCTGGACCAACTACGGGGGTTCCGACTGGGCGTATGAGCAGCCGACTTGGCAGGTTGTCGTCGACGACGAACCCGAAGCGGGAATCCCGGACGAGGCTCTTGAGCTGCTCCCGGAGGCGACGGTTGCGGTCTCCCTCGGACTCGAGCCGATAGGAGCAGACGAGACTGCGTACGAGTTCCTCTACCGAGTAGCTGACGTGATCGCTTCTTCTTGTGGACGTGCGGTGGTCCAAGGGCCGCAAGGGTTGCGCTTAGTGCCCTCAAGTAGTGAAGCGCAAGATGCCTAACAAGCGGCTCGTGGCATTCGCTGCGCTCATTCGGACACGCCGCCCTGCGGGCGGCGCGCCCGCACAGCCTTGGCGTTGTGCAGCACTCGGCGGCGCATCATGAATCCTGATGAGATCAACGCCTTTATGGCGTCAGATCCACTTGCCAGTACGGCAGTCGCACTCTTCTTCATTGGTGTCGCCGGGATGTTCGTGATGTGCGTAGCCCGACAGCGCATGTCGGTCATCGACTCAGCCCTTGCGATGGTCGGAGTCACCAAGGTCAAAGGGCGAGATTGGGTGTTCAACCTTGTGCACTTTGCAGTTCTCGCGGTTCCCCTCGTGCTCCTCTGTGCCGCGTTAGTGCTTGAGCTAGAAGGGCAGCCGCAGTGATCGGGAGGTCTGTGCTGCACAACAAGCGGCTCGTGGCGTTCGCTGCGCTCACTCGGACGCGCCGGCCTGCGGCCGCCGCGCCCGCACAGCCTTGGCGTTGTACGTCGGAAAGACGACTGATCCAGGTGTAATCTCAACCACGAAGGCGCTCTCACGGATGCAGGGCATGGCCACCAGATCGATCCAAGATTTCTTCGACGCGCACGACGCGGGCAATTCTTCGCTCAGCCGCATTCTGTTTTCTCGCCGCCGTGCTGTTCGCACATCTTCAGCCGCGGTCCGCAACGCGCCATTTCATAGCGTCTTCCATGGCCGGAACCGCACGACGGACTCGGTCGTGCGCGCAGCCACTACGACGTACAACAAGCGCTTCGTTCGGACGCCGCTTCGCGGCACCGAACAAGCTAAGCGTTGTACGTCGGAAAGACGACTGATCCAGGTGTAATCTCAACCACGAAGGCGCTCTCACGGATGCAGGGCATGGCCACCAGACGGATCCAAGATTTCTTCGACGCGCACGACGCGGGCAATCCTTCGCTCAGCCGTGCTCCGTTTTCTCGCCGCCGTGCTGAGAGCGCATCTCTGGCGGCAGTCCGCAACGCGCCATCTCAGAACGTCTTCCATGGCTGGAACCGCACGACGGACTCGGTCGTGCGTCCAGCCACCTCGCCGTACAACAAGCGCTTCGTTCGGACTGCGCTGCGCGCAGCCGAACAAGCTAAGCGTTGTACGTCGAAAAGACGACTGATCCAGGTGTAATCTCAACCACGAAGGCGGTCTCACGGATGCAGGGCATGGCCACCAGATCGATCCAAGATTTCTTCGACGCGCACGACGCGGGCAATCCTTCGCTCAGCCGCATTCTGTTTTCTCGCCGCCGTGCTGAGCGCGAATTTCTGGCAACTGCCCGCAACGCGCCTCCTCAGAAGGTTTTCCAAGGCCGGAACCGCACGACGGACTCGGTCGTGCGTGCAGCCACCACGACGTACAACAAGCGCTTCGTTCGGACTGCGCTACGCGCAGCCGAACAAGCTAAGCGTTAGCCCGCACGTGAGCGACGCGCAGAAGGAACTGCTTTACCGAATCGCGACAGGCGAAGCTGTAGCTCAGTTCGCCGAGTCGTGGTTTGCTTTTCTGGGCTACGTTGCTGCTGCTGGCGCTGCCCATGCGCTCGCAGATACCACGAACGTATTCGTGCTCCACTGCGTCAAATGGGCTTCTTGGGGCCTGCTGTTTCTCTGGCTGAGGCTTCGTCTCGACCTGCTGCTTGAGACACTCCTTCCAAGCGCTCATCCGGCGAACGAGACCAATCCCATGTGGTCGAGGGGATTGGCCACGGCGATTACATCATTCATCACGATTGGAGCGATCGCGATCACAGTGAAGCTACTAGAGACGTTCACCAGGGTTGGTGGCGGTGCAGGCTAACAAGCGGCTCGTGCCGTTCGCTGCGCTCACTCGGACGCGCCGGCCTTCGCCCGTCGCGCCCGCACAGCCTTGGCGTTGGGCGGAATGAGAGACGTTCTAGCAGCGGCGCTGTTGCTTGCATGCTCGAGTGCTGCACCCACGGAGCTCTGCGGGTTACCAGAGGAGGCGATGTCTCTTTGGGGTTTCGCTGCATTGGGTACATACGATTTGACGGGATCCAACGAGCCGCTAGGTAGCTTCTACTTCGCGTGGGCAATTGATGAGTGTGACAACGAGTCACATAACCCGCCCGAAGGCTGCTTAGTCTTCGGCCATGACGCATCCGTTCAGGACCCCTTGAACATGCTCGAGCGCGCGAAGCGCGAGCACGTATCGCGTGCGATCGTAGCGCTGCGCGTGATTGCCGGGCCCGGGCCAGCGGATGAGTTTGGGTTCCCGAATACGGAGGGCTACCTGATGCTTCCGGGTTCTGAAGCCGTTCGCTTCTCCGGAGTGGACTTCATCTGTGAGGGCGGCTCGTGATGTGGCCCAACAAGCGGCTCGACCGGACCCTCGTCCCTTCGGGCCGCGGCACCGGTCAGCCTTGGCGTTGTGCGACCTAACGCGATGCGAGACCTGCTCATCGCAGTTTCGTTGATCTACGTTGCGCTTAGCGTCGCTGCGTCAGTCTTCGTCATCCGGCGCGACGATCTGTCCCGCCATACGAAGGGCGCTCAGTGCGTCGCCATCTGGCTGGTACCGATCCTCGGAGCATGGTTCTTCTACAAAGCCAACCGACTCCACGATGAGCCCCAGTACGTGAGCCGTGAACAGGAAGGAGGGGTGGCCGGATCGGGGAACGAAGGTGGCAGCCCACCGTACGGCTGGTCGGACGGCGGCGCGGATGGTGGAGACTGATGTCGGTGCACAACAAGCGCCTGGAGTACGCGCCCTTCGGGCGCCGGACGGAGGCATCGCTACGCGCTGCCGCCGCCGCTCAGGCTATGCGTTGTACGTCGGAAAGACGACTGATCCAGGTGTAATCTCAACCACGAAGGCGCTCTCACGGATGCAGGGCATGGCCACCAGATCGATCCAAGATTTCTTCGACGCGCACGACGCGGGCAATCCTTCGCTCAGCCGTGCTCCGTTTTCTCGCCGCCGTGCTGAGCGCGAATTTCTGGCAACAGTCCGCAACGCGCCTCCTCAGAAGGTTTTCCAAGGCCGGAACCGCACGACGGACTCGGTCAGGCGTGCAGCCACCTCGACGTACAACAAGCGCTTCGTTCGGACGCCGCTTTGCGGCACCGAACAAGCTAAGCGTTGTACGTCGGAAAGACGACTGTTCGAGGTGTAATCTCAACCAAGAAGGCGCTCTCACGGATGCAGGGCATGGCCACCAGATTGATCCAAGGTTTCTTCGACGCGCACGACGCGGGCAATCCTTCGCTCAGCCGTGCTCCGTTTTCTCGCCGCCGTGCTGAGAACCTATCTCTAGCCGCAGTCCGCAACGCGCCTCCTCAGAAGGTTTTCCAAGGCCGGAACCGCACGACGGACTCGGTCGTGCGTGCAGCCATTACGACGTACAACAAGCGCTTCGTTCGGACTGCGCTACGCGCAGCCGAACAAGCTAGGCGTTAGGCGACACTTTTCCAAGACTCCTCGTCATGCCTCCGAAGGTACGTGAACTCATCGAGAAGCTGGAAAGGGCCGGGTTCCAGAACCGCGGCGGCAAGGGGAGTCACAGGAACTACGTCCATCCGCAGAGCAGCCGGCCCGTGACCATCTCGGGTAAGCTCGGCGATGACGCAAAGCGGTACCAGGAGAAGGCCGTTGCGAAGGCCCTCCGGGAGATTGAGCCATGAAGGAAAGCGCTAGATACGTGAAGCTCGTTGAGTGGTCCTCGGAGGACGGTTGCTACGTGGGTAGCTCTCCGGGTCTCTTCTACGGAGGCTGCCACGGAGATGACGAGGAACAGGTCTTCCACGAACTGGTTCAGATCGTCGAAGAGACGATCAGCCTCTATCACGCAGAGGGACGGGAACTCCCTCCTGCCACTTCAGACAGAGACCTTGCCAACACCATCGAGAGCGTCGCCTAACAAGCGGCTGGTGGCGTTCGCTGCGCTCACTCGGACGCGGCGGCCTGCGGCCGACACGCCCGCACAGCCTTTGCATTGTACGTCGGAAAGACGACTGATCCAGGTGTAATCTCAGACACGAAGGCGCTCTCACGGATGCAGGGCATGGCCACCAGATCGATCCAAGATTTCTTCGACGCGCACGACGCGGGCAATCCTTCGCTCAGCCGCATTCTGTTTTCTCGCCGCCGTGCTGATCGCGCATCTTCAGCCGCAGTCCGCAACGCGCCTCCTCAGAAGGTTTTCCAAGGCCGGAACCGCACGACAGACTCGGTCGCGGGAGCAGCCATCTCGACGTACAACAAGCGCTTCGTTCGGACGCCGCTTCGCGGCACCGAACAAGCTAAGCGTTGTACGTCGAAAAGACGACTGATCCAGGTGTAATCTCAACCACGAAGGCGCTCTCACGGATGCAGGGCATGGCCACCAGATCGATCCAAGATTTCTTCGACGCGCACGACGCGGGCAATCCTTCGCTCAGCCGCATTCTGTTTTCTCGCCGCCGTGCTGAGCGCGAATTTCTGGCAACTGCCCGCAACGCGCCTCCTCAGAAGGTTTTCCAAGGCCGGAACCGCACGACGGACTCGGTCGTGCGTGCAGCCACCACGACGTACAACAAGCGCTTCGTTCGGACTGCGCTACGCGCAGCCGAACAAGCTAAGCGTTGTACGTCGAAAAGACGACTGATCCAGGTGTAATCTCAACCACGAAGGCGCTCTCACGGATGCAGGGCATGGCCACCAGATCGATCCAAGATTTCTTCGACGCGCACGACGCGGGCAATCCTTCGCTCAGCCGCATTCTGTTTTCTCGCCGCCGTGCTGAGCGCGAATTTCTGGCAACTGCCCGCAACGCGCCTCCTCAGAAGGTTTTCCAAGGCCGGAACCGCACGACGGACTCGGTCGTGCGTGCAGCCACCACGACGTACAACAAGCGCTTCGTTCGGACTGCGCTACGCGCAGCCGAACAAGCTAAGCGTTCAACGTCATAGATGACCGGTATCGCGCGGCAGGACGCCTGGCTCTATGAAGACGATGACTTCCTCATTGAGCACTCGGTCTACTACCGAATCGCCGGCTTGGTGTTCGTCTCTCCTAAGTCCGATGCACGGCGGGTTGCGGAGCTTCCGCGCCAGTCGCTTCAACGACTCGGTGCAGTCCTTGGCGCAGTCGAGCACGCCGTCAGCGAGCTCATGTCGGCGGAGAACGTCTATGTGGCTCGGTACGGAGAATCGGGCGGCCCACTCCACTTCCACGTTTTTCCCAGAACCGCAGGAATCACCGCTGCATGGCGCGAAGCTGCGGGCAGGAGTGGCAGCGTCGATGCACCAGCCCTTGTCTCGTGGGCGAACGCGACCTACACAGGGAGCGCATGCTTCGGAGATATCCCCAACGCAATCGATGTGCTTCGGGAGCGCTTCGCGAATGACGTCGAACAAGCGGCTTGACCGGAACCACGGCCCTGCGGGCCGCGGGCCCGGTCAGCCTTGGCGTTGTACGTCGGAAAGACGACTGTTCGAGGTGTAATCTCAACCAAGAAGGCGCTCTCACGGATGCAGGGCATGGCCACCAGATTGATCCAAGGTTTCTTCGACGCGCACGACGCGGGCAATCCTTCGCTCAGCCGTGCTCCGTTTTCTCGCCGCCGTGCTGAGAACCTATCTCTAGCCGCAGTCCGCAACGCGCCTCCTCAGAAGGTTTTCCAAGGCCGGAACCGCACGACGGACTCGGTCGTGCGTGCAGCCATTACGACGTACAACAAGCGCTTCGTTCGGACTGCGCTACGCGCAGCCGAACAAGCTAGGCGTTGTACGTCGGAAAGACGACTGATCCAGGTGTAATCTCAACCAAGAAGGCGCTCTCACGGATGCAGGGCATGGCCACCAGATCGATCCAAGATTTCTTCGACGCGCACGACGTGGGCAATCCTTCGCTCAGCCGTGCTCCGTTTTCTCGCCGCCGTGCTGAGAGCGCATCTCTGGCGGCAGTCCGCAACGCGCCTCCTCAGAAGGTTTTCCACAGCCGGAACCGCACGACGGACTCGGTCGTGGGGGCAGCCACCTCGACGTACAACAAGCGCTTCGTTCGGACGCCGCTGCGCGGCGCCGAACAAGCTAAGCGTTGTACGTCGGAAAGACGACTGATCCAGGTGTAATCTCAACCACGAAGGCGCTCTCACGGATGCAGGGCATGGCCACCAAGTCGATCCAAGATATCTTCGACGCGCACGACGCGGGCAATTCTTCGCTCAGCCGCATTCCGTTTTCTCGCCGCCGTGCTGATCGCGCATCTTCAGCCGCAGTCCGCAATGCGCCATCTCAGAACATCTTCCATGGCCGGAACCGCACGACGGACTCGGTCGTGCGTGCAGCCATCTCGACGTACAACAAGCGCTTCGTTCGGACGCCGCTGCGCGGCGCCGAACAAGCTAAGCGTTGTACGTCGGAAAGACGACTGATCCAGGTGTAATCTCAACCACGAAGGCGCTCTCACGGATGCAGGGCATGGCCACTAGATCGATCCAAGATTTCTGCGACGCGCACGACGCGGGCAATTCTTCGCTCAGCCGCATTCCGTTTTCTCGCCGCCGTGCTGATCGCGCGTCTTCAGCCGCAGTCCGCAACGCGCCACCTCAGAACGTCTTCCATGGCTGGAACCGCACGACGGACTCGGTCGTGCGTTCAGCCATCTCGACGTACAACAAGCGCTTCGTTCGGACTGCGCTACGCGCAGCCGAACAAGCTAGGCGTTAGGTGGCTCTCGAAGTGGACCCAGAGCTGAAGGTTGAGTGTGCGAAGATCGCTCTGCAGGTCGTTGGTACTTTCCTGGCCGCCTACGTCGTCTATCGGCTTGGACTTCGGGCTTACTTTAGACAGCGCGCATTCGAAGACTTCCGTGAGCGCTACGTTTCGCAGGGATTGGAAGAGTGGGCGGCTCAGCTTGAGTACGCGATGAGTGTTTTTCAGCACAACTGGTCGCTGTCCCTTCGGCATCTCAAGCAGTACCGGGAAGCCGAGGAGAACGCTAAGCCGGAAGAGTTTCTGGCAGCTATCGCGGAGCTCGACTACGGCCGCATGGACATCGGGCCTACGTCGCGCGTTCAGAACCTGCTCGACTCGGATGAGCCCTGGGCGCTATGTCAGCTAGCGTTTGCGTTCACAAGCGGTGCCTGCCAATTCGTGCGCATGGACTTCGGCGTGGCCCTCCAACAGATGCTTGCCGAGCCCGGTAGCGAGCTCAAGCCGGACTTCATTGAGGGCGCAGAGAAGTACCTCTTGGAGCTAAACGACCAGTCGGACGTTTTCTATCGGGCAGCTTCGATCGCTCACGACCTCGCGAACACCCTCTCGCGGTCGAAGGTCTCGATTTTCGAGATGGATGCTTTCGCGAAACGAAAGAACGTACAGGAGAGCGTGCGTCAGCTAGCAGAGCTGAGGGCTCGATATGAAGCCACCTAACAAGCGCCTAGAGTGCGCGCCCTTCGGGCGCCAGACGGTAGCGCCGCTGCGCGCCGCAACCGCCGCTCAGGCTTGTCGTTAGAAAGCACGAGAGCGCGTTCCGGTGACCTCGATTGCAGTCAATCCAAAGAACTACAGAAGAATCGCACTCTATGCGATCTCCGTTGCTGCAGCGCCGAAGGTGCTCGTCAATCGGAAGCTGACAGAAGACTTCAGCGAGCGCGGACCGCTCACTCAGCGCAGCATTCGAGGCCTACGAGACTTCGAGATCCGAGACGGCGATCGGCCGATTCTCGGCTTCCACGACCACCCTAGAGAGATGTGGATAGACAGCGAGTTTGAATCAGTAGCGGATCACTGTTCTGGAAAGGGATGGCTACGACGTGAGTGAGGTGCTTTCTAACAAGCGGCTGGTGCCGGTCGCTGCGCTCCCACGGACGCGCCGGCCTGCGGCCGGCACGCCCGCACAGCCTTGGCGTTAAGCGCCTCTGGAGCTGCCCCGCGTGGAACTTGGAACTCTAATTCTTGGCGCCGCTGTTGCTCTATGGGTAGCGGTCACGCTCGCAAGAAACTCTCGGGTCGTAGGAGAGAATGAGCGCATCGTCGTCAGTCGGCTTGGGAAATTCCACGCCATTCTCTTGCCCGGCTTCCACATCTCCGTCCCGGGTTCGTCCGATACCTTTACTCGCGTGACCTTGGGTGACCTAGGGTCGTATCAAGGGGACGGGCTCGCTAAGGTTTCCGGTGCTGTCTTTCCTAGTGAGTCCGGAGCACTTGCGCCCCAGGATCCAATTCAGGTGACCTCCTTTCGTGACGAGAAGATCTGGGTCGCCAAAGCTGCGGTGAGAATAGTCACTTGCGAAAAGTGCGGGCATGAGAATCGCGTCAGCGCTTAACAAGCGGCTTGATCGGAAGCACCGCCCTACGGGCGGCCCCTCCGATCAGCCTTGGCGTTGTACGTCGGAAAGACGACTGATCCAGGTGTAATCTCAACCAAGAAGGCGCTCTCACGGATGCAGGGCATGGCCACCAGATTGATCCAAGATTTCTTCGACGCGCACGACGCGAGCAATCCTTCGCTCAGCCGTGCTCCGCTTTCTCGCCGCCGTGCTGAGAGCGCATCTCTGGCGGCAGTCCGCAACGCGCCTCCTCAGAGGGTTTTCCAAGGCCGGAGCCGCACGACGGACTCGGTCGTGGGAGCAGCCATCTCGACGTACAACAAGCGCTTCGTTCGGACGCCGCTTCGCGGCACCGAACAAGCTAAGCGTTGTACGTCGGAAAGACGACTGATCCAGGTGTAATCTCAGATACGAAGGCGCTCTCACGGATGCAGGGCATGGCCACCAGATCGATCCAAGATTTCTTCGACGCGCACGACGCGGGCAATCCTTCGCTCAGCCGTGCTCCGTTTTCTCGCCGCCGTGCTGATCGCGCATCTTCAGCCGCGGTCCGCAACGCGCCTCCTCAGAGGGTTTTCCAAGGCCGGAGCCGCACGACGGACTCGGTCGTGGGAGCAGCCATCTCGACGTACAACAAGCGCTTCGTTCGGACGCCGCTTCGCGGCACCGAACAAGCTAAGCGTTAGACGTCATGGCTTATTGCCCGGATTGCAGAAATCAGCTGAGCAACGAATGGCGCCTAGCCATCAAGACACCCGTGCGATGCAAGTGCGGTGCATACCTAATAAGCAACATGGGGAGCTTTGTACCCTGCTCGCTCCTCATGGGCGTCGCGGTTTACGCGATGTCCGAGTTTGAAGTCGTGCTTGGTACGGTCGGAGCCATTGCCGCTGGTGCATGTGGTGCCGGTTTTGCTGGGTTTGTTCTGCAGCGGCTACTCGATCGCCCTGTCTCTGTCGCACGACCTCCGAATACGGCTAGTGGAAGCGGCAATGACGTCTAACAAGCGGCTCGTGGCGTTCGCTGCGCTCACTCGGACGCACCGGCCTTCGGCCGTCGCGCCCGCACAGCCTTGGCGTTGTACGTCGGAAAGACGACTGATCCAGGTGTAATCTCAGACACGAAGGCGCTCTCACGGATGCAGGGCATGGCCACCAGATCGATCCAAGATTTCTTCGACGCGCACGACGCGGGCAATCCTTCGCTCAGCCGCATTCTGTTTTCTCGCCGCCGTGCTGATCGCGCATCTTCAGCCGCAGTCCGCAACGCGCCTCCTCAGAAGGTTTTCCAAGGCCGGAACCGCACGACGGACTCGGTCGCGGGAGCAGCCATCTCGACGTACAACAAGCGCTTCGTTCGGACGCCGCTTCGCGGCACCGAACAAGCTAAGCGTTGTACGTCGGAAAGACGACTGATCCAGGTGTAGTCTCAACCACGAAGGCGCTCTCACGGATGCAGGGCATGGCCACCAGATCGATCCAAGATTTCTGCGACGCGCACGACGCGGGCAATCCTTCGCTCAGCCGAGCTCCGTTTTCTCGCCGCCGTGCTGAGAGCGCATCTCTGGCGGCAGTCCGCAACGCGCCTGCTCAGAAGGTTTTCCAAGGCCGGAACCGCACGACGGACTCGGTCATGCGTGCAGCCATCTCGACGTACAACAAGCGCTTCGTTCGGACTGCGCTGCGCGCAGCCGAACAAGCTAAGCGTTAGGCGACTTGTGAGCGCTCGCCACCAGATCCTCGAAGATAGGGACTTTTGGCTGATGCTTGAGTTCGTCCTGTCAGGCTGGTTCCGAACGCATGCGGCCCCCTCGTTCGGCGGCTTCTGGTGCGACGGTTTCCTTCCACACACAGCTACGAACACGAGACTCGGCATTGATGTCTGCGGAGATGCTTGGATTGCTGAAGGTGATCGGTCGATGCGCAAGTACGCTTTCGAGGTTTCGATTCCACAGCGCATGCTCGGGCGACGGCGCAGCCATGTCGCGCTCAGCGACGTGGAAATCGATGTCAAGCGTCACGCCCTTCGATTCGTCGTCGAACCCACGATCGAAGCAGGCGCCGCCCATGAGAAGTAGCGTCTCACGGTTAGCCAGCAATTCGCCTAACAAGCGCCTAGAGTGCGCGCCCAGCGGGCGCCGGACGGTCGCAGCGCTTCGCGCCGCAACCGCCGCTCAGGCTATGCGTTAAGCGCCATGCGAGCCGTCACCATCTGGGACAAGGAATCACTGCCGGGCGGCGGACACATCCTATCCTTTGATCTAGTTGACCTCCTCGCGCTCCTTGAAAACGACCTAGCAGAATCAGTCTGGACCGTCGTCGATGTTGAGGAGGTCATTGGCGTTTCGGCACCCGCGTTCTACGAGGCCCATGAGACGGGCCAGAAACTGAGCGGCTCGGCGTTGTTGCAGCTGGCGGAGCGCTGCGACCAAGTGTGCGGCGGGAACTTTCGTGGAGAGCTAGATGGTGAGTTCTGGGTCCGGTTGCTTGCGTGTCGATCTACCGAGTGGGCTGTCGTAAGCGAGGACAGCGCACTCTTCGACAGGATCGAGGGCCGATTCTCGGATGTGCGGCCATCACCGGAGGACGCGATTCAAAATGGCGCTTAACAAGCGGCTCGTGGCGTTCGCTACGCTCACTCGGACGCGCCGGCCTGCGGCCGCCGCGCCCGCACAGCCTTGGCGTTGTGTTCCATGACCAAAGCCGAGGCCATCGCACGAATCACTCGTTCGATCGAGTCCTGCGAACCAGCAGTTCTGACACCAGCGGGAGTCTCCTACGAGCAACACGTCGAGAACCTCTCCAAGAAGCTCATCGGTGAGGTGATCGATCCTGTCCGTGCGACGGTGACGTCGACGATCATTCAAGATGCGGACTTTGATCGATATCGCGAAGCTGAGGTTTGGGCCATCGCGCGAGGTCCGGGCGGTTGGCTGTTGACGATCTCAAGTTCCGAGGGGTTTGCGCTCGCGTTCGGCGACGATCCGACTTCACTGATGATGCATGGATGCTCGTCCGAGGACGCCGTGGGAGAGTGGTGTGCGTAGAGAACACAACAAGCGCTTCGTTCGGACTGCGCTGCGCGCAGCCGAACAAGCTAAGCGTTATACACCAACTTCAAGTTACAGAAGCTGAGAGAAACCTATGATTAAACCCTTCGAGAGTTTCCGCTCAATCAATCTATTCGTCAGTCTGGGATTTTATGTTCTCGCGGCTGTAACCATCGCAAGTTCTCTATTTGTGTTTGGACTAGGCCACTACACATTGGCTTTGTCAATTTTAGGTATTAGCCTAGTACTGTATTTAGTTGGAAACCAACGTACCTCACGAAGAATTCAAGACTCTGAATTCAATTTTCGGCTGATGATAATCGCTTCAGCAACAACGATTTCAGCTTGTTTATCTCTGGTCACATCGTAACAGTGCTAGTCCGTGTATAACATGTTGTTGAAGCCGCTCACATTCGTTCGCTCGGACACACTCTTCCAGGCCCCGTTTGCAATTGGCTTCGCCAATTTACCGCAAACGCGCCCTTCCGCAGTGTGCCGCTTAACAGGGTGTTATGTGCCAATGCGAGCGCAACACGAATCTCCGATCATGTGGTGGCAACGGATGTGAAGGTTCGAGATCCACTCTTTATTCTCTACGTCAACAACATGGATCGCGCAGTCGCGTTCTATCGCGACACGTTCGACCTGGAAGTTCTCCAGCACACGCCCGGCTGGTCGATGCTTCGGTGCGGCGGGGCTACGATCGCGCTACACATCCTCTCGCCGCGCAGCTCTGAAGCCGTTGCGCCCCACGCCGGGCTGAATCTACACGTCGACGATCTCGATGCGGCAATCGCCAGCGTCGTTGCGGCTGGAGGTGAACACATCGTCACGCGAGAACCAACGGACTTCGTGCCTGTTCGGATGTGCGAGCTCCGAGACACTGAAGGGAATGGGTTCGAACTCAGACACTTCGTAGCAGAGGGTGATGATCTTGCGGCAGTCAGCGCAGAAGGCACATAACAAACGGCTTGAGGCGTTCGCTTGGCTCACTCGGACGCGCCGGCCTGCGGCCGCCACGCACGCACAGCCTTTGCGTTGTACGTCGGAAAGACGACTGATCCAGGTGTAGTCTCAACCACCAAGGCGCTCTCACGGATGCAGGGCATGGCCACCAGATCGATCCAAGATTTCTTTGACGCGCACGACGCGAGCAATCCTTCGCTCAGCCGCATTCTGTTTTCTCGCCGCCGTGCTGTTCGCGCATCTTCAGCCGCGGTCCGCAACGCGCCTCCTCAGAAGGTTTTCCACAGCCGGAACCGCACGACGGACTCGGTCATGCGTGCAGCCATTACGACGTACAACAAGCGCTTCGTTCGGACTGCGCTACGCGCAGCCGAACAAGCTAAGCGTTGAACGTCACTGGAGCACAACGCATGCGATCGACTGCTGCGCTTTGTTTTTGCTGGATGCTCGTCGGCTGCGCTGGGCCAGGTTTTGACCAGTTCGTACAGAAGCGGGATGTGCTCGCGTCGTTGCGTGTGCCAGTCGCACAAGACGAGTCGGCCTTTGGCTCCGAAACGAAGTTTCGAACCGCCCCGGCTTCGTTTCACTTCGACCTGCTACCGATGAATCCGCTCCCGGAGGCTCCATTGGTTCCCCTACCGTTCGGGTGTGGAGTATTGACCAACGAAGGCCAGCCGAAGGTCACAGCCTCCCTCGGGAGCGTAATGCGCTCGGCCTCGCTGGTTGAGTCAGCTTTCGATGCTGGAACCCGGGTATTCATCTTCCATCTTCATGAACCGACGGCTGTCTGGTGGGAGGTAGAGAGGTGACGTTCAACAAGCGGCTCGAGACGTTCGCTACGCTCACTCGGACGCGCCGGCCTGCGGCCGCCGCGCCCGCACAGCCTTGGCGTTGGGCGCCATGAGAGACGGTCTAGCAGCCGCGCTGTTGCTTGCATCTTCGAGTGCTTCATCCACGGAGCTCTGCGGGCTACCGGAGGGGGCAATATCCCTTTGGGGCTTCGCTGCAATAGGTACGTACGACCTGACGGAATCCAACGAGCCGCTCGGCAGCTTCTACTTCGCGTGGGCGGTTGATGAGTGTGACCAAGAGTCGCATGACACGCCCGAAAGCTGCTTGGTCTTCGATCATGACCCCTTCGTTCAGGATCCCTTCGATATGCTCGAACGCGCCAAGCGAGAGCACGAATCGCGTGCGATCGTGGCGCTACGCGTGGTTGCCGGACCGGGGCCCGCTGCTGAGTTTGGGTTTCCCAACACGGAGGGCTACCTGAGGCTTCCCGGTTCTGAAGCCGTCCGCTTCTCCGGAGCGGATTTCATCTGCGAGAACGGCTCTTGATGTCGCCCAACAAGCGGCTCGATCAGAACCCCGGCCCGTTGGGCCGCGGCTCCGCTCAGCCTTGCCGTTAGAGTGACGGGCATATGACTAAAGCTATCTCAGCTATATTTGGCGCGGTCATAATAGTCTTCTGTGGATATATCCTCCAAGATGCGACGGATTCGACCTACCTATTCGTGGGCGCCGGCGTTGAAATCCCTAAACTAGATCGCGCAGACTACGCGAATAAATCACAAGAAGAGGTCTTAACTCGTTACATAGCAATGGCGCACTATGCAAATTCGCTAAAGTACAACGGTGAGGTGACCGTTCTCCAACTTTACAGATGGATAATTGTCACGATTTCAGCGCTGATCGTCGTGACGATTTCATTAGCGGTCATCGTGTGGCGTCACTCTAGCAAGTTAAGCAAGAAGGACGCGCTAACGCGCGCCTCTTCTTGAAGCGTTAGGCATTGAGCTGGGCAATGCGACGAATAACGATCGAACTGAGCGCAACAGATGTTCACGTAATCTCAGCTTGCTTGGCCGAGTACGGCGGTGGGTCTGCATCGGACATAGCAACGCTATCGGGCCACGACGATAGGACAGTACAACCCATATACAAGAAGACTGAACGGTTACGCGTATCAGACGCGAACGAGCTTTCGCTTACGGAAGCCGAATGGAGATTGATCTACGACTCGGTGAATGCCGCGCTGTATGCTCTTGGGCCGTTCGAGCTTGAACTTTGCACCGGCTGTAGCCTTGTTGATCTGCTTCAAACGAATTTGCACATCACCACATCGGTATGGCGTATGTACGGAGCTGCAAAGTGGGCGGATTACTACGAAGTCAGCCGCAAACAGAGTGCGACACAGAATGACAGTGTGTGAGTGCATTCACATGCCCAACAAAGCGTTGCAGCGGACGTTTGTATTCGAAGCAGAATCTAGCCACGCCAGGACCAAGCTACGCAGGCGAATGCCGCTGAACCAGGCGTCACGCATCTCACCCGCTTGGAGTCCATGGAAGTCTTCGTAAATAGGGCACATGCATAAAGTCTCCGACAGAAACTCTGCATTCAGTACGGCTTCTGTGACATAAGGAAGCGATATGACGCGCTCATCCCGTCAATGCCTCAAGACCTCGCGGAGGTTGTCGACGGGATCTTTCGAGCAGAAGGCCTCGATCCAGAAATCGCGGATCGGCGTTTGTGGCGCACCATTCGGGACTGCGTCTTGTCCGCCCACGACGCGAGCTTCGAGGCCGATGCCTAACAAGTGCCTCGTGCCGGTCGCTGTGCGCCCTCGGACACACCGCCCTGCGGGCGGCGCGCCCGCACAGGCTTGGCGTTATGTTTCTCACTTAGCACTTGCTACCCACCAGATAAGGAAAACCATGTATAAACTGCTTGCCTGCTTGCTCCTAATTATACCTAGCACTCTCATCGCAGAGATATTAGAAGAAGTTGTAGTTACTGGTTCCTACATTGACAATGCCCCACCTGCGCAACGAATCCTAAAAAAGCTGACCACCTGTTACTGCGCGTACTAGTTTCAAATGACTCTAGGGACGAAGAAGATCGAAGACGTGAGATTCACGAAACAATGCTGGCAGCAACTACAGCAGCCGAAGACAATCCAGCAATAGAACTAAGCTCCGTCACACCCAATGATTTCGTGTTACCTCTAACCGCGTCCAACTACCAAATTGATCTCAATAACGGACGTCGACCAGATACAAGCGAAGCGTATTTTAGAGTCAAAGCCGCAATCACAGAGCAAGATAAAGATGGAGAACAACTTGTTCTGGCCCTGAAAAAGTTTGTTTCTGAACTAGAAATGGAAGGCAGAACGTTAGTGGAGACTGATGGCAACATTCAAGTAAGCATCGTCAACCCTCACCAGTACAGAAAACAAGCAATAATGATGATGGCTGAAGACGTGAAGACTGTAACGAACGCACTAGGTGATGACTACCGAGTGGTACTCACCGGCATCGATCGCCCAATCAAATGGGCTGCCGTTGGATCGGTTGATGTCGCTATCTATCTTCCTTACGAGTACATAGTCGTTCCCACCTCAGTTTCATCCATCACCCCAATGGACTATTAAAAATATCATGTTGTTGAAGTCGGTCGCTTGCGCTCTCTCGGACAAAGCATCTGCGGCCCAAATGTGAAACACATTTGGGTCCTCGACGCTTTGCCGCTCAACAAGATTTTCTACGCCCTACAGCATGGTGCGATCATGACAGCAAAAAATAATAAGATACTGCTGCTATCCACCGCTTTATTTATTTTAATGAACGTGTTGCTTGAGTTCTTGTCCGCGTATTTTTTTGGCGGAGAGCCGGTTAAAAGAGCAGCCATAGAATTCGCGTTTTACATTTCCGTCGGAGTGATCTGCTTCGTTTTTTGGTTTGTTGGGATCAAGATTCTACACTTAGATGCGAAGGGGCCAGTTCCGTGGTATGCATCGCCCGTATTATGGCTAAGCCCCGTGTTTGTAATTACGCTGGTGATCATGTTCAGCGGGGGCGTATGATGTGAAGTTGAAATCGCTCCTCCGCCCTTCGGGCTCCGTCTCTCGGACAATTCAACGGTGATTAAACCGTGGAACCACAAACAAGTTCTCTACGCTTTGCCGCTTAACTTGGTGTTAGGCGCCTAGCCATGCATATCCTCATCATAGTTACCCTTGGCCTCGTGGCCCTGATCATCATTCTTTCGAAAAAGACTCCGCCACCCAAGATCGAAACAATCGGTAGTGAGTACGAGAGAGAAATATCAGAGCAGCAGTTTGATAGCTTAGTGATCGAAACTAGCAAAGCGACGCCTGTCCTTGTCGACTTCTACGCAGACTGGTGTCCACCTTGCCGATACCTAACGCCCCTCCTCGCCGAGATGGCAAAGGAATACAACGGCGCGTTCCTTCTTGCAAAGATAAACTCTGATACCAACAAGCGAGCGAAGGAAGAGCATGGAGTTCAGTCCATACCTACTGTGTTTCTGTATATTGATGGTGAACCGGTTGAGATGTTTGTAGGTGGAAAACTTGAACACAGCATCCGTTTCACTCTTGCCAAGCACGGTATTGAGGACCCGGGAGGCGCCGCCTAACATGAAGTTGACGTCGTTCCTCCGCCCTTCAGGTGCCGTCACTGCGGCGTCGAACCTCCTGAAGCACGGAGTCGACTTTGCGGATGCCGTAACCGCGTTCGAGGACGAGGCAGCGCTCACTCGATCTGATTCAGACGCACAGGGCGAAGAGCGTTTCGTCTCCTTGGGCATGGACGCGCAGGATCTAGTGCTGGTTACAGTGTTCAGCTATCGCACGGACGCAGTCCGGGTGATCTCCTCACGCAGAGCCAGCCGAGCTGAGCGTCGCCTCTACGGTGATAACTGACATGCGCGACGAGTACGATTTCTCTGACGCCACGCGTGGTCCGGTGCTGTCTAGCCAGCCTGGCAAGACCCGCATCACCATCAGGCGCGACGACGACATTCTCGAGTGGTTCAAGGTTCACGTGCAGGAGGCCGGTGGCGGCAACTACCAGTCTGAGATCAACGCAGCGTTGCGGAGCCATATGGAATCTGAGCGCGAGTCGCTTGAGTCCACGCTGCGCCGTGTCATCCGCGAAGAACTTCAGGATGCCAGCTAACAAGCGGCTCCGGTCAGACTTTGCGTCGGGCATTTAAGGAGACACTGTGCCGTTCACTCCATTTCACATGGGACCGGGGATTCTAGTAAAGGGACTGATGCAGGGTGGTTTCAGTCTAATGGTTTTCGGGTGGACGCAGATCGTGATGGATATACAACCGTTAATCGTCCTCATTACCGGCGAAGGGCACCTTCACGGATTTTCCCACACATACATCGGAGCGACTTTGCTAGCAATTATTTCAGCGGTGACAGGCAAGTACCTTTCTCAGCTGGGGCTTTGGATATTGAGAATTACAGCATCATACCGAACTAGCATTCCGTGGGCCGTAGTGCTTACAAGCGCATTTATAGGTAGTTACAGTCACGTGCTACTCGATAGCATCATGCATGCTGACGTTCAGCCGTTTTATCCGCTGACCTTGCAAAATTTATTTCAAGGAATAATTACCGCTTCTGCTCTCCATAATCTTTGCTTATATTCAGGATTGATTGGAGCTGGAATTTATTATTATATGAGTTGGAAAAGCAAAAATGCCTAACGAAAAATTTAACACGTGGCGCTGTGACAGCGCTTCGCGCCGCACGTTAATTGTGCGTTGAGCGTCACTCAAATGTCATCTCTGCTAGGCGATAGATCTACATCTTCTTCTATGAAGCGACCAACGAAGTTTGAGCGCTTGGGCGCTACTGCGATGCTCTATCTAAGCTGGCAGCTCAGCTATATACCAGCGGCAGTAGTTCCGCAGTTTGCCGACGTGCTTGGGGGTTTCGGTGAGCAAGCAATCCCCTATGTGACCGAAATGGTCATCAGATTCCCCGAAGCCTTTCTACTGATACCGCTCATCCACACCATCGCGTATTTGCTCTACTGGATGAACGTGCCTCATAGCGTTCGAATTCAGGTGATCTGTATCGCACTGACGGCGCTGGCGATTCCCGCTGCGATCCTGTTGATGTACCTTCCGATATTCGGTCTGGGAGGCTTTGTCGAAGGCTAGATTGGGTTGGGCTATGGACCATAGGATTCGATCGATTCCGCCTGGCAAGGCGATGACGCGGACCTCCCCAAGCGTCAGTTCTTTTGCTTTCGCAAAAAACCGCCGCCCGCGGTCAGCCGCTTACCGCGACGTTGCTAGACGGCTTGGCGGCTGACTGTCGCAACTTTGACGCATTGCTGTCGTGGCTGAAATCATAAGTTCTCATTGACAATTGGCTATCACCAATTATCCAGGGAGATTTGGGAATGGAATATATGATCGACAAAGGGTTAATCAAAAAGCTTCGAAAAAACCACTCTTGGTCGCAAGAGCAGCTCGCCTCAGTGTCAGGGCTTAGCCTTCGCACTATTCAAAGGATTGAGAATGAAGGCAAATGCTCCTTGGAATCAAAAAAAGCGCTGGCCGCGTCCTTTGAAATAAATGCCAACCAATTAGGGATAGATACCAGCGAAACAAGTATCTATGCTCGCGCTTACCGAGGCGTAAATTTAGGATTTTCTGGTGCCATAGCTGGCGTCGCACTTGCCTATACTGGAATAACGATTTCCCTTGTGTCAGGCGCTATCAATGAAAGTCAGGCCGGCCTATATTACGGTGGTGTTGGCGCTTTTTGTGGTATTTGCTGTGCAATTATCGGCACACTTTCAAGCAGATATAGAGCAGGCGCCGTTTGACAAGTCCCGCCATAGGGACAGCCCACATGTCGCTTCGCTCTGTTTCGGCTGCCCCCGCTGGCGGCGCAAAAAGCACCGGAACGTTCGCCGGTGACCTGGATTGGTGTCAATCCCAAGAACTATCGGCGCATCGCACTTCATGCGATCTCGATAGCGGCCGAGCCAAAAAATTTGATCAATGGGAAGCAAACGGACAACTTCAGCGAAGGCGGGCCGCTTACACAGCCGGGCATTAGAAGGTTGAGGGACTTCGAGATCAGAGACGGTGTTCGACCGATACTCGGATTTCATCATCACCCTCGCGAGATGGGGATTGATAGCGAGTTCAAAATGGTCGCTGAGCATTGCGCTGAACAAGGGTGGCTTAGCCTTGTGTGAAGTGCTCTCTAACAAGCGCCTAGAGTGCGCGCCCGATGGGCGCCGGACGCTGGCATCGCTACGCGCTGCCAACGCCGGTCCGCCTTGGCGTTGGAAGGCTGTTAGACATGAACCGACTCATAGACCGGCTGCGAAAACTCGAAACGGAACTGCATCAACCGGATACCCGTCGAAACCACACTCGCCTTGCCGCGCTCCTACACCCGAAGTTCGAGGAGTTTGGTCGATCCGGACGAAAGTACTCGCGAGAGGATGTCCTAGCAGATGTCGATTCGCTTTCGGACCATCCCCCGATCACCGCGATGAACTTTCAGGTCGCACGACTTGGAGAGGGCGTCGCCCTGTTGACGTATACGTCCGCCTCCGGCCCTGGCGCAGAGGCGATACGTAGGCCAACCCTCCGAGCTTCGCTGTGGGTGCTGAGTGAAGACGGTTGGCAGTTGCGCTTCCACCAAGGGACGCCCGCAGATGAGTAGTCTTCACAGGCCGCCCAAGAATAGCCTCCTGCCGGTCGCTGCGCTCCCCCAGACGGGCCGGCCTGTGGCCGGCACACCCGCACAGCCTTGGCGTTAAACGGCACGAGACACAGTCACAGCGATGAAAATGAGCAAACCGCCCACGCAGTCCTACGTGCTTTGGTTCACGCAGCGCGTAGGCAGCACGCTCTTGGCACAATCCTTAGAGGACGCCGGCATCGTTGGACGGCCTCGGGAGTGGCTGAACGCGGGCACGCTCGATGAGGTGATGAGGAAACACCGCGCAACCACCGCACGTGATTTGCGCGACGAGCTTTGGGCTAAAGCGACAACCCCCAATGGCGTGCTTGGAATTAAGTACGGCATGGTGGAGACGCTTCACGAGGAGCTCTTGGGGCTGATGGCTTCTATCGAGCCTCAAGCAGTGCGCCGTAGCCAGGATGCCTGGGACGCGTTCTTTCCGAACTGCAGCCATTGCCTACTTACCCGACGAGACAGGGTTCGCCTTGCGGTTTCCTGGTGGCGAGCAATCAAAACCAATGAGTGGCATCGCCCAAGCCGGTCAGCGACCACGAGCGTAGGGGCGGTCGAGATTGAACCCACTCCCGATCTCATCGAAGAGTATGACTATCTGGCGATCGCGCATCTGCTCCGCGAGTGCGGCGAGCGAGAGGACGCGATCAATCGTCAGCTTAACGAATGGCGAATCACGCCATTCATCGTCGTCTATGAGGATCTCGTCGAATCATACGAAGAGACGGTCCGAGCTGTGTTGCAGTTCCTTGAAGTCCCAAACATGGGAGCAATGCGCATCCCAGAGCCAGCCTTTGCACCGCTGTCCGATGAGATCAACGATGCTTGGTACAACCGGTTCCTGGCTGATCGGAGCATCCATGGGTAGGCGGGTTGCGCAGCAGGGGAACCAAAGCTGGAACACACAAGCACGGCACTCTGCGCACGAGCACGCCGCGACCTCAGCTTTTCCGCTAGGGCCGATACCCGAACGCACTCGGCCCGGTTTCAAGGGCACGTCGCGCCAGGTTCACCCATCGACACAGGTGCGCACGCGTCTCGCGAGGGTCGATGATCTGCTCGATCTCGAAGAACTCCGCAGACCGGTAGGGTGAGCGAACGCGATTCAGGCGCTCCTTGATGTTCGCGAGATGCGCGTCCGGGTCTTCGGCTTCTGCAAGTTCCGCCTTGTAGGCGACCTCGATGCCGCCTTCGATGGGCAAGGAGCCCCAGTCCCCCGACGGCCAGGCGAGGCGAAAGTGCGTTGCGCCGGGCTTGGTGTTCGACGCGCCGGCCACGCCGAAAGCCTTGCGCACCACCACGCTGCAGAAGGGCACGGTGGCCTGACCAAGGGCCGCGAGCGCCGTCGCGCCGAGCCGGATCGTGCCGCTTTCTTCGCTTTGCTTGCCGATGAGGAATCCCGGGCAGTCAACGAGGTGCACGAGCGGCAGATGAAAGGTCGACGCCAGATCAACGAGCCGGATCAGTTTCCGGCAGCTGTCCGCCGTCCAGGCGCCGCCGTAGATCATCGGGTCGCCCGCGAATACGGCAACCGGTACGCCATCCAGGCGCGCGAGGCCCGTGATGATCGACTTGCCCCAGTGCCGACCGATCTCGAAGAAGCTCCCGCGATCCACCACCGCCTCCACGACCGGGCGCATGCGATAGACCTTCCTCGGGTCTTTCGGAACCACGTTCACGAGGAAGTCCTCGGCGCGCTCGACCGGATCGTCGCACTCGAGCCGTGGCGGCAGTTCCTCGACGCTGCTCGGCAGATAGGAAAGGAAGCGGCTCGCCATGGCGAAGGCTTCCGCTTCCGACTTCGCCTCGTCGTCAATGGAACCGTTGCGCGTATGGATACGGCTGGCGCCGAGCTCTTCCTTCGACACATCGCCGAGGCTGGCCCAGTCCACGAGCGCGGGGCCGGCAATCATCATTTGCGCCGTGTCCTTCACGATCACCGAGTAGTGCGCAGTGGCGACCCGGGCCGCGCCGATACCGGCAACGCTGCCGAGCGCGAGCGACACGGAAGGCGCAACGGCAAGGTGGCCGACGATCGTGTCCCAGCCCGCCACCTGCGGAATGTAGGTGCGCCCGGCCATCTCTATGGTCTTCACCGAGCCACCGCCGCCCATGCCGTCCACGAGGCGCACATGGGGCAGGCGCAATTCCAGCGCCAGGGCTTCAGCCTGCAGGCGCTTGCCGGCGATGGACGCATCGGCGCTGCCGCCGCGCACGGTGAAGTCGTCGCCCGAGATCATCACGGGCCGGCCATCGATCTCTGCGGTGCCGAACACGAAGTTCGCTGGCGTGAACGCGATGAGCGTACCGTCATCGTCATAGCGCGCGACGCCGGCAAGCTTGCCGATCTCATGGAAGCTGCCTGCATCGACAATGGCGTCGATCCGTTCACGGATGGTGAGCTTCCCGAACTCGTGCTGCCGCGCGACCTTCTCCGTGCCGCCCATCGCTTCGGCGAGCGCGCTGCGCTCGTGCAGTTCCTCGATCTCGCGTTCCCAGGCCATGACTTCCCCCTCGCCACCCATGCATTGATCCCAGCCGCCGGGGCGATACGATTCCACGCATACGGCCGCAGGCCTTCTCGTATCGAAGGGTACTCACGCGGCCCCCTGCGGGCGAGCCGGTCGCTTCGCACGGCCGGCCACCCTCCCTAGTGATGTTTATCCGGCGCTTGGGACACCCGTCGGCACACGCGGGAAGCGCGCCGGCGTCTCCACGCCTCCAGGCGAAAACACATCCGCTGCAGATCGAGACACGACAGCCGATGAACACCCCCGCCCACGCACTCATCAATCTTGCACTGCTGGGCCGCGTGACACCGCCCGGCGCGGTCGCGGCCGTGCTGGCGGGCGGCCTGCTGCCCGACCTGCCAATGCTCGTGTTCTACGCGGTGCAGCACCTGGAGGGCGTCCCCGAAGCGACAATATGGTCCGAGCGCTACTTTGCCCCGCAGTGGCAGGCCTTCTTCGATGCGCCGAACTCACTGGTACTGATCGGCGGAGCAGCTGCGCTGTGCGCGTGGCGGCACTGGCCGATCGGACTGCTGCTGTGCGCGAGCATGGCCCTGCACGGCGTCGCTGATCTGGCGCTGCACCACGACGACGGCCATCGCCACTTCTGGCCGGTCAGCGACTTCCGCTTCGAAAGTCCGGTTTCGTACTGGGATCCGGCGCACTACGGGCGATGGTTCATGCCCGCAGAACTCCTCGCGGCGCTCGCCGCATTCCTCTGGGCGTGGCGGCGCTATACGGATCGCTTGAACCGCGTGCTGCTCGGCGCGCTGGGCACGATCCACGTTGCCTACTTGGTCTTTGCCCTGGCGGTGTGGGGCGCGATGGCCTGACCGGCGCGCCCGACCCTCTTCGGGCTGGCCCGCGCGCTGCACCAGGCCATGTGCGGCCTCATCCGGCCTTGCGCGGCGCTACCTCAGGCGGCGTACATCCCGCCATTCGGGTACAGCGTTTGCCCGGTCATGTACGAAGACTCTCCACAGGCGAGGAACAGCGCGGTATTCGCCATCTCGAGCGGCGTACCCAGGCGCCCCATGGGCGTCATGCCGAGCATCATTTCGCGACCTTCAGCGTCGTCCTGCATGGCCTGGGTCATGGGGGTTTCGACGAAGCCAGGCCCGATGGCGTTCACGCGAATACCGTGGCTGACGAGCTCCACGGCCAGCACGTTGGTGAGCATGGCCACACCCGCCTTGGAAACGTTGTAGTCCGCCGCACCCGGCAAGGGAACGCGGGCTGCGGTGGAGGCAATGTTCACGATCGTGCCGCCGCCGGTGGCGACCATCGCCTGCGCCGCAGCGCGGTCGGTGAGCATGACGCCGGTGAGGTTCACCGCGATCACCCGCTCCCAGTCCGCCAGCGACTGATTGATCAGGAGCCGCGATGCGGCGTCGGCATCCCGATCCTGGACAACGCCCGACTCATACCCCGAATTCGAGATTCCGGCCGCGGCGAGCACCGTATCCACGCGACCGAACGCCTCCACCGTCCGCGCGACCATCGCCTCGACGCTAGGCTCATCTGCCACGTCCACCTCGACGAACAAGGCGCGGCGATTGCTCCTCGCCTGCAGCGCTTGGGCCGCCTCCGCGCCGCGCCTGGCATCGCGATCCGCGATCACGACTTCAGCGCCTTCCTCTGCGTAGCGCTCGGCGCAGGCACGGCCGATGCCACTCGCCCCGCCCGTGATCAACGCAACCTTGCCGGCCAGGCGGCCTTCGCCGTTTTCCATCTCTCAGCTCCCCATCACGCCCCATACCCATCGCCATTGTGTTGGACGCATGCGAAGCGGGTCCATACGGCCTGCGCACCCTCGCAGCTGCCGACTCACGGCGAGCGACAGCGCAGGCACACTCTGCGAGCGGTAAGCTGCCGCGCGTGTCGATTTGTTCTCCGCGCCGGTTCGGCGCCCCTGCCACGGACGCCCGCACGTGCACGACGTCATCATCATCGGAGCCGGCGCTGCAGGCCTCATGTGCGCCATCGCCGCGGGCCGCCGGGGCCGTTCCGTGCTCGTACTGGATCACGCCAATCGCATCGGCAAGAAGATCCTCATGTCGGGCGGTGGTCGCTGCAATTTCACGAACATGTACTGCGGGCCGGAAAACTTCCTGTCGGCCAATCCGCACTTCGTGAAGTCCGCGCTCAGCCGCTACACGCCCTGGGACTTCATCGCGCTCGTGGAGCAGCACGGCATCCCCTACCACGAGAAGACGCTTGGCCAGCTCTTCTGCGACCGCTCCTCGAAGGACATCGTCGATCTGCTGCAGGCAGAGTGCGATGCCGCCCACGTGGAGATCCGCGTGCGCACGCCCGTGAAAGTAGAGCAGCTCGGTCCGCCTCACAGGGTGCACACGGCCGAAGAATCGCTGCAGTGCGAATCGCTCGTCATCGCCACCGGCGGCTACTCGATTCCGACCATGGGCGCGACAGGCTTCGCCTTCGATTTCGCGCGCCAACTCGGCCTCGCCGTGCAGCCGACGCGGGCTGCGCTCGTACCGTTCACGCTCGCCCCCACGCAGCTCGAGGAACTGGGCGATCTGTCCGGGGTATCGCTCGACACGACGGTCAGCGCGGCGGGCACCACCTTCCGCGAGCACCTCCTGTTCACGCACCGCGGCCTCAGCGGCCCGGCGGTGCTGCAGGCCTCCTCCTACTGGTCACCGGGCGAGAGCGTCGAGATCAACCTGTTCCCGGATCTCGACATTGCAGAAACGATCCGCAGCGCGCGCGCCCAGCGCCCGAAGATCGAACTGCGCACCTTTCTGCGCGAACTGCTCACGCGCCGCGTTGCGCAGCGCTGGTGCGAACACTGGCTGCCGGACAAGCCGCTGGGCCAACTCACGGAAGCAGACGTCGAGACCATCACCGGGGCATGCCAGCCCTGGACCATACGGCCTGCGGGCACGGAGGGTTGGCGTACGGCCGAGGTCACGCTCGGCGGTCTCGACACGCGCGCGCTGTCGTCGAAGACACTCGAGTGCAGAGACCACGAAGCGCTGCACTTCATCGGCGAGGCGGTCGACGTGACCGGCCACCTTGGCGGCCACAACTTTCAATGGGCCTGGGCCTCCGGACAGGCCGCCGGCGCAGTAGTCTGAAGGGTCAGCCGACGTCCCAGGGCGGTCGCGGCGGCGCCTCCGGCGTGTCGTCCTCACCCGCCATGCGCGCAAGGCGCGCGTTCTCCTCGGCAATTGCCGCCTGGATCTCGGCGAGCACCGCATCCACGTCCGCTTTCTCGTCCGGGTCTTCGTAGGCGCCCGTGAGCGTGACTTCCGGATGCAGGTCACCCGCCTCGTAGAGCGCCCAGATCTCCTCGCCGTAGCGCAGCCCCTTCAGCTCCGGTGCGAACTCGGCGTAGTAGCTGGTGATGGTGTTCACGTCGCGCACGAGAAGTTCAGCGGCGCTGTTGTTCGCGGCCGCCTCCACCGCCTGCGGCAGGTCGATGATCACGGGGCCATAGGGGTCCACGAGCACGTTGAACTCCGATAGATCGCCGTGGATCAGGCCTTCACAGAGCATGGCGACGACGTAGCCGAGCATCGTTGCGTGGTCTTCGAGCGCCTGTTCGCGATCCATCACGATCTCGCCGAGACGCGGGGCTTCCATACCGTCGTCGCCCTGGATCAGCTCCATGAGCAGCACGCCGTCCATGACGCCGAAGGTTTCCGGTACGCGCACGCCGGCGCTTGCCAGGCGACGGAGCGCGTCGATCTCGGCGCGCTGCCATGCCGACTCGCGCTCCGCGCGGCCGAAGCGTGAATTCCGCTCCATGGCGCGCGCGCGGCGGCCGCTGCGGGTCTTGCGGCCCTCGGCGTAGGTCGCGGCCTTCTTGAAGTTTCGCTTCGCGGCGTCCTTGTACACCTTTGCGCAGCGCAGCTCGCCCTGGCAGCGCACCACCCACACGTCGGCCTCCTTGCCGCTCATGAGGCGGTCGACGACCTCGTCGATGAGGCCTTCCTCGACAAGGGGCTGGAGGCGTGGCGGTGTCTTCATGGGCGCGTTTCTACACAACTCTGGCGCCGGGTGCGCGCAGAAATCGGAAATCACGGCGAGACGAAGGGTCGCAGAGCGCATCCGATCGGCCTGCGCAGACCTTCGAACGGCGCGCGGCGAGCACCGCCTGCCGTGCTGCACGCCCCCCTGACGTGCACATGCACCCGCGATGCGGCCTCATCCCGCACGGCCCCTGCGGCCCCCCCGGCGCGCCCGGTTCGCAGGCAGGTCGAAGACAACCTCGGCGGCAGCCTCGTCAGCAGCCTCGGCGGCAGCCTCAGCGGGGCGGCGACTCGGGGTTGACGGTACCGGCGTCGAGGGACTCCACTGCGCACCTGCCTCCATCACCGAGAGACCCTCCAATGTCCGCTCAAGAAGCCCCGCAGTTCGTTTCGCTCGACGAAGCAGCCGCCATGACCACGGGAACGCGCGTCACGTTCGTGCCCGGCGTACCGGCGCTCTACGCAGAGGCCCTGAAGAACATCTGCTACGTGAAGCAGGTGCCACTCGTACGGGCGCTGCACCCGCTCATGGGCGTGGACAAGGAAACCGGCAAGGACCGCCAGGCACGGCTCTATGAGCTCACCAGCCAGACCAGCCTGCCGACCATGTTCCACGACGAGGAACGGCCGCGGAACGTGTGGAGCGAACAGCTCGCGCTGGCGGAGCGGATCGGTGTAGCAGACAGCCCGAAGCTTCTTCCCGACGACTTCGAACAGCGCGTGGAAATCCTCGGCCTGTGCGCCGTCGTGCTGGGCGAGGACGGGCTCGTGTGGAACATGCGCATCCTCATGGACAGCCCGCTGGCGCGGAAGTACGGCTACAGCGAGGCAGCCAGCGCAGCGGCGGCAGCGAAGATCGCGGAGATTCTGCGCCTGCTGGACCAGCGCCTGGCCGCGCAGGCCCAGCGGGGATCACGCTATCTGGTGGGCGACTCGATCAGCGCCGTCGACGTCTACTGGGCGACCATGAGCATGGCCATCGCACCGCCGCCGCCGGAGATCATGCCCGTCACCAAGCAGAACCAGGGCATGCTTCGATTCTTTGCCATGAACGGCCAGATTCCCGCCATCGCGGAAGCGCTCTCGGATCGCATCGGCGAACACCAGCGCTACATCCTCACCACGTACTGCGAGGCGCCCGCCGTGCTCGGGGGCGATCCGCTCTAGGGCGCCTGCGAAGCGAGCGCCTCGCAGGCGTTCAACAGCAGGTGGGATGCGTCCGCAAGCGTCGCGCCGAGCGCGCTCTGATCAAGCACGAGATCGGCGGCGGCGCGGGACGGATCCACGAAGGCGCGCTGCATTGGCTCGACGTGATTGGCGAACTGGGCGTGCACGCTCGCGGTGCTGCGGCCGCGCTCGCGCACGTCTCGCTCCAGGCGGCGGGCAAGGCGCACGTCGGCGGGGCACTCCACGAATACGCGATGATCGAACCGGGGCAGGAGCGCAGGTATCGCTAGCAGCAGCGTGCCTTCCACCATGAGCAAAGGTTTCGGCTGCAGGATCTGCGTTTCGTCCAGGCGCGCGTGGGTGGTGAAGTCGTAGATCGGCACCGGGACCGGACGCCCGTCACGCAGCGCATCAAGGTGCTCGGCCAGCAATTCGAAATCGATCGCGTCGGGGTGATCGAAGTTGACCTTCGTGGGATCGGCCCCCGGCTGGCTTCGGTAGTAGTCGTCCTGACGCAACACGGCGCAGCGCGCTGGACCGAGGCGCTGCGCCAGGTGTTCAACGAGCGTCGTCTTGCCCGAGCAGCTGCCGCCCGCGACCCCGAGAATGGCCATGTGAAGACTTCCAGCGTAGTGTGGCGGCTAGTGTGCTGAGCCGTGCCCACCGGTCAAGGCCGCCGATCATCGCGCGTGTTCGGCGGGCACTGATTCGCTCAGCCGCGGCGCATGCGCTCCGTCATCACCCGAACGATGTGGCGCGTGTCCATGCGCTCATCGCCCTCGAAACGAGGAGAAAGTGACTCGAAGGCGGCCGCCGTCGCCTCGTAGCGTTCGTCAACGAACTCGCGCATCGGAGGATGCGTGGGAATGATGAAGTGCCCCTCGCGCATGCCCTGGATCGCGATTGCGGCGATCTGCTCGGGCGCCATGCCGAACTCGAGTTCTCCCTCCTTCTCCGGCAGGCGCGTCATGCCCGTGGCCACCGCCCCCGGGCAGAGCACGCTCACGCCGATGTGATCCGGCAGCTCCTGGCGCATGACGTCGGACATGCCGAGCACGGCGTGCTTGCTCGCGGTGTACAGGCCGATCCCCTTCACCGGCGCGCCGAGGCCGTTCTCGGACGACGTGTTGAGGATATGAGCCGGCGTGCCCTGTTCGACGAAGCGCTGACCGAACACCGAGGCGCCCTGCCAGACCCCGAAGTAGTTCACCTCCATCACGCGCCGGGCGTCTTCCAACGAACTCCTGATCACTTTCCTGCGCGGCACAGTGATGCCCGCGTTGTTCGCAATCAGCTCCACGGAGCCGAACTCCGACCAGGCGCGCTCCGCGAGGGCTTCGATCTGGTCGCCCTGGGTAACGTCGCACGCCATCCCGATGGCGCGCCCGCCAGCCGCTCGGAGCTTTTCTGCTTCAGCGACGGCCGCAGCCTCGTTCACGTCCGCCATGAGCACGGCGCCGCCCAATTCCGTCAGCGCCCGCGCGAGCGCAAGGCCGATGCCGCTGCCCGCGCCGGTGATCACGGCATGCTTGCCTGCGGGGTCGAAAGGTTTGCGTTCCATGGGTCGGGCTCCGCTGCAGGAAAAAGGGAGTCGGGGCAGCGCCGACGTTAACAGCGCTGGGCCCGATGATCGCTTCCCGACCGCCCCTCGCGTACGACTAGCGCGGGAACGGAAAGCCGGCGCCGCCGCGGGTACCCTGTCCGGGAACGCACTGGCGTCCCGTGAGGCCCTGACCATGCTCGAGTCATTCGAACGCTATCCGCTTACCTTCGGCCCGACTCCGATCGAGGCCCTGCCGCGCCTGTCCGAGCATCTCGGGGGCCGGGTGAACCTCTTTGCCAAGCGCGAGGACTGCAACAGCGGCCTCGCCTTCGGTGGCAACAAGGTCCGCAAGCTCGAATACATCGTGCCCGACGCCCTCGCGAAGGGCGCGGACACGCTCGTGACCATCGGCGGCGTGCAGTCCAACCACACGCGGCAGGTTGCAGCCGTTGCGGCAAAGCTCGGGCTGAAGTGTCGCCTTGTGCAGGAGAGCTGGGTGCCCTTCGAGGACGCCGTCTACGATCGCGTCGGCAACATTCTCATGAGCCGCGTGATGGGCGCGGAGATCGAGCTCGTGAACGAAGGCTTCGACATCGGCATCCGCGAAAGCTGGGCGCGCGCCATGGAAGACGTGAAGGACCGTGGCGGCGTGCCCTACGGCATTCCCGCAGGCGCGTCCGTTCATCCCCTGGGCGGGCTCGGGTTCGTCGGTTTTGCAGAAGAAGTCCGGGCGCAGGAGGCGGAGATGGGTCTGCGCTTCGATTACGTCATCGTGTGCACGGTCACCGGCTCCACCCACGCCGGCATGCTTGTGGGTTTCGCCCTCGACGGGCGCGCCGACCGCGTGATCGGCATCGACGCCTCGTGCACCCCCGCGCAGACCCGCGCGCAGGTCATGTCGATCGCCCAGAACACGGCGGAGCTGATCAAGCTCGGCCGCAGGATCAGCGACGAAGAACTGGTGCTGAAGGAGGACTACGCCTATCCGGTCTACGGCGTGCCCTCACAGGAAACAAACGACGCGATCCGCCTCAGCGCGCGCCTCGAAGGGATGATGACCGACCCGGTCTACGAGGGTAAGTCGATGCAGGGCATGATCGATCTTGTGCGCAAGGGCTTCTTCCCCGAAGGCTCGAATGTGCTCTACGCCCACCTCGGCGGCGTACCCGCAATCAACGGATACAGCTATCTGTACCGGAACGGCTGACGCCTGCGCTGCCGCAGCGCCGGATCGATCGGCTTGCCAATCGGCCGGGCCTGCGGCAAGGCGAGCGCGCCGACGCCCTGCCCTCCTCACAGCGCACCGAGCCGACAAGTCCTCGCGCCTCAGCGCGGCGGCAGTCCACCTTCCGGGTCGAGCATGGGCGTCCACGTATCCAGGTAGTAGCCGCCGTCCGCCACCAGCGAAGCGCCGTTGATATAGCGCGCCGCGGGTGAGCACAGGAACAGCACCTGGGCGGCCACTTCCTCCGCCTCGCCGAGCCTGCCAGCCGGGATGTCGCGCAGCGACTGGGCCTCGTAGTCGTTCGTGTCCGCGTGCGCGTACTCCTCTTCGCGCAATCCCTGCGTCGCGACCGAACCGGGGGCGAGCGCATTCACCGTGACGCCGCGGCGAGCGTAGTAGTAGGCGAGGCTCTGGGTCATCGACACGACGCCCGCGCGCGCCGCACCGGAGTGCACGAAGTGTGGCGCGCCGCGATTGAAGGAGTAGATGTGGACGATGTTCACGATCGAACCGAACCCGCGCTCCAGCATGCCCGGCGCGATCCGGCTGACCACGTTCCAGGTGCCGTTGAGGTTCAGATCGATGACCGAGCGCCAGCCATTGTCGGAGAGTTCACCGGGACGCACCGGGAACTGCCCACCGGCGTTGTTGACGAGGAAATCAGCCGCACCACAGAAGTCGGCCACTGCGCCCGCGAGCGCCTCCACGTGCTCCAGGTCGCGGATGTTCGTCGGCACCGCAAGGCTGCGCCTGCCCAGCGCCTCGATCTCGGACCGGGTGGCGTCCAGCGTTTCCTCGTGACGCCCGGCGACAATCACGTTCGCACCGAAGCGCGCGAACGCCAGGGCAATCTCGCGTCCGATCCCGCGACCACCGCCGGTCACGACCGCGGTCCGGCCCTCGAAGAGGGCGTCTGCAAAGGTTGAGAGGGGCGCGCCCATGTTCATGTCAAAGCCTCCGTCAACACGCGCTGCCAGAACGCCGACATGTCCGCATCGAACAGCGCCGCCTCCTCGCCGGTGCCGCCGATGATCGCGCCCCGGCGTCCGTACCCGGCCTTGAGCGCATAGACCATCAGGTCGCGGTCCATGAGCCCAGCGTCGGCCACGCCGCTCACCGGATGCACGAAGGCGCCATCGTCATCCATGTACGCCGTGGGCGCGCCCGGCGACACCGACGCATCCTCGATCGTTTCATGTGCCGTGTCGCGATCGAAGCTGTGCTGGGCGCCGGCAACGATCCGCCAGCTCGCGCTGCCGCCGCGCATGCATAGGGCCTGCATGTGCCCCTGAACCTGCTGCGCACTGCACCACTCATCGCGATCGCCGATGATCGAGCGCACCTGCGTGGTGCCCACGTCAGCATCGATGAACTGATGGCCACTCCAGGGATAGGCGGCGTAAACGCCGCGCAAGGGTGCGAGCGAGGGCGCAACGCTCTCCGCAAAGCGGCGCGCAGCGGCGGTCAGCACTGCAGTGCCGCCGCGGCTGTGACCCTGCGCGCCGATGCGCATCGCATCGATGTCGGCACGCTGGGCGAGCCAGGCCTGCGCAGCCAGCACGTCGAACGCGCTCGCGGCAAAGCTGTACTGCGTCTGGTTGGCTACCGTAGAAGTCACCGCGCGCGGACCGAACGGATCGATCATGAGCGTCGCGAATCCGAGCGCACACAGCGTCTCGGCATGGCGGCGGTGCGACGGCGCAATACCGAAGCTGCCGGGGGCGATGATCACGGCCGCTCGCGGCGCTGCGCCCTCGGGCATGCGCAGTTCGCCCGTCAACGTCACTCGCGGCGCCGCATCCGGCGCGGTGATCGCTTGATGGTAGTTCCGCGGGTTCGCGGACTCGAAGGTGATCGCCTGCATGGTCCCCTCCCAAGGTCGCAGAGGGTCGATGCTAGCGTGGCCGCCGGGCCTTGTGCGCGCTTCGCGCGGCACAGGTATTCCGGGAAGAGAAAGACCAGAGACGAGGGGCAGGCAGGGGCGCGATGCAGGGCGCGAATGGCATCACTCTTCGCGGCGTCGGTTTCAGGGCGGCCAAGCTCCGCCGAAGACTGCGCAGTTCAGCCGATGATGCCTTCAAGGAGTTTGTTGCGATCGAGGAAGCGCATGAGCATCGCGACGCCCCAGCCACCCCACATGAGCCACGTGAGGACCGTGTCCCAGCGTCGCAGCGGATGAACCTCGACGTCGGCGCTCGAATCCTCGTGCCAGGGCGTGTCAGACGCCTTGGGAACAAATATGGAGAGGTAGAGCGTCACGAAGAATGCCGCGGTGCCGATCAGGAACGGTATCAGTGTCCAGGGGGTGCTGATCATGACGTTCGACCTGCGGCGTTGCCGTGTGAGGGTGGGTGCGCGGCGCCCGGAAAGCCGGCCAGCGCAGCGCTGGCCGGCCCGATCGCGCCGCCCGAATCAGAGATCGATGAGGCGCTTGGTGGGGTAGAACGCGAGCATCAATTGCTCCTTGATCGACAGCGGCACCGCCTTGCCGGCCCCCGTCTGCTTCACATCGCTCGTCTCGTCGCCGCAGTAGGTCCCGAAGATGCGATCCCAGAGGATGATGTTGCAGCCGTAATTGGAGTCGCTCTGCCGCCGCTCAAGCGCGTGGTGCACGTGGTGCTGCGGCGCGGTCGCGAATACCCAGTCGTAGACGGGCAAGGACTTGAGCGGCAGGTTCGAGTGATTGAACTTGCCGTTCCACATGCCGAAGGCCGCGGAAACTGCGAGCACGTCATCGCTGGCACCCATGAAGGCCATGACCGTGAGCGACCCGAGGGAGAGCGCGAAGTACTCAAACGGATGCGTGCGTGCGCCGCGCAGGAAGCTCATCTTGGTGATGTGATGATGGGTCGCATGAATGCGCCACCAGAACACGGTTTCGTGCTGTACGCGGTGAAGCCAGTAATAGGGGAAAGCCGTGCAGATGCGCATGAAGATCACGGCGCCGAAGAGCCCGGCAACGGTTGTGGGCTCGAGCGTGATCTCGAGGAGGGAGCGGTCGCGGATCGCCGCAAAGCCCTCGGAAATCGGCGTCCGGTAGAGGTCGCTGATGAGCGGCCCCCAGAGGAAGGCGCCCATCAGGAGCCAGAAGCCGTCCTCGGCAAGCTCGTGGGGTTTGAGCTGCCAGTCATCCCGGCCCCACCGCCGCTCGGCGTAGATGAACAGGGGGATGGGAAGGAAGATCATGATGAGGGCGAAGAGCTGTCGATCCTCTTTCACCCAGACGTCGCTCAGCAGCGTTACCGCAACCAGCAGCGGCGCGCCCATCGCGATGACGGGCTGGATCCACGTCCAAACGATATCGCGCCACGCATCCGCGCTTGGTCGTCGTTGCATTCCCAGCGACAGTTCCGCTGGGTCAAGTGCTTGATCGCTCATGGAACGCACTCCGCTTCCAACATCGAGCCCGATGTTTTGGTGGAGCAAGAAGCGGACCAGATCGCAGCCCGCCTAGGGGGGTGCCCAGCGCCGGTGCACCGAATCAGCTGAGTAAGCGCACACTACCAACACAGCGTAATCATCACTCGACTTATGAGCTCAGCAGCCGGTCCGGCGAGCAGATGTCGGATGCAAGCGATTGGTGCGCGCCGCACCGGCCGGACCATAGATCCCGGCGACCCAGCACTTCGATGGTGCGCCACGCCATCGTGCAGTGCGTGCACGCGCAGGGACACCCAGGCTCCGGAGCGGCCGGCGGCAGACAAAAGCTGCCGCCCACTCAGGCGGCGGGCTCGCTGGCTCGTCGTGTCGGCTGCCCGAACAAGCGCTTCCAATCGGCGCTGCGACGCCTCTATTTCCTGCGCGCTGTCATCTGGGCGAAGTGCGCCATCGCATTCGGCTCGAGCGCCATCCCCTCAGGGTCGCCGATCGCCCTGAGTGGCGCGTTGCCGAGCGGGACTGCGAGCTCGAAACGCCTGCTCACCGGGATGTCACACACAGCGTCATCACAAACCTGCCAGTGCACCTCACCCCGTATCACGACTGCCGAGAAATCCTTGCCCGGACCACGATTCACGGTCAGCGGCTGGCGCAGCTCGAACGCGCCGTGATGCACCGGGAACACCTCGTCTGTCCCGGCAAGCTGATGTTCGTCCGCTGCCGGTCGCTGGACGGCGCGCACGACGAGCGCAGGATTCGCGTCCAGCACCACTTCCACGGCGCGCGAACCTGCCGGCGCAGGCAAGGCATACACGTGACGACCTTCCGGAACGCGGAAGCGAACAACGAGATCGCGCTGCACCGTCGGTGCCAGCGCTGCACCGTCGAGAAACACGTCGAACTCCACCTCCGCCGGCGCCTCCGCAGGACCGTGCGCATCGAGCGCCTCACCGCGCACGGCTCGCAGCATCTGCTCTGGACCCGCGCGCACAGCGAGGTTGTGTTCAAAGAACTTGGCGCAGATCTGCCCCTGCGCATCGGTCACGTAGGTACCCGGATAGGGAATGCCGAACCAGGGATGGTCATCCGCGTCGATCAACTCGTTGAGAATTCCGAAGGCGCGAATGATTTCGGACTGAGGATCGGAGAGCAGCGTGAAGGTGATGCCGTGGGCGTCGCGAAAGTCGCGAAGCGCATCGGGCTCGTCGTAGCTCAGGGCGTATACGGCCACGCCCGCGGCCTCGAACCGAGGCATTGCACGTTGCAGCTCAACGAGCTGCGAGCGGCAAGGGGGTCACCACACCGCAGAGCGGTAGAAGATGAAGATTGCCGGGCGCGCGCCGCGATCGGCGTGGAGGTCGAAGGGCGCCCCGTCTGCGGTCTGCGTTTGCACGTCCGGCAGCGCTTCGCCGATCGCGGGGCCCGTCGGGAATTCGCCGCGCGGATCGCTCCGCGGGCCATTGCCGGACCGGACCGGCCCAACGAACCCATCCACGTCCCTCCAGCCCTGCTCGGTCTGCTCACCGCGCCGTTCCATTTCAGGAAGCATCATCTACCCTCATCTCGCTTGCGCTTGGCCCCCAGGGGCGTTGAGCGCCGCTTCGAGCGCGCCCTCGCCAGCTGCCCTTCAGCGCCCGCGGGACCAAGGCCAACGCGGCAGGCGTTCGTGCGCATGGGGCGACGTTGATCGTGTCACACGCCAGCGCTGATGTAATCGGGCTGCGGCAGCATACGCCGCGGCGCGCACTAGGCGACTCGGTCGCGTCTCCGTACAGGAGCGGCATGGAAGTAAGATGCCTGCCGCACAAAGCACTGGTTCGAGCCGCAGCGACCCACCCTTAAATCCGTGGAAGGCAAGCACGCGTCATGAAACACATCCTGGAAAGCTGGAGGGGAATCATTCATGACTATGCCGTGGTCGCGGCGCTGGCCGCGGGTGCCACCTGGGCCGTAACCGAGTTCTACTTGACCACCAAACCAGCGATCGTGATTCACGGCACCTGCACCCCTGTCGCCCAGGCCGACGGCAGAGCGCTGATGCGCCTGAGAGTAGACGTAGGGAACCGAGGGCGAGGACGCAAAACCTACGAGGCAGGCTCGTTCCTGCTTATCCAACTCAACAATCTTCGACCACCAGAGACCGTGCTGGAAGCACTGCCGAGCGGCGGCGTCGACCTACTGGCGCTCACCGGGGTCGACGACGCCTTCGGTCTGCTCGCCGAAGCGAGCCACATCTTTTCGGCCAACGTGACAATCGAGCCCGGAGATACGGAGCACTACTATTTTCACTTTCTGCTCGATGCGTCCCTGGACGTGTTCTCGGTGTACATGAGCACCCGTACTGCCGAGGGCGTGATCATCGAGAAAGGCGTCTTCGAGATCTGCAGCACGCAAGGCGAACGTGAAACCTTGGACATGCGCGACGTCGACGCGCAGGCAACTACATCCAGCGCGGCGGGTCCGGCGACTCAGCAACAAAATATTCAGACGATCCATCAGCGCCAGCGCCAGGCGACGGCCGAGCAGCCGCCGGCGAGCGGAGTCCCTGATGCCGGCAGCCCCCCTGCGCCCTAGCATCTCCCTCCCCCGCTCAGCGATCACGCCCAAGGTCGCATAAGTGAAGGAAAGGAACGTGACCCCCGCGGCGAGCGGCGAACGGCTGGCACTGGCCCGACTTCGTCAACGCCAACGGCAAGAGCCCACGGCAATCGCCTACGGCAGTCGCCTACGGCAATCGCCTACGGAACCAGGCGCGCCGCCGCGCGGCGGACCGCTACGCGTCCGCCTCCCCCTCGAGCGACCATTCCCGGAACCAGGCCGCGATCGCGATCTCCGGATAGCGTGGATTGAAGAACTGCCAATCGGCAGTCGCTGCCGGCATCCGATACTCAGCCGCAGCCTCCGCAGGCGTAAGGCCACGCTCGCGGGCAGCGAACGCTGCTGTGTCCACACTGTTGATCAGCTCAACGTATGGCGCCATGTCGTTCGTGGCGACCAGGCCGCCGTGCCCAGGCACCATCAACCTCGAATCGCCCTCCACAAGCGCTTGCACGGAGGGCGCGAGCGCTGAAGGGACCGCGTCAACGTAGTTCGGAAAGAGGCCCCACCAGGCGAGGTCGCCGCCGAAGGTTACGGGTGCATCGTCGACGAGAACCGCAAGGTCCGATGGTGTGTGACCCGCGAAAGGCAGCACGGTAACGCTGCGTCCGCCCAGGTCCAGAGCAACGGGGGGCGAGTCGTCGGCGATGATGCGCGTCGGCCCAACAAGGCGGGCAGGGGGCGCCAAGAATGGTGTGCCTTCAACGGGCCGCCCGGCGCTGTATTGCTCCGTCATCAGCCCCCAGGTCTTTGCGGTCATGTAGATTTCGGGGCCACGGGCGCCTTCCTGGAAGCCCGAGAGCCCACCCGTATGATCCAGATGCAGGTGCGTGCAGATCACGTCCGTAACGGGTTTGCCGAAGAGCCGCTTCGACTGCGCATTCACCCACGCGGCGCCTTCCGGGCTGTAGTAGGCGTCGATGGAAAGCACCCGATCGTCCCCGATGACAAGGCCGCCGTTGCAGAGCGATTGCGGGTGCGCAAAGCGCCCCTGAGCGTCGAGTGGCGTGGAGATCACTGCAAAGAGACCGTCACCGACTTCAAGGATGCCGGCAAAGGGGCTCTTCGCGACAAGCCCGGGCACCTCCTCTCTGGCGCTGGCGCCAGGTACGTGCGCCGAAGCGGCGCTCACTGCAAGTGCGCTGCGGAGACCTGTTCTCAGAATGGTTCGGCGAGAGAGCGCTGACATGCGGGGGGCTGTCCTTGCGTGGCTGATGGGCGCGTCTGCCGCCGGCCAGTGTGCCGGGCAGCGTCGCCAGCCTAATGGACCGCAGCGATGTCGTCCCGTGAGCGCTGACGTGGCGGTTCGGCGGCCGCGTTGAGCGCGCCCGGAACTTCATGGCTTCGTTCCGAGTGCACATGAGCAGGGTCTTCACCAAGGCGATCCACGCCAGGCGCGCGTGCGCAAGAAAAAAGGCGCAAGCCCGGTTACCAGCGGGCCGCTTTGGCTCAGACTTGACCGGCTCTGTCCGCAAAGCGGCGCGTGCGCGAAGTCGCACCCCGGGCTTCGGGCGTTCGAGACACACAACGGCAGACGCGGACGCCCAGCAACACGAGCCCGCGCACCCATGCCGAGGGCGCGGGACGGCTGACATCGAAATCGCCGCCGCGGGCGCAGGGAGGAAGTAGAACGGTGAATCAGACCGGGCGTCGCTACACGCTCTTCGTGCTCGTGATTGTCTATGCGTCCTCGCATCTTGACCGCAACATCATGGGGATCCTCGCCGAGTCGATCCGCGTCGATCTCGGCCTGTCGGATTCCCAGCTCGGCGCCATGACCGGCTTCGCCTTCGCAGCCTTCTACGCGACGCTCGGCATGCCCATGGCCATGTGGGCCGATCGCCACAATCGTCGCAATCTCATCGCGGTCTCGATCGCCCTCTGGAGCGCGATGACGGCGCTGGGCGGCCTCGCTCAGAACTACTGGCACCTGCTCATCGCGCGCATCGGCGTCGGCGTGGGTGAAGCGGGCTCGAATCCGCCCTCGCATTCGATCATTGCGGACCTCTACGCGCCCCACGAGCGCGCGACGGCCATGGGCGTGTTCGGCATGGGCGTGGGCGCTGGCATCCTCCTCGGGTTTCTTGCCGGCGGCTGGATCAATCAATGGTTCGGCTGGCGGGAGGCTTTCTTCGTCGTCGGCCTGCCGGGCCTGCTCATTGCCCTGGTGGTGCGGTTCACGGTCACCGAACCGATCCGAGGCGCCTCCGAGGGCCTGAACGCGGCGGGTGACGCCCCGCCCTTCACCGACGTGATCCGCTTCCTGATCGCGGATCGGGTGCTCAGCCTTGTCGTGCTCGGAGGGTCCTGCTGTGCCTTCGTGGGCTACGCCCTCGTGCTCTGGCTGCCCGCCTTCTTCGTACGCGCCCACGGCCTCGGCACCGGCGAGATCGGCACGGCTTTCGCGATCATCGCGGGCCTCCTGGGCGCGCTTGGCGTGCTCGCTACGGGAAGGCTGGCCGACCGCCTCGCGTCGCGCGGCGAAGGCTGGCGCATGCGTATCCTCGCGATCGGCTTGATGCTGGCGACGCCCCTGCTCATCGCGACGGTTGCTGTCGCCTCACCCTGGCTCGCCTTTGCGCTGTTCACCGTTCCCGCGATCGCAGGTCAGTTCCACGTGGGTCCAACCTTCGCGATGATCCAGTCGCGCACGCCGCTCGAAAAACGCTCGGTTGCTGCGTCGATCAATCTGTTCATCACGAACATCATCGGCCTCGGCGCCGGGCCGCTGTACGTAGGCGTTGCCTCCGACCTGATCGCGCCCAGCGCGGGGGATGCATCCCTCGGCATGGCGATCGGCTCACTCATAGTCGTCTACGGCGTCGGTATCTTCTGTTTCCTAGTCGCGGCTGCGCGTCTCGACGCGGAAGGCGAAGCCGCCCGAGCCTGAAGCCCTCGTCAGACTGGCGCACCGCGCGGCAGCCTCGGTTCGCGCGGCGGTGCCACCTCGTCCGCAAGCTGTTCGAGCAATTCGTCGCGCACGCGCGTTTCGGCGTCCCAGAGGTTCACCCGCTGCTCCGGATCTTCGTGCATGGCGTAAAGCTCGCCTTCGCAGCCTTCATAGAGGGTGCTCTTCTCGTATGCCGTACACAGCCACCCATCGCTGCGGTAGATCGATTTCAGGTGCATGTCGACGGGTCCGTGCTCCGAATCCCAGACCGTGAGCATGGTCTCCCGTCCCTGCGCGTTAGCCTCCGCTTCGTCCCTCGGCAGAGGCTGGCCGTCGACCTCGTCCGGCACCGGGATGCCCGCGACCTCGCAGAAAGTGGCCGCGAGGTCGAGATGGCCGACCGGCGCACTGACTTCCACGCCCGCCGTGCTGCCGGCGGGTGCCCAGATGAAGGGCAGGCGCATGAGCGCATCGACGTGATACGGGCCCTTGAAAAGCAGGCCGAAGTCGCCCTGTAGTTCGCCGTGGTCGGTGGTGAAGAAAACGTCCGTGTTCGCCAGCTGGCCGCGTGCTTCCAGCCAATCGAGCACCCGTCCGCAGGCCTCGTCGATGAGCTCGTTCTCGATGTGCGTCAGCGCGTTGATCTCACGCACCTGATCGGGCGTCATCTCGGCCGGTACGAATTCGCGCGGTGACTCGAGATTGGTCCACAGCGTGCCCTCGTAGTAACCGAGCCAGTGGCGGGGTTTTTGCGCGAGCAGTGCGCGGCGCTCGGCTTCCGTTTCGGGATAGAGGGACGGCAGCGGCGTCTCGCGCCAGTCAACGCGATGCATTTCCGACTGCGGAACGTCCCAGGGGTGGTGCGGATCTGGGAAGCTCATCCAGCAGAACCAGGGGTCTTCATCGCCAAGGCTGGCGAGCCAGTCGAGCGTGCGATCGGCCACCCAGTTGGTGTGATAGAGCTCGCGTGGCACGTCCATGGGCCAAACCTGTACGGCGTTCGTGTCGCCGGCGCTGACGGTGTTCTGCCCTTTCTCGCCGATCATCGGGTAGAAGCGCGACTTCACCTCCGCATGCGCATCCATGAAGCGGTCGTAATGACTGTGGCCTTCGAAAAAGTGGTTCGCGAGCTCCATGTGATCGAAGCCGCGATGGGGCCCCGTGCTGCCTTCCGCGGCCATGCGGTTCTCGAAATAGTCCGCAGGAGACCCGAGCCAGGGTTCGAAGTGCGCCTTGCCGACGAGCCCCGTGCGGTAGCCGTGCCCACGCAGCCAGTGCGCAATCGTCGGCTGCTCTTCGGGCATGGACACGCCGTTCATCCACACTCCGTGCGCGCTCACGTGCTGACCCGTGATGATCGTCGCCCGCGCCGGCATGCAGACGACATTCTGATTGTGCGCACGGGTGTAGTTGATGCCGCGCGCGGCCAGGCCGTCGAGGACCGGCGTGCGCGCCACCTGGCCGCCGTTGCAGCCGAGCGCATCGAAACGCATCTGGTCCGTGGTGATGAGCAGGATGTTGCGCTTCATGATTGCTCCTTGCGTTCGTGAGCGTGCAGATCGGTTCCCACGAGCATGGTCGCGCGGGAAGATAGGCAGACTCCAGCCACACGCGAGAGACCGCGCAATGACCGACGAAGCCCTGCACCCGAAACCGGCGACGGACGCGACACGACGCTCCCACGCACGCTTCCGCGAGATGCTCGATTTCGAAGACCGGCGCAGCTTCGAGGATGCCCGCCGTGGCTTCATCGCGACCCTTGATCCCATGACCATCGCGCACGGTTCGCGGCCGCACCCCGTGCTCGACATGGAGCCGTTCTCGTTTCTGGAGGGCGAGGCGCCGGACACGGTGAATCCATCGCTCTGGCGCATGGCGCAATTGAACGGGCAGCACCACGGGCTCTACGAGGTCGTGGATGGCATCTACCAGATCCGCTCGTTCTGCATCTCGAACATGACGCTCGTGCGCGGCGAGCGCGGCTGGATCGTCATCGACCCGCTCACATCGGCCGAAGCCGCCGCAGCCGGCCTCAAACTCGCGAATGAACAGCTCGGTGAGCGTCCGGTTACGGCCGTGATCCACACCCACAGCCACATCGATCACTACGGCGGCGTACTCGGCGTCATCACGGCCGAGCAGGCCGAGCGCGGCGAGATACCCGTGGTGGCGCCGGTCGACTACGTCAACGAGGCGCTCTCCGAGAATGTGGTTGCAGGCTGCGCCATGCAGCGGCGCGCGATCTACATGTACGGCGTCATGCTTCCGCCCTCACCCACGGGTTTCATCACCAACGGCCTGGGCGTGAACACCTCGATGGGCAGCGTCGGCTTCGTGGTGCCGAACGACATCATCGGAAAAACCGGCGAGACGCGCGTGCTCGACGGCGTGGAGATCGAATTCCAACTTGCCATGGGCTCGGAAGCGCCGTCGGAAATGGTGTTCTATTTCCCGCAGTTCAAAGCGCTGTGCACGTCAGAGATCACTTCCCATCACCTGCACAACGTCTATACGCCTCGAGGTGCCCAGGTACGCGACGCCCTGGCCTGGTCTGCACAGATCGGCGAGATGATCGAACGCTACGGCCATCAGCTAGACGTCCAGTTCGCCTCGCACCACTGGCCGATTCACGGCCGCGCAGACGCCATCGCCTACCTGGAGAAGCAGCAGGACCTGTACAAGTTCATCCACGACCAGACGCTGCGCCTGGCAAACCACGGATACACGAAGGAAGAGATCGCCGAGCAGCTCGAACTGCCCGACGCCCTTGGCCGCGAGTTCTACAACCGCGACTACTACGGCACGCTATACGCGAACGCCCGGGCCGTATACGTGAAGTACCTCGGCTTCTACGACGGCAATCCGGCGACACTGCATCCGCTGCCGCCCACGCAGGCGGCACTGCGCTATCTGGAGTACATGGGCGGCGCCGACGCCGTCGTGGCCCGCGCCCGCGGAGACTTCGAGAAAGGGGACTTCCGCTGGGTGGTCGAGATTCTCAACCACGTCGTGATGGCGCATCCGGGCCACGATGAGGCGATTGCGCTGCTCGCGGATGCGCACGAGCAGCTCGGCTATCAGAGTGAATCGGGCCCCTGGCGACACAATTACCTCACCGCAGCGCAGGAACTGCGCCGCGGCGGATTCGGCCATTCACCCTGGGCGCCGGGCCCCGGCGTTGCGAAGAACATGCCGCTCGACAACGTCTACCAGCTCGCCGCCGTGCGCCTGAATGCCGCGAAGGCGGACGGCCGTTCGCTCTCGCTCAATCTGGAATTCACGGATCACGAAGGCGCCCTGCTGAAGCTGCGTCATTCGGTTCTGCACGCGTTCGCGGGCCAGCGCTCCGAGGCAGCCGATGCCTCGCTGACCCTGTCGGCGGAGGACCTCAAGCTGCTGCTCTGTGGCGTGACCCCTCTCGATGTGCTCGAGGACGAGGGGCGCATCTCGGTGACCGGCGATGCAGAGGCGCTTCGGAACCTGCTCGGCATGCTGGATGCCTTTCCGCGCTGGTTCCCGATCGTGACGCCCCGTCCGGAGCCGAGCTGACCTGCTCGGCTCCGCATGCAGGCCCGCAGAAGGGGCTCTCAAAGTGGGTCAACGCGGGGCGCGAGGGCCCGGGACGTTACCGCCGCCACGCCGGGCCCGGATGCAGGGCCGGCTCGGCTTACCCCGGGCGCGCTCCAGCGGGGATGCTCAGGCTTGGGCGCCCTGCATCATCCAGAGCCCCATGGCATCGACCGTCTCGATGTTGAGCTGCCCAGCGAGTCCAGCGGAGCGGTGCACCGAGATTTCCTGGTATTCGGGGGAGCTGAGCATTTCGAGCATGGCCTGTCGTGACGGGTACATGGCAATCGCAATGACGTCCCAGAGCTCCTCCACTTCGCCGAGCATGAGTCGCTCGACGCGGCCGCTGAACATCGGCCCACCACCATGCTTGACGAGCAGCCCGGCGACGGCCTGTCCATACAGGCCATAGGCCTCCTCCCCCGAAAGATCCGTCTCCCGGCCGTCGTCGTACTCAGCCTTCGCCTTGAACTTCAGCAGATTGACCATGTAGATCGGCTTGTCGTGCCCCGATTCCACGAACCCCTTCATCTGCTCGGCATTGGGATTGACCTGATTGACGACTTTCATTTTTCGACCCTCCTGTGGCGCGAGCGTCATGGGTATCACGCCCCACGTTTAATGGCCACCATTATTCGGTCCAGGATGACGCGGGCGTGCCATGGCAGACGGCGCCGGGGGCATCGTCAGCAGACATCTGGCTCGGGGGACTGCGGGGAACAGCGGCGGGCACATCGGCGCCAGCGCTCGAACGAGCCTCTGGCGCTGATGGCGTAGGTCCGATTCAGTCGGCCATCAGGCCCGAATCACCGGCGCGGGGCATCTGCAGCGCATCTGCGATCTGATCGTAGAACGCGACCTCGCGCGATCCGATACGGTCGTCGACGCGAATCACTTCGGAAAGCGCGCCCATGACCGACGAGCGCTCGTCCTCCGTGAGCTTGTCGCGCGCGCTGGCAACGAAGCGGGACAGCGGGGTGGATTCGAAAATATCTGAATTCGCAGCAACGCGGACTTCGGCAGAGCTGAGTTCAACGCCGATACGCTGCTCGACGATCTCCTGCACTGTTTCGACTTCAACGCCGCTGATATTGCTGTCTGCGGCGGTGGCACGCGCCAGCACCATCAGCATCACTTCCTGAAAAAGCTGCGCGCGCTCGGCTTCGGTCGGCTCCGACCCACCGAAGATCTTACGTACGCTCTCGAGGATCTCGATCGCCATCACTTCCTCCCTGTCGCCCGCGCCGCTCCCAGCTGCGACGCTCAGGCGGGTTTGCTCTCGCCCCTGAAGCTCGGAGGGCACGGCGCGAATGATGACACTCGTTCGGGAAGAAAGCCCACCGGGAATCGCTTTTTGCACATCCGCCAACACGACGGCCAGGCCGCCGGCCGCCATGGACGTCTGATCGAGGTCGAAGAGGCCGGTGCCGGGGGGGACGTCGCCGTGTGCTGCGCGCACGATCCGGGCGCGCGTTCTGAGGCTGCTGAGCACGCCTACACGCTCGATGAGCCGGGCTTCCCTGAGAAATCGGTCTTCGTGATCACGGGCACGTCCGCGAACTCGACCTGTCGGCCACGGACCGTTCTTCGTCTGGTCCGGGGCCAGCAGCGGTCTCGCTGAGGCCCTGCGCTGCACGATCGCGCATCCGCAAAATGCACCGCGTCGAGGGCGCTCTCCGGACGCCCCCCTTAGCTCAGCCGGCTGAGGCCCTCATGGCAGACCCGGCCCCGACGGCGCGCTTCAATACATCGCCGTATCCGTGCGCGATCGTGTGCTCAAAGCCGCGATAGAAGCCCTTGTCTCGAAGACATCTATGCAGCGCACCCAGCTGATAACAGGGCACGCTCGCCAGAAAATGATGCTCGACGTGAAAGTTCACCTGGTTCGGGCAGAACAGGAGACGTTCGTACCAGCGCGGAATCGTGGTGCGGGTGTTGAGCCGCGGATCCGTATCGAAGAGATCGGGCACGTTCGCGTGCTCGGCGATCTGCCGAATGCGCGCGATGAACGGATAGGTGATCAGGTATGCGCCGATCCAGAGCACGAAGAGCTCCGGCACGCCGGCGAGCACCAGCGCGGAAAAGAGCACGAGATTCGCGACCGTGCCCTGTAGCACCGGGCTCTTTTCGCCCGCGCGCATCATGATGCTGCCACCGCCGTTTGCGACAAAGCCACGCAGCAGCTTGAAGCCGGTCTGCCCGGTAAGGTCCCGGCGGAGCTTGCGGCGGAAACGCTCGCTGCTCACGGGGTATTCCTGGTAGTTCGGGAGGTCCGGATCGGCCCGCGTACCGGCCATTCGATGGTGCTCACGATGGGAGGCACCGTAGACCTCACTGTCGCTGAGGATCGGGTACGCGCACAGCCACTGACCCACGATGACGTTGAGGCGCTGCGAGCGAAAAAGCGTCTTGTGACCCGCTTCATGCATGAGCACCGCTAGGCCCATCTGGCGCCCGCCGAGCAGAACGAGCGCCAGCAGGAGCGTCACCGGGTTCGTCCAAAGCGCCACGACAGCGAAGATCGCCGCAATGAGCGCCCAGTTCCAGACCACGATCGCCCCGGCGCGCAGATCACTTCGCTCGGTGAACTGCTGCACCTCCTCACGCGAGAGGAAATCCGTCACTTCCACGTTCCCGCTCCCCGCGCCCGCATCCAGGCTGCAGACCGCTTGCCAAGGCCGAAAAGTAACCGGAGCTTGGCACGAGCGACAAACGACGCTTCAGCGGCTAGCGAGGCGTTTGCTTCACCGAGTGAGGGCATGCCGACCCGGGGACCGGCCCCTGGATGGGCGAAGACGCCGAGGCTCGCGCCGAACCGCGGGCCCCGCGTCGAGACGCGTTATCGGGACTTCGGTGATGGAGCGGGTAGCGGGAATCGAACCCGCATCATCAGCTTGGGAAGCTGAGGTTCTACCATTGAACTATACCCGCGCGAGCGACAGGGGCTTTTCCGCGGGTTCGATTCCCGCACAGGTCACACCCTGAAGGACCTTTCCTACCGCCATCCCTGGCGCGACGCCTCTCTCCGAGTCACGCCCTGCCCGGACCTCCTGTCCGGGCGTTCGCCGGCGTCCGCGCAAGCGCGGAACGCCGCCTCACCCCACATCATCAGCTTGGGAAGCTGAGGTTCTACCATCGAACTATACCCGCGCGAGCGACAGGGGCTTTTTCGCGGGTTCGATTCCCGCACAGGTCACACCCTGAAGGACCTTTCCTACCGCCATCCCTGGCGCGACGCCGCTCTCCGAGTCACGCCCTGCCCGGACCTCCTGTCCGGGCGTTCGCCGGCGTCCGCGCAAGCGCGGAACGCCGCCTCACCCCACATCATCAGCTTGGGAAGCTGAGGTTCTACCATTGAACTATACCCGCGCGAGCGACAGGGGCTTTTCCACGGGTTCGATTCCCGCACAGGTCACACCCTGAAGAACCTTTCCTACCGCCATCCCTGGCGCGCCGCCTCTCTCCAAGTCACGCCCTGCCCGGACCTCCTGTCCGGGCGTTCGCCGGCTTCCGCGCAAGCGCGGAACGCCGCCTCACCCCACATCATCAGCTTGGGAAGCTGAGGTTCTACCGTTGAACTATACCCGCAGGAGAAACCAGCACGCCCCCGGCGCGATCGTATCGCAACGCTCAGACCTCAAGAACCTATGCGCTCCTGCACGTCATCCATGGCGACCTGGATCGCTTCCAGAAGATCAGAGGGCCGAAAGGGTTTTTCGAGCAGCTGGCCCTGAGCAGAGTCGCCGAGGGTCTCGATGAGCTCGGGATCGTCTACGTAGCCGCTAACGAAAATCACGGGCAGCGAAGGCCGTTTCGCACGCAGGCGCTCGCACAGTTCACGGCCGTTGACCTGCGGCATGACGACATCGGTAACGAGCAGAGTGATCTTGTCTCCGTGCTCATCGAACAGCGCTTCCGCTTCCGCAGCCCCGCTCGCGGTGACGTGACAGATCCCGCTGCGCTCGAGAATGCTGCGCACCACCTTCACGACGAGGGGTTCGTCGTCCACGAACAGGATGAACGTATCGTTCACTCGAAGCCTCATCAGGCGCGTATGCGCCTGCCCCACTCAAGTCTTGCGCGAAGGGCTGTCCCGCCCTTTCCGTGCCGCTCGTCGTGAGGGCCGTCCCAGTCTAAGGGAATCAGCCCCGGATGGTGACCGGGAGTTCCCTGATGCCGTTGATGAAGCTCGACTTCAGATACACGGGGTCGCTCGTGACCTCGATCTTGCTGAACCTCTTGAGAATTTCTTCCCACAGAATGCGCAGCTGCATCTCGCCAAGGCGATTGCCGAGGCAGCGGTGGATGCCGAAACCGAAGGACAGATGCTTGCGCGGATTGTCGCGGTCGATGATGAAGTGATCGGCCTGCTCGATCTCGTCGCTGTCGCGATTGCCGGACAGATACCACATGGCGACCTTGTCGCCTTCCTTGATCTGCTTGCCACCGAGCTCTGTATCCACCATCGCCGTGCGCGCCATGTGCGCCACCGGTGACTGCCAGCGAATGATCTCCGGCGCCATGGTCTCGACGAGCTTCGGATTCTGAAGCAGCTTCTCGTACTGATCGCCAAACTGGTTCAGCGCCAGCAGACCGCCGCTGATCGAATTTCGCGTCGTGTCGTTCCCGCCGACGATGAGCAGCAGGATGTTGCCGAGATACTCGTTTGGCGGCATGTCCTTTGTAGATTCGCCATGCACGAGCATCGAAATAAGGTCGTCCCCGGGCTCGGCCTGCGCAGCCCGCTCCTTCCACACGGCGTCGAAGTACTCCCAACACTTCCAAAGCTCCGCAAAACCCGCCTCCGGCGTCTCGAACACGTCCGGATCGCCGATCGACTGGGTCACATCGGACCAGTGGATCAGCTTGAGGCGGTCTTCCTGCGGCACGCCGAAGATCGTCGCGAGCATCTGCCCGGTGAGCTCGACCGAGACGTGCCGGACCCAGTTGAATTCTTCATTAATCGGCAGCGCGTCCAGAATCTTGCCTGCGCGTTCGCGAATCAGCGGCTCCATGTTCATGAGGCCGCGCTGGGTGAACTTAGGAGCGACGACCTTGCGCTGATCGTCATGCTTCGGCGGGTCTTCCATGATGAACATGGGGAGGTGGAACGTCGGATCGGGATCCGGATCGGCCTGCCCGCCGAGCTGGATGCCGCCACGACGGGAATCAGAGCTGAAGATCTCGTGGCTGCGATCGACGTGCATGATGTCCTGGTAGCGAGTAACCGACCAGTAAGGGCCGAACTGACTTTCTTCGCAGTAGTGCACGGGATCTTCGGCGCGCAGGCGATCGAAGTACGCCATCTGCCGATTGGCCTCGAAAAGCATCGGATGGCCAGGATTGAGCTTCTCAAGCGGGATCGAATAGGGGTCCTGATCGACATCGATCGCCCATGCGTCCCACATCTCGCGGTTGGAGGTGCGCATCTGCTCAGCGCGCGACAGCTCTTCCTGCTCTTCCGACATCTACCGGTTCTCCAGTTCCAGCGACCGTCCGCTGTTCAGGGGGCATCATAACGCTGGCGGCGACGCTGCGCCGCAGAACGCCTTCGACTCCTACGCGATCCAGCGCGCAGCCACGCATCGCGGGCCATGAGTTGTGGCGCCGCGGCCGTCGTTCCTCGGCCAGACCAGAGCCGATCTCGAACGCAAAGCACAGCCGTGCCACACCCCCGAGCCCGGCTCCGCTGCCGCAATGCGTCGGCGCGCCCGTCTCGCCCCCCCGATGCGCGCGGTCCGCGCGCTACCTGCGCCGCCTCGCCTGTGGCAGCCTCGCTGCCTCGGCACGTTCAGGAGCAGACCCATGGAAGTGAAGGACTCGATCATCGTCGTTACCGGTGGCGGCAGTGGTATCGGCGCGGCGCTGTGCCGGCGCTTCGCAGCGGAGGGCGCTCGGGTAGTGGTCGTCGTCGATCTGAACGGCGACAACGCTGAAGCCGTGGCGGCCGAGATCGGCGGCACCGCACGCCGCGTGGACGTCGCCCGCGAGGAAGAGATCGTCGCGCTGATCGACTTCGTCGAATCCGAGATCGGTCCGATCGACCTGTTCTGCTCCAACGCAGGCATCGGTCTCGGCCGCGGCCTCGAGGCCACTAACGCGCAGTGGGAGACGATCATGGCGGTGAATGTTTACGCCCACGTCTACACCGCTCGGCACCTCGTCCCCCGCATGGTGGCCCGCGGCGGCGGCTACCTCTTGAACACAGCCTCCGCGGCCGGCCTCCTGTCACAGATCGGCTCCGTCACCTATGCCGTCACCAAGCACGCGGCCGTGTCCTTCGCGGAGTGGGTCTCGATCACGCATGGAAGCGAGGGCATCAAGGTCTCGGTGCTGGCACCGCAGGCCGTGAACACGCCGATGATCGCAGGCAGCGAAGCGGGCGGCGTTGCCGGCGTCGACGGCGTGATCGAACCCGAGGAATTGGCGGATTCGGTCATGGAGGGGCTTCGCGAAGAGCGTTTCCTGATCCTTCCGCATCCCATCGTCGGCGAGTACATGCAACGCAAGGCGTCGGACGTCGACCGCTGGCTCGGCGGTATGCGCAAGCTCGCTGATCGCTATGGAGAACAGGCCGTCGCAGGCGCGATCGACACCTGAGCTCCGTCTCCGGGCGGCCTTGCGCCGCTCGCGGTCCTCGGGCGAACAGGACGCAAACGACCCGTTCGCGAGCTTCGGGCGCAGGGCGCAGCGCACCGGTACGTAAACATGACCGCCGCCGAGCGCGCTCCAGCGCGCACGCACACGCTGTGCACGCCGCTGCTGCAGCACGCTCCGCGGCGCCTCGCCAATCGCACCCCGCAGGCATTGTTCGACACGCAAGCCACAGCAGCGCGCAGCCTGATGTCGCTCGGAAGCTTGGCCGCTCGGCGGCAAGCGAGGACCGCATCAGCCCATCGAATTCCGGCCCCTTGTGCGGTTCCTCCGCACACCGCGCCTGATCACGGCAGTGATCAGGCCGGTTACGCCAGCCTCGGCAGACAGACGCTGATAAACAGGAGCCGCACCCAGGCGGCAAAGGAAGCGCTCGGCTCAAGCGCTGCCGCCAGCCCACCGACACACGCACGGCAACCACGCCTGTAGTGGCGTGGCCGCCCATCCGCTGCCGGCGGAATCAGGCGGGCTGACCCGGGTCTTCGTCGAGCTGCCCCGCATAACCGCCGTCGACGAGGCCGCTGCGCACGGCGAACAGCACGAGGCTCGCGAGATCGTGGATATCCAGCTTGTTCATGAGATTCGTGCGATGGGTCTCGATGGTAGATTCAGCCACGTGGAGATGCTCGGCCATCTCGCGATTGGTCATGCCCTCGGCAATGAGCTGAAGCACTTCGCGTTGCCGACCCGTTAGCAGATCAAGGGGCGAGTCGACCTTCTCGCCGCTGATCACCGCGTCGATGACGAAGCCCGACACCTCGGGACTGAGATAGCGCTTGCCTCGCGCCGTCGACTTGATCGCGACCTCGAGCTCCGCAGCAGACGCCGACTTCAGCATGTATCCCTTGGCGCCGTTCTGGAGCGCCTTGAGCACATAGGCCTCGTTCGCATGGGAGGACACCATCAGGACCTTCACGCCCTTGAAGCGCTTCACGATCTGCGCACACGCATCAAGGCCATTAAGGAGCGGCAGCGCGACATCAAGTAGAACCAGCTCCGGCCGGTTGTCCCTGACCTTTCCGATCACGGCCTTGCCATCCTCGGCTTCGGCCACGACCTCGACACCTTCGATCCGCTCGATCAATCGGCGAAGACCATCGCGCAGCAGCGCATGATCGTCAGCGAGCAGGATTCTGGTGGGGGCCTCTCCCATTGGTTCCATCCCGTGTGTAACAGCGCGGTCAGATTAGCACCGTCGTCGACACATCCCTACGCGAGATTACTCTGCAACAGGGGTTCCCCAAGCGCTTCCGCGCAAGCCTCACGGCCCGCTTCATCGCCTGGCAGGCGCCGCGCGAGAGCGTCAGCGCCGCAACGCCGATCATGCCAAGGGCCGACGCCATCGCCGGCCAAAGGGCGTCACCGCTGTCCATGCCCCTGGGACCGAGCGCCGGACCGATGAACGTGCGCATGACGATTGGGATAGACGAGACGAGCGCGCGCATGCGGGGTAAGCGAGATCGGCAACCGAAGCCGCCCCGCACCCGACCCTCATGGGCGAGCGCATGCCGACCGCCAAGCTCGCGGCATACACGGCGGGCTCGCCGTTTCGAGTTTCCATTCGAGCCGCCCCCTCTCCCGCCGCGGAGGGTTTCCTGAGGGCGCCCCGCTTGTCTCCCCGGGATCCTCTGCAGACAATCGCGCGACGCCAGAGGGAAGCTCCATGGAAGAACCCGAGTTCACCGGCGCGAAGAACGCCGTGGTCGTACTGCTCGACAGCCTGAATCGCCATATGCTCGGCGCCTGGGGGGGAACGGAGTTCGAAACCCCGAATCTCGATCGCTTCGCAGATCGCGCCGTGTGCTTCGATGCGCACTACACGGGCTCCCTGCCCTGCATGCCGGCGCGACACGACATTCTCTGCGGAGCGCTCGACTTTCTGTGGCGGCCCTGGGGCTCGGTGGAGCTCTGGGAGGAGCCGATCACTGCGAATCTTCGCCGGGCTGGCGTGACCACCATGCTGGTGTCCGATCACCCCCACCTGTTCGAAAGCGGAGGGGAGAACTACCACACCGAGTTCACCGGCTGGGATTACGTGCGCGGGCATGAGGGCGATCCATGGCGGACGCGGCCCGATCCGAGCTGGCTCGGCGCCCCTGCGCTACCGGCGGCCTCCGGCCATGGTCACGCCTACGACACCACGCGCTCCTGGTTTCGCGCAGAGCTCGACTTTCCGGGTCCTCGCACGATGAAAACCGCCGCCGACTGGCTCCGCGATCAGGCACCTGCGCACGACCGCTTCATGCTCTTCATCGACGAATTCGATCCGCATGAACCTTTCGACACGCCCGCGCCCTGGGCGAACCGCTACGACCCGGAATGGCAGGACGAGCTGATGATCTGGCCGCCCTACGCCGTGAGGGCGGTGGAGCGTGGACTGATCGACGCTCGGACCGCGCGGCACATCCGCGCCAACTACGGCTCCAAGCTGTCCATGATCGATCACTGGTTCGGGCGCATCCTCGATGCGCTCGATGCCACCGGGCGCTGGCAGGACACGGTCGTGATTCTGTGTACGGACCACGGCCACTACCTCGGCGAGAAGGACATCTTCGGCAAGCCGGGCGTGCCGCACTACGAGCCGCTCGGGCACACGCCGCTCATGATCGCGGCGCCCGGCGTGCGTGCGGGGCGCCGGTCCGGCCTGACTACGAATGTCGACCTCCACTCAACGCTTTGTGACCTCTTCAGCGTCACGCCGGCGCATCGCACGCATGGCCAGTCGCTGCTGCCGATGCTTAACGAGGAAGATCGGCGCGTACGCGACTTCGCGCTCGCAGGCGTATGGGGCCGCTGGGTACACGTGCTCGACGGTGCGCGCAGCGGTGCGCCGCGAAAGTACGCTCGCGCGAACGTAGACCCGGACAACCTGCCGCTGGCCATGTGGTCGAATCGCTGGTCGACCATGCCGGTGCGCGGCATGCCCGATCTTGCAATGCCGAAGCCCGATCGCCGCGCCGAGCTTGCCTTCATGCCAGGCTCAGACGTGCCAGTGATCCGCCAGCCCTTCGCTCCGGGCGATCCCCTGCCCTTCTGGGCCATGGGCATGCGCACGGGAGAACACCATCTCTACGACCTGGACCTTGATCCAGAAGAGCACGAGAACCGGAGCGGGGAAGCGGTGGAAGGGGAACTGCTCGAATTGCTGCACCACGCCCTCACGTCAGTGGACGCCCCTGCGGATCAGTTTGCGCGCTTGGGCATCGCCTAAGGCGAGGGGGTTCGGCGTAGCGCGCGCCCTCGGGGCAAACCGATACGGCAAACGACGCGGGCACTGATCCAGTCCGGCCGGATGGGCCCAAGATCGGTGCTGGCGGTGCTCGCGACGCCATCTCCGGCAACCTCGAAGACGCCCTCCGAACACGCACATACGCGCTTCACCATGGGCCCGAACACAGGATGACGGAGGAGCACGACATGACCGACGGCCGGCGTCGGAGGACGTCGGTAGGCGATCGTCAGCGCCAGATCGCCGCTGCGGAACGTCGGCTCCATGCTGGAGCCGACGATCCTAATCAGACGCAGCATGGCGCCCGACGTTCATCCGTCTCCGAGGTCGTTCAGAGGACCGGACGCACCACTTCAACGGACGGGGGATACGGGCAAACCTTGCGCTCGGTCGCGACGCCCTTCGTATCCCAGAACTTCTCCGCAAACTGGTTGACGAGTTCGACCAGCGCTTCTGCATCCGCTCGATTCGCCTCCTGCTTGCAGGCGCTGCCCTTGAGCATGATCTTGTGGGCGAGATCGTGGATGTCCGGATGCTTCTCCATCTGCGGCGCCTTGAAGTAATCGCCCCAGATGATGCGGATTTCCTGCTTTACCTTTTCCGCTTCTTCCTCCTTCCGCAGGACGCAGCGGGAGATGGTGTTCATCTTCGCCAGCTCGCTGCCATCCTTTTCTGCCGCCTCGGCCATGATGTCCATCAGGCGGAGTACCGAGCAGGCCGCGACGAGGGCGACGGCGGGGTCGTAGATCTTGCAGGGAATATCACAGTGCGCGGAGACAGGCTCGATGCCGAGTGCGCGATCGAGCAAACCTTTCATAGTGTCGTTCATCTGCGTGACTCGCTTGTTTGACTTCAAAAAAAAAGTGGCCGGGGCAGCGCTGGCCGTTGCGCGCAGGCAAGGGCCGGGTACGCCATCGGCCGGACTCAGTTTCCGCGGTTGTTGACGCGTCGCAGCGCGCCGCGCAGCAGATAGCCTGCCGCGGCGGCAAAGAGCAGGCCTGCAACGACGTACTCGGGATGCGCATGCATTTCGCTGGCGCCGTGCCCGGGATGCGCGAGCGTGGTCGGCGCGGCGATCGCGAGGGCGAGCAGAGCGGAACCTTGGCGAAGGAGCTTCATGAGGGGACCTCGTTCTGAATGCGGGACGCGAAGCTAAGCGCCAATTCGCCGACCTTGCAAGACACGGGGGCACAGCGCCTGGAAGTAATCGCGCCCGCGGAACGTGTTCAGGACGCTCTGCGTACGGGCCTCGTCGAAATCGCGGCCGGTTAGCTGGCGCGCCGAGGAGAGAACCTTGCCGTGCGCAGGAGTCGAAGCCTCGGGCCGCGGGAAGCCCCGGCCCGTGAAACAGGCGAGGAGGGTGAAAGCGTCGGCAAAGCGCGTCCCTGTCTTTCCTGCGATTACCCCCTGTGCCCCGCGTCGTCGAGCGCACTGCACAGCGCCGTCGAGCGAGGACGCTTGCGGCCCCGAGCCCCGCGTTCCGCTAGCAGAAAAGGTGACCTGCGTAGGCCGGCCAGACCGCGCCGCCGACTTCGATCCACGCCGACGCTATCTCCAGCGAGAGCTTGGAGGTGCGCTGCATCTCGACGCCCTGGGTGACGTCTACTCGTCCGGTCACGCCGACGCTTCGAAGCAACGCGGCCAGGCCCGCATTCGCACTTCCGGTTGCTGGATCCTCACGCACACCGCCCGCCTCGAAGAACATCCGCGCCGCGAGATCACCCTCGCCGGGGCCCGCTGGGGAGACGATCAGCACACCCGTCGCACGCCGCCGCTCGAGCTGGGCCTGCAGGGCAACACCGTCCGGATAGAGCGCCGCAAGCCGCGCACGTTCGGCGACCGCCAGCACGGCGAAGCGCGGCCCGACGTCCACCAGCGAGCACGGGAACCGCGCATCGTCCGCGTCGCCAGCCGCAAGCCCGAGCGCGGCGATCCAGGGCTCGGGGTCGATGGCCTCCAGCTTGACCTCTGGCGCCGTCAGCCAGGCTCGCGCGCCAGGACCACGCGCCTCGAAGCGCACGGCTACCGGGCCCTTTCCGGTCGCGAGCACTACCTGATCGCCCTCTAGGCCGTTCCGTTCCCGTATGACCCAGGCCGTTCCCAGCGTCGGATGGCCCGCGAAGGGAAGCTCCTCGGCCGTGGTGTGAATGTGCACGGGCCAATGCCCATCCTCATCAGGCTGCGTTGCAACGAACGTCGTCTCGGCAAGGTTCGTCTCGCGCGCGATGGCCTGACGCAATTCCGCCGGCGGCATCCGATCCGCCTGAACGACCGCGAGGGCGTTGCCCTCAAGGGGGCCGGGAGCGAACACGTCGACGACCTCGATCGGCATGCCCTGAAGCGAACTGACGTCAATCACGGCGGCGCTCGACGCGGGCTGCGCGCCCAGCAGCTGCAGGAACCGCACGCGGAACGCCACGCAGAGTCATTCCGCAGACGAGCCGTCCCGGTGCCCCGACGTGCGCATCGGCAATCTCGTATTCGAACACCCGTCCTCCTCAGGCCCTGCGCGAGGGGCGCGCCATGGCAATCGCGAGCGATGATGTTGCCGCAGCGCAGTCTGTTTTCCGAGCAACGCGCCTCGGCAGCGCGCGCGACACGAAGGCCAACGAGAGATGGCCTCGCCTCGAAAGACACATCGGTCCCCTCGAGCGGTCCGATCCACCACACGCCGTCCGGGATCAATCCCACTGCAAACACCCCTCTCAACCTGAATATGGGGTCAGACCCCTTGTTCAGAAAAGTGCCGATCTCGCAGCTGCTCGGTGAGCCGCAGGCCCTCAGAAACGTGAGCAAAAGCCTAACCTGAACATAGGGTCTGACCCCTTGTTCAGGTTCAGAGAGCAAACCGGGGACTGCCCCCTTTTTCTGTTTTGAAGCTGAATATGGGGTCTGACCCCTTGTTCAGGTTTGCTGGTTCGGCGCGGAACGAGAAAGGGCGCCCTCAGGCGCCCTTTCGATGCTGCGGTTGGCGGTCGGGCTCAGCCCTTGAACTCCGCCACGAGTGAGGCGATGGACTGCTTCGCGTCTCCGAAGAGCATGCGCGTGTTCTCGCCGAAGAACAGCGGGTTGTCGACGCCGGAGAAACCGGAGCTCATGCCGCGCTTGAGCACGAACACGGTCCGGGCATCGTCGACGTTGATGATCGGCATGCCGTAGATCGGGCTGTTCTCATCCTCGCGCGCTGCCGGGTTCACCACGTCATTGGCGCCGATGACCACACAGACGTCGACGTTCGGCATGCGCGGGTTGATGTCATCCATCTCCACGAGCTGCTCATAAGGCACGGACGCCTCCGCGAGGAGAACGTTCATGTGGCCGGGCATGCGTCCCGCGACCGGATGGATCGCGAACGAGACCTCCGCTCCGTTCTTCTCGAGCAGATCGCCGAGCTCGCGAACCACATGCTGCGCCTGGGCGACGGCCATGCCATAGCCGGGCACGAAGACGACCGATTGCGCCGCCTCCAGAATCAGGTAGGCGTCATCCGCAACAATCGGCTTCACCTCGCCCTCGACCTTGGTCGCCTGCTTGGCGGCGCCGAAGCCGGAGAACAGGACGTTGGCCAAGGACCGATTCATCGCCTTGCACATGATGTTCGTGAGGATGATGCCGGAGGCACCGACCAGCGAACCGGCGACAATGAGCAGATTGTTGTTGATCGCGAAGCCAGCCGCGCAAGCCGCAAGGCCCGAGTAGCTGTTCAGGAGCGAGATGACGACGGGCATGTCAGCGCCGCCGATCGGAATGACCGCCATGACGCCGAGCAGCAGCGACAGCCCAAGCAGGATCCAGAAGTACTGGCCCCCGATGATCGGCTCCTGCACGAACATGTAGCCCGAGAACACGATGCCGATGAGGATCGCGCTGTTCACGATGCGCTGGCCTGCGAACACGATCGCGGCGGAGTTCATGATCTCGGACAGCTTGCCGTAGGCGATGAGCGAGCCGGAGGTGGTCACGCCGCCGATGAGGATCGACAAAATGACGGTGACGAGCACAAAGCTCGAAGGCTCCACGCCCATTGCGGGCGCAAGCGCGCCGCCGAAGAGCGAACCCATCTCGAGACCGAGCTCGTCGTAGAGCGCGGCCCAGCCGACAAGCAGAGACGCCGCACCGCCAGATCCGTTGAACAGCGCAACCATCTCCGGCATCGACGTCATCGCGACCATGCGCGCTGCAGCGGCACCGATGAGCGTGCCGAGAAGCATGGCACCGATGATGTACTCGTAGCTGACGATCTCGAGCGACAGCAGCGTTGCAACCACGGCGAGCAGCATGCCGACAGCGGACAGCATGTTGCCGCGGCGGGCGGAATCGGGGTGGCTGAGCATCTTCAGGCCGAAGATGAACAGCGCCGCCGACACGATGTAGGCGAAATTGATCAGATCAGGCGAGAGCTTCATGCCGAACCTCCGCTGTCCTTGCTCTTGAACATGCCGAGCATTCGGTCAGTCACCATGTAGCCGCCGACGACGTTGATCGTGGCGAACATGACAGACGCCGCGCCCAGCCAGGTGGCCGCTTCGGCATTTTCTGCGCCCGCCGAGACCAGCGCCCCGACGAGCGTGATGCCGGAAATCGCATTCGCGCCCGACATGAGCGGCGTATGCAGCGTCGCCGGCACCTTCGCGATCAGCTCGAAGCCGAGGAAGATCGCCAGCATCAGGATGAACGACAGGAATACCGCGGAAGAAAGCGCTTCCATCTCTATATCTCCCGCTCAGAGGTTCTTGATGGTTTCGTTGACGACCTCGCCGCCGTGCGTGATCACGCAGGCCTTGAGAATGTCGTCTTCGAGGTCGAGGCCGAAGGTGCCAGCCTCCTGATCCCAGAATTCGTCGATGAGATTGAACAGGTTCGACGAAAACATGTCGGACGCGTTGCGCGCGACCTCGCCCGGAAGATTGCCGAGCCCGATGATCTTCACGCCGTTCACCTCGACGATCTCGCCGGCGACCGAGCCCTCGACATTGCCGCCGGTCTCCACAGCCATGTCGACAACCACCGAACCCGGGCGCATGCGTGCGACCGTAGCGGCATCGATCAAGCGCGGGGCGGGGCGGCCGAAGAGCTGCGCCGTGGTGATCACGATGTCCGAGTCGGCGATGACCGCGGCCTGGCCCTCGCGCTGCATTTCCTGCTGCTCCGGGGTCAGCTCCTTCGCATAGCCCTGATCGGTCTGGCCGGTTTCTCCGAGGTCGATCTCGAGGAACTTGCCGCCGAGGGACTGCACCTGCTCGGCCACAACCGGTCGGGTGTCAAAGGCCGTAACGCGCGCGCCCATGCGTTTGGCCGTCGCGATGGCCTGGAGGCCCGCGACGCCCGCCCCGATGACGAAGACTTTCGACGGGGAAATCGTGCCCGCGGGGGTCATCATCATCGGCAGAATCTTCGGCAGCTCACGCGCGGCCGCCACGACAGTCACGTAGCCAGCAAGGTTTGCCTGGGAGCTGAGCACGTCCATCTTCTGAGCGCGCGTGGAGCGCGGCACCATTTCCATGCTGATCGCCGTGGTGTTGGCGCCCGCCAGCGTCCCGATGAGTTCGCCTTCATTGAAGGGATCGAGCAGGCTCGCATGCATTGCGCCCGCCTTCAGCAAGCCGACTTCCTCAGCCGCGGGCTTGCGAATGCGCAGAACGAGGTCCGCAGCGCCCAGCAGGGCAGTCCGATCTGTTTCGATGCGTGCGCCTGCGTCGGTGTACTCCTCGTCCGAGTAGCCCGAGAGGAGGCCGAGGCCACTCTCGACAGCAACCTCGAGACCAAGATTCACGAGCTTCTTCACACTGGCCGGGACCAGGGCCGTGCGGGCCTCGCCCGGCCAGGTCTCCTTCGGGACTCCGATCAGCATGTCGGTGCTTCCTCCGAGGATGGGATTCGTCGCCCGCGCACGTCGACCAGCAAGCGCAGGGCGCTAACCGCTTATCGTGCCTGGGCATGGACATAATGCAGACCGAAGCAAATTTCGAGGGGTGCCCGTGCTTGTGCTTCAGTGCGAGGATCGAGCCTAAGGGCTCGGTTGAGCGAATACAATAGCTGGACAAAGCCGGTTATCAGCCAGACCAAACCTGGACAAATCAAAATTGTCCAGGTTTTACCCTCCGCGAGGCGAGCCTGCGACGTGAACGGCCATGCTTCAACCTCTATGCGTGCCCAAGACCACTGCAGGAGGATCGGCATCCTGCCGAGCGAAGCGCCTTCGTTCACCGCCACGCCATGCGAGGTCGAGGATTATGCGACACGCTTCCACGACGACCGCAGGCTGCGCCGGTCCCCGCCAGCACTGCGCCGTTCATACAGTCACGCAAGCAAGCGCTCATCTGCGCTGGAGCGGGGTGGCCTGATGAATACACCACGGCGCTCCGCAGCTCCGTGATCCCTGCAAGCCCTGCGGTCCTTGCGAGCCTTGCAATGGGGCCCTGACAATCAGGTCGCACTCCATCAACCGAAGCGCGACGCACACCATGGCCGAGCCCACCCGATCCGCGACGATCAGTCCGCGTGCCTGCGCACTCGCCATCGTCGTCGCCTTCCTCAGCGGTCTGATCGCGAGCCTCGCGCTTCGCGATGCCGAACACGTGGCCGATCGCAGCGTGAACCAGACGGCCGAGAGCGCGGCAGCGGAGGCGTCTGCGATCGATGCGTTGAGCTGGCGCGTCCCCGTCGCCTTCAACACGAACCTTCCGGCGCTGGGCGACAACTCGGTCTGGGTGCGCGATGCCCTTGCTGCGAACACGGGCGGCGCCATCACCTGGCAGATCTTCGAACCTGGCGAGATCGTCTCCGCCTTCGCCATTACCGACGCCGTTGCGAACGGCAAGATCGACGCCGGCTACACCTGGCTCGGCTATGACCAGGGGCGCATCCCGGCATCCGTGCTCCTCGCCGCCGTGCCCTTCGGCATGGAGCCCTGGGAGTACATGGCCTGGTGGTACGAGGGCGGCGGTCAGCAGCTTGGCGAAGCGCTGTATCAGCGCCGCGGCATACACCCGGTGCTGTGCGGCCTCATCGGACCCGAAACGGCGGGCTGGTTCCGCGAGCCGATCACCGACCTTGGCGACGTCGAGGGCCTGAAGATTCGCTTCGCTGGCCTCGGCGGCAAAGTGCTCCAGCGCCTTGGCGCGTCCGTGACCATGATTCCGGGGAGCGATCTGTTTCAGGCCTTGGAGAAAGGTGCGATCGACGCCACCGAGTACTCCCTGCCCATCGTCGATCGCCAGCTCGGCTTTGATCGCATCGCGCGCTTCAACTACTTCCCCGGCTGGCATCAGACGTTCACGGCCGGCCATCTCCTCGTCGGCGCGGACACCTGGAACAGCCTGGGCCCGGCCACCCGCGCCATGATCGAGCACACCTGCACGGCAGGCGTTGCCCGCAATCTCGCGCGCGCCGAAGCGCTCCAGGGACCGGTGATCGAAGCGTTCCCGGACGCCGGGGTCGTCGCCGGGCGCCTGCCTGACGCCCTCCTCGAGGAATTGCAGCGGGTAACGCAGGAAGTACTCGACGAAGAAGCTGCGGCCGACGCGGAATTCGCGGAGATTCTCGCCTCGCAGCGCGCTTTCAGTGTCAGCTACGGCACCTGGAAGCGCCTTGCCTATCTGCGTCGCGACTTCTGATGGCGCGCTCGGAGTTGCCCGTCCCAGCCGAAGCAGAGCAGTTGCCGGAGACGCGCTTCTCGCGGGCCATTGATCGCCAGCTCGAGCGTCTCGGCGCCTGGGCCTCCTGGCTCTGGCTTGTCCTCCTCGCGCTCATCGCAAGCTCGGTGGTACTCCGCTACGTGTTTGGCGAAGGGCGCGTCGAACTGGAGGAACTGCAATGGCACGTGTATGCCCTCGGCTTCCTCATCGCTCTTTCCCTCGGCGTCGTGGGTGACGACCACGTTCGCGTCGACGTCCTGCACGAGCGCATGCCCCTGCGCTGGCGTGCCTGGGTGGAAATCTACGGCACGCTCCTGCTGCTGCTGCCGTTCGTCGCCCTCGTTCTCTACTACTCCGTGCCCTTCGTGCGCGCGTCCTGGGTCGTCGGCGAGGTGTCGCAGGCGCCGGGCGGCCTGCCCTATCGCTGGCTCATGAAGGCCGTGCTGCCGCTCGGATTCGCGCTGCTCGGACTCGCCGCCATCGCGCGATTGACGCGCGCCACCTGCCTGCTCTTCGACTGGCCCGGACGCGCCCATGGCAGTGCCAAAGGCGATGCAGTAGGCGGTGCCGACACGGAGGCATCGCCTCGATGACGCCGGGCGAATGGCTCGCGATCGCGATGTTCGCGACCTTCATCACGCTCATCTTCACGGGCTTCCCGGTCGCCTGGGTGCTTGGCGGCCTGGCAGTGCTCTTCACTGCGCTGGCGATCATCGTCGAGGTCGATCTCGATCTGCCGACCCATGTCGACTGGGCGTACACCTCGATCTCCGTCGAGCGCATCTGGGACGTGATGGGCAACTGGGTGCTCGTTGCCCTGCCCATGTTCGTCTTCATGGGACTCATGCTCGATCGTTCGGGCATGGCGGACGCGCTCATGCGCAACTTCGTACGCCTGTTCGGCGCCGTGCGGGGGGGCCTCGCAGTGACGGTCGCGCTGATCGGCCTCCTCCTCGCTGCCTCGACCGGCATCATCGGAGCATCTGTCGTGCTCCTTGCGCTGCTCGGCCTGCCCGTCATGCTGAAGGAAGGCTACGCACCGCATTTCGCGGCCGGCACGGTCTGCGCCGTTGGCACGCTCGGCATCCTTGTGCCGCCGAGCATCATGCTCGTGCTCATGGCCGATCGACTGGCCATGTCGGTGGGTGACCTATTCCTCGGCGCACTCCTGCCGGGCGTGCTCCTGGCGAGCCTGTATGTTGCGTGGATTCTTTTCTACGCCCGCCTGAACCCGGGCGCGGCGCCTGCGATGGAAGGGGCCGAAGCCGTCGATCTCGGTCTTGTCACCGACGTGCTGAAAGCCGTGCTGCCGCCCGCGGCCCTGATCCTGTCCGTGCTCGGCAGCATCTTCTTCGGCATCGCGACGCCGACGGAGGCGGCCGGCGTCGGCGCTGCCGGTGCCACGCTGCTCGCCTGGGCAAATGGCCGCCTCGATCACGGCGTACTTCGCGACGTGCTGCTGCAGACAAGCCGAACGACCGCCTTCATCTTCGCCGTTTTCCTCGGGGCGACCGCCTACTCGCTGGTGCTGCGCGGCCTGGGAGGCGACGAACTCATGGAGCGCGCGCTGCTCGGCCTGCCCTTTGGCCCAGAGGGCATCGTGCTCACGATCCTGCTCGCCACCTTCCTGCTCGGCTTCTTTCTCGACTGGATCGAGATCACGCTCATCGTGCTGCCGCTCGTCGCGCCAGTAGTGACGAGCCTCGGCTTCGACCCGGTCTGGTTCACGGTGCTGTTTGCCGTGTGCCTGCAGACATCCTTCCTGACGCCCCCGGTGGGCTTCGCCATCTTCTACCTCAAAGGCGTCGCACCACCCGGCATCGACGTGCGCACGATTTACCGCGGCGTCATGCCCTTCATCGCCCTGCAGGCCGTCGGCGGCGCTCTGGTGTTCGCATGGCCGGAAATCGTCACCTGGCTGCCCGCTCAGGCCTACGGAACTGCGTCACATTAGACACCTGTTCAAAGACCGCTCGTCGGTGAAGCGTCGACCTGACTTCAGCACGGGTTGACCTGCGGTTAACCGTCGCAGACTCTCGGGTGACTGTTGGGGGGGATGCTCATGCGACGTTTACGGCTCATCGTTCCGTTGGCTCTGATCGCGCTTGCGGGCTGTCGGGGCACCGATCACTCGCCCCCCGAAACGCTGGCGGCGCCAGCCAACCCCCAATCCGGTGGCTGTACGCAAGCCTATGACCAGGCAACCGTCGTGCGCTACCTCGCCCAGACGGATGATCGCACGCAGCACAGCGTCCACTTGCTCAATGCATCGGCGGCGTCACAGCGCCTGATAGGCTGTGCGGAATTCCTGCCCCTCGCCAGCGTCGTCACGCTTCGCTACCGCATCGCCGGTAGCTGACCCCAGGCGCGGCGCAACGCAAGCGCAGCTTCACCAGGGCCGCTCGCCGGTTTTCTCCGAAACGGTCGCTTGGCTGCGATCGGCAGCATTCAATCCGCGATTCACGGCCAGGTACTCGACGCTTACCTCACCCGCCATGAGCAGCTGGCTAAGCGTCGCTTGTTCGACCGACGCGCCAGCGGCCGCGGCAAGGGCCCCCGCCGCCGCGTCTGCGCCGCCTGCGTAAGTCAGCAGTCCAAGCGTGCTGAGATCGTCGAGTACGAAGCCTTCGACGTTCGACGGCTGCGTAACGGCTCCGTCGCTCTCAAGGCAGGCGAAGAGCGCGTCGCCGTCATCGATGCCAGCGCAGATGGGCTGATCGCGCTGTGTGGAGGTAAGCGCTACATAGCCTGAAAAGGCCTGAGTGGCTGCGCCGGCCGCGCCAAGCGCACCGACCGCGGCTGCACCGTTACCGCTGTAGAGGGCCGCCTGCAGGGCGACGTCCTGCGCAATGCCATATTGCGGTGCGATGACTGCGCTGTTCGCATCGGTATAGAGGCCAACCCACCCTCCAGCCGCTTGCGCGCGATACGCCGCCTGACGCCGGGCACAGGCGCTGTCAAAGGGATCACAGAACGCATCCGTCGCTTCCTCGCCAAGATTCGCAAGCGCCTGGCTTGCCAGACCGCTGGACGCAGCGGCACCGACAAGCTCACCAAGGTTCAGACCCGCCGCGCCGGTGTCTGCGGCAAGGCCATCATTGTAGGCGCGGATATTGGCATTCATGCGATTGCGAGCATCGATCAGCAGCTCGGAGGTAACGTCCAGACCCTCCGTGATTTCCTTGTAGCGCCGATTGCGCTGGCGGCGCTTCACCGCACCAGACTCGATGTCCGCAACCAGTGCATCGTAGGCCTCCGCGTAGCAGTTCTGCGACTTCAAGGCGGCCTTGCCAGCCTGACGAAGTCCGTTTGCGTCGGCTTCGATCTTTTCACCATATGCGATGAGACGACCGCCGAGCTCCGGATAATCAGTGCGCATCATCTGCCCGAACTCAGCTGCATCAGCGATCCAGCCGGAATAGGTGACGACCTGATTCGCCGTCCCAGCCGCTGCGCCAAGCCCGCCAAGCGCGCCGCCGAGCCCACCGAAGCCGCCGATACGCCCGACGGCACCTGCCATGTTCCCGATGGCCTTCGCCTTGCCGGCGTAGTCCGTCGGGGGCGGCGGCACCTGATCCCGCGCACCCTCGATTGGCGCGTAGCACTCTGGATACTCCTTTGCCTTGAACGCCGCGTCGGCGTCGACGGCAAAAGCGCACATGAGCGCAATCGCTGCTCCGAATCCGCGAATCGGTGTCCCATCGAACGCCTTCATGCTCTGCCCCCTCGAGAGGTATTGCTCACGGGTGCAGGTCACCCGCTCCGCACGTGGTGACGCTATGACAGCGCGGGATTCGATCACCGAACACCCCCCGATGAGGGGGCCAGACGCAGCAACCACCAGAACGGGGGGGGCGGTGATCCGAAGCGCTGCCGTATGCTGGCGGGAGTGCTAGAGCGGAGAAGCCCCTTGGGTGAGGCGCCGAGAAGTGGCCTGGTCGTAGAAGACCTCACCGAAGCCAGAGCATGGCTTGTGGACGCCCTTGCCCACGCATTCCCCGGCATACAGATCAGCGAAGCCTGGGACCTGGCGTCCGGTCGCAAGGCCTGCGCGCAGCACGCACCGGAAATCGCGCTGATCGACCTCGGCCTCCCCGACGGATCCGGAACCGATCTGATCGCCGAACTGCGCACCGCTGACCAGGACGTGCTGACGGTGGTCACCACCATCTTTGACGACGACCGCCATCTCTTCGGCGCCCTGCGCGCCGGCGCCGAGGGGTACGTACTCAAGGATCAGTCTCGGAACGATCTGGTAGAGATGCTTGCCGGAATCCACGCAGGCCGTCCGCCGCTGTCGCCGTCGATCGCGCGCAAGCTGCTGTCGGTGTTTCAGGACGAGGGCGCGGATGGGGATGCGAACGCGCATACGCTTCTCACGCAGCGCGAGCGCGAAGTACTCACGCTCATAGCCAAGGGCTATACCGTTGCCCGCGTCGCCGAGATGCTCGGGATCACCCGCAACACGGCTGCAGGCTACGTGAAGGTCATTTACCGAAAACTCAATATCTCTTCACGCGCCGAAGCGACGCTTGAGGCCACGCGGCAAGGGCTCATCGGCCTCGACGCAGGCTGAGGCTCAGCACACGCCCGCGCGACGCAGCTCAGCAATCGCATCAGCACTGTAGCCGAGTTCGGCAAGCAGCCGATCCGTATCTGCCCCGTGCGCTGGGCTTGTGAGCACAGGGGCCCCGGGCTCCTGCGCGAACTTGAGCGGCGTACCGAGATGCTCCCTCCCCGCCGCATCCTCCAGCACCATCTCCCGCGCGCGCGTCTGCTCAAGATCGAGGCCGGTCCGCAGGTCATTGACGGGTGCGAAGCAGACGTCGAGGCCCTCAAGAAATGCCAGCCAGTGTGAGCGCGGCCGCGATGCGAAAGCCGCCTCGAGAAACTCCACGACCGGTGCTTGCCCGGCGCCCGGGCGCTCGCAGCATGAAACGAGATCCGGCCGTTCGAGCGCCGTGAGCAGCGCTCGCACGAATTTCATCTCGACGCCGCCGAGTACAAGCGCCTCATCGTCTGCGCAGCGGTAGATTCGATAGAAGGCATTGCCGCCCCAGATTCGCTCCTCGCTGCGCACGGGCGCTCGCCGCTCACCGAACGCCGCACCCATGGAATTCGGCATGGCAGCAAGGATGGAATCCATCATCGCAAGATCGAGATAGTCGCCCACGCCCGTCTGCTCGCGCCGAAACAGCGCCATCGAGATTCCGGCGAGCGCCAATGCGGACGCCAGCATGTCGCCGGAGGGCATGGCCGGCAGCACGGGGCGGCCATCGGAATCTGCATTGTTGGACAGCAATCCGCACATGGCCTCGACCGCAAGATCGTGCGCAGGCCTGCCGACCAACGGGCCGGTCTGGCCAAAGGCTGAAATGGATGCGTAGACGATTCGCGGGTTCTGCGCCCGAACCGCTTCCGGGCCGATTCCAAGGCGATCGACGACGCCGGGACGGAACGCCTCGACGACCACATCGGCGCTGTCGACAAGCTTCATGAAAGCCTCGCGCCCCCGCGCATCCTTCAAATTCAGGGTAAGGCTGCGCTTGCCGCGGTGCGTGCAGTCGAAATAGACCGACACGCCATTGCGCATCTGGCCGATGTGGCGATTCGGCTCTCCCTCGGCAAGGGTCTCGATCTTGATCACCTCGGCCCCGTGGTCGGCCATCATGAGGGTCGCGTTCGGGCCCGGCAGGAACAGCGAAAGGTCCAATACCCGGATGCCGTCGAACTTCATGCGCCGCTCCCCTTGGCAACAGATGCGAGATGTTCCAGCGCACATTCGTGCATCCGCGCGTCGCCGCTTGCGAGCACCTGACCGCCGTCGGCACAGGAATCGCCCCGCCAGTCGGTGATGTAACCACCCGCTGCCTTAACGATCGGAATAAGCGCGCGCACGTCCCAGGGCGACAGGCCCGATTCCACAACAAGGTCGAGCTGCCCCATGGCGAGCATGCAGTAGGCGTAGCAATCACCGCCGTAACGACCGAGGCGCACGGCGCCGAGAAGACTCTGGAAGGGGGGCGCCTCCGCCCCCTGGAACAGGAACGGATCAGTGGTCGCGAGCACCGCTGACCCCAAGTCGTCGCATTCGCGTACCCGGATCGGCGAATCAGACGCCGGCACTCCGGCGCGCGGGCCCGCCTCCAGGCGGGCGCCAAGAGGCGACCCGATCCAGAGCTCGTCGGTCCAAGGCTGGTGCATAAGTCCGAGCACTGGCGCACCGTCTACGGAAAACGCGAGCAACATGCCCCACTGGGCGAATCCGCTGACGTAGCCTCGCGTGCCGTCGATGGGGTCGATGGTCCACAGGCGCTTAGAGTCCATGCGTTCGCCGCCTGCCTCCTCACCGAGGATGCCGTCACCCGGCCAGGCTTGGGCGATGGCTTCACGAAGCACCCGTTCGCTCTCGCGGTCAGCGACCGTCACCGGGTCATAGACGCCGCCCCCGCCCCCGCCTCGGCCTATGCCCGCGCCCTTGTCCTGGACGGCTGGGCGACGGCGAAAGTGCGCGAGCGCCGGAACGGCGGCGGCTCTCAGGGCATCGGCGCCAAAGCGTTCAAGTTCGGCAAAGTCTTTCTGGGCGAGCTCTGGCACGGGGGTCTCTCACGCGAGGGCGTGGCAGCGATTATGGCAGAAGCGGAATCGGTCCCCGGCAACCCCGCGCGGACGAAGGCAACGGCGATGACCGGGCCCACTCAGCGGTGCGCAGCGCGCGCGGCATGGCTCTCAAGCTGCTTCGTGACCGCAGCGATCAGCGTGCGGGCGTCGTATGGTTTAGGGAGGACCAGGCGCTCGAGATCCACCGGGACACCCGACCCCCCGAGACCCGAAGAGATCAGCACAGCGATCTCCGCCCGTTCGCGCGCGATCCAGCGCGCGAGGTCGACACCATCCATGTGGCCGGGAAGACCAATGTCGGTGAGTACGAGATCGAACTTCTCGGCGGACTGAAGTCGAGCGCAGGCTTCATCTGCGGAGTCGAGCACGGCAACCTCGAAACCGACGCGTTCGAGCGTCCGTGCAACGAAGCGACCCACGAGCGGCTCGTCCTCAACGAGCAAAACACGCGCCCGAGCACTGCCAGAAGTCTCGGATTCGGCCGGCTTCGTGCCCTTTTTCTCCCGCTCCGGAACGACGATCGGCAACCAGATCGATACTGTGGTGCCGACGCCCAGTTCGCTCTTCAGGGAAACGCCGCCGCCGCTTTCCGCAGCGAAGTTCGCAACCAGCGGCAAGCCCAGCCCCGTACCGGCACCCGCCTTCGTTGTGCAGAACGGATCGAGCACCCGCGGCAACAGACTCGGGGGTATCCCTTGACCCGCGTCCACCACGTTAATGACCGCGTAGCGCGCGGGCCCCAAGGTTCCACTGTCGACGGGGGTGGGGCCATCCAGGCGCTCGAGCGACAGCGACATGGAGACGCCTTTGCCGCTCGGACTCGCATCACGCGCGTTGGAGACGAGATTGAGCAATGAAGCCTCAAGCTGTCCGCGATCGCATTCGATCGACGGCCCCACATCGGGGAGCGAGAGATCGACGACTGCCCCTTCGGCAAGCTGATCAGAAAGCCAGAGTCGAGACTCGCGCAACACCGTATCGAGAGACAGCACTTCTACTTTCCGCGGACGCTGATGCGCCATCACGAGCAAGCGCCGCGCAATGCCGGCCGCGCGATTCGCAGCATCCATCAGGTTCTGATGACTCGTAGCTGCGATCGGATGCTCCGTGATGACTTCGCCGATCATGTCTGCCTCACCAACGATGACCGTCAGCAGGTTGTTGAAATCGTGCGCCACGCTGCCGGACACGCGACCGAGCGTTTCCATCCGCTGCGATCTGAGAAGGACCTGCTGCGCACGCTCGCGCTCGGCAGCAAATGCCGTGAGCTTCGCAGCCAGATCGAGCACCTGAATGACCGAATCGCTCGGCGCACGGCCGCGCAGGACGCTTGCTCCAACGAAGCCCAGAACGCTGCCCTCACCGTCCTTGACGGACATGAGCCAGAGCGGCTGTGGCCCCTCGGCCGTCCCCCGAAGGGGGCGCAGGCCATCATCGCGGAGCTCGATTCGCAAACGCTCGACATCGAGGTCTTGCAAGCGCGCCTCAACGAGCGGGTCCGAGCCCCGTTGCGCGATCAGGGGGCGGTTCGGATCGAGCCAGAGCGCCGCTACCTGGAACTGGGTAGGGCACTGCTCGGCGAGCCAGTGGACAAGCCCGCCCAGCCAAGCGCCGATGTCGTTCGATCGTATGAGCGAACGCAGCAGTTCAATCTCACCGCTGCGCAGCGCGTTTTGCCGCACGAGCGCATCAACGTTTTCGACCATCGCGAGACGACGTGCCTCGCCCTCCTCGTAGTACGCAGCCGAGGAGATGCGAACGGAAAATCGTGTGCCGTCACGGCGACGATGGACGGTCGGCAGCGGACCATCCTTTGCGCCCGCCCAGAACTGCTCAGCCGGCGTATAGGACTCCGGCGCGATGATTTTCCGCACGTGGCTGCCCACGAGCTCCTCGCTGGCCCAGCCATAGCAGTCAACCGCCGCGCCATTCGCCTCGAGAATCCGGTCGCGAACCGGATCAACGACCATCATGGGTATGGGCGAGTGCTCGAATACCTGCTGGTAGACACGTTGCTGCGCGAGCAGTGCGCGGCGCTCGGCAACCAGCAAAGTGGTCACGTGGATGACAAACACGACGCCACGCACCTCGGGATCCTCGGTTCGGTCGACGAGCCGGAACTCGACCGTTTCCTCCACGCCAGGTTGCGCCTCGAACGTCACGCGCCTGACGACCGCCCGGCCGGGCGTACGGCGGGCTTTGGCGAGGGCCCTTGCCACGTCCCCACGCAGACCGCTTGGCAATGCCTCTACGAGCAACCTGCCCGTCGCGTCGCCGAGCGCAACCGGGGCATCCCGGACGTGGCCGCTGATCGCGAGAACCTGGCCCTCCTCGTCGAGTACGGCCGCCCACGCGGGACGGTCGTCGAGGAGCGCATCGAGGGTCGCCTCCATGCGATGAAGGCCCCGCTGAGCGAGCACGTGACGCTGGGATGCGCGCCAGGCCAGCACCCAGCCCAGACAATGGAAGAGCGCCAGCATGACGACAGCGCTCACGATGCCCCGACTCCGAAGTGCCTCCAGCGCTTCAGGCACGGGCGCCGCCTGCGGCTGCGCTGCGGCAAACGTGTACAGGTTCACGGGCAGGAACGGCAGCGTGCCCGCTAAGCCCATGACCAGGCCGGGCACCCAGGGCGAGCGTACGTCGAAGCGACGGTCCACGAAGTGATCGAGGAACGGCGTAACGAGTGCCAGACAGATCGCAAAGCTGGCAATGGCGCCGATCCAGCGCTCGACACGCCACTCCGGCGTGAGGCGCTCTACAACGCCGAACTGATGGAGCAGGACGGCCGCTAGAACAAATACGAGAAGCTGCGGCACGCCGCGTGTCTCACCGTGCGGCACGTCTTCCGCGTCGAAGACGCTTGCAAAAAAAACAGTTCCCACGATCACGAACCACGCCGATGCGCGCTCGATCGCTTCTGTTTCGAATGCGCGGAGGTCATCAAGCGCGCCGAGCGCCAACAGCTGACAGAGGGCCACGGTGATGGAAATGATGAGCACTGACAGCACGCGACTGTGCGCGTAGGGAAGTTGCCGGGTGCGGAAGATGCGGTCGGTGAGGGCCTGCGCAGAAACCCCTGCGATCATTGCAAGGGCAACGGACAGCAGCATGAGCGTGATGCTCACTCGGCCGTCGACGACAAGCTCTGCCATTCCCCCCAAGCCGTACCCTTCTGTGCGACCAAAGTGCGCCGGTGTCGCCTTCCTTGCCGACACACGTCCGTGGCGCGAAGAGCATTATCTGGGCGATCAGGCTCACGCCGGTCCGGCACAGCCATGAAGCCGCACCCCGACCGACACCGACAATCGGGTAATGACCCGAAAAGGCCGCCTCACGGACGCCACGAGCTTTCACTCGCAAGGCTGGCGGTCCGGGCGCGCTCCAGCGCGCACTGAGGCGCCTGGACAACTGCGGGCCTCCAATCCCGTATGCTCGCGTGCTTTCCCGCAGCCGCGTCCGGCACGTGACAACCGTCAGGAATGACCGCTCGATGGAACCGCCTCCGCACAGGACATCCGTTCGCGCCCGGAAGATCAGTCCGGTCGCGATCTGGAAGCGCTATGTCGGAATCGATGCCGATCTTGCGGATCAGGGCGCAGTCGCCGCCGCCCTGTGCGGGGGGCTGCTTCTCGGGGCCCTGACCACACATGCCGACGTTCTCTCCGCCCTGATTCTGGGCGTTCTTGGCGCGGACCTGTGCGGGGGCCTCGTAGCCCATCTGCGCGGGCCCATCGCACGCCAGGTGCGAAGGACCGGTCGCAGTCCCGCAGGCCACGCAGCCTGGGTGACCGGTCACCTGCTCCAGTATGCGTGCTTCGCTCTAATCCTCCGGGAGGCAGAGCCCGCGCGGCTCGCGGCCGTGGGCGCAGCGCTGCTCTTCGGGGCGATCACGATCCTGCGCGCGAGGCCCGCGATACAGCGCCGCGTCGGTCTGGCCGCCACCTGCGTAGGCCTCATCTTCATTGACGCAACCGTAGGGCTTCAGGAGACGGCAAGCTGGTTCCTGCCGCTGCTGTTGGCAAAAGTGTTCATCGCCTATCTGCCTGAGCCCCTTCCGAGCGACGCAACACGCCTCCCAGGCTGAGGCAACGCAATGCTAGCCTGCGTCTATTCGTCTGATCGGGAGCTGATGGCATGAGCGAAGACCACATCCAGGATCCGTCCGGCACGCTCTATCACCAATGGCACTTCGCGCAGGCCGTACGCAGCGGCAGCCTGCTCTTGTGCAGTGGCCAGATCGGCACGACACAGGACATGAGCGTACCCGAGGACTTCATCGAAGAAGCCCGCCTCGCCTGGACGGCGGTGGGCAAGGTGCTCAAGGCCGCCGAGCTCGATTTTTCCGACATCGTCGAGTACACGACCTACCACGTCGGGCTCCAGGCCACCCTTCCCGACTTCATGACGGCCCGTGACGAGGCGCTCGAGGCACCCTGGCCAGCATGGACCGCTATCGGTGTATCGGAACTCGCCGTCCCCGGCGCGCGCCTCGAGATACGCGTGACCGCGCGGCTGCGCTCCTGAACGGGTCCCGCGACGCCGCGACGAGCTACAGCCGGGATGGGCAGGCCGTACCAGGGGCGCACCGCATGGGCCTCAGACCCATCACGGAAAGGGAATGGCTCCCTGCCGTCGACGATGCAGACGAACGCTCAGCGGACCGATGGCGCCTCCTCGAGTCGCGCTTGCATGCGCACTTCGCCTGCCCGCCGGACGCTTACGCCGCAGTGGAAGAGCTCCTTGCCCTCATCGCTCCGGACTGCCGCGCAAGGGGCACCGACGCGCTGCGAGAGATCGCGGCGCGCGTGCCGGATGACATCTGCCTGCTCACGCCCGACGATCCACCCACGCTGCGCGCCGCCGTTCTCACCGCGTCAACCGGCTGGCGCCTGGATGAAAAACTGAACCGGGATCTCACCGAGATTCACGCGCCCGTCGATGGCCTGGAAGCGCGTATCGGCGCACGCATGCGCACCTTCTGTGCACGCCTGCCGGACGATCAGATCTTCGAACGCGGCAATTGGGCTTTGTATGACGACGGCGCCTGGGACCGATCAGAGACGCCGCCGATCGGTGCAGCGGTCGCGGCTCGCGGCGATCAGGCATCAGTTGCCGAAGCGCTCTGGCTGCGTACCGAACGCCAGACGCTCAGGCGTCTGGTGCGATCCCGGTGGCTCGTGTTCACGATCCGCATCCACCGGCATCCGGTTACGGACCTGCGCGGGCAGCCCGAGCGTGCCCGCCATCTCCTTGAAGCGATGCGCTCGCTGGATGCGGAGGAATGGCGCGCCCGAAGGCTGGAACTGGTGGGCAGGGGGCTGGAAACTTGGTTGCAGTCCGTAGCCCGGAGCACCCCCCTTTGACCCGCTCAGCGCGCCCTGCATTCGGCATTGCCCTATCGATGTTGCTGTTCGCCGTCGCGGTTGCCGCCCATGGATCGGATCGCTTCACGGACAGCTATGCAGTGGACCGCGAGCGCAGCGATGACCCTGAAGCGAAGCTGAGGGACGCGACGCGGGACATCGCTCGAGACCTGCGCCCCCCGCGCAGTACGCGCCCCGATCCTGCGGGGCTGCGCCGCCCGCCGTCTCAGCGCGCCGTGGGGCGCGACCTGTTCGCAGCGCTGCAATTGCCGAACGCGAGACTTGATCTCACCGTGGAAGCCGAAGCCGTGCGCTTCAGGCGCGATCTCGGAGACGAGGAGCGAATCTGGACGGACGGTCGCCCAAGCGTAGTGGACGCAGACCATCCGGACGTGCGCATCGGTGCATGGGAGGACGAGGTCCTCTACGTCGAGCGCATCTCGGATACGGGCACCCGCATTGTCGAAGCCTGGCGCCGTGAACCTGACGGCCTGTTCGCAAGCTTCGAGATTCGCAACGGTCTGCTCGAGGAGCCCATCACGTTCAGGCTCGTGTTCGTCCCACGTCCTCAGGAGAGCACGCCAAAGTGAGCTTCGAAGACATACCGCGCGTGAATCTCACGCACGGCGCAACGCCGCTCGAGCCTCTGGGCCGCCTGCGTGAAGCAGTCGGCGGCCCACGTCTGTGGATCAAGCGTGACGACTGCACCGGGCTTGCGAGCGGTGGCAACAAGACGCGCAAGCTCGAATACCTGATCGCAGACGCCGAGGCCGCGGGCGCCGACGCCGTCCTGACCTTCGGCGCCCTGCAGTCGAACCACGCTCGCCAGACCGCAGCGGCCTGCGCCCGCCGTGGTCTCGCCTGCGACCTGATTCTCCGCGAATCCGTTCCCAGGGAGATCGACAACTATCCCGTCGCCGGCAATCTGCTGCTTGACGATCTCCTGGGCGCTCGGGTGCATCGCGTACCGCTAGCCGATGACCCGCGCGAGGTTGCCGAGCAGATCATGGCCGGGCACGCCGCTGCAGGCCGCCGCTGCGTCTGGGTCCCCACCGGAGGCAGCAACGCCGTGGGAGCGCTGGGCTACGTGCGCTGCGCTCTGGAGATCGCCTCGGACTTTTCCGCACGAGGCCTGTTTCCGCAAGCAATCATCCACTCGACCTCCTCTGGCGGCACTCAGGCGGGACTCATCGCGGGCTGCTTGCTCGCAGGGCTCACGACCCGCGTTGTCGGCGTAAACACCTACACGAAGGACGCTCCGAAGCTCTCCGCGCGGATCGAATCATTGACGCGAGAAGTGCTCGACCGCATAGCTCCGGACACCGTACTGCCGCCCGGGGCCGTGGAAATCGAAGATGGACACCTCGGAGAGGGCTACGGCATGCCGACCAAGAGCATGGCCGAAGCGGTGCGCCTCGTCGCACGCACGGAAGGCATCCTGCTCGACCCGGTCTACTCCGGAAAGGCGATGGCCGGGCTGCTGGCGATGATTCGCCGCGGCGCCTTTTCAGAGGACGATGACGTGGTCTTCGTGCACACCGGCGGTGCCATGGCACTCGGGGTCTACGCCAGCGCGTTCAGCTGATGCCACACGCACCGCCGCAAGAGCTGCGCGTAAAAGGTGGAGCACTCGTTCCAAACTTCCCTAGAATCCCGCGCGCCCACCAAGGAAGGAGTACGAAGTGACCGGACCCGGTGACCTGCTGGACATGACCGCGACGCTGATCCGCGCGGCACGCCAGGAAAAGATCGATCCCGCACAGCGGCGCTCGATCGGCAGCCTGCTGGAACGCAATGCGCGCGAATTCGGGGACAGGACAGCGCTCACCGCAGATGGCGAAAGCATCGACTGGGCGACCTTCAACGCACGCGCCAATCGCGTAGCCGCCGCCCTCGCAGACCGCCACGGGATACGACACGGCGATGCCGTAGCGATGATGATCGAGAACCGTCTCTCGTTCCTGACCACACTCTTCGGCATCTGCAAGCTGGGCGCGGTTGCTGGTCTGGTGAACACGAACCAGCGCCGAGACGTGCTCGTACACAGCGCGACGACGATCGGCGCAAAGGCGTTCGTGGTGGGCGCGGAACTTGAAGACGCGGTTGATGAAGTCAAGGATGCGCTCGGCCTCGAGCTCAGCCGCGACTTCGCCTGGCTGCCAGACCCGGCGCGGACCGACGCCACGGTGCCACAATGGGCCACAGAGCTGTCGGACATAGACGGGACCCTCTGCGCCGACAATCGCCCGGAGACGGCCGAGATCACCCTGGACGATCCGTGCCTGTACATCTTCACCTCGGGGACCACCGGCCTGCCCAAGGCGGCGATCGTCTCCAACGAGCGCGTCTTCCGAGGCGTCCAGGGCTTTGGCGTGGTCACCCTCAACATCAAGCCCAGCGACCGAATCTACAACTGCCTCCCCCTCTACCATTCGACCGGCCTGCTCGTCGCATTCGGGAGCGTGCTCTGGGGCGGCGCAAGCATGTTCATTCGGCGCAAGTTCTCAGCGTCGAACTTCCTTCGCGAAGTACGCGAGCAGAACACGAACATCTTCGTCTACATCGGCGAGATCTGCCGCTACCTGCTCCATCTGGAAGCGCACGCAGACGACGCCAAAAATCCCGTCGAACGCGTTATCGGCAACGGCTTGCGCCCCGACATCTGGCTCGACTTCAAGAAGCGCTTCGGCATCAGGAAGGTGTTCGAGCTCTACGGCGCCTCCGAGGGCAATTCGGGCTTCGTCAACGCGTTCAACAAGGACTGCACGATCGGCTTCGGCATCGCGCCGCACACCCTGGCGCGCTACGACACGGACGAAGAAGCACTGGTGCGTGGTGCGGATGGCCTGTGCCAGACCGTTGGCTTTGGCGAGCCAGGCTTACTCCTGATAGAGATCGCCGGCGAAACCCGCTTCGACGGCTACACGGACGAGACTGCGAGCGAGAAAAAGGTCGTCCGAGACGTCATGAAGAAAGGTGATCGCTGGTTCAACACGGGCGATCTGGTTAAGCAGATCGACGTCGGCTTTGCCTTTGGTCAGAAGCACTATCAGTTCGTCGATCGGACCGGTGACACCTTCCGCTGGAAGGGCGAGAACTGCTCGACGAACGAGGTCGGAGAGATCATCAATACCTTCTCTCAGGTACAGACGACGAACGTTTACGGCGTACAGATTCCCGGCACGGACGGCCGCGCGGGTATGGCGGCCATCACCTTCGATCCGGACCAGATCTCGACTGCCGCCGACGTCGACTGGGGCACGCTCTCCGCGCATGTGGCAAACAAGCTCGCCGCCTATGCGCGCCCGATCTTCGTCCGCGTGAAGACAGACCAGGACACGACAAGCACCTTCAAGCTGCTCAAGAAGGACCTCCGCGAAGAGGCCTTTCATCCCGGCCGCGTCGGCGACGAGGCGATCTACGTCCTGAAGCCGGGCAGCCAGATCTACGAGCCGCTCGACGCCGAGTTCTACGACCGCATCATGGATGGAACTGCCGGCTACTGAAGGATCCGGCCCCTCAGGGCGCCGCCCCCGCGGCGGCGTCCGCCTTCGGCGGCACCAGGGCAAGCACTGTCCAGCCAGCCGCCGGCTCGACCTCCTGATGCGCCTGGAAAATGCGCAGTCGCCCGTCAGGGGTCAGCGCCACGAGCGGCACCGCGTCGCCGTGCTCGGCCTTCCAGGCCTCGAAGCCAAAGGTCTCCGTGAGTCCCGTGCGGCGGACCTCGGCCCCCGCCGCAATCATCGACGCGAGCTTCGGCCAGGTGACATCGCCACCGAAGAGGCGACTGCCCGGCCGCCCGGCGACATTCCTTGCCGAACGCTGAGCGCGCTCCCCCCCGGCCTCGACCCAGTGAATGTTGCCGCGACCGAACTCATGGGCGTAGCGATGGGCCGCGAGCGCGTTCATCTGCGCACTCGGCGACAGCGCCATGAGCCGACCGATACCGACAAGGTCGAGATGGCGGTCCGCCGCTTCCGATACGGGCGAGCCATAGAAGGTCGGCAGGCCCGCCATGCGGGCCTCGGCGACCGCCTCCCAGCTCGCGTCGCAGAGCAGAACGCGAAAGCCCGAATCCCTGAGCGCGAGACCTAGCTTCCGGGCAAGGGGGTGCGCGCCGACAAGCAGCACACCCCTCGGCTCCGGCTCCATGACGCCGATCATCTTCGCAAGCGGACCGGCGGTAAGCCCCTGAACAATGACCGTGCCGATGATGACAACGAATGTGAGGGGCACGAGGAGCGCGGCTTCCTCGACGCCAAGCGCCTCCAAGCGCAGCGCGAAAGCAGCGGACACCGCCGCCGCGACGATGCCACGCGGGCCGATCCATGCAATGAGGGTGCGCTCTGGCCAGGAAAGCTTCGAGCGGAAGGTCGAGATCAGCACCGCAAGCGGCCGCGCAATGAACATCACGACGGCGAGAAGAATCAGCGCAGCCGGGCCGAGCGTGAGCAGATGATCCGGGTCGAGGCGCGCAGCGAGCGTAATGAAGAGCACGGAGATCAGGAGGAGGGACAGGCTTTCCTTGAAATCCAGAATGTCGTCGATGGGCGCACCACGCGTGTTCGCCATGGTCATGCCCATGACCGTCACCGCGAGCAGGCCCGATTCGTGGCGCAGGCCGTCGGCCACGGTGAAAGCGCCCGCAACCACCGCCAGGGTTACGGCGTTGTGCAGATATTCGGGCAGAGCGTGACGGCGCAGGGCGAGGGCGAGACCGCGTCCGGCGGCGAAGCCGATCGCGGTGCCGACCCCGACCGTGGAGGCGAAGGTGAAGAGCAGCGAGCCGCCATGGTCTTCCGCATAGCCTGCCGCAACGGCCTGAAAAACCAGGACCGCAAGGAGCGCTCCGACCGGATCGATGACAATACCTTCCCAGCGCAGGGTGTTCGCCACCGCCTCCGTCGGGCGAACGGTGCGCAGCATCGGGACGATCACGGTGGGTCCGGTCACCACGACCAGGGCTCCGAACAGCAGTGCGATGCCCGGCGCCAGACCAACCGCAAAATGCTCCGCTGCGCTCACAACGCCCAGGGTGACAAGCGCGCCTACCGTGACAAGATTCCGGACGACGTCCTCAAGCCCGCGTATCTCCTCGAGACGCAGCGTGAGTGCGCCCTCGAACAGAATCACGGCAACAGCGAGGGAGACGCCGGGAAAGAGCAGATCGCCGAAGAGCGTATCCGGATCGAGGACGCCACTGACCGGTCCGGCAAGAATGCCGAGCAACAGCAAGAAGAGGATCGCCGGCAGACGCATGCGCCAGGCGATCCACTGGGCGACCACGCCGGCGACGAGAATCGCAGACAGGACGAGCAAGGGGTCAGGGTGCACGTCGGGCTCCGCTCGCGAAGTGCGGCGAGCCTACCGCTTCTTCAGCCCGGACCGAAGTGTCGAGCGGCCCGATCGGCCCGGCGCTCCGCAGACCGGGCAGCGCATGCTTCAGGCGGCGGCGCCGTCGGTGGCCTGCAGCGGGACGAAGCCGTGGCGCGTCTCGAGGCGCTGGACCCAGGCATCGAGCGCCGCCAGCTCAAGATCACCGCGCTCACAGAGGCCGAGTGAAAGATAGGGATACAAAGCGACGTCAGCGATCGTGGGCGCATTGCCCACTAGACATTCCTTCCCTGCGCGCGCGAGATGATGATCGACAAGGCGCAAAGCACTGAGCCCACGACGCTCCGCGTCGGTCGGCACGCCCTGCTCTGGATAAACACGGGCGAGGTAGAGGCGGCCAAGCGACTGCTGAATTTCCCCGGCCGAAAAAGACAGCCAGGCTTGCACCTCAGCCTCTGCGCCCGGGTCGCTTGGCAGCCAGGCCGGGCCATGAACGCGCGCGAGATAGACAAGGATCGCATGCGAATCACGTAGCGTCCGGCCGGCGTCCTGGAGCACCGGAACCTGCCCGAAAGGATTGATCGCGAGGAATCTCTGCGCGCGATGCTCGCCGGCGGCCAGATCGATCTCGACATACCGATGCGGAAGGCCGATGCAATGCATCAACACGCGCACGCGGTGTGTCGAACCGGAATCGCGGTTGCCGTAGAGCGTTGTCATCTCGGCGCCATCCGAGTCAGCGAGAACGCGATTCTCTCGACCCAAGGCAGCAGGAACAATAGAGCCTTCGGAGATATTATTGTTCTCCTGAAAGAACAATTCTCGGATCCAGCATGGAAACGCTCCGCCACATGGCTGTGTTCGCGCGCGTTGTCGACACGGGCTCCTTCAGCGAGGCGGCACGCGAACTCGACCTCGCGAAGTCTGCAGTCTCGAACCATGTTCGCCGCTTGGAAGAGGAGCTTGGCGTCCGCCTCCTGAATCGCACAACGCGGCGCCTCGCCCTGACCGAAGCGGGCACACGCTTCCACCGCCGCTGCCAACGTATCCTGTCCGAGGCCAACGAAGCCGTGCGCGAGGTCGCGGCCTACCAGGAACAGCCACTCGGCAAGCTTTCTATCACCTGCCCCGTCGACTTCGGAACCGATTACCTGATCCCACAGATCGCCCGCTTCAGGCTCGAGTATCCGGGTCTGCGAATTCGCGTGAGCCTGGACGACCAGATGGTGAACCTCGTCGAATCCGGCTTTGATCTCGCCATCCGTATCGGTCGGCTCGCGGACTCTTCGCTGATCGCACGCCAGCTCGCCGACGCGCCCCTCTACCTCTGCGCATCTAAGGAGTACCTGGATCGCGTCGGCCGGCCAGACAGCCCTGGCGCGCTCGCCTCGCACGAAACCATCATCTTCTCGCAGCGCCGCGAGCCGTCACGCCTGACCTTCACCCGCGCAGGCCAACGTATCACCGTCGGACTGCGCGGCTCTCTGGAGACCGACAGTGCTCGCGGCGCCCGCGCCATGGCGCTCGCCGGTATGGGCATCGGCGTCATGTCTCGCTTCGGCGTCGGCTCACTCATCGAATCCGGTCGCCTGGAGCGCGTCCTGCCCGACTGGTCGCTGCCGCCGACGACCGCGTACGCGGTCTATCCCCATCGCGAGCACGTGGAAGCAAAGATTCGTCTGTTCGTCGATTTCCTCGCAGCTGCGCTCGAGCGACAGCCCCCGAGCCCTTGACGGGCGGCGCTCCGAGCGGGGCCACGGGCGGCGGTAACCAACCCGCACGCACTGCCTCAGGGCAGCGGCAGAACGCGGTCGGGCTCGACAAAGTCGAGATCGAAGGCTTCTTCCGTGCGACGGACTCGCGTCGCGTACGGCGCACCGAAATGCGCCGTCATGAGCAGCGCGCTGCTGCGGGCACAGCGCTCAAGCCACGCTCGACGCGTTCGGCGGGCCTGCTCGGGCTGCTCACAGAAGCTGCTGTTCCAGTCCGGGCGATAGACCTGCACAGGGTGATGGACCATATCGCCGGTGAAACAGGCACGCTCCGCGTCGTCCCGAAGCACGAGCGAGCAGGAGCCGGGGGTGTGTCCGGGCGAGGGCTCCATGATCAACCGATCGGCGAGTATCGGATGCACGCCGTCGACGAAGTCCACGAGCCCCGCGTCGAGAACCGGCTGCACAGAGTCATCCCAGACCTTCTTCGACACAGCGTCGAACTCATCCGTCGCCGCGGCCTCGCGCTCCGCGCAGAAGTGCTCCACTTCGTCGCGCGCGAACAGATAGCGCGCATTCGGGAAGGTCGGCACCCAGCGGCCATCCTCTAAAGACGTGTTCCAACCGACATGATCGACGTGCAGGTGGGTACACATGACGTAGTCGATGTCCGCCGGCGTCACGCCAACCGCAGCAAGGCGGCGCGACCAGTCCGATTCAAGCTCGTGCCAGCGGCGGTAGGGCTGACGATCCTTGTGATCACCGATGCAGCCATCGACGAGGACGTTGCGGCCGTCAACGCGGATGAGCCAGGAGTGAATCGATGAAACGATACGGCCGCTGGACGCGACGTGGGCCTCACCCAGGCGCCGCCGGACCTCTGCGAGCACGGCCGCGTCATAGTCCGGGAAGAACGTTCTCGGATCGAACATGGGGCCAATCTGTTCCTGGATACGCGCAACTTCGGCGCCGCCGACATCCCAGCACTCAATACCCATCATTCGCCCCCGTCCGAATCCGCTTCCAGGTGTTTGCGCACGCGGCGCAAACCGAAAAACACCGAGAGGATGACCACGGGGATACTCGCGCCCACCAGGACCGCACCGTCGACAGGTACGCCCAGACCGTTCAGCCCACCGGCCGCATAGCCGACCAGGCCCACGACGTAGTAGCTGATCGCGGCAACCGAGAGCCCTTCCACGGTGCTCTGCAGGCGAACCTGTAGTTCCACCCGGCGATCCATGGAACGGAGCACCGCCTGCGATTGCTGCTCGCGCGTCATTTCCACCCGCGTGGCAAGCGTCGTGATCATGCGTCCCGTCCGATCCACCAGCGCTTCGATGCGCGCAGCAACCGCGCGACAGGTGTTCATGGCCGGCGCCAGGCGCCGCTCCGTGAACTCCTGGAAGGTCTGCAGATCCGCGAGCCGATCCTCGCGCATGTCGCGCACGCGCGATTGCACAACGGCGTAATAGGCTGCGGCCGCGCTGAAGCGCGTGTGCGACTGCGTATCGTGCCGCGACAGATCTGCCTGCAGTCGTGACAGTCGTTCGAGGAGGCCCGCTTCATCCTCGGGCCGCGCATCGGACAGGGCATCAGCGATCTCCGCGAGATCGCGCTCGCAGGCTTCCAGAAGGGGCACCAGAGCCCGGGCTACCGGAAGCGCCAGCAGCGCCATCATCCGATAGGTGTCCATTTCGAGCAGCCGCTGCACGGAGCGGCCAGTCTGGTTCGCGCCGCCGGCGTGATCGAACACGAGCATGCGCGAAAAGCGGTCGCCGTGGATGCGGAAGTCCGTCACCGCTGTCTCGTAGCCCCCCTCCAGGCGTGCGCCGACAAGTTCGTTCCCGTTGAAGTGCGCGGCGCTGAGCGAGACGAGATCAAGCTCATCGGCTGGCGCGGGGAGAAGCATCACGTGCGTGGCGACCATCACTTCCCCTTCGAGCGCCGCGAGCCATTCGCCCGGCACGCGATCGAGCGCGACCTCGGAGAAGTCAGCTGCCCCCGCATCCAGCGTGAGAAAGGTGTAGCGAACGAATTCCGTATGGGCCTCGAAGGTGACCGTGAGCGGCCCAAGGTCGACGCGGACGTGATTCGCCTGCTCGGGCACGACCGGGCCGTCAAAGCGATCAACCAGGTCGAGGAGCGCTCGGCGGTCTCGCGACCGCGTCTCGGGTTCGGAGCGAAGCACGAGATAGCTGAGGCGCGCAGGCGGGGTCAAAGCCTCTGGCGGGCGGGCATGAACTTCGTTGTTCAAATCCCGACGCTGGGGGTGATCGGCAGGCATGCGTTCGGCGGTCATCACCCGCTCCTCGCGTCTCGCGCCGGTGCAGGAGGGCCGCCGGCCTTCCGGTTACGGTAGCAGAGACTCGCGGAGCGGATGACAACCCGTCGCCCGAGCACCATTCTTCCTGTCCCCGCCCAGACCGCACCAAGGAGATTCACCATGAGCGACGCACCAGCGGATGTTCGCTACGAGGTTGATGATGGCATCGCACGAATCACCATCAACCGGCCTGAGGTGTACAACGCCTTTCGCGCAGCGACCTGCGAACAGCTCATCCGCGCGTTCGAGGACGCAGCCTGGTCCCCGGAGGTTGGCGTCGTCGTACTCACCGGGGCCGGCGACCGCGCTTTCTGCACGGGCGGCGACCAGAAGGCGCATGCGGAGGCGGGCGGGAGCTACGGTGGCCGTGGCACCATCGGCCTTCCCGTCGAGCAATTGCACACGGCGATCCGAGACTGTCCAAAGCCCGTGATCGCACGCGTTCGCGGCTACGCGATCGGTGGCGGTAACGTGCTCGCAGCTTTGTGCGATCTCACCATCGCCGCAGAAAGCGCCGTCTTCGGTCAGGTGGGCCCGAAGATGGGCTCTGTGGATCCGGGTTTCGGCACGGCCTATCTGGCTCGCATCGTCGGGGAGAAAAAGGCCCGGGAAATGTGGTTCCTGTGCCGTCGCTACAGTGCACATGAAGCCGTTGAGATGGGTCTGGCGAACATCGCGGTTCCGGACGATACACTCGACGAAACGGTCGAGCGCTGGTGCGGTGAGCTGCTCGAACGCAGCCCCACTGCGCTTGCCATCGCCAAGCGCTCCCTGAATGCGGACACCGAGCAGCTGCGGGGCCTGTCCAGCCTCGGCATGCAGGCCGTGGCGCTCTACTACCACACGGACGAATGCGCAGAAGCAGGCAATGCTCAGCGCGAACGCCGCGCGCCTGACTTCGCGCCGTGGCGAGGAAACGATCACTCGTGATCTCAGCGCGCGACCGCGAAGCGCCTCGACCCCAGCTTATGGTCACCGCGATCGGGCTCCCCCAGCTCCTGCGCCGCAGCGCGCGCATCCCAAGCGGCTGCGCGGCGTGCAGCTTCGTCGACGTCGCCCACGCGATGCACGTCATCTCGCACTTTTCGTGCGCACGAGGCGCGCGGGCAGACGCGCACGTCTGACACATGAACGCATCGGCAGAGCACAGCGGCGCTGATCAAGCGCCCGCGACGACCTTCGCCGAGCTCGTTCGGCTGACCACCATCGGGGCCCCGGTGGTCGCCGCGCAGCTCGCGCAGATGGGCATGGGGCTCGTCGACACGCTGATGCTCGGGCGCGTATCGGCGGGAGACCTCGCAGGCGCCGCGCTCGGCGGCAACGTCATCTGGCCCGCCATGATTCTGCTCATGGGCGTGCTCATGGCGGTGACCCCGACGGTCTCCCAGCTTCATGGCGCAGCGCGCACGCGAGAAGTGGGCGAGGTCATTCGGCAGGGAGTCTGGATCGCGCTCGTCATCGCCGTCCTGATCGTAGGAGTGGTCTCGCAGGCAGAACACGTGTACGCCGCCGTGGGCGCCGATCCTCAGGCCATCCCCTTCGCCGTCAGATACGTGGAAGTCGCGCGCTGGGGGCTGCCCGGCGTCATGTTCTACTTCCTGTTCCGCTATCTGTGCGATGGCCTCGGGCAGACACGGCCGGCCATGTACGTTGCTTTCGCCGCCCTTGGCCTGAAGAGCCTGCTGAATTGGCTCTTCGTTTTCGGTCAGTTCGGCCTGCCGGCCCTGGGCGTGGCCGGCTGCGCGCTGTCGACCGCAATCACGATGTGGTTCGAATGCTTCGCCATGCTCGCCGTTGTTTCGCTGCCCCGATTCCGCGCGCCGACGCTGCTGTTCGAGCGCTTCTCGCCACCCGATCTCGCCCGCATTTCGCAGCTCGTACGCCTCGGCGCACCTATTGGCCTGACGGCCTTCTTCGAGATGGCCTGCTTCTCGCTCGCCACCCTGCTCGTGGCGCGCTTCGGCATCGTGTCCGTTGCCGCTCAGCAGATCGCCTACAGCATCAACGGCATCGTCTTCATGCTCGCCATGGGGTTAGGCGTGGCGGCCACCATTCGCGTTGGCTACGAGACGGGCGCAGGCCGGCCGGCCATCGCGCGCCGCGCGGCCTTCGTTGCCCTTGGCACCGCAATCACGGTCGGCGTCGTCGCCGCCATCATTCTCTCGATGGCCAACCGCAGCATCGCCGGGGCGTTTACCACAGATCCGGACGTTGCAGCCCTCGCCTCCAAGCTCGTGCTCTTTGTCGCGCTGTACATCATTGTTGACAACGCGCAGGCGACCGCAATCGGAGCCCTCCGCGGCTACAAGGACACGCGTGCACCGATGTTGATCGCCCTCGTGGGGTACTGGGGGATGGCGCTCCCGCTCGGCGCGGCCCTAGGATTCGGCTGGCTGGGCACGGCACTTGGTGTCTATGGGTTCTGGATCGGACTCGCAACAGGCCTCGCTTTTGTCGCCGCCGCCCTATCCTGGCGACTGTTCCGTCTGAGCCAGCGCACAATCGCGACGCCTTGAGTCAGAGAACGTCTTCGCCGCACGCCCAGCTTGCGGCGCGCGCGCCGCGAAGCGACGGGAACCAGCGGGCCTCCGCCGCCGTGAAGTGTTTGCGCAAGCTGCTGACCTCCGGTGCCCACGCTGCCGGGGCCACCAGGGCGACGCGGCGCGCGCCCTCGTGCACGCGCACCACAGAAAGATGGGCAAGAACTGCATCAAGCGCATGCCAGTCCGCGACCTCGGATGCAGCGAAGTCCTCCGCCACATCGATCACTACGCCTCGAATCCGGCCATGGTAGGCGACGAGCCCGTCAACCGTTGCGAGCTGACCGAGCTCCACCGTTTCCAAACGCCGACGCAGCACGATCTGGAGCACGCCGCGGGCAGCATCCGCATCGACCGAAATCGGCGGCGCCGAAGGGTCTGGCGCCGCCTCTGCACCGCGATCGTCGAGCGCGCGCCACGCGAGCGCGAGCGCGGCGGCCACCCAGGCATTGACGGCCAGCGAAGCGAGGCCCCCGAGGATACGAACGGGCAACAGCGCTGAGCCGTTGAGCGGCAAGAACAACAGCAGCGCCGCGAGCGGTACCGCGATGACGATCACCGCAAGGCGCATGCCCTGACCGTCGCCGCGGCGCCATGCATCTCTCAGCTCGAGCGGCCGATCCACGGCGATGCCCGGAAGCATCAGCGCAAGGCGGGCGCACACATAGAACGCCGCAGCGAACGCGACGGCCCAACCAGGCGGCCCGAAGATTCCGAGCGGTGACAACAGCAGGAACGCGCCCAAGGCACCCAGCAACTGCGTTCCGTTCCAGCCAAGATAGCGCCACTCACGGACTCCCCAACCACCGAGCCCGAATCGGGGAACAGCAGAAGGCCCCATGAGCACGAGGCGCTGGATGTTGATTGCAAGGAGCACCTGCAGAGGCACAAGGAGCGCCAGCACCCCTCCTCTGAGCGTATTCGCGAGATCGGGTCGGACGGCTTCCACCACGGCTGCCGCTACGAGCACAATGGCCGGCAAGGCCATGACTTGAAGTGCTACTGCACGGTTGCCAGAGAGAATTGAAGCCGCGCCGAAGAGGATACGTCCGAGCACGACGCGGCTACCGCTCATGCGAGACAGCCCTGCAGCGCGTCCAGCAGCGCCATGGCGCTGTCATTCCCCGTCACTGCGCCAGGGCGCAAGCGATTCATCAGGAAAGCGAAGGCGACACGCGCCTCCGCGTCTGCAAAGGCGACCGATCCGCCAGCGCCGGCGTGGCCGAAGCTCGCATCGGAAATCCCAAGACGCAGGGTCGAGCGAGAACACATGAAACCCAGGCCGAAGGTGGAATGCTGGAGCAGCACCGCGTCAGCGCCGTCGGAGTGCGGCATGCGCGCTTCCGCGAGTAGTGACGGCGGCAGCAGTTCCCCGGCAAGGAGCGCGGCATAAAGCCCGGCGAGCCCCGCTGCCGTGCCGTGCCCGTTCATGGCGGGCAACTCGAGCGCGCGCCAGCGCGTGCTTGTGTTCAGACCACGCGGCGCAGGCGGGATGCTGAACGCCGCGCCGGTCGCAGACTCGAGATCACTCATGGCCTTCAGCATTGGCCGCGAAGCCTCAGGCACAACGAACCCCGCAGCAGCGGGTGCGAGATCGGCGCAGCGCGCCTGATCCAGCGTCGAAATACCGATCAGAAAATCGAGCTCTCGGGGGCCAGTGATGCGCCGTCGCAAGCGCGCGCCAACCGTCTCACCGGTCGCTCGAACAAGAACCTCGGCAAGCAGATAGCCGAAGCTGCGGGCGTGATATCCGTGCTGAGCTCCAGGCGTCCAGAACGGTTTCTGCGCCGCAAGTGCGGTGGTCATCCGCACCGGGTCCAGAAGATCTGCGGGCACCAGGCCCGCGTCGGATCGCCATCCCGGCAGGCCCGCCCGGTGACTGAGCACATGGCGGAGGGTGATCCCCTCACGACCGTCTCCGCCAAGCTCGGGCCACAGATTCGTGAGCGGCGCGTCGAGCTCGAGCGCGCCCGCGGCAACCGCGTCCAGGATCGCTGTCGCCGTAGCGCCCTTGCTGCTGGAGAAGCCACACACGAGCGTGTCCCGGCGCCAGGGGTGAAGGCGCTTTCGATCGCGATATCCGCCCCAGAGGTCGACGACCGTTCGCCCGTCGACGATGACGCACAGCGATGCCCCGAGCTCTGCCTCGGCCAGTCGCTCGACAAAGCACTCGCCCACGGGCCGAAAAGCGGCATCAAGGTGGCCGCCTACCCGCGGCCGATCCGAGGCAGCAATCGAAGCGCGGGTCATTTCTGCGTTCGCAACCACCGAGTGGCGTCCAGCGGACCCAGGCCGGAGCCCATGCAAGCTGCTTCCACGACGCTTCCTTCACGCTGCACGTGGTGCGATCTTACCGCGCACGGGCCTGACCAGTCCCCGCCCAGCCGAAGGCCGGCGATCCGGATCGCCATCCCAAAGATCTCAACGAGCAGGGCCCGGCCCCTGTCAGGACACGCGTAATGACCGCCCCTGTGCCCTGGAGCATCCGTTCCGCTTACGCCTTGCCCGCCTTTGCGCTCGCGGTGGTGGGTATTCCCCTGTACGTCTACATTCCGAAGTTCTACACCGACGTGGTTGGCGCAGACATCACGCTCGTCGGCGTGGTGCTCCTCGCGATCAGGCTGTTCGATGCCTTCAGCGATCCCGTCATTGGTACGCTTTCGGATCGCACAAGCACGCGCTGGGGACGGCGCCGACCGTGGATCGGCATCGGCGTGTTCCCCCTGGTCGCTGCGATCGTGTTCCTGTTCATGCCGCCGGAGCTTTCCCCGTCGAGCGCCATCTGGTGGTTCGCGATCGGCATGTTCGCCGTGTTTCTGGCATGGACGGCAATCACGGTGCCCTACGAGTCCCTCGGCCCCGAACTCACCTTCGACTACGACGAACGCACAACAATCCTCTCGCTTCGCGACGGCATGCTGATCTTCGGCACCGTACTCGCAGCGGCCTCGCCGGCGATCGTCGACGCGGCACTCGGCCTCGGTGATGACGCCGACGGTCAGCGCACGAAGTTCGCCACGGTCGCCCTGGCCTACGCGCCGCTCATCATCATCGCCTGCCTGCTCTGCGCTGGCCTCGTGCGCGAGCGAGCACCGGAGCGCTCGCAGGCTCTCGCGACAGTGAATCCGCTCCGCGACATGCGGCGCCTAGCGGGTAACCGTCCATTCATGATCCTGCTTGCGAGTTACACGATCGCCGCCATCGGATCGAACCTGCCGGCGACGCTGATCCCCTATTACGTCGAATACGTGATTGGCGATCCAGACGTGGAGGCGTTTCTGCTCCTTTACTTCATCACCGGCATCGTGCTCCTGCCAATGTGGGTATGGCTGTCCAGACGTATCGGCAAGAAGTGGGCATGGATTGCGGCTGCCGCAATCAACTCCCTGACCTTTGCCGGCGTCTTCTTCCTCGGCGAGGGGGACAGCCAGGCCTATGCGGTACTCGTCATCCTTTCCGGCATCGGCTTCGGCGCAACCCTGGCGCTGCCCTCGGCCATGCAGGCCGACGTCATCGACTACGAGGAGCTGCGAACGGGATCGCGCCGCGAAGGCGAAGTCATCGGCGTCTGGGCCGTATCGAAGAAGCTTGCCGCAGCCTTCGGTGTCTTTGTCGCCTTCCCGATCCTCGGAGCGCTCGGCTATGAACCCAACGTTGAGCAATCGGAAACGGTAAAGACCGCGTTGCGCACGCTCTATGCGCTCGTTCCGAGCCTGTTCAATCTCCTCGGCCTCGCCATAGCGCTCGCATACCCGATCGACCGCTCCACGCATCAGCAGATTCTTGAAGCCGTTGAAGCGCGCCGCGCGGAACGGCCATTCACCGATCCACTGGCAAAGCCAGCACAGGCTCCGTCGGCGCGAACTGCCCAGGGGGCGACCTCGTGAGTAACCTCGTTCGGCGCGCCATCTCGGTCCCGCTGCTGTTCGTCCTGACTGCGCTGCTCTTCGCAACGCTCCCGATCTGGCTGCCGCTGACGCTTGTGATCGCTCTGTTTCTGCCGCGCGCCCGCAGCCTGCCGCGCATGGTCGGCTTCGTCACCGCCTATGCCTGGTGCGAGTGCCTCGGTGTCCTGCGCGCGCTGTGGATCTGGCTCCGCCACGGCTGGCGACGCCATGGTGCGGGGCGCGAGGCGTGGCTCGCCGCCAACTACGCCCTGCAGAACTGGTGGTGCTGCGCTCTGCGCACCTGGGCTGTGCGCCTGTTTCGCCTTCGCTTCGAGATCGAAGGCGCGGATGCCCTCGAAGGCGAGGCTCCGCTCATGCTGCTGCGCCACTGTTCGATCGGCGACACCATGATCCCCGTGGTGTTCTACGCATCGGCATTCGGCAAGCGCTTGCGCTTCGTACTCAAGCGCGAACTCCTCCTGGATCCGTGCCTCGATATTGTGGGTAACCGGCTGCCCAACTACTTTGCCGACCGCAGCTCAACGAACACTGCCAAGGAGGTGGAGGGCATCAAGGCGCTGGCGCGAGACCTGCCCGCCAGCACCGGCGTGCTGATCTATCCCGAAGGCACCCGCTTCTCAGCGGCCAAGCGCGCGGCACTGCTGACGCGGCTCGAGGAGAAGGGCGATACGGAAACGCTTGCTCGTGCCCGGGGCTGGCAGAACGTCCTGCCGCCGAAGCCCGCCGGTGCACTGGCGCTGTTCGAGGCCAATCCGCGCCGCGACCTGGTGCTCTGTGCGCACACAGGCTTCGAAGGCTCCGCCGACTTTGCGCGCCTCCTCAACGGGAGCTGGCTCGATACACGCGTACGTATGCGCTTCTGGCGCGTTCCTTATGCAGAGATTCCGCAGTCGCCTGAAGATCAGCGCACCTTTCTCTACGATCTCTGGGACCGCATGAGCCTCGAAGTCGCGGACCTCAGCGAGACCTGAGGCCGCTCATGCAGGGAACAGGCGCCTAGTCGGGCACGGCGAAACGCGCACGCTCTGCCACCAGACTGATATGGCTCACGTCCGGCGCAGGCGGCGGTGCCGGCTTGGCAGCCGTGTCCATGGCAGCGCCGAGCGCTGCTACGCCGAAGTTCACCTCGGGTACGGGCGGCGGTGGTGGCGTCGGCAGCGTTTCCAGATCCTCGCCCGCCTGCGCAAGGCCGATGTCCGGCGCAACAACACTCGCCACGACGGCCGCCTTCGCCTCAACGAGCTCTGATCCGAGCTCGGCAAGCGAAATCGCGGACGTATCGGGTGCGGGCGGCGGGGGCACCTGAGCGATGAGGTCCTCGAGAGACCCGGACTCCGCCGGGGCCACTGAGAGATGGCTGACATCCACTTCGACGGCCTCGATCCGAGGCCGCTCGTGCGCGTGCACCAGGTCCCCTGACGCGGGCGCCACGCTCAGCTGCCCTTCCGCAGCTGGCGCCGAAGCAGGGACGGTGGCCCGCGCGCGTGCGGCCGGCAACGAAGAAGGTGCAGCGCTCGGCGACGCCGCTTGCGGCAGCTCAGCTGCCTGCGCCGCAAGGCGCTCCGCGAGCGAAGGAGCCTCTGCGCCAGGCGCTTTCGCCACCGCAGGTGCGGGCGCTGCCGGCGCGGGCAGCGCATCGGCAGCTTCGCTGCTCGATCCGCGCAACGGCGTGCTTTTCGCAACCTCGGCGCTTTCAACGGCCGTGATCCGCAGTCGCGCGCCCGCCTTTCTGAAGGCCGCCTGATACTTTGCGGCGACCGCCTTCGAAGCATTGCGCTTGAGCACGATTGCCCGGCCCGAAAAGAGCGTCCCCGCCTTCCCCGGGTCGATCTTAAGCAGCGCCGCTAGACGCTTGGCGACTACAGCCCGGTGCTGCCCCTCGAGCACCTCCCCCCGAAACACCAGGTTGTAGATCGGCTCGGACACACGCCTCTCCTCGATCGCGGCCCTTCCAATCTTACGCTCGGGCGTCAGCCAGCCGCACCTGCCTGTCTGCGCTGCCGCGCGTAGACGCACAGACCAACGAAGATGAGCAGGGCCGCGCCGCCCACGACCTTCACCACGAACAGCGTAGGGTCTTCGATTTCGCCCGTCGGGACCGCGGACACGATGGTAGAGATCAGCGTCGTGATGAAGCCCGCGACGGTCACCGCGTACACCCAGAACCGCCCGCGCGCAAAGAAGTCGAACAGCCCCTCCTCGGGTGCGGAACGTCTCATGATCCGCGCGAACGCCGGGAACAGATACAGGAACGGTATGAAGTACAGCATGATCGACATGTCGAGAAGGACGAGGAACGCCTCCTGCACCGTCGACCCTGCCACGGACATGAGCAGCAATATGGTCAGCAGAAGCGCCTGCACGAGCAGCGAAACCCAGGGCGAGCCGTGTACCGGATGCACGCGTGCAAATTGCTCCGGCAGGTAGTGAGCGATGCCGATTACGAAAGGAATCCGGGCCGTTCCCGTGAGCCAGGCCCCGAAGAGCCCGAGCGTTGCAACCGCAACGAGCAGTGCACCGACGACCGCGAGCCCAGAGATACCAAGCGCCTGATCCATCGCATAGAAGGCCTGCGCGACACCTTCTATCACGCTGATATCGCCTTCGGGCAGCGCAACGATCAGCGCCGTCGTGCCCACGAAGTAGATGATGCCCACGCAGACTGACGCGATCAGGATTGCTCGCGGCACGGTGCGCCCCGGCGTGTCGATCTCTCCGGCCATGATCGGTGCGAGCTCAAGACCGCCGAAGCAGAAGGCGACGACGGCGAAATAGCCCATCACATCCTGATTGAACAGATCGGGCACGAGCGCCGCCGCGCTGAAGGACTGGCTGCTGCCGAAGCGGCTTACGTAGACAAGAGCGACGACCGCAAGCAAAGCGACCGTTGCCGCCGAGGCAGCGCCTCCGACGTTCTGCACCCACTTCGCCCGCTCCATGCCGATGAAGTTCAAGGCAGTAAGCACCCAGATCACGCCCAGGCACACGATCGCGTTGTAGAGCCCGCTCTCGCCCAGAGCGATCGCATCTTCCCCGAAGGCATAGAGCACGGACGTTGAAATGAGCAACGCGACCGTGGGCAGAAAGACAATATTCGCAATCCAGTAGCTCCACGCGCAGATGAAGCCGTGGAGTTCGCCGAAGGCCGTACGCGTCCAGAGATAGAGACCGCCCTCTTCCGGGATGCGCGCATGCAGCTCCGCCACCATGAGTGCACTCGGGATGAGAAAGGTGAAGATTGCGAGCACGAAGAGCGAGATGCTCGCGAACCCGAACTGCGCGACCTGTGCCAGGGAAGAAAGCGACACGATGCAGGCGATGTAGAAGAACACCAGGTCGCGCAAGCCGAGCGCGCGATGGAGCGAGGCCTTCGGCGCACCCGTGGCCTCGAGTTCAGCGGTGGTCAAGCGACGGGCTCCAATCGAAGATCTGCACCCATCATGGCGGCTGCAGCGCGATCACGGAAGGCCGATAAGGGGACGTGCGCTCAGTGTTCCGGCGCAGGGAAGGGCGAACGGAAATCGAAGGCTGCGGGCGAGGCGCCCTGACGACGCAGCGTCTGAAGCGCTCGCTTGGCCTCGAAAACGCTCGGTTCCTTACCGACCGGGATCCACCAGAGCACGAAAGACGGCTCCATCATGCGCTCGAACCACTCACGCCGCCGACGCATGTAGGTCGCGTGCTCGGTCTGGAACACAAATCCATGAAGCGCCGAGAGACTCTCCCAGACCGAAAGATTGACGAGCATGTCGGCACCAAAGGCCTCCACGCTCGGGGCATCGTCGTCCTCGTCATCCAGGCGCCAGACAAAACCCGGGGTGGCATCGGCGATCGCATTGATCCCCGCAACACCGGCAACGAAGCCGGCAAGCTCGGGAGCATCATAGGGCGCTCGCAGGCGCGCGATGTTCAGGTGCGCAAGATGGTGTGTGGCCATGCCTGGTGCCCTGCTCAATGCCCCGCAGGGAGATCACCAAAGATCTCATGCTCGCCCGGATCGATCATCGCCTCCCCGAAGCGGCAGTCCTCACCGCTGCCGGAATAAGGCACGTAGGACACGATGGAGCGGCCGTGTCGGTCGTCGAGCTCCATGGCGACCACATCGAAGGTGCGCCCGGTTTCCTGCACGGACAGGGTCGCGTCGTAGGCGACCGCAGAAGCGATGAAACGACGCTGCAAGGCCGCGGTGCGCATGGTCAGGCGCAGGGCCTCGATGAGCGTACCCGAGCCCTGATCCTCGTCGTCGCAAACGGGCACGCTGATCAGTTCGCCGCTGCGATCCACGCCCACGCCAAACGGATAGAAGCCACCGAAGCGCTCGAGCATGGGGCGCGCCAGCTCGAGCGCGCGCCGGTGCAACGATTCGAATTCGGGCGACAGCCGCGCCACTACGCCCGGCCCTGCCCGACGGTGTAGGTGAGAAGCTCGACGACCTGCGCTGGCGTTTGCGCCCACGCCAGCGCCGCAGCATCAACCTCCTTCAACGCATGGACGAGGGCGACATCGTGCAAGGTGATGTATGGCTTGCCGAGGGCAGCGCAGAACCCCGCATCGAACGCGGCGTTCCACTGCCGGTACTTCTCACCGAAGCGGATCACCGCGACGTCGCACTGCTCGATGAGCGTACGCGTGCGGATCGCATTGACCTTCGCTGAGCGGTGATCGCGCCAAAAGCCCTCGCGTTCCTCCCCCAACCCATCGCCGGCCGCATCGCTGGCGGTGTGATCCGTGACGGGCGAGGAGAACAGCACGGGCAGCTCCGCTGCGCCAGCGACGATGCGTTCGCGCCAGTCGCTGTGAATCTCGCCCGACAGATAAATCTGCCAATCCATGAGGTGCTCCTGTGAAGAGTCGCGATGGTGCCATGATCCTGCAGCGATGACATGACACGGCGGTGGCGCTGGCGGTTGCCATAGCGGTGGCCGCGGCAAGTGCGTCATGGGTGCGAGAACATGCCCGCACGTTGCATGCTGCGGAGGGTCGGATGCTGACCGATAGCACCGCTGCGTACGGTCATCGATAGGATATTCGCGCAGCTGACCGGCAATTACCTGCCCGCCGGCTTCATAGTTCGCGATCTGGATGAACTGAGCGCCCTGTTCCCGTTCTTATCCACAGGCTCCCTCGCGATGAGCACGATCGTATGGCTGCTTGCAGGCGAGGCGCCCCATGCACGCGACCATCTGCGCCTCGACGCCGGCGCGCGTCTGCGCTGTCGCAGCCAGAGGATTGTCCGGGCCATGTGCGGCACTGCCGCCACCCTTCCCAGCGGCTACGTGCCGCTGGCGGGCTTCACCTATCGGGAGCTCGGCATCTCGATCCCGCTGGAGCTGCGTCGATGCCAGCGGGCGCCCCATGCCATCGAGACACGGATCGGCGCCTGACGCGCAGACTCGCTTCGCTTCAGCTGCCGAACGGCAGGCGCAGATCACGTGCGGTGGTGCGGAGCAGCGCAAGCTCCTCCGGCGCGATCTCTCCATCCGTCTGACATACCGAGAACATGAAGTCGAAGATGACCTGACGCTGCGGCTCGGCAAGCGCTTCGGCCAGCAGAGGCGCAAGCTGCCCTACGGTCGGCGGTGCGGGGTTGTCGCGGCAGCGCTGCTCGAACACTTCACTGTCGAAGCCGGGGAAGAGCTCTGACGCAAGTGCCGCCGTGAAGTACAGCTCGTCCGGATCTATCCTGCCGTCGGCGACGACCATGCCTGCGCCGAAGGCATAGCCGAGTTCGAGCATGTCGGGCGCTCCGTTCTTCATGAGCCCCATCTCGGCGAGCGTTTCGCGGGCGCTGGGCGTTTCGGACACGGACTCCTCCTGAGCGTGACGGCGTGCCGTAGATACTAGTACGGGCCGCTCGGCCTGCCCATCTGCAGGTTAGCTGCTCACCGGCGCCGCCGGCACCCCGGGCGGCGCCGGCATGGGGCCGCGGACTCGCTCATAGGCAGCGCCGAGCGCAAACAGTACCGCCTCCCCGAAACGCCGCCCGACAAGCTGGAACGCGAGCGGCAGACCCTCAGCATCGACACCGCTCGGGATCGTCAGCGCGGGATGCCCCGAATAGTCGAAAGGCGCCGTGAAGGTGATCGGCTCTGCCTCAGACACCGGAACGTCGGCTCGCGCCATGACGTCTGCGTTCGGCACCGCAAAGGGCATGGCGGGAACGATGAGCGCGTCGACATCCTCGAAGACCCTGTCGAGCGCATGTCCATAGCGCAGTCGCTCACGCTCCAGCACCGCATAGCTGAGGGCAGAGCTGCGCAAACCGAGATCAAGAAGCGCGGCGAATACGGGGCCGAACTCATCACGGCGGGCCGGGAAGGTCGAGCGATGGGCCACCGCTGCCTCCACCCCGGCAGTAATGCCCCAGCCCGCTACGAGTTCCGACGGGTCTGGCGCTCTGCAGTCGACGATTTCGACACCCAAGCTCGCAAGCACCTCTGCGGCTGCCTCCGAGGCTTCCGCAACGACATCGTGCACACCGGCGCGAATCCATTGCCGATCGATGCCCAGACGCAGTCCCCCGAGCGTATCGCCAAGCGCGACATCGACATCCGGAACCGGCAGATTTACCGAGGTCGGGTCCTCGGGATCGTGGCCGGCAATGACCGCGAACAGGCGCGCCACGTCCGCAACCGTGCGTGCCATAGGACCGATGTGATCGAGCGACTCCGCGAGCGGGAAAGCACCTCGCCGGCTGACACGGCCATAGGTCGCCTTCAACCCCGCCAGCCCATTCGCAGCGCAGGGGAAGCGAATGGAACCGCCCGTATCCGTACCGAGGGTTCCGAAGCACAGGCGCGCGGCTGGCGCCACCCCGGACCCGCTCGACGAAACGCCAGTCCAGGCTTCTGCGCTCCAGGGGTTCAGGGGCGGCAGCACGCTTGGATGGTGATTCGAGAATGCGCCCTCGGTCTGCTTCACCTTGCCGATGATGACCGCGCCCGCCGCTTTCAGACGGCGCACGACCTCGGCGTCTGCCTCGGAGACGCGATCCGCATACACCGGCGAGCCCATGGTGTTGGGAGTACCCGCAAGATCGATCAGATCCTTGATCGCGATCGGCACGCCATGCAGGGCACCAAGCGGTTCCCCCGAAGCTCGTCGCGCATCGCAAGCGCGGGCCTCGGCAAGCGCCTCCGTCTCTCGCAGCATCTGGAAAGCTCGATGATGCGCGTCGGTCGACCGGATGCGGTCGAAGACAAGCTGCGTCAGCGTCTCGGCGCCGACGCGCCCGGCCGCGAGGAGCTCAGCTGCGTCGACCAGGTCAGCGCCAAGCAGGCGATCGGGGTCCGCGTTGAGCGATGAGTCCATGGTCGGTTCTCCGCTGGCCGGCTCAGATCACCTTGCCGGGATTGAGGATCCCCTTCGGATCCAAGGCCCTGCGCATGCGCTCCATGAGCGCAATCTCCGCCGGACTTCGCGACAGCGAGAGCCAGCGCTTCTTCTCCAGACCGATCCCGTGCTCGGCCGACACGCCACCACCCACGGCAGCCAGGGGCTCATAGACGGCTCGCTCGACCGCCTCCACAGTGGCTTCATCGCCTGCCCCCGGCGATGCGAGAAAGTGCAGATTGCCATCGCCAAGATGACCGAAGGTGAACAGACGGGCATCGGCGGCAATCGCCTGAATACCCTGACTCACCTGACCTACGTAGGTCTCCATGGCCGAAATCGGCAGGCTGACGTCGAAAATCTGATACGGACCGAAGGCGAACAGCGCCTCCACGGAATCACGCATGTGCCAGAGTTCGGCCTGACGCGCTTCGGTGTCGGCGAGTATCGCATCGACCGCCAGGCCCTCTTCTAGGGCTTGGCCGAGCGCGTTCTCGAACCGCTGTGCGTCCGCGGTCGGGTCACCGCCCATGGCTTCACAAAGAACGTAGAAGGGGTATGCCCCTGAGATCGGCGGGCTGCTGCGCACCGGGGGCCGGGAGACAACGTCGTAGAAGTCGCGCCACATGACCTCGAACGCAGACAGCCCGCCTCCGAGCGAGGCATCGAGGTGCTTGAGCAGGCGCGCAACGGATGCGAAGGAGTCCACGGCAAGCAGAGCGCTCACCCGCGACCGGGGGGCCTCGCGCAGGCGCAACACGGCCTGCGTGACGACGCCGAGCGTACCCTCGGTGCCGATGAACCAATGCTTCAGATCGAAGCCTGAGTTGTTCTTCACCATGCGATTGAGCGCCGGGACGACCGTGCCGTCGGCGAGTACTGCCTCCACGCCCAGCGTGTTTTCCCGCGTCATGCCGTAACGCACGACACGATTGCCGCCCGCGTTGGTGGCCAGATTGCCGCCGATCCGGCAGCTGCCGCGAGCGCCAAGATCAAGGGGAAAGATGAGATCGTGCTCGGCGACAGCTTCCTGAAGGGTCTGCAGTACAACCCCGGCCTGTGCGCGCACCGTACGGTCGACCGGATCGATCTCCTCGATGCGCGTCATGCGCTCCGTGGACAGGACGAGGTCCGCACCCTCGCTATCGGCGCCATGGACGAGGCCGGTGAGACCTCCGTGCGTCACCACGCTCTGACCGCGTTCATGGCACAGCGCGAGGATCGCGGAGACCTCTTCGGTTTCACGCGGCCGCACGATGGCGCCAGCGCCGATCGGATCGCTGCGCCAGACCCCTGCCGCGCGTGACCGCACGTCCTCGCCCGTAAGCACGCCGCCCGGTCCGAGCAGTGCTTCGAGACGCTGGAGGAGTTCGTCCATCGGGGAGCCTCCATTCATGGTGCGGAAAACTCTACAGGAGGGCGCAGGCCCGCGCTCAGCCACCCAGGACTCGCTGAAGCGCTGCGAAGTCGAGGATCGTTGACTGGCGGGCCACTCTGCGGCCGCGGAATTCGATGCGCACCATTGCATCGATACTTCCCGTCGCGCCCCGGGGCGGAACGCCGAAGAGTTTCCCCGTCTGCCGGCCGCCGACCGAGAGGTGCACGCCTGCATCGTCGCCATCGACGATCAAGTCCTGAATCTCGACCGTCAGATCGGTCACCGCGTTGTGTACGGTCCGCAGGAAGCCGAGGTACCAATCAAGTCCGACCTCGTCCTCCCGGCCCACGAGGTCGTAGCGAAAGTCCGGCGCCGCAATCGCGCGCAGTCGATCGAGGTCGCGATCACGCCAGCCGCACATGAGCCAGACCCGCGCTGCCTGGCGCAGGATCTCTGCCTCCCCGAACCCTCCGTGCGCCATCAGCCTTACCGCAGCTGCCGGCGCAGGTACAGGAAATCCGTGAGCGATACCTGCCGCACCAGCCGCTCGCCTTCGAAATACATGAAGGTCATGGCGGGCGCCCAGAGCGGTCGATCCGTCGCGGCGACTCCGAAGATCGGACCCACATGCTGACCGGTGAGGCTGAAGTGGATCATCACTCGGGTGTTCTCGACGAGCGCCTGGTGAAGGATGAGGTCGATGGGATCGAAGGCTGCACGGAAACCGGCGACAAGCTGCAGGTAGCCGTCGATGTCGAGGTCTTCCCTTTCGCTCGAGAGCGCATAGGTAAAAGCGGGCGAGGCGCACGCCCGCACCGGCCCTTCATCGCCCCGGCTCCAGAGCGCTTCCAGCATTTGGACGGCTCGTTCGCGCAATGCCACGCCGCTTCTCCGGGTCGCGCAGCGACCGTCACCTCACATCGAACTATCGGCGTCCGACGGGCGAACTTGAGCGGGCGACGCTCCTCAGCCTTCCCCGCGTGCGCAGCAGTAGGCGATGCCCCGTTCCAGCAGTTCGCGATAGACCGGCAGGGCCCAGGCCCCCCGCTCCACGCGCGGGTAGTACTCGATCATGGGCTGCATGTCGTAGTGCCCTCGACAGTGGCCGAGATTCAGATAGAGCACCTCTCCGGCGCCCACGCGATGGATGTAGTACACCGGGCGCGGCGCATCGTCCGGCCAGTCTGCCTCCACGAAGCCGGTCGCCTCTCCGCTGAATCGGGTCTCGAGAAGCAGGTGCAGATCACCGTGGATGCGACACAGGTAGAGCTCGTCGTCGGCCTCGAAGGCCTCGATGCCCTTGACGAGCGGATGCTCCGGATCGCTTACCGTTACCCGAAACGGCTGGATCGGCGGGTGCGCGATGAATTGAGTGCCGAGCGTCTGCATGAACACTGGTGCCGTTTCCGGCGCATCGACCCGGCCATCGGCGAGAAAGCGCAGGATCGAGTTGGTGCCGTGCAGCGCAAACCAGGTGCCGCCCCCTGCAACCCAGTCTGCAAGCGCCTGCTGCTCAGGCTCCGTGGGCACCAGATTGCAGGTGTAAGTGATCAGAACATCTGCGGCCGTGATGGTCTCGATGTCGTGATAGTCAGCAGAGACTCGCGTGCGAATCGTGGGCGTCTGGGCAAGTAGCTTGAGCAATTCCAGCCGCGCGAAGTCCATGTCGTGGTAGTCGCCGGCCACCACGAGATGAACCCGCGTCGGGCGCGCGGTTACGCGCGCTTCCTGCTCAGAACTGGACACGCTTGGTGAAACCACCGTCGACCACGATGTTCGTACCCGTTATGAAGCCGCCACGGGGACTGGCAATCATCGCGACAGCGTGCGCGACCTCCTCGGCGCGGCCGAGTCGACCTGACGGTATCTGCGCCAGTGTTGAGTCGTACAGTGGCTTCATGTTTTCGCGAATGAAGTCCCAGGCGCCGCCCTCGACGAAGATCGGACCGGGGCTGACCGTGTTCACGCGGATTCCCTTGGGTGCGAGATCGACCGCGAGGTTCGAGCCATAGTTGATCAATGCCGCCTTCATGGCGCCATACGCGGACGCGCCGATGAAGTGTTCGAGCGCTGCCGTTGTCGAGATGAACACCACGTTTCCGTTCGGGCTGGCTTCGAGGGCCGGCATGAGCGCTTCGACCCCACGCACGGCGCCCATCACGTCGAACTCGAAATTCGCGCGCCAACCCGCTTCTCCCGGCGCATTGCCACCAGAGACGTTGGAAACGAAGACATCGCAGCCGCCGAGTCGCTGCGCGGCGGACTTCAGGAATGTCCGATAGGCATCCGCATCCCCCACGTCGACCGCATCACCGATCGCGCGCACGCCCTGCGCGGACAAAGCGTCCACCGCCGCCCGAACCTCCTCGCCGTTACGCGCACAGATCCCCACGTTGCAGCCTTCACGCGCGAGCGTCTCGGCAATCGCACGGCCTATACCCTTGGTGCCGCCCGTGATGATGGCGTTGGCATTGTTCAGTCCAAGATCCATGTTCCCCGCTCTCCTCCGACTCCGACTCCCACGCCGCCGTCCCCGCGGCGCGCACATCCTTCTATGGCCAGCGGCCCGGCGCAGGCTGCCGGAGCGACGGCTTCTCCGGGACGCGCGCCGACAGTGCACCCGCGACCAATCGCACTTCGAAGACGTTGAGTGCACGCGTCGCAGGCCCCCGCGCCACCGTGCCATCACGTAGATCGAAGCGGGCCCCGTGCAGCGGGCAGCTCACTTCGCAGCCGCGCATGCGGCCCGAATCGAGGCGCGTGGCCGCGTGCGTGCAGCGATTCTCGTAAAGGTGCAGGCGCCCCCCGTCGCGAAACGCAAGCAGCTTCCAGCCGCGGCGTTCAAAAGCGACCGGTATGCGCTCAACGTAGTCCTCGAGTGTCCCCAGCGCGATCCAGTCATCTGCCGTGTCACCCACGCAGCTGTGCCCTCAAAGGCCGAGGACGGCCTTGGCGATGATGTTCTTCTGCACCTCTTGCGAACCGCCGAAGATCGACGCCGCGCGCGAGTTCAGATAGCGACCGTTGATTGGCTCGTAGGCCTCCGGACCGACCGTAGGCGCGTTGTTGTCGGTAAGGCGCATCAGATTGTGGTGCGGCACGCCGTACCAGCCGATGGCTTCAAGCAGCAGGGTGTTCAGCGCCTGCTGCAGATCGACGCCAGTGTTCTTCGCAAGCGACGACTCCGGCCCGGGCGATCCTCCTTCGGCAAGTCGCGCCAGGGTCTTCAGTTCGGCGAATTCGAACGCCTGGGTGCGAATGTCGAGGGCGTGCATTCGGCCGGCGAACGCTGGTTCGTCAAGCAGCCGTTCGCCTGCTTCGGTCACGCCGCCCGCAATGCGCTTCAACGATTCGAGCTGCAGCTTCAAACCGACGGCCGCACCGCCTCCGCCGCGCTCGAACTCAAGGAGGTACTTGGCAACGCTCCAGCCCTCGTGTTCCGGACCGACGCGATTGTCTACCGGGACGCGTACATCGTCGAAGAAGACGGCGTTGACCTCGTGATCGCCCGCGATGGTGATGATCGGGTCAACTCTGATACCGGGCGTCGCCATGTCGATCAGCAAGAAGCTGATGCCCGCCTGCGGCTTACCGTCTCCTCGAGTACGCACGAGGCAGAAGATGTGATCTGCAAAGTGTCCGTGGGTTTGCCAGATCTTGGCACCGTTCACGATGTAGTGATCACCGTGTTCGGGGTCCTGTACGCGGACCGCCTGGGTCTTCAGGCTGCCGAGATCGGATCCCGAACCGGGTTCCGAATAGCCTTGGCACCAGTAATGTTCGCCGGCAAGCATGCGCGGCAGGTAGAAGGCCTGCTGTTCGGGCGTCCCGTAGCGAAACAGCACCGGCGCAAGCATCCGCGTACCGAGCGGGATGAGCCCTGGCGCGCCGGCGCGGGCGCACTCCTCGTTGAAGATATAGCGCTGCGTCGCATTCCATCCGGGCCCACCGAACTCGGCCGGCCAGGTGGGTGCGGCCCAACCCTTCTGCTCGTGCAGCACGCGCTGCCAGCGCATGGCGACGTCCTTCTCCGGAAAAACGGTCGTCTGTCGGCGGGCTTCGCGCCTTAGATCATCTGTTAGGTGCTCGGCGAGAAAGGCGCGCACCTCATCACGAAAGTGCTCGTCTTCCGTCGTGAAATCGAGATTCAGTGCCATGCGGTGATCTCCTCGCCTTGCCCGTTCACGATTCCGGCCTCACGCAAGGCGGCCGCCGTCGACAGGAAGCTCGGCCCCCGTCGCAATTCACGCCGAGCACCCGCCGCCACTCCGCGAGCGACGTGTCCTCGACCGTGCCTGGCAGGCTGATCCCGGCACTGTTGAGACAACATCGACGCCGCCGAGCAATTGCTCGGTGAGGATGAACGCGCGCGCCCAGCTTGCTTCCGAGCTGACGTCATACGGGATGTGGCTGCAATCGACACCCAGCCAATCAGCCGTTGCCTGGCCAGCCTCCTCGTCCAGGTCGGAAATGACGACGCGTGCGCCTTCAGCGACAAATCGCTGCGCGGTCGCGCGTCCGATCCCGCTTGTGCCCCCCGTGATGAGCGCTCTGCGACCGTCAAGCTGTCCCATCCCGTGTCTTAGCTCCTGCATGCGCAGACTTCTTAGCCTGTCTCATCTCGCAGTCCGCTCTACTGCTCTCGGCCACGTCTGGGCCTCGGGTCGTTGTAGCGAATCGCGCCAGGGGGAGCAATTTCAACCGCACTGAGCCACTCAACACAGCGCCCTCGTTGACCGACGCTCGCTAGAATCCGGCATCGGACTCGGGAGGGAAGCACATGAACGGTAAGGGACTCGAAGGCTGGCGGGTGCTCGTCACGGGCGGAGGCAGCGGCATCGGCCTCGCATGCGCTGAGCGCTTCCTGGACGAGGGCGCGACCGTGACCATCATGGGCCGCAGCGAAGCGCGCCTCGGCGCCGCGCGCGAAGCGCTCGGCGAAGCGGCCGCGAGGGTTCACATCGCCGCCGGGGATGTGGCTTGTGAGGACGACGTCGTGCGTGCCGTGGAGCGCGCGAGCGACAACGGTGCGCGGCTCGACGTCGCAGTGGCCTGCGCTGGCACGGGTACGCTCGCCCCCATCGTCTCGCAGACCGAAAGCGAGTTCGATCGCGTCATGCGCGCCAACCTCTACGGCACGCTGCATACGCTCAAGCACGCAGGCCGCGCCATCGGCCGCAGCGGCGGCGGCGCGCTGTGCGCCATCTCTTCCATCGCCGGCGCGCGGACACATCGCTGCGGCGGCGCCTACAGTGCATCCAAGGCAGCCATCGACATGCTCGTGCAGACCATGGCCGACGAAATGGGGCCTCTGTCCGTGCGTGTGAACTCGGTGCTGCCCGGCCTGGTGGAGACTGAACTGTCTCAGGGACTGCAGGACGACGCCGCCATGCTCGAGGATTACATGGATTGCATGCCCATCCGGCGCACCGGCAAGACCGCCGACATCGCCGCCGCCGTGCGCTTCCTGTGCGGCCCGGAGGCGAGCTGGATCACGGGCACGCGCCTCAACGTCGACGGAGGCCAGCACCTGCGCCGCGGACCGCTCTGGGATGAACTCTATACGCGCGCTGCCGGCGACTACCTCGCCGACGCGCGGCCGAGCACCGACTAGACCGCGACCAGCTCGAACACGACACCGCGCTGGGGGGCGGGCAGCTGCAGCGTGAGGCCGGCGCTCATGAGCCAGGCGCCGGACACCACCATCCCCGTATCCGCCCAGGGCGCCGAGGCGGCGAGGTCCACCGGGCCGAGACCCGCCTCGGCTTCGGGCCCGATGCGGCGCATACGGTAGTCTCGCCCCGGATCAAGGTCGCCGAGTGCGAACCGTACGCCCTTGCCGGGCGCGCGATCGTCCAGCCGCAAGACGACCAGGAGCGCACGGTCACGCTCGACCGCAGTCACGCAGCGCACCAGATGATCGGCATCCGGCGCGAGCGTAGATATCCGGCCGCTGCCGAGCACCTCGCGCCACGCCTTGTAGAGCGCGATCCAGGCAGCGAGCCGCAGCCGGCCGTTCGCGTCGAGCGCACGTACATCCAGCTCAAGCCCGAAAGCACCCATCAGCGCCACCGCGGCACGGAAGTCGAGGCGCGAAGTGCGCCCGGTGGTGTGCGCGACGTCCGGGCCCACGTGACAGCCTGCCACCTCAGGCGGCAGGAACGGCGTCGACCCGGCCATGATCCGCGCACGCAGCACCGGATCGTTGCAGTCACTGACCCAGACGCGGTGCGTACGCGCAAGCATGCCGAGATCGCAGCGCCCACCGCCGCTCGCGCAGCTCTCGATCTCGACCTCAGGATGCGCAGCTCGAAGCCGATCGATCAGGGCCCAGACGCCCAGCGTCTGTGCAGCATGACCGCTGGTGCCGTCCTTCGCGGTGTCGGTGAGTACGCGATTGTGGTCCCACTTCAGATAGCCGATCCGATACTCATGCAGGAGCGCGTCGAGCACGGCAAACAGGTGATCCCGCACGACCGCCTGGCTGAGGTCCAGCACGCGCTGATGACGCCCGGTACGACCCGTCCCGCCTCCGCGAATCCAGTCCGGATGCGCGCGCGCGAGTTCGGAGTCGTCGTTGACCATTTCCGGCTCGACCCAGAGCCCGAACTCCATGCCGAGCCCCCTCACGGCCTCGACGAGGGGGCCGAGCCCATCCGGATAACGCGCCCGATCGACGTGCCAGTCGCCGAGCGCACGGCGATCGTCCCGGCGTCCAAGGAACCACCCGTCGTCAAGCACGAAGCGCTCGACGCCCAGGTGCGCGCCCAGTTCCGCCAGTTCGCGCAACGCCGCCGGATCATGGTCGAAGTAGACGGCTTCCCAGGTGTTCAGGTGCACGGGGCGCGGCCAGCGCTGACCGCTCGCAGGACGCAGATGGCGGCGCTGCAGGCCGTGCATGCGCGCCGTGACGCCGTCGACGCCCTTCGCACTGCAGGTCAGCCAGAGATCCGGCGTCGCGTGTCGAGCGCCACCGGCCAGCTCGATCTCACCCGGATGCAGCAATATGCCGACCTGCAGCACCGCCCGGCCGTCAGGCAGGCGGTCGATGCGCATCCGGTGGTCGCCGCTCCAGGCAAACTGGACGCCGAGCACGCGACCGCACCGAGCATCTGCGCCGCGTTCGCACAGCAGAACGCCGGGGTGCAGGCCGTGCGAAGAGCGCCCCTCGCGCACCTCACGGAGCCAGCTCGACGCCGTGAGCTGCGTACGCAGCTGCTGGAACTCGGCACACCAGTCACCCGTCGTTTCGAGCACTTCCTCGCACCACCAGGGGAGCGGCATGGACAACACCGCCAACCAGCGCAGCTCGAGCGCAGAATCGCCAGCATTGAGCAATTCCGCGCCGATGCGCAGGGCGCCCGTGCGCCGATCGAACTCGAGCGCATGCTCGACCACGAGCCGCGCGCCTGGATCGCGTTCGACGACGCGCAGCCCCATCCCACTTGCGATGAGCTCGGCCTCGGTCGCTTCGAAACGCCAGTCGCCGTCCACGCGCCGGTACTCGAGCGCTGGGGCGGCAGGCCAACCATGGCCAGCGCCCGGCGTCAGCACAGCCCGCGGCGCGTCATCCAAGCGTGCACCCCAGCGCTGTCGTGCCTCCGGCGCGGTCAGCGGCACTCCTTCGCCTGCGCCCTCCGCCCAGTCACCGTACCAGCGCAGACACGCCGATCCGGACGCGCTCACCTCAACGAACAGCGCCACCGGATCGGCGCCCTCGGTCGCAACGAAGTATTGGTTCACGGCGCAGCGGCCCCCACTGACCTCCGCCAGACAGGCTCGAAATCATGCCAGAGCTGCTAGGGTGCGACGCTCTGCTGCCACCAAGCGGTCAGGCCCGTTGATGCCCGTGCCCTTCGATGCCGACGGCGGCTTCTGGCTGTTCGGATACGGTTCCCTGATCTGGAACCCGGATGTTCCCTTTGACGATCGGCGCCCCGCGCGCCTGCGCGGCTGGGCGCGCCGGTTCTGGCAGGGCAGCCACGACCATCGCGGCACACCCGAAGCGCCGGGTCGCGTCGTCACCCTAATCGAAGCAGGCGACGCCTTTGTCGACGGTCTAGCCTTTCGAATCCCCGGGGGCGAGGCAAAGGAAATCCTGGCGCGGCTCGATCACCGCGAGAAGAACGGGTATGCGCGCCATGCGCTGGCGCTGGAGAGCGCAGGCCCCCAGATCCATGCGCTGGTCTACGTTGCCGAAGCGGGTAACTTCGCATGGCTCGGCCCCGACGACGCGGATGCCATGGCCCTGCAGATCCACCGTTCAAGAGGACCTTCCGGCTCGAATCGCGAATACCTGCTGTCGCTCGATGCAGCGCTCAGAGCGCTCTCTGCAGACGACCCGCACGTATTCGATCTAGCTGATCGAGTTCGGCGCATGAACGCCTGACGCATGAACGCCTGAAAGGCTCAGCGGATGAAAGCGGCGCGCGCCGTGAACGATGCGAGGCGGGCCGGCCTCAGTGGACACAGCGAGCACGAGCAGGAAGCGAGGCTCAGTGCACGCCGAGCCTTTCTCCGTGCCGTGCAAGCCGGACGCTCGCCGGCACCAGAAGCAGCAGGCCAAGCAGGATCGCTGCGGCCGCAGCCGCGTATCCGAGCGCGACGCCGACGACGCCCGCGAGCGTCATGAGCACGGCTATGGCGAGCGCCAGGCCGACCGGCACCAGCGTCCATTCCTGCCCCTCTACGAGTGCAATCGCCTCGCGCACGTCAAGCCGTCGCTCGGCAGCGACCGCGACCGTGCGCAGCGCGGCCGTGCCCGTGATGAGCAGAGCCATGGGCAGGACGAGCCAGGCGGCGCCAACGCCCGCCAAATTGCCCGCTGACGCCTGCGGCGCGATCGCCATGGCAATGGCCCAGACGATGGCGAGCACGGCAAAGGCAGTGAGCAAGGGGCCAATGACCGCCGCGAGCAGCGCGCCTGCCCAGCGGGCGACGGCAACCGGACCGAGCGCCGCGTCCATCCCGAGGGATTGCTGCTGCATGAGCATGCACAGGGCCCCGCCGCCAGCGGCAACCGCGCTTGCGAGCGCAGCGACAAGCAGCAATCGGAGCCCTTCGCCTGCGACCTGCTCGAGCGCGAACGTACACACGCCGACGGCGACAGCTGTCGCGGTGGCGAGCGCAAAGAACAGGTCGCGATTGCGGCCCCCAAGCCCAGCAATGGTCATCTGCTGCCCCCTCCCCCGTATGCCGCCCCGATCCATCGTCGAGCGCGTTCTGTAGCTATGAGTACCACCGTCTGCGACCGTCGTCCATGAAGCGGGCGTTGACCGGCCATCGGCGCCACGGGGTTGCAACTGACAACGCGCGGGGCCGCAGAGACCCGGACTTCGCCCCACTCTTACCGCCGAAAGGCACCGCCACGCCGCCGCGCGCTGCCCCGGCAGCGGACCGGCGCGGGGCCCATCGGGCACGAGGGCATCGCCCTACGGGCAATACCGGATCAAACGAAGCGCTGCGGCGAGACCGATGCCGGATCGAAGTCGAGATCTGCAAGCGCCCGTGGCGCCTCGCCTACGCCAAGCTCAGCCGCGCACCAACGCGCAGCGGCCCAGGCCGTCTGGAACCCAACGCCGCCCTGCCCGGCGCACCAGTAGAACCCCTCGATCACAGGATCCCAGCCGTACACCGGATTCTCGTCCGGCACGAAGGTTCGCAGTCCGGCCCAGGTTGCTTCGAATCGCTGCACATCGAGCGCCGCAGCGGCCTCGGCGCGTTCGATCGCGATCGCGAGATCCATGTCATCGGCCCAGGCATCCATGGGCTCGGACGGCGTCTGATCGGCCGGCGACACCATGAGGTGGGCGCCCTCGGGCTTGAAGTAGAAGGACTTCTCGACCGGAGACACGGCGGGCCAGCTCGAGATGTCCTGGCCTGCGGGCGCAGCGACGAGCGCTGCGGAGCGCCGATGCGGCGTGAGCGGAATCGAGCTGGCGCCGACAAGACTCGCCAGCGATTGCGCCCAGGCACCCGCAGCATTCACAAGGACCGGCGCACGCGCCTCGCCTCGTGACGTCGCAACGTGCCACAGGCCATGTGCGCGGCGCGCACCGGTGACGTCCGCGCCTACGACGCAGGTGCCATCCCCCCGGCGCACGGCACGAAGCCAGCCCTGCACCATCTCATTCGTGTCCAGGCTCACGGCCGTTGGATCGTAGGCGAAGCGGGCGGCATAGCCGTCTCGCAGAACCGGAACCATGGCCCGTGCCTCCGCAAAGCCGATTTCCAGGATCTCGGGACAGCGCCCGCCCCAGTGCGCGAGGTAATCATCCAGCGTCGACGCGTCCGCAGACCTGACCAGCAACAGATAGCCCCGCGGATGCGTCAGGGCCTGGTCGGTGAAGCCGGCCGTCGGCGATTCCAGAAAAGGCAGGGTTGCGCGCGTGAGCGCGTAGATGGGGTCCGTGCTGTAAGGCTCGATGTAGACCGCCGCTGAGCGGCCGGACGCGTGATAGGCAGGCTGGGCCTCGCGCTCAAGCACCAGCACGCGCGCGCCGCGCGCGAGTTCACCCGCCACCGACGCGCCCGCGATGCCGGCGCCGACGACAATGACGTCGTATTCACCTAGATCCTCAGCCATCTGCGCCTCTCATGACCGCACCGGACACCGTTGCTAGCATCAGGCGCTGACAACGGAGAGGACGAATCATGGCCGAACTCGTGCTGCGCGACGACCACGGCGGGTGCGCCGTGCTGACCTTGAACAGACCGGATGCCCTCAATGCGCTCTCGCCGCGCATGTTCGAGGCGCTGCGTGCCCACATCGATGCGATCGCGGCCGCCGAAGACACGATCGGCGTCGTGATCCTGACCGGCGCCGGCCGCTCGTTCAGCGCCGGCAACGACTTGAAGGCGATCCAGGCCGGCGAGGTCGCGCCGACGCCGCACTTTCAGGCCGAGACCATCGAAGCGCTGGAAGCACTGCCGCAGCCCGTGATCGGCGCCGTGAAGGGTCACTGCTACACCGGCTCCCTGGAGCTCGCGCTGGGCTGCGATCTGATCATCGCGGGCGAGTCGGCCAAGTTCTGTGACACGCATGGGAAGTGGGGCATGTCGCCCACCTGGGGCATGGGCTCGCGCCTGCCTCGCCGCGTCGGCGTCCAGCGCGCCAAGGAAATGATGTATTCCGGCCGCGTCGTCACGGGTGCCGAGGCCGCGACCATCGGCCTGGCCCTCGAGTGCGTGCCCGACGACACCCTCATCGAGCGCGCGCGCACCCTGGCGGCGGCGTTTCTCGAGAACTCCTGGTTCACGCTCCGTGCAGACAAGATGCTCGTGAACGGAGCCGCGGCACGCCCCGGGGCCGATGGACCGAAATGGGAGCGTGCGAACAGCCCGGGGCGCGGGCCCGACATGGAGGCCCGCCTCGCGGCCTTCGGCAAGCAGTAGCGCGTCAGCCGGCGCGCGCAAGGATCCAGTCGGCCACAAGGGCGCCCACGTGCGCCTCCGGGCCCCTGGGCCAGCGACGTTTGCCGGCCTTCCAGCCGTGATCGGCGCCTTCTACGCGATGCAGTGCGGCGTCCTCGCACTGGGCAACGAGCGCTTCGAACATCGTTGAGCACGCCATCGCATCGCGCGCGCCGGACACGAACAGCATCGGCTTGGCGATCGCGGGCAGATGCGCCCCCTTTTCCATGGCAGGCCGGCCTGCGCCGTGCAGTGGAAAGGACAGGCAGACGATGCCGTTCACCGCGGCCACCGCCGGCTTCAGAGCATGCACAGCGTGCGTCGCCATCCGCCCCCCGTAGGAGTGCCCCCCGACGAAGAGCGACGTGCCGGGCGCGTGGTCACGGGCGCAGGCCACCGCCGCACCCACGGCCTCGATGCCGACCGCCAGGGGATCACGCCCGAAACCACGACCCCCGCGCCGCTCCATGAACGGAAACTGGAACCGCATGACCGTAACGTTCCGCGCCGCGATCGCCGCAGCGAGCCGAGCGGTCGACGGATGATCGATACCCGCCCCGGCTCCGTGCCCGAACACGAGCAATGCCCGTGCGTCGGCCGAACCATCGAGACGCGTCGACAGCGTCTCGCCCGTTGAAGGCAGGATCAGACCCGGAGCAGACACGGGCACTACAGTTCAGTTCACCCGCCGCTCGTACCCCTTCCAGTACGGTTCGCGAAGTTCCCGCTTGAGGATCTTGCCCGAGGGATTGCGCGGCAGTTCAGCGATGAAGTCGATGCTCTTCGGGCACTTGAAGCCCGCAATGCGCCCGCGGGCGAAGGCGATGATCTCGTCTTCAGTTGCCATGCCGTCAGGCTTCAGCACGACCACCGCCTTCACTGCCTCGCCCCAGCGCTCGTCCGGCACGCCGATGACGGCAACGTCGGCGATCGCCGGGTGGCCGAAGATCGCGCTCTCGACCTCCGCCGGATACACGTTCTCGGCGCCGGAGACGATCATGTCCTTCACCCGATCGTGGACGTAGACGTAGCCGTCCTCATCGAGATAGCCCGCATCGCCGGTATGTACGAAGCCATCGATGAGCGTTTTCGACGTTGCTTCCGGCAGGTTCCAGTAGCCCGTCATGTTGCCGTCGGATGCGAGGCAGATCTCGCCCACGGTGTGCGGCGGCAGGGACGCCCCGTGTTCGTCGACAATCTTCACGCGCACCCCGGGCAGAGGCTTGCCGGCGGATTTCATGCGCTCGCTTTCACCGCTCGCGTCGTGGTCCTCGGGCGGCAGGTACGTTGCACTGCCGGTGGTCTCGGTCATGCCGTAGAGCTGCACGAATCCGCACTGAAACACCTCCATCGCCTCTCGCAGCAGGTCGAGCGGAATCGGCGAGGCCCCGTAGAGCATGTAGCGGATAGAGCTGTAATCCGTCTCCCGAGACTGCGGGTGCTGCAGGCACAGGCGCATCGCGGCGGGCACCATGAACAGCTTGCTTACGCCTTCGTTCTGGATCATCGAGAGCACTTCACCGGGATCGAATTCCGAAACGACGATGGCCTTGGCACCCGCAACGAACCCCTGAATGCCCCAGCCGGCACCCCCGATGTGAAAGCTCGGCATGGCAACGAGGCTGACGTCAGCCTCGCTCCACTGATTCCATTCGATGCCCTCAGCCCCTGGCACACGCCGCAGGTCGAAGAACGCACGGTTGGGCAATTGCACACCTTTCGGATGCCCGGTCGTGCCGGACGTATACATTTGGATGCAGACGTCATCCCGGTGCGTGGGCACGCGGGGATCGGTCTCGCTCTGGCCGTCACGCCAGCTCTGGAAGCCCGACCACTCGGCATGGCCCGGCGCCATGGCGATGATGCGCCGCACCGTCGTGAGCGCATCCCGAATGGACTCGGCGAGTGAGAAAAAGTCGGGTCCGACGAAGAGCACTTCGGCCTCTGCATCGTTGATGATGTAGGCGACCTCTGGCGGCGCGAGCCGCCAGTTGATACCGACCGAGACAGCATTCGCCCGGGCACAGCCGAACACCACCTCGTAGAAGAGATCGGAATTCTTGTCGAGGAACGCAACGCGGGCCTGTGGGCCGACACCTTCGGCGATCAGCCCGTTGGCGACCTGATTGGCCCGCGCATCAAAGCGCGCATAGCTCGTTTCACGCCCTTCGAAGGCGAAGGCTGTCTTTTCCCCCAGCGCCCGTGCCTGAAAGCGAACGAGATCCGAAAGGCTCTCGACGCCGTCGATCGAATCGATATTCACCCGTGCTTCCCCCCCATGATCGGCGTGGGAGATGGTACGAACGTCGCTTCAACACCGCCAATCGAAGCGCACGCTCCGCCGCAGAGCATCTACGCGGGCAAGGCGCCCGATCACGGACGGCAGACGATTACGCCCGCGCATCGCTCGAAGATCCAGGCCGGACCGGTGTCCGCGCGCCGAGTGCAGGGCTGAAACCCGAGCGAGGCCCTCGTCCGATCGACATCCTCGCGCCAGCCGGGAACACTCCAGGGTCCGTAAGTGTCCGCCCGAAGCCATCGACCCATCCATGCACCACAGGGGCCCGCAAAAGTCATGATCGCCGCTGCCCTGGAGGGCTGGGCCGAGTTCTGCGCGCGCCGCAGCGGCATCGTCCTCGCAGTGATCGCCGCCGTATGCGCGCTTTCCGCGGTCTACGCTGCACGCGAAGCGCGCATCGATTCAGACCTCTCGCGCCTGATCCGCCCCTCGGATTCCCTCGAGTGGTATGCACACGATCGGGCCTTCAACGCCGCCTTCGCCAACATCCAGAACACCGCAGCGGTGGTGATATCGGGCCGCGACTTCAGCTTGGTGCGTGACCATGCGCGCACGCTGCGCGATGCGCTCCGATCCGAGACAGACATCGAGGCCGTCTACGCACCGTCGCTGGCCGATGTCATCGAGGCAGGCCGGGCGCTCTTCATTCCCCCAGCGGACCTGGAGCGCTGGCTAGAAGGCGTCGAGTACGGCTATGGCCCCATGCTCCGCCTGACAGAGGGCGCAGACGTCGGTGCGGCCCTGTCGATTCTGGTCGACCACCTAGCGGCTAATCCGCGCCAGCCGTTGCCTCGGCCACTTGAAACCTTGCTCGAAGCCATCGTCTCGAGCGCGTCAGATCGGGTCGCGCTCGATCGGATCGCGCTCGATCGGGTCGCGCTCGATCGGATCGCGCTCGATCGGATCGCGCTCGAGATCGCGCCGCCTCTTGAACCCGAACTCGACGGTGAGCACCACGAAGTGCTCGTTGTGCGGGGCCGGCAGCGCCTCGATGAAAGCCTGCCGCACGCGGCCCACGTCGAGCTGCTGCGTCGCGTGCGCGCGGCACATCCACCACCCGCTGACGTTCGCGTCAGGCTCACGGGCGAGGCGAAACTCGCGGACGAGGAGATTGGCGCTGCGTTTTCGGGCATAGAGCTCGCCGGTACGCTGTCGTTGCTCGTGCTCGCCGCCGTCCTGGGATTCGGCGTTCGATCCTGGCGCGCGATCGCCACGATCTTCGCCCTGCTCACCTCTGGCGTGCTGCTGACGCTCGGCTGGGCCACGCTCGCGGTGGGCAGCTTCAACACCTTGTCGCTCATCTTTGTCGTCATGTTCTTCGGCCTGGGCGTCGATTTCGCCGTGCACTTCGCCCTGCGCGCGGGGGAGACAGACACAGCAGGGCGCACTGCGGGACCTGCAGTGGCGGCTCGTGACATCGGCGGCGCCTTGCTGCTCTGCGCAACGACCTCCGGAATCGCCTTTCTCGCGTTCGCGCCCACGGCCTACCGCGGCCTTGGCGAACTCGGCGTGATCTCGGCAGGCGGCATGGCGATCGCCGTCGTGCTCGCGCTTACCCTCATTCCCGCGCTTCAGGGGCATTTCGGCACGCCGCCTACGCCGCCCGGTCGCCGTACGCCTGCATCCTCGCAGCGCTTCGGATGGGTGATCGGCGGCGCCGCAGTCGTTGCCCTTCTTGCGAGCACCCTTGCCCGCGACCTGCGCTTCGACTACAGCGTTCTCGCCATGCGGGATGCATCCACCGAAGGCATGGCGACGCTGCTCGATCTCCAGCGCGCTGGAATCGCCACGGACTACAGCATCGCAGTACTCGCGGACGACGCCCGGGAAGCGGCAGAGATCAGCGAGCGCCTGCGCGCCCTCCCCGAGGTCGCGGACGTGACCGGGCCAGACGTGCTCGTTCCCGACGCCCAGGACGCGAAGCTCGACCGCATGCGCGACACGCTCGCGCTGTTCGAAGACCTGCCGCCGCCGGCCCCCGGCACCATGCAGGAATTCGTGCCCCTTCTGCTCGACGATCTCGCGGCTGCGCAATCTGCCGTACCTGAAAAGGCGCGCACGGCGGTGGCCTCCGCCCTCACCACGCTCCGATCTCTCAACAACAGTCAATTGGGAGCCATCGATGCACGGCTCCCGGACAGCGTGGGCGAGAGTCTCGAGACGCTGGCGCGCCTGCTTGCGCCCACGCCTTGGACGCTGGAAACCCTTCCAAGGGACGTGACCGCACTCATGGTCACCGCAGACGGCCGCCGTCTGCTCCGCGTTCAACCCGCAGAGGCGCTGGACTCGCGCGCCGCGACGCAGCGCTTCGTTGACGCCGTTGCGACCGTCGCGCCGAACTACGCGGGACGCACGGTTGTCGAATGGGGGGTGGGCGGTGTTGTCGTCGAGGCGTTCGCACACGCCGCTGCGCTCGCGCTCGCAGGGATCGCGCTCGTGCTCGCTGTCTACTTCCGCGGGCTCCTGCTCCCAGCCCTCGTGCTGGTGCCGATCGCACTGTCGATGCTCATCACGGCAGCCGTGATGCAGCTCACGGGCATCACGCTGAACATGGCGAACATCCTGGTCGTACCGTTGATCGTGGGTCTCGGCGTCGACACGGGGATCCACGTCGTCGATCGATGGCGACGCAGCGACGATCTGACCGCGCTCGCCGCGTCCAGCACGCCCCGTGCGGTGCTCATCAGCGGCTTGACGACGCTCGGCACCTTCGCCTCCCTCTCGCTCAGCCCACATGGCGGCGCAGCGTCTATCGGACTGCTCCTGACGATCGCAATCGGGACCATGCTGGTCGTGACCTTTGGCCTGCTGCCCACACTGCTGGAGGTCTGCGGGCGCTGGACGCGCGACGCTCGCCGCGCGGCCTGAGCCGCTCGGGCGTTCATCCAAAGATCAGCTGAGAAATTGGGACCCGCTCTTCGAACAGCGCTCCGAACTGCGGTACGCGCAATCTGGCGCGCAGGAGCGGCCGAGCGCAGGACGGACGCGAGCGGAGGCGGCGGCGCAATCGTCCGGGCCACCGCCGCTCACGGCAGCCTCAGTCGAGCTCGCGAATGCCCGAGATGATCTTGCCCACGATGCCGTACTCAACGGCTTCGTCCGCGCTCATCCAGTAGTCGCGGTCGGTGTCCTGCTCGATCTTCTCGATCGTCTGCCCCGTACGCTCCGCAATGGTCGCGTTCAGGCGCTCACGCATCTTGATGATCTCGCGCGCATGGATTTCGATATCCGACGCCGCCCCACCGAAGCCGCCGGCCGGCTGGTGGATCAGATAGCGCGTATTCGGCAGCGAAAAGCGGCGTTCGCGCTCCGCAGCCAGGTAGATCAGGGCCCCCGCGCTGCCGACCCAGCCCGTACCCACGATGCGCACGGGGGCCGACACAAAGCGGATCATGTCGTAGATCGAGTCACCCGATTCGACGTGGCCGCCGGGCGAGCTGATGATCAGCGTGATCGGATCGTCACTTTCGAAGGACAGAGCGAGGAGGCGCTCATTCGTGCGCCGCGCTGAGTCCTTGTCGATCTCGCCGAACAGCGTGATCACACGGTTCTTCATGAGCACGGGCTCGACCGGCGACAGCTTGTCAGCGGCGTTCTGGACTTCCTCGGCGTCGTACATGGGTGTCTCCGTCATGCGGCGAGCGGGGGAGCGGGACGAGTGCTCGGCTCCCCGGGGGCGCGCATTCTACCCCCGGCGTGCCTCGGGCTGTAGGCCCCGATGCGTTAAGCGACCAATCCCTGAAGACGAGCAGCCTCTTCTCGAACCAGTTCCGGTGCGCCAAGGAGCTGTCGATTCGCGCCGATGCGCTTGAACCAGTAGTGCAGACCAAGCAGGTCCGTGAACCCCATGCCCCCATGCACTTCAGTTGCAGTCTTGGCGACCGAACGGCCGACCTCGGCAAGCATGGCCTTTGCGTGACAGGCAACGAGCGGCGCCTCATCGGGCACGGACTGGAGCGCATGTCCTGCGTACCAGACGAGCGAACGGCACGGTTCGAGATCAGATGCCATCTGGGCACACATGTGCTTGACCGCCTGGAAAGACCCGATAGGACGGCCGAACTGCTCGCGGTCCTTCGCATAGGCAACGGCTGCATCGAGCATATGCTGCGCCGCACCGAGTGTGTCGGCAGCGAGCATCACACGCGCTGCATCGAGCACTGCAGCGTGGACAGCAGGGTCAGAAGACACCAGACGCGCCGGCGTTTCGGCGAAGTGCAGATCCGCGGTCGTGCGCGTGCGGTCCACCGTGGTCAGCGGCAGCACCTCGAGGCCCTCGGCGTCGCGCGCGACCAGATAGAGGGCCCGCGCTTCATCGGCGACGAGATAGTGATCAGCGTCCACGTCGAGCGCGTAGAGCGCGCGCCCGGAGAGCGCACCGCCAGCGGCTCGGACACCCGCGTCGCGACGCGGCGCAACTGCGTCTACGAGCGCCGCGCCCACGCGCACCTCTCCTGCAGCGAGGCCGCCAAGGAGCTCGGCCCAGGCATCGTTCTCCGCGAGGCCTGCGGCGCGCAGGGCCACCGGCAGACACACGGCACTGCCCACGAAGGGCGCCGGCGCAACTGCTTCCCCGAGGCATTCGGCAACAACGACCGCATCCAAGAGCCCGAGTCCGAGGCCGCCCGCCGCCTCAGGCACAAGCAGCGCGGGCACGCCCAATTCCGCAAGGCCCGCCCACACAGCACCCCCGTCCTCACCAGACGCGACCGCGCGGACCACGTCGAGTGACACCTCCGCTTGCAGATAGCGGCGCACGCTCGCCGCCAGCATCTCCTGATCGCCGGATAGCCCGAATCTCATGCCGTGCCCTCCTTGCGGATCTTCGGCTCACGGGGCATGCCCAGCCCCCGTTCGCTGATGATGTTCTTCTGAATCTGGCTCGTGCCGCCGCCGATGATGAGGCCGAGGAAGTACATGTACTGGCTCTGCCATGAACCGTGATCACGCAGGAGCGGATTGTCGTTGTAGGCCAGACCAAGCTCGCCCATGATGTCGATGGCGAAGCCCTCGAGTTCGTGCCGCAGCTCCGTGCCCTGCAGTTTCACGATCATGCGCGCGAGCGACGCATCCTGATCGTCGTTCAGCTTTGCGGACAGCACGCGCATGTCGTTGAAGCGCATGGCCATGACCCGGCCCTGGAGCTGCATCAGGCGATCTCGATAGGTCGGATGATCAATCAGGCGCGTACCGCCGATCGTCTCTTCCTTCATGATTTCCGTAAGCGCGTTCAGGCGCTGAAGCGTTGCATTCGGGTTACCGAGCGAGTCGCGCTCATGGCCGAGAATGGTGTTCGCGACGCGCCAGCCGTCCCCGCGATTGCCGACAATCTGAGTCGCTGGCACGCGCACGTCCGTGAAGAAGACCTCGTTGAAGTTCGCCTGCCCTGTCATGTCGACCAGGGGGCGAATCTCGATACCCGGCGTATCCATGCGGAACAGGAGGAAGGAAATTCCCTGATGCTTCGGCGCCTCAGGCTCCGTGCGCACCAGACAGAAGATCCAATCGGCCAGCTGCGCCGTGGAGGTCCAGATCTTCTGGCCATTGACGACCCAGACATCCTCGCCGTGCTCATCCTGCTCGAGCACGGCGCTTGTGCGCAGGCTCGCAAGATCGCTCCCTGCGCCCGGCTCCGAATAGCCCTGGCACCAGACCATCTCGCCGCGGATCGTCGGCGCGATGAAGGTCTGCTTCTGTTCTTCTGTCCCCACTTCCAGCAGCGTCGGCACAAGCATGCCGATCCCCTGCCCGCCGAGCCCTTGGGAGACGCGGGCGGTGGCAAATTCCTCGGCGATGATGCGGGAACGCAGGATATCCGGCTCAGCGCCGAAGCCTCCATAGGCGGTGGGAATCGTACGGGCGGTGTACCCGTGCTTGATCAGTAGCTGCTGCCAGATCAGCGTCTGCTCTGCGCGCAGGCCCTGCCCCCGCGGGGCCTGATCGCCATGCGCGTCGAGGAAGGCGCGCACCTCCTGGCGGAAAGTCTCGTACTCCGGCCCATAGGACAGATCCATAGCATCCTCTCCCTTGTGTCCCTCAGTTCGTTCCGCGGCGCCCCATCCAGGCAGAAACGAACGTCTCGCCTGAAGGCTCCACATATCTCTCCAGCGGCTCCAGCCGCGCGCAAGCTGCGGCAACGCAGCGTCGGCTCACGGCGCAGGCATCCCGTCCGCGGGCGCCCTGCTGGCAAGGACCCGCGTGAGCCAGGGCGTTAAGCGATCACGCCACTTCTCGTAGCCGGGGCCATTGAGATGCAGACCGTCGTTGCTGAATCGGGCAGCGATCGCTCCGTTCGCGCCCCGAAAGTCGCTCGCCAAATCGATGAATGCGAGATCACGCGCCGCCGCGAGATCCGCGTAGCCTGCGTTCAATCGCTCGACGCTCTGGACCGCCTCGACGTCTCGCGGCAGCACGGACAGCACGGCCACCTGCAATCCTGGACGCTTCGCAGTGAGACCGTCGAGGATCGCTTCGACACGCGCAATCGTGTCGCGCCGGGGGACGCCGCCGAGCACGTCGAAGGTGCCGACCATCAGCGCGACCGCGGTCGGCTCGGCCGCGGCGATGGCATCAATTCGCTCGAGAATGCCCATGCTGGTGTCGCCGACAATGCCGCGATTCTTGACCGGCAGCCCCGGGAACATCTCCTCGAGCGGGGCGGCCGCAACGAGCGTGTCACCGAGGAACACCACGTCACCTGCTTCCACCGGAAAGCTCTCGAACACGCTCACCTTGCGCTCGTAGAGCGGATCGAGCACGTTCGATTGAACGAAGAAGCCGGTGAACGCAGCGAACACCACGATCGCCGCCACGAGCAGCACGTTGAGCAGAAGCGAGGTCGCGAGGATGCGATTCAATTTTCCGTCTCCGAAGGCGTCCTCGGATTGTAGCGCTCTTGCCGACGTTCGGGCCGGCCCGATGCACCGAACAGGATGCCGCCGCGGCCCCACCCCATTCACACCCGCTACCCGCCCCAGAGCGCCCGGCGTATTCTCCCGCCACCGCACGCAGGAGCGCACCCATGCCACTGGATCCGACGACTGAAGCCGTTCTCGCCGAGATGGCCAGATCCGACGCACCACCCATGCACGCGTTGCCGCCAGAGGTCGCACGCGCGGGCTACGCGCAGATGCAGGCCCCTGCCCCGGAGGTCACCGTGGACAGCGTCGAGGAGCGGAGCATTGTCGGACCTGAGGGAGGCATCCCGATCCGTATCTATCGCCCAGAAGGCGATGGGCCCTTTCCGGTCCACGTTTTCTATCACGGCGGCGGGTGGGTGATCGGCGACCTGGAAACGCATGATTTCGATTGCCGCGAAATCTGCCGCGGCGCCCGCGTGATCGTGGTCGCCGTTGATTACCGTCTCGCGCCGGAACATCCCTTTCCAGCCGCGCCCGAAGACTGCTACGCCGCTACCTGCTGGGTCGCCGAGAACGCCGAGCACCTCGGCGGCCGAGCGGGCCCGATCAGCGTCGGCGGCGACTCCGCAGGCGGGAATCTGGCCGCCGTCGTCTCGCTCCTCGCCCGCGACCGGCAGGGCCCTGAAATCGCTCTGCAACTGCTGGTCTACCCCGTCACCGATGCAGCGATGGATTCCCAGTCGTTCATCGACAACGGCACCGGCTACCTGCTCACCGCCGAGACGATGCAGTGGTTCTGGAACCATTACTGCCCGCCCGAGGCCCGTACGGACCCGCGCGCAAGCCCGCTGCGCACCGTGGACCTCACAGGACTACCGCCCGCGCTCGTCCTGACCGCCGAGTACGACCCGCTCCGCGACGAAGGCGAGGCGTACGCGCGCAAGCTCGAAGCCGCCGGCGTGCCTGTGGAACTCCACCGCATGGATGGACTCATTCATGCGTTCTTCTCCACCGCTCGCATGATTCCCGCGGGCCGCGCGGGTATAGAGATCGCTGTCGCGGGCCTGCGACGCGCGCACGCTCGCTAAAAAGGAAAGACCCCATGCTCTACGCCCTGTACTGCCGCGACGGCGAGAACGCCACAGACCTGCGAGCGGCCAATCGAGAGGCACACCTCGCGTACGCACGCTCAGTCGACTGCATCCGCGCCGCCGGCCCGCTCCTTTCCGACGACGGCGAAGTCATGATCGGCAGTCTGTTCATCATCGAGGCTGAGGACATGGCGGCCGTGGACCGCTTCCGCGAGGCCGATCCATACGTTCAGGCAGGCCTGTTCACGCGGGTAGACGTGCATCCGTTCCGCTGGACGGTCGGCAGCGTGCCAGCGCCCTGAGGACGCGGACTCGGAACCCATGGTGAGTCGCCGACCGCTTCAGGCTGACGCCGCTTGCTCCGGAGACGTTGCGGAATGACAGATACCCCGCTGTGGCGGCACCGCACGCCGGAAACCACGCTTCTCGCTCGCTTCCGGCAGCGATTGGCGGCGCTCGATGCGCGTGTGGGCACCGACTACGCATCGCTCCACGACTTCAGCATCGACCATTCGGCCCACTTCTGGCGGGCGATCTGGCAGGACGCAGAGATCGTCGGGGAACAAGGTGCGATCGCCATCTCGGGCGAAGGCATGCATGACACCCGCTTCTTCCCGGACGCCGAGGTGAACTTCGCCGAGAACCTGCTACGCCCGAGAACCGACAGCGTCGACGCCGCCGAAGTCATTGTCGGGCTCGATGAGGCTGGCACCCGCGATGCCCTCAGCCGATCCGAGCTTGTTCACGCCGTCGCCGGCGCTATGGGCACGCTGCGCGAAGCGGGGGTGGGGCCCGGCACGCCCGTTGCCGCGATTGCGCCGAACCGCGTCGACACGCTCGTGCTCATGCTCGCAACCACGGCGCTGGGCGGCGTTTGGAGCTCCTGCTCCCCGGACTTCGGGGTGCAGGCCGCCCTGGATCGTTTCCAGCAGGTGGAGCCGCGGGTGCTGATCGGATGCGACGGCTATCAGTTCGGCGGGAAACGATTCGTCGTTCTCGATCGGCTCGCCGAGATAGCATCGTCACTGCCGACGCTCAGGACGACGCTCGTGCTTGCGGATCAGGCCGCATTACCGGACGTGGCGGCGATTCCGCACGCGCAAATCTTCCAGCGCAGCGCCAGACCCGCCTCGATCGAATTCCACCGGGGCGCCTTCAATGCCCCGCTCTACATCATGTTCTCGTCCGGCACGACGGGGCGTCCGAAGGCGATCGTGCACGCGGTCGGCGGTGCGCTGCTGCAGCATCCGAAGGAGCATCGTCTGCACTGCGATACGCAGCCCGGAGATCGCATGCTGTTTTTCACCACCTGCGGGTGGATGATGTGGAACTGGCTCGTATCCGCACTCATGAGCGATGTGACGGTTGTGCTCTACGACGGCGCGCCCACCTGGCCGGGCCCGGAAACGCTGTTCACCTTTGCTGCGCGCGAACGACTCACGCACCTCGGTCTGTCGCCCGGCGTGCTCTCAGCACTCGCACAGAGCGGTGCGCGCCCGAAGGACACGCTGAACCTGGAAACGCTCCGGTGCCTGCTGTCTACCGGATCACCTCTTCCGCCGCAGAGCTTCGAATATGTATACGAGGCGATCGCCGACGACCTTCATCTTGCGTCGATCACGGGGGGCACCGATCTCCTCGGCTGCTTCGCCCTCGGCGTACCCGAACTACCAGTGCGCAGCGGCGAGATACAGGCAGCGGCACTCGGTATGGCGCTGGAATTCCTGGACGCGAATGCGCGCCCCGTTCGCGGCGCACGCGGAGAGCTCGCCTGCACGCACCCCTTTCCCACGCAGCCACTCGGCCTGCTCGGCGACCCCGACGGCAAACGCTTCCGCGCAACCTACTTCGAGCCATGGCCAGATATCTGGCGCCACGGCGACTACGGCGAGTTCGTGACCCATGCAGACGGCACGCCGGATGGCGTCGTCATCCACGGTCGCTCAGACGCTGTGCTCAATCGCGGCGGCGTCCGGATCGGCACCGCGGAGATCTATCGCCAGTTCGAGGACATGCCCGAGATCGTCGACGGTCTTGCGGTAGCGCGCGAGGTCGAGGGTCGATTGGAGATCGTGCTGTTCCTCCAACTCGCAGAGCAGGCACTTCTCGACGACGCGCTCATCGCCCGTCTGCGCGCTCGCATACGTCAGGGGGCAAGCCCCAGGCACGTACCTGACCGGATCGGCGCCGTACCCGAACTGCCACGCACCCGCAGCGGCAAGCTCGTCGAACTCGCCGTGCGTGAAGTCATCCACAACCGAGCCGTGGCGAACGTGGGGGCCCTCGCCAATCCCGAGGCCCTCGAGCACTTCCGCGATCATCCGGTGCTCCGCGACTGATGTTCGGTCAGCCCTCTCCCATGGACACGCTCGAGGCTCGCCTTGCGGAGGCGATCGAACTGCTCGATCGCTGCGGGGAACGCTACTGGGTGCTGCGGCTGAACATGGCACTGAAAGGCGTGCGCGCGAATCGCCTGGGCGGCGTTTCGCAGGTGCTCGGATTCTTCGGCGGCGAAGGCACCCTGAGCGATCTTGAACTGCTGATCGAAGAACGCGACGCCAACCCGAAGGCGCACGCCGTCGCGAATGCAAAGCTGAAGACCCTCCGAAACGCGCTGTTTCGCCTTGCAGACGAAATCAGTAACGCGACCGCGCGCGGCTGATCACGCCGATCAGGGGTAGACGCGCCGGCCGGCCATCCAGGTTTCCGCCACGCTGCGTTCAAGCAGACTTCGGCCCGGCTCATCGGCAAGCACACCGTCGAGCACAACGAAATCCGCCCATTTGCCCACGCTCAGGCTGCCGATCTCGCCGCCCCAGGCTGAGAGGTCGGCATTCGCTTGCGTGTACGCGTGCAATGCCTGCTCGAAACTCAAGGCCTGCTCCGGGTACCACGGACCGTCGTGGAGCCCATAGGGGCTTTCGCGAAGAACCGCGTCAGCCAGCTGTGCAAGCGGAGACATGGGCGCCGTCGGCCAATCGCTCGACAGCGCGAGGTGAACGTCGTTGCGCAAAAAGTCACCCCACACGTAGGCCTGGCGTTCCCGCGCGAGGCCCACGCGAGCCGTGATGTACTTTCCGATGACGCCCGTGCCGTGATTCGGCTGCATGGAGGCCGCAACATTCAGCGTCCGGAAGCGCTCGACGTCGCTCGGCGCGACCACCTCGATGTGCTCGATCCGATTGCGAAACGATCGATCGCCGGCTTCCTCGAAGGCGTCGAGCGTCCAGCGCACGGCCCGATCTCCGATGGCGTGCGTCGCTACGGGAAAGCCCGCCGCGTTGCCCGCGGCGACGTACTCGACGAGCTGCGCATAGGGAGAGAAGGGCTCCGGATCAGCCTCCGGCTGGTCGCTGTAGGGCTCGAGCATGAGCGCCGTATGCGTGGACAGGACGCCGTCGATGATGTGCTTCAGGTAACCGTGCTCGAGTACGGGGCCGAAGTCGGGCAGCTCGCGGCGATAGTCGTCGCGCACCGCAGCCAGCGCTTCGGCACGACCCGGCTCCGTCACCCCCGTCATGCCGAACCAGACGCGCAGAGACAGCCCCCCGGCGTCAGCAAGGGCACGATAGCCCTCCAGCACTTCGGGCCCGGCCATGTCGTGAACGCTCGTGACGCCAAGGCTGTTCACGTAGCGGACCGTAGCGGCAAGGTCCGTCGCCGCAGCCTGCTGCGTCGCAACCAGGCTCTCGGCCTGCTGCATGAGGCCCATGGCCGTTTCCTTGAGAATGCCCGTCGCCTTGCCCGTCTCCGGATCGCGCACGATCTCTCCGCCCATCGGCGCAACCGAGTTTGCATCGATACCGGCGGCCTCGAGCGCGCGGGAGTTCACCCACATGGAGTGATAGTCGATGTCCGTGAGCGCGACCGGGTTGTCCGGCGCGACCGCGTCGAGCTCCGCGCGTGTCGGATACTCGTGTTCGGCAATCGTGTAGTCCCAGCGCCCGCCAAGCACCCATTCACCCGGCGCTAGCGTGTCCACTTTCGATGCAATACGCGCGAGCCAGGTTTCCTTGTCCGGAATACCGAAGAGGTCAACGCCCGCCACCAGCACGGAACCACTTGCCAGATGGGTATGGCCGTCGACGAAGCCCGGCAGCACCGTCGCCCCGCCGGCATCAATTACTTTCGTTTCCGGACCCTGATAGACACTCAGCGCGAGATCGCTACCGAGGGCCACCAGACGCCCCGCGCGCACCGCGAAGGCCGTGGCCCGAGGCAGATCAGGATCGACTGTACGAACATCCGCGCCCGTAACGAGGAGATCTGCCGGCTCGACCGCCGGCGACTCGGCTGGAGCGGAGTCAGGGGCGGGTGACTCCGCACAGCCGAGGAGCGCCCATGCGACGACCGTGCAGAGGGTCATTCGCATGGACAGCAGCTCCCCGAATTCGTGCACGTCAGGGGTCGACGCGCGCACTCGCATAGCCGGACAACACAACCGTATTGTCCTGGTTCAGCGTCTCGAGCTTGAAGTCGACGACCTGCGCGTCGCCGTCCTCTCGGACACCTTCGACCGTGGCCACACCCTTCAGATCGTCGCCCGGCCAGACCTGCGAGGTGAAGCGGACGCCGAACGACTTCAAACGCCCGTCGCCGACCAGATCCGTAAGCATCCGACCGGTCATGCCCATCGTGAGCATTCCATGTGCGAACACGCTGGGATAGCCGGCGACCTCCTTGGTGAAGATCTCATCCGTATGGAGCGGGTTGTAGTCGCCAGACGCGCCCGCGTACTGAACGATCTGCGTACGCTTCAGATCCTCAACAAGCACCATCTCGTGCACCTGGCCGACTTCGAGTTCACTCGCTTTAAGTGCCATCTTCTCGCCTCCCTCAGCCTGCCGTCGCGGGACGTTCGGTGCGGACACCGACGCCACGCGCCGTGACCACGAGCTCACCATTCTGATCGCGGTACTCGATCACCGTTTCCGAGAACACAAGCTTGCCCGCACGACGCCCTTCCTTTTCCCAGGTCTTGCCGGGCAGGACGGTGGCCGTCAGCACGTCTCCGACCTTGGGCGTGCGGTGATACTCGTAGTGCTGCTCGGCGTGAAGGCCGCCACCGCCGCCACCGCCACCGCCGGCCTCGCGCTTGATGCCGGTGGGTTCCTTGCCCGAACCGAACCATGGCTCCCCGATCTTCGGACGCAAGTGATAGTCCGGGTCGTACTGGGCAGACGCCTGCACGAACGTCGGCGGCGCAGGAATCGCCCCCACCTCCGTGCCGCTGGCGTAGTCCTCGTCGTAGTAGATTTCGTTTGCATCACCAACTGAACGCGCGAACATCATCACGTGGCTGGCTTCAATGGGAAACTTGTCGACGGCCATGATCCCTCCTCTCCGGGCCTCGAACGGCCGTCGAGTATCGAATCCAAGCCCGCACCGATCAACACACCCGAACCTGAACAAGGGGTCAGACCCCTTGTTCAGGTTCAGCAGCTCAGAAAACGGCACCCATTCGGCTCGGACGAAGAAACCTGAATATGGGGTCTGACCCCTTGTTCAGGTTGGAGCGGGAAGAAACCTGAATGTGGGGTCTGACCCCATGTTCAGGTTCGAGGCGGGGATTGCGCGCTAACGGCCTTTCCAGTTCGGGGGGCGCTTTTCGAGAAACGCGCGCAGCCCCTCGACCTTGTCTTCGGTCTCGCAGAGCGCGCCCTGAGCAAATTTCTCCATCGCGAGGCCGGCGGCGAGGCTGGCCTCCATGCCTGAGTGCACCATTGCCTTCATGAACTGCGGGACAAAGGGCGCGAAGGTTGCGAGATGCTCGGCCATGTCCTGAGCCGTGTCGATGAGTGCGTCGTGTTCGACGAGACGGGTGACGAGGCCGATCTGGAATGCGCGCTCCGCGTCGATCGGCTCGCCCATGAGCAGCATGTGCATGCCCCAGCCGCGACCGACGATACGCGGCAGCCGCTGGGTCGCACCGCCGCCCGGGATGATGCCAAGCTTGCCTTCGGGGGTTGCGAAGGTCGCGCGCGTGCTCGCAATCCGGATGTCGCAGCCGAGGGCCACTTCCAACCCTCCACCGAAGCAAACGCCGTTGACGGCCGCGATCGTCGGCTTGGGAAGGCGCTCAAGACGCTCGGCGAGCCCTTGAACGATCGGCTCGAGGGCTTTGCGTAGATCACGGTGCTCAACCTCCGCGAGATCGGAACCTGACGCAAAGGCCTTGTCCCCTGCGCCGGTGATGGTCAGCACTCGCGCACGTTCATCGCGTTCAAACAAACCGACTGCATCGTGCAGGTCGTCAAGCGTGCCAAGCGAGATCGCGTTGCGCTTTTCAGGCCGATTCAGCGTGATCAGCGCCATGGGGCCCCGCACTTCGTAGAGGATATGCTCGAAGCTCATGGCGCTCGCCGATCGCCGCTCAGCGCGGCTTGTCTTCGGACTCGCTTCCGCCACCGAAGAGTGAGCCGCCGCCAAGACGATCGAGCAACCCACCCGCCGCATCGCGTACGCGATCCTGGAGTTGCTCGAGCTGCCCACCGATCAGCTCCTGCAGTTGACCATCCATGCCCGCCTGAACAATCCCACCGACGATCGGACCGATGATCTGCCGAAGCGCTTCGCCCACGGTTTCGCCGTTCGAGCGGCGGCCGATCTCGGTGAGCACAAGGTCTGGAAGATCCACGTCGATCGTGCCCGCCTGCCCTGCCGTCACGGACGCGGACGCCCCTGTGAACACGAAGCGGTCGATGATCACCTTCACCGGCTCGGAGGCCTCGGCAGTTTCTTCGTCCTCCGATGAGGGCACAGCGCTCTCGACGTTATCGAGGATCGCTTGAAGGTTAGAGTCGCGGAGCGACTTGAGGATGGCGTTAATCTCCGCCTCCTCGATGGTGATCTCGCGGACGACGATCACGTCCTCCGTCAGCGACGCCGGATCGAGCGCGACACGTACACGCCCAAGACGGAACGGGTCGCCTCCCTCAAAGCCTTCCGGGTTGGAAACAACGAGACCGCGCAGCTCCCCCTCGCCAGAGAAGAGCGAAAGATCAACCTCTGCGAGCTCTACGGCAGTGCCCGTGTATTGCGGCCCGTAGGTCTCTACGCCTGTTCGCACGAGCTCGTTGAGATTCATTGCGAGGTAGATGACTGCGCCAGCAATAACCACCACCACCAGGCCGATAAGCACCAGCAGTCCCCGAATCAATCCACTCATGTGTCCCTCCGTACGCGCTGCGGTCAGACGCCGGCGCGCATCTCAGAAATGAAGGCGTCCGACTCGGCGATCGCCTGTTCCATCTCGGCGACGAGTACGGCAACGTCGTCTTCGATTGTAGTGAGCTCATTGCGCAACGACGCGATCGCTCGCGCGTTCAGGTTGTGCTTCAGGAACAACACCTGGTCGCGAAAAGCGTCAAGCACCGGAGCGATGCGCCCCTCGGCCCGCCACATGCTCGCCACCAGCGCATCGTAGCGACGACGCGTGTCCTTCAACTGCTTCTCACTCGAACGGCGAAGCGCGTCACTCGAGTACTGGCCTATTTCTTCTTCCCACTCATCGAAAAGCGCTTCGGACACGGATTCAACGGCTTCGATACGCGATCGAACGTCCTCCGCCCGTTCCTCACTGCGCTCGAACTCGCGATCGAGGCGCCCGTAGATCTCCTCAAGATCTCCCCCGTCGTATTCGACAACGGAGGAGAACTGTTCGAGCGCACTCGCGAACTGTTCCTTCGCATCCTCCTGGGAATCACGTGCTGCTTCGACGCGATCGACGAGGATCTCGCGCTTGGGAATACCAAGCTGCTCCATGGCGTCGTAGTACGCGCTCTCACAGCCGATAACGCTCATCGCCAGGATGAGCACAAAGGCCACGCGATCGAGCATGCGAACCATGAGCCGTTCTCCGCAAAGCGGCGTGGCGGCCGGAGCCGCCACGCGTGTCCCTCAGTCCTCGCGACGCGGGCGAACGGACATCTCACGCGTCTCGATCACTGCATCAACCCGGCGATTGCGCTGCCGGCCCGTATCGGTGTCGTTGGTCGCAGTCGGCTTCGACTCACCGTAGCCAACGGCGGTGACGCGACGCGGATCGATGTCCTTCTTGTCGATCAGATAGTCGCGCACTGCGTAGGCACGGCGCTCGGAGAGTGCCTGGTTGTAGGCGTCGGTGCCGCGGCTATCCGTGTGGCCCTCTAGCTGCGCGGACGTCTTCGGATACTTCTCCATGAAGGCCGCGACCCGATCAATCTGCGGGAAGTGCGACGAGCGCAAATCGTCCGAATCGAAATCGAACTCAAGATTCAGTTCGATGCGCTCACTGACGACTTCTTCTTCGATCGTGCACCCGCGCGCGTCAACTTCATCTCCGCGCGGCGTATCCGGGCAGGCGTCGAGATGGTCCGGAACCCCGTCGCGATCAGAGTCGAGGGCACAGCCGCGGGAATCGACGCTGACGCCCGCCGGCGTACGCGGACAGGCGTCAGAAGCGTTCGGCACCCCGTCTCGATCGGAGTCGAGGGCACACCCCTGCGCATCGACGTTCACGCCGGGCGCAGTCGTGGGGCATTGATCATCGCGATCGCGGACGCCATCGCCGTCGGCGTCACCGCTCATCTCTGTCACCGGTCCGGCAACAACGTACTTCAGTGCGACGTTCGTTGCCGGAATCGCTTCCGATGACTCATCGTTGAGTACGAACAGGCGGGCATCGCCGCGAATGGATAGGCGCTCGGTGATCGCCGTAGAGAGTCCCAGGCCGAGATTGAAGAAGTCGTTCTCTTGCTCGTCTCCGGAGTCGAAGTCGTAGTCAACTCGCCCAAGGCCGCCGACACCGTGGATGCGCCAGTCCGAATTGAGCAGACGCCCGAAGTCGAATACTGCGTCCAGCCGCTGCGAGGTAACGTCCGCGTCCGAAGCGCCGACGAGCGCGCTCGTAACGTCTGCCTCGGCGTCGGTGTACTGGAGTTCCAGCGCCCAGCGATCTGTCAGCTGTGCGCCAAAACCGATGCCGGGTGCCACATGACTATCAAGGTCCGCGTCCGCGTCCTCACCCATAAAGGTCGCACTCGGGATCGCGTACAGCTGACCCTTGACGGGTCCGCCGACGTCTGCGGCCTGAGCCGCTACGCCCGCGATTGCGAACACAGCTATCACGAGTCTCACGCAGGTGCCGCGCAGCGTTTGCGCCATCATCTTCCGTCCCCCAGGGATTCATGCCGAATTACAGGCTGCATTCGGGCAGGTCGTTCAGCGCGCCGGACACGCGTTGTGAACAGATTGTAAAGAAAACGCCGTTAACATATGAGAGTCTCACCATGGTCCCGGCGCGTCCAACGAACTCCATAAAATAGCGCGTTCGCCGCGGCGCTTCGACCATCAAACAAGAGCATTGGAGGGGAACACCTTGAACGAAATGCCAGATCAGCTCGCTGACTTCGCGGACACGGGCAGCGAGCTCGCAAACTACGCCATCGACTTCGTGATGACCTACGGCCCCGGCTTCGCCCTGGCCCTCATCACGCTCATCGTCGGCATGTGGATCATCAATCGACTTGTCAACGTTCTCGGTCAAACACTCGAAAGCCAGAACGTCGAAGTCACCCTAGCCCGCTTCTTGCGCAGCCTCGCGAGCGTCGGCCTCAAGGTCCTCCTGCTCATTTCCGTCGCGGGGATGGTCGGGATCGAGACCACTTCCTTCATCGCAGTACTCGGTGCTGCGGGCCTTGCCGTCGGTCTTGCGCTTCAGGGCAGCCTCGCGAACTTCGCCGGGGGCGTGCTCGTTCTTCTGTTCCGCCCATTCAGAGTGGGTCAGGTAATCAACGCTCAGGGCGAACTGGGTACGGTCCACGAGATCGGCATCCTCAATACGGTGCTCAAGACATTCGACAACAAGACCGTGATCATCCCGAACGGCATCCTTGCCAACGGCACGATCACGAACATGTCAGTCGAGGACACACGCCGGGTGGACTGGGTCTTCGGCGTCGGCTACGACGACGACATCAAGCAGGTACGCGACATTCTCCAGGGACTCCTCAACGCAGAGACGCGTATCAAGGATGACCCGGGCACTACCGTGGCACTGAACGAGTTCGGCGACAGCTCGGTGAACTTCGTGGTGCGGGCGTGGGTCGACGCGGGCGACCTGTGGCCGGTGTTCTGGGACATGAACGAGAAGGTGAAACTGGCGTTCGACGAAGCCGGGATCAGCATTCCGTACCCGCAAACAGACGTACACCTGCACACGGCCAGCGAATAGCACTTGCCGCAGGCTGCGCCCGCCTGCTGGCGGGCGCAAATCATCGAATGCCTGCCCATCCGCAGGCGGGGCGCGGCGCCGCTCAGTCTCGGCGCGGCAACTCGAGCGCAAACACGGCCCCACCCCCAGCTCTGGCTTGCACGGCCACATCCCAACCCTGCGCGTCACAGAGCTGCTTGACGATCGCAAGCCCGAGACCGCTGCCGCCAGTAACCTGATTGCGCGATGACTCAAGCCGATAGAACGGCTGGAAGATGCGCTCGCGCATGTCTTCGGGAATACCGGGCCCCCGATCCATGACCTTGATCCGAACCCGATCCGCGCGTGCCTTGCAGGTGATCACGATCGGCGCGCCGGCATAGCGCACCGCGTTCTCCACCAGATTCGTCAACACGCGCCTGAACGCGCCGACCTCGATCAACTGCTCGAAGTCGTCCGGCGCACGCCATTCGAGCGTCACGCTGTCATGACCGAGCTGCTCGATCAGACCCTCGAACTCGGCACGTAGCAGGACGCGCTCCTGCTCGGCGCCGGCGAGGCCCTTCGCGAACTGAAGCGCTTCGGCAAGCAGCGCATCCATTTCCTCGAGATTGCGCGACAGGCGCTCCACGAGCTTCGGGTCGGCATCGTCCGGGAGCAATTCGACCGCCAGGCGCATGCGCGCGAGAGGCGTGCGCAGATCATGAGAAATGCCCGCAAGCAGCGTCGTCCGATTCGAAACCATCTCTGAAATCTCGCGCGCCATCGTGTTGAAGCTCTGCACGAGCGTGACAAGCTCCTTCGGCCCTGTTTCCGGCAAGGCCTCGAAACTTGCGCCACCGCGGAACGTGCGTGCGGAATCCGAGAGCTCATCGAGGGGACGCGTGAGGCGCTGCACGATGAGCAGCGACGCCGCCAGCACGATCGCCGCCCCGGCGCCGATGATGATCAACGCCACGGACATGGGCTCGACATCACGGCGGTCCGGAGAGAAACCGATTTGCAGCACGAAGCCCCCCATCGGAATCTCTGCCCACACGAGCTCGTCGCCCTGCAGCAGCGGCACGTGCTCCTGCACCCGCGCGTCAAGTTTCTCTGAGACAACGTCCATGTAAGGCAGGGCCGCCACGAGCGGCGGCAGTGCCTGGCGCTCGGGGGAGACCACCAGACCGTGGCTCTCCACGAGTTCGAGTTCGAAGTAGGGGCGTGCGGCGGGCGGCAGCTCGACCCAGGTCTGCGCAGAGAGAACCAGCAGCGCTGCTTCATCGTCGGCCGACTGCTCGGCGATAGGCGTGGTCACAAAGCGGTCCAGCGCGACCACGGCCACGAGCGCAATGGCAAGGCCGCTGATACCGAGCGTCAGCGATGTCCTGAGAAGAAGCGAGGCCGACCGCAGCGGGGCGCGCCTCGGCACACGTGCGTCAGAGACCGCCATCGGGGCAGAACATGTAGCCCTTGCCCCACACGGTCTTGATGTAGGTCGGCTTGGCCGGGTCCGCCTCGATCTTCGCTCGCAGGCGCGTGACACGGACATCAATCGAACGATCGAAGGGTGAGCGCTCCGCGCCCGTCAGCAAATCCAGGATCCGGTCACGGTCGAGGACCTTGTTCGGATGCGCAGACAGCACCGCCAGCAGATCAAACTCGCCGCTCGTCAATTGCACCTCAATGCCCTCGCGAAGCAGCTGATGCGCGTCTAGATCGAGCGCGAACGGCCCGAAACCGCGTATATCACGCTCATCTTCAGCAACCGAGCCCCCGGATCGACGCAGCACGGCGCGGATGCGCGCAAGCAGCTCACGCGGATTGAAGGGCTTGGCGAGGTAATCATCAGCGCCGATCTCGAGGCCGACGATACGATCAACATCGTCGCCCTGAGCGGACAGGATGATGATCGGAAAGGCACCGTCTGCTTTCACGCGCTTTGCAATGGACAGCCCGTCCTCGCCCGGAAGCATCAGGTCGAGGATCAGCAGATCCGGGCGATGGTCCTCGAGCCAGCTATCCATCTCGATCGCGTCTGCGACCGTGTGGACACGAAAACCGTTCTTCGAGAGGTAGGCGTCGGTGAGCTCGCGCAGCTCCGCGTCGTCATCAACGACCAGCAGGTCGGGCAGGCTCACCGCGGAGTCTCGTTCGCTCGCGCCTGACGAATGGGCAGCTGATACACCGGCGTCGCCGACGCGGGGGGGACTGGCACGTCGGTCGCCGCGCGCGCCGGGCGCTCTCGCGCCTCCGCAGATCCCGGTCGGGGCGCATCTGCAGCAACAACGTCGCTCACCGGAACCGGCGAGTTGCGCCTTCGTTCCTCGAATCCGACGCCAAAGGGCTGGCTCGGGTCGACTGCGCGGTAGCCGACGATCTGCTGCCGACGCTCTACCTCGACAACCGTGCCGTCGGCCTGGGGCACGCGGTACCCGAACCGTCGCTCAGCGCGAATGCGCAAAACCGGCTTTTTTCCGGCCGCGACCATGCGGCGATGGACTTCCGTGAGAAGGGCGCGGCGCTCGTCGCCGCTCAGCGTGTCCCGGGTGGCGTAGAGCTCGCGAATTTCAGCATCCGTTGCGTCGGCAAAATCAACCCCGTCTGCCCATCCGGGCAGCGCGAGCGTGATGGCGAAGACAGTCGCCAGCACGTTTCTGACACGACGCGGGGTCGCGCGAAAGGCCGTCATGCGTGGACTCGATTCCCTGCGATGGCGCGAAGACGCTTGCCAAAGGGTCGTACCTGCCGATGGGGGTGCAGCTTAAGGGCCCCGCGACGCCCGGCGCAAGCGCGCCGGATGGCTCCGCAGGGTCTCCCCATGGGGTATCCCCGAGGGGCACCCCGAAGGGCACCCCGAGGGGCACCCCGAAGGGCACCCCGACAACCGCCTGCGACGCCCGCCCGCAGGCGGGCGTCAACCCGCCAGGCTCAGGCTGCCTCGAAGAGGCCTGCAGCACCCTGACCGCCACCGATGCACATGGTGACAACGCCATACTTCTTGCCACGGCGCTTGAGCTCGCGAAGCACGGAGCCCGTGAGGCGCGAACCCGTCATGCCGAACGGATGGCCGATCGCGATCGAGCCGCCATTGACGTTGTAGCGCTCGGGGTCGATGCCCATACGATCGCGGCTGTACAGGCACTGGCTCGCGAAGGCCTCGTTGAGCTCCCAGAGATCAATGTCGTCGACCGACAGACCTGCCCGCTCTAGCAAACGCGGAATCGCGAATACGGGGCCAATGCCCATCTCGTCCGGCTCACAGCCGGCCACGGTGAAACCGCGGAAGATGCCCATCGGCTCCAGGCCGAGCTGCTCTGCACGCTCAGCGCTCATGAGCAGCGTCATCGACGCACCGTCCGAGAGCTGGGATGCGTTGCCCGCCGTGACCGTACCGTTCTCTTCGAACGCCGGCGGCAGCTTGTTGAGGCCTTCGAGGGTAGTGTCTGGGCGATTGCACTCGTCGCGATCGACAACCACATCGACGATGGATTCTTCGCCCGTCTGCTTGTCGACCTTCTTCATCTTCGCAGCCATCGGCACGATCTCTTCGGCCATGTAGCCGGCTTCCGCCGCGGCGGCGTAGCGCTGTTGGCTGGAGAGTGCGTACTCGTCCTGATACTCGCGCGTCACCTGATAGCGGCGCGCAACAACCTCTGCCGTATTGCCCATGGCCATGTAGATTTCAGGCTTCTGCTCGACGAGCGCGGGGCTTTTCTCGGCCTTGGCGCCCTGCTGGCGCGCACCCATGGAGATGGAGTCGACACCGCCGGCCATGGCGACCTCGGTCTGACCGGAAGCGATCTGATTGGCCGCGATGGCGATCGACTGCAGGCCGGAGGAACAGAAGCGGTTGATCGTCTGGCCCGCCACCGTGATCGGCAGCGACTTAGACAGGACGACCGCGAGACGCGCAATGTTGCCGCCCTGCTCACCCTCGTGGTTCGCCGCACCGACGATCACGTCTTCGACGGAGCCCGGCTCCACCTTGTCGTTGCGCTCCATGAGCGCATCCATGCAGTGCGCCAGCATGTCGTCCGAGCGCGTGAGATTGAAGCTGCCGCGGAAGGACTTCGCGAGTCCTGTACGAACGCTGTCGACGACCACTACGTCGCGATTGTTCATGTGCTCTCCCTGGGTCTATTTGTTGAGTGAGACATCGTCGCACGCACGTGTACCACGCACGTCCCTCTCGCGATGCCGCAAAAATGGGGAAATGATGGTACTCGAACACCCAGCGCCGAGGTAGCCGTTGCGCAACGGGTGGGGAGCACAGGCGTTGACCGGGAAGGCACTTGGATGCGCCCCCCCGCTTGGATGTGTCCGCCGTCGCTTGCTCGAGAAGTGCGGCTTCCGGATCAACCGGACGGCGCAGGCTCCAGAGGATCGATGCCGGCCGCCTCAAAGATTGCCCGCGCATCGGGGTAGAGGGGCACAACGTGGCCCATCTGCACCGGATGAACACGGCCGGCCAGGTGCCGGACCGCAGGCCAGAGCTTTTGTTTAAGGGCGTGGTCCATGGCGTTCATGCCGCGCGCATCCTGCGCACCGACGTCTGCGCCAGCCCGCTCGAGCATTCCGAGCGTCTCGATCCGGCCTTCTTCTGCCGCATGCAGGTAGGCGGTCATGCCCGCCGCGTCGCGCACCTCGAGATCGTCCACGCGCGGAATCACCAGCGCAGCGATCGCAGCATTGCGAGACGCGGCCGCGAAGTGCAGGGCCGTCCACCCCAGCGAGGACGCCGGTTCCAGCGAAGCTCCGTGCTTCAGCATCAACGCGACGGCGTCCGCATCGCGACTCCGGATCGCATCCATGAGCGCAGTCGTGCCTTGGTCGTTGGCGAGATCCAGCGTGGCACCTGCGTCGACCAACGCGGACATGATGGCCAGTCGTGCACGGCGCGCGGCCAGCATGAGCGCCGTGACCTCGCTTGCGTCGCGCGCATCCGGGTCAGCACCCGCCTCGATGAGCCGTGACACCGCTTCCACGGCACCGCTGTCCGCAGCGAACATGAGCGCCGTCCGGCGGCCGACGCCCCGACTGTCCAGATCAGCGCCCTTGGCAATGAGCGTCTCGAGCGCAGCAAGCTCGCCGCGCCCGGCGGCCGCGTGCAAGGGCGGCACCGCGAGCGGCGCGAGGGTCTCGATGGCGGGCGCAGCCGCGGTCGAGGCGGTCGCCACGTCCGTCGAGGGCGTCTCACCGCAGCCGCCCGCAAGCAGCAACAAGGCGCCGGCGATCGCGATCCCCGATGCTCGAACCGCACTGCGCGCGCCGAAGCGCGCGCAGTGACCAAGCACAGATGCGGCGGGCTTCAGAAGGACCACTTCAGGCTCGCGCTCGCGGTCGTGCCGATGAGCTGCTCGAAGATGGTGACGGCGCCGGTCGCACCGCCCTGCTCGATCTCGCGCTCGTCGTCGAGAAGGTTCTGCACCTTCACCTGGAGCGTGAGTCGCTCGGTCGGGTAATAGCTGTAGATCAGGTCGACCAGATGGATCGGCTGCTCGAACGCGTCTTCGGCGCCGAAGCGGCCCGCTGAGAAGATACGTTCGCCGTAGACGTTGTAGACGAGCGAACCGCTGTGCTTGCCGTCCGGTGAGTCGTACCCGAGGTGCGTGTTCAAGACCCATTCGGAGTGCTGGGTGAGACGACGCGTGTCGTTGGTGAGCGAGAGCGCGTCCTCGCCGATATCGATCTCCGAGTCGGAAAGCGTCAAGTTGCCGCTGACGAAAAAGCCACTGACCCAATCGCCGACCCACTTCGAGGTGAACCCGAGATCCTTCAGGAACTCGAACTCGATGCCGTACACCTCGCCGGTATCCGCGTTGATGAACGTCAGAACCTGATTGTCGTCCGTTCCGGCCGCCTGCACCGTTTCGATCGGGTTCTCGATGTCCTTGTAGAACAGCGAGATCGTGAAGCTGTCACCGGTGCTCCAGAACCACTCCGCGCGCGCGTCGTAGTTGGAGATATCCGACACGTCCAAGCCCGGCGTACCGACAATGCGGGATTCGGTGAGCGGATCGATGTAGACCGCCGCCGAGATCTCACGCAGATCAGGCCGCGCGACGGTCTGGCTGAAGCCCGCGCGCAACTGGAAGTCGTCCGCCCCCATGAAGCTCTGCTGGATCCAGGTCACGGCCACCGAAGGGTAGTAGTCGTCGGTGATCAGCACTGCATCCTGAAGCCCACCGGGCGGAATGATCGCCTGCCCGATCGCGGGGTCGAACTGCAGTTGGTCGATGGCAAGCGATGCCTGACGGAATTCCTCATAGCGGACGCCGGCGGCGAAGCGCCAGGTGCCCTGCCAGGTGGCGTCGACCTTGCCGTACCAGCCTTCGGTGATCTGGCCTGCCAAGTAGGAGTCGGGGAGACCGCTGTTCACGCTGATCTCGAACCCATTCAGGGGATCCGCAATGGCGGCCCGCGAAAGTGAAGCGTCGGCTGTGCCCCCGATTGCTGCTTCCAACGCTGTGAGCGGCGTCTGCGTCGCGTCCAGGAAAACCTGAGTGAGCAGGAATTCGCGCCCCTTGCGCGCGTAGTCCCATCCCGCGGACAACTCGAAATCCCACGCGCTCGTGTAGATGGGCAGGATCAGATCGTTGCCGTAGCTCTGAACCTCGTCCTCAAGATCGGTGAAACGAAAGATCCCTGCGGAGTTAGACGAACGCAGTCGTGTCGATTCGACCACGCCCGTCACCGGATCGACCACGCTCTGCGTGAGGAAGTTCGTCTCGTTCGGTACGGAGGTATTCGCAACGGAATCGGAGTAGTACCACTCGAAGCGAAGCCCCTCGAGCAGCGAAAGGTCTATCGGCAGAATCTTGAGGAGATCCAGCGTCGCACCACCGAGCTCGTGCACGCCGTCGAGCATGAACACGCCGAGATCGCGCTGCTCGTAGCGCGTCCCGTAGGAACCGAGTCTTTGCCCGTCGTCCTGCAGGAAGTTCGCATTGAAGCCGGAACCGAAGTTGGTGTCTTCCTCGGTGTTGCGCAGGAAGAGATAGGAAATGTCCAGGCTCTGCTCACCGTTCCAGGAGACGCCGGCCTTTGCGGCACCGGTGACGGACACCTGATGCACCGTCCGCGACGTCTTGAAGAAGCGCGCGTCCGGATCGACGAGGCCGCGGTTCACACGCTCTCGATTACGATAGTTGTTGTCGTAGGCGACAATGGCCATGCCACCGACTTCCCACTGCTCGAGATCGCCGAAGAAGAAGCGATTGCCGACCGTGGTGTCGAAGGAGACGTCCGGGTTCACGTCTTCCTGGCGAATACCCGTCGTCGCATCCAGAGCTGTCGCGAGATCGCGATTGACGGCTTGCGCCTGCTCAGGCGTCGCCGCCTGATCGAAGCGGAGGGTCTGCAGGATGTTGCCCGTGGAGACATCACCCCGGAATGTCTGCAGCGCGCCGCTGATCGCACTTGGAAGTGCGCGTCCACCGTCGTCCTTGCCGAACCAGTCGTCGTCGCCGCCACTGGACGTGAAGGTGTCGTTGCCGGACTCGAAGTTCCAACCCGAGCCGGCTTCGATCTCGAACACCGGACCGTCCGGGATGTTGCGCGTGCGGATATTGATGTTGCCGCCGCCGAACGCTGCGGGCATGTCGGCCGAGTAGCCCTTCTGCACCGCGAGCGAGTCAAGAATGTTGGTGGGAAAGATGTCGAGCGGAATGACGTTCCGCATGAAGTCCGGCGACGGGACGGTCGCGCCGTCGAGCAGCGCACTGGAGTAGCGTTCACCGAGACCGCGAACATAGACGAACTGGTTGTCCACTAGAGTCAGGCCCGGCACGCGCCGAAGGGCAGCGGCAACGGTGCTGTCACCGACGCGGGAAATGTCCTCAGCGGAGAGCAGGTCGACGACGACCTCCTGCTCCAGACGCTCGACGAACACGTCCGTCGTGCTCGACTTCAAGCGCCCCAGGACGACGACTTCCTCGACGATTCCCGGACTGGCGATAACTTCCTGGGCAGCCACGGTCTGGCCTGCTGACACCAGGGCAATAGCCACCGGCAGCGTCGACAGGATATTGCTTGCTCGCGTTTTCATGCTCGGGCCCTTGCCGCTCGCGTTCCCATGGAACCGACGAAGCACCGGTCGGGGACCGAAACTTCGTCGATCACGTGCGCTCTGCTTCGACCGATCAGTTGAAGTAGAGCGGCTGGGCGCGGTTCGACTCGTTGAGGCCGAAGGTCCAACCCGTGGTCCAGTCGTCGTCCAAGGACACCGCACCGAGGCGGCCCGGGAAGACGATCTGGTTGCCTGCCGCGTCGATCACGATCGTGACGTCGGCATCGGCGTCGTAGCCGGCCGTGCGGAAGTCGCCCGCCGCGAGGATCGAGACGTTCGCGTTGTTCGGATCCGTCTCGATGACGTTCGCCTGCTGCTGCGTCGTGTCGGCCGTGCTGTCGTCACCGTCAAAGTCGAAGGTCACGTCGACGACGTTGAAGCCGTAGTCGGCCGCACCGGTGTTCGTGAAGAACTGAGCGATCGTGTCGCCGTTCGGGAGATCGTCCTTCGTCGGCTCCGTGGCGCAGGCGATGATCGATGCGGTGATCGTCGTCTCGCCGCCCTGAGCTGCCGTGCGCGTTGCACCGTCGTCGAACTCAAGGCACTCGTTCGAGGAGCCGTTGGCCGTCTCGCCGTAGCCGCCGAACACGATCATGTTGCTGATCTGGCTGCGCGCGCCGAGGCGGAGCAGGACGCCTTCGGAGTCACCGTGCGTGCCGTCGTCATTGCCGGACGGGATGCAGGTGAGGCCGGTAACCGTCGGATTGGTCGTCGGCACCGTATCGAGGGACTCACCGCCTTCGGAACGACCCGAACCGATGTTGTCGGCTTCGATGCATCGGTTGCCGTCGCCCAGAGAGTGAATGACGAGCGCGTCGGTCATGCTGCCGACCCAGCCGTCCGAGTAGTCGATGGAGTCGTCACGAACGTAGACCGCCGCGAACTTCTCGACAGCGACCGCACCACCGAAGAATTCGAAGCCGTCGTCGAAGGTGGAGTAGACCTCGTTGTTCGCGACCGTCGTGCCAGAACCGATAGCGTTGAAAGTGATGCCGTTGAGCTCGTCGCCCGGTGCGACCTCGAAGCCCGAATGCTTGAGCACCGTGAACTGCAGACTGCCTGACGACTCGGTGTTCGTGCTGCCACCGTAGTTGGAAGGCTGGCCCTCCGTGAGAACGTGGCAGGCGTTCGCCGCGCGCTCGTCATCGGTGCAGTTGTTGGTGATGCCGTTGCCGTTGATCTGGATACCACCCCAGAGCGAGACGTCCTCGGCGCCCGCCGTGCCCAGCACGGCGTCGGAGAACGCCGTGAAGGTGATCGGCGCCGTCGGGCTCCCGTTCGCGACGATCTGCGAACCGCGATGTATCAGGACGTAGTCCTGGGAATCCAGGAACGCGAGCGTGTTTCCAGCACGGATGGTCAGCGTGGGGCCCGCACCTTCCGCGGGCGCCTGGCCAGAGTCGACGTTCTCTCCGACGAAGAGGCTGTCCTCGAAGATGTGTACGCCCGAGATGAACGGAATGGTGAGATCGACCGTCAGCGGATTGCCCACGCCGACGAAGCCGGAAGTGTAGGTGCAGTTCTGGCCGTCGAAGCTCCCCCGGACTACGGTACCCCCAGCATCCGTGTACTGCGCGCAGGGGTTGGTGCCGCCGCCGCTTCCGCCGGACGTGCTGTTATCCACGGAATTGTCGATGTTGGTCGGTGCGAGATTGATGTCACCGCCGCCACCGCAGGCGACGAGGAAAGAAGCGGATGCGACTGCCAGAGCGATCTTGCGAATCATGTTGGCCCCCGGGCTCGATTCGGATTCGGAGCCCGCGTTCCGCGAGCACACATCGGGACGCCAATCCGTCCCTGCCGGCGGCGCAATGTAGGGGCGCTCTGTGAATCAAAAGTTACAAATCGGGCGCCTAAAATGAATTGTTTGTGACACCCTCCGAACCGCCTGAAGGATCTTTTTTCCTCGACTCGAAACGCTCGTCAGGATCTTTTTTCCTCGACGGAAATCCGTAGCAAGGATCTTTCATCCGTGCGCATCTGAATCAGCGAAAGGCCCCGTCACGAAACCAAAACAGAGTGGTCACATGCGTCCGCTAATTTGCGGGCACGTGCCAGGACGGCGCCCGACAGGCAGTGACGACCATGGGTTACCGCGAACTGTTGAAGAAGTACGTTCGCTTTCTCGAGGTGAACGTAGGCGACAACTACATCGAGGCCATCGCCGACTCGGCCGAGCCGATCCTGTCCGACCGCGATCTCGGCGAGCTCCGAACGATTGCCGCCGAAATCTTCCGCGAGTCTCACGCCGAGCCGGAACGTGCACGCGTGGAAAACTACAACTACCGCTTCCGCATTCTGCTCAATCGCTACGGCATCTCCATCGAGCAGGCCGGGATGATCGCAGCCGTCAACGACGGCACGATCCGACGCTGGCGCACGCACCCACGCTCCAGCCGCTATCTCGCCATGACCGCCGACGAGTTCACCGCCTTCGAGCAGGCGCTCGAGATCTATCTGGGCGACGGCGGAATGCGCGCATCCGGGACACCGAGCGCCGGCGTGCTAAGAAGTCGCTGAACGAGGTCCGCGCCATTCCATGTAAACGTTCGAGCGCGCGTAGTGGCGTGGTTCAGGCGGCGTGGTGATCTCGAACCCGAGTTTCTCGTAGAGCTTCGTCGCGGGCTCGAGCACCGCATTCGTGTCCAGGAAAAGCAGATGGCCGCTCCTGGCAAGAAACCGCCCGATGACGTGTTCGCAAAGCGCCTGACCCGCGCCGAGGCGATGCGCTGCCGGGTCAACGCCAAGCTTGGTGAGTTCGTAAACGTCGTCCGCGTGCACCTTCAGACCGCAGGTGCCGACGACTCTGCCGTCGTACTCCGCAAACCAGATCTCACCGCCTCGCTCAAGGAGCGTCCCCTCAGGATCCCGCAGCACCTCGAGGTCGATGGGCTCGGGCTCGAACCAGCGCTCGATCCACCAGATATTGAGATCATGAAAGGCCTGACGGTAATCGGGCGCATACGCCACGATGCGAAGACGGGGCTTCTCGCTCGATGGGTCGTTCACGCGTCTCTCTCCTCCCTCGAGGGTAGACGGTAGCGCAGCCGTACTTGCATCGCGCGCGCTCCGTCGCGAGGCTCGATCAAAGGGAGGAGACGCACATGACTGAATACACCGACGTCGAGGTGGTTGCCGACAGCTTCTGTTTCACCGAGGGCCCGCGCTGGCACGAAGGCCGCCTCTGGTTCTCGGACATGCACGACGGCTGGGTCTGCGCCCTGACGCCCGACGGTCAGCTGGAACGCATCGCTCGGGTGGAACACGAACCTTCCGGCCTCGGCTGGCTGCCGGACGGGCGCCTGCTCGTGGTGTCCATGCAGGACCGCAGGCTCATCCGCCAGGAGATGGACGGCACGTTCGTCGCGCACGCCGACCTCGGTGAACTCGCGACCTTCCACTGCAACGACATGGTCGTGGACGGTAAGGGACGCGCCTGGGTCGGCAACTTCGGTTTCGATCTGCACGGCGGCGCTGCGCCGACACCGACGGTCCTCATCCGCGTCGACCCGGACGGCGGCGTCCACTGCGCAGCAGAGAACGTAATGTTCCCCAACGGCTGCGTCATCACGCCAGACGGCGCAAAGCTGATCGTGGCCGAGACCTTCGGCGCCTGCCTGACTGCATTCGACATCAGCAGCGACGGCGCGCTCTCCAATCGGCGCAGCTGGGCGCAATTGCCCGAGGGCGCCGTTCCAGACGGCATCTGCCTCGACGCGATGCAGGGCATCTGGGTCGCGTCACCAACCACCAATGAGTGTCTGCGCCTGGAAGAAGGCGGAAGCGTCACTGATCGCGTCGCACTCGACCGCGGCGCCTTCGCCTGCATGCTCGGCGACGCGGATCGCCGCAGCCTGTACATCTGCACGGCACGCGACTCCGATCCCGCAAAGACGCACGAACGCAGCGCACGGATCGAGCGGGTGCGCGTGGAGCACCCGGGGGCGGGACTGCCATAGGCGCCCCGCATGACAGGAGCAATGTTCTAGCCAGTACGTCAGAAAGCCTCGTCGCCGAGCTCGCGAACCGGATCCGGAAAGTCCCGGTAGAGCGCCGCCTTGAAATTTCGAACGCGCGCATTGATGCCGTGATGAAGCGCTTCGGCGGGGCCGCTCCGGCGCGCAGCAACGGCGAAGGCTTCGTCAAGCTGCGCCAGACCCGCAACCTCCACGACGACATGCCATTCAGGCAGATCACCCCCTAGTCCGAGCTTGCGTCGCGTGAGGCGCCAGCGCTCGATCTTGCCGTGTGCGCGCAGGTGTTCGAGCCAATCGCGAACGCTCGCCTCGATCTCTACGTCACGCACTCCGTGCTCGGGATCGAACCACATGTGATAGAGGTCCAAAGGAATCAGGCCTCGGTCGGCTTGCGCAGCATGAGCGCGCTGCGCAGGCAGGTGCCCACCAGCACCTCTTCCTGATTCCGCGCCTCGTGGCGAAACACGACGATGCCCGCCTCAGGCCGCGACTTCGACGTGCGAATCTCCACCACCTCGGATACACACGCGAGCGTGTCGCCGACAAACACGGGCGCCGGGAACTTCACTGCGTCCCAGCCGAGATTGGCGACGGTCGTGCCGAGCGTCGTGTCGCCGACGGAAACGCCCACCATCAGCCCGAGCGTAAATACGCTGTTCACGATCGGCCGGCCGAACTGGGTCGTCTTGGCGTACTCGACATCCAGATGCAGCGCTGCCGGGTTGTGCGTCAGCGTCGAGAACATCAGGTTGTCCGTCTCCGTTACCGTCCGGCGGATGTCGTGCTCGAAGCGCATGCCCACTTCGAATTCCTCAAACCAGAGCCCTGCCATGTGAAAACTCCGCTGCGGATCAGGAGGCGCATTCTAATCGCCGACAGGGCCCTTGCCGACGACGATCACGACGCGCAGATTGTCCGGACTAGCCGATAGGAGATCTCATGGCCGGCCTGCGTCGCTCCCTGCACTTCGTCCCCGGCGCCAACGCGCGCATGCTCGAAAAATCGCTCGCGCTGCCGGCGGATGCCCTCGTCCTCGATCTCGAGGACGCCGTGACACCCGATCGCAAGGACGATGCGCGCGCCGTGGTTCGCAACTGGCTCGACACCGTCGACTTCGGCCGCCAGGAAGTGGTCGTGCGTGCCAATCCGCTGGACACGCCATGGGGCCGCGCTGATCTCGAAACGCTGCTCGACGGCCGGCCGCCGGACGCGCTCCTCGTACCCAAAGCACGCGGGCCGGAAGACCTTCGCGTACTGCACGAGCTGCTCCTAGCTCTCGAGCGGATGGGCCAGCACGAAGAAGGATGCGTAGAGTTGATCGTCATCGGTACGGAGACGCCAGAAGGCGCCCTGTCGCTCGCAGCGCTCGCCCGCGCCGAGCGCGTCACCGGCATAACCTGGGGCGCAGAGGATCTGTCCGCGGCGCTCGGGGCCCGGCGCAATCGCGGCGATGACAAGCGTTATCTCCCCGTATTCGAGCACTGCAGAACGCTCACGCTCCTGTCTGCAGCGGCGGCAAACGTGACACCGATCGACGGCGTCTACGTGGACTTCAAGGACCTCGAGGGACTGGAAGCGGAATGCCGCGAAGGCGCAGACATGGGCTTCACCGGCAAGATGACGATCCATCCCGGGCAGGTCGCAACGGTCAACGCAGCCTATTCTCCTTCGCCGGAACAGATTGCCGAGGCGCGGGAACTCCTCGAAGCCTTCGACGCCCATCAGCAAGAAGGCCGCATGGCGTTCGCATTCCGAGGTGAAATGGTTGACGTACCTCATCTGGAGCGCGCCCGCCGCATCCTCGAACGCGCGGCACGCATCGCCGAGAACGGCTGAAGCTTTCGCAGCCGAGGTCGCGCCCTGGGTTCCGTTTCGCGCCGCCGGCGGAACGACTGATCAGATGGCGCCGGCGGAGCGTCGAGCGCCCGGGCCTGTGCAGCGGGTGCCAGATTGACTTCAAGACCCAGGAAACTGACGGCCAAGACCGGGCAACCCGGGCATTCGACCCGGATCCGATCTGGCGACGCAGATGTCCGTTCATTCACGACATCGAGGCCTCAGCGCTGGCGCTGAAGAAACGTGATTTCAGGTCGTCATGCTCACGTAGCTGCCGACTGCGATAATCGCCTTAGTGAGGCAAACCCCTTACCGGACGATTGCCTGCCTCGCTGCAGAGCCTTCTCCCCGAAACCGAGCCCATGACCTCAACCACGCCGAACGGTGACAAATCGCTCCAGCGTCAGTACTGGGCGTTCTACTGGCCCCTGGCCCTCACCGGCGCCGTTGGCGTGATCGCAGTGCAGTTCCAGAACGGCGTACTCGCACGGTACCCCGAGGCGGCAACGGAACTCGCAATCTATGCGCTGGCGCTCGGGGTCTACGGGCTCTTCAACGCCGCCCTGAACTTCGTGCCACAGCTCATGACGAAGTTCGCCCGGAATGACGACGCGCGCCGCGTCACCTTGCGTTTCGTGATCGCGCTCGCGGCGCTCTTTGCCGGCGTCGTCGAGCTGGTCGGCCAGACATCGTTTGGCGCCTGGCTGCTCGGCACGGTGTTCGGAATCGACGATGTGCTCCTCGCGCGAGTTCTTGGCTATTTATGCCTGCTGGCGCCCGTCCTGGTGCTCACGGGTATCCGTCTCGCCTTCGTCGGCCTGCTGGTCCAGCAGCGTCTCACAGGGCGCGTAACGCTTTTGAACGCTGCTTACCTGGGCGCAACGGTGGGCCTGCTGCTCACCGGCCTTGCCCTGGATCTCGATGCCACGCCTGTGCTCGTGCTCGCTCAGGCAGGCGCGGCTGCCCTGCACGCCTGTCTCGCAGGGCTCGTTGTATGGCGTCATCCACCGCTTGCCACGGATCCTGACGTGCCCGACGTCCGCCGACTCGTTTCGTTCTTCGTACCGGTGGCGACCACGGGCGTCATGTTCGCAATCAGCCGGCCCGTGCTCTACGCGTTTGTCGCGCGCATGCCGGAAGGCGTTGTGAGCATCGCGGCGCTTCGCATCGGCTTCGATTTCACATTCTTCTTCCAACAGGCGTCCAATCAGTTCCGCCACTTCTTCGTGACCTTCGGCCTCGACGACCTCCCGGGCAAGAGGCGCTTCATGGCGCGGGTCACGCTCGGAATCACGGCCTCGATGCTCGCAGTTGCGTTGACGCCGCTCGGCGATCTGTTTCTGCGCGAGGCGCTCGGTGTGGAGGGCGCGGTAATGTCGCGCGCCCGGGACGTGATTCTCGTGATGACCCTGCTGCCGGCGATCATCATCGTGCGCAACTATTTCCACGGCATCCTCATGGTCGAGGAGCGTACGGCCGGCATGGCCCTCGGCGGCGTCTTGCGGGTGACGTTGATCGCTGGGCTCGGCGCAGGGCTCAGCATCCTCGGGTGGCTCGATCACGTGCTTGCAGCCTGGGCCCTGCTTGCAGGCTTCGCCATCGAAACCTGGACGGTCTGGCGCCAGGCGCGGCGAGGCCCGACCCTCTCGAGCGGCGTATGATCCGCGCCTCGCTGCGGAGCCCGCCATGATCACGGATCCCTTTTTCTACGCGCTCGCGGTTCCCGCCCTGCTTATCGTCGGCATCGCCAAGGGCGGCCTGGGGGGCGGCATCGGGATTCTCGGCGTTCCGCTGATGGCGCTGGCGATCGGGCCCGTGCAGGCCGCCGCGATCATGCTGCCGATCCTGATGCTCATGGACGCGTTTGCGGTTCGGCAATGGTGGGGCCGCTGGAACCTCGCCAATCTGCGAGTCATGGTGCCCGGCGCCGTTGCAGGGATCGTGCTCGGCGCCTTCACTTTCCGGTTCCTGTCCGACGGCGCGATCCGCGTCCTCATCGGTTTGATCGCGGTCGGCTTCGTCGCGAATCACTTCATCGGCGTGCTGCGCAAAGCGCCTCCGCCGTCGGAGAACAGGGCAGCGCGGCCAATCGCAGGCGCCTTCTGGGGCGCGCTCTCAGGTTTCACGAGCTTCGGCGTCCACGCGGGCGGTCCGCCCGCCAACGTCTATCTGCTGCGGCAGGGACTCGACAAGGGCACCTTCCAGGCCACGTCCGTGCTCTTCTTCATGATCGTGAACTGGGTGAAAGTGCCGCCTTACGCCCTGCTCGGGCAGTTCGACTTCGGCAATCTGTCGACCTCACTCGTGCTTGCTCCACTGGCCCCGATCGGCATTCGGCTCGGGCACTGGTTGCATCACAAGATCGATGAAACCTGGTTCTTCCGCTTCATCTACGTATCGCTTCTCATGGTCGGCGTCCGCTTGATCTGGCTCGGCCTGCGCTGACGCCGGGCTGGCTCGCAGGCTCTTACTGCGCCAGAATCCACGGCCGCACGGGCCACCCCTCTCCACGGAGAACGCGCTCCCGTGTCCGTCGCCCCCATCGATCTGCTTTCCGAGGCCTTGCGCGAGCGCACCACGGCCTTGAACCGCGAGCCTTGCGTCGAATCCGGCGCCTATGTGCTGTACTGGCTGCGCACCGCCGTTCGCGCACACGAGAACCCCGCCCTCGATGCCGCCATCGAACTCTCCGACAGCCTGGGCATTCCCCTTTTCGTCTATCACGCGCTTTCCGAGCGCTATCCGTTCGCGTCGGACAGACATCACCGCTTCATTCTCGAGGGGGCCCGTGACGCGCAAGCAGAGTTTGCAGCGCGCGGCATCGCCTACGCTTTCCATCTGGAGCGCCCGGGCCAGCGCGGCGATCACCTGCTCGAACTTGGCCGAAACGCAGCAGCCATCGTCACCGAGAGTTTCCCGTGGACGCCCATCCGCCGCTGGACCCGCAGCGTTGCCGAGGGCAGCGGCGTCGGCATGATCGGCGTCGACGCAGCATGCCTGGTTCCCATGCGGACGGTGCCGGCCAAGGCCCGCGACCGCGCCTTCCAGTTTCGCAAGGCAACGGCGGCGCGGCGGGAGGCGGCTCTCGCGGCACGCACGATCGATCTCGTACCCTCCGTACCGAGCGTTCTGCCCGCCCTGCCCTTCGCACCTGTCGATCTCCAGGAAGCCGATCTAGCGGATCTCGTAGCGTCCTGCGAGATCGATCACATGGTCGGGCCGGTGCCACACACACGCGGTGGCAGCCGCGCCGGCTATGCAAGATGGGCGGCCTTTCGCGACGGCGGACTGCGGCGCTACAACGCGCGCCGCAACGACGCGCTCGATAGCGGTGTCAGCCGCATGTCCGCCTATCTGCACTACGGGCACGTTTCACCCTTCAGAATCGCGCGCGAGGCGGCAGCGATCGGTGGCGCCGGAGCCGACAAATATCTCGATGAGCTGCTCATCTGGCGAGAGATGAGCTGGGCCTGGGCATTCCACGCCCGCACCCACGACGACCTCTCGGCGCTCCCGGCCTGGGCCCAGGAGACGCTCGCCGCACACGCCGGAGACGAACGACCGACGTTGCACGACTGGGAACGACTCGCGCGCGCGCGCACGGGCGACGCGCTCTGGGACGCGGCGCAAACCTCGCTCCTAGTGCACGGGGAGCTGCACAACAACGTGCGCATGACCTGGGGGAAGATGGTGCCGCTGTGGACCCGCGATCCCGCGCGCGCTCTGAGCACGCTCATCGACCTGAACCATCGCTATGCCCTGGATGGCCGTGATCCGAACAGCTATGGAGGCCTCCTTTGGTGCCTCGGCGGCTTCGATCGCCCCTTCGAGCCCGCGCGACCGGTGCTTGGAACCGTTCGCCCCCGCGATACAGCAATCCACGGCAAGCGTCTGGACGTCGCGGCGTACGCGGCCCGCACAGGCCGCCCGGCGCACGATGCGCCGCCACGCGTTGCGGTGATCGGCGCGGGCATGGCGGGCCTCATCGCGGCACGGACGCTCGCCGATCACCGCTGGCCCGTCACAGTGTTCGACAAGGGGCGCCGCGCCGGCGGACGCCTGGCAATCCGCACGTCACGGACCGCGCCCGACGCCCGATTCGATCATGGCGGCGTTGCATTCAGCGCCGAGGATTCACGCTTCGCACGCTACGTCGACGCCTGGACAGACGCAGGCTTTGTAGTGCCCATCGCCGGAGCAGAGCGCTACGCGATCGACATCGCAGGCCTTATCGACCACCTTGCCGAGGACGTCGACATCGCGTGCGAAACCCGCATCGAACACCTCAGACACAACGGATCGACCTGGACGCTGGAAACCGACCGCGGCATGCGCTTCGAGCACTTCGACGCACTAGTTCTGAACATGCCTCCCGCTCAGGCAAGCGCGCTGCTTGCGCCGATCGCACCCGCGCTCGCCACCACGCTTGCGACGGTTCCCATGGCCCCCGGCTGGACAGTCATGACCACAGCGGTCAGCGACCAACCATGGCTGACCTCTCTCGACGGAGACCTTGCGAAGTTGATCAACGGAGCCGCGCATCCCATACGGCCAGCCGCCGGATGCATCACGGCCCATGCCGGCACGCGCTTCTCGGCCGAGCACCTCGATGCAACGCCAGAGGACGTCGCCGCTCTGCTCGCGCCCGAGCTCGAAGCTGCGCTCGGCATACCGGTGGCCCCTGAAGCAGTGCGCGCGCATCGCTGGCGCTATGCGCGCGCACTGCCCGCACCAGAAGTCCAGACCTGGCATCCCGAGCACGCCCTTGCCTTGTGTGGCGACTGGACCGGCAGACACGGAGCCCTCTCGGACGATGGCGGCCCCGGCGTCGAGGCGGCATTTCTCTCTGGCGCGGCCGCTGCCGGCCGCCTCCTCGGCTCAGCGCTGCAAGGCCCCGCCGTGGCGCCTGCCCGGCCCCTCGCACAGGACGACCTCTTCGCATGAGTCATCGCGAACCGACTCCACCACCCAAGCCCTGCGCGCGCTGCGGCCGCGAGATCACCTGGCGCCGGAAGTGGGCCCGGAGCTGGGAAGAGATTCGCTACTGCAGCGACCGCTGCCGGCGAACGCGCGTCGGGGCGACGGACAAAGCGCTGGAGAGGGCCATCCTCGAGCTGCTGTCGATGCGCGCGCGCGGCGCAACCATCTGCCCATCGGAAGCCGCGCGGAAGATCGCGCCGGAGGCATGGCGAGACTTGCTGGAACCCACGCGCGAAGCGGCCCGGCGCCTCGTTGCAACAGGTCACATAGAAATCACCCAGAAGGGCCGTGCGGTCGATCCGTCTCGCGCCCGCGGACCGATCCGGTTACGCGCTCTGGAAAGTCGAAAACGCTAGACCCGAGACGAATGTTCTCAAGGGCACGCCGCCACGCCGAGGCGGGCTGCCCGGGCACGCGCTTCGTCTCAGTCACGCACGCCAGTCGGGCACGCCAGTCGGGTACGCCAATCGGGCCGTCGAAGACCCGACGCCGAGCATGACGTTGCGTCGGCCCCTGGTTCTGCGGCAAGGCGTCGACAACCCCACTGATATACTCGCGCCGCCTGTCCCAGGAAGCTGAACCATGTCCCAACCCGTGATCGGGCCCACGTCCCACATGTACTACTCGCAGCGCCTGCGTCTGCACTACGTCGACTGGGGCAACGAGCATGCGCCGCCGATGCTGCTGGTGCATGGCGGACGAGATCACTGCCGAAACTGGGATTGGGTCGCTCAGGCCTTCCGAGACGAATACCACGTCATCGCACCTGATCTCCGCGGGCACGGTGACTCGGAGTGGGCCGTGGGTGGCACTTACGGTCTCTTCGACTTCGTCGCGGACCTTGCACAGCTCGTGCATCAGAAGCAGCTCGCCCCGGTGACTATCCTGTCGCATTCGCTCGGCGGCAACGTCAGCCTGCATTTTGCTGGGCTCTATCCAGAAGCCGTGAAGCAGCTGGTTGCTATCGAGGGACTCGGACCAAGCCCGAAGATGCTCGCCAAGCGCGCGCAAACCCCGAGCCATGAGCGTCTAGGCGGCTGGATCGAAACCTTGCGAAAGCTGTCGGGACGGACGCCGCGCAAGTACCCGACCCTTGAGGACGCCCTCACGCGCATGCAGGAGGAAAACCCGCACCTTTCCGCCGAGCAGGCGCGTCACCTCACGATCCATGGCAGCGCCCAGAACGAAGACGGCACCTATAGCTGGAAGTTCGACAATTACGTGCGCGCATTCTCACCCCTGCACCTTTCCTCGGAGCAGACCTATGGGCTGTACCGTCGCATCACCTGCCCGACGCTGCTCATTCGCGGCACGGAAAGCTGGGCCTCGGATCCCGTCGAGGACGGACGCGCGAGCCACTTCTCCGATGCCCGCGTGGAGAACGTCGAGCAGGCGGGACATTGGGTACACCATGACCAGCTTGAAGTATTCCTGCGCCTGACCCGCGCTTTCCTCGAGGAATCCCGATGAAGCACCTGTTCGTCCTGGGCGCGGTTTGTCTGGTGCTCACCGGCTGCACGAACCTCGGCGGCGACGCGATGATCGAGTCCGATCTCGTGTACGCAGATCGCCCCTCCGGAGAGCTCTCCGGGCATCTGTTCCGGCCGCAGGGCGACGGCCCTCATCCAGCAGTCGTCGTGATCCACGGCGGCGGCTGGCGGGGCGGAGAGCCCTGGCACATGGGTCACGTGAGCCGGCGCCTCGCGAACGACGGCTTCGTGGTCTTTACCCCAACCTATCGCTTTACCCCGGAACATGTTCACCCAGCCCAGCTCAACGACGTTCGAGAGGCATACCGCTGGCTTGCAGCGCAGTCCTTTGTCGATCGCGCAAACATCGCCGTCTGGGGCTATTCGGCGGGCGCGCATCTTGCGCTGATGCTCGGGCTTGCGCCTGAGTCGGCAGGCGGCCTTGGCGACGGCGAACGCCCCATCGCCCTCATCGGAGGCGGATCACCGACAGACTTCAACCTCTTCAGCGCCGATGAGGCGCTCATCGTTCAATTGATCGGCCGTGAGCGAGGCGATGACCCCGAAGCGTGGGAAGCTGCGTCGCCCATAAGCTGGGTCACGGGGGATGATCCACCCGTTTATCTGTACCACGGCTCCCTCGACCGGGTCGTGGACATCGACCATGCACGGGCATTGAATTCGGCCCTGCAAGAGGCCGGCGTTCCATCGATTCTGGATACGGTAATGGGCGGACACATCTCCGTTGCCGTACTCGATCGCAACGTCGAAGGGCGTGCCCTTGCCTGGCTACGCCAGCACCTGAGCGACGCGACCGGCACCTTCGACATGCTGCCAGCGGACGCTGAAGCGCCTTGAGTAGAGCATCCGCCTCAGCGCCTGGAGAAGGGAGTATCGCGGGCATCCACGCCCGTCCAGGCACGGGTGTGGTCGTGGTCACAGGAGGTGGCAGCGGAGCCCTTGAGCAGCTTCTCTGCGTTCCCGGCGCATCACGCACGCTCGCCGAAGCGCGGATTCCCTACGCATCTGCTGCGCTAGATGAGTGGCTCGGCGGCGCGCCCGATCGCGCCTGTGACCCGGAAACTGCGCGAGCCATGGCTATGGTCGCCTATCGGCGCGCGCGCACGCTCGATCCGGACCACGCCGCCTTTGGCGTTGGCTGCACCGCAAGCCTGATCACGGACCGACCAAAGCGCGGCGAACACCGCGTGCACGTCGCCGTGCAGACCGCCGCCGCCACTCAGCTGACATCTCTCGTCTTCGACGCCGGCACGCGCACGCGGGCAGAGGAAGAAGCGGTGTGCGTGGCTCTCGTGCTCAACGCGATCGCGTTCGGCAAGGGCCTGGGCGCCGTTCGCGACCCCCTGCTCCACGACAGCGAGCAGCTCGTCCAAGCGCGACACGATGGGCCCGATCATTGGCAGGACCTGCTCCACGAGCGAACAACCGCGACCCATCATGCACTCGCCGCTGCGCCCCCCCGGGCATCACAGCGACGGCCTGTCTTCCCCGGCGCCTTCAACCCAGTGCACGCGGGACACCTGGAAATGGCGCGCATCGCAGCGCGGATCATCGGTGCCCCGACCGAGTTCGAGCTGTGCGTCCGGAACGTCGACAAACCACCTTTGAACTACGCCGACATCGCCCGCAGAACGCAGCGCTTCGATGCCGACACGACGATCTGGCTGACCGGTGCACCGACCTTCGCTGAGAAAGCTGAACTCTTTCCCGGGGCCGTCTTCGTCGTGGGCGCAGACACGATCACACGCATCGCAGACCCTCGCTACTACGGCAACGACGCCGATGCCCGCGACGCGGCCATGAAGGCGATCGCAGCGGCGGATTGCAGCTTTCTCGTGTTCGGGCGCAATGTAGATGGAACATTCACGGACCTGGAAGATCTGGACCTTCCCCAGCCTGTGCGCGACCTCGCACAGGGCGTCGACGAATCGACTTTCCGAGCCGACATTGCATCCTCGAGCTTGCGCCGGAACAGCGATCCAGACTGAGGTGCGCACTCAATCACCGTCCAGCTCCTCCAGGCGCCGCGGCCAGTTCTCGTGCATGAGCCGCGAAAGGGCGCGATCGGCGAGCAGGCGGCCGCCGGTCTGACAGCTCGCGCAGTAATTCGCCTCGTTCTCCGCAAAGACGATGCGCTGTATGGGCGCCCCACAGCGCGGACAGGGCTGACGATAACGGCCATGCACGGCCATCTCCGAACGAAAGGCCGTGACCCCTTCGGGAAAGGCGTCACCTGCCTCCAGGGCCAATCGAGCAGCCCACTCGTCGAGCACAGACAGCGCAGAAAAGAACAGGGCGCCGTACTCTGCATCACTCAGCTTAGCGGTCTGCTTCATCGGGGAAAGGCGCGCGGTCCAGAGGATTTCATCGGAATACGCATTGCCGATGCCGCGAACAATGCGCTGATCGGTGAGCGCGCGCTTGAGCGTATGGCTGCGCGCCCGTAAAGCCGAAACAAATCCCTCGAAATCGTCCGGTCGAATTTCGACGCCCGTCGTCTCGAATCGGGCGAGCGCCGTAGAGTCCTCGCAGAAGTGAATGGCTGCGCGCTTCTTCCTCGCCGATTCGGTGAGCGTCAGCGAACCTGCCGAAAAGTCGAACGCAGCGAGCCCGGTCCGCTTCGGCAGCGCAGCGCCGGGCTTACGCCAGTGCAGGCGGCCAGCGATCATTAGATGAACGATGATGTGCGCATCGCCTTCGAGCGACAGCGCAAGGCGCTTTGCGATCCGGCGCACACCCTGGACCCGGCGACCAGCGAGCACGCCGGCAGCGGGCGCAGCAGTGCGCAGAACGAAAGGACTGGCGATGCGCACGCCTTCGAGCACCTCGCCGCGCAGGCGGCGCTCGAGGTGGTCCACGTAGAGGTCGAGATCCGGGCGCTCAGGCATCGGCGGGCCTCGTCAGGCAGTGACCGCGTCATCGCCTCCGAGCATGGTCTTCCAGCGCCCGGAGCGGAAGCGCCGGGTGAGCATGATCGCCTTCATGGCGTAGTCACCGATCAGGGCGCCGTAGACCCACTCCACAGGTAGTTCGAGCACAGCAAAGACAACGGCGAGCGTACAGCGCATCAGGATCAGCCCCGCCATGGTGGCCTTGAGCGGATAGCGCGTATCGCCGGCACCGCGGAGCGCGCCACCGATTGCGAACTCCACCGCCATGAGCGGCTGACATGCACCCAGGATGTATATGAAGACGACCGTGTAATAGATGACTCGCTCGTCTTCGATCATGAAGGCAGCGATCGGTTCCGCGGCTGCGATGATCGCGATACCGATGACGATCATGGAGCCCATGGCCCAGCGCAGCGAGCGCCAGCCGCTTGCCGCAGCTTCTTCCTGCTCACCCGCGCCGAGGTGCTGACCGACGAGCGTAGCGCCTGCAATCGAGAAGCCGAGGCCGACAACAAAGCACAACGACAGGATATTCACCCCGATGCCGTAGGCCGCGAACGCATCGGTTCCGTAGAAATTGCCGATCACCCAGAGAAACACGAAGAACCCGATTCGGAATACGCCCTGCTCGAGCGCCGCCGGATACCCGACCTGCAGCAAGCGCCGGACCCGCTCGGACTCGAGAATTTCACCGAAGGTAATCCCGCCGAACGGCAACAGCAGGCGGCCGGAGAACCAGCAAAGGAGTGTCACCAGACCCGCTACAGAGAAGGCGATACCGTTCGCGATGGCCGCCCCTTTAACACCGAGCGCAGGCGCGCCGAAATTTCCGAACACCAACGCATAGAGCAGCACGACGCTGATCAGATTGGTGGCAATGCCGATCCAGAGCGGCGTGCGCGCATCACCGGCGGCGCGCAACGCGGCGCTCATGATGAAGTTGACGGCGAAGGCCACGTTGAACAGCGACAGCCAGTAGATGAAGTCGCCAGCGAGCGCCGTAGTGTCCGGCTCGAGACCGAACAGGCCCGCGATGCGGTAAGCGAAGCCCATGCCTACGCTCGTCATGAGCAAGGCGAAGGCGGCGCCGAGAAACAGTGACGTCGTGGTCGCACGCTCGGCTTCCTCACGATCCTCTGCCCCCCAGGCGCGCGCCACCAGCGCCGTGGTACCGACGCTGACCGCCATGAGGATCGCCTGCATGGAGAAGAAGACCTGATTGCCGACGGAGGCTGCGGCAGCGGCTGGCGCACCCAGCTCGGCGACAACCTTAGTTGCCACCAGACCCGTGAGCGAAAACAGCAGATTGGACAGGACCGAAGGCCAGGCCAGTTCCCAGATGCTGAGCTGCACTCTGGATCCGGCGGTCTTTTCTCTGGTGTCGGTGGCTTCGGATCGCCTGTCTGTCATCGGAGCGGCCGGCAAAGGCTGAGGGGAGCGGGCACCACAGACGTCTCAAAGGCAACGCCACCCGCTGCGGCGCGCGAGATCGGGCGACCTTTTACACCCGCATCGACATGGCGCGCAATCGGCGCGCCAGGCCTACCTCACCCCGATGCTAGACTCTCGCCCCTTGTGGATTCTGTGGATTCTGGGGAGAGCGAGCATGGGTGATTCGTCCGATGTGCTGAACCGCGACTTCGACGACATCGGCGTCCAGCTCGACGGCCACGTCGCGCTTGTCGAGATTCAGCGGCCGCCGCACAACTTCTTCGACTACGCGCTGATCGAACAATTGGCCGATGCTTTCTCGGGGCTCGACGAGATTCCTGACTGCAGGGCCATCGTCCTTGCTGCCGACGGCAAGAACTTCTGCGCCGGCGCGAATTTCGGATCCGGCGATGACGGCGACGACAGTTTCAGCGCGCATGGTTTCCGCACGACCACACAGTTCCTTTACCGCGAAGCCGTCCGCCTTTTCCGCTGTCGGAAACCCGTCGTCGGAGCGATCCAGGGGTCTGCCATCGGCGGCGGCCTGGGGGTTGCGCTTGTCCCGGACTTCCGCGTTGCGTCTCCCGATACGCGATTCGCCGCGAATTTCGCAAAGCTCGGCATCCATCCAGGCTTTGGACTGACCGTGACCCTGCCGCGCCTCATTGGCGAGCAGAAAGCGGCCCTGATGTTCTACACAGGCCGCCGCGTGAAGGGCGATGAAGCCGTCGCCTGGGGCCTCGCCGACGTACTCGCTCCTGACAACGACGGCATCCGCCCCGCTGCCATGGCATTCGCACAGGAAATTGCCGCAAGCGCACCGCTGGCAACGGTGTCCGTGCGCGCGACCATGCGAACCGGCCTGGCGGACCAGATTGCGAAGGCAACGGAGCACGAACTCCGTGAGCAACAGTGGCTTCGCGAAACCGAAGATGCCGCCGAAGGCATCCGTTCGGTGTCGGAACGCCGCCCCGGCAACTTCAGCGCACGCTGATCACGACGATCACGCCCAGGCGTGATCGCTTCCACAATCGAAAACAGTCATAGGAGGGACCCCATGGAAACCGGCAAGCTCGGCGTCTGGTATTTCACCGAAACCATGTCAGCACCCGCAGCGGCAGAAGCAGCGCAACGGATCGAAGGCCTCGGCTACGGCACCTTATGGATTCCCGAGACGACCGGCCGTAACCCCGTCGCCCATGCCGCCTGGCTCCTCGCCAACACGAGCACACTCAATATCGCGACCGGTATCGCCAACATCTATCACCGTGAGCCCGGCGTCGCGCTTGCGGCCCAGAACACGCTGGCCGAGCAGTCCGGCGGGCGCTTCCTCCTGGGCCAGGGCGTCTCCCACGCGCCGCTGGTCGAGGGCGTTCGAGGCCTCGAGTACGGCAAGCCCGTCGCAACCATGCGCAAGTACCTCGAGGGCATGGACGCCGCGCCGTATACGGCATTCCCGCCGGGTGAAAAGCCGCCGCGAGTGATCGCGGCGCTGGGTCCGAAGATGCTCGAACTCGCCCGCGATCTCAGCGATGGCGCACATCCCTATTTCACGTCACCGGTCCACACGCGCATGGCGCGTGAGATCCTGGGGCCGGACAAGATGCTCTGCGTCGAGCAGAAGGTGATCCTAGAAACGGATCCAGCCAAGGCGCGCGAGCTCGCTCGCGGCGTCGCTCAGATCTACATCGGCCTGCCGAATTACCGGAACAACTGGCTGCGCATGGGCCTGACGGAAGAGGACCTCGCGGGCACCGGCAGCGACCGCTTCGTCGACGCAACCTTCGCCTGGGGCACGGTCGATCAGGTGCAGGCGCGGATCCGCGAACACTTCGACGCCGGTGCAAGCCACGTGTGCATCCAGCCAGTAAATCCGAATGGCGTGTTCGGCGATCTGCACTGGGACACTCTGGAAGCCCTGAAGGACACAGCCTGATCGACTGCGGTCCGGGGCAAATGCCCCGGACCGGTCCTCAGTTCCCGAAACTCAGCGCGAGCGGGCGTTTGACGCGTGGCCAGGGCATGTTCGGGTCATGCGCGCAACGACGTTTCAGGCCTCGAGACAGGCGGGCCGTTCCTCAAGCGGCCTTCTCGGCGTCGGCCTTCAACTTCATCAGCCGTTCGATCTGCGCCAGCGAACAGAGGTGCGCGTAGATCGGCGCCAGATAGCGTCGCGTCCGCATCTCAATGAAAAGTTCGTCCGACAGATTGTTCAACCGCTCCTCATTGATCACATAGCAGCCAGCAATATTTCGAATGTTCTCTGCCTGGCGAACGCGCATGTTCAGCGGCGTGAACATGTTGTGCTCAGCAAGAAACTCGCAGCAGGCGTTCGTGAGCGCATCCATCTGCTGCAGCTCGCCAAGATAGCGCTTGATGTTCTCGAGCGCCTCTGCGGGTTCACCGTCATCGCGAAAAAGCGGCAAACCATCCTCGTCGTTGACGACCTCCGCTGCTTCATCGATACACACTGTGTATTGGCCTTCACTACCTGCGCTCGCGAGCGCAAAAGGATAGCGTCGAATGATTGCAGGCACGTAGGAGCCTTGCCATTTCTCATCATCGCCAACAAACAGGTTCTCGCCTGCCTCAAGGCCAAGAAGTGCCACCGGACGGAAACGATCGTTCTCCTTGTCTTCTAAAAAGACAACAGGATAGGTCCCTGCCGCGCGGACAAACTCATGGACCATGAGTGACGCGATGTGAAAATCGGACGCAAAGCCAAATCCCTCTATCTGCCGAATCTTTTTACCGGCATGGCGCTCTGTGTTTACCGGCGCAAGGCTTTTGAACATCTGGGTCTCCTGGATGGGTAGCGGTTGGCCTATCACGATGCACCGCGACGGCTGTCGAGCGGTCTCGCTTGATGAGCGGCCAGAGCGAATCTTTCGGGGATACGGCGCCGCGGTCGCGCGGGTGAGTGTCCCTCATCAACGGTCGCGGACAATAGTCGCCGGGGTTGAAATCCACAACGCGTCAGTTCGCTCGGTACACCGGTTTAGACCACGTCAGCCGTGCAGTTTGCGGTAGCGCACCGTATGCCTCGGACTTCCCCCTTCGAAGAAAGGGCAACTTCCGGGCATCGCCTCAAGCTCATTTCGCAGCGCCCTGCCCTCCAAGGCAGGCCCTTCCCAAAGAACGCGATTGAAGCGGGCATAGGTCGATCAGCACGGGAACCTATTGCCCATCCGGCAGCCAAGGTCGGACTTGCGACAACGCTGCCTAGCAGAATCCTTGCGCAAGCTTAGTAATCCCTGAATCGGCTCAGGCCGCATGCGCCGGGCAAGAAAATCCTCACGGAGCCGGTGCGCACCGCTGTTCCTCCTTACTGGTCTCCCTGCAGCAGGCAGGCGCCACCGGTAAGCAAACACGCTGCCGGCGAAACGCTGGGCCATAGCACGCGCACCTCATCCGTCCAGCTTCATCACCGATCTGCGGCTGCACGCCGAAGCAAATACAGAGCGATCGCCTGACTACGCGCCTAACAGAGCCCAGACCAGGGAAGGCGGTCGAGCCGCTTGTGGGACAGGAGTCTGCAAAGGAGCGGAAGGAACCTGCGCGGTCAATGCCACGCAAGCTGGCATGGCCCTGCAACAAAACCAGGCCAGCCGACTCACCCCGCACCTGTCGTGGCTTCCCAGGCAGCGCCCCCAAATCGATCACGCCTGCTGCTTGGCTGGTTGGGCTTCTCACGGCAGTCTTGTAAGCGCTTCCCTGCCCCGTCCATGCATCGGCCTTGGGAAACCACCATGGCAAGGCTTGCCCGCCCGACCGCGCGCGACTACGCGCTGGCCATCAGGCTCATATCCAACACCCAGAACACAGGGTGGATTCCCTGATGGAAGCCCCCGGAGAACGCCGGGCGATCCCGCCGTCCGTGACGATGCCGACCGACGCAAACGCACTGGCAGGTGAGGTAGGTCTCAAGCTCTCACGCGCCTCCGCAGCGATGGTGCTGCCAGCGACCGCCTGCGTGGCAGGCATATTCACCCTCATCGCGATCGGCCACGGCCTGACGTTCGCGGGTGAAGTCCGCGTACTCCTCTGCGCGTTTGCACTGGCGACCGCTGCGGCCTCGGCGGGACTGGCCTTCACCCGTAGATTGCACACCGTGAGACGTGCCGACGGACTCATCGCCGGCCTTGCGGTGCTGGTCCTGTTCAACAGCGCCCTGCACCTCTGGCTCGTTCCGAAGGCCGAATACTCGTCGAACTTCGCAGTAGTCACTTTCGGTCTCGGACTTCTTGTCACCCGCCGCGGATATTTCTACTCACTGTTGAGCCTCACGCTTGCGACCTGGGTCGCGGTGGTTCTGCTGCGGGACGTCGCGGATGCCCGGCACTGGGCGTGGAACCTGATCTTTTTCACCGGCGTCGCCATCATTGCTCAAGAGCAGCGTCGCCGCCTGGCGCTTCAGGACGTGCGGCGAGAGGACATGCAGCGGCGGCACGCTGCTGAACTCCAGCGGCTCGTGCAATCGCCGGACTTGACAGCGCCAGAGCCTGAAGCGGTGTTCGAGCGCATCCTTCAAACCGCGCGCGAAACCATCGGCGCGGAACGTGCGGGCATCTGGCTGCTCGATCCGCGCGGGGAGGCACTGCGCGCAGCGGCACTCCTCGACCGGCGCGGAGCAGAAGCGACGAGCTTTGCTGATCGACTGCAGGCAACTGCCGCCCCCGCCTACTTCAAGGCGGCGAAGACGGCACGCTCGCTCGCCGCGGTCGATGCGCGGCGTGATCAACGAACGCAAGAGCTTGCGTGGTACCTCGACGCGCTCGGCATAGACGCAATGCTCACCACACCAATCTTCGTCTCGACCCAATGCGTTGGCGTACTTTGCATCGAACACCGCGGCGGGCCGCGGAGCTGGACGTTGGAAGAAGCTTCTTTCGCGACATCGCTTGCTGACTTCGCCGCCGTCGCGCTGCAGTCACAGCAGCGGGCGCGTCTGGAGCAACGTACCAACGTCGCCGAGCGCCTGGAGTCACTCGGTCTGCTGGCAGGCGGCGTTGCCCACGACTTCAACAACCTCCTCACGGCGGTCATCGGCAACGCAGAACTCGCGTTGCTGCGCCGAGACATCGACGAGGAGGTTCGCTCAGATCTACAGCGCATCGTGAATGCGTCACAGCAGGCAGCTGACCTCGCACAACAGATGCTCACCTACGCGGGCCGGGGCACGATCGTGCGACGAGATCTCGATCTCGCACGCCTGGTCGCAGAGTTCGTACAGAGCCGGTCCCTGGGTGCCGCTGGCGCGCAGATTCGTCTAGCGCCCGAACCAGGCATTCCCATGGCGCGCGCTGATGCCGTTCAGGTGGTGCAGATCCTCCGCAACCTGCTCGTCAACGCGAGCGACGCGGGCGCCCGATCAATCACGATCTTCACGGGAGTCACCGAACTGTCTGAGGCCGCACTCGAAGCATGCGTAGCCAGCGAGGGCGCTCAGCCAGGACGCTTCGTGTACCTGGAGACGCGCGATGACGGTCGCGGTATGGACGAAGACACGGCGCGCCAGGTGTTCGATCCCTTCTTCACGACCAAGCGGTTCGGGCAAGGCCTCGGTCTCGCCGCTGCGCTCGGCACGATGCGCATGCACGAAGGCGCCATCGAGCTCGAATCCTCACCCGGCGCGGGAGCGCGCTTTCGCTTTTTGTTCCCTGCCGGCGCGGCATCAACGCCGCATCACCGCGCTGCACGTCTTCCGCCCATGGTGAAGGGCGAACGCCGCGCGCTGATTGTCGACGATGAACCCCTCGTGCTCGATACAACGGTGCGCTTTCTCATCGCTTCAGGCTTTCACCCCATCGCCTTTGGGAGCCGAAGCGAATTCGACGCAGCCTGCGCAAGCCTCGATCCGGATCATCTCGAAGTGGCAGTGCTCGACCTGACGCTGCCGGACGGCAGCGGGTTGGAGATTCTTCGCGAGCTGCGCGCCCGCGCACCCACGCTGCCGATTGTGCTCATCAGCGGCTTCGACCTGCACGGGGCCCTGACCGAGATCGACAGTCTCGAGCGCGTCGAATTCGTTCGCAAGCCGTTCGATCAGCGCACGCTGCTCGGGGCCGTAGAGCGGGTGGTTGAAAATACTGCGAGCATCTCGAACGGCGAGGCCTGAACGGCGCAGTTCGACGAACCCGCGGTGCGGTTCGTCACCGGGCGTGCTATTATTCGCGCGCTTAGCGACACATATACCGAAAAGTCCTTAAAAATCATCGACTTAACTTTCGGATCGCGGATCGGCGAAGGCCCTTCCGCCCTTGCGCGTTCTCGGATGTCCCCGCCACGCGCGTCGCCCCCAATCACCTGTGAACGGTTCGAAGGACCGAAAAGAGCGTAGCCATGGCCGATCTGTCGCTGTACCGGAACATTGGGATCTTCGCCCACGTTGACGCGGGCAAGACCACCACCACCGAGCGCATCCTGAAGCTCACAGGCAAGATTCATAAGCTGGGTGAGGTCCACGATGGCGCGGCGACGACCGACTTCATGGAGCAGGAACAGGAGCGGGGGATCACGATCCAGTCCGCAGCCACCTCCTGCTTCTGGAACGGCTATCGCTTCAACATCATTGATACGCCCGGACACGTCGACTTCACGATCGAGGTCTATCGCTCGTTGAAGGTCCTCGACGGCGGCGTTGGCGTCTTCTGCGGATCCGGCGGCGTCGAGCCCCAGTCGGAGACGAACTGGCGCTACGCCAACGAATCGGAAGTCGCGCGGATCATCTATATCAACAAGCTGGACCGTCTCGGTGCCGACTTCTACCGCGTGGTCAGTCAGGTCGAGGACGTTCTGGCTGCGCGCCCGCTCGTCATGACCCTGCCGATCGGCACGGAGGACGACTTCGTCGGCGTTGTCGACCTCATGACCATGAAGGCATGGGTGTGGGACGAGTCGATGGATCCGATGAATTACGAGATCGTCGATATCCCAGAAGACCTCCAGGAGAAAGCAGCCGAGTACCGCGAGCAGCTTGTTGAGACCGCGCTCGAAGCCGACGACGACCTCATGGAGGCCTACCTCGAATCCGGCGAGGAGCCGAGCGAGGAAGACCTCAAGCGCTGCATTCGTAAGGGCACGATCGCACTCGATTGGTTCCCGACCTTCTGCGGCTCATCCTTCAAGAACAAGGGCGTACAGCTCGTGCTGAACGGCGTTGTCGACTACCTGCCGAGCCCGACGGAAGTCGATCCGCAGCCGGAGGTGGACCTCGAAGGCAACGAAACCGGTGAAAAGGCGATCGTTGATTCCGAGCGCCCGCTGCGCGCACTCGCGTTCAAGATCATGGACGACCGCTACGGCGCCCTCACCTTCACGCGCATCTACTCCGGCAAGCTCGCCAAGGGCGACACCGTGCTCAACACCTACACGGGCAAGACGGAGCGCATCGGCCGTATCGTCGAGATGCACGCCGACTCCCGCGAGGAACTCGACGTCGCCCAGGCCGGCGACATCGTTGCCCTGCTCGGCATGAAGAACACGCAGACGGGCCATACGCTGTGCGATCCGAACCAGCCGGCCACGCTCGAGCCGATGGTCTTCCCGGATCCGGTCATTTCCGTCTCCATCTCGCCGAAGGACAAGGCTGCCGTCGACAAGCTCGGCGTCGCACTGTCCAAGATGATCGCCGAGGACCCGTCCTTCCGCGTGGAAACCGACGAAGAATCGGGCGAGACGATCATCAAGGGCATGGGTGAGCTGCACCTCGACATCAAGGTGGACATCCTCAAGCGTACGCACGGCGTGGAGGTCGAGGTTGGCCGCCCGCAGGTCGCCTACCGCGAGACGATCACCAGGGCGATCGAGGACAGCTACACGCACAAGAAGCAGACCGGTGGTTCCGGCCAGTTCGCCAAGATCGACTACTCGATCGAACCGGGCGAGACCAATTCCGGCTTCGAGTTCGAATCAAAGGTAACGGGCGGCAACGTGCCGCGCGAGTTCTGGCCGGCCGTCGAGAAGGGCTTCAAGTTCTCGATGGACGAAGGCCCGCTCGCCGGCTACCCGATGCTAGATGTGAAGGTCACCCTGAATGACGGTGGCTTCCACCCTGTCGACTCTTCGGCCATCGCCTACGAGATTGCGGCCAAGGCGGCCTATCGCGAATCGATGCCGAAGGCGGGTCCTCAGCTCCTCGAGCCGATCATGAAGGTCGACGTGTTCGTCCCGGACGATCACGTGGGTGATGTCATCGGCGACCTGAACCGTCGCCGTGGCATGATCAAGGCGCAGGAATCGGGCCCGACGGGCATTCGCGTGAAGGCGGACGCACCGCTGGCGGAGATGTTCGGCTACATCGGCGATCTGCGCACCATGACCTCCGGCCGTGGTCAGTTCTCCATGGAGTTCTCGCACTACTCTTCGTGCCCCGCGAACGTCGCCGAAGACGTCATCAAGGAAGCGAAAGAGCGCAAGGCGGCCAAGAGCTGATCTGCGGCCGGCGCCAGCCGGCGATCTGCGGTACCCGAAGACGGCGCCTCTGGCGCCGTTTTCGCTTTCACGCCTTCAGGAGACTCTCGTGAACGTTTCGATCAGCAACGTGCATCTGGATCTCGGCGCCGGTCGCCGAGGCACCGACATGGGTCCGTCCGCCATTCACGTGGCCGGCCTCGTCCCGCGGCTGGAACGGCTCGGGCACTGCATCGACGGCGTCGAGAGCTTCGACGTCGAGTCGGCCGAGGGCGCCAATCCGGCTGAGCACGGCGAGCACAACGCGCGCTTCCTGCCCGTGATCGCCGAGCTCTGCGCGCGGATCGCCGACAAGACCGAGCAAGACTGCGAAGCGGGACGTTTCCCGCTCGTGCTCGGCGGGGACCACGCCCAGGCAATCGGCACCATCTCGGGTCTCGCCCGGTTCTACAAGAAGCGTGGACAGCGCATCGGCGTGGTGTGGGTGGATGCCCACACCGACATGAACACCCCGGATTCAAGCCCGTCCGGCAACATCCACGGCATGCCGCTCGCGGCGCTCCTGGGCCACGGCCCGGATTCGCTCACCTCCCTCGCCGGCGACGGCCCTGCGCTGCAGGCCGAGGACGTTGCGGTCATCGGTGCGCGCGATATTGATCCGACGGAAGCGCCACTGGTGAAGGGAACAGGCGTGCGCGTGTACACGATGACGGAACTCGATCGCCGCGGCGCCAACACCTGCATCGCCGAAGCGTTCCTGCGCGTGCAGGAGAACACCGTGGCCACACACCTCTCCTTCGACCTCGACGGCTGCGATCCGAAGGACGCGCCGGGCGTGGGCACGCCGGTTCCGGGCGGCCTGAGCCTGCGCGAGAGCCATCTCATCTGCGAGACGGCGGCGGCGTCGGGGCGCCTGGTCGGCATGGAGCTCGTAGAGCTCAATCCGACCCTCGATCAGGCGAACGCGACCGGGCGCCTGTCCGTGTGGCTGATTGAGTCAGCGCTGGGGCGCACAATCCTCTAAGCCCCTTGCCACAGGGACACGCCGGCGTCCAAGTTGCGGCGACCGCCTGAAACGCTATGGTCGATGGTGGTTGATCGGATGCACCGGGGGACACAATGGCGAAGCGCGTCTATCTGTTCGACGAAGGCGGCAAGGACGACCGCGATCTGCTGGGCGGCAAGGGCGCTAATCTCTGCGAGATGACCCGTCTGGGCCTGCCGGTGCCTTTCGGCCTCGTGATCACCACGCCGACCTGCCGTGAGTACTTCGAGCGCGGCAACAAGCTGCCCAGAGGTCTTGAGCCCGAATACCGCGCCGCCATGAAGCTCGTGGAGGGGCGGATGGGCGCGCGCTTCGGAAACCCGGAAAACCCACTGCTCGTCTCCGTGCGCTCCGGCGCCCCAGTCTCCATGCCCGGGATGATGAACACCATCCTGAACCTCGGCCTGAACGACGCCATCACGGCAGGTCTCGCCGAACGCACCGGCAATCCTCGCTTCGCCTACGACAGCCAGCGCCGCTTCATCCAGATGTTCGCCGACGTCGTGCTCGGCGTGGACGGCGAGCGCTACGAGGACGTCATCGAGACGCACAAGAAGGCGAAGGGCTACGAGACGGACCCCGAAATGAGCGCCGAGGACTGGCAGGCGGTGATCGCGGAGTTCAAGGCCATAGCGCCCATCCCGGAAGATCCCTTCGAACAGCTTCGCCTCGCCATCGAGGCCGTGTTCACCTCCTGGCATTCGCCGCGTGCACAGGTCTACAGGGAGATGAACGAGATTCCGGAGAGCCTTGGCACGGCGGTGACCGTGCAGCCGATGGTGTTCGGCAACTTCGGTGACACCTCTGGCTCGGGCGTCGCGTTCACGCGGAATCCGGCCACTGGTGTGGCTGAGCGCTACGGCGAGTTCCTCTTCAACGCGGCCGGCGAGGACGTGGTCGCAGGCATCCGCACGCCGGAGCCGATCTCCGCGCTGGAAGCGCGTCTGCCGGAGGTCTATCAGCAGTTGATGGACACGCAGCAATTGCTCGAGAAGCACTACCGCGACATGCAGGACATCGAGTTCACGGTGCAGGAAGGCCGCTTCTTCCTGCTCCAGACGCGCAGCGGAAAACGCACAGGCCGCGCCGCCATCAAGGTCGCCGTCGACATGGTCCGCGAGGGCCTGCTCGGCGAGCAGGACGCGCTCATGCGCGTGTCGCCGGAGCACGTCGAGTCCTTCCTGCATCCCATGGTGGACCCGGCCGCAAAGACGGACATCGTTGCGACCGGCCTCGCCGCGAGCCCCGGCGGCGCGACGGGCAAGGTGGTATTCACCGCAGACGACGCCGTCGTGGAGGCGGAGAAAGGCGAAGCCATCATTCTCGTACGGCGCGAAACCACGCCTGAAGACATCCACGGCATGCGCGTCGTACAGGGCATTCTCACGGAGCTCGGGGGCATGACCTCGCACGCAGCGGTCGTCGCGCGCGGCATGGGGGTGTGCGCCATCACGGGGTGCTCCGCCATCGAGATGGACCGCGAGAACCGCGTTGTGCGCTTGCCGGGCGGCATCGAAATTCGCGAAGGCGACGTGATCACGCTCGACGGCAACACCGGTGACGTCATGCTCGGCGACGTGCCCAAGGTCGAGGCCGCCGGCAGCGACGACTTCCAGACCCTGCTCACCTGGGCCGATCGCCATCGTCGGCTGAAGGTCCGCGCCAATGCCGAAACCCTGGAAGACGCCACGAAAGCGCGCGAACTGGGGGCTGAAGGCATCGGCCTGTGCCGCACGGAGCACATGTTCTTCCAATCGGACCGCATCGACGTCATGCGCCGCATGATTCTTGCGGTCGACGCTGAAGAGCGCGCGCGCGTCCTCGAGGAACTGGAGGCATTTCAGTTCGAGGACATGCTGGGCCTGTTCAAGGTCATGGACGGCCTGCCCGTCACGATCCGCCTGCTCGACCCACCGCTGCATGAATTCCTGCCGCACGGCAGCGAGGAACTCCATGAACTCGCGGCGCGCATCGACCGACCCGTAGACGAACTGCGCACCCGCCTCGCCGATCTGGCGGAAGTGAACCCCATGCTGGGCTTTCGGGGCTGCCGCCTTTCCGTCGTGTTCCCGGAGATCACGGAGATGCAGGTGCGCGCCATCATGAGCGCAGCGGTAAAGGCGACCGAACAGGGCCTGCGGCCGATGCCCGAAATCATGATCCCGCTGGTGGTGAACGTGCGCGAGATTCGCCTGGTGACCGAGATCATCGACCGCGGCATCGGCAAGGCGCTCGGTGGCAAGGCCGTGTCGATCCCCTACAAGATCGGCACGATGATGGAGACGCCGCGCTCATGCCTGGGTGCCGGACGCATCGCGCGGGCCGTCGAATTCATGAGCTTCGGTACCAACGATCTCACGCAGATGACCTACGGCTTCTCGCGCGACGATGCAGGCCGCTTCATCCCGCAGTACCTCGACGCAAAGCTCATCGAAGCCGATCCCTTCGTGTCGCTGGACCGGCGCGGCGTCGGCCGCCTGCTGCACATGGCCGTGGAAGAGGCGCGAGGGTCCGGCGTGGGACTGAAGTTCGGGATCTGCGGCGAGCACGGCGGTGATCCGCGCTCGATCCGCTTCTGCCACGACATCGGGCTCGACTACGTTTCGTGCAGCGCCTTTCGCGTACCGGTCGCGCGCATCGCGGCTGCGCAGGCCGCCGTACGGGCCTCGCGACGGGTGATCGGCGAGCGTGACGACTGAAAGCGCTAGACGCCGCTCTCAGTCGAGCGCGCGCTCGAACTCCGGCGCGAACACGAAGGGGATCGAATAGCGCAGCTCGGCGTCGTCGTAGCGGTCGTCGAAGAATTCGATCGAATCGGGGTTCCAGACCACATTCAATGCATGCATGCCCGGCTTGAGCCCATCGAGGGACACCACGCCGATCAGGCCACGCATGCCGAGGTCCGCACGCTGAGCCGCGATGAACGTGCTCATGTCGACCGCCCGGTCTTCAAGCGAGACCGACCAGAGCCCGCGCAGGCAGTCCACCTTGGCTTCGCTCGCCTCAGGCTCACCACAGCGCAACTGCAGAACCAGGTCGTCGCGCACGGGCCAATAGGGCAGGAACACCTGCATGAAGCTCCCGCGCTGCGTGAAGCTCGTCACCCGCGGCGATACCTCGAAGCGCCCTTCGCTGCTCGGCATGTCCTCGTAATGCGTACTTATCAAGCCTCCATATAGTTCCTCCTCCCCGAGAAAGGTGAAGGCATCCGACACGGTAAATTCTTGCCAGGACTGAACCCGTTTACCGCCCACGAGCACGATTCCCAGCACAGAAAGCGCGAGCACGGCGTAAAAAAGGAACGGCCGCGTGTTGCTCTGCAGAGTCAGCTGCACGGGCACGATCAGTCGCCGGGGGTACGCCAGGCCCGAGAGCCTCCGGAGCAACGCGAGCAGCAGCACAAAGCGCTGACTCTCACGTAGGGCCTGAACGCGAGTCGCGATCAACGCGTCGAGCACGAACGCCAACAGGGGAATAGCGGCGAAGAGCAGGAGCAGTACCGCCGAGCCGACGTTGAGCGCAGCGTTCGTGAGGCCGAACTCTGCGCCCAGGACGCCCGCCGCCACCAGCACACCCGCCATCACGACGCCGAACCAGAGCAGATAGAGCGTGAGCATGCTGATGATCGCGAAGAGCGAGGACGCAAGGCGATCAGTTCGATCCACAAGCGACTGATGCGCGGGAAGCGTTGCGCGGTAGTGCTCGCGGGTGACCGGACCAAGATGTCCCGTGCGATTCCAATCAATGCCTTCCGGGAAGGCTCGCTGGAGGCCAATCAGGCCGACCCAATAGGCGCGCACCATGAGATGGACAACGAAGCAGCTGCCGAGCGCATAGCAGGCGCCCGTCAGCAGCTGGGAGACGATCATGGAGGCAATCACGAAGCCAAAGGACAGGTGCGTGTAGATATCGGCAAGACGGTCGATCGCGATGCCCGGCAGCGTGAACAGGGCAAAGATGGTCAGGCTTGAAATGATCAGTTCAAGCTCGTCGGTGCGACCGAAGGTCCGTGACCGATCATCGCGCCCTGCAGGTTCGTGCGCGTGGCTCCGCGCATCCGGCGCTTCCTGCACGTCTCTGTCGTCCTGTACGTCCTGCATATCGATACCATCCTTCCCACCTGACCGGCGATCTTCGCCGCAGGCATTGCCATTGCGCGCCACCCTACCCTGTGCATTGACTCGCTTCGACGGGCATAGGCCAGACTTGCCGTGAACATCCGCGCGACGGACGATGCCAAGGGCGGGTGCGCAGCGTACGCACCGGGAAGAAGGGAGAACGCATATGTATCCAGGAGCGCACGCCGTTCGGCACGCGGATCGACCGGCAGTGATCATGGCGTCGTCGGGTGCGTCGATCAGCTACGGCGAATACGAGGCCCGTGCAAACCGATTGGCGCATCTCCTGCGCACGGAGGGCCTCCGCGCCGGTGATCACATCGCCATTTTCATGGAGAACAACGAGCGCTATCTGGAAGCCTGCGCCGGCGGTGAGCGCGCCGGCCTGTACTACACCTGCGTCAATTCGTTCCTGACGCCGGAAGAGGTCGCCTACATCGTCGACAACTGCGAGGCGCGCGTCCTTATCACTTCGGCTGGCAAGCGGGAGACAGCGCTCGCCGCCGTAGCCGATTGTCCCCGCGTCACCCGCGTCCTCGTGATCGACGAGCCGGGCGGGGCCGACGACGACCGCGTTCGAGACTACGCGGAAGCGATCTCGGCGCATCCGAGTACGCCGATCGCAGACGAGCAGCTCGGCGTTGCGATGCTCTACTCCTCAGGCACCACGGGCCGCCCGAAAGGCATCGTGCGGCCGATGGCCGAGCAACCCCCCGCCGAAGCCCTGCCTCTGTACGCATTCCTCGACGGACTCTGGAACTACCGCGACGACATGGTCTATCTGTCGCCGGCGCCGCTGTATCACTCGGCACCGCAGGCCGCCTGCAATCTTGCGATCCGCCGCGGCGGTACGGTCATCGTCATGGAACGCTTCGATGCGCAGGAGTACCTCCGCCTGATCGAACACTATGGCGTCACCCACAGCCAGCTCGTGCCGACCATGTTCAGTCGCCTGCTGAAATTGCCCGAAGCAGCGCGCACGGCCCACGATCTCTCTTCGCTCGAAGTGATTGTCCACGCCGCCGCACCCTGTCCGGTGCAGGTGAAGGAGCAGATGATCGAGTGGTGGGGCCCGATCATTCAGGAGTACTACGGCGCCACCGAGGGCCTGGGCTTCACGGCCTGCAACAGCGAAGAGTGGCTGGCGCACAAGGGTACCGTGGGACGCGTGATGCTCGGCGTCCTCCACATCCTTGATGACGATATGCAACCGGTGCCGAACGGCGAGCCGGGCACCATATGGTTCGAGACCGCGTCCCCCTTCGAGTACCACAACGACCCAGCGAAGACGCAGGAAGCGACCTCGCCGGATGGGACCATGACAACGGTGAACGACGTCGGCTATCTCGACGACGATGGCTTCCTGTACCTCACTGACCGGAAGACCTTCATGATCATTTCCGGCGGCGTGAACATCTATCCCCAGGAAACGGAGAACCTGCTCATCACGCACCCGAAGGTTGCTGACGCTGCCGTGTTCGGCGTCCCGAATCCCGATCTCGGCGAAGAGGTGAAGGCCGTGGTGCAGACGATGCCCGGCATTGATGCCGACGACGCACTCACCGAGGAGCTGCTCGCGTTCTGTGCGGCGCACCTTTCACGCCAGAAGATTCCGCGGAGCATCGACTACGAAGCCGAGTTGCCACGGCTGCCGACCGGCAAGCTGTACAAGCGTTTGCTGCGCGATCGCTATTGGGGAGAGGGCGTAAGCCGCATCGTCTGATAGGGCCTGCACTGCGAGCGGCCGGCCCGCGGATGCGCGCGCCTCGCCTGCTTGCCGCACAAGCAATCGCGCCGGAGATCACCCCGCTCCGTGCCCGCTGGCAATGGCCCCGCTTCCCGCCGCGCTGCTCAGCAAAGCATCGGCGGCAGGCGAGGCTGTCTGACAGCTTCAGCACGACGCGCCGCTCCCGCGTGCGGCGTGCGGCGTGCGACGTGCGACGTGCGACGTGCGACGTGCGACGAGGCCAGAGTGACTCGCCGCACGTGACCCGCAGCTCAGCCTTCGCGGGTATCCAGGATCGCCTCGATCTCGTCCATGACCGCGTCCATGCGATCGATCACGGCGTCATAGGGCGCGCGAGACGTCATGTCGAGGCCAGCGGCTCGGAGAATCTCGAGCGGATAGTCGGAACCGCCTGCCTCGAGGAACCGGATGTACGTTTCACGCGCCGCGTCGCTGCCGGAGTTCAGGCGATCGACGAAGTACGCCGCGCCCGCAATCGACGTGGCGTACTGGTAGACGTAGAAGTTGTAGTAGAAGTGCGGGATGTAGGCCCACTCGATCATTTCCCGGTCGGTGATTTCCATCACGCCCGCATCATGACCGTGGTACCGCTTCAGGATCTCGCCGTAGATCTGCGTCATGCGCGAACCGGTCAGCGCTTCGCCACGCTCCACCGCTTCGTGAATGGCGAGTTCGAACTCGGAGAACATGACCTGCCGAAAGAAGGTCCCGCGCATCTGCTCGAGCGCATAGCCCAGGTAGTACAGACGCTCATCCTCCGTGCGCGCCCCGGCCAGCATGTGCTCCTGGAGGAGCAATTCGTTCGCGATCGCCGCGATCTCGGTCGTGAAGATCGAGAAGTCGGCGAGTTCATAGGGCTGATTCTCGTTGGTGAGCACCTGGTGCATCGCGTGACCCCACTCATGTGCGTAGGTCGAAGCACTGTTGTAGTCGTCCTGATGATTCAGCAGCACGAGCGGATGTACGTCATAGGCTGCGCCAGACATGTATGCACCGGAGCGCTTGCCGGGTTGCGGGTACACGTGCATCCAGCGTTCTTTGGATGCCGCCGCAAAGGTTCCCGTGTAATCAGAGCCGAGCACCTGCACAGACGCGAGCACCGCCTCCCGCGTCGCCTCGATGGGGAAGGATGCGTCGGTCTCGACGAGCGGCGGATAGATGTCGTGGTAGCCGAGATCATCGACCTCAAGCATTCGCGCCCGCAGCTCGAAGTATCGATGCAGGACATCGATGCGATCGTTGGTCACCTTGACCAGCGTTCGGTAGACCTCCGTCGGTAGATTGTCACCGGAGAGGAAGTAGGCAAGCGTGTTCTCGTAGCCGCGTGCCGTCGCCGCTGCGACGTTCGCCTGCACCTCCCCGTTCAGGGTCGCGCCGAGCGTGCTCTCGTATTGCTTCCACGTTCCCCAGAACGCGTCGAAAACGGCGATCCGGTCTGCACGATTCGACGCCTGCCGGTAAAGGCCGTACCCCGCATTGTCTATGCGCGCTTCCGTTCCGTCGCTCAGCGTTATGGTGGGCCAATCGATTTCCGCGTTCGCAAGTAGGTCCCGCGCGTTCTGCGAGGCTGACAGCGCCGTTGCCATGAGGCTCAGCACCTGCTCGGACTCGGGTGAAAGCACATGCTCGCCCTGGCGCAGCGCATCCCGAAGATAGAGCGAGTGCTTCTCCAGACCCGGCTCCGCCGCGATGAACGCCATGATCCGCGCTTCGCCTAGGCTCACGATTTCCGGCACGAAGAAGCTCTGAGCGGCACTCGCCGACTGCGCGAGCGCCTGTATCCGCCCAACCATCTCCTGGCCTTCAGGCGCGCCCAGATTGGTGTTGCGCAGATTCGAAGCATAGGTCCAGAGGCGCGTGAGTTCGCGTTCATAGGCGGAGTTCGCCTCCAGCGCAGCGAGCAGTGTCGCCGCATCGTCGCCAAGCTTCCCGGCATAGGGCGCAAGGAAGTCGACCTCGCCGCGGAGCCGTTCGAGCTCGCTTTCCCACGCAGCCTGCGATGCATAGAACTCGCTCAGATCCCACGTGTACTGTGCATCCGACACAGCTGCCTCATCGGCGCGACCGTCCCCGGGCGTTGCGACCAGAACCGCTGCAAGCAGCGTGCACGCTGCAGCGTGGAACGACGGAAGCACTGAGTTCTTCACTGTGGTCTTCTCCTAAAAAATCCGAATGAGGGTGGTCGCAACAGAACAGCCAAGCGCGCGGCCCGCGGGCTACGAACCCTACATCTACCCGGCGCTTCTCGCTCGAACGGTGCGGTGAATCGCCTTGTACACGCGCCGAGGCGTCGAACATCGATGCCGGGGCGCCCGCCGAATACCAGCACACCCACCGGCATGCCCCTAGCGTGCAAGCGTTGCAGGTGCCCCGAACTCGGCAAGGGGCGGCGGTAACGCATGGCCTCCTGCCGCGAGGACGCGTCGCAGTTCTGCAGGGTTGTCGGTCATGATCCCGTCGGCGCCAAGTTCCAGCAGGTGCGCCATTGCCTCCGGTGCGTTGATCGTCCAGTACTGCACGGCCTGACCGCGCGCATGTGCCCGATCGATCACGGCAGACACGGCGAGGTTCAGGCCCGCCGCGCGCAGGGGTACCTGCAGCGCACCTATCTCCCGGGGGTGATACCAGATCGCATCGAGACCCAGACGCGTGGCCAGCAGCCCGAGGCGGAGTTCGTCAGCCGCGCCTGCCGTCGTGACTCGGCCCCCACTGGCCTCGCGGAAAGCGCGAATCGTTTCGCCATGGAAGGACGCAACGATAGTCCGAGACTCGACGCCATGCCGCACAAGCGCGTCCGCGAGCACCGAAGCCGCGCGCGCACCGTCGTTGCCGCTGTTCTTGAGCTCCACGACAAATCCGAGATGGGTCCCGGAAAATGTCGCGAGTACCGATTCGAGAGCGGCCGGCGGTACGCGCTGATCCGCGTACGGATCCGCTCCATCATGGCGCACCCAGCCGGTCGAAGCGTCCAACGAGAGGACCGCGTCGAGCGCAAGATCACGCACGCGCCCGGTGCCTTCGGTGGTTCGATCCACGGTGGCGTCATGCATCGTGACCAGCGCGTCATCCGCCGTCAGCTGCAGATCCATTTCCAGCATGTCTACGCCGAGCGCCGCCGACCCGCGAAACGCGGCCATGGTATTCGCCGGAAAGAGATCGATCCCGCCTGCGTGGGCGATCACGGATGGAGGCTCCGACGGGCCGCGCTGCCAGCGCCCCGCGTCGTCCACCGCTGGACGCGGTCCGAAGCGCAAGCTCGCAGCAATGAAAAGCAGCACCACCAGAACAGCCAGATAAACGCGCATGAAAGGACCGGGACCATCGTAGAGACGTCAGCGCGGCGGAGTCTGCGGGCCGCACCGCGCCGCGTCGAGCCAGGGGCGAGGCCAGCACGTCATCTGGATTCGCCCCGCGCGATCACAACGCGCTATGCACCCCTCTCCAATGCCGGGAAGGGATGACCCAGGCGCGACCACGCTTCGCTGTCCGCCGCCGCGAGGTCTTCGTCCAGCAGGCATGCATCGAGCCGCGCGCGAATGGCGAGCTCATCGAGGTCCTGGCCGATGAATACGAGCAATTGCGCACGATCACCGAAGCGCGCGTGCCAGCCGGGCTTCTGATCGGGTCGTTCGCCCTCAGGATGTCCCCAGTGCTGACGCGGCACCGCGGCCCACCATAGGCCGGCCGCATTCACGTTGCTCACCCCGCCAGCCTGCGCCCACTCGTAGGCTACGCTGTGCTCGGCTGCGATCCAGAAGAACCCCTTCGATCGCAGAACGCCTTTCCAGTTCGACTCGTCGTGCAAGAAGTCCCAGAACTTGTCTGCGTCGAATGGCTGGGATGTTCTGTAGGTGAAGCTGGAGATTCCGTACGCCTCAGTCTCGGGCGTGTGGTCGCCCTCGAGCTCACGAATCCATCCGGCAGACCGCTCCGCGGACTCATAGTCAAAGAGCCCCGTATCGAGCACGCGATCGAGGGGCACATCGCCGCGCGTGGTCGGAATGATCTGGGCGCCCGGGTTGAGCGCCTTCACGACACCTTCGACTTCCATGGCCTGAGCTTCGGACACGAGATCCAGCTTGTTGAGGACGATCACGTCGGCAAACTCGATCTGATCGATGAGCAGATCCGTGACGGTTCGAGTGTCGTCCTCGCCGAGCGATTCCCCACGGGCGCTCAGGGCCTCCGCTTCGTTGTAATCGCGGAGAAAGCTCGCCGCATCGACCACCGTCACCATGGTGTCGAGGCGAGAGACTCCGCTGAGGCTGACGCCATCTTCATCCTCGAAGGTAAAGGTCTGCGCAACGGGAATGGGTTCGGAAATGCCGGTGGATTCGATCAGCAGGTAGTCGAAGCGTCCCTCCTGCGCGAGCCGAGACACTTCTTCAAGCAGGTCGTCGCGCAGGGTGCAGCAGATGCAGCCATTGGACATCTCGACCAGCTTTTCCTCGGTGCGAGAGAGCTGCGCGCCACCGCGCTCTACGAGAGCGGCATCGATATTCACCTCACTCATGTCGTTCACGATCACCGCAACACGACGGCCCTCGCGATTGTTGAGGACCTGATTCAGGAGCGTCGTCTTGCCGGCGCCGAGAAAGCCGGACAGCACGGTGACCGGGAGTCGCCCTGCGGGCGGGGGATTCATGAGATCGATTGGCATCTTCGGAGCGTCCAGCGGCGTAATCGTTATACTATAACAACCATACTCAAGCCCTGTGGTGCGAAAAGCACGACTCGCCGCGACGAGCTGCGTAGCAACCGGCACTGGCGCTTGCTTGCTCAGACGCAGATGCCCGAGGCGCGCTGGACCGTCGCGAAGCTCAGTGCCAAGCGAGCGCACCGATCCAGAGCTCGCTGCGGCACCCGGCGCGGGTCGCCAGCGACTGTGCGAACAGGGGCTGCGACGCTAAGCTCCACGAGCCCCCTTCCCCCAATACGCGTACACCCTTGAGCCTGACAACACATCTCAACACGCCGGCGCCCGCTACGGAGGCCCGCCCGAACTCTTCGCACGCGCGTCTGCGCTGGAATGGCCTGCCATGCGTATCGGTCGCGGCGGATACGGGCCCGCTCACCACGGCCATCGCAGCGCGCACACCAGTGGTCGTGGACGATCTTGCCGCAGAGTGGCCAGCCCTTGAGCGCTGGACGCCCGCGACGCTGGCCGAGCGCTTCGGCAACCGCCGCGTGAAGGTGTACGACGCGCGTTTCGGCGAGCCTGGCCCAAACTACATGGGCAATGTCGATCGGATTCCGTTCCGCGACTTTCTTGCCACGCTGCTCGCAGGTGACCGCGATCTGCGCATGTTCCTGCACAGTCTTTCTCACGCCATGCCGGAACTCCTCGAGGACGTCCGCTTTCCCGACATCGGTCTGCGCTTCTCCAGACAGTTCGTTTTCAGCTTCTTCGGCGCCAAGGGCACCACGACACCACTGCATTTCGATATCGACATGGGCGACGTGCTCCACACCGCGGTGCTCGGCCGGCGTCGAATCAGACTCTTCGCGCCAGCCGACGCCACGGCGCTCTACCGGCATCCCTGCACTGTTCGTAGCTACGTCGATCTCGATGCGCCAGACAGGGACCGATACCCGGCCATAGGCTTCGCGACCGGACACGAGGTCGTGCTCGAGCCCGGGCAGACGCTCTACATGCCCGCAGGCTGGTGGCACGAGTTCCACTATCTCGAGGCAGGTATTGGCGTTTCGCTCCGCGCGAGCAGTCCGCTCTGGCGCGACCGCCTGCTCGGCGCCCTGCGCCTGCTGCTGACTTCGCCGGCCGACCGCATCGCGAACAAGATCGCGCCGGAAGCCTGGTACGCGTGGAAGGATGCGCGTGCTGCGAAACGCGCTGACGTACTGATCAAGGCGAAGCAGCCATGAAGACCGTGAAGGGCGTTGTCGAACACGGCCGCTTTCGCGTGCCCTATCGCTGCTACGGCGATTCAGAGAACGTTCTGCTCTGCGTCAGCGGCGCTCTGCAGACGATGGCCGTCTGGCGTACCGTTGCGCGCCGCTTTTCCTCGCATTTCACCGTCATCATATTCGACATGCCCGGCGTCGGACGGGGTGAAATTCTGTCCGGCTCGGCTCAGGTCGGCGTTGATGAGCAGCTCGCGGTCGTTGATGCGGTGCTCAGGGCCGCCGCACCGCAAGGAGGGCTGACCCTCGCCGGCAGCAGCTGGGGCACAGCAGTGGCGGCGGCCTATGCCGCGCAGTATCCCGACCGCATTCAGCAGCTCGTGCTGAGCAGTTTCGGACTGCGAACGAACGACGCGCTCGCGCAGGTCGTCGCGCTCGCAGAACAGGCCTATGCAGACCGAGACTACGCACGCGGCTCAGACATTCTCCTCGCCATGGTCGGGCCGCAGATCAGCGACGCCTACAAGCGTCAGGTGATTGCTCAGTTCGAGAACCTGACGGATGCCGGCGCCAGCGCATTTCTCGAGCACTGCCGAAACGTGCTGAGCCTCGGAGAACTGACGGACCTGGTCGATCTCTCTCGGATTCGGGCTCGTACGCTCATCGTCAACGGGGCCGAAGACAAAATCATCAATCCCCACGACATGTACGAAGCCAGGCGTCTCATCGACGACTGCGAGTGCCTGCTTGTGGAGGGCGTCGGGCATTTCCTGCACTTCGAACGCCCACAACTCCTGGACGACTACGAAGCCTTCATGGTCCCACCGCGCTGGAGCGGTCAGTCGTCGAAAAGGGCGAGATCAGCGTCGGCATAACGTCCGGACTGCAGCAGATTGCGCATACGCGAGAGCGTTCCGTGCGGCGCGTCCACGATCAGCGAATTGAGGATCCACGCCGGCACGGCCGACGCCGGATCGACGTGCGTACGCAGCTCGATGTCAATGCCCTCGTCCGTCGGCGTCAGGACCCAGCGCGTCGATGCGTGACGCAGGCGAATGCGGCCGCTTTCCTCCGGCAGGGCCTCCGGATCTGCGTCCGCAGAGAACCGAACAACACCCGAAGCAGCATCTCGCTCCAGATAAACGCGGGCAACCACATCACGATCGCGGATCGGCCATGGCATGTCGGTCCACGTATAGCTCAGCGCCTGGCGCTTGCCGAACCGCTCCAGCACTCGAGCTTCTGCGCAGTAGGCAATCCAATCGCCACAGGCGTCCTTGTCGCGCAGCAGCGCGACGATCGACGCAACCGACACATCGAGCACCATGCGGGCGCGAATCTGCGCATGGGGCGAGCCCTCCACGGGCCGAACCGACACTTCGATGCCGTCCCGGTCGCGACGCACCTTCCAGGCAGCGCCGTCGTCTTTGGCACGCGCCGACGGACTGCCTGCGCTGAGCAGGATGAGCAGGGCAATGAGTCGGCTCTTGATGATCATGCCTCCGGGCGTCGTGAATGTGTCCCTGCGCAAACGTTAAGGGAAGGCGCGCACCAGCTGAACCAGCCTGAGGCGCCGGACTGGAAGTCGATTGCGCGGGACGAGAGGATGGTAGAAGGGGAAGGGGGCGCGAGCACGTCGCAAAGGCATCGTCCTCCAAGGACAAGACAGGCAGCGCAAAGCGCGGGGAGACTCAAATGGCTGAAGCAAGCCCTCTGAACGTGAATCCGGCAGCCACAGGATTCCGATTACAGCCGCCAGCCGGTGACACCACCGTGCACATCAACGAGGCCGATCTTCCCTGGCTGGTGGGGGAAGACGGCACCGGTCTGCAGGTCCTCCACATCGACCTGAACCAGGGCCTCTGGGTGCTCAACGTGCGCTGGCCGCCGGGCCGCCGCGTCGCCACGCACTACCACACGGGTCCCGTGTACGCAGTCACGCGCGCCGGCTGCTGGTACTACGAGGAGTATCCAGACACGCGCAATACGGCAGGGTCCTATCTCTACGAACCCGCTCACTCGGTGCACACGCTCATCGTCCCGGAAGACAACCGTGGCCTGACAGAGGTCTGGTTCGCGATCCACGGCGCAAACATCGACATCGACGACGAGGGTCAGGTGCTCGGCGTCATCGACGCCCGCACGATGCTCGAAAACTGGCAGCGCGGATGCGCAGCAGCCGGACTCGACGGTTCTGCCACCCTCATCACAGGCCTCTGAGGACAGGTCATGGACGCCATCGCAGCGCGCGGTGAACTGAACTTCATGGCTTCGGAGGTGCCTTCTTCCCTGTACCGGAACGGGGGTGTCCTGACGCGCCGTGACGCGAACGGCAGCGATGCAGGCTCGGAAGGGATCGTGGTCGACAAGCGTGTGCTCACGCTCGGCAATGCCCGCTCCGCCGCGCCAACGCTCGAGCGCAACGGCTTCGAATTGCTGACCCAGCCGGTCCGGCCCGACGCAGTAGACTTCATGGACCACGCAGCCGTGGTCGGCCACTACTACGCCGACTGCGAGGCGCTCGTGCGCACACACATGGGCGCGCGGAGTGTTCACGCCTTCGACCACAATATCCGCTCGGCATCGGGGAAGGCGGGCAGGGCCCAGGTCACCGGCGGGCAGGAGGTACAGGGGCCTGCGCACATCGTCCACGGCGACTACACGCTCAGGAGCGCGCGCGACCGGCTCGAGCAATTGTCCGCACCGCCCAGCGGCAACGACACCTACGCATCCCGCCTCGAAGCCGGCGGTGTTCTCATCTCCCCCGAACAGATCGAGGCCGTCGATGGCGGTGCGCGCTTCGCCATCATCAACGTCTGGCGCAACATCGCGCGCGAGCCGGTTGCGACACGCCCCCTTGCGCTCTGCGACGGCGCCACCGTGCAGCCCGACGAACTCGTCGTATTCGAGATTCACTACGCAGACCGGATCGGCGAGAACTACTTTGCCAAGCACAACGACGCGCACCGCTGGCTGACCTACCCGGGCCTTACGCGGGATGAAGCTCTTCTGATCAAGCAGTGGGATTCTGCCGGCGCTCTGGCGCGCAGCGGCGGCATGACCGCAGACGGCGCGGAAGACGGCCCCTGCACCTTCAGCTTTCACAGCGCCTACAAGGATCCGGACGCAGCGCCAGACGCGCCGGACCGCTGGAGCATCGAGGTTCGCTGCATGGTCGTGTACGACTGACGGACGCTCAGGGAGGTTCGCGATTCAGCGAGCCATCGGTGAGCGTGGCTCCGTCGACGCGCAGAAGCGCCTCAGCTCGGACACGCTCGGCCAGGAAGGGTGGCTCCAAGACCGGCAGCCGACCTGCATGCGCTCTGCTGATCGCCCCCGGCGCAGGACATCGCCATAGGCCGCTGCAGCGCTCACCTTGACCGACGCGGAACGCGCCCCCACCCTTCCGTCACCCCGAGCCCGAGCATCCCCCCGATGAGTACGGCACCAGCGGCCCCCTCTGACGCCCCAGAACTCGAATCCTGCTTCACGCATGCGCTGCCGGCCGACCCCGAAGGCGGCTTCGGCCGGCGGCAGGTATTCCGCGCAGTCTATTCGCGCATCGCCCCGACGCCTGTGCGCGCACCGCGGACGCTTGCGAGCGCGGCACCTGTGGTGGACCTGCTGCGCCTCGATCCGGCCTGGGTCGCCTCCCAGGATTTTGCTGATGCGATGGCGGGAAATGCGCTCTTGCCGGGTTCCGATCCACACGCGCTCTGCTATGGCGGTCATCAGTTCGGCAACTGGGCCGGACAGCTCGGGGACGGCCGCGCGATCAATCTTGGAGAGCGCATCGGCAGCGACGGCGGCCGCTGGATGCTGCAATTGAAGGGTGCAGGCGAAACGCCCTACTCCCGCACCGCTGATGGTCGTGCGGTACTGCGCTCCTCGGTGCGCGAATACCTGTGCAGTGAAGCGATGCACCACCTCGGGGTGCCCACGACGCGGGCCCTGTCCCTCGTGAGCACCGGGGAAGGCATCGAGCGTGACATGTTCTACGACGGCCATCCCGAGATCGAGCCGGGCGCCGTAGTCTGCCGCGTTGCGCCCAACTTCATCCGCTTCGGCAACTTCGAACTCTTTGCTGCGCGCGAGGACTACGAGACTCTGCGCCGGTTGCTCGACTACGTGATCGAGCAGGACTTTCCGGCGCTTACACCGGATCGCAACGGCTACATCGCCCTCTTCGCAGAAGTGGCCCGCCGCACGGCGGTGATGATCAATGAATGGATGCGCGTCGGCTTCGTCCACGGCGTGATGAACACCGACAACATGTCGATCCTCGGCCTCACCATCGACTACGGACCTTATGGCTGGCTAGAAAACTACGACCCGGAATGGACCCCGAACACGACGGACGCCGGCGGACGCCGCTATCGCTTCGGCGCTCAGCCCCAGATCGGCATGTGGAACCTCACTTGTCTTGGCAATGCGCTGCTGCCGCTCGTAGAGGACACTGCGCCGCTGCAGGCCGGCCTCGAGATCTACGCGGACACTTTCCGCAGCGCCTGGCTGGAAACCATGGCGCGGAAGATCGGTCTCGCTGGGCACGACCCGGCGCAGGACGCGGAACGCGGTGCAAACCTCATCGAATTGCTGTCTTCGATCGAGACGGACATGACGCTCTTCTTCCGTCAGCTCGCCGATGTGACGATAGACGCGGACGCATCGGACGCAGAATTGATCGACCCCCTTGCGCCAGCCTGGTACGACGAGCGACAGGCGAATCGCAGCTATCGCAAGCGGCTCGCCGCCTGGCTGCGGGATCGCAACGCGCGCCTCGCCACTGCGGGTGATGCGCCGGAAGCCGTGCGTGCGCGCATGCAGGCCGTGAACCCGCGTTACGTGCTCCGCAACTGGATCGCGCAGCTCGCAATCGACGACGCCGCACGCGGCGATCTCACGCGTCTGCACGATCTTGAGCGGATGCTGCAACGCCCCTACGAGGACCAACCCGAGTTCGACGAGTACTACGCGCGCCGCCCCGACTGGGCCCGGGAACGCGCCGGCTGCTCGATGCTCAGCTGCTCTTCCTGAGCATCGGACCCACCTGACGGAGGCCCGGAATGACGCCCGGTGACCACGATTTCTGGTTCCTTCCCCTCGGGGGGACCGGCGAAATCGGCATGAATCTCAATCTGTACGGCCACGCAGGTCGATGGATCATCGTCGACTGCGGCGTGACCTTCGGGAAACAGGGCGATCCCGGACCGCACATCCAGATGGCGGACCCATCGTTCATCACTGCTCGCCGCGGTGCCCTCGACGCGCTTCTGCTGACCCACGCGCATGAGGACCACGTCGGCGCGGTTGCGCATCTCTGGCCGCGCCTGCGCTGCCCCGTGTACGCAACACCGTTTACCGCGACGCTGCTGCGCCGGAAGCTGTCGGAAGCAGGCCTCATCGACGACGTGAAAATCATCGAGGTGACGCCAGGGCGCAGGAATCACGTGGGTCCCTTCGACGTCACCTGGCTGCCAATCACGCACTCGATCCCGGAAGCGCACGGCCTCGTGATCCGCACCGAGGCCGCACGCGTTCTGCATACGGGAGACTGGAAGCTCGACGACCATCCAGTGCTCGGCCCGAGCTACGACGCCGCGGCCCTACGCGCCCTCGGCGACGAGGGCATGGACGCCATGATCTGCGACTCCACGAATGCGCTCACCCCAGGGCGGTCTGCGTCCGAAGCTTCGCTGCACCGGGGCCTTCGCGACGTGGTCGCCGCTGCCGAGGGGCGCGTGATCGTCACCACCTTCGGCAGCAACGTTGCCCGCCTGCACACCCTTGCCGCAATTGCCGCCGAAACCGGTCGCTACATGGGCATTCTCGGCCGCTCGCTGTCGAACATGGTAGGCGCGGCCCGCGCCACCCAGCTCTGGCACCCCGCGCGCGATCTCGTCGCCGCGCATGAACTCGGCTGGCTGCCGCGCAGCGAGGTCCTTGCGGTAGCGACTGGGAGCCAGGGCGACCCAGGCGCGGCGCTCGACAAACTCTCGCGCGAAGTGCACCGCGACCTCGACCTCGAAGCGGGCGACACGGTGGTGTTCAGCTCGCGCGTGATCCCGGGCAACGAGCAGCTCGTGGAGCGGATCACGAAACGCCTTCTCCGCCTCGGCGTTCACATCGTCACCGACGAGGACGCCATCATTCACGCCTCCGGCCATCCGGCTCAGGACGAACTGCGCACGATGTACGAATGGGTCCGGCCGGGCGTGGCAATCCCGACGCACGGTGAACCGCAGCACATGGCAGCACACGCGAGCCTTGCCCGGGAAACGGGCGTGAACCGCGCCCTCACCGGCCTGAACGGTGATCTGTTCATGATCGCCCCGAACCCGGGCATGCGCCGAAGCGCGGTAGTTTCCGGTCGTCTCGGAGTGGGCGCCGACGGCCTCGAACCTGCACCGTCGCCAGATTACGAAGCCCTCGCCGAGGGCGAAGCACTCGCCCCCGGCATCTGAACTCAACCGGATCGGAAACGGTGCGCATGGGCGGCACTGACCGCCAGCTCCTCGTCAGAGTCGTGCAGGCGCACACGATAGCGTCCGCTCAGATCGCGACGCGCTGAACGCACCGCTGATACGGCAACAATCGTGCTGCGATGAATGCGCCAGAATCGCTCGGGATCGAGGTTCGATTCGAGTTCGCTGATCGACTGGCGCAGCAGATGCTCCCCGCTCACCGTGACCGCGGAGGTGTACTTTCGATCGGCACGGAAAAAGAGCACGTCGTCCACCGAAACAAGCGTCACCTCATCGCCCTGAGTCACCCTAAGCCAGGTCAGGTAAGGGGCCGGCGTCCTGATCGTCTGGGCAAGGGCGCGCAGCAGATCCACCTGTACGGCAGGTGCGGGCGCGTTCCATCGCGCCTGCAGGCGCGCAACCGTCTCCTGCAATCGGTCCTCGGAGACCGGCTTGACCAGATAGTCCAGGGCAGCGTGCGCAAACGCTTCCACTGCATGCTCGTCATAGGCCGTAACGAAAACGACCGCGGTACGACCCGCAAGCTCCGCCGCGAGCGTGAGGCCGTCGGGGGCAGGCATGCGGATGTCGAGAAAGGCGATGTCCGGTTCGTGGCCTTCGATGGCCTCGCGCGCGGCACTGCCGTCTCCCACCGACGCAACGATCTCCAGTTCCGGCCAGAGCGCCCCGAGCAACCGCTCGAGGTGCCGGCGCAGCGCAGGCTCATCGTCGGCGATGACCGCAGTCGGCCTCACGCGTCCTCCGCCGGGATCGAAAGCTCGGCGCGAACCCCGCCCTCCGGGCGTTCGATAAGGCGCAGGCTCGCCTGTTCGCCGTAGACCGCGCGAAGACGCTCCCGCACGTTGGCGAGCCCGGTGCCGGCGCCGCCCGTCCCGTTCTGCATGCCGACGCCGTCATCTTCCACGCGGATCTGCACTGCTCCATTGCTGCGAGCAGTCACGGTGACCGCCACGGTTCCTGCCTCGGCCTTTGGTTCGCAGCCGTGCAGCACCGCATTTTCCACCAGCGGCTGGACGAGGAGCGGCGGTACGCGCGAGGTGCCCAGCGCTGCATCCATCTGCACATCCCAGGCGAGCCGTCCGTCCATGCGGATCGCCTGAATCTGCAGGTAGTCGCGCACCACCGAGAGTTCGTCGGCCAGGGTTACGGCGTCGGCTCGAGTGCGCGCAAGGGACATGCGCAAAAGAGACGTCAGACGCTCGAGCAGTTGGCGCGCCCGCGCCGGCTCGTCGTCGATGAGCGAGATCACGTTCGCCAAAGTGTTGAAAAGGAAGTGCGGTTCGATCTGCGCCTGCAGGACGCGCAGTTCTGCTTCCGCCATTGCCTTGTCTCGCTCGAGTGCTTCGCGCTCGGCGCGATCGAGGCGTGCACGCACGTCCAGCAGGTCCCCAAGGAAGAGGAACCCGGCCGTAGCAACCACGCCGAAGAGCACACCGAGGACGAGCACCTCGTACTGGCCGCGAAAGAAGTACAGCGGCCGATCCAGGAGCAGCGTTCCGGCGAGCAGCAAGCCGATCGCAAGACCGCCGAGAACGCCGAAAACGACGAGCACCGGGGCCGGCACCCTGGGCGACAGCGCGAAAAACGCCATGTAACTGCTGAAGTAACACGAATAGCCGATGCAGAGCGCGAGCAGGAAGTTATCGAGAAACCGCTCCCCGCCCGCCACCAGCGTGATCACCGAGGCAACCAACCCGCACGCAAGCAAGGTGAGCAGGGGTCCGCGCAAACCTGGCCAGGCCCGGCCGCTGTTGCCGGCTGCGATTCGAAAGTGCGCCTTCACGCCGCGTGCTCGACCCAGCGCTCATGCAGGCCCTGCGGCATGAGCGCGTCCAGTGTTGCCCGCGCAATCGGACCGTCGCCAACGGCCTCGAATACGTTGAGGTGCGTTTGGCGCCGCGACCCATCGAGGCTGGTCCCGATCACCCGCCCCTCGCCTTCCCCTGATCGCTCGGAGTAGGGCACGAACAGCTGCTCCTCGGGCAGTTCCGTATCGGGATAGCGGTAGCTCGTCAGGGCCCCGGACTCCAGGTCTAACCGCGTCAGCGAGGTCAGCCCGCCGAGCTCGTAGCCTGCCGGCCCGTTGCGGAAGAGCACGCCCTCGAGCCTCCGTGGCATGCGGCCGCTGATCTCCAGCTGCGGGACCGGCGCCGGATCAGCCACCAGCCCTTCCATCGTGCGGAGCCAGGGTTTCGAGGGAAGCGCCTGCCGGAAGTGACGCGCACGCGCGGCAGCCGGCGCCTCACTGGGCCCGGCAACGCCCGTTGGCGCGGGCGCAGCGGGCGCGGCGGCCGCGGCAGCCAGCCCCCCGAAAAAGCCGCAAAGGAGACGCCGGCGATTCAATGCACCAGGCTCACGTTCTGAACGGCTGCCGCCGTAGTCATCTCGAACTGGATGGAGCCCCAGGCCGGCGGCCCGAAGTTTCCGACGGCGTTGTTCGAGAAGGCCCACGGTTCGATCGGGATACCCATGAAATTGGTATCCATCTCACCGTCTTTGTCGAGGTCCTGCATGACGCGCATGCCATAGACGCCCGGTTCGAGGTCGACGCTGAACGTGACACCGGAGACCGCGGGGGCAAGCATGAATGAAGCAACCGGCGGACGACCGTCGTCGAACCCTTCGGCGCTGTCAGTGATCTGAATCAGCAGCACACCTTCGGTCGAGCGGACATCTCCGATGGTGACTTCGAGGGGCGCTGCGGCGGCGTCGAGCGTACCGAGCACGGCGGTCACGATCAGGGTTGCAATGAAGAGTTCCGGAGCAGTGCGCTGCGATCGCGGCATGACGAATTTCCTTGAAGAAGGAGCACGGCGTGTCCGTGCGACACCGAAATCCTGCAGCGATGCCATGCGCCGGACAGCAACCATGCGACAAGCGCACGGTAGCGGGAACGAAGCGCCCCACGGGGGGAACGAACGGCGGCTCGGTCAGGACAGGGTGCGCTGCGCCGCGAGTCCGAGTCCCGTCGCGACACTGCCGAAGAGATCGCCCACCACGATCTCGATCGCGCCGAGGCGATCACGAAGGCCTTCAGCGATGACCGGAGAGAGCGCCGTTCCCCCTGTGACAAACACCACGTCAGGCGCGGCGCCCCCCTGCGCCCGAACATCGCCGGCAAGTTCACCGATCCGGTCAAGCAGCGGTTGCGCTGCCCATTCGAGATCAAGCCGGCTCGCCGCAAGTTCGAGGTCAGCCTCCAGCCATCTGAAGTCTGCGCTCGCTTCAACTCCATCCGAAAGATCGATCTTGGCCTGCTCAGCGGTGCGGTTGAATCGGAAGCTGCCGCCCATCTCGTGCAGGCGCAGCAGACGAGCAATGTGCGCCGGTGATTCCGCGCGCGTCAGATAGTCCAAAAGCGTCTCGCCGGTCGCAGCGGAACCGAAGCGCGCCTGCGCATTCACGTCGGCAACGGAACAGAGGTCCACGAAGTGGTGGTTCGGCACGGGCAGACCGCTTTCGAGCATGGACTCGCGGCCAAGCACGGGCGTGAACGCGCGAAAGGCGAGCCGTGCGTCGAGGTCCGTACCACCGATCCGGTCGCCCGCCGCACCGAGCACGTCAGTGGTTCGATCCGCGCGCGGCGCGCGATCCGGTCCGAGGCGTACAAGGGTGAGATCTGTCGTTCCACCTCCCGCGTCGACAATGAGCACGAGGCGCTCTCGACGCAGATTCGTTTCGTAGGCAAAGGCTGCAGCGACTGGCTCGAGCAGAAAGCGCACCTGCGTGAGCCCGGCCAGGTGTGCGGCGCGCTCCATGATCTCGATCGCCTGACGGTCGCCAACGTCGCCCCGCGTGCCGTGATAGCGCACCGGCCGGCCGATCACTGCGCTCTCAGGGCGATGCCCGAGTGCGAGGGCCGCCTGGTCGAGCAGTTCTCCGAGCATGCGCGCGACAAGTGCAGTGAAATTGAGAACCTGTCGCTCACGCAGTTCCGCCCCGAGGAACGACTTCGGGGACTTTACGTAGAAGCCATCGTCGCCTTCGAGCATGGAGGCAGTGGCTGCATGCCCGAAGGTCATTCGGCCTCGGCGCAGGAGTTCGGGCGTGAGCACACGCGCCAAGCCCAATTCGTCGGTCGGTGCGTCGAAAGAGGGGGTCCGCGGAACGAACGCAGTTGATGGCAGGCGCGTCTCGCCGCCGGCCGCGACGGGAAGCAGACGTGCATGGTCTGCGCTGACATGGCCCACGGAGCTCGACGCAGTCCCCCAATCGATCCCGATCATCTCAAGCCCCCATGCGCCAGGGCGCGCGATTGAAAGGCAAGCACCGCACCCGGTCAAGCCCATCGGCGAGCCCGTCGGCGAGCCCGTCGGCGAGCCCGTCGGCGAGCCCGAGGACCGCCGTTCCGTATCGCCGGTGCCGAGGGCGATCCGCGCGAAGATCCGCGCCTGGATACGTGAATGCGACATGTCTGGGCACGGTGCTACATTGCCGCGCCGTCTCGACCACTCCACAGCCAGAGTCCTTGCCCCGTGACCGCCCACGAAACCAACCCTAGCCACGCAGACCTGCTTGACCGAACCGCCATGGGCGTATCGCTGGCCTGCATGGCGCACTGCCTGGCGCTTCCGCTCATCCTGACCCTCGCGCCGGCATTGCTTCCAGCCATCTGGGACGACGTCCTCGTTCACATGCTTGCCCTTGCCCTCGCGCTGCCACTTGCTTTCGCGGCGATCCTGCTCAGGTTTCGCAATACGAGGGACACCCTAACCCTGGCCCTCGCGGCCCTCGGCCTGGCGGGAATGGCCGTCGGCATCGTCCTTCATGAGGCACCGCCACTCGACTTCGTGTTCACCTTCACGGGCGCCGGCTGCCTCGGCTGGGCTCACCTTCGCAACTTCGGTCTGCGTCGCCGTCACCCAAACTGAGCTTTCCGCACCTGCGGGCATCGCGGCGGATCGAGCGACCCACCGGCCGCCGCAGGCGCTGACCGAGCCCGCGAACGCGTGAACGCCTGAAATGAACAGCGGCCCTCCGAGCGCGTCCGGCGGCAACCGTTCGCGCATGCGTCGGCAGCTCGCGGGTTGAGCCTTGCACTGCCGAGCATCGGCGGGCAATATGCTCTCAATTCATCAAATGATGAATTTATAAACCGATGGCGTGACCGACCCCGTGCAAGCAGGACACCCCAACCCGCTGACGCTGCAACGTGCCGCCGGCATGCTCAAAGCCGCCGGAGACGCGGAGCGCCTGCGCATCCTCGCGCTGCTCCTGGAAGGCTCCATGCAGGTCTCGGAGATTGCTGAACAGACATCTGCAGAGCTCTCCACGACATCCCAGCGGCTGAAGCTGTTGCGCTCGGAAGGGCTCGTCGTGCGTTCGCGCAGGGGTCGGGAAATGCACTACTCGCTCGCCGACAGCCACGTCCGCGACCTGATCAGCAATGTGATCGACCACGCCGATCCGACCCACCTCAATACCCTGAACGGAGAAGACTCATGAGCTGCGAGAAGCACGCTGACCACGACCACCAGCACGGACCCGGTTGCGGCCACGCCGCCATTCAGCACGGTGATCACGTCGGCTACCTGCACGACGGCCACCTGCATTGCGCCCACGAGGATCACTACGACGAGCATCGAATCGCGATCAGCAAAGCGAATCCGGAGGGTTGTCGGCCCCACGACTGCAGCGGTCACGAGGCAGATCACGTGCACGGTCCGGGTTGCGGCCACGAGGCAGTACCGCACGGCGATCACGTCGACTACCTCGTCGACGGCCACCTGCACCACCCGCACGGTGATCACTGCGATGACCATGGCCCCGTCATCCTGATCTGACGCAGGGCCTCAACGTCGGGCAGCCCCTGCTGGCAACATGCGGGCTGCCTCCCCAAGCGCGATCACTTCCGCGATTGCGACCGCGATTGCGACCGCGAGCACGAGCGCACCGGGTCGGAACTACGCGTATCGGTCAGGCAGGCTTCGCTTCGGCAGAGAAAAGCGCGCACGCGCGTCGCGAAGGGGAAGATGACTGTTATAAAGTAACGCTTCGGTTAACTCGGCGCTCTGCGCGCCCCCGGAGCATGCAACAAACAATGCTTGCGAAGAGAACGCGCGATCCTCAGGAGCTCGCGGCGATCCTCGATGACGATGTCGGCATCGTGGAAATCGGGGGCGCGGTGCCCGGCGAGGTGTTCGAGTACGCGCGCGCCCTGGTCGACGAGCAAGCACTGCCCGGTCCTCTGGAAGCGCGCTGTCGGCCAGGCGACGCCGAGTCATGCACGCGCCGCCTTGCGAATCTTTCTGGCAGAGCTTCCTTCACCGCTTGGCTCGATCGATGGCTGCCGAGCTACGCCGCCGTGAACGACGTCAAAGAGGTGGGCATCCGCGTCTCTCATCTACGCGCATCCATGTGTCCGCGCTTCCACGTGGACATGGTGCCGACGCGCCTGATCACCACGCTGGCCGGGCCGGGCACGGAGTGGATTCGACCGGAGTACGTAAGCCAGGATGCAAACGGACGCATAGAGCAGGCCGTGGACCCTGAGGTCATCGAGCGTCTGGAAACAGGCGCTATCGGCATGCTGAAGGGCGCTGCCTTCGATGAAGCCCGCTTCCCCGGCATCGTCCATCGCTCACCGCCGGGCGGCCAGGACCGCGTGGTGGTGACCTTCGACGCAGTGGTGTAACCAAATGAGCGAGCCGCAGGACACACGAATTCCCGTTTCGGTGCTGACGGGGTTTCTGGGCAGTGGCAAGACCACGGTCCTGAATCACCTCGCGCTCGAGGGCGCACTCGCGCGGACGCTTGTCCTCGTGAACGAGTTCGGTGAGGTCGGCCTCGACCATCATCTGCTGACGCGCATCGACGACGACACCCTGGTGGCCATGGACAGCGGATGCATCTGCTGCACGATCCGACGAGATCTCGCTCTGACCCTAGCGCAGGCGCCCGGCCGATACGCCCGAGGCGGCGAGCGCTGGTTCGACAGGGTCGTGATCGAAACCACCGGCATCGCAGACCCGGCCCCCATCCTGCAGACGCTCCTTTCCGAACCCTCAGTGATTGCCCGCTATCGGGTCGATCGCGTGCTCACGACGGTGGACGCGGTGAACGGCGCAGGCACGCTGGAGAGCTACGAGGAGGCGCGCAAACAGGTTGCTGTCGCCGACCGAATCGCGCTGACGAAAACTGATCTGATCCCTGGCGGTCCGCCCGCAGAGCTTGTGGCAGCGCTCGAAACCTGGGCTCCCGAGGTGCCCGTAGAAAGCATTCTCGCGGGTGCCGCGGATGCAGATTGGCTCTTTGGCGAGGCGGACTGGACGCTGACGGATCATTCCGCCAAGCACGATCGATGGCGCACCGAAGCGGCGTCCGTCGATCCTGCCGGCCACTCGCACGAGGACGGCCATGGGCACGGCCACGCGCATGAACATGAACATGATCATGAACATGAACATGAACATGATCATGGACATGAACACGACCCCAGCCGTCATGGACGCGTGTATGCGAGCAATTTCGTGTTCGAAGCCCCTGTCGATCCGAGAGCGCTCGACCAGTGTCTGGAAGCCATCATGCGCCTTCGCGGCGCTGACCTGCTCCGCGTGAAGGGCATCGTGAATGTCGCTGGCATGGAGCAGCCGATGGTGATCCACGGCGTTCAGCACGTGTTCCACCCGCCCGTGGTCCTTGACGCCTGGCCGGATGAGGATCGGCGCACCCGTATCGTCATGATCACCCGTGACCTTGACGCCGCAGTGCTGAAAGCCTGCTTCGCGCGCTTCGAGATGCGCGCCAAAATCGCCTGAAAGTTGGCGGCCACACCCGCCGCAATGCTGGTCGAGACAGCGGCCAACGTAATAGTGTTACATGCAGCCGCGAGCGTCGCGGCGCACACACGCATCCCCCTCCCCTGCCAACGCCTGGAGCAACCCGATGGTGCCTAGAACCTATGCCGACGGCGCCGCCATAGGCGTGTCCATGCTCTGCATGGCCCACTGCCTAGCGGTGCCCGCGCTACTCGCCGTGGCGCCCTGGTTCGTGCCGGGTTTTCTTGCCGATGAGCGCTTCCACGCGATCGCGGTGGCCTTCGCCTTCCCCGTCTCCGTATTCGCGCTCGCCGGCACGCTGCAGGCACGGCCATTGATCGTCGTGCTCGCAGCCGCCGGGTTGACGCTGCTGCTCATAGCGACCTTCGTTCATGAAGAAGCGCTGGAGATCGGACTGACCGTTACGGGCGCTGCGCTCGTCGCACTGGCGCACTTGCGTAATCTCATGGTTCGCTCAACCCACTGACCACCGGAGAGCCTTGTCATGCACGCCAGAACCCTGACCGCCGCCGTCATACTCGCTTCCGCCTCGCAAGGCGCCTTCGCTGCCGGCGCGCACGTTCACGGACAAGGGAATCTGGACATCGCCGTTGAAGGCGGGCGCGTGGAGCTCTTCTTCACGGCGCCTCTTGGAGACGTTACTGGCGATGAAGGCGACGATGCAGCTGCCCTCGAAGTGCGCTTCGCAGACCCTGCCCTCTTCACCTTTACGGGTGCGGCCTGCCAGCGCTCGAGTTTCGAGGCCCGGGTCACCACGATCGGAGAGGATGACGCAGAATCGTTCTTCACCGCTTCCACGGACCTGGCCGACGCCCATGACCACGACGCGCACGATGAACACCACGACGCGGATGACCACGCGGGGCATGACGAACACGAAGAACACGAAGAGCACGAAGAACACGAAGAGCACGAAGAGCACGAAGAGCACGAGTCTCATGAGGACGACGACGACCACAGTGGCCACCGCGATGCCCGCCTGACGTGGGTCTACACCTGCGCGACGGATCCGGACAGCGTAACGGCCAATCTGTTCGATCTGGCCCGCGTCGAACGCATCGGCGTGCAGGCTGTCGGGGTAGCCGGCGTGCAGAGCGTCGAGCTCACAGCCGGCGACAATTCACTGGCCCTGCGTCAGTAGGAAGTCACCACTGCGCGATCGCGGAGGTCGCGTCGACCATACGGTAGGCCGCCGCCGCCAGGTCCGTCACCTGCGATTCAACGCGCAGATTGCCCGTCACCCGCTGCGGCTCGAACAGGTCGTAGTGGGCGACGCCCTCTTCCAGGAACAGATGCACGATCTGGTTCGCCGGCGGCGGTGGCACGTGATAGCAGGCGCCGAAGTACGGTACGAGGAGGAACTCGTGATAGCGCTCGGCGCGCTCGATCTCCAGCGGCACGAGCCACCCTTCGAGAATGACTTCCGTGCCGTGAAGATCCGCGACGACCGGCGCGTCGGCGCCGATCTGGCCGCCGGGCGCAGCGCTCGGATCGTGAAAGAAACTGCTCATGTCGGGCGCTTGCGGCGCCCAGCCCTCGGGGATGAGGGCAGACCACTCAGTTGCCGGCTTCTGTTCTGCTGCCCCCTCTGCACCCTCGGCCGTGGACACCGCAGGGAGAGCCGTCAGCAGGAGGACGCCCAGAGTGATCGAACAAAGGATGTGCAGCTTCGACATGCAAGGTCTCCCTGAGGTTCAGAGCCGGACCGTGAGGCCATCGGCGAGCGAGCGCCTGTAGGCGAGCACGCCGGGAACAAGGCTCACGAGGGTACCGCCGCCAATCACGGCTGCAAGCAGTTGCCACTCGCGCAGCGTCGGCAAGCCCGCCTCGAAGCGAATGCCCGCGAGGGCTTCGAGCAGCGGTCCGGTGCCAAGGATGAGCAGCTGGACACAGAGCAGCCCGAGCGCTGCGCCGATCACAGTCAGCAATAGCGACTCGGCCACGAGCAGCGCAAACACATGCACGGGACGCGCCCCCACCGACCGCAGGATCGCCATCTCCCGGCGCCGCTCCGACAGGGTCGCAAGCAGCATCGTCATCATGCCCGCGAGGCCCACGAGCACGACAAAGGCGGACACGATGAGGAGCGCATCCTCGGCCACGCCCACCAGCGAAAAGAACTGCTGCATGGCAACGGCCGGGAGGATTGCGGTGAGTGCCTCCTGGGGATAGACGTTCACCGCCTGCTGAACGCGCAATACCGCGGCGCGCGACTGCAGCCCGAGCAGGAAGGCCGTGACCGATCCCGGCCTGAGATCCGCAGCCCGCGCGGCATCCGCCGCGACCTCCCGGCCGGGCAATTGCACGCCGGATTCCCAGCCGATGTGAATCGCCTCGATCGCCTCGAGGGAAACATGAAGCGTCCGGTCGACCGGCGTACCCGTGCGCGCGAGCACCCCCGACACGCGAAACGGCAGCGCGTCGTGGTCGGCGAAGGACACGGCCTGAGTGCCGTGGCTCAGGATCAACGAATCGTCAACGGCGTACCCGAGCTCCGCCGCGATCTCTGCGCCAAGGACCACGTCGAACAGATCTTCGAACCAGGCCCCCTCCCTGACCGTCAATCGCTGACCGCGACTGAAGCGGAAGTGCTCGTAGTAGGCGTCGTTGGTGCCGAGCACGCGATAGCCGCGATGCGAATCCCCGAGTGAAATCGGAATGCTCCAGGCCACCAGCGGATGACGGGAGATGAGTTCGAAGGTGTCGTAGGACACGTTGGCGGGCGCATCCCCGAGCCGGAACACGCTCGCGAGGAGCAATTGCACCGGACTCGTGCGCGCGCCGACGATGAGATCGGTCCCGGACACGGACGCATAGAATCCGTCGCGCGCTTCCGTACGAATCTTCTCCACGCCGATGAGGAGCGTGACCGCGAGCGTGAGCGACAGCAACGTGAGCAGCGCCGTGCCGCGGCGATTCCATAGGCTCTGCAATGCAAGTCCGGAAAGCCCGATCACAGGGTCTCCTCCGCGCCGTTGAGCGAGGCGAGCGCAACGCTGCGATCAAAGCGCGCCGCAAGCCCCGCGTCATGGCTCACGAAGAGCAGGGCCGCACCCGCCGCCGCCCGCTCGGCGTCGAGGAGTGCAAGGAAGTCGTCGCGCGCGTCCGCGTCGAGCGACGACGTGGGCTCGTCCGCGATCAGAAGTTCGGGACGCCCGACCAGGCCGCGCGCAAGGGCAACGCGCTGCTGCTGGCCAACGGACAGTTCGGTCACATCGCGCGCACGACGGGCTGCAGCCTCGAGGCCGAGCGCCTCGAGCAAGCGCTGGGCTTCTGCCACGGCGCCGCCGGGGGCGGCGGCGCAGCAATCGGCCCGGCGCCGCGAAAACCTGAGTGGCAGCAGCACATTGTCGACCACGGACAGATAGGGCAGCAGATTGAACTGCTGGAACACGAACCCGACGTGGTCAGCTCGCAGCCGATCGCGCTGCGCGCCCGAAGCGCTCGCGAGATCTGCGCCAAGCAGTGAGATCTGGCCGGCATCCGGTGCGAGCACGCCGGCAACGAGGTTGAGCAAGGTGCTCTTGCCGCTGCCGCTTGCGCCCTGCAGGAATACGCTCTCGCCGGATGCGATAGCAAAGGCTTCGATATCAAGCAGATCCCGCACGGCGGCAGGCCAGCGGAAGCGCAGATCCGAGATGCTGAGAACGGTCGAGCCAGCGGTGTCGGCGATCACGTTGGAAGGTGCATCCAGTGCGGAGTCGCGAATCTACCACAGGGCGCCGCGTCCGCCGGAGCGAACGCAGCGCCGGACGTCAGCCGGCCAGATTGGAGGTCCGCCGAAGCGCTCGGTCGGTCCCGTCGACGATGCCCGCAAGGATCTCAGCGGCCGGTCGAACGGCCTTGATCATGCCGATCCCCTGGCCGGCAAAGCCCGGGTTCACGTCTCCCCGGCCGTCGCGGTTCGCAGCCGCAAGCACGGGGCCGGAAATCGCGCCCTGGTACGGCATGGGCAGCGGCTCCTTGTCTTCGCGCACCCAGACGTCGGTCCAAAGGCTGCGGATGATGCGTGCGGGCTTGCCCGTCACCGTCCGCGAGACGACCGTACCGTCCTCGGAGGCAGCAACGATCGCCTCCTTCTGGAAGTCGTGAATGCCCGCCTCGTCCGAGGCCAGGAAGGCAGAGCCGACCCAGGCCCCCTCTGCGCCGAGCATGATCGCGGCGGCGACTCCGCGGCCGTCCGTGATGCCACCGGCGCCAAGCACAGGCAGGTCGCCAACCGCGTCAACGACCTGAGGCACGAGCGCAATGGTGCCGATCGGCGAATTGTGACCGCCACCGTCGTGGCCCTGGGCAACAATGAAATCGATCCCCGACTGCATGACCTGCACCGCGTGCTTCACCTTGCCGACGACCGCGCCGACCTTGGTTCCGTTCGCCTTCAGGCGCTCCATCCAGGGGCCGGGATTACCAAGGCCCGAAACGTACAGCGGCACGCGCTCCTCGATGATCACTTCCATCTGCGCATCGAAGAATTCGGTCGTGAAGATCGGCGGCCCATCGGGCTCCTGGACAGCTTGCGACTCCGCGCGCTCGATCTTCTCGAGGCCAGCTTCCGCCATGAACTCGGCGGCGAAGGCCTTCAATTCCGGTAGCAGGTCCGCCGGCTTCGGACCGTCGCTGCTACTGTCCAATTGCGCCTGTCGGCGCACGGACGCGGGCAGGAGCGTATCGACGCCGAACGGCTTGTCGGTGAGCGCACGGGTGCGCTGAATCCATTCCCGGAGTTGACGCGGCCCGCAAGCGGCCGCGCCGAGCACGCCGAGACCGCCGGCATTGGAGACGGCGGCCGCCAGCTCGGGCGTACTCGCGCCACCCATGCCGGCGAGCAGGATGGGGTGTTCGATCTCGAGCAGATCGCAGATTCGCGTTCGGATAGCCATGGTCGTTCTCCCTCCTGTAGCGCCGCCCGAATCACGCCTGTCCGGTGAAGGCGGCGAAGCTCCCATATGCGCCCGTGAAGAACAGCAGCGGATCGGCTACGGCTCCGTCGGGCGTCGTCAGTGTGCGTACGCGGCCGACCGCGATCGTGTGATCGCCCGCTTCGTGTTCCGCCTCGAGCGCGCACTCGATCCACGCGAGGCTCCCGGCGATCCGCGGCGCGCCGTCGATGCCGGGCGACCAGTCAACGCCTGCGTACTTGTCTGCGCCCGAACGCGCGAAAGCGCTGCAGAGGTCTTCATGGTCGGCGCCGAGGATATTGATGCAGTAATGACCGGCGCTGCGGATGCGCGGCCAGCTGGTCGAGCTGCGCGCCGGACACAGACCAACAAGCGGCGGCTCCAGGGAAAGCGATACGAACGACTGCGCAGCGAAACCGACGGGCTCGCCATCATCGACCGCCGTAACGAGCACAACGCCCGTCGCGAACCGACCCATGACGTCCCTGAAGCTGCGCTGATCGATCGGGGTCATGCTGTGGCACCGAGCCCGTGTAGGACCGCCGACTCTACCAGCTCCTCGCGAACCATCTCTTGAGGGTGATTCCTGCGGCTTCGCCCAGCACCGCTGCACTGCTACGATCGAGCGCCTGAGCAATTCCTATGGAGTCCTGAGCGTGGCCGATCTGGAAGCATTCCGCAGCGAAGTACGGGCATGGCTGGACGAGAACTGCCCCCCCTCCATGCGCACCCCCATGCCGGAGGACGAGACCGTCTGGGGCGGCCGCAATGGAACCTTCAAGAACCCCGACTCCAAGCTCTGGCTGGACCGCATGGCGTCCCGCGGCTGGACCGCACCCACCTGGCCGAAGGCCTACGGCGGTGGTGGCCTCGACGCCGACGAGAACAAGGTGCTTCAGCAGGAGCTCGGCCGAATCAGCGCGCGCCCGCCGCTGAACAGCTTCGGCCTGTGGATGCTCGGCCCAGCGCTCCTGGAGTTCGCGAACGAACAGCAGAAGCAGCAGTTCATTCCACCGATCGTCCGGGGAGAGATCCGCTGGTGCCAGGGCTACTCCGAGCCGGGCGCGGGATCCGACCTCGCCGGGCTGCAGACCAAGGCAGAAGACAAGGGCGACCACTGGCTCGTCAACGGCGCGAAGATCTGGACCAGCTACGCCAATCACGCCGACTGGATCTTCTGCCTCGTCCGCACCGAACCCGATGCGCCGAAGCATGAAGGCATCTCCTTCCTGCTCTTCGACATGGCGGACTCGGGCGTGTCGACGTCGCCGATCCAGCTGATTTCCGGTGCATCCCCTTTCTGCCAGACCTTCTTCGACAACGTCCGCGTGCCGAAGGAGAACCTCGTCGGCGAGCGCGGCAAGGGCTGGACCATCGCCAAGCGCCTGCTCCAGCACGAGCGTCAGATGATCTCCGGCATCGGCGGCAACACGGCGCTGGGCGCCTCGCCGCGCTCGCTCGAGAATCTCGCCAAGAGCTATCTCGGCGAGGCCGACGAGCGCATCGCCGATCCCGTTGCACGCGACGCCGTCGCCAAGCACCGCATGAACGACCACGCCTTCCGCCTGCTCATGGCGCGCGCCTACGAGGAAGCCAAGGCCGGCCAGGCAGACGGCAACCTGTCCGCGCTGTTCAAGTACTACGGCAGCGAGCAGAACAAGCGGAAGTTCGAACTCATGCTCGACGTGATGGGCACGCAGTCACTGGGCTGGGAGGGCGAGGGTTTCGAATCGCGGGAACTCGACATCACGCGCCAGTGGCTGCGCTCGAAGGCGAACTCGATCGAAGGCGGCACCTCCGAGGTGCAGCTCAACATCGTTGCCAAGCGCGTTCTCGGCCTGCCGGACTGACGCGCAGGCTCAGTAGCCCCGCACAGGGTCCACCCCGCCAACCAGGGGCGCGCCACGCTGGTGGCGCGCCAGGTTGTCGATAAACAGCTGCGCGATCTTCTTCGCGTCCGTGCGCGCCGCAATGTGCGGCGTCACGTAAATGCCCGGCGTCGACCAGTATGGATGCTCGGCGGGAAGCGGTTCTTCCTCGAATACGTCGAGCACCGCAGCGCCGGGACGCCCCCGCGCGATGCCCGCAAGCAAGGCCGCTTCGTCGACCACGGAGCCGCGTCCCACGTTGATGAAGCGCGCATCGTCCGCAAGCGCCGCGAACAGCTCAGCGTCCGCGAGGCCACGCGTTTGGGGCGTTTCGGGGAGCGTATTCACAACGAGGTCGGCGCCGCGAGTCGCCATCAAACGTTCCGCCACGGGCCAGCAGCGCACGAAGGCGGGCACCTGCGCCCCCTCGCGCGAAACACCCCTCACCGCCATACCGAACTGGGTCAATCGCTCAGCGACCCGCGCGCCGATACTGCCCGTTCCCAGCACGACGGCGGTGCGGCTCGCCGGGCTGCGCTCCAGCAGTGGTCTCCAGTCGCCGCGAACCTGCTGCGCACGGTAGTCGAGCACGCCGCGATCCAGGGCGAGGAGCCAGCCAACGACGTACTCGGCGATCGCATCGCCGAAAATGCCCTTGGCAGCGCTCGCGGAAAGCTCCGGACGCTCAGCCATGAGCGGCAACAGGGGGCGGACGCCAGCCCAGGTCGACTGCACCCAGGCAAGATTCGGCAGGCGCCCGGCCGCGGCGAGGATCATGTCGGGACGGCCAAGGCAGATAGCGGCCGGCTCGTCATCGCGAACCATCTCCGGGCGCACTGCAATGATCACGGGTGCCTCCGGGGAGATTCGTTCGCGCACAGCGGCAGCAATGGCCTCGGCATCGGGATCGAGCACCAGAATGCGAGACTTGCGCGACAACTGATGCCTCCCCGGTTGCCGACAGCCGTCCGCCGTGACGTAATGCCGCCCGACCCTTCTTCCGCCGCGGACTGCGCTGGGCAGGTCGCTGAGCATGACCAATTGCGTGGAGTTCACGATGATCAAGCTGACCGTCAACGGCAAGACCCACGAGCTCGACGTGGAGGCGGATACGCCCCTGCTCTGGGTCCTGCGGGATAATCTGAACCTCACCGGCACCAAGTTCGGCTGCGGCATCGCGCAGTGCGGCGCCTGTACGGTGCACCTGAACGGGTCGCCGCTCCGCTCCTGCGTGACGCCCGTCGCCGCTGCCGATGGCCAGTCGATCACCACGATCGAAGGGCTTTCCGAGGATCGTAGCCACCCGGTGCAGCAGGCGTGGATCGAGCATGACGTGCCGCAATGCGGCTACTGCCAGTCTGGCCAGCTCATGGCGGCCGCGGCGCTGCTCGCCGACAACGCCAATCCGAGCGACGCCGACATCGATCGCGCCATGACCAATATCTGTCGCTGCGGCACCTATCAGCGGATTCGCAGCGCGATTCATCGCGCATCCGAACTCGCCACCGATGCGATGGCCTGAGGAGCACGCCATGAACAGCAAGCAGATGCTCGATACCGCCGTCTCCCGCCGCCGCTTCGTGAAGGCGTCCGTCGCCGGCAGCGGCGGCCTCGCCATCGCCTTTCACATGCCGGTTGCCGGCGCGGCCATGGCGCCCTGGGACATCGACGAGAGCGGCACAGAACTGAACGCATGGCTCGTCATCGACACCGACGACGTGGTGACCATTCGCGTGGCTCAGTCGGAAATGGGCGAAGGCGTGTTTACGTCCATGCCGATGATCGTGGCCGAGGAGCTCGACTGCGACTGGGAGAAGGTGAAGCCCGAGTACGCGAGCGCAAATCGCAGCGTGACCAACAACCGCGTCTACCAGCGCATGGGCACCGGCGGCTCCGGCGCCGTGCGCCGATCGCGCGAATATCTGCAGCAGGCTGGTGCCAGCGCCCGTGAGCGTCTGAAGCTTGCAGCCGCAACCGACTGGAACGTCCCGGTTGCCGAGCTCGGCACGGACATGGGCATCGTCACCCACGCAGCAAGCGGGCGCAGCGCCCGCTACGGCGAACTCGTGGCACGCGCCGCAATCGTCGAGCTGGCCGAAGAACCGGCGATCCGCACGCCGGATCAGTTCCGCCTCATGGGCACGCCGCGCCGCCGTCTCGACATCCCGGCCAAGGTCGACGGCAGCGCCACCTTCGGGATCGACGTGCGCGTACCCGGCATGCTCTACGCCACCGTAGCGGCCTGTCCGGTCTGGGGCGGCACGCTTGCCGCAGTCGATCCGGCACCCGCGAAAGCCGTTCGCGGCGTGGTAGACGTGCTCACCTTCGACGACTACATCGCGGTCGTCGCCGACACCTTCTGGCACGCGAAGAAGGGACTCGACGCCCTCGATGCGCAGTGGGCGCTCGGCGAGAACAGCGGCGCGAGCACTGACGCCATGCTGGCCGAATTCCGTTCGGACCTGGATTCACGGGGCGTTGTCGCGCACGAGCAGGGTGATGCTTACGCGGCCCTGGACGACGCAGCGATGCGCGTCGATGCAGACTACGACGCACCCTATCTCGCGCACCTGGCCATGGAGCCTGTGAACTGCACGGTGCACATCCAGGACGACCGCGTGGACGTCTGGACCGGTGCGCAGAATCCCGAAAGCGTGCTCGGCGTGGCCGCCGAGGTCACGGGCCGCGCCCCCGAGCAGGTGCACGTCCATAACTGCTTCCTCGGGGGCGGCTTCGGCCGGCGCAGCCGCCCGGATTGGGCACGCAAGGCGATCGAGGTCGCGTCCCGCGTGGATGCCCCGGTGCAGGTGATCTGGTCGCGGGAAGAGGACACCCGAACGGGCCACTTCCGCCCGCTGTCGGCCTTCCGCTTCAGCGCCGGCCTCGACGCCGTCGGCATGCCGACCGCCCTGGTGAACCGTTCGGCGACGCACTCGATTCTTGCCGCCCTGCGCCCGGAAACGGTCGAGAGCGGCCTCGACGGCTCATCGACGGAAGGCCTGGAGGACCTGCCCTATGCGATCGAGCACCAGTCCATCGAGCACCATCTGAAGCGGACCCACGTACCGGTCTGGTTCTGGCGCTCGGTGGGCCATTCCCAGAACGCCTTCGCCCGGGAATGCTTCTTCGACGAGCTCGCCGCCGCCGCCGGCATGGATCCGGTCGAATATCGCCGTCGCCTGCTCAACGGCAAGCGCGATCTGCTCAAGGTGCTCGAGACGGCCGCCGCGCGGGCAGACTGGGGCCGCACGCTCCCGAGAGGCTCCGCTCAGGGCATCGCCATCGCCGAGAGCTTCGGCAGCATCTGCGCACAGGTTGCCGATGTCACCGTCACCCGCTCCGGCGAGGTGCGCGTGGAGCGCGTTGTCACGGCCGTCGACTGCGGCAACACGGTGAATCCCATGACCATCGAATCGCAGGTCGAGAGCAGCATCATCTACGGCCTTTCCGCGGCCATGTGGGGGCGGCAGGACGTTGCCGATGGGGCCCTGGTGCAGACCAACTTCGACCGAAATCGCGTCGTGAAGCTGCCCGAAGCCCCGGTGATGGAAACGCACCTCGCGCTGTCCGGAGGCGACAAGTGGGGCGGCATCGGTGAACCCGGCCTGCCGCCGACGGCACCCGCCGTGGCAAACGCGATCTATCGCGCCACCGGCCATCGCGTGCGCAGCCTGCCGATCGCCGGACACGACCTCAGCTGGTCCTGAGCCCGCGGGCGTGCGTCCGAGCGCAGCACTCGCGACGGGACTGCTGCTCTGCGCCGGGTCGGTGGCAGCCGAACCTCCCACTCGAGGCGAGCAGCTTGCGGCTGCTTGTGCGGGGTGCCATGGCCCGGCCAGTACGCTGCCGGACCCGGGCCGACTGCCGGTCGATGCTTTCGTCGCCCGCATGGAGGCTTACCGGGCTTCATCGCCGGGCGGCGCCGACCATGCCATGGAGCGTTTTGCGCGCGCGCTGGCCCCTGAGGACGTGACCGCGCTTGCGAATCACTTCGCCGCGCTCCGCGCCGAGCGGCGCTGATGCTGACCCGGCGAAGGCTGCTTGCGGCGGGAACCGCGACTCTAGGCGCGCTCGCACGCCCCGTGCATGCGCGACGGGCCGCGACAACGGCACGGGCGCTGATTCTCGGTGGCGGCTTCGCCGGCGCGACCGCCGCGCGCTATCTCGCACGCTGGGCGCCGGACGTCGACATCACCCTCATCACTTCCGCAGCGCCCTACTGGACCTGCCCCTTCAGCAATACGGCGCTGGCGGGCCTGCGCTCCGTTGATGCCCTCGAGGTGGACTACAGCGCCCTGGAGGCCGATGCGCGCATTCACCTTGTGCGCGGGCACATCCGCTCCCTCGATCCGGTGACGCGCCGAGCAACCCTGACTGACGGCCGCAGCTTCGGCGCCGACCGCATCGTCGTCGCACCCGGCATCGAGGTGCACGGCGGAGCCATCGAAGGCTGGAGCGAACGCGCGACCCAGAAATTTCCCCACGCCTGGGAAGCCGGGCCCGCGACGCGGGCGCTGTTCGATCGTCTGCTGGCCGTGCCCGACGGTGGCCTGGTTCTGATCAGCGCGCCGGAAAACCCCTATCGCTGCCCACCGGGCCCTTACGAGCGCGCTTCGCTCATGGCCTGGTGGCTCGCGACCCATCGCCCCCGTGCACGATTGCTCATCGCGGATGCGAAAGACCGGTTCACCAAGGACGCTCTGTTCAAGGCCGAGTGGACAAAGCGCTATCCGAACCTGCAGTGGCTCGGCCGCAGCGACGGCGGCGCCGTCCGCGCAATCGATCCGGACCGCGGCACCGTACACGGAGACTTCGACGACTGGTCTCCCGATCTCGCCTGCATCGTGCCGCCGCAGCGCGCAGCCCTGCTCGCGCGCCGGGCGGACCTCGACGGCGGCCGCGACTGGTGTCCCGTTGCGGGCCCGGCCTTCGAATCAACGCGCTACGCGGGCGTCCACGTGATCGGTGATGCCGCGATCGCCAATCCGATGCCGAAGTCGGCGTTTGCCGCGAACAGTCAGGGCAAGACCGTCGCCGCTGCCCTCGCCGCGATCTTCTCGGGTGGCACGCCACCCGCGCCGCTGCTCATGAACACCTGCTATAGCTACGTTGCGCCTGACGCGGCGATCTCGATCGCGGCAAGCTACACGGTTCGGGAAGACCGCATCGTCACCATCGAGGGCAGCGCCGGCGTGAGCACGGCCAACGCGTCCGAAGATGTCCGGACACAAGAAGGCGCACATGCAGCTGCATGGTATGCAAGCGTGGTGACCGATGCGTTTGGCTGAACGCCTGCTGAGCGCTGTGCTCCTGTGCGGCCCGGGCGGCACCCTTGCCGCAGACTGCGCCCCGCTCGAGTTCGTCGACGACGGCATTCCGGCGCCGCTCGCACCGGGAGCACCCAATGCCGATCGCGGCCGCACGATCGCCACGGCCACCGATCGCGGCGATTGCACCATTTGCCACGCGCTCCCCGTCAGCACCCCCGATCCGCGCTTCCATGGCAATCTCGGCCCGCCCTTGCACGGCGTCGGTGCGCGCCTCGACGCAGCCCAATTGCGTGCCCGCATCGCCGATCCCAAGCGCCTCGATTCGACTACGGTCATGCCCGCCTACTGCTCGACGGATCAACGCTGGCGCGTGGCCCGCGCGCAGCTCGGCGTTCCGATGCTCACCGCTGAAGAAATCGAGGACGTGATCGCGTGGCTGCAGACCCTGGATGGCTCGGGCTCATGAAGGCGACGCGACGGCACATGCTCATCGCCCTCGCTTCGGGCATCGCTGCGCTGCCGGGTTACGGTCAGCGCACTCCGCTTGAGGCCGAATTCATGCGCTTGTTCGGTGCGCGCCGAATCACGGCCGGCGCCTTCGATCTCGACATCTCGCAGGTTGTGGAGAACGGCAACTCCGTTGCCGTGCGACTCGCCGCCGACGCAAGCGATCCACCCGCCGCATTTCATCTGTTCGCGCCGCGCAATCCAGAGCCCTTTGCCGCAACGTTTCGCTTCGGATCCACAGCGCTCCCCGAGATCGCGACCCGCCTGCGCCTCTCCATGACCCAGAACGTGACAGCTGTGGCGGAGTGGCCGGATGGCCGCCTTGCCCAGCGTGCGGTATCGGTACTGGTCACGCTCGGTGCCTGCATTGACGAGAACTTCGAGCGCTGGGTCCGCGCCGCGCCGAACGCGCGAGCCGCCGGCACGGGTACGACGACCGCGCAGGCCGCCCGGGTCGCACGCGCTGACGCGGACGCCAGGCAAGATGAGCCCGGCGCAGGCTTTGGCACCGTACGCCTGCGCGTGGACCAGACCGCGGATGCAGGCGCGCGCATCGAAGTGCGCACCCTGGTGCGTCATCCGATGGAAACCGGATACCGCATCGACACGCGCGGCGAACGGGTCCCTCGCAACGTAGTCGAGCACTTTCACTGCGCACTCGACGACGAGCCCCTGCTGGATGCAGACCTGCGGCCCGCGATCGCCGCCGACCCGTACATGGCCTTCGCGTTTCAGCCCCGGCGCGGCGGTACGCTCCAGTTCACCTGGCGCGAGGACCGAGGCGCGATGCATCGAGAGGAGCGGCCGCTGGAGGTGCGCGGCACGTGAAGCAAAAGGCGAAGGCCCTGGTAGCCGTCTGCGTGCTCGCGCTGTCGCCGGCTGCCAGTGCCGGAGAAGCGCCTCGATCCGGCTATAGCTACCTTGGGGACGAACTGCGTGCGCTCCAGGACGACCCGTTCGCCAACCCGGGCCAGCTATGGATCGATCGCGGCTCGAACCTGTGGTCTGCGCCGACCGGGTCGGGCGCGAGCTGCGCGGATTGCCATGACACGGCCGCTAGCCTTGCGGGCGTTGCGGCACGGATGCCGCGCTGGGATGACCGTATCGGCGGACTCGAAAACCTCGAGATGCAGATCAACGCCTGTCGCACGGAGCATCAGAACGCACCACCCCTGCCCTGGGAATCCGAGGACCTCCTTGCCCTGACGACGCTGGTGTCTTCCGCCTCACAAGGCATGGCCCTTGACCCGGATGTCAGCGGGCCCGCTGCCGCCGCCTTTGACGCCGGCCAGCGCGAATACGCACGAAGGCGCGGCCAGCTCGACCTCTCCTGCCGCCACTGTCACGAGGAGAATGCGGGCAGGCGCCTGCGCGGCGACGTGATCAGCGACGGCATGATCAACGGCTTCCCGATCTATCGCCTCACCTGGCAGACCCTCGGTTCGAGGCAGCGTATGTTCCGCTGGTGCAATGAAGCCGTCGTCGCCGAGCCACACGCCTACGGCTCGGATGAGTATCTCGCTCTCGAGCTCTACCTCGCGTGGCGCGGCCGCGGCCTTCCCATCGAGACACCAGCCGTTCGCCGCTGACGATCGGTTCGCCACCACGGGAGTCCCCTTGGACCCGCATCAGGCCATCGACATATCGAGCAGCGCACTGCGCGCAAGCATCACGCCCTACGGGGGCTATCTCACCCGCCTGCGGGTGGCGGGTGGCGGCGATGTCGTGCTCGCGCACGGAGACCAGGAAGGCCGGATCACCGACGACTGCCATCTCGGCGCGCTTGTCGGACGGCATGCCGGGCGGATTCGCGCAGGAAGTTTCGAACTCGATGGCTGGCGTCACCAGCTCGTGTGCAACGCCACCGACGCGCACCTGCACGGGGGGCGCGTCGGCTTTGGCCGCCGCGTGTGGGACGTTCTGGACGTCGGCGCACGCCACCTCGTTCTCGGCCTGCGCTCAGAAGACGGCGAGGAGAACTACCCCGGCCGCCTCAGCATAGAAGCTCGCTTCGAAATCGTCGGCGAAGACGCGCTCCGCCTGACCCTTGATGCCACCACGACACGGCCCACGCTGTGCAATCTGACCTGGCACCCGTACTTCAATCTGGCCGGGCATGCGGGAGGACACGTGGGCCGACATCGCATCACGGTAGACGCGGATCACTACCTTCCCCTGGCCTCGGACATGTGCCCGACCGGCGAGATCGCTGCCGTAGAGAAAACGCCCTTCGACCTGCGCTCATCGAGCCGACTGGGCACCGGCATGGTCGCTGAACATCCTCAGATTCGCCTCGTCGAAGGCTACGACCACTACTTCCCGATCAACGGCGAAGGTCTGCGGCGCGCAGTCAGACTCGAGGCGCCGGACGATCGCATCGCGATGGAGGTCTGGACGACGCAGGCCGGCGTGCAGTTCTACACGGCGAACACCCTGCACCTGCGGCGCTACGGCAAACAGGACAGGCTATACAGCCGCTATGATGCCGTGTGCATCGAACCGCAGGGCTATCCGGACGCGTCGAACCACCCGGCGTTTCCCAGCAATGAACTCAGGCCGGGCGAGCCCTATCACCACGTCACCGAGTATCGCTTCGAGCTGGCAGACCGGGCCACCTGACAGGGCGCGATCATCGCATCACGACAGCAGCGCCCCTCGCAGCTATGCTTTGTTGGACTTCACTGCGAGGGATGTAGACATGAGCACCGGCATGATCGTCACGCTTGCAGTTCTCGTGGTCGCGGTCGGCGGCACGATCATGATCTACAACCGCCTGGTCGCTTTGAAGAACCGTTTCCAGAACGGATTTTCGCAGATCGAGGTGCAGTTGAAGCGCCGCTACGATCTCATCCCGAACCTCGTCGAGGTCGCCAAGGGCTATCTGTCGCACGAGCGCGAGACCCTGGAAGCCGTCATCAAGGCGCGCAACAGCGCCGCTTCGGCCCTCGACGCGCTCGCGAAAAGCGGCGGCGCCGATGCGGGCGCGATGGCGCAACTGCAAGGCAGCGAGGGCGCCCTTGCTGGCGCACTCGGACGCTTCAATGTCGTCATGGAACAGTACCCGGAGCTCAAGGCCGATCAGACCATGGCAAATCTGAGCGAGGAAATGACGAGCACGGAAAACCGGATCAGCTTCGCAAGGCAGGCGTATAACGACGCGATCATGGCGTACAACAGCTACCGCCAGAGCTTCCCGCAGGTGGTCATCGCCGGCATGTTCGGCCACGGAGCCGACGCCCAGTTGCTGACCTTCGACGACGCCGCAGAGATCCGCGAGGCGCCAAAGGTTTCCTTCAGCTGATCTCGCTCGGCGCGCGACGCCGATCATGGACTTCTTCGAGGCGCAGGCCGCCGCCCAGAGCGCAACCTCCCGGCTCGTGGGCCTGTTCTGCCTGGCCGTGCTGGCACTGATCACGCTTACGGTGCTCCTTGTCGCCGGCGTCATCGCCTGGACAACCCCGCCCACGGGCTACCTGTCTTTCTCGAAGCTCACCTACGCCGTCTCCCCGGGCCTTGCCCTCGGGATCGCCAGCGGCGTCATCGCCTTCGTACTGCTCGCATCGGCATTCCGCCTGCGCTCACTCTCAGGCGGTGGACGCGCTGTCGCCGAGAGCCTCGGCGGCCGCCTCCTGCTGTCGCAGAGTACGGAGACGGACGAGCGCAGAGTGCTCAATGTCGTCGAGGAAATGGCCATCGCCGCGGGCTTGCCCGTCCCGCCCGTTTACGTGCTGGAGGAGGCCGGCATCAACGCTTTCGCCGCGGGCTATGGCCCGGACGATGCAGTTGTCGGCGTGACGCGCGGCTGCATGGAAACGCTGAGTCGCGACGAGCTTCAGGGCGTCGTCGGCCACGAATTCAGCCACGTGCTCAACGGCGACATGCGCCTTAACCTGCGCCTTGCGGCCGTGCTCTTCGGCATTCTCGCAATCGGCGTCATCGGCCGCAGCCTTGTGGGCCGCCGCGGCTACGGAGCGGCCGCCTTCGGCAGCAGCAGAGGCCGGGGCAGCAGCGCCAGCCAGATCGCGATCCTGGCGCTCGGGCTCATGGCGATCGGCTATGTCGGGACCTTCTTCGGCAATCTCATCAAGGCCGCCGTCAGCCGCCAGCGTGAGTTCCTGGCGGACGCATCGGCCGTGCAGTTCACTCGACATCCACAGGGCATCGCCAACGCGCTCCGCAGGATCGGCGGCAGCGCCGCCGGCTCCAGGGTCGGCCATGGCCGGGCGGACGAGCTGAGCCATCTTTTTTTCGGCGAGGCCACTGCGCCGTTCCTGCGATCCCTCCACGCAACGCATCCGTCCTTGGACGCACGTATTCGCGCGATCGATCCGCGCTGGGACGGCAGCTTTCTGCCACCGCATCAGCCTGACACCGATCCGCTCACGGATGAGGTCGATGCGGGCGCCGCAGACGATGCGGCGACCGACGTCGACGCCTTGCGCATCCTCCCCGCCGCCGCCGTCGCCGGCGCCGGCGCCGGAGCGGCCATGGCAAGCGAGCACCTCGGGCGCGCGCTAGGCCACGTGACCCCAGACGACGTTTCCCGCGCCCGGTCGCTGATCGGTGGCTTGCCCCGAGTGTTTCACGACGCTGCACACGACCCCTTCGGCGCGCGGGCCGCGATCTACGCCCTTGTGATTGCCGAAGACCCCGCGGCGGCACTGGCACTGATCGACGCGCGCGCAGAGCCCGGCGTGCCTGCGGCGCTTCGCCAACTGCTTGCGCACAGGGAGGCGCTGCCCGAAGGCGGGCGCATGGCCCTCGTACAGATCGCCATGCCGGCACTGAAGGCACTGTCGGCACCCCAGTACCAGCGCTTCCGGGCAAACCTCATCGCGCTCATCAAGCTGGACGACGACGTCTCGCGCCTCGAGTGGATTCTGCATCTCGTGGTGCTGAAGGAGCTGAGACCGCACTTCGAGGGCGTCCGGCGCCGCGCCACGGGCACCCGCAGGATCACCGACGAGCAGGAAGCCTGCTGGCTTCTCCTGTCCGCGCTCGCACAGATCGACCACAAAGCAGATGAAGCCGAGGATGCATGCCGCGCCGGCCTGCGGATTCTCGGGATCGAGTTCGCGCTCACGCGCCAGGGCGGACTCGCGCCCAAAAGTGATCCACGTCAGCGACGCCTGACCGAAGCAATGCGCCGCCTGCGCCGCATTCGACCGCTCGATCAACCCAGGCTTCTGAAGGCGGCCATGGCGACCGTCGAACACGATGGGCGTATCAGCGCCGCCGAGCACGAACTGCTGGCTGGCGTTGCAGCCGCACTCGATTGCCCCCTGCCCCCGTTCCAGCAATCGACGATGACCCCAGCCTGACGAGCCCGGCAGCGTCTGGCGTACACTTCACGCAGCCCACGGCATCTATCGAGCCCAGCATTGTCCGACGTCTCCAGCGCCAGCACCCGATCCACTGACGAGAACGACGCTTCGACGGTCGCGGCCGTGGACCTGGGGTCGAATTCCTTTCACCTGATCGTTGCGCGCTTCGCCGGCTCCCGCCTGATGGTGGTCGACCGTCTCAAGGACATGGTGCGCATGGCCGCGGGCCTCGACGCCGACAACATGCTCGGCGATGACGTCATGGACCGCGCGCTCACCACGCTTTCCCGCTTCCGGCAGCGTCTCCAGGACATACCGCCCGAGAACATCCGCGTGGTCGGAACGAACACGCTCCGCAAGGCACGCAACGGGGACGCGTTCGTCGCCCGTGCGCGCGAGGCACTCGGCCACGAAATCGAGATCATTTCCGGCCGCGAGGAAGCGCGCCTGATCTATCTGGGCGTGTCGCACGACCTCGAAGACAACCTCGACCGACGCCTCGTCGTGGACATCGGCGGCGGATCGACGGAAGTCATTCTCGGCCGGCAGTTCCAACCCGAGCAGATGGAAAGCCTGTTTATGGGCTGCGTCGGCATGAGTCGAGAGTTCTTCGCCGACGGCAGCATCACGCCCGCCGCGATGAAGGCAGCAGAGCTCGCAGCACGACAGGAGCTGGAGCCGATCGAGTCCGTCTACCGCAAGCGCGGCTGGGACTCGGCCATTGGTGCATCGGGGACGATCCTCGCTGTGCAGGAGGTGATCACTGCAGCCGGCTGGGCAAGGGGAGTGATCACGGCCGATGCGCTCAAGGCGCTGCGCCGCCGCATCGTCGAGTTCGACCATGTAGACCGCTTGTCCCTGCCCGGTTTGCCGAAGCAGCGAGCCGCCGTCTTCCCGGGCGGGGTCGCCATCCTGTCGGCGCTGTTCAAGTCACTGCGGATCGAGCGCATGCAGACCTCGGGGGGCGCGCTGCGCGAAGGTCTGCTGTGGGACCTCCTCGGCCGGCGCCATCAGGCCGACATTCGCGAGCGCACGGTCGAGGACCTGGCGCGCCGCTATCACGTCGACGAAGTTCATGCACAGCGCGTGACGGACACGGCACTGGATCTGCTCGCCGCCGCTCGGGACGCCTGGCCGCTGGAGGGCAGCGGCTACGACGACCTGCTGCGCTGGGCCGCCCATCTGCACGAGATCGGCATGGACATCGCTCATTCGCAGTACCACAAGCACGGCAGCTATCTGCTCCAGCACATGGACATGCCGGGCTTCTCGCGCAACGAGCAACGCAGGATCGCCATGCTCGTGCGCAGTCATCGCCGCAAGTACCCGTCCGCGGAGATCGCGGAGCAACAGCTGGGCAGGGAATCAACGCTCCGGCGGCTGTCGCTGCTGCTCCGCTGCGCGGTGGTCATGCACCGGTCCCGCTCGGCGCGGCAGACGCCGCCGCTCTGCGCCGTGCAGGCGGAAGACGATGGGCTTCATCTCGTGTTCCCGGAACGCTGGCTCCGCGACCATGCGATGACGCGCCTCGATCTCGCAGAAGAGGCCTCGGTGTGGGCAAGCGAGGGCGTCGCGCTGACGTTCTCGGAGGTCGGCCAGATCGCGCCGCCGGAGGTGATGCGCAAGACGCTCGGCGGCTAGGTGCCGGTCACCGCTTGACCATGCTCTCGAGCAGGATGTCCTGCGAGGCCTTCCGGCGCGCGCTGCCGGAGGCAACCCGCTTGTAGGAGCCGTCGGAGCGCAGCACCCACGCCTGCGTGTTGTCCGAGAGGTAGGCCTGCATGTCATCGAGAATGCGCTGCCGAATGCGCTTGTCCTCGACGGGGAAGCAGGACTCCACGCGACTGAAGAAATTGCGGTCCATCCAGTCGGCGCTGGAGCAGTACACGAGCGGGTCGTCGTCACCGTTCTCGAAGCAGAACACGCGCGTGTGCTCGAGAAAACGGCCGACAATGGAGCGAACCTGCATGTTCTCCGATACGCCCTTCACGCCCGGCCGCGCGCAGCAGATGCCGCGAATGATGAGATCCACCTTCACGCCAGCCTGTGAAGCCTCGTAGAGCGCTCTGATGATCTGCGGCTCTACCAGCGAGTTCATCTTCGCGATGATCCGCGCCGGCTTGCCGGCGCGCGCCCGCTCCGCTTCCGCCGCCACGAGTTCGAGCATCCGCTTGTGCAGGGCGAAGGGCGACTGCACGAGCTTCTTCAGCTTCGGGACCCGCCCCATGGCCGTGAGCTGCTGGAACATCTTCTGAACGTCTTCGCCGATGGTGGCATCGCAGGTGAAAAGGCCGTAATCGGTATACAGACGGGCAGTCTTCGGATGGTAGTTACCCGTGCCGAGATGAACGTACCGCTTGAGCGCTCGACCCTCGCGACGCACGACGAGAATCATCTTGGCGTGCGTCTTGTGCCCGACGACGCCGTAGACAACATGCGCACCCGCCTCCTGCAGCACTTCGGCAAGCTCGATGTTCGCCTCCTCGTCGAAGCGCGCGCGCAATTCGATGACGACGGTCACCTCCTTGCCCTCGCGCGCCGCATCCATCAGCGCCTTCACCACCGCTGAGCCGGCGCCGGTCCGATACAGGGTCTGCCGGATCGCCAACACCTTCGGATCTCGCGCTGCAGCACGCAGAAAATCGACGACTGGCGCGAAGGATTCGAATGGGTGATGAACAAGCAGATCGCCGCGGCGCACGACATCGAAGAAATCGTCGTTGCGGCGCACGCGCTGGGGGATGGCTGGCACGAAGCCCGCATACTTCAGATCGGGTCGCTCGATGACGCCGGGTATCGCCATGAGCCGCGTGAGGTTCACAGGCCCGTTGCAGCGATAGACGTTTGCTTCCTCGAGTTCGAACTGGCGAATCAGGAACTCTACGAGGTCTTCAGGACAGTCGTCGGCCACCTCCAGCCGGACCTCGTCGCCGAAGCGGCGCGCGGACAGCTCGCCTTCGAGCGCGCGCTTGAGATCATCGATCTCTTCCTCGTCGACGAACAGATCGGAGTTTCGCGTGACCCGGAACTGATAGCAGCCGGACACCTTCATCCCGGGAAACAGATCACCGACGTGCTGGTGGATCAGCGAGGAAAGGAAGACGAAGTCATAGGGCCCGCCGGCGACCGATTCAGGCAGCTGCACCAACCGCGGCAGGGATCGAGGAGCGCCGACGATCGCCATGCCGCTGTCACGACCGAAAGCATCCTTGCCCTCGAGCGTGACGATGAAGTTCAGCGACTTGTTGAGCACGCGCGGAAAAGGGTGCGACGGATCGAGTGCGATCGGCGAAAGTACGGGGGCGAGCTCGCGGGAGAAGTAGCGTTTGACCCACTGCAGCTGGCGCTGCTTGAGCTCGGCGCGGCGCAGGAAGCGAATGTTCTCCGCCTGAAGACGCGGGATGAGGACCTCGTTGAGCACGCGATACTGCTCATCGACGAGCGCGTGCGCCGTGACCGCGATTCGGCGCAATTGCTCCGAGCTCGTCATGCCGTCGGCGGCTCGCTTGGACGCGCCGAAGGCCGCCTGCTGGACGAGTCCGGCGACGCGAATCTCGAAGAACTCGTCGAGATTCGAGGCGGAGATACACAGGAACGTCAGGCGCTCGAGCAGCGGCACGGATTCGTCCTTTGCCTGTTCGAGCACGCGCCGATTGAATTCGAGCAGGGACAGCTCTCGATTGATGTAGAGCTCCGGGCTGCTGAGATCAACCCCCCCCATCGACTAGACTCCCGTTCCACACATCCGTTTGCCAGCGCGCAAGTATCGCAGACGGAAACGCTTCCCGTATGACACACCCGGACCGAACGTGCGCAGCGACAAGACCCGCCGACAGATGACAGCAACGCCAGGAACGAGCGCGTGACCGACGCCGCCGACCGTCTCTTCGCGCGCGGAGAAGCGACGCCCGGCGGCTTCCGCTTCGACGCCGACGTCGCGCGCGTGTTCGCGGACATGATTTCGCGCTCCGTTCCCGGCTACGCCGAGGCCGTCGCCATGACGGGATGGCTGGCCGGTCGCCTGTGCCGCGAAGACACCCATCTCTACGACCTTGGCTGCTCGCTGGGCGCAACGCTGTTCGCCTGTCAGCGCGCAACTGAAGGACGAGGACTGCGCTACGTCGGCGTCGACGCTTCGGCTCCCATGCTCGAGCGCTGCGCGGCGCAGCTCCAGGCCCTTGGTGCCGCGGATACGGTAACGCTCGTGGAGCAGGACATTCGCAGGATCACCTTCGAGCCTGCGAGCTTCGTGGCGCTGAACTGGACGCTGCAGTTCGTGCCCATGGAGGATCGCCTGCCCTTGCTCACGCGCATCCGCGCGGCGCTCGCGGGAGGCGGCGGTCTCGTGCTCAGCGAAAAGATCGTTGAGGAAGTGCCCGCCGAACAGGCGCTGCTGGACGGCCTGCACCTGGACTTCAAACGCGCGCAGGGCTATTCCGAACTCGAGATCGCGGCGAAGCGAACCGCGATCGAGGACGTGCTGATGCCGGAGACCCTCGCCGCCCATCGCACGCGCCTGGCGGCCGCCGGGTTCACTCGCATCACCCTGGTTGCCCGATCCCTGAATTTCGCCACCCTGCTGGCCTGCCCGTGACGCTGGCAGCGCGGGTCGCGTCCCGAATCGATTCCCGAACGCTGCCCGAGGCCTGGCAAATCTCGGTGCCGAAAGCCAGCGCCGCCGCACTTGCGCCGGAACGGCACGGCAAGCTCGAGGCGTGGTCGACCCTGCTCGCGGCATTGCCGGACGCGGTGGCTCGTCACAGCGATCTCGCTCGAGCGCGCGCGCGGATCGGCGCCCCCGAGCAGCTCGAGGAAGCAGACCGGGCCGCGCTGCGCTCGACGCTGCTTGCCCTGCATCCATGGCGGAAGGGGCCCTTCGAGGTCTTCGGCGTCGAAATCGATGCGGAATGGCGCTCCGATCTGAAATTCGAACGCCTCGCCGCCGTACCTTTCGCGGGCGCGCGCGTCCTCGACGTCGGTTGCGGCAACGGCTACTACGCCATGCGCATGATCGGCGCGGGCGCACGCGAAGTGATCGGCGTCGAGCCCGGCCTCGGGCACGTAGCCCAGTTCACTGCCCTCGCACACTTCCTGCCCGATCTGCCGATCGCACTCCTGCCCGTGCCTTTCGAGGTCCTGCCGACGACACCCTCATTCGACGTCGTGTGCAGCATGGGCGTGATCTATCACCGGCGGTCTCCGATCGATCACCTTGACGGACTGACGCGCATGCTCGCGCCCGGCGGCACCCTGGTTCTGGAGTCCATCGTCGTTCCGGGCGGTGCGGACACCCTGCTCTGCCCGCAAGACCGCTACGCCCGCATGCGCAACGTCTGGTTCCTGCCCAGCACCGCACTCATGGTGCGCTGGCTGCAACGTCTCGGCTTCCGTGAAATCGATGTCCTCCACGAAGGTCCGACCACGCCGGAAGAGCAGCGCGCCACCGAATGGATGCACTTCGACTCTCTCGTGGACGCACTCGACACCGCTGATGCATCCCGCACGGTCGAGGGCCATCCTGCCCCACGGCGTGCGGTAATCGCCGCAAGACGTTGATCAGCGGGGGGCGGCGCACCCCTTGACCAGCGCGCGTGCCCCGCTAGTGTCCGGCGCAACGCAGCGAGCGACCCGAGCATGGCCACCGAAATCGAGCGCAAGTTTCTCATCAGCGATCCATCGGTCCTCGAGGGCAGGACCGGCAGGCGTCTTGCCCAGGGCTATCTGCCGGTCGCAGCGCCCGCATCCGTGCGCATTCGCATCATCGAAGACGAGAACGGCACCGAGGCGCGCCTGACCCTGAAACAGGGTCACAGCGCCGCCGTGCGCAGCGAATTCGAGTATCCGATTCCGGTCGGCGAAGCGGAGGTCATGCTCGAGGTACTCTGCGGCGAGGCGCGGGTATTCAAGCAACGATATGTCGTGACCCACGCCCGCCACACGTGGGAGATCGACCGCTTCGAGGCAGACAACGCACCCCTGCTGCTGGCGGAAATCGAGCTGGACACCCTCGACGAGGACTTCGTACGGCCACCCTGGCTCGGACGTGAGGTCACAGACGACGTACGCTTCCTGAACAGTCATCTATGCCGCCATCCTCTTGCGAGCTGGCCAAATGCGGAGCGCGCCGCAATCCTGTCACCGGAGCCACCATGCTGAAGCTGAACTACCTCGGAAAGCAGACGCGGGTTCAGGCCCTGTACGCCGCCCTTGCCGACGCAGGCGCCCCCTTGCATCCCGTGCAGCTGTCGAAGGAGACGGGGCTGGACATGTTCGCGGTGCAGCGCCAGCTCGAGGCCTGCCCGGAGCTCTTCATCAAGCTGCCGCGCAATCCAGAAGGCCTGGTGCGCTGGCGCCTGACGAGCACGGCGACGGCCATGGAAGACGAGGCCGTAGGGGCGCTCATCGACGGTCGCGCACGCATGGAGCAGATGACGGTCACCGCATATGTGGTCGTACTCGTGAGCGTGCTCGTACTGGTTCTGCTCACTGTCGTTCCAGCAACGTCGCTCGGACTCTGACGCCATGCCTGAACAACTGACCGACGACCAGCAAGCGTTGCTCGCGCGCGCGAACGCCTTCGCAGCGGACACCCTGCCGGCCCTCGAGATCGCGCACGGCGATGATGCCAGTGCGCTCGCGAACGCCGTCGCGGAGGCCTCGCGCGCGGCGGGCTTCTTCGCGATGACTCAGCCCCGGGCCTTTGGCGGCACGGAAGCGAACGCGCTCGAACGCACCGTCGTGCGCGAGGCGCTCGCACGCAGCGCCTGCAGCGCACGGCGCCATGCGTTCGGACCGGGACCAGGACTGCTGGCGGGCGCGGAGGGCACTCAGCGCGAGCGCTATCTGCTGCCTCTGCTCCGAGGCGAGCTGCGCGGCGCGTTCGCCTTCACCGACGCCCGCGACCGCACCACCGTCGCGCGCAGAGCGGGTGACACGTGGCAAGTGAGCGGAGAGAAATCCTATGTGACCGGTGGTGCACACGCCGACTTCTTCACCGTCGTGGCGCGGATCGCCGACGCGGACGGCGCACCCGGCAGCGACGCGATCGCGCTTCTTGTCGATCGCAACGCGCCGGGGCTGGCAATCAGTGACACCTTCGCGTCAATGGATGGCTCCCACCACGTCGCGCTCACGCTCACAGACGTTCCAGTCACGGCGGATCAGGTCATCGGCGCTCCGGGAGAGGGACTCCCTCGCGCCATGCGTCAGATCGGCGACGTGCGCCTCGTTGTTGCCGCGGAGGCGAGCGGCCTCATGCAGTTCGCCCTCGCCCACCTCGAGGCGCGCCTGCGCGCGCCCCATGCGCGTGGCGGCACGCTCGGTGATCGGGAAGGCGTGCGCCTGCGTTTCGCAGACGCACGCATCGAGGCATTCGCCGCCCGCGCCATGCTCTACAGGACAGCGCGCCTCGCTGACGCAGGCGAGAACATCGTCAATGAAGGCATCGCCACCAAGGTGTTTGCGACCGAGGCCGCCGGCCGAGTGATCGATGCATGCCTGCAGCTCGAAGGCGGCGCAGCGCTCGTCGTCGGCCATCCGCTGGAGCGTCTGTACCGCGAAGTCCGAGCCCTTCGCCTCGCGGAAGGCGCATCGGACGTACTCCGATTGAACCTCGCCCGAGGCCGACTCGAACTCGACAAGGGCCGGCTCTGACCCTGATGCCTCGAGGGTGCACGCGCAGCGCGCGTGCACTGCCTCGGTGCCATCTGGCGCCTCCCAGCCGCTTTCGGCCCACACACCGCTGGCGGACGAAAAATTGCATGATCAATACCGAGCCCGCGCGGCTGTTTCGCGGGTCCCGGAGAGGGAGCTCGAAATGACCACGACTGTTTCTCGACGCACATTGATCCGCAGCGCCGCGCACGCGGCCGCCTTCGGCGCGGCGACCACGCTGCTGCCGATGCCCGTGCGCGCCGCCTTCGGACCGCCCCCCGGGATCATCAAGCTGTCATCCAACGAGAATCCCTACGGACCGTCACCGAAGGCCCTCAGCGCCATCGCGGAAGCCGCCGCGAAGGGCGCCTACTACGCCGGCGCACCCTATCGCGAACTCACGGCGCGCATCGCCGAGAAGAACGGTCTTGCGCCCGAGAACGTGGTGATCACGTCAGGATCATCGTCCGTTCTGCAGGCAACGGGACGGGCGCTGTCGAAGGAAGGCGCCGTGGTATTGCCGGAACTGACCTTCGACGGACCGCTTCGCTACAGCGAACGTCTTGGTGCGGAGCTGCGCCGCATCCCGCTCGCGCCCGACATGGACACTGATCTCGATGCCATGGCGGCGGCGGTCAGCGACGACGTCAGCCTCGTGTACGTGTGCAATCCGAACAACCCGACCGGGATCGCGATCGAACCTGGCCGCCTGCGCGCCTTCTGCAGGGCCGTCGCCCCGAGAGCGACGGTGCTCCTCGACGAGGCCTACAACGAGCTCACCGATGCGCCGGACGACGCCTCCATGGCCGATCTGGTGCGCGCTGGCGAGAACGTGATCGTCACCCGCACCTTCTCCAAGATCTTCGGCCTTGCTGGCCTGCGCATCGGCTACGCCCTTGCCCCTGAAGCCCTCGCCGCGACGATCCGCCGCCACACGATGTCGCAGTCGAACGTGGCCGGCCTCGCTGCCGCCCTCGCGAGCTACGAAGACAGGCCATTTCTCGAGTTCTCCAAGGCAAGGGTCGTCGAAGGCAGACAGATGGTCATGCAGACCTTCGCCGAGCACGAGGTGCCTTTCCTGTCGTCGCAGACGAACTTCGTCTACGCGGACATCGGCCGTGACGCCGACGCCTTCCAGGCAGCGATGCGCGCGCGCGGCATCCTGATTCGCGGCGTGTATGGCGACTACACCACATGGTCACGCGTGAGCATGGGCCGTCTGGAGGATCTTGAGACCTTCGCCCGCGTCTTCCACGAACTCTATACGGGCTGAATCCGCGACCAGACCCGCGCGATCTCTCGATCGCGAGCGGGTACTCGCTGTGGTCAGGGTCGGAGCGGAAGCGACGGATAGTTCGCCGAACGGGTACCCGGGATCGGGTGATTGTCGTCTCGGTGATAGGTGTACACGAGCGAGAGCTTGACCGCGTCCGTCTCATTGCGCCCTGCCGCATGGAAGGTCCGCGCGTCGAAGAACACCGCATCGCCGGGCGCAAGCTGAACGCTCACGGCCGAATCGATGAGCGCCCTGTTTGCTTCGATCTCCGGCCTCAGAAACAGCTCGGCGTCCAGACGCCCGCGATCGAGTTCAAGGCGATGGCTACCGGGCAACATGCGCAGCGCACCGTTCTCTGCGCGTTCTTCGCCGAGCGCAAGCCAGACACTGACAAGCTCGGGCCGATCGAAGGACCAGTACCGGATATCCTGATGCCAGAGCGTAGCGCTCGAATGACCTGGAAACTTCGTCATCACGCAATTGTGATGCCCCTGTGCGACGCAGGCTCGGCCTCCGAGCAGGGCCTCGACGTGCGCGCACACCTCGTCATCAAGTGCCCACGCGCGGAACGCTTCGCCTCGCGCAATGGCTGAAAGCAGCCGGCGAGGTGTCTCGCCGCCAATCGCTTCGCGCGACGCGGGCGCCCCAGGGTAGTGGATGTCAGCCTCGAACTCGGCCGGGCCGATCAGCGGCGCGAGATGTGTTTCCACGAGCGCGCACAGAGCGGCAACGCGGGCGGGCGACGCAAGGGCGGGCACTACGACAAAACCATCACGAGCGAATCTCTGATGGACCAATTCGGTCGTTATCGAGCGCTGGGCGGCCATGAGGTCACTCCGGGTACGGTGCAGTTCGCTTCGACGTGCCCGGCCGGATCGAAGCAGCGGGCGCGCACTATGGCGGCTGGCAGGACCACAAACAAGGCATGCTTCGCGTCTCGAAATGTTGCCGGCCGAGCGACTCCGCGGTTCATGAGGCATGCTTGCGTCCCCGCGAATCTGGAGGCGCGCGCGTCATGAACGTCCGCAAGCTGCTCACGCCCGTCATCGTTCTCACGGTGTGTGGCGCGATCACGGCCTTTCTGGTCCTGAATCGCCCGGAGGCGAAGCTGCGTGACACCACGCCACCGGTGCTCTACGTACAGACCCTGATCGCCGAACCGCGCAGCGAGCGCTTTCTGATCCGCGCCCAGGGGACGGTCGGTCCGCGGGTGGAGACCACGCTCGTCTCGGAAGTCTCCGGACAGGTTGTCGATCGAGCAGCGAGCTTTGTCGCAGGCGGTTTCTTCCGCAGGGGCGACGTGCTTCTGGAGATCGACCCCCGCAACTACCGGGCTGAGGTGGCGCGCACCGAAGCCATGGTCGCGCAGGCGCGCACGGCCATCGCGCGGGAACTGGTGCTCGCCGGACGCCCGGCCAACGATTGGCAGCGCCTGCGCAACCTGTCCGTGGATGACGCGGAAATGGAGCAGCTCGCACTGCGCAAGCCCGGCCTCGCCCAGGCCCTTGCGGAACTCGAATCCGCCTCTGCAATGGTGGAAAAGGCGCGCGGCGACTTGGAAAGGACGCGCATCCGCGCACCCTACGACGGCCTTGTCCGTACGCGCCTGGCCGATATCGGCCAGTTCGTGAACGCAGGTACGCCGCTCGCGGAAACCTTTGCCATCGACCGGGCCGAGGTCCGCGTTCCCCTGCGCCAGGCCGATCTACCGTTTCTCGAACTCCCCCCGCCCGGCGTCGATCCGGCCAGCATCAATCCACCCGCAGTCGCGCTGGAGGCAGACATCGGCGGCGAGCGCCATCAGTGGGCCGGTCGCCTGGTACGCACCGAGGGCGTGTTTGATCCACGCAGCCAGGTGCTCTACGGCGTGGTGGAGGTCGATGACCCCTATGGGCTGCACAGCGCAGGCGAGGGCGTAGCCGTGCCTCTGCGCGTCGGTACCTTCGTTTCGGCACGCATCGACGGGCGCGAGGCGGCGGACCTGATCCGCATCCCGCGCCACGCCCTCCAGCCAGGCAACCGCATCTGGGTCGTTACCGAAGAGGAGATCATAGAGCCTCGTCAGGTTGACATTGCCCGCCGTGACGAAGCCTGGGTATGGATTGCCGACGGCCTCGAATCCGGAGCCCGCGTGTCAGTCACTTCCATTTCGAACCCCGTAGCCGGCACGCCCGTGCGGGTCACCGAGGACCTGGATCGCACTCGCATCTCAGGGGCGGATCGATGAGCGCCCCTCCCGAGCAGCGCGGCCTGATCGCCTGGTTCGCGCGCAATCCGGTGGCCGCGAATCTGCTCATGCTGCTGATCATCTGCGCCGGCCTCTTTTCGCTCTACGCCATCCGCAAGGAAGCCGTGCCCCCCATCGAGCCTCGGATGATAGAGATCGGCGTAGCGTATCCGGGCGCCGCCCCCGAGGAGGTAGAAGATGGCGTCATCGCCCGAATCGAGGAAGCGCTCGAGGATATCGACGGCATCGACGAAGTGCGTGCCTGGGCATTCGAGGGCTACGGCGACGTCAATGTCATGCTGCGCACGGACACCGACATTTCCCGCGCCATGGATGAGGTCAAGATCGCCATCGACTCGATCTCGACCTTCCCGGAGGAGATCGAGCGGCCGCAGGTTCGCCGCGAGGTGTTCCGCGCCCAGGTAATGAAGATCCAGTTCTGGGGCGACGTGGACGAGGCGACGCTGAAGCGCCTTGCCGATGAGGCCCGCGACGACCTCGCTCGCGTTCCAGGGGTTGCGGCGGTGAACCTTCTCGGTGCACGAGACTTCGAAATCGCGATCGAGGTCCGCGAGGAAACGCTACGCCGCTACGGTCTGACGCTGAATGCAGTCGCCGCTGCCATCCGCGCCTCTTCCCTCGATCTGCCCGGGGGCGCCATCCGCACCGAGAGCGGAGACGTCCGCCTGCGGACCAAGGGACAGGCGTATACGGCCGCAGACTTCGAGCGCATCGTGCTGCGCACGAATCCGGATGGAACGCGGCTCACGGTCGGCGACGTGGCTGATGTCCGCGACGGTTTCGCAGAAACCTGGTTCTACTCGTTCTTCGACGGTCGGCGTTCAATCGGCCTCGACGTTTCCACCTCGCGCACGGGCTCCGAGATCGCAGTGGGCAAGCGCCTGCGCGAATGGGTCGTCCAGCGGCAACAGGAGCTGCCGGACGGCGTGTACGTCGACTACTGGGGAGACGCCTCCTATTACCTCGGCGAACGCCTTGGAATGATGCTTGAGAATCTCGCCCTGGGATCGCTGCTGGTCTTCGCCCTGCTCGGTCTGTTCCTGCGCCCGCAGGTAGCACTGTGGGTCATCATCGGCATACCGGTCGCCTTCCTCGGCGCCCTGGCGCTGATGCCGGCATTCGATCTTTCGATCAACCTGTTCAGTCTGTTCGCGCTCGTGCTGGTGCTCGGCATCGTTGTCGACGACGCCATCGTCATCGGCGAGAGCGCCTATGCAGAAATGGAGAGAAGTGGCTCGGGCCGCGACGCCGTCGTCCGCGGCGCTCAGCGCGTCGCCGTCCCTGCGACCTTCGGCGTGCTGACGACGATCGCGGCGTTCGCGCCCATGACGCTCATCACTGGCGCACCCGAGCGAATCGCCGCCTCGGTGGGCTGGGTCGTGATCCTCGCCCTCGTCTTCTCACTGGTGGAGTCCAAGCTCATCCTGCCGGCGCACCTCTCGCATGTTCGCGCACGCAAGCGCGGTACGGGCTGGCTCACGCGCGTTCAGGATGCCTGCGCCAATGGCCTGACGCGCTTCGTGCACACCCACTACCGGCCATTTCTCGAGACCTGCGTCGCGCACCGCTGGACGACCCTGTCTGTGTTCGTCGGCATGCTCGCTGTCTCGATCGGCTTCGCATTCGGCGGCCAGCTCCGCTACGTGTTCTTTCCACCTATGGCGAATGACTTCGTGTTCGCGAATATCGAGCTCTCTGAAGGCGCGCCGGAGGAGCTCGGCGTGCAGGTACTCAGCATGCTGCAGGACGAGCTGGCCACGCTGAATGAGGCGCTCGCAGGGGAAAACGACGGCACGGACGTCGTGCGCCACAGCGCAACCTTCCTGTTCGGCGGCAGCAACGGTCGGGTCGTTGTGGAACTGCATCACGATGTGTCGGAACGCTTCTCGCCCGAGGACGTTGCTGCGCGCTGGCGGGAGCAAGTGGGCGAAATTGCAGGCCTGCAGAAGATGGAGATAACGGCTTCTCAGTTCTCGGGGGGTGGACCACCGCTGAGCTTTCGACTGTTCGGGCGTGATCCGGAGCAGCTCGAGGCGGCCTCGAAAGAGCTCACCGCCTATCTCCGAAGCTTCGCAGGCGTCTACGAGGTCGAGTCGAGCAACAGTTCAGCGACTCGTGAACTCCAGCTCGAAATCCGGCCCGAAGCGGAGGCCCTTGGGCTCACGCTCGGGGACCTTGCTCGGCAGGTGCGCGAAGCCTTCTATGGCGCAGAGGCTCAGCGTATCCAGCGCGGCACGAACGAGATCAAGGTCATGGTGCGCTATCCGGAATCGGAGCGGCGCTCGCTCGGCGATCTCGAGGATATGTGGATTCGTACGCCTGACGGGACCGAGGTGCCCTTTACTTCAGTTGCGCGCGCCGTCTATGACGACGCGCCCTCTCGTATCCGCCGCTTCGATCGTCGCCGCGCGGTCAACGTGATGGGCAATGTCGATATCGAGACTGTCGATCCTGGCGACATCGTGCGCAGCGTCAGCGAGGACTATCTGCCGGCCTTGGAGTCGCGCTATCCCGGGGTGGAGAGCGCACTCTCGGGTGCGACGGAGGAAGAAGAGGAAACCTTGCGCCTAATCGCCGCAGGGGCAGCACTCGCACTGCTGGTGATCTATGCGCTCATGGCCGTGCCGCTTGGCTCATATAGCCAGCCATTGGTAATCATGTCCGTCATCCCCTTCGGCGTGATCGGCGCAATCATGGGGCATCTCGCACTTGGCCTTGCCGCGTCTATGGTCTCCATGCTCGGGTGTATCGCCCTCGCGGGTGTCGTGGTGAACGACTCTCTGATCATGGTCGACTTTGTGAACAGCGCGGTGAGGGAGGGTCGACCGCGCGCGCAGGCTGCGGTCGAAGCCGGCGCGAAGCGATTCCGGGCCATTCTGCTCACGTCCATGACCACCTTCTTCGGCCTCGTGCCGATGATGATGGAGACCTCAGGGACGGCGTCGTTCATGAAGCCGATGGCTGTGAGCCTCGCCTTCGGAATCCTCTTCGCTACCGTGATCACGCTTATCCTTGTTCCCTGCCTCTACGTGATTCTCGACGACGTCGAACTCGCCATGCGGCGCATGGGACGCCGGCTTGTCGGCACGCCGGAACGCACGGCATGACGCGTAGCGGGACGCGTTGCGGGACGCGTTGCGGGACGCGTTGCGGGACGCGTTGCGTACCGCGATGCGTAAAACACTGGCTACTGTCGATCGTGCTGCTCCCGGCGAGCGTCTGGGCCGAGCTGCTTCCGGAGGTGCCCTCCCCGGGCCTGCGCATAACTGTTTCCGTATCCTGTGACTTCACAGAGCGCTGGTGGGAAGCCACGCTCTATCCGGGCTCTGACCTTCCGCTCGAGTTCAAGGCAGGCCCGCGGGAGGCGCAGCGGCGGCTGGATCCCTCCACCCGCGCCGATCTCTACGCGCGTGCGATCGAAGCCTTCGCAGAATTCAGGGTCGACCGGGCGCCACGGTTTATCGGGCCGGGCGCCGATCGGAGGTGGACGGGAGAACGAACCATCACGCTTTCGGCCTTGACCCTCGACGATGAGCTCGGACGGGTCGACCGCGTAGCGTTCGACATTGACGTCATGCGCGGGCGCGCCCTTCCCGCGGCGACGCTGGAGCTCGTGGATGCACTGTCGAACTTCACGCGCCTCGCGGAGCTGGAAATCAACTGCGATTGACCGACAAGGCACTTTGGACCGGGCCAGGGCTCGGCGTATCCTCACGCACCTGTACCCGTCGAAAGGAATGACGAAAATGAACGGTTTCAGGGTGCTCGCTTGCGCCCTCATCGGCTCAACGCTCGCCGTTGCACCCTTGGTCAGCGCTGCCGCAACCACAGTCATCGGGTCCCCGCGGGCGGAGTCCTGCTTCAACTCGGCGCGTGACGGCTTCGACACCCTGCCTGCAATCGCGCAGTGCACTTCAGCGATTCACGAGGACGGTTTAGCACGGCACGATCTGGCCGCGACGCACGTCAATCGCGGCATCCTCTATTCACGCCGTGGTCGCCACGAGGAAGCCCTGAAGGACTTCACGCGCGCTCTCGAGATGGAGCGCGCACTGGTGCATGCCCTGATCAATCGCGGCAACGTCCTGGTGCGCATGAAGCGCTTCCAGGAAGCCCTCGCAGACTATGACCAGGCCGTGTTCTACAGCGAAGGCCGAGATCCACTCGTTTTCTTCAATCGCTCGCTTGCTTACGAGGGCCTCGGCCGCGGCGCGGATGCACGCGAGGATCTGGTTCGCGCCGTGCAGCTCGCGCCCGATTCGAGCGCCTACCGTGAGGCGCTTGCCTCCCTGGAGTAAGGGACAACCACGAAAGCGGCGCCCGAAGGCGCCGCTTTAAGTCACGGGTCAGATTTCCCCGACCCGTTTCAGATCGCCGGGGAAATGGATGCCTGCGCGCCAGTAGTGGAACGCTGCCCACAGATTCCCGAACCCACAGATCATCAGCGCCCAGCGTAGGGAGTCGTCGCCGTAGGTAGGCGCAAGCAGGTCGCTGAGAATACCGACGGCCGAGGGGCCGAGCGCAAGACCGATGATATTGAGCGTGAACAGCAGGATGGCGGATGCGACCGAGCGCATGTTCAGGCCGACCAGCGTCTGCGTCTGAGCAAAGGTTGTTGCCTGATAGAAGTTGCCAAGCATCACGGGGAGTACGAGGCATGCCATCGCCGTGAGACCGTCGTTCACGACGAACACCATGACCCCGAAAGGCACGAGCACCGCAAGCGCGACCGCCACCACCCAGAGGAACCAGCGCGTATCCTTCTCACCGAAGTGATCTGCCAGACGCCCGCCGAGCGCAATGCCGATGCCGCCGGGAACGCCGAAGATCAGACCGAGATAGGTGCCGAGCTCACCCGAACTCATCCCGTGCGTGCGCGTGAAGAACGCTGCAGCGAAGGTGATGAGGCCATAGCCGGAAAAAGCCGCGAGGCCACCACCCACCGCCATGTGGATGAAGGAACGGCGCGCGAGCAGGTATTTCACTACTGAGAACACAGAGGGCTGTGCCGCCTCGGTCGTGCGCTGATCGGAGAGCCCACGCGGCGGCTCCTTGACCGTGAATCGGACCACGAGGGCAAGGAGCAGTCCCGGCAGACCGACAACAAAGAACGCCCAGCGCCAGCCGAAGTACTGCTCCATCCAGCCACCGACGAGGAATCCGAACAGAATCCCCACGGGAATACCCAGCGAGTAGATTCCAAGAGCCGATGCGCGACGATTCTGCGGGTAGTAGTCGGCGATGATCGAGTGCGAGGGGGGGCTGCAACCTGCTTCGCCGACACCAACGCCAATGCGGAAGACCATGAGCTGCCAAGCGTTCTGGGCCACGCCCTGCAGAGCCGTGAAGGTGCTCCAGATGGCCAGTGCGACCGCGATCAGGTTGCGCCGATTAGCGCGATCCGCGATGCGCGCAATCGGAATGCCCATGAGCGTGTAGAACACAGCGAAGGCAAGGCCCGTAAGCAGCCCCATGAAGGTATCGGAGACGCCGAGATCGCGCTTTATCGGCTCGACGAGGATGCCGAGAATCTGACGGTCGATGAAGTTGAAGGTGTAGGTGACAACAAGTACCCCAAGGACGTAGCGACGCGTCGCGTCGCTGAAGCCCCCGGATGAATCGGCGGACGCAATGGAACTGCTCAAGAGCGGACTCCCGGTCTGGGTCGAGAACAATCGGTGACCGGCGCACCCGCAGGGCGCGCCATGAATCTCAGCGCTTGATCTGGCTCTTGATCATGCCCATGAACTTGTCCCCCCAGGGCGGGGTCATGCCGAGCTTCTGCATGACATCGACGCGAGACTGGGAATAGACCGACTTCTGGTGGCTGAAGGTCAGGAAACCTTCGCGACCGTGGTAGGCGCCCATGCCCGACGGGCCAACGCCGCCGAAGGGTAGATCCTCCTGGCTGATGTGCATGATGACGTCGTTCACGGTGACGCCGCCGGAGGTTGTCTGGTCGAGCACTTTGCGCTCTTCGCCGGCATCGGTTCCGAAGTAGTAGAGGCCGAGTGGTCGGTCATGCTCGTTCACATAGCCGATCGTGTCGTCGACCGCATCGTAGCTCTTCACCGGCAGGAGCGGACCGAAGATCTCGTCCTGCATGACCTTCATTTCTTCCGAAGGATCGAGGATGAGGGTCGGCGGCACCTTATGATGCGGCTGCTGGCGGAAGTCCTCGTTCGCGGGGTTCATCTCCACGACCTCGGCGCCTTTCTCACGCGCATCATCGACGTATCCCGTCAGGCGCTCGAAGTGACGTCCATTGACGATCGAGGTGTAGTCAGGATTGTCTAGGAGCGTCGGAAACATGCGCTGCACTGAGCGCTGCGCTGACTCGACGAACTCCTGCTGCCGCTCCCTTGGCACCATTACATAGTCAGGTGCGAGGCAGATCTGCCCGGCGTTCAGGGTCTTTCCCATCATGATCCGATCGGTCGCCTGCTGCATGTCGGCGCTCCGGCCGACGATCACCGGCGACTTACCGCCGAGCTCCAGCGTGACCGGCACAAGATTCTCGGACGCTGCACGCATGACGTGCTTGGCAATGGAAGTCGCGCCCGTGAACAGGAGATGGTCGAAGGGCAGTCCCGAGAACGCAGCGCCCGTTTCGGGTCCGCCGGTGATCACTGCAACTTCAGTTTCGTCGAACGCCGAGGCGAAGGCCTCGCGCATCAGATCGCTCGTCAGCGGAGTGAACTCGGAGGGTTTGATCATGACCCGATTGCCCGCCGCGAAAATGCCTGCCAGAGGCGCAAAGGTGAGCTGCACGGGAAAGTTCCACGGACTGATCGCGCCGACAACGCCAAGGGGCTGGTGCTCGATTCGCGCTCGGGAGCCGACGATGGAAAAAGGAAACTCGGCCTTTCGCTTCTCTGGCCTCATCCATTTCGAGACATGCTTCTTGGCATGCTTGAGCGGCCCAAGGGAACTCGCGATGTCCGTGAACATGGACTGATGCACGGAGCGATGGCCGAAATCCTCACGCATCGCTTCGCAGAAGCGATCGCCATAGTCGACGAGGATGCCGACCGCACGATCCAGTCGATCGATCCGCGTGGCGAGGCTGACCGCTCCTTCACTGATGTACGAACTACGCTGGCGCTCCAGGATCTGGAGCATTTCCTCTCGTGACACCTCGGTCATCGCAGCTGCGCTCATCATTCCTCCCCTCGGGTGTGTATGGGCTCGCGGTTCATGCCGCGAAGCGCAGAAACTTCTACACCGACGCAACGGGCGTTGCCAGCCTGCGCAGCAAACCACGTCCGACCTTGGAGCACTTCTCGGTCGGGGGCAGCGAGCCTGGCCCCATCGCCGAGCGAGCAGATCGACCACTCGCGCGCGACGGGACTCAGCGACTTGAGAACAGCTGGCGCCCCACGAAACCGCCCAGCGTCCGAACGAGCCAGCGCGGCTGGACCTGCGACCAGGCCGTACCGATCCGGTTAGCGGCACCCGGGACACGAATCACTTCGCCACGCATGCATGCTTCATAGCCCTCGCGCGCTACGGCCTCCGGATCAGACATGAACAGGCGCGGCAGGCCCGGGACCTCGGTGACGACCTCAGTGAGCTGCGCTGCCATGTCCGTGTCGGTAACGCCAGGACACAGCGCTCCGATGCGCACGCCCGTGCCCTTCATCTCCTCGGAGAGTGCCTCGGTCAGCGAGAGCACATAGGCCTTCGTGGCTGCGTAGCCGGCGATGCCGGGCACCGGCTGGAAGCCCGCTACGGAAGCGACGTTCAGAATCCGCCCCCAGCCCCCCTCGAGCATGCTGGGAAGGAATGTGCGTGACAGCAGCGTCACCGCGGCGACGTTGAGCATGAGCATGCGATGCAGATCATCTGCATCGCCGTGCGCGAACGGGCCGGATTCTGCGACGCCCGCGTTGTTGACCAGCACATCGACCGCAAGATCACGCTGACGAACGGCAACCTGCAGTTCATACGCCGCCCGGCGAACCGACAGATCCATGGGAATCTCGGTGGCTCGCACGCCGTAGCGTTCGCGAACGGCTTTGCCGAGTTCGCGCAGTGCGTCCAGTCGGCGCGCCACCAGAATCACATCGTGACCATTGCGAGCGAACTCGAGAGCCAGCGCACGGCCAATACCAGCCGATGCGCCGGTAACGAGAACTGTCCGCTTCTGATCCGTGCTCATTGATGTCTCCGATAAGTCACTCTGACGCCGCCTGCATACGCACAGCGCACGGGCGGTGGTGCAGGGGTAAGTTATGCTCGGGAAGCGCCACGACGATTTTTGTGCAGCGCAGCAATCGAATCATAAGGAGCCCCGCCAATGGCGGTCAACGCAAGACGCCGCTGGCGAAAGGTTTGCGGGGCTGGCGCGCTGCTGGCAGCGCTCGTTGCGACCGGCTGCGCAACGAATCCGGTGACCGGGGACGCGGAGCTGGCGCTCATCTCCGAAGCACGGGAGATCGCCATCGGTCGGCAGCAGTACGCGCCCGCACAGCAGATGCAGGGCGGCGCCTACGTCATCGATCCGGCGCTGCAGGCGTACGTGGCAAGCGTCGGCGCTCGCCTGGCTGCGGTGAGCGACCGCAGATTGCCCTACGAGTTCGTGGTGCTGAACTCCGACGTGCCGAACGCCTGGGCCCTGCCCGGCGGCAAGATTGCCGTGAATCGTGGCCTACTCACGGAACTCCAGAGCGAAGCTGAGCTTGCCGCCGTGCTCGGCCACGAGATCACGCATGCGGCAGCGCGCCACGGAGCTCAGGCCATGGAACGCGGGATGATCGTACAGGGCGCGCTTCTCGCCACCGCTCTGGCCGTGGGCGAATCAGAGTATTCGGACTACGCACCTCTGGCGATCGGCACCGCCGCCCTTGGCGCACAGCTCGTGAAGCAGAAGTACGGCCGCGACGCCGAGCGCGAGTCGGATCGTTACGGCATGGTCTACATGCAGCGCGCAGGATACGACCCGAGCGCGGCGGTGGACCTTCAGCAAACCTTCGTGCGCCTGTCAGAGGGACGCGCGACGCACTGGCTGGACGGTCTCTTTGCGAGCCATCCGCCATCGCTTGAACGCGCCTCCAACAATCGCGCATTCGCCGCCGAGCTCGGCTCCGACGGCGACTACGGGCGGGCGCGCTATCAGGCCGCGATCGCGACGCTCCAGCGCCGCGCGCCCAGCTACGCGGCGCTCGAAGAGGGCCGCGCCGCGCTTAGGAATGGAGACACCCGAGCAGCCCTCGAAGCCGCCAAACGCGCCATCGAGATCGAACCGGCCGAAGCACGCTTCCACGCCCTCGTCGGGGACGCACACAATGCAATCGGTCAGGGCCGGAAGGCTCTGCTCGCCTACGACCGGGCGATCGATCTTGAACCGGGTTACTTCGCGCACTACCAGGCGCGCGGGTTCGCGCTCCTCAGCCTGGATCGGCTGCGGGAGGCCGAACAAGACTTCGCCCGCGCCAACAGGCTCCTGCCGACCGCAGAGGGCTCGAACGCGCTTGGCCGCATCGCCCTCTCACAGCAGCGGCGCGACGACGCCCGTCGCTTCTTCGCTGCCGCCGCCGCAAGCAATTCCAACGCGGGCAACGCGGCCCGCCTGTCGCTCGTCCGCCTCGACTTCGACGATCGCCCGGGCGCACTCATCGCAGCTACGTGGCGCATCGACAGCAATGGGGGGCTGATCCTCGATCTGCGCAACCGCACACAGATCGCCGCAGCCGGCATCGTCGCCGAGGCGCGCATTCGGCAGACCGATGGCCGCATCGCACGGCGACAATTGCCGCTGAAGGGGACTCTCGGCCCCGGACAAAGCATCAGTATGCGCACTGGACTCACCGTCCCGGCCGCCGCCTTACGCGAGGACATCGCGGTCGCAGTGGTCTCGGCGCAACCGGCCGAAGGCTGAACCGAAGCGCGCCGTTTACCAAGACCAAATGACACAAGGATCACGCGCTAAGTCCTTGACCAAGCAGAATCCGAGCCGTCTAATGTGACCCGCTCAATGGCCGGGAATCGGACATCTTGGTCACCAAACCGCATATCTTGGTCGTCGACGACGACGATCTGCTTCAGGATCTGCTCGAGGCGATGCTGTCGCGAGCTGGCTACCGCGTGTCTGTCGCCGGGGACGGGCCCGGCATGCGTGAAGTACTGCAGCGCGAGCCGGTCGATCTCGTCCTCCTCGACGTTCGCCTGGGCGTCGACCATGGCTTCGACCTCGCCCGGGAAGTAACAGACCGCTATCAAACGCCCATCATTTTTGTGACCGGCGATCGAGATGTCTCCGACAAAGTCACGGGCCTGGAGATCGGCGCTGAAGACTACGTCACCAAGCCCTTCGACCAGCGCGAACTGCTTGCGCGTATTCGCGTTGTACTTCGCCGGCACGGCGAGGGCGTGGAAAGCGACGATCGACGCCTGCTCTTCGATGGTTTTGTGCTCCACCTTGACGCACATGAGCTGCACGCGCCGGATGGCAACGTCGTCGACCTGACCACGATGGAGCTCCACATCCTTGCGCACCTCGCCCAGCGCGCACGGCAGGCTTTGACAAGAAATGACATCAGCGTTGCGGTGAGCGGCAAGACCCGTGACCGTCGCGATCGCACGATCGATGTTGTGGTGTCCAAGCTGCGCCGCAAGCTCGAGGAAGCAAGCCCCGCCGAGATCGACCCGATCCAGACAGTGCGGGGCGTCGGCTACAAGTTCGTCTCAGAAGTCCGCCAGTCCTGACCCGAGCCGGCGCTGCGTCCACAGCGGCCATGGAACAGTCTTTCGGGTCAGGGCGCCGCTCTGTACACCCATTCGCCACGCTTGACCGTGCCGCGCACTGAAAGCGCCATCAGCGCATCGATTGGAACCCTCAGCGGATCGCCCGACAGAACCGCGAAGTCCGCGAGCTTGCCGACCTCGATCGATCCCTTGTCCCCTTCTTCGAAGTGCTGGCGCGCCGCCCACAGGGTAGTGGACTTGAGCGCAGTCAGCGCATCGACACGCTCCGAGGGGCCCAGGATATCTCCCGACCGCGTACGCCGATTCACCGTGGCATGCAGGATTCGGAGCGGATTCGGCTTCACGACCGGAGAATCATGATGAGCGGTAAAGCGTAGGCCACGATCGAGCGCGGAACGCGTCGGCGAGATACGGTCAGCGCGCACCGGACCCAGGACGGAATCCCTGTGCCAATCGCCCCAGTAGAACGTATGCGCGGTGAAAAAGGATGGAACCATGTCGAGATCGGCCATCGCATCGAGCTGATCATCGCGCACCGTCTGGGCGTGAATCATCACGGTACGTCGATCCCCCCTCCCCCGACGATCCGTGGCCTTTCGCACCGCGCGGATCAGTTGGTCCGCCGCAGCGTCGCCGTTGGCATGCGCGAGCACGGGCCAGGCGCGCTCGAATGCAAGATCGATCCACGCCGCCACCCGTGCGTCCGGATAGGTCGCATAGCCCGCATATTCGGGGCCGCGCCCGTCCGGGACGACGTGATAGCGCCTCGTGAGCCATGCAGTCTTGCCCTGCGGAGACCCGTCAAGTACGAGCTTCACGCCCCCGACCCTGAAGCCGCCCCTGTAGGGCGCCCCGATCCGCTCGGATACCGCATCGGCGAGGGCGGCCTCCATGATGGGGAATGCGATCACGTCTATAGGCAGCGGCGCCTCCGCGGCAGCCCGCGTGAAGTCGCCGACCGAAGCGGGATTGGCGGCCCCGTCCTGCGCCGTCGTGAATCCGTTGGCCATGTAGGTTTCAAGGCCGCCGCGCACGATGCGCTCGCTGCCGAGATTCTGCAGCCCGCCAAAAATCGGGCCGAGGGCGGCGCGGAACGCAGTCTCCTCGAGGACGCCGTTGGGCTCACCGTCCGCGCCACGGCGATAGTGCCCCCCGGGTGGATCCGGTGTGTCTGCGCGGATGCCGAGGCGAGCGAGCGCAACGGAGTTCACTGCGCCCAGGTGCAGGGACTGGTGGATCGCGAATACCGGCCGAGTAGACGAGACGGCGTCGAGCTCGGCGCGCGTCGGATGGCGCTGCTCGACGAGCTCTGCGTCGTCGTAGCCCATGCCGACGATCCAGCCTCCCGGCAGGTCGAGCGTCTCTGCTTCGGCCCACGCCTTGAGCGTGGATGCCATGTCCGCGAGATCGCGGACACCGCCGTCCGGTGGCGGCAGCAGATCGGCAAACAGTGACTGCACGCCCGTCAGCCAGACGTGACCGTGAGCGTCGACGAAGCCGGGCACAATCACGCCATCCGGGCGCTCGATGCGCGTGCGCGCATCGGCGAGCGCGAGCACTTCGTCGACGGCGCCGACGGCGCTGATGCGTCCGTTCTCGACGGCCACCGCCTCCGCCCGGGGGCGTGCGTCGTCAACGGTAACCACGTCCGCGATCCAGATGCTGTCGGGCGCAGCGAACGCCGACGGAGCGAGCGCCAACATCGCAGCAACGATCGCCCGTCGCGCCGAACGCAATTCAGAGAAGGTCATCAGAACATCTCCTTCACACGGCGCCAGGCCCCGTTCAGTTCGATCGGATCAGCGAAGCGGAGGCCGGGTTCCGGCGCCGTAGCACGCAACAACAGCTCAGTCAGGGGGCGCACCGCAGTGCACGCCGTCGATCCGAGCAGATGAGCCACCAGACGACCAAGGACGAACACCGCTGTTCGCTGATCGATGCGTGCGCCGTACTCGAACTCTTCCGGCGCCATGAAGCGCGACGAGCCGAACATGCGTCCCATACGGTTGCGCGTAGCCCCAATGCGATAGAGATCGACATCGATCAACGTGAGGGCACCGGTGGCGGGATCGACGAGACAGGAGCCGTCGTAGAGATCACCGGCCACCCAGCCGCGAGCGGCCAGCGTCGCATGTACGTCGAGCAGATCGTCGACGGCGCGTCGGGCGGCAACCGCATCGCTCCGCAATCGGATGGCAGGGTCGTCTGCGGAGTCCCGCACCTCCGCGTTCACGCGCAGCAATCGCCCTGCACGCCACTCGAGCACGAGCATTGGACCGTCGTCCGCTTCGAGCACACCGAAGCATCGCGGCAATGCGGAATGGGGCGTACGCAGGAGCCGCGCGGCACGACGCAGCAGGCGCCCGCGCGTGGCGTGATCAAGAAAGGCCGTGTCCGCTGGATCCCCGGCGGTCTTCAGGAACAGGCGCTTTGCCGCGCCCGCGCCCGGCAGCAGTCCCTCGAGCCCGGACCCGCGCACCTCGATGCCCCAGCTGACGTTGCCGGAGTCCTGCGTCGGCGGTCCGAATCGCGCGAACGGCCTGCCGATCCGCGCGAGCAGTTCGGCGACGGTCGCCAACTCAGTCTGAATTCCGAGCAATCTCTCCCGCGACGGCGCCGACGCGCAGTTCGACCTCACGCGTCTGGCCGCCCGCGGCCATGAAGCGCCGCATGTTGTCCTGTGCGGCGTCCGTGCGCAGCGTCTGCTGGAAATTGAACGCTTCTTCCTTCATGCCGGCATCGAGCGGTCCCTCGGCCGCATCGACGGACGCCTTCGCCAGGCGGATCGCATCGGCCGGGAAGGAGGCAATCCGTCGCGCGAGGGCATCGACGAAGGGGCCGATCTCGTCAGCTTCGAAGCAGCGGTTCAGATAGCCCCAGCGTTCCGCGGTTTCCGCGTCGAGGTCATCGCCACCGAGGATGATCTCGAGTGCACGATTGCGGCCGACAAGACGCGGCAGGTGCTGCGTACCGGTGCCGCCGGGCAGAATGCCGATAGGCACCTCCATCTGGCAGATCTTCGTCTTACCGTACACCCCGAAACGCATGTCGCACGCCATCGACAATTCGCTTCCGCCTCCTCCGACACGCCCTTCGATCTGACAGATAGTGGCTTTACCCATGGTGCGGAAGGTCTCGCACATGGCGTGATAGTCGTTGAGCGTATCCTCGCGACGCGCCGGCGTATCGGTCGGGAAGTCGAGGATCGCGGTCACGTCAAAGTGGGCGAGGAAAAAATCAGGGTCCGCACTGCGCAGCACAAGCACGCGAACGGTGTCGTCTGCGGCCACGGTCGTGGCGAGCTGGGCGAGCTCACCGAAAAGCTCGAGCGTAATGACGTTGATCGGCGGGTTGTCGATTGTCGCAAAGCAGATGCCCGCATCGTGCTCGATGCGGATGCGTGTGAACTCGTAGGCCATGTGCGTCCCTCCCCAGGAATCGGGAAGAGTCTAACGTGCTCCGGCCGCGCGCTCAGCGCGTCCTGCCGCCGCCGGCGGCACAGCCCACCAGCGCCTAAGCGCTCAGCCGGAAAGGATGTCCTCGATGCGGTCGCGGTAAGTACGGCTCATCTTCAGACGCGCACCACAATCGAGGGACAGGAAGTACTCGCCGTTAATGTGCGAGCACACCTTCGTCACGCGCGCGATGTTGACGATTGTCGATCGATGGATGCGCGCGAAACGCTCCGGATCGAGCTCGCTCTCAAGAGCCTTCATGGTGCTGCGCATCACGTGGGTCTTGCCCTCGGCGTGTACACACATGTAATCGCCTGCGGCGTCGACCCAATCGATTCTGTCCATGGGCACAAGCGTTGTCTCGCTGCCATCGCGAATCGTGAGCTTCTCAGGCCAACGCTTGCCAGCGCCTTCAACGCGCGCCGGATGCTCCAGGAGCGTCTCGATATCCGCGTCGCCCTTGCCTGTCATGGTCCGGACCAGCCCCAGCAGCCGCGCCTTGTCGTTCGTCGCATCGCGCCCCTGGCGCAGCGCTCGCGCGCGTTGCACAGCCTGCTCGAGCCGATCGTCCTCGACGGGCTTCAGCACGTAGTCGACGGCGTGCAGGTCGAACGCATTCACGGCGTAGTGATCGTAAGCGGTGACGAACACGATAAGGGGCATGTCATCCGACTGCAGCTCGCGGACTACGCCAAGACCATCGAGGCCAGGCATCTGGATATCAAGGAAGACGAGGTCCGGAGCCTGCTCGCCGATGGCCGCGAGCGCCTCGCGCCCATTGCGACATTCCGCCACGACCTCCACACCGTCGAGCTGCGACAGGCGGACCTTGAGTCCACGGCGCGCAAGGGATTCGTCATCGACGACGATCGTGCGCAATGGCGTGTTCGCATCCATTCGAGCCTCACTCAGCGTCATGCGTCGTCTCCGCTTTCGAAAGGGACCCGGATCAGCACCCGGAGTCCGGTGGGCTCCGCCGGGAGAAGATGAATTTCGTGATCTTTACCATAGGCCTGCTGCAGGCGATCGGCTGTATTGCGCAGCCCGACTCCGCGCGCGTCGCGGCCAAGCTCGAAACCCGCTGGCAGTCCCGGTCCGTCGTCAGATACCTCGACCTCGAGGCGTTCCGACACGACGTCAGCCAAAATGCGGATCGTGCCGCCGTCCTCGCGCCTTGCGATGGCGTATTTGATCGCGTTCTCGACCAGCGGCTGCAGCAGCAGGCTCGGCACCTGGGCCCGTGATGCGGCCGGCGTGATGCGAATATCCAAGCGCAGACGGTCTTCGAAGCGAACCTGCTCGATCTCGAGGTACAGGCTCAGCGCGTGGACCTCCGACTCCAGTGGTACGCGCGCCATGGGATCGGTGTCGAGAGAGTGACGCAGGAAGCTGGAGAGGCGCGTGACCATACGATTGGCCAGTTGCGTGTCCTGCTCGAGAATCAGTGTGGATATCGCGTTGAGCGTGTTGAAGAGAAAATGGGGGTTGAGCTGATAGCGAAGCATCCGGAGCTGAGCCTCCCGCGCGCTCGACATCGCGCGCAGCGAGCGGGCGCGCTCCTCGGTGAGCATCCGGTAGTACTTCAGCCCGAAATACAGACCCGACCAGCAGAGCACAATGTAGAAACTCGACATGACGCCGCGCGTGTAGTCCATCCAGCGATGCGGCTGCCACTTCTCCTCGGTCTCAAGGTAGAAGCCATAAAACTCGTAGAGCGCGACGTTCTTCGAGACCTGCCAAAGCAGCGCAACGAGATAGGAGCCAGCCACAAGCACGATGAAGCGGAACCAGAGCGGCCGGGCCCAGGCGCTCTTGAACGCCTCGCGCAGCACACCGGTCAGAAGCATGCCGGTCGTGACGCCGGTAAGGATGGCGAGGTTGTAGGCAGGTTTCATGCCCCAGAACAAACCCGTCGCCAGCGACGCCATTCCCCAGCCCAGGAAACCGCCCAGCTGCAGCGTCCAGAACTGAACGTTCTGGTTCCGCATGAGGTCCGGCATGGCCTCGAGCCAATCCTGGGCAGCGGCGCGCGCGGCTTCGCCTCGCCGCGGCCGGGGCGCTTTTGCGATCTCGGGTGCGAGCTCACTCGCAGGGCGGGTCGAATACAGACTCATCGCGCGATTCTACGTGCAGCGAACCGTCGGGCGCCTCGACATTCGTCGCATGATCCGCTCAGCTCACCGCAAGATCTAGAATCGCCGTGCGAGCATGGCACCTGCAGCAGAACCGTTATGCACGAGCCAGCGCCAGAGGCCGGTTCCCGCCCCTGTGCCGCTCCGGGCAAGCGCATCGTCACGGTGGTGAAGTTCATCGGCCCGGAAGGCAATCAGCCGATCACGCAACCACGCGTAACGCTCGCGTCCCTCAAGCATGTCTATCTGCACTTGATAGTGCTCATCAACGAAGGCTTCCACCGCGGCGATCGTACGATAGACGGCTCCGGGCCCGATGAAGGCCGGCAAAGCGCCAAGCAGAAAGCCGGCAATCCGCCACAGCGGCGCCAGCTTCGAGTGCCACTGTGCGGGCAGTTCCTGAAGAAAGAAATCCAGGTGCGCCTGTTCTGCCGCCTCGTGCGCCTGAGCGAACGCACGCAGTGCGGGGTCGCGGGCCACGGCGAGCACACCCCGATAGATCCAGACCGCGCCGAGCTCGCCGGCATGGTCGCTGCGAAGTTCACGCAGCATGGCCTCGGGTAAGCCACACACGGCGGCGCGGATCGGTTCACCTTCGAACGGCGTTTCGATAGCGGACAAGTCGTTTACTCACGCGCTTATCTGTCCAGCTATCGTATAGAAAAATGGACGACAGTTTGAGCCTTGGGCTATCTTCTGGGTCCCTCGTCCAATTTTTGTCCACCCTCATGTCTGATCTAACCGACGCCTACATTCTGCTTTTCGTTGCTGGCAGCGCAGCAATGCTCATCGGTGGTCTCATTGTTGCGGCAGGAACAACCGCGCCTGTGGCCGTCCGCACGCTCCCGGAGACGGCGGCAGCGACCTTCCTGCGCGCATTCTGGCCCCGCTACTACGCGCTTGGCGCGTGGGGCGGGGCCGCGCTCACGCTCGGTCTTGGCCTGCTGGCGCCGAGCAGTCCTCTCGGCACTGCATACAGCGGGATGCTGACTGCGCTCGCCGCGCTGTTCACCGCAGCCATGTGGGGCAGCATGATGATGATCCCGGCGATCAACGGCGCCCGCGACGCGTCAGATGACGCGCGCTTCGCCGCTCTGCACCGCAGGGTACTGGCCCTGACGGGCGCCGGCCTGTGCGCGGGTATCGTCTTTCTGGCAGCGCTTGGGTGGGTACTCCCGGGTCAATACATGATCTGGATGCACTGACCAGCGCAGATCAAAGCGGCACGCGCACCCGAGCGACAGGCCCCACGCCGCGCAGCTGCGTCAACGTGTCATGGGCCACGAATGCCCCCGAAGCGGGCCGGAGCGAAACGCGCTTCTCGCCAGCTAGGAGTTCAACTTCTGATTCCCCGGCGAGGGCTATGAGCAGCTCCGGGCCCTCTGCGCGCCACGCCACCGGTCGGTGCACGGTCATTTCACGCGTTGCGACCTCGAACTCAGTCGCCGCTGTCCGATAGACCCGCCATCCTGCGGCGTCGACCTCACCGTCAACGCGCCAGGCCCCGCCCGCGGCAAAGCGCACGATGCGAGCCAGCTCGTCCGGCGCCACGTGCTTGCTTGTGAGCCCGGCGCGCAGGACGTTGTCCGATGCGCCCATGACCTCCAGCCCTGCCCCACTCAGATAGGCATGAGGTACACCGGCCCGAAGGAACAGACCCTGGCCAGGCTGGAGGCGCACCTGGGCGAGCAAGAGCGCGAAGAGCAAGCCGGGATCGGCAGTGACCTGCTCGCCCGCAGCCTCTGCAAGTTCCACGAGCAGATTCTCTGCAGCCGTTCTGACCCGCAGGCCTGCAAGCGTCGCGAGGAGCGCCCGCTGGCGCCCGTCCACCTCCGCGCGGTCGAGCGAGAACCAGTGCGAAACGAGCTCGCGCTGTCCATTCCAGCCGCGGCCACAAAGCGGCGCCAGATCACGCAGAACGTCATGGCGCTCGAGCGCTGCACGAATCTCCTCGTCACTGCGGAAGCCGCACAGGGCCTGAAACTCCGTGAGCGCGATGATGATCTCCGGCTTCGCATACGGATCGCGATAGCAGCGGTTTGGCGCATCGCGCGCGATGCCCTGCGCGTCTTCGCGCGCGAAGCCATCGCGTGCCTGGCGATCATCCGGATGAACCTGGATCGACAGCGGCCGAGCAGCCGCCAGGAACTTCGCGAGATAGGGCAATGTGCCCTGGCGCATGCCTGCAGCGGGTCCCAGCCATGCGGTGCTGCTCTCCCCTTCGAGGAACCCCAGGAGGGTATCGCCATCGTGGCACGGAAGCGTGGACGGACCCTGGGGGTGTGCGCCAAACCACGCCTCTGCCATGGGCCGCCCGTCCGGGACCGCACCGAGCAGGCCCTGGATGAACCGATCGTCCCCCCAGGCGTAGTCCTTCAATGCCGGGGCGAGCATGAGCACTGACGATGACGCGTTGCTCACTGCGCTGCCAACTCCTCGTTTCCAGCTGCGCCGGACTCAGATACGAACCGGGTCGACCTCGATCGGCGTCTCGCCATTTAAGGCCTCGAAACGCGCCCGCATGTCATCGGGAATGGGCCTTGAAGCATGATCGCCCACGCCCGCGCAGACCCAGACGACCTGCCCCGTTGCGCGCGGTGCCTCGTCACCGCGCGCGAAGATGGCCAGCTCGAAAGTCACGCTGGAACGGCCCAGACGCCCCAATCGACAGGAGACCGCCACGACCTCATCAAAACGCACTGGTGCGTGGTAGTCGATGAGATTGCGCACGGTATGAAAATCGACTGGGTCCGCACCGTCGCGAGCCGTTCCGTAGACAATTCCCAGATAACGGAAAAGCTCTCCCAGCGCCGTATCGAACCAGGTCAGATAGTGCGCGTTGAAAACGATCTGCTGGCCATCGATCTCCGAGTAGCGGACCCGGAAAAGGCAGGCGAACGGATAGTCCGCGCGCGAGGTCTCGGCAAGCGACAGCTCTTTCACGCGTTGCGTGCCATGAGGCCACCATCCACCGGAATCACGGCGCCGGTGATGAAGCTGGCCGCTGGCAGACACAGCGATACGGTCATCTGTGCGACTTCCTCCGGTTCGCCGTAGCGTTTGAGCGCAGTCCGACGTTTTGCATAGATGGTCTTGTGCTCGTCCGGAATCGCCGCCGTCATACCTGTGCGGATCGGCCCTGGGCAGATGCAGTTCACGGTGATGCCTTCCGGCCCGAGTTCAACCGCGAGCGAACGCGTGAGGCCCGTAACGCCGGTCTTGGCCGACGAGTAGGGCGATCCCATGGGCGTTGCGCCCAGACCTTCGGTAGAAGCGATGTTGACGATCCGCGCGGCATCAGACGCGCGCAGCAGCGGCAGCGCTGCGCGCACCGCGCGCACATGCGCGGTCAACAAGACGGCAACGTGACGGTCCCAGATTTCCATGTAGTCGTCAGCATCAACAGGCGTGAAGCGCGAGATGCCCGCATTGTTCACGAGAATGTCGAGCCCGCCGAAATGCGCACCCACCTCTGTCACGGTGGCATCGAACTGCGCACCGTCGGTGACGTCGAGCAGTCGTCCCATGACCTGACCACCCGCGCCCTCGATGGCAGCGACGGTCTCGGCAAGACCCGCCTCATTCAGATCCGTAGCCACGACGCGCGCCCCGAGGTCCGCGAAAAGATAGGCCGTGGCCCGCCCCATGCCGCTGCCCGCACCGGTAACGAAGGCAACGCGGCCCGCGAGCGAACGGTCACCGCTGGTCAATCTTGTCATCTTCACCCTCCCTTCGAAGAGGCACCGGGATACACCAGCGCCCGCCGACTTGTCCATGCGCGCGCACCCGCGGCACGATCAACGCGGGACGTGAGGGAGAAACACATCACATGTATCCGGGAATCTGGGCACAGAAAACGCCGACCAAGGCCGCCGCGATCAACGCGCGTACGGGCGAGGTACTCGACTACGCAACGCTCGACGCGAATTCGCTGCGCATCGCCAACTGGCTTGCCGATCACGGACTCGCACAAGGCGACCATGTCGCGCTCTTCCTGGAGAATCACCTCAAGTTCTTCGAGATCGCCTGGGCCGCGTTCCGATCCGGCCTCTACCTCACCTGCATAAACCGCTACCTGACGGCAGAGGAGGCGGCTTACATCATCGAGGACTGCGGCGCCCGCGCAGTGTTCTCATCGTCGGCCCGTCGCGAGGTGGCAGACAATCTGCCCTCCCTGTGTGGGAACGTCGAGCACTGGCTCATGGTAGGCGGCCGCGACGCGCCCTGGCTGGACCTCGACGCAGCCGTCTCTGACAGCCCGGTGCGGATCCGAGGCCGAGAACCGGCCGGCGATTCAATGCTGTATTCGTCCGGCACGACCGGACGCCCGAAGGGCATCAAGCGCCCGCTGACCGGGGCGTCGATCAGAGAGGGCACGCGCATCAACGCCGTGCTCGAGAGCCTGTACGGGTTCTCCGCGGGAACCAGATACCTGTCGCCGGCGCCGCTCTATCACGCAGCCCCCTTCGCCTATTGCATGGGCGCACAGTCCCTGGGGGGCACGGTGGTGATGATGGAGAAGTTCGACCCCATCGAGGCGCTGCGCCTCATCGAGGGGCACCGCATCACGCATAGCCAATGGGTGCCCACCATGTTCGTGCGCATGCTCAAGCTCGATGAAACAGTGCGCACCGCCTTCGACACGTCCAGCCTAGAAGTCGCGATCCACGCAGCGGCCCCCTGCCCGGTGGAAGTGAAACGCCAGATGATCGACTGGTGGGGGCCTGTTCTCCTCGAGTATTACGCAGGCACGGAGGCAAACGGCTCAACCTTCATCACCAGTGGGGAATGGCTCGAACACCCGGGGTCCGTGGGTCGCGCGGCCAGCGGGGTCATCCACATCTGTGGCGAACACGGCGAGGAGCTGACGACAGGGGAGGCGGGCCTCGTCTACTTCGAGCAGGAAGCAGTTCCCTTCGAGTACCACCGCGCGCCGGAGAAGACGGCGGAGGCAATCCACCCCCGGCACCCGACCTGGACTGCGCTCGGCGACGTCGGCTACGTCGACGAGGACGGATATCTGTACCTCACCGATCGCAAGGCGTTCATGATCATCTCGGGCGGCGTGAACGTGTATCCACAGCAGGTCGAAGACGCGCTCGTGATGCACCACAAGGTGGCCGATGTCGCGGTATTCGGCGTACCGGACGAGGATCTCGGCGAAGCCGTAAAGGCAGTGGTGGAGGTCGCTGAAGGCGTGGTCGCAGACGACGCGCTCGCAGAGGAGCTGCTCGCGTACACGCGCGAGCACCTGGCCGGCTACATGCGGCCGAAGTCCATCGACTTCATCGACGAGATGCCACGGCTACCGACCGGCAAGCTCTACAAGCGCCTGCTCAAGGACCGCTACTGGGGCAAGCACGACAGCCGTATCGTCTGATGGCCCGAGCTCAGCTCCCCGAGCACGGCACCGATCTCAGAGCGGCTGCCCTCGATTCACCAGGCATGATCCTCATTCTGCCAGGTGCGAAAACAGCCGGTGACCGCCAGATCGATGGCATCGATAGTGGTCATGATTCCTGCCGCAGATTCGTCGACGGTGAGCGCTGCGTTGGCGCCGCCCATGTCGGTCTGCACCCAGCCGGGGTGAATGAGACCGACAGCGATGCCCCGCTCCTTGAGTTCGAGCGACGCCATGCGCATCACCTTGTTCACCGCCGCCTTCGACGAGCAGTAGGCGTAGGCAACGGGCCAGTCGAGAGCAAGTGAACCCATCTGACTGGTGATGGTGATGGCCTTCGGAGGAGACGCATCAGAGGCCTCGAGGGCAGGCAGCAGCGCCTGTAGAACGCGCAGCGGCGCCATCGCGTTCACCGCGAGCATGTCTGCCCAGCCCTCATAGTCCATGGTCGCAAGCGATTGCGCTTCCATGGGCGCGTTGGCGCCGGCATTGTTGATGAGCAGATCGAGCGAGGAAACGCCGAGGTCCGCCGCAAGCGCCGCCACCGAAGCGCCATCGGTGATCTGCACGCCGTGAACGGACACCGATTCGTGGGTCCCTGCCAGCTCCGTGAGCACCGTCGCTTCCGCCGGTACGCGGCAGGTCGCGAGTACGCGATCACCGGCGGCCGCATACCGCTTGACGAGTTCGAGCCCGATGCCGCGATTGGCACCAGTAATGAGGACATTCGGCATAGGGGCGTTCCGCTGCGGCGTCAGTGACGGACGAGCCTAGCTCGCTACGCCCCAGGCTGCGATTCCCCATGAATGGGCTCGGCGCCTGCCGTAATCGCGCGCCCCCGGCGTTCTGCGTAGGCCGCGGCCGCCGGAGCCACCTGCCCGGAACGACCGGTGGCGAGCCACCGTCGGATGCGGCCGGCATCGCCGACCGGCGAAAGCTTGCCGAAGGAATCCAGAAGCACCACGACATGTGGCGCATCCCCGAGCTCGACCACCATGACCAGACATCGCCCCGCTTCGCTCAGATAGCCGGTCTTGCTCATCAGTACGTTCCAGTCCGACCGCTGGATCAGGCGATTCGTATTGCCGTAGACCCGGCTATAGGAAGGCGACCGAAATCGAGGTTCGAAGCGGCGGGAAGTAGACGAAACGCGGATTTTCTCGAAGCCGTACGCGTGGCGCGCAAGACGCAGCAGGTCGTCCGCCGAGGCACGATTCTCCGGAGACAAACCGCTTGGTTCAACGAACTGAGCGCCGGTCATGCCGAGGCGCCGAGCGGTTTCATTCATCGCCACGACGAAGGCGTCGAATCCACCCGGGTGATGTCGAGCCAGCGTATGCGCGGCCAGGTTCTCCGAAGCCTGCAGCATGAGTCTCAGCAGGTCGCCACGCCGCAGCTCGGAGCCAACGCGCATGTGCGAGAACGCATTGTTGGGCGGCTTTGGATCCCATTTCCGGATGTCGAGCCAGGCGTCGAGATCTGCGCCGGACTCAACTACCACGACGGCCGACATGAGCTTGGTAACCGATGCGATGGGTACGCTGATGTCGCTGCGCCGCGCCACCAGCACTTCCCCTTCCGAGGCGTCCAGGGGGGCAACGAGCGCGTGAACAGAGGCGAGCTTGAGCGCGTCGGGATTCGGCGCGGCCGCCGAATAGATCGGTAGGGCAAACAGCAGCAGGGAACGCGACAGCAGGCAAAGCAACTTCATGACAGGCTACTTGAGCGGCAACAAGCAGCGCGCGAATGTGCGGCAACGACCCGCTGGAGGCAAGCAAATCGCCTGTAGCTCGCCGGTCCGGATGTCGGGCAGCAGATTCACCCTTCCCGCCGCACGCGTGCGCTGTCCGCGGACCCTCGGCGATCACCACCTCAGCGCATGTTCTACGGCGGCTCTGATCTCTCGTTTCAACGGTGCCGCAGCCCGTAGCGCCTGCCGTCGAACGCGTTGAAATAGCGGCCTAGCAGTGGGTGCTCGATCTGTCCGAAGTCCTCCGCGCGCTGGAGATGACGTTCGGCGACATAGGTCGTGTGGTCCGCGCCGTCGACGAGGACGTGGTACCAGGGGGCGTCCCGGGGCGGCCGCGACCGCGCAACGACTGCGTACCACTCATCGCTTCCAGCGAACTCGAGATCGACCCCATAGATCACACCACGATAGGCGAAGCGAAGATGCTCGACGATCTCGCCGGCAGCAAAGCGGGGCACGGAAATTTCCTCTTCGGCGGCCAACGCTCATTCGAGCACGGCGGCATGCCAGAATCGAGATTGCCCCCGCCGGAGGACCCCATCATGAAAACGCTCGAGGAGCTTCGCCGCGACGTCACCGCCTTCGTCGAGGAACGCCAGTGGCAGCGCTTCCACAGCCCAAAGAATCTCGCCATGGCCCTCACGGTCGAAGCGAGCGAACTGCAGGAACACTTTCAGTGGCTGACTGCCGAAGAGTCCGACGCGCTCGACGAGGAGACGCTCGCGGCCGTCGCGGATGAGATCGCCGATGTCCAGGTTTATCTCGTGCGTCTCGCCGATCGACTCGGCATAGATCTGCTCGCCGCCTGCGAGCAGAAGATGGCAAAGAATCGCGCCAAGTATCCCGCCGACCTCGCGCGCGGCCGCGCAGACAAGTACACGCGCTACCAGCCCGAGTGACGTCACGACCGGCAGGTGCGATCCTGCCTGATTGGACGTTGGAACTCGCCCGTGGCCGAATTTCTCACCGTACCGCATCACCAGCTCGTACTTGGCCTCATCACCGTTGCCCTGCTTCAAGCCGGCGCCTGGGCGCACGGCGCGGCGCGTGCGCGCGCTGCCAAGGCAACGCTCTCCGCCGCCGTTTCCGATGCGCTTATGCCTCTGGAGGCTCGCCTTGAAACCATCGAGCATCGCCTCGCCAGCGATCTCGCCCAGGCGCGCATGGAGAGCGCGGAGTCGGCCGGCGCACTTCGCGTAGAACTTCAGCAATCGCTCACGACCCTCGGAGAGGGCCAGCGGGCCCAGCTCGACACCTTCGCCGAGCGCCTGCGAGTCTTCGAAGCCCAGGTGGGCGAGGCGCAGAATCGTCAGCGAGAGCTTCTCGATGCCCGCCTGGGCGAGCTGCGCGACGTGTTCGTGCGCTCGGGGCGTGAGCAGCGTGAGGAAATGCGAACGTCCCTGGAGAACTTCGCGACTCAACAGCGCGCCAGCACCGAGGCCGCCGGAGCGGTCCAGAAGGAGCGGCTCGCGAGCTTCGAGCAGCGGCTCACTCAGCTGACCGCGACGCTGACGACCCAGCTCGAGGCGCTTCGAGAAGAGAACGGTAAGCGCCTCGAGGACATGCGCAAGACCGTGGACGAGAAGCTCCAGAGCACTTTGGAAAAGCGGCTGGGCGAGTCCTTCCGATTGGTGTCCGAGCGCCTTGAGTCGGTCCACAAGGGCCTGGGCGAGATGCAGGAGTTGGCGACAGGCGTCGGCGACCTGCGACGCGTGCTCACCAACGTGAAAACACGAGGCACCTGGGGAGAGGTGCAGCTCGGACGCCTGCTCGAGGACGTGCTCACGAACGACCAGTACGGCTCGAACGTAGCGGTGAAGCCCGGGAGCAGCGAACGCGTGGAGTTCGCCATTCGCCTGCCCGGACGTGACGCCGACGACGCTCCGGTCTGGCTACCAATCGATGCCAAGTTCCCCCGCGAGGACTATGAGCGCCTGCTGGCGGCATCCGAGGCCGGCAACCCGGACGAGGTCGAAACGGCCGTCAAGGCGCTCGAGCAGCGCGTGCTCGGCGAGGCGCGTGAGATCGCGTCAAAGTACCTCGCGCCGCCCCACACGACGGATTTCGGCATCCTCTACCTGCCCACCGAAGGGCTCTATGCGGAAATCGCACGTCGCGAGGGCCTGACCGACCGGATTCAGCGCGAGCACCGCGTTGTAGTCGCGGGGCCCAACACCTTCTCCGCGCTGCTGAATTCTCTACAGATGGGCTTCCGAACGCTCGCTATTCAGCAGCGCTCGGGCGAGGTCTGGCAGGTGCTCGGCGCTGTAAAGACGGAGTTCGGCAAGTTCGGCGAGGCGCTGGACAAGGTGAAAAATCGCCTGCGTCTGGCGGAGAAGGACATCGGAGGGCTGGAAACCCGAACGCGGGTCATGACCCGGCGCCTGAAGGGCGTCGAGGCGATCCCTACGGAAACGAGCGCACGAATCCTCGACTTCCTCGACACCGAAGGCGACCTCGATAGCACCAGCGATGCTCCTCCCAATGGCGATGCCGATGCCGAAGGAGCCCCGGGAGACACCGACAGCTGACGCGTCAGGTCTGCGCGAGTGCCTGGAGGTAACGTCCACGTACGTCCGCGACATGCTCATCGAGTGTTTCCGAGCGCCAGTCGGTCGTATCTACAGGCTCCAGCACTTCGACCTCGACCATCCCCGCGTGCGCGAAGACCGTACCCTTGGGCATGAAGTCGGAGGTGTTGTGCAACACCACCGGCACCATCGGGACGCCCGCTTGCATAGCGAGATGGAAAGCGCCCTTCTTGAACGGCTGCAGCGCCCGGGTCGGGCTGCGAGTGCCTTCCGGTGCGATCACGATAGATGTCCCCGATTTCAGCGCCTCGACCGCCGGCTCCATGGCGGCGATGGCCTTCTCACGGTTCGCGCGGTCAATGAAGATGACCCCCGCAGCCTGGAACATCTGCCCCACGAAGGGCTGAGTCTTCACCTCCTTCTTGGCGATGCCGGTGAAGTCCTGACGCAGCAGGCGCGCCATGAGCACCGCGTCCAATTGGCTCTGATGATTGAACACGAACACCGCGGGACGGTGGCTCCAAAGGTGATCTTCGCCGCGCACGTCCAGGCGCAGATCCAGCGCGGCGGTCGCAAGCTCCCCCCAGACCGTCCCGGCCACGTTGCGGGCATGCTTGATGTCGCGGTTGAGCACGAAATCCGCAATGGCGAGGCTGCCCGCGGTCGAAAGCGATGCGTAAGCGAGCGAGGTGCGCAACACCTCCTCGAATCCGGGTCGTTTCCGCGATTCCCAACGCGTGGTGGGCCAGCCCATGCGATGCGCATAGCGGGTCAGTTGCGCGTCGGGATTGAGCGTACGCGGATGGCCAACGGCCTCGAGCAGCGGCACGTCCTCATAGCCGTCGGAGTAGAAAAAGGAATCATCAAGGGAGAAACCCACCTCCTCGCCGAGCGCGGAAGCGGCCGTGAGCTTGCCCGGACCGTAGCAGGGCGGCTCTATGATCTTGCCGGTGCAAATACCATCGACGACTTCCAGGCGCGTGGACAGCGTGTGATAGATCCCGAGATCCTGCGCCACAGGCTCCACCTGATAGGGCGTCGCCGAGGACACAACCACGAGCGTGTGCCCCTTCGCACGATGTGCTTCGACGAGGCGACGGGACTCCGGAAAGATCCGCTGTGCGATCCGGCGTGCAAAGACCTCGTAGCCGAACTGCATACTCTGATCATCCGACTTTCCAGCCAGCTCCTTCGCCGTGCTGGCGACGAACTCTGAGAACGGGATTCGACCGGTCTTGTACTTGGCAACGTCCCGGACTGCGCGGCCCACCTCTCGCGCGCCCATATCCCGGGTCAGAATTCGCTCGAGGAAGACGTCCTGCACGGAGAACCCATTGATCAGGGTGCGGTCCAGATCAAACAGGGCGGCGACCTGCGGCCCGTCCGGCGCGGCCTCGATGTCCTCGATGAGCGATTCCAGCGTGCGACTCATGCTTCAGAGCTCCTGCGCCAGCGTACGGCGAGTGGTCAGTTCGAGAATAACGTCGAGGCGATCGCCGAGGTTCTTCAGTTCCTCGAAGAACGCAAGACGCGCGGCGGCCACGTCCGGTGACCCCGCCGTGAGACCACGCTGTTCAGCCACCTTCATGGCCGTTTCGAACAGCGATCGCGACACCGACTCCTCCGAGAAGATCCTGCCTTCCCGCTGCAATTGTCGCCCGAGTGCAAGGCAGTTCGCGACGAATGCCTTCGGATCCTCGACCGGCGCGTCGCCAAGACGCGCGAGGGCGCGGGCAACCACCGAATAGGCGTCGACGAAAGCGCGCAGGAGCGCATGGGCAAACAGCGGCCGGACGCCGCCGAAGAGTTCGCGCACGGCATCGCCACCTTCCGGCAGGACCTCGCGCCAGCTCCGAAACCGCAGGGCAAGGCGGGCCTCTGCTTTCTCGATCCACGCACCGCGCAACCGGAAGTAGAACTCGTGTTTGAAAAGATCGCGCAGGCGCGTCATCTCCTCCCAGAACGTATCTTCCTCGTGTCCGGCCGCAGCGAGCAGCGCGAGCTCGCAGAAGGCGTCTGACACGAAGTAATGAATCACCGTATTCCGGTAGTACGCGGCCTTGAGGTGCGCATCCTCCGCAATGCCGTAGAGACGCTCTTCACCATCGTCGTAGTAGCTGACGATCCCCGTAGCATGCAGTTGCGCGAGCGTCTCCTCGACCGCCTCGCGATTGCGGAAGTCGGAGCGGCCGACAATCTCAATCCGCCGCTTGCGAACAAGTGCCATGCCAGGGCGCGCCAGGTGCTGGATGTTCGTGAGTGACTGGGCGCGCTTGCCTGCGGCCAGCAGGATCATGGTGACAACAGCCGTCGGCGTGATGGGCGTCGCATCATTCATGCTCACCGCCGTCTCGAAGGCGATCTTCTGGACGGCCTGCTGTCGCGCCTCCGGCTCAAGGCCCGCCTCCAGGTCAAGATCAGGCACCACATCACCGAGTGTCAGCGCGGAGCCAAACCGCAGGAAGATTCGGCCGTGGGGGCGTCGCTCGCGAATGAAGCGGATGAACCAGCCCGCCCCCTCTGCTTTCTTCTCTCGCCCCTGCTGCTCGATGACGTAGTCGCCCACCTCCGGCACCTGGTCGTAGGTGATGTTCACCGGCACGAAGGTGACGTTGCCAATCCCGGTCCGCAGGATCGCTTCGACCACGTAGTTGAAGAGCCCATAACGCGGCGGGAGCAGCTTGCCCGTGCGCGAGCGCGTCCCCTCCAGCGCCCACAGCAGGGAAAAGCGCTTCTCGATGAGATAATCGATATACCGCCGGAAGACCGACTTGTAGACCTCGTTGTCCTGAAAGGACCGGCGCAGGAAAATCACGCCGGCCCGCTTCGCAAGCGCACCGATACCGGGGGTGTTGAGATTGATGCCGCCGAAAGTGAGCGGCATGGGCTGATTGCGATCGAACAGCACCACCTGCAGCGCGATCGAATCAAGCATGGACTTGTGGCTCATGACGAAGGCAACAGGTCGCGTACGGATCAGCTCCTCGACCTCCGCAAGCTGATCCGGACGAACGTCGATCTCACGCTCGTGGCTCGCCGTGTACATGGCGCGCATGATCGCGACGAGTAGATCGAGGGTAAGCGGCGTCTGCGTCGCCGCCATCTCCTCGAGATTCGCCACGGCTTCCGTTTCGATCTCTGCGGGGAGTCGTTCCGATTCCTGGGCGATCTGCCAGAGCTTCGACCTGAAGGCGCGATTGGCAAAGACATCGTTCGGAAGCAGACGCGGCACCTTGTAGCGGGCACCGCGGGCATTGCGCTCGACCCTGTCCAGAACCACCAGGGCCTGCCGGCGCACAAAAGCTGCCAGGCCACCGCTGTCCTCAGCCGCCCCCCAAATACGCGTTGCTTCTTCGCGCAGAGACGCGATGGAGGCTCCATCTCCGCGCAGGATGCGCACCCGGTCGGGTGCCTCTGCGAGGATGCGCCGGCGGCGGCGCGGACCGGGATTCTCGATGCCGATCGCGATCAGGTCCTGAACCAGGCTCGATGTCCCCGGACGCGGTTTCGGCAAACAGATGATGCGCAGCGGTTGGAGCCAGCAATCGTCCGGCAGATCGGCGAGAAGACGATCAAGGCGATCGGCCTCGTCTAATCGTGCGCACTCTACCCGAGCGCCCGCACCCAGGGAGGCGGCCCGTACGCGGTCTTCCAGCAGGGCCCGCTCATCGTCGCTTTGCACGTCGAGAAGGAACAGCACGGCCACATGCTCACCGTCGGGCCAGACCCGAGCGTCATGCAAGGCCTGAACGCTGCCGTCCTCGATCGCGAGCTCGCCGCTCCGCTCTGCTGCGCGCGCCGGCATCAATCACTCCCCAGTGATCTTCCCAGCGCAAGCGTACACTTCCGTGCGGGGAGACATAACAGACGGGGAGATGAGTAGGATGAATCTGAACGTGAGCGTGCTCGGAGCCGGTTCCTGGGGAACGACCGTGGCGGCCCTCTTGTCGCGGAACGCACCGACGCTGCTCTGGGCGCGCAATCCCGATACCGCCGATGAGGTGAACCGCGAGCACAGCAATACTCGATATCTCCCGGATGCAAAGCTTCCGGTGAGATTGCGCGCCACCGCAGATCTCGCAGAAGCGGTGCAGCACGCTGACGTACTCGTCATCGGCGTCCCCGCACAGACCTTCCGCTCCACTCTGATCGCGGTGCGCGAGCACGTGCGCCCCTGGGTACCCGTCATCAGCCTGTCGAAGGGCCTTGAACAGGGTACCGGCAAGCGCATGACGGAAGTCATCCAGGACGAGTTGCCGGGCCATCCGCCAGGCGTGCTGTCAGGCCCGAACCTCGCACGCGAAATCATGTCCGGGTTCGCCGCAGCATCCGTCATCGCCATGGAGGACGAGGCAATCATCCAGCGCGTCCAGGCGCTGTTTTCCTCAGGCCTGTTCCGCGTCTATCGGAACAAGGATGTAATCGGCTGCGAACTCGGCGGCGCTTTGAAGAACGTGGTCGCCATTGCTGCAGGCATGGGAGATGGCCTTGGCGCAGGCGACAACACGCGCTCCGCGGTCATCACCCGAGGCTTGTCTGAACTCTCACGCTTGGGCGTTGCCCTGGGCGGCCGGGCACGGACCTTTGCGGGCCTTGCCGGCATGGGCGACCTGGTCGCCACCTGTACCTCCCAACAGTCGCGCAATCGCTATGTCGGCGAGCAGCTGGGCAAGGGCCGTAGCCTGGACGAGGTCGTCGCGGAGATGCACATGGTGGCGGAGGGGGTGAAGACCGCGCCCGTGGTCATGGAGATGGCAGAAACGCATGGATTGGTCATGCCCATCGCGGCCGAGGTGAATCGGGTCGTCCGGGGCGAGTGGACACCTCGCCATGCTTTTCGCGGTCTGCTAATGACGGAACATGGGGACGAAGCCGACCCCGGCTGAGGGTCAGGAATCGCCATTTCCGAGAGGCTGCTCGAGCAGAACCGGACTTCAGCGCTGATGCAGAGGCTCAGCGACGAGTCGGTTCGTCGCTGCGTGCCCTCGCATGGTCTTCATCGACCCTCGCTTCATCGATCCACTAGCAACGATTTCACGCATTTGGGCGTCTCATGATCACGCGGCCCACGAAGCGGCCTCGCACATCAGGAGAGAACCCCCATGAAAGCACGCACCGTCATCGCAGCGCTCGCAACCGCAGCGACCTTGCCAGTGGTCGCACACGCAGGCATCTCGCCCGTCTACCAGCGTCCGCTGGACTCGTGCACAGCGGCCATCAATACTCAATTCAACGATGCGGAGGTGACTGACACCTTCCACCGCCGCCTGGACAGCGGGCGTCACGAGATCTTCGCGAACGTGGAGACCCGCACAGAAAACGGCACCAAAGAACATCAGCGCGTAACCTGTAAGACGAGTCGTTCTGGTCGCATGGTCATCGACGTGTCATCTACGGCCGGCCGCTGGGTCGACGATCAAGGCTGAGGCAGAGCAGCCATGGATGGCCAGCCCGCGCGGCAGCTGCGAGGCGTCCTGCTGACGCTGCTGCTCGCGGCCCCGCTCGCCGGGGTCGCCAACATTCCGACGGTGAAGTTCACGGAGCTCCCGCGCAGTGGCCTGCGCGGCGAGCTGCACCCGATACTCCAGCACGCTGTGCTCCATGCGCCGGCCGCACGACCGGCTGCAGCAACCGCGCGCCTCCCCGCGGGGAGCCGCAGGATTGTTCAGCGGCAGGACATGCGCGTCGAGCGATAAGTTCCCGGCGGCCACTGCGAGAGCGTCATGGATCGGCCCTGTCGAGCCCGGCATCCGATCGGCCCGCTACGCCCTTGCCCCGGCGTGTGGCGGGCCCCGATACCGGGTGTCGTCGGGGTCTACTCTCTCCGGTGGCCGCCCTCCAGGGGCAACCGACCTTTCAGAGCTGGCGCAGCGGGATGCGCCCCGCGTCGGTGGCGAGGCCCAGGTTATCGCCGTCTAAAATCCGATCAGCTCGATAGCTCGATCGCACAAGCGGCCCTGCGGCGACCTCCAAGAACTCTCGCTCCAGGCCCCAGGTGCGATAGCGATCGAAGTCTTCCGGCGACACCCAGCGCGCGATCGGCAGATGGTGGGGCGTAGGCCTCAGATACTGGCCCATGGTCAGGAGATCTACTTCGTGAGCACGCAGATCGTCCATAGTCCGGCGGATTTCATCGTCCGTCTCGCCGAGGCCCAAGATCAGGCTCGTCTTGGTGAGCACCTTAGGGCGATGCCGCTTACCGTATGCAAGCACGTCGAGCGTCTGCTGATATCCCGCACGGGGATCGCGCACCTCGTGGGTGAGCCGTTCGACCGTCTCCACGTTCTGCGCGAAGACTTCGAGGCCTGAGTCCACCACCGTTTCCACATCGCGGACGCGGCCGAGGAAATCAGGAGTGAGCGCCTCGACAGCAACCTCCGGGGTCGCGGTCTTGATGGCCCGTACGCATGCCGCGTAGTGCGCCGCGCCGCCATCGGCAAGATCGTCGCGGTCGACCGACGTGAGCACCACGTAGCGAAGCCCCATCAAGCGAACGGACTCGGCGACGCTGGCCGGCTCTTGCGGATCGAGCCGCCCCTGCGGATTGCCCGTATCGACCGCGCAGAAGCGACACGCGCGCGTGCAGACCGAACCCATCACCATGATCGTCGCTGTGCCGTTGTTCCAGCACTCACCCATGTTCGGACAATGCGATTCTTCGCAGACCGTCGCGAGCCTGTTGCCATGAACGATCTCCCGCACTTCGCGATAGCGCCCGCCGGAGGGAATGCGCACTCTCAACCACTCGGGCTTGCGCTCAATCGGTGCAGGTTCTGCCGTTCGCGACTTCTGTCCATTGCGCACGGCCGTACCCCCTTCTGGAGTGCGGTATTTGCTGCCCGAGGGGACCCGAGGTCCATCAACTGCGCGGGACATGAGATTTCCTGTGCGGTAGAGCCCGTTTGGCTTCCATCAGTCTAGCAATCGAAGCAGGCGCGGCCAGCGCAGCTGCACGATTCGATTCACGAGCCAGAAACCGAGCGTTACGGGGGCGGTCAGAATACCGGCATCGATTTCAGTGCGGTCAACGCACCGAATCCGCCCCCGGCCGACAACGTGCAGTTCGATGCGGTGCGCATAGCGCTGCGTGAAGGCGTTGCCGCCAACATCCAGAAGCACGTGCTCCGCTCCTTCGGGCCAACTTACATCGATCGTCTGCGTGCCGACCGGAATCAGGCCGAGTGCGCGCACGCGAAAGCGCTGAGGGCCCGCACGAAATCGTTCGCCCGGCGTGCCGTCCAGAGGATCCAGACACAGCAGCGGCGACATGAGATACGCGACGGCAGCAGGCGAGTCGACGAGGCGCGCAGCGACCTCGAGATCGACTTCGAGATCAGTGATGAACTCGAAGTGGCGCGTCATGGCGCATCCTCATCCTCGGCATCGCTTTCGCTTGCAGCATCCGATGCGAAGATCTCGCGCTGCCTGGAAGCGAACCAGCCGGGGACTTCGAGCTCGCCTGTTTCATGATCGATCGCAGGATACGCCAGCGCATGCCGCCGGCAGAAATCTGCGAGCGTTGGTTCGCCCCATTCGAAGAACAGGCGCGCATAGTTCTTTTCGTCCAGGCGGGGCGCATCGTAGAAACCCACTGCGGCACGCTGTCGATACGCCTCTGCGAGAATAATGGCCGTCGCGACGGAGACATTGAAGGACTCGACCATGCCGACCATCGGAATGGTGATGGTGGCGTCCGCCTGGGCAACGGCAGCCTCGCTCGGCCCCTGTTTTTCTGCCCCCATGAGGAGAGCGGTGGGGCGCGTGTAATCAATGCTGCGGTAATCGACTGCATGCTCATCGAGATGCGCACAGACTACCTGCATGCCGTCGGACCGGACCGTCTGCAATGCGTCCGAGATCTCTCCATGGCGATGTATCTCGACCCAGCGCTGGCTGCCCATGGCCGTAGAACGGAACGTCCGGAAGTCACGATCCGCCACGACCGCATGAAGCCAGAGCACCCCGAACGCATCGCAAGAGCGGACAATCGCGGACAGATTGTGGCCCTTGTGGACCGAGTCGGTGACGACGCGCAGGTCCGGCTGGCGTCGATCGAGGGTCTCGCGGATACGGCGCGCACGTTCCGGCGTCATGGCAAGTACTCGGAGGGAAGGACGTAACGTCGAGGAGCGCGGATTCTAGAAGAGAACGGTGCGGCACGGTTACCCGCGTCATCTCGGCGGCGCGAATGCCTGCAGCACCGATCGGAAGCGCGGGAGGCTGAGTCCCGCGGCGCCGTCGATCACCCAAAGGCGAACGCACGGACAACGATGCTTCGAGTTTCAGAACCCGGTCAGCGACAGCTCACGACCGGTCAGGTTCGGGACGCAGCCATAGGCACGAGCGGCGTTCTCGGTCTGACGTAAGGCAGTGATGTCATAGATCATCGGCGCGTTGGCGATGCCGTTCGACAAAGAAAAGCGCCCGGCCGCTCGGCCGGGCGCTCTCCGTTCCTGCATCAGCCGGCCGACTGGCCGCCTGCATCCTCACATCCGGTAGCTTGCGCCGGCGAAGAAGAAGCGACCCCGAGGACCCGCGGGACGCGAGAGCGATCCCAGGTAGGGGCGCTCGTCGAAGGCGTTGTTCAGACCGGCGTACACGCTGACGCTGTCACCGAAATCGTAGCCGACGTTGAAGTCGTGAACGATGCCGCGCCCGGTCTGCGACGGATCAACGAAGAGCGGATTGGCCGCAATATTGTCGTTGCCGATGCCCGGCAGGAGCTGGGTGTCTTCGTAGCGCGCCGACCAGGACAGGGACAGATCGCGGAAGTACCAGCGCGCATTGACGTTGGTGATCCACTCGGGGAAGCCGAATTCGCCAACCCGATCTTCGAACACGGTTGTATCGATCGGATCCTGGAACTCTTTCCAGTCTGTGAGGTGCGTTCCGGTGACGCCGAGGCTCAGATCACCGAGCTCCCCGAGTTCGAGGTCATAGCTGATCCCGAAATCGATGCCGCTTGTCTCGATCGAGCCGAGATTCACCTGGCCGGACTGGTGGTCGATGATCTCGCCGTTGGCGGCCCGGGTGATCAGCGGGCAGAAGTTGTTCGCTGTCGATGGCAGGTCGACGCACGCCTCCGATACCCGCAGAGCGCTCAGCGCATCGATCGCACCCTCGATCTCGATCTCGTAGTAATCAACGATGATCCGGAGTCCAGGCACCCACTGCTCCGGCTCGATGACGATACCGAAGGTGGTTGTCTCGGCCGTTTCCTCTGAGAGGTCCGGGTTACCGCCTGTCACGCCGGGAATACCCGCAGTGACGAAGTTGGTGACGTCGTAGCCGTCCGGCACGAACTGCGCACAGTTGGCCGCGCGGAACTCCGAACCCGAGTTGATGTTCTGGATCGAGCAGGGGTCGTTCAGGAACGGATAGAACGCCGGCTGCTGGGGCGAGAACAGTTCCGCGATGTTCGGCGCACGCACGGCCTCAGAGACGGTTCCGCGGAGGGTGATGCCCGGCAGGATCGTCCAGCGCCCGCCGAAGGACCAGGCGTCGTTGGAGCCGATGGTGCTGTAGTCCGCGAAGCGGATGGCGCCCGTCACCTCAACGTATTCGAAGGCCGGCAGATCGGAGATGAGCGGCACCTGCGCTTCAGCGAAGTATTCGAAGACGTCGAACTCGCCCGCAAGCGACTCGCGCTGGTTTCCATTCGAACCGTTCCAGGTGATCCCCAATTGTTCGAAGGAACCAACGACAAAGCTGCTTTCTTCCTCACGATACTCGAAACCCGCGGCCCAGCCGATCGGCCCAGCCGGCATCTCGAAGAAGCTCGACGTGGAACCCGTCAACGAACCGAAGATGACGTGCTGTTCGAGCTCCGTTTTATCAATGTCGTTCTGATAGACGAAGGCTGCGTACTCAGGCGTTGCTGCGTTCCGGCCGAAGGGATTGAACGGCACGCAGGACCCATCGCCCGGAGAGAAGGTCACGAACTCGGTGAACGCGCCGGCGTTGGTGAAGTTCCCGCTGGTGAAGTTCGGCGTCGGGAACGTCGCTGCCACGAAGGGAAGCGCGGTCGGGTCGAGGTCGGACCGGCAGACGATATCTCCGTTCGCATCTACCGTCGTGTCGAGCGCGGCATAGAAGCGGTCTTCGATACGCGTGCCTTCATTATTGATGTCTGCGGTCGTTTCGCCGTAGTTGTAGGACAGCTCGTACTCGATGCCGTCAAGCACATCGAACTCGCCCTCGATACCCGCCACGATGCGGATCGTTTCCCGCTCCACCGTGGTCCGCGGCAACACTGCGAGGTCGGAGGTGTCCCGGGACGAACCGAAACCGTAGAAGGTTCCATCGTTGGGGTTCGGGGCGATGATGCCCTCGTTCTGCAAGAAGGTGATCTGCTCTGCGAGTGCGGCAGGGATGTATGGGTTGTCGAAGGCGATCGGGATGGAATCGTTGAAGTCAGCAACGCCCTGACGCTCGGAGTTCTCTGAGTTCGCGTACTTGGCCTCGATGAAGAGGGCATGGTTGTCGGTCAGATCGAAGGTGCCGTTGAGGTTGACCACCACGCGATCCTGCTCCGGGAACAGCGTGCCGAGATTCGAGCCCAAGCCGTCACCGACCAGGAAGCTCTGAGAGGTGTTGATTGCAAAACCGGGGTCGTAGGCTCGCGGCACACCGTTGATCGGCGAATCGATGACCTGAAGCGCTGGGATACCGCCGGATGCCGGGCCACCGGGGACGCGACCAAATGCTTCCGTACCGGGAATGATCGGGATCGGGTCGCCAGGCCGGTAGGTCGATGCGGAGAGGATGTTGTCGATCTGCGTGAATGCATCGATGTCGGTGACGTTGAAGACGCCGAGCGGGCTGGAGATCGGGTTACCTTCAGGCCGAACGTATACGCGCTGCGCCTGAGGATTACGGCCGGTTAACTGAGCAATTTCCGGCGTGTTATTCAGATCGTCGCCAATGTTCGGGCCGGTGAACGGCCTGGACGTGTCGTAGACCTCGGAATTGCTCAGGTACTCGACGCCGAAAACGAGACCTGCGCGCCCGTCCAGGAACTCGAAGCCACCTGCGCCGGAGAGCAGGTATTCCTCACCGTCGTTGCGTCCGGAAATGCCCGTCCGTGCGTTGAACTCGATGCCGTCGAAATCACTGGCATCCTTCATGATGAAGTTGACGACGCCCGTGACAGCGTCAGCACCGTAGACCGAAGATGCGCCGCCGGTGAGGGTTTCTACCCGCTTCACCATCGTGTTCGGAATCGTGTTGATGTCGACAGCAGCGGCGCCTTGAGCGCCCGCTACGTGTCGGCGCCCGTTGACCAGCACCAGCGTCCGCACCGTGCCGAGATTTCGGAGGTTGAGGAAACCAATGCCTAGATCGTCATCGGTAGAACCCGGCGTACCCGCCGCGGGCCCCTGAAGCGCGGAGAAATTCGCGGGCAGCGAGGCATTGAGCGCTGGCGACTCCCGCAGCAATTCACCCAGGTCGACCTGGCCGGCGGTGCGGATCTCTTCGCTGCCGAGTACCTGCACGGGGCTCGCGGAGGAAACCGCGCTGTCCGTAGCGATCCGCGAGCCAGTGACAACGACTTCCTCAAGTTCGGCGACACCTTCTTCTTGCGCGAAGGCAGTCCCTGTAGAGCCACTGCAAAGCGCGACCGCGATGCAGAGCGCGCGCTTGCCGCGCGTGAACCGATTCGTGTTCATGTAAAACCCCCAGAACAGAAAACACCCGAAACCCGTCAGAGTCCCGACTACGACCGCCGTCTTGGTGCTTGGCCCCGGTTTCCCCGCAGCGCTCCGGCGAACGGACATTGCCCGCATTCGGACATCGCAAAATCAATGCCACCCCGCCCATACGTCTGAGATGCGCGTCGGCGATGCGATCAGGCCTGAAATAGCCGATCGGAGGGAGGATTCCGGGGTCACAGGCGCACTTTTTTAGCGCACGACTCAGAAAGTGGGCAGCTCTGGTGCAAAATTCGGTGCGCTGTTCACCCTGCTTCGAAGCAGGCGCGTGCGGTGAATAGGCCCACCCATCACAGGCAGGCACTCAAACAGCGCATAGGCGCACTTGAAGAGCGCAGCGAAGGCGCTCAGCCGACGATGCGCACCGGCTGGGCTGCGATGCGTTCCTTCCACTCAGCCGGCCCCGTCCGGTGGACAGACGTCCCACGAACGTCCACGGCGACCGTAACGGGCATGTCTCTCACCTCGAACTCGTAGATCGCCTCCATGCCCATTTCCGGGAACGCAATGACGCGGGCATCGGTGATGGCTTTGGAGACGAGATAGGCCGCGCCCCCGACAGCCATGAGATAGACGGCGCCATGCTCGCGGATGGCCTCGATCGCCGCCGGGCCGCGCTCGGCCTTGCCGATCATGCCAAGCAGGCCCGTCTCAGCGAGGATGAGGTCCGTGAACTTGTCCATGCGCGTGCTTGTGGTCGGGCCGGCGGGGCCGACGATCTCATCGCGCACCGGATCGACCGGACCGACGTAGTAGATGAAGCGCCCCTCCAGGTCGACCCCTTCTGGCAGGCCCTCGCCCGACTCTATGAGTTCCTTCATCTTCTTGTGCGCGGCGTCCCTGCCCGTAAGCATGCGGCCGTTGAGCAGCAGCGTCTCGCCGGGTTCCCAGGCGGCGACTTCATCTCGCGTGAGGTTGTCGAGGTCGACACGCCGCGCGCCGTCAGCCCCCTCCCAGGTGATGTCCGGCCAGTCATCCAGGCTCGGTGGGCGCTGCCGCACCGGGCCGCTGCCGTCGAGCACGAAATGCGCATGCCGCGTAGCCGCACAGTTCGGAATCATGCAGACGGGCAGGGAGGCGGCGTGGGTTGGGTGATCTGCGATCTTCACGTCGAGTACGGTGGTCAGGCCGCCGAGTCCCTGAGCGCCGATGCCGAGGGCGTTGACGGCATCCATGATCTCCAGGCGAAGTTCTTCGACGCGATTGTTCGGTCCACGCGCGCGCAGTTCGTGGATGTCGATAGGATCCATCAGCACGGACTTGGCCATCACTGCGGCCTTTTCAGCGGTGCCGCCGATGCCGATGCCGAGCATGCCCGGCGGGCACCAACCAGCACCCATCGTCGGAACGGTCTTCACGACCCAATCCACGATCGAATCAGATGGATTCAGCATCACCATCTTCGACTTGTTCTCGGACCCGCCCCCCTTCGCCGCAACGTCTATCTCGACGCGATCACCCGCAACCATTTCGTAATGTATGACCGCCGGCGTGTTGTCCCTGGTGTTCTTTCGGGCGCCAGCCGGGTCCGCGAGAATCGAGGCGCGAAGCACGTTGTCCGGGTGCAAATAGGCGCGACGCACACCCTCGTTGATCATGTCCGCAATCGAAAGCTCTGCCTCCCAGCGCACGTCCATACCGATCTTCACGAACACGGTAACAATGCCCGTGTCCTGGCAGATCGGTCGCTTACCCTCAGCGCAGAGCCGCGAGTTGACGAGGATCTGCGCCATGGCGTCCTTGGCCGCTTGGCTTTCCTCACGCTCGTAGGCCTCGTTCACCGCCTGAATGAAGTCCAGCGGGTGATAGTAGGAGATGAACTGAAGGGCATCGGCGACACTCTCTATGAGGTCGTCCTGGCGAATCACGGTCATTCGAGCTCCCTGGTCGTCAGCGCCGGATGAGGGGGAGTGGCAGTATAGCGGGCAGAAGGCACAGGCATTTGCGAAGGGAGGTTAGCGATCATGACCGTCTGGCTTCAGGCTGAGGTTCAACTCGCGCGGGACGCGCCTGTGGCAGCGCTGACGGAATGGCTCGGGGGCGATGGCCGCAGCGCCATGGCGCGTCTCGGAGGCTGGGTCTGGGGGTGCTGGCACGGCGCGCCGGGCATCGGCTTGCGGAGCGACAGCGCCCTTCTGTTCACCTGCTGGCCTGACGACGCGGCGGCAGGGGCGGCAATGGAATGGCTGCGGAATGCGCCGCCGGTTCGCGGTATCGAGGGTACGCCGTTGCACGCAACTGCGCGGCCAACGCAGGCCACGCCCGTAGACGGCAGCGGCATCTGGGTATTCCGAGACTTCGAGATCGACCATACGGACGCAGAGCGCTTTGTTGAATTGTCCGCAGGTGCATGGAAAACGTTCGAGGCAAGTTTCGACGCGCGCATCGACGGCCTCTTTCGCGCGCCGGGACCCGCCACAGAGCTGGCGCGCCTGCTTCTTGTCACGCGCTACGCAGATCTCGCTACCTGGGAAGCATCCCGCTCGGCGGAGGCCGACCCTGAGAGCTGGGCCCGCTTCACCGAACGCCGAGCCCTCACGCGCTGGACGCGGGCACGCAGCGCACCCCGACTGGCGTGCTGAGCCGGGCCATTCCTTTTACGCCGGACCTGATTGCGCTAGCGTGATTGGCTGACTCGGAGAGGGTAAGCGCGACGATGCCCTGGCTCGTGCCACGCAGCGAAGACCTCGCTACGCAAAAGTTCGACCAACGCCTTGTCGTCGGCCGCGAGGGAGACGTCGGCTTGCTGATCCGGGATCCGGCCGTCAGCCGCATCCATTGCGTGCTGCAGCAAGTAAGAGATGGCTCTTGGAAGATGCACGATCCTGGAAGCCGTAACGGCACCTTCGTCAACGGCCGCCGCGTCGAGAAGATCGTTACGCTGAAGGATGGAGACATCCTGGGCATCGGGAGTCCACGCGAGCAAAACGCCTGGGAGTTTCGGCTTTCGCGCCCTCGTTCAAAGCATGAGTCGGAGAAGAAGGTCGACTCGCTGGTCATGACGCGGCTAGACATGCCGGCCGTCGCCGAGTTCGCGCCACAGCAGAGCGTCGAGAACACGGACGTTCTTCGCCGCGACTACGAGCGTCTACGCGGCGCCTGGCAACTCATGCAGCGGCTCGCGGGGCATACAAGCCAGGAAACGTTGCTCGAGAACGCGCTCGATGCCCTGATCGATATGTTTCAGGCCGAGCGCGGCGTTGCCATGCTGCGCGACGCGCACGGCCTGCTGCGCCGCGTTGCCCAGCGCTCCCGTACAAGCGAAGCAGCTGTCGTCGCGAATGCACTCCTCAACGAAGTCCTTGAAAACCGCCAGGCCGTGATCAGCCGCGATACGCTTTCCGATGAACGTTTCTCCGAGTCACGCACCATCATGGCCGCTGGCGTGCGTGCGACCATGGCGGCCCCGTTGATCCACGGCGGCGATGTTCTGGGCGTCGTCATCATCGACAGCTCGAAATCGCTCGTCAGCTTCCACGATCAGGATCTTGAGGTGTTCGAGACCGCAGCGCGCCAGATCGCGCTGTCGCTGCACACGCTCCAGCTCGCGGAATCGGTCCGTGAAAAGGAAGCGATGCGCGAACGCTTCGAACGCCTGGTCACACCCTCACTGGCGGCGCAGATCGCCGACGGCAGCCTGTCCGTTGATCGCCAGGGCCGGGTCCGCAACGTCTCCGTGCTCTTCAGCGACATCCGCGGCTTTACATCCATGAGCGAGAAGCAGGACGCAACCGCACTGGTCGGCCTCCTCAACACCTACTTCGAGGACATGGTCGACATCGTCTTCGAGTACGAGGGCACCCTCGACAAGTTCATCGGCGACGCCGTGATGGCGATCTTCGGCGCGCCAGCGGATCAGCCCGATCACGCGGACCGCGCCGTGAAGGCCGCGGTGAAGATGCAGCGCCGCCTGCACGAGCTCGTGCACGGCGTTAACGGGCAGGCACCGCGCCTGAGCGTTCCTTTCGATATCGGCATCGGCGTGAACAGCGGCGAAGTGGTCGCAGGCTTTCTAGGCAGCCCGATGGCACTGGACTACACCGTGGTCGGTGACGTCGTGAACACGGCATCGCGGATCTGCGGCGCCGCGCCGCCCTGGAAGGTCCTCATCGGCGAGTCCACCCGCGCGCAATTGCGCGGCAGCTGGGCGCTCACCGAGATCGACGCCATCGAGGCCAAGGGCAAGAGCGATCGCGTCGCCGTCTACGACGTCGGCTACGACCTCGGCTACGACCGCGGTTACGACCTCGGCTCCTGAGCCACCGTGCCAGCCTCCGGCCTCGAAATGCGCCTGCTGTCCACCGATGCGCTCACGCCCGCACTGCTCTCCGAATTGAGAGACCTCCTGGACGCAGCCTTCGAGGGCGACTTCTCCGACGCGGACTGGGCCCATGCGCTCGGCGGCACACACGCTGTGCTTCTAAACGAGGAGACGGGCGCCCTGCTCGCGCACGCGAGCGTCGTCCCGCGGCACCTCTGGCTGGAAGACACGGAGGTCGACGCCGGCTACGTGGAGGCCGTGGCGGTACAGCCGGATCAGCAGGGCCGCGGACTCGGCACCCGGGTCATGCGCGCCCTCGAACCTGCCCTGGATCGATTCCGGCTCTGCGCGCTGAGCACGAGCAAACACGGCTTCTATACGCGCCTGGGATGGCGGCGTTGGCGAGGCCCGAGCTGGGTGCGCGCAGCGGACGGCGTCCGCGCACGTTCCCCCGAAGAGGATGACGGCATCATGGTGCGCGCGGTGGACGAACGGACGGATCTCACCAGCGCCATCTGCTGCGAAGCACGTGTCGGCGACGACTGGTGAGATCGATACGCCCCCGGAACGGGAGCGGTAAGAAAGATGGTGGCTGCGCCCTGGATCGAACAGGGGACCCCGGCATTATGAGTGCCGTGCTCTAACCAGCTGAGCTACGCAGCCAAGAACCGTCTAACGTATCGCCCAAGCGACGCGGCGTACCGACGGGGCGCGAGATTCTCTGCAGCGCCTCCCGGACTGTCAAGTAACAGGCTTCAAACGTTGAAGCGGAAATGCACGACGTCGCCGTCATGCATCAGGTAGTCCTTGCCTTCCAGTCGCCACTTGCCGGCGTCCTTCGCACCCGATTCGCCGCCGTGCTCGACATAGTCGTCGTAGGCGATGACTTCGGCGCGGATGAACCCCTTCTGAAAGTCCGTATGAATCCGCCCTGCGCCTTCCGGCGCCGTCGCACCCTCGCGCACGGTCCAGGCGCGCGCTTCCTTCGGCCCGGCCGTGAAGAAGGTGAGCAGATCGAGCAGGCCGTAGCCGGCGCGAATGACGCGATCCAGGCCCGGCTCTTCGAGCCCCATCTCGGCGAGGAATTCCAGCTTCTCATCGTCCTCGAGCTCGGCGATCTCCTGCTCGAGCTTATTGCAAATGGGCACGACGACCGCACCTTCCTCTGCCGCGCGCGTCATGACCGCTTCGAGGTGCGGATTGTCCTCGAAGCCGTCCTCGGCAACGTTGGCGATGTACATGATCGGCTTGGCCGTGAGCAGGAACAGTTGCCGCACCCGTGCCGCGAGCTCATCGCTCGCCTCGGCAACTACCGTGCGCGCCGGACGCCCGGCCTCGAGGGCAGCGCGAACCGATTCGAGCAGGTCCGCCTCGGCCTTGGCGGTCTTGTCGCCGACCTTGGCTGCGCGCGAGACGCGCGCAAGCGCCTTTTCGACCGTGTCGACGTCAGCCAGCAGCAGTTCCGTATCGATGATCTCGATGTCGGAGATCGGATCGATGCGGCCGTCGACATGAATGACGTTCTCATCCTCAAAGCAGCGCACTACGTGGGCGATCGCGTCGGTCTCTCGAATATTGGCGAGGAACTGGTTCCCGAGGCCCTCGCCCTGGCTCGCGCCCGCGACGAGTCCGGCAATGTCGACGAACTCCATGGTCGTCGGAATCACCTTCTCCGGAGACACAATGCCGGCAAGCGCATCGAGGCGCGGATCGGGCACGGGCACCACACCAGTATTCGGCTCGATCGTGCAGAACGGGAAGTTCTCGGCGTCGATGCCGGCCTTGGTAAGTGCATTGAAGAGGGTCGACTTGCCAACGTTGGGCAGTCCGACGATGCCGCAATTGAATCCCATGGCTCTTCCTCGAGGCTCAGGCCTTGGTGCGCGTATGCAATTCTGTGGAAGCGCGCTGCCAGTCGCCGCGCGCGAGTTCTGGCAGGACCCGAAGCGCCGCGTCCATCGCCGTGTCGATCGCGCTGCGATCGTCGGCGGGCGGACGCGAAAGGAGGTAGCCCGTCACCTTAGACTTCACCCCGGGATGATCGACCCCGAGGCGCAGGCGACCGAAGCCCGCATCGCCCCCAAGCACCCGGATGATGTCTCGGAGCCCGTTGTTGCCGCCGTGGCCGCCACCTTCCTTCAGGCGCGCGACGCCAGCCGGCAGGTCGAGTTCGTCCTGGGCAACGAGCAGGCTCGCCACCGGCAATCGATAGAAGTGGAGCATGGGCCCCACGGCGTTGCCGGTGCTGTTGTAGAAAGTCGTCGGCACAAGCAGGCGAACGTCCTGACCGCCAACGATGACGCGCCCGGTGAGGCCGGAGAATTTCTTCTCCGACTTCAGGGGCGCGCCGAATGCATCGGCGACCGCGGCGACGAAATCGGCGCCGGCGTTATGGCGTGTGCGGCGGTACTCATCGCCGGGGTTGCCGAGCCCGACGATCAGCCGGACACGATCCGCCATCCCTCACCTCCGCTGGCGCTCAGGGCTTCAGCCCTCGCCTTCTCCGGCCGCCTCGTCACCGCCAGCATCATCTTCACTGCTGCCACCGCCTTTCTTCTCAGCGATAGAGAAGACGACCTGATCATGGTCCGCACCGAGCTCGAGCGCGGGGATACGGACACCTTCCGGCAGCTTGAGATCTGAGAGGTGGATCGACTGGCCAGCATCGAGGGCTGACACGTCAACCTCGACGTACTCGGGCAGCGCGCTCGGCAGGCAGGCCACATGGACCTCGTTCATGTTGTGCAGTGCCTGACCGCCCTGGAGTTTCACGCCCGGGGCGACGTCCTCGCCGACAAAATGCAGAGCGAGGTTCACCTGGAGCTCCTGGTCGGCCGCCACGCGCTGGAGATCGACATGCATGATGTCACCGCGCGCAGGGTGCCGCTGAAGGTCCTTTACGATGGCGTCAATCGCCTTCCCTTCGAGCTTGATCTCGAGAATCTGCGAGTAGAACGCCTCGATCTGCTCCGCCTTGGCGAGCTCGTTCTTCACGAGCGAGAGAGACTGGGGCGGTTCACTGCCTCCGTAGACAACGGCCGGGACGTGCTCGCCAGCACGACGCAGGCGGCGGCTCGCACCTTTCCCTACGTCGGCCCGCGGCTCGGCCGACAGAGTGATCTTGTCGGACATCTTCACTTCTCCTGTCGATGACCCGTCCACCCAGAACTGCGACCGTCCTGGCGGGTCGATGGTTTGCGCTCGCTCCTAGCGGAACATTGCGCTGATGGATTCCTCGTTACTGACGCGCCGAATCGACTCCGCCAGCGTTTCATCAATTGATAGCTGAACGATCTTGGGCGTAACCAAAGCTGCCTCAGACAGCGGAATCGTGTCAGTAACGACAAGCTGGTCCAGCTCTGAGCCCCCAACCCGCTTCACCGCCGGCCCGGACAGCACCGGATGCGTACAGTAGGCGACGACTCGCGCCGCGCCAGCCGCCTTGAGCGCCTCAGCGGCTTTGCACAGCGTGCCGGCGGTATCGACGATATCGTCGACGATCACCGCTGTCCGACCCCGCACGTCGCCAATGATGTTCATGACCTGAGCTTCGTTCGCCTGCGGTCGGCGCTTGTCGATGATCGCAAGATCCGCATCATCAAGCTGCTTGGCGATTGCCCGCGCGCGAACCACACCGCCGATGTCGGGCGACACAACCACCGGGTCTTCAAAGCGCTGCGTGAGAGCGTGATCCAGAAGCACCGGCGACGCATACACGTTGTCCACGGGCATGTTGAAAAAGCCCTGGATCTGATCCGCATGGAGATCGACCGTAAGCAGACGATCGAAACCGACCGTCGAAATCATGTCTGCGATGACCTTGGCGCTGATCGCAACACGCGCCGAACGCGGGCGGCGGTCCTGACGCGCATAGCCGTAATACGGCAGTACCGCGGTGATCCGCCCGGCCGATGCGCGTTTGAGCGCGTCGGCCATGATCATGAGTTCCATGAAATTGTCGTTCGTGGGCGCGCAGGTCGACTGGAGAATGAAGACGTCCTTGCCGCGGACGTTATCGTCGATCTCGACGAAGACCTCGCCGTCGCTGAATCGGCCTACTTGGGCCTTGCCCAAGCGCACTCGGAGGCGATCGACGACCCGCCGTGCCAACTCCGGATTGGAGTTGCCAGCAAAGATCATGAAATTCGACACGTCACTCCCCCGTCGCGGCCGCCGTGGATCCTGGGCCGGGATCCCTTCCCGGGCTGCGCGATGAAATGGCTGGGGCGGCAGGACTCGAACCTGCGCATGGCGGGATCAAAACCCGCTGCCTTACCAACTTGGCGACGCCCCAAAAAAGCGTTCGTCGAACGGACCGTCAGGCGCTCTCTAGCGCTTGGTGAACCGGGGACACCGCGAGCGGGCGCGCCACGAAGGCGCGCCACGGCGCGGGAACCTTAGCCGCGATCGCCTGCGCGCTCTCCGGATCGTCGAGTCGCAGGTAGATGCTCGCGCCCGTGCCAGTCATGCGCGCGTCGCCAAAGGCTGTGAGCCAGGTCAACGCGCGACCAACTTCGGGATAAAGCGCCCGGGTCACCGGCGTGCAGTCGTTCCTGCCGCCCGTTTCGAAAAAGGCCGGCATTGTGCTGATGGGGGTATCGCGTGTCAATCGAGGATCGCGGAAGATCCGAGCGGTCTCTACGTGAACGTCGGGCACCACGATGAGATACGTCGCCGGCGCCGTTTCGAGAGGCGTCAGGTGCTCGCCTACGCCCTCTGCCCAAGCTGTCCGGCCCCGCACGAAAACGGGCACGTCCGCGCCCAGCCGCGCGCCCAGCGCGCTCAGCGCGTCAACTCCGAGATTCGTCCCCCAGAGCCGATCAAGTCCGAGCAGCACCGTAGCGGCATCGCTCGAACCACCGCCTAAGCCACCACCCGCAGGGATACGCTTGCGCAGTTCAATGCGTGCACCGCTAGTCGCGCCCGTCGCTTCCCGAAGAAGGCGTGCCGCCTGAAGCGTCAGATCATCATCACCTCCGGGTGCGTCGCTGTGCCGGGCAAGCTCGATCGTGCCCCCAGGAAGCGCCTCGAGCACCACCTCATCGGCAAGGTCGATGAGCTGGAAGACCGTCTGCAACAGGTGATAGCCGTCATCGCGACGACCCACCACGTGCAAGAACAGATTGAGCTTCGCGCAGGCGGGCAGAACCCAACGTCGATACTTATCCATCAGCGGCGAACTCTGCGCGTCCGGGGCGCCAGCGCGTGGCAACGAAGCGCACAACATAGGCGCCGCGCTTCATTTCGATGCGGCCGGGCAGGATGAAGCCCTCCACGAGGGTGTATCGCTCAAAACGTACAGACCAGCCGGCTTCTTCCAAAGCGCCGATCTGCCCGCCTTCTTCCCACATGGTCACAACCGCCTCCTTCGAGCTCGGACGCCCACGAACCCAATCGCGCGCCGCCCACACAGGCAGGCGTAGCCCAAGCTCGCGTTCGAGCAATCGACCCGCATCAATGTCGCGCGCGATCCGGTCGCCGAGCTGAAGACGGGCGCCGTCAAGGTCCTCTTCCAGCACCGCAGTGCCGGACCCGAAGGGACCGCTGATAACCATCCGAGTGCGCCCCAGCGCCTCATCCCAGGTAAGCGAGGCTCGACCACGCCGATCCGGAGCCCGCCATGACACCTTGCCATCGAGGCGAAAGCTATCGAGCTCCGCGGTTCCCGCACCCGGACCCGGGTCCGGTTCCACCAGGCTGGCACAGCCGTAGAGCAAGGCCGCACCGGACAGCGCAGCGATCAGTCGCCCGACGACCTGCATCAGGTCGCTGCATCCGCGAGAACACCGAGGCGCTCGAGCTCCTCGGCATCCAGCAGCCGGCGCAGGGTTGCGTGAAGCACATCGCTACTCTGCTCGTACTCCAGCGCCTCGAACCAGACGGCACGCGCGCGCGCCTCCTCTCCTGACATCCAGAGCGCTTCGCCGAGATGGGCGGCCACCTCGTCATTGGGGAACCCGGCATAGGCTTCCTCGAGCAAGGCCACCGCGGCCTCGAAGTTTCCTGCTCGATACTCGACCCAACCAAGCGAGTCGACGTACGCCGGTTCCCCGGGGGCGACTTCGAGTGCGCGCTCCACGAGGGCGCGAGCTTCATCGAGACGCTCCGTACGATCAGCGAGCGTGTAACCGAGCGCATTGAGCGCCATCGCGTCTTCGGGATCGAGCTCGAGGATGCGCGAGAGATCCGCCTCCAGCCCATCGAGCCGACCATCAGCGCCATGTGCCATGGCGCGCGCATACAAGAGCTCGGGCAGATCGGGCGAGACCTGGAGCCCCTCGGACAGTGCCTCTATGGCGAGCGCAGGTGCCGCAGCATCCAGAAGCACCTGACCCTCCAGCAGCCAAAGCGTTACGCGCTCCTGCGGCCACTTTTGCCGCAAACCGGCGAGATGAGTTCGCACTGCAGCAGCGCCGTCGGACGCAACGATGAGTCGCGTCGCGGCCTCCTGTGCCCGCGCAAACTCGAAGCCCGGCGCGACGCGCTGCCAGGACGCAAGCGCAGCCGCGACATCCCCCTCACGCTCCGCGATCACACCGAGGAAGTAATTGGCCGTGTCCGGGCGCAGTCGCGCGGCGAGCATGCGCTCAAGCCAACCCTTCGCCTCGGTACGGCGATCGAGTTCTAGATCGATGAGAGCGAGCGACAGCAGCACCTCGGCGTTATCGTCGATCGCCTCGAGCAGGGCGCGGAACTGCTCTCGAGCGGCGATCAGATCGGCCCCGTCGATGAGCAGCCGTGCGAGCCGGTAGCGGATTCGTGGCGCGCTGTTCCCGCGCGCGAGCGCGTCCTCGAGCAGACGCACCGCTGCACGCGAATCACCGCTGCGCTCAAGCAGGCGCGCGTTCAGCAGCAAGGCATCAACCCCCCAAAGCTCCGGCGGTTGATCAACGAACGCAGCAAGGGCTTCGTCGGTCCGGCCTTCCTGCTCTAGGAGCGTGGCGCGCGCGAGTCGCAGCTGAGAATCGTCAGGCCACTGACGCTGGAGCGCTTCAAGCGCCCGGATCAGCGCCTCCCGCGCATCCGGCGCTATGTCCTCAAGCGCGCCGGCGAAGCGCCGGAAATCGGCTTCGCCACCCAGCGTCCGCAGCGCCCCCAGCTCGACCAGGGCGGACTCGTAGTCTCCCGCCTCAAGGAGTGCGACCGCAGCAGCTTGGCGCGCCTCCGGGTCGTCAGGCGCCACACGAGCCCAGAGCACCCCAAGTTCCAAGGCGCGGCGTTCATCCCCGATCACAGACGCGAGTCGCGCAGCCTTGGCAACGACGCCTGGATCAAGCGTCCTTCGCGCATGCTGAGCGTAGCGGTCGACGGCAGGAGCGAAATCGCCCCGGCGCAGCGAGAGCTCGGCTACAAGCAGGTCGAACAGGGTGTCGCTCTCGAAATTGCCGTAAACCGGTGCCGGTGGCGGCGCCGTGGCTTCAGGGAGCGCAACCTCGAGCGGGGCCGCAGGCGGTTCAGGCGCAGGCGGCGGCGCTATGCAGCCAGCCAGCAGCAACGCGCCCGTGAGCGCGCCTGAAGCGCTGGCGAGCACACGCTGAGGCCAATCTTTGAACATCGGTTCTCCAAGGGGAATGCGGTATGCTTGACGCCCCAAAACGTCGCGTAGTGCTGACATGAGCATCGTCACGCTCGGATTCAACCACGTCACCGCACCGGTGGAGCTTCGGGAACGCGTCGCGTTTCCCCCGCAGCAGCTTCCCGACGCGCTGCGTGACCTCCGTGCAGACCTCGACGTACCCGAAGTCGCGATCCTGTCGACGTGCAATCGGACCGAAGTCTACTGCTGGACCCCGGCTGGCGACCATGGTCGCGTCCTCGACTGGATGGGCGAGTACCATCGCCTCGAACGTGATCGCCTTGAGCGCGCGAGCTATCTCTATCGCGACCAGGCCGCCGTGCGCCACTCGATGCGCGTCGCTGCCGGGCTCGATTCGATGGTGCTGGGCGAGCCCCAGATCCTAGGCCAATTGAAAGATGCCTGGGAAATCGCCCGAGACGCCGGCACGGTCGGGCCAGAGCTGGAACGACTCTCGCAACACACGCTGATGACCGCCAAGCGCGTCCGGACGGACACCGACATAGGCCGCCATCCGATCTCGGTCGCCTACGCCGCGGTAACCCTTGCTCAGCAGATCTTTGCTGATCTGCGCGCTTCAACTGCGCTGCTCGTAGGCGCCGGCGAGACCATAGAGCTTGTGGCGGAGCACCTTCGCCAGGCCGGTATCCAGCGCATGATCATCGCTAACCGGACCTACGCACGGGCACGCGAGCTCGCCCAGCGGATGGACGCCGAAGCGGTTCTGCTGTCCGATCTGCCAAGCGTCCTGCCGCAGGGAGACATCGTAATCACCTCTACCGCCGCCGATCTGCCCGTTCTCGGGAAGGGCTCGGTGGAGGCCGCCCTGCGCGTGCGCCGGCGTCGCCCCATGTTCATGGTCGATATTGCCGTGCCGCGAGACATCGAAGCACAGGTCGCAGAGCTCGACGATGTATTCCTGTATACGGTCGACGATCTGGGTCAGATCGTCGAGGAAAATCGGCGCAATCGCCAGGTCGCAGCACGCGAAGCCGAAACGTTGATCGAGCACGGCGTCGAAGCCTGGCTCCGCGACGTCCGTGCCCGCGAGGCAGCTTCGACGCTCAAAACCTATCGCGCACATGCAGAACAGACCGCAGCGCACGAGCTTGAAAAGCATCTCAGGCGACTGGAGCAGGGCGAGGACCCGGAAGCGGTCATGACGCGCCTTGCGCGGAGTCTCACCAACAAGCTCATCCATACGCCGACCCGCGAGCTGCGCGAGGCGGCGGCGGAAGGTCGCCACGATGTGGTTGCCTACGGACGTCGCCTGCTGGGCATCCCGGACACGGCATCCTCCAGCGACAGCAGCGACGAATAGCGGCTGCTTCGGCGCCTTCCCCGGTGCCTGGCGGACCCCCCCCATGAAGGCTTCTCTCGAGCAAAAACTGACAGACGTTCGCGAACGGCACGAGGAACTCGCAGCCCTCATGGCCGATCCGGAGGTCACCGCTGATGCAGCGCGCTTTGCGACCTGTTCGCGTGAGTATGCGGAGCTCGCGCCGGTCGTCATCACCTTCGATGCCTGGCAGAACGCCCTATCTGAGGCCGCGGATGCCGCTCGCCTGTTAGACGACGACGACGCCGAGCTGCGCGAGCTTGCCGCGGAGGAACACGCAGCAGCGCACTCCCGAGCAAAAGCGCTGCTCGCGGAGCTCGAGCAGTTGCTCATGCCCCGGGATCCGGCTGACGCGGCGCCTGCATTCCTTGAGGTTCGCGCCGGCACAGGCGGCGACGAGGCCGCGCTCTTTGCCGGCGATCTTCTGCGCATGTATCTGCGCTACGCCGAGCAGCGGCGCTGGAAGGTCGAGATCTTGTCCGATAGACCTGGCGAGGTAGGCGGCTATCGAGAAGTCATCACCCGGGTCGTCGGCGACGGCGTCTACGGCCGCCTGAAGTTCGAGTCTGGTGCGCACCGCGTACAGCGTGTTCCGGCAACAGAGTCCGGCGGGCGCATCCACACATCTGCCTGCACCGTGGCCGTGCTGCCAGAACCGGAGGACATCGCCGAGACGGAACTGGCGAAGGAAGAGCTGCGCGTTGACACCTTCCGGGCGTCCGGCGCAGGCGGACAGCACGTGAACAAGACGGACTCCGCCGTGCGCATTACACATCTTCCTACGGGCATCGTCGTCGAGTGCCAGGACGAACGCTCACAGCATAAGAATCGTGCCCGGGCCATGGCGCTGCTCAAAGCTCGGCTCGACGACGCCGCGCGATCTCGATCGGTCGCAGCGCGTGCAGAAACAAGACGCGACCTCGTTGGCTCAGGCGATCGCTCGGAGCGCATTCGCACTTACAACTTCTCTCAGGGGCGGGTCACCGACCATCGTATCGATCTCACGCTCTACAGCCTCGACGCCATCCTCGAGGGTGACCTGGACGCGGTCGTCGAACCGCTGATCCGTGAGCACCAAGCCGACCTGCTCGCGCAGCTGTGAAAGTCGAGCCCGAAGCGACAACCCTCGCTGCGCTCCTCGCTGAAGCCTACGCGTGCCAACTCGCCCGCCTCGACGCAGAGACGCTTCTCACCCACACCCTCGGCATTGCGAGAGCAATCCTTTTCGCGCATCCGGAGCGTTCTGTCGCGCAAGCCGACTACAGGCGCGTCCGGGCGATGTTCGAGCGACGTCTGGCCGGAGAGCCTCTCGAGTATCTGATTGGCCGCACAGCCTTCCACGCGATCGAGCTCGACGTGGAGCCAGGTGTACTCGTACCTCGAGATGACACGGAATGCCTCGTCGATGCCGTACTCGCGCGAACGCCGCTCCGTGCAGCGCACGTCCTCGATCTGGGCACGGGATCCGGCGCAATCGCCCTCGCGCTCGCCCATGCGCAGCGCGACTGGCGCATTATCGCTGTGGATCGAAGCAAAGCAGCCTGTGCCCTTGCCGCTCGGAATGCCCAACGGCTGGGACTGACCGCAGGCGTGAGCGTACGGGAGGGCAACTGGTACGCCCCGGTCGCTGGCTCGATCTTCGACGTGGTGGTTTCGAATCCTCCATACGTAGCGGTAGATGATCCCGAGCTCGACGCCACCGTTCGACGCTTCGAACCCGAGGATGCGCTCATCGCGGGCGCCGACGGCCTGGATGCGATTCGCGCGATCTTGCGCGATGTTCCCCTGCGCCCCGGCGGTCTCCTCGCGATTGAACATGGCCATCGTCAAGGCGAGGCGGTGCGGATGCTCTATCGGGCCCACGATCTGGACGAAATCGAGACGGTCAGCGATCTGGAAGGACGGCCACGGGCCACCCTCGGGCGGAGACGCGGCGATGGATGACGGTCAACTGCTGCGCTACAGCCGCCAGATCATGCTGCCGCAGATCGACATCCAAGGGCAGGAACGCCTGCTCGGGGCTCGCGTCCTCCTTGTCGGCCTCGGCGGACTCGGTTCTCCTGTCGCGCTATACCTGGCCGCCGCAGGCGTTGGCCATCTAGACCTCGCGGACGGCGACGTCGTCGACGACAGCAATCTTCAGCGCCAGGTCCTCCATGGTGAGGTCGACGTCGGCCGCGCCAAGAGCCGGTCCGCCGCAGATCGCCTGCGTGCGTTGAACGCAAGACTCATGCTGACGATCCGTGACGAGGCGCTCGCCGGCGAAAGCCTCGACACAGCTGTACGCCAGGCAGACGTCGTCGTCGACGCAACCGATTCGCTCGACGCGCGCTACGCTCTGAACGCGGCGTGTATTCGGCATCGACGTCCGCTTGTGTCCGCCGCCGCCATACGCTTCGAAGCCCAGCTCACCACCTTCGACCCTCGCCGGGTCGATTCACCCTGCTATCGCTGCCTCTGGCCAGACGCAACCGAATTCGCTGCCGCCTGCGCAGAGAACGGGGTCGCCGCACCCCTGGTCGGCGTCATCGGCAGCCTCCAGGCTCTGGAAGTCGTCCGCCTGATCGCCCAGGTTGGCGAGCCTCTGGTTGGGCGCGTGATGATCTACGACGGGCTGGCCAATCGCTTCGACGAGTTCCGCCTGCATAAGCGCACGCAGTGCCCGGACTGCGGCAATCAGGGCAGCTGAGCACTCTCATCCGCGGCGATCTCGCCAAGAGAGGCAGCGAGCCTATCGATGAGCGCATCGCGCACGCGCCCCATTTCGGTGGGACCACCGAGATCGGCCAGCCGAGTCACCGCAAGCCCGGCCATCCCGCATGGATTGATCCGCGCAAACGGCTCGAGATCGCAGTCCACATTCAGGGAAAGTCCGTGGTAGCTGCGCCCGCGCCGAATCCTCAGGCCGAGCGACGCGATCTTTGCACCGTCGACATACACCCCGGGCGCATCTGCGCGGGCGACCGCTTCAATACCCCAGGCCCCGAGCGTAGAAATGAGCGAGCTCTCTATGATGGTCACGAGCGCGCGCACGCCGAGCCCACGGCGCCGGCAATCAATGAGCAGATAGACCACCAGCTGACCGGGGCCGTGATACGTGACCTGCCCCCCCCGATCGCTTCGCACGACCGGAATTTCTCCCGGAGCAAGGACATGCTCCGCTCGACCGGCCTGGCCCTGAGTGAAAACGGCGTCGTGCTCGAGAGACCATAGTTCGTCAGCAGTGGCATCGTCCCGCGCTGCGGTAAAAGCCTGTTGCGCCGCAAAGACCTCGTCGTACGCGCGGCGTCCGAGCCAGCGATGGCGCAACGTCGGCCCGCTCTTCACAGCACCATCTGGATGCGACCAGTTGCCTTGAGGTCCTCGAAGAGCGCCCGTAACTGCGGCTCGCCCGTGGCACGTATGGTCATGGTCACAGCAATCCACTTGCCGCTACGGGATGGACGCACCCGAACCTGCGCCTGACTCAATTCCGGCGCGTGACGTCGGCCGATCTCCACAATGACATCCACGAAGTCAGCATCGTTCGCACCCATCACCTTGACCGGATAATCGCAGGGAAACTCGATTTTCGGTGCTTCAGGGGCCGTCACGAGAAGAGCTTCGCGAAAAAAAGGTACAGGGAGTGCCAGATGCGAAGGAAGAAGCCCGCCTCCGGCACATCCTCGACGACCACAAGCGGTCCCTCGTGGAGCACTGCTCCATCCAGGCTGACCGTCAGCGAGCCGATCTTCTCACCTGCCCTGAGCGGCGCCGTCAGCCAGGGGTCCACGGTCACGGATGCTTCCAGATCGTCATAGCGGCCGCGCACGAGCGTCATGACAAGGTCTTCAGGCAGGCCGACGGCAACGTCTTCCCGCACGCCTTTCCACACAGGCTGACGCTCCAGCTCGGCGCCGCCGGCGAAGATTTCAAGCGTCTCGTAGAAACGAAAGCCGTAGCGAAGAAGCGTCTGGCTTTCTTGCACACGCGCACGAGTCGAATCCGTTCCAAGCACGACGGAGATCAGACGCATCCCGTTGCGCTCCGCAGACGCCACAAGACAGTAACCTGCCTCTTCCGTGTGGCCGGTCTTCATGCCGTCGACAGTCTGGTCCAACCAGAGCAACCCGTTTCGATTGCGTTGCGTGATTGGCTCACCCGTCTGAAAGTCTGTTCCGTAGGTGAACTCACGCTCTGAGTAATAGGCGTAGTGATCCGGGTGATCAATGATGATCTGGCGCGCGAGAAGTGCGAGATCACGAGCCGAAGAATAGTGCCCTTCAGCGGGCCAGCCGGTGGGATTGCGAAACTGGCTGTTTCTCATGCCCAGCAGGTCCGCCTGCTGATTCATCAGGTCAGCGAAAGCTTCCTCGCTGCCCGCGATGTACTCGGCGACGGCAACGCTCGCATCGTTGCCGGACTGGATGACAATGCCGCGGATCAGGTCTTCGAGGCGAACGCGATCACCAACGCGCACGAACATCTTCGAACCGCCGGTCCGCCATGCGCGTTCGCTGATCGGGACTTCGTCGTCGAGGCTTATGCGACCCGCCTCGATCTCCGTGGCCGCGATGTAGTCGGTCATCATCTTCGTCAGCGACGCCGGAGGCAGGGACTCATCGGCGTTCTCCTCGACAATCACTGCCCCCGTGGTTGCATCCATGAGAATCCACGACGACGCCGCAAGTCTCGGCGGCGAGGGTACGAGCACCGGTGCAGCGGCTGTAGACAGAGCAACGGTCGCGATGAACACGCAGACCACGACCTGGAGGGCGCCGGTAAAAGGGCGATGAACGGGCATGGGCGTAATCAATTCTCGCTGCGCTCGATGGGGGAAACGCGCCAGCCTGGCAGTTGCTCGCGCGTTCGAATTCTAGCACGTGGCCCTCGAGCACCTTGCTGGAGCGTCAGGCGAGAGGTGCTGGAAAAGCCCTTGAGCTCAGTCGCGGACGATCAGGGGGATGCCGACGACGTCGGCAAAGGTAATCAGAGCCTGCACCCGGCCGGCCTCGTCCAGATCCGAGAAAGGACCGATGCGAACGCGGGTCATACCCGCGGGGGTCGCATCCAAATGCACGCGGGCAGCACCCTCCCCGAGAAGATCGGAGAGTACGCCGTGAAGGCGCTCCGCTCCCTCTTGGTCACCGAACGCCCCCGCCTGCAACCAGATTGCATTCGCCGTTTCCTGGGCGCCCGATTCAGTGATGCTCAACGTGGTCTGAGCCGCTGCGACGTTCGAGGGCACAGGTTCTGCGAGCGCCTCGGTAGCTGGCCGCGGAGGCGTAATGGCCTCGATACGCACGCGCGCGACGCCATCCTCGTGGAAGCCAAGCTTCACCGCGGCGCCGTAGGACAGATCGATGATGCGGTCGCCATGGAAAGGGCCCCGGTCATTGACCCGGACGATGATCGAACGTTCATTGCCCAGATGCGTCACGCGCAACCAGGTCGGCAACGGAAGATGCTTGTGCGCGGCCGTGAGCGAGAACATGTCATAGCGCTCGCCGTTGGAGGTGGCGCGGCCATGAAACTTGCGGCCGTACCAGGACGCTTCCCCCTCATCGACGAAGCCCTCCGCCGTCGGCAGGACGTGATAGCTCTGACCGAAGACGATGTACGGAGAACGATTGCCTGCTCGCGCAGCCGGCTCCCAGCGCGGGACGGGATCAGGCTGCGATTCGAGGCCGGGGCGATCGAGCATCGGCGGCGCATCGCGGTCGGCGATGGGCACCGTCGGACCAGCACAGGATGCGAGCAGCGCCGAAGCGAGCCAGGCAAGCAGGCGTAATCGATCAGCCACCGGCAAGCTTCGCCTCGATCGCGCGCGCCAAATCCTCGACCGCCATCGCGTATAGATGCGACCGGTTGTAGCGCGTGATCGTGTAGAAATTGCCGAAGGTGACGACGAAACGCTGACCTGCTTCCGCCTCGACTTGCCAGAGGCCTGCGGGCGTCTGGGGCGCCAGCCCCTCGAGCCCACGAACGCCGAGCGCCGTGAGTGCGCCAACGGTCGTGCCAAGCTCAAGGCCGACGTTCATGAATTCCGCAACGGCCTCCGGGTCATCGATCTCGACGCTGCGCAGGACCTCCTCGCCCGCCTGCCAGCGATGTTCCGCGAAGTAATTAGCGACACTTCCAATGGCGTCCACGGGATTCGCCCAGATGTCGCGTACGCCGTCATCGTCGAAGTCGACTGCATAGGCGCGGTAACTCGAAGATATGAACTGGCCCCAGCCCATGGCCCCGGCATAGGAGCCCGTGAGCGCGCGCGGGTCCTTGCCCTCCTCCCGCGCAAGCAGCAGGAAGGCCTCGAGTTCGCGGCGAAAGAAGTCGGCGCGCGGCGGATAGTCGAAGCCGAGCGTGTAGAGCGCATCCAGCACGAGCCAATCGCCCTTGAAACGACCGTAGCGCGTTTCCACGCCGAGAATCGCCGAGACATAGATCGGCTCGACGCCGAAGACAGCGTGAGCGCGTGCCAGCGCCTCCCGGTGATCGACGACGAAGCGTGCGCCCTCCTCGATCCGGGCGTCACCCAGGAAAATGCGCCGGTACTCAGCCCAAGTCAGCGCTCGCTCCGCCGGCCGGGAAATTCGGTCGATGATCTCTTCCTGAGTACGCGCCTGCGCAAACAGCGCCTCGAGCTCCGCACGCTCGAAGTCATGCGCCAGCACCATTTCTTCAACGAACGCCTGAAGCGCACCGTCATCCGCGGCTTCGAGTTCGGCCGCGGCCTCGGTACCGACATCGGCCTGCACCGCAACGAGCAAAAGCGAGAGGCCGGCGAAAAGCACTGTTCGAATCATATGCGCAGCATCTTCCGGTCAGTGCTGACAGCCATGAGGATGCCGAAGCCCGCCATTATCGTGAGCGCACTTGTACCGCCGTAACTCACGAGCGGCAGCGGCACGCCGACCACCGGCAGCAAACCCGACACCATGGCGATGTTGACGAAGAGATAGGTGAAGAAGGTGATCGTGAGGCCGCCCGCAAGCATGCGCGCAAAGGGGTCCTGGCCCTGGCTCGCGATGAAAAGCCCACGTGTGATGAGCAGAAAATAGAGTAACAGCAGCGTTAGGACGCCGATGAAGCCGAACTCCTCCGCCAGCACCGCAATGATGAAATCGGTGTGGCTCTCGGGCAGGAAATCGAGATGAGACTGCGTACCCTCGAAGAGACCTTTGCCCAGCAGGCCGCCCGACCCGATTGCAGTCTTCGACTGGATGATGTTCCAGCCTGCGCCGAGCGGATCGGACTCAGGGTCGATGAGGGTGAGAACGCGCTGACGCTGATAGTCCTTCATCACTGCCCAGAGCGCCGGCAGGCAGCCTATGGCGAGGGTCAGGGCTCCGAAAACCCAGGACCAGCGCACACCCGCGAGCAGGACGACCGCGAGGCCCGATCCCGCAACAAGAACAGCCGTGCCCAGATCGGGCTGGCTCGCAATCAACACGGCGGGGAGCGCAATCAAGCCGAGCGCGCCCGCAACGGCGGGAAAACTGGGCGGCAGGGAACGGCCTTCGAAGTGGGCCGCGACCATGATCGGGACCGCGAGCTTCATGATTTCCGAAGGCTGGAAACGCGGCAGCCCCCCCGGAAGATCGATCCAGCGCTGCGCTCCCTTCGCGGACACACCGAAGAACATGACCAGAAAGAGCAACACAACGCCCCCGCCATAAAACACGACGGCCCAGCGGCGCAGGGTTACTGGCGGCACATGAGCCACGATCATCATGAGCGCCAGCGCGGCGCAAAGACGCCAGATCTGTGATGTGAAGCGATCGAGATTCTGGTCCACGGCACTGAAAAGAACGACAAGCCCATAGCCGCAGATCAGCAACACGAGCACCAGGAGCGGAAGGTCGATGTGGAGCTTGAAGAGCAGCGCCTGACGGCGCTCGAAGGCATCTTCCTCGGGCAAGCGACGCAGGAAATCGCGCTCAGCCATCAGAAACGGGCCACCTGCTCAAGGTCCTCGCCACCCGGACTTTCGAGGAGCCAGGCGTCGAGCACCTGACGCGCCACCGGCGCCGCGACAGATGATCCACCGCCCCCGTTCTCCACGAGCACGGCAACCGCGATGCGCGGTGCTTCCACGGGGGCAAAGGCGACGAACCAGGCGTGCTTGCGCTGACGTTCTTCAAGCTCGAGATCGTCGTACTCGAACCCTTGAGGAATCTCGACCACCTGCGCAGTGCCTGACTTTCCGGCCATGCGATAAGGGATGTCGAGACCGATGTATGCCCACGCCGTACCGTTCTGACCAATCCCCCGATTGCCCCGATGCACGACGTCGGCCATGGCGTCCACGATGCGCTCGAAGTTCTCGGGGTCCTCCATAACCACATCGGGCAGGCGCGCCGCTTCGAACTCAGGCAGGTCGGAGTCAGAGGCAAGCACCATGCGTGGTCGCACCTGGCGACCACGATTGGCGATGGTGCTGATGGCGGTCGCGAGCTGGAGCGGCGTTACCAGCAAGTCGCCCTGACCGATGCCTAAATTGACGCTGTCACCGGGATACCAGGGTTCGCCGCGGGCTGCCTCCTTCCAGGCGCTGGTCGGCATCAGTCCGGGCTCTGCATCCGGGATGTCAATGGCCCTGTCGGCGCCGAAGCCGAACTGACGGACGAAGTCCGCAACGCGGTCGACACCAAGACGGACACCGAGGTCGTAGAAATAGGTGTTGTTCGATCGATAGATCGCTCTCGACAGATCAACGGTTCCTGCCCCCCCGCCTCCGCCCCGGCGCCACGTCCAATCGCGGTAAATGCGGCTTTGCCCGGGCAGGCGGTAGTAACCGGGATCTTCGATCGTTTGCTCCCAATCCGTTTCCCCGTAATGCAAGCCAGCCAGCGCAACAAAGGGCTTGAACGTTGACCCCGGCGCGTACTGGCCGCGGATCGCGCGATTGAAGAGCGGCGTGTCTGGATCGCGCTGCAGCGCCCGGTACTTGCCCTGCGAGATGCCACCAATGAACAGATTCGGGTCGTAGCCAGGGTGCGAAACAAGCGCAAGCACCCCACCGTTCGAAGGGTCGAGAGCGACGACAGAACCACGTCGATCGCCCAGCGCCTGAACGGCGGCGCGCTGCAGCGCCAGATCGAGATGCAGGGTCAGATTCGCACCGGGTTCTGGGGCATTGCGCTCAAGCACGCGCGTGATGCGCCCGCGCGCATCCGTTTCGACACGCTCGTGGCCGACTGCGCCGTGAAGCACGTCCTCATAGTGCTTCTCGACGCCAAGTCGACCGATGTAGCGCGTATCGCTGTATTGAACGGGGTCGAGCCTACTCAGATCCTCGGGGATGATGCGACGCACCGATCCGACCGCGTGCGCGACAAGGTTTGCCTGCGGGTAATGCCGGATGAGACGCGCCTCGACCTCTACGCCCGGCAGAAGGTGACGGTTCACGGCAATGTGCGCGATCTCTTCCTCACTCAGACGAACGCGGAGCGCGACCGGCTCGAAGGGGCGCCGGCGCTGGTCGATGCGTTCGAGGAAGCTCTGGCGCTCATCCTCTGACAGGCCGATGAGATCGTCGATGACCGCAAGCGTACCTTCGAGGTCATCTACCCGCTCCTTGACGAGCGTCAGGGAGAACACGGGGAGATTGCCGGCAAGCAGCTCGCCCCGGCGATCGAAGATCATGCCGCGGATGGGCGCGACGGGCTGGACCTGAATACGGTTATCGTCGCTCTGCGCGGCGTGCTTCTCGTGCTCGAGGAGCTGCAGCTGGTACATCCGCAACACCAAGATCGCCATCGCGCACGCGAGCAGCAGCCACAGCGTCAGCACGCGCGACGTGAATATGCGTTTCTCGAACGCGTGGTCCCTGAACGTAAGGGTGTCAGCCATCGATACGGATCGGGTTGCCTGCCTCAGCGATGATAGGGGTGCCCCGAGATCAGGGTCCATGCCCGATAGACCTGCTCTGCAAGGACGACCCGAACGAGCGCGTGGGGAAGCGTAAGCGGCGAGAGAGACCAGCGCAGAGAAGCTTCCTTGGAAAGCGCCGGATCGATGCCGTCCGCTCCGCCCACGATCAGCGCGACATCTCCTCCTTCCATACGCCAGTCGTCAAACAGCCTTGCGAGCGCCTCCGTACTGAGCGCGCGCCCTCGTACTTCGAGCGCGATCATCCGCGCCCCCGCTGCCGCCTGACGCAGACGCACCGCCTCTTCACGACGCCAGCGATCTGCAGCCTGTCCGCCCCGCCGATCCGCCGCCGCCACCTCGTACAGCTCAAGCCGATGCTCGCGCGGCAAGCGCTTGGCGTACTCCTCGTACCCCGAAGTCACCCACTTTGGGACGCGAGTGCCGACGGCACACAGGCGAATGTGCACAAGCATCCTCCACGGAGGTCGTACGGGGAGGGGGGCAGGCGTGGCGGAAGCGCCGCCCTACCCCCCCGGCAGCGCAAGGTCAGGCAGGCGCTGCGGCTCGCCCGAGATCCGTACCCGCCGGCAGTTTCCAGAGCCGCTCCAGATCGTAGAAGGCGCGCGCTTCCCGCTGCATGACGTGCACGACCACGTCGCCGAGGTCTACGAGTACCCACTCCTGGCCACTGGTGCCTTCCACACCGAGCGGATCATTGCCTTTCGCTTTCGCCTGTCCGGTCACGTTGTCGACGAGTGACTTCACATGGCGGTTGGACGTTCCAGACGCAATCACCATCCAGTCCGTCACGCTGCTGGCCCCAGAAACATCGAGGGCCAGGATGTCCTGGCCCTTCACGTCGTCCAAAGCTTCAACTACCAGATCACGCAAGGTATCAGGCGTCATGCACTCTCCGCTGTTGCCGCTGGTTGCAGTCCGGGCTTATCGAGGGCCGTACAGCCCTTCGGTCCGAATATATGCCCACACCGACGGCGACAGCAAACCATCGATGACCAGTTGTGCACCGCACTCGGGAAGCGCGGCGCGCAGGGCCGTTGCGCTGACGTCCACAGGCGATTGCCGCACGCGCCAGATGCGACCCGCGGGGGAATGACGTAGCGCCGAAGGTGCGTCTGACGCGTAAGCGGCAAGCAAATGCTGGAGCTGCGGGTCCGCCGGTTCGAGACAGCCCGGCCGCTCGAGGAGCACAAGATGTGCGCACTCGAGCAATCGTCCCCAACGGGTCCAGCGGGTCAGTTGTGCAAAGGCGTCCATGCCGAGCACCCACGCCAGCGCATCGTCCGCGCCAAATTGCGCACGAAGCGCCTCGAGCGTGTCGATCGTGTAGGACGTTCCCTGCCGATCGAGCTCGATCGAATCAACGCAGAGACGATCGTCTCCGCGTCCTTCCATGCGCGCATCTGCAAGGGCGAGCTCCACCATGCGCAGGCGCTGCTTAGCGGCCGCACCGGGACGCCCTCGCAGCGCAGGCTTCGCGGCGGGTACGAATCTGAGCTCATCGCAATTGCTGCGGGCAAGCACTTCAAGCGCTGCATCGAGATGTCCAGCATGGATCGGATCGAACGTGCCGCCGTAGCAGAGGACGAGCCGGCGCCGGGAGCTTACCGTCATGTACGAATCTGGCCGTCCCCGAAGACAACAAACTTACGCGTTGTCAGCCCTTCGAGCCCAACCGGGCCTCGAGCATGGAGCTTGTCGGTGGAGATACCGATCTCTGCGCCGAGACCGAACTCGAAGCCGTCGGCGAAGCGCGGCGAAGCGTTCACCATGACCGAGGCTGAATCGACTTCTGCCAGGAAGCGGCGCGCTGCGCGCCAGTCGGCGGTGACAATCGCGTCCGTATGCGCGGATCCGTAGCGATTCACGTGGTCGATCGCAACGTCCAGATCCTTGACGACGCGGACAGCAAGCACGGGACCCAAATACTCTTCATACCAATCGCGCTCCTGGGCAGGGTTCGCACTTGCCAGGATCGAGCACGTCCACTCGCAGCCCCGCAGCTCGACCTCGCGGGTGCCGAGCCGCGCCGCGATGGGCGGCAGCAGGGCTTCGGCAACTTCCGAATGAATCAGCAGCGTTTCGACGGCATTGCATACGCCATAACGCTGGCACTTGCCGTTGAAGACGATCTCCTCGGCCATGTCCGGATCAGCCGCCCGATCAACATAGACGTGGCAATTGCCATCTAGATGCTTGAGCACCGGTACCCGAGCTTCCTCCGACACGCGTTCGATCAGGCTACGACCGCCGCGAGGGACGATGAGATCAACATGCTCGCTGGCGCGCACCAGCTCCCCAACGGCCGCACGGTCCGTCGTCCCGATCAATTGGACGGCATCCTCCGGCAACCCAGCCTCAGCAAGCCCCCGCCGCACGCAGTCCGCGATTGCACGATTGGAGCGGATGGCTTCTGAACCACCCCGTAGGATCGTGGCGTTGCCCGATTTCAGGCACAGGCTCGCCGCATCGACGGTCACGTTGGGCCGCGATTCGTAGATGATCCCTATAACGCCGATAGGTACACGCATCTGTCCGACCTGGATACCGCTCGGCCGCGCGCGCAGATCAGTAATCTCGCCGACGGGATCCGGAAGCGCCGCGACCTGACGGACACCTTCGATCATACGATCGATCGCGACGTCATCGAGTCGCAGGCGATCGAGCATTGCCGCGTCGAGGCCGTTGGCGCCGCCCGCCTCGAGATCACCCGCGTTGGCTTCCTGCAGCGCTTGCCGCGATGCATTCAAGTCATCTGCGATCGCGAGAAGGGCAGCAACGCGGCGATGTCCCGGCACACGGGCGAGCGCCCGCGCCGCGCTGCGCCCGCGGCTTCCGAGAGCGCGGACGTACTCCGCCAGGTCCAGCTCGGCGTGGACACTGTTCATAATGGAAAATCCCGGATCGGGTACGGACGACGATTCTAGGGAGCGAGGCGGCTGCCCGTCCATGCAGAAAGCCGAACCTTGCAGACGAGAAAAGGCCAGATCACGTCATGCAGCGCTTACCCCAAACATACGATGAATGAACCCGGGCTGTTCAGCTCCGGCGTTCTGACCGCGCTGAGTGCACATCCCGTCACGATCTGCGCCCTGATCGGACTTCTCGCCTTCGCCGAGTCTTTGGCGTTTGTCGGGATCTTTACGCCCGGAATCGCCCTGCTTGCTACGGTATCAGCAGCGGCCGGAGCAGCCGCTGCGCCACTCTCATGGTTGCTTGCCGCCGGTTGGATCGGCGCTGCACTCGGCGACGGTCTCAGCTTTATGCTCGGCAGGCACATCGGACCGGGTCTGCGCGATCCAGCAAGATATCCCCGCTTCGCCGCATGGATGGGACCAGGAGAGGGACTGGTCGATCGCTACGGGGTGTTCGCGCTCTTGGTCGGCCGCTTCCTGGGCCCGGTTCGACCGGTCCTGCCTCTTCTAGCGGGCGTGCTCCGGATGCGCACATCTGCCTTCATGACCCTGAACGTCCTGACCGCGATCGCGTGGTCACCCGCCTATATTCTCCCGGGCTATCTGCTGGGCGCGGCCTACGGCCAGAGGATCACCGTTCCAAGCGATTGGCCCTGGGCGCTGCTGCTAGCGCTCGTCATCGTCGGCTTCGCGCTTCGTGCAGGCACCCTTGCCCGCCGCCTCGGGCAGAGCGAGGGCTTCGTGGCCCGCCGCGTCCGAACGTGGGGCGGCACCGGGCGTTGGCTGGGGCAACGCTGGCCAGGCACGCAAGACACCCGCCTCACGCCTCTTTTCGCGGCAGGTTCTTCGCTGCTCGCGATCTTGATTCCGTCCGTGCTGGCGTTCGCCTCTGATACAGGCCGCCCCTGGCGGACCTTCGTTGGCGAATTGTTCGCGATACTTCGCGCGCTCTGGTGAGCCGTCAATCAGGACGGTCCGCTTCCGCCTGCATGGCATGCACCGCGCGCTCGATCTCCACGAGGAGCATCTCCGGATCATCGAGTTCGAGCAGCGCCTGTTTGAGCGACGGTGATAGCGGCAGTAGATCCGCAAGTCGCCCACCCACGGAGCGTGCATCACCGAAGTCGACCTCGATGCCAAGCCGATTCACTTCGGGATGGGCCAGCAGCTGCCGAAGAATGTCGACAAGGCCCGCAAACTCGTCCGGTACGGTGGCCTTGGGTACTTCCGGCAATGTCTCGACACGACCGACAAGGAGATGATCGTCCTGGGGCGACGCCGAGTTCACCTTGAAGCGGGACCCGCCCTGCGCGGTGATGCCTAGCAAACCGTTCTGCAGTTGAGTGAAGTCGATGATGTGCGCACGCGTCCCGATGGCCGCGAAACGCGGTGACGGATCGCCAGCGTCACGGCGCGCCTCCCGGCCCTCGACCAGCAAGACCACGCCAAACGGCGTTCCTTCGCGCATGCAGCGCCCGACCATATCGATATAGCGCGTCTCAAAGATCTGCAGCGGCAACAGGCCGCCTGGAAAAAGGACTGTAGACAGGGGAAAGAGCGGCAGGATTTCTTCCTGCACACCCGAGACGTCTTCGCTCACAGAGCGCTCCGGGGCCGCAGCGCCTCAGGCGCGATCCTTGGACGCTAGCAGGGGGCCTTGGTGCGCTCAAGGACAGTCCGCTGTCGACTGAGCTAAGCGTGTATAGAATCGCGCTCGAAACCGGCTCCCGCAACCGCGGCTGTGCATGAGGAATAACGCTTGGACCTGCTACAGGCGCTGCTGCTGGCCATTGTCCAGGGCGTCACCGAATTCCTACCCATCTCGTCGTCCGCGCACCTGATCCTTCCTGCCCGAATCCTTGGGTGGACAGATCAAGGGCTCGCTTTCGACGTTGCAGTGCACCTCGGTTCCCTGCTCGCGGTGCTGATCGTTCTTCGACGGGATGTCGTCGAGATGGTGGGCGGCACCCTGCTGGCGCTGCGCACCGGTGGCAGCAATCCCGAGTTCCGCGCCGCCATGCTCATAGTCGTAGGCTCGATCCCCGTGGTGATTGCCGGCCTGTTGCTCAAAGAGCTCGTGGAAACCACGCTGCGCAGCGTCCTTGTGATCGCCATGGCAACCATCGTGTTCGGCCTGTTGCTCGGCTTTGCGGATCGCCGACTGACTGCGGGCAGCGGCCGTGGGATCGAGACGCTGAGCTTCGCGGACGCGCTTTGGATCGGGGCGGCTCAGTGCCTCGCCCTCGTTCCCGGCACCTCTCGATCGGGTATCACGATGACAGCCGGGCTACTGCTTGGCCTGAGTCGCGGCGCCTGCGCCCGTTTTTCGTTTCTGCTCTCGATACCGACCATCGCAGGAGCGGCGGTCCTCAGCTCGAAAGACCTTCTGTACGCTTCTGCGCCCGTGGACTGGGGCAGCCTTGCGTTCGGCTTCGCCGCTTCAGCCGTATCGGCCTGGGCGTGTATGCGCTTTTTCCTGGCCCTTGTGGACAGGGTCGGCTTTACGCCGTTCGTGATCTACCGCCTGGTGCTTGGCGGCGCGCTCCTCCTATTCGTCGTTCCCTGACCCAGCCGGTCCCCGGGAGGCGCGCCGATCAGCACGGCCCTAGAACGGGATGTCGTCGTCGAAGTCGTCAAGCTTGTCCGGGTTCGCGACCGGCTCTGGTTGACGCTGCGGTGCACGCTCACCACCGCGCTGGCCGCCGCCGTAAGCGCCGCTCTGACCGCCCCCCCCGTAAGCACCCTGACTGCCCCCGTCATAGCCGCCACCGCCAGGACTGCTGCCGAAGCCGCCGCCCTGACCACCAGCGTCGGGGCCGCCCATGCCACCGCCACGAGAATCGAGCATCTGCATTTCATTGGCGATGATCTCGGTCTTGTAACGGGTCTGGCCGTCGCTTTCCCAGGAGCTCGTGCGCAGCGCCCCTTCGATATATACCTTGGAGCCCTTGCGCAGGTATTCGCCTGCGATTTCGGCAAGACGCGCGAAGCAGACAATGGAGTGCCACTCCGTACGTTCGCGGTTCTCCCCCGAAGACTTATCCCGCCATTGCTCACTGGTTGCCACCCGGAAATTGGTCACCGGAGCGCCGGATTGCATGTAGCGCGTCTCCGGATCGGCGCCGAGATTTCCGACCAGAATCACCTTGTTGACGCCACGGGCCATAGAAAGTGCTCCTCGAACATGCCGCGCCAGGGCGCGGTGAGAAAAGTGGTGCCGCCGCCCTTAGTCACGCACTCTCTGGCGCGGTGCTTTGAAGCGGCGCGACAGTGTAGCGCAGGGGTTTCGCTTCGGTGAGTGGCGCTGCGCTCAACTTCGCGCGCGTTAGATCGCAGCCGCGTGTAAGCGGGTGGCGCACCCGCCGTTGCCGAGGGTCGGAGGGCCGCGTATGGTCGGCCGCTCTGCACGACGCGCGCTTCCCCAACCGCGCCCGCTCTTGGCGACGGGCGCTTCCTCCGGGCTTTCGGGCGGCCCAGCAACCCTCTCGATACGGCCGATGATGGACACGATCAGCATTCGTGGTGCTCGCACCCACAACCTCAAGAATATCGACCTGAGCCTGCCCCGCGACAAGCTCATTGTCGTTACTGGACTCTCGGGCTCAGGCAAGTCATCCCTGGCCTTTGACACGCTGTACGCCGAGGGCCAGCGGCGCTACGTCGAATCGCTGTCCGCCTATGCGCGGCAATTCTTGTCAATGATGGAAAAGCCCGACGTCGATCACATCGAAGGCTTGTCTCCGGCCATCTCGATCGAGCAGAAATCGACGTCTCACAATCCTCGCTCAACGGTTGGAACGATCACCGAGATCTATGACTACCTGCGTTTGCTCTACGCGCGCGTGGGAGAACCCCGGTGTCCGGATCACGACGCGCCTCTCGCGGCACAGACGGTGAGCCAGATGGTCGATACCGTCATGGCCCTACCCGACGGCCGCAGAGCGATGCTTCTGGCACCGGTTGTCGAGCAGCGCAAAGGCGAGCACGCCAGCGTATTTCGTGAGCTCGTAGCGGCCGGCTTTGTCCGGGCCCGCGTCGATGGGTTTGTCGTTGATCTCGACGATGTGCCCGCACTCGACAAGAAGAAGAAGCATACGATCGAGGTCGTCGTAGACCGCTTCAGAGTCAAGGCGGGGCTTGAACAACGACTCGCGGAGTCCTTCGAAACGGCGCTGGAACTGGCCGATGGGGTCGCGCGCGTTGAAACGATGGACGACAACAGCAACGGCGACGGCGACGCGCTGGTCTTCTCGGCCAGATTCGCCTGTCCGCACTGCGGCTACAGCATCAGCGAGCTGGAGCCGCGCATGTTCTCCTTCAACAATCCGGCCGGAGCCTGCCCAGCCTGCGACGGCCTCGGCGTCCATCAGTTCTTCGATCCCACGCGGGTTGTGCATGACGACGAGCTTTCGCTTGCCGAAGGCGCTATCCGCGGCTGGGATCGACGCAACGTCTACTATTTCCACATGCTGAGTTCGCTTGCCGAGCACTATGCGTTCGATGTGGAAGCGCCGTTCGGGCAACTCACGAAAAAACAGAAGAAGATCATTCTTGAAGGAAGCGGCGACGAGCGCGTCGATTTTTCCTACGTGAATGATCGCGGTGACGTCATCCAGCGGCGACATCGCTTCGAGGGCGTCCTGCCCAACATGGAGCGACGCTACCGGGAAACTGACTCATCCATGGTTCGGGAGAACCTCGCCAAGTTTCTATCGGTGGCGCCCTGCCCGAGCTGCGGCGGTACACGCCTGAAGCGAGAAGCGCGGCATGTCTTCGTGGATAACCGCCCGCTCCATGAGATCACCGGCATGTCCGTCGGCGACGCTTACGAATATTACGAAGGGCTCAATCTGCAGGGCCGACAGGGCGAGATAGCCGAGAAGATTCTGAAGGAGATCCGCGCGCGGCTGCGCTTTCTTGTCGACGTCGGACTCAACTATCTGACGCTCGACCGCTCCGCCGACACCCTTTCAGGCGGCGAAGCACAAAGAATCCGACTGGCCAGCCAGATCGGCGCAGGGCTCGTTGGCGTTATGTACGTTCTGGATGAGCCCTCGATCGGATTGCATCAGCGTGACAACGAACGGCTGCTGCGCACGCTCACCTACCTGCGCGATCTAGGAAACACAGTAGTCGTCGTCGAGCATGACGAAGACGCGATACGCACCGCGGATTACGTCATCGACATCGGCCCGGGCGCCGGCGTGCACGGCGGTCGCGTTGTCGCCGAGGGAACACCTGAATCAGTTGCCGCCAGCACCGAATCACTGACGGGGGCCTATCTATCCGGCCGACGGCGCATCGCCGTGCCTGGCGCGCGCACGCCAATCGACAAGACGCGCACGCTGACCCTGACCGGTGCGCGAGGCAACAACCTTCTGGCCGTTGACGCGGAGATTCCTATCGGCGTGATGACCTGCATCACCGGCGTTTCGGGCTCCGGAAAGTCGACGCTCATCAATCGGACGCTATTTCCGCTCGCCGCAACCGCCTTGAACGGTGCTACGACGCTTTCGCCGGCAGAGCACGATGCGGTTGAGGGCCTGGAGCACCTCGACAAGGTCGTTGATATCGACCAGAGCCCGATCGGCCGGACCCCACGCTCGAACCCAGCGACCTACACCGGCCTGTTCACGCCAATCCGGGAACTGTTCGCACAAACCACCGAGGCTAGAACACGCGGCTACAAGCCCGGGCGTTTCAGCTTCAACGTGAAGGGAGGACGATGCGAAGCCTGCCAAGGTGACGGTCTCATCAAGGTCGAGATGCACTTCCTGCCAGACATCTATGTGACCTGCGACGTCTGCAAGGGCAAGCGATACAACCGCGAGACGCTAGAGGTCACCTACAAGGGCAAGAGCATCTCGGACGTCCTTGACATGACCATCGAGGAGGCACGGGAATTCTTCGATGCCGTACCCATGATCTCGCGAAAGCTGCAAACGTTGATGGACGTCGGCCTCTCGTATATCCGGCTTGGCCAAAGCGCGACGACCCTGTCCGGTGGCGAGGCACAGCGCGTGAAACTATCCCGGGAGCTGTCCAAGCGCGATACCGGGAGCACGCTCTACATCCTGGACGAGCCCACCACAGGCCTGCACTTCCACGATATCGAGATGCTCCTGGGCGTGCTCCACCGCCTCAGGGACGACGGCAATACTGTGGTCGTTATCGAGCACAACCTCGACGTGGTGAAAACCGCCGACTGGATCGTCGACCTCGGTCCGGAAGGCGGCTCCGGCGGCGGCCGGATCGTCGCTGCCGGCACCCCAGAGGACGTCGCCAAGGTTACCGAATCCCATACGGGTCGCTTCCTTGGTCCCCTGATCGGCGTCGCAGCCGAGAAGAAGAAGGCCGCGGCACGCAAAAAGGCAGCGCCCAGGGCCAAGGCGGCAGCGAAGGCGCCCGCAGCGAAGACAGGGACCGCGCGCCGCTCTCGTAAATCGGCCTGAGCGCCCGCTGGAGCGGGCCTCGCTGACCGGCAACCCACGAAGCACGCGCGTACGCACAGTCTCCACCGCTGCCGGGAGCGCCGGTGTCGACGCAGCGGCTTCTAACGCCACGCCGCGTCATGGGAAGGAATCAACGCCGAACTCTCGCCTTTCCGAATCTGCGCCATCCAAGCGCTCAGCAGTCGATCGACGAGATACCCGCTGACGGCGAAGTGCGTCTGATCTAGCCCATCTCGATCTTCAGCGTACCGTTCGATCGCCCGGCGTTCGGCCTTATCGAGCGCGTGCCAGGCAATCGCTTGTCCGAGGTATCTTCGAGCTTCTGATGTCGCGATGGACGCACCATCAGTCCATCGTAACGCTCGAAGCGGGAGGCCTGCGATTGACCGATCGCCGCACCTTCGGGCCCGCGCACCATTCCTCGGTGCGGTATCGCTGGCCGTCTACAGACGAGGCTTCGCGCGCCAGCGCACGGCGCTGCGCCCATCTTTAGGCGGCGTACCTGCCCCCTGAAAAGAAAAAGCCGATCGGCCCGAAGGCGCGATCGGCTTTGTCCACGTGATGCGCGCTCACGCACACACGGCGATCACTCGTCGTCGTCATCCTCGAAGTCGTCATCCTCGACTTCTTCGGGCATCGGGCGATCCACGAGCTCGATGTAGGCCATCGGCGCAGCGTCACCGGGACGGTAGCCGCACTTCAGAATGCGGGTGTAACCACCCGGGCGCTCCTGATACCGCGGACCGAGCTCGCTGAAGAGCTTGCCGACGGCGTCTTTGCTGCGCGTCCGAGCGAACGCAACGCGACGGTTGGCGACCGTGTCGTCCTTCGCGAGCGTAATCAGCGGCTCGGCGATGCGACGCAATTCCTTCGCCTTGGGCAGCGTGGTCTTGATGATCTCGTGCTCGACGAGCGAGACGGCCATGTTCCGGAACATCGCCTGGCGATGGGAGCTGTTCCGATTGAGCTGACGACCACTCTTGCGATGGCGCATGACAGCGTTTCCTCTAATCCTTCAATGAGCGGCGCCTCTCGGCGCGGCAGCTTTCTTCTTCGATGATCGCTCAGGCGATCGCCTTGTCGTCCTTGCGCAGGCTCGGTGGCGGCCAGTTTTCGAGGCGCATGCCGAGGGACAGGCCACGCGAGGCGAGCACGTCCTTGATTTCCGTGAGCGACTTCTTGCCGAGATTCGGCGTCTTCAACAGCTCTACTTCGGTTCGCTGAATCAGATCGCCAATGTAGTAGATGTTCTCGGCCTTCAAGCAATTCGCGCTGCGAACCGTAAGTTCCAGATCGTCCACGGGACGAAGCAGGATCGGATCGATTTCTTCCTGCTTTTCCTCGACGATCGCTTCGGCCTGACCTTCAAGGTCAACGAACACGGCGAGCTGCTGCTGCAGGATCGTCGCGGCGCGGCGAATGGCCTCCTCCGGATCGATCGTACCGTTCGTTTCGAGGTCGATGATCAACTTGTCGAGGTCTGTGCGCTGCTCTACCCGAGCGGCCTCAACGGTATAGGCAACGCGGTAGACCGGGCTGAACGTAGCGTCGAGCAGGAGCACGCCAATCGGGCGACCTTCCTCCTCTTCACCGAGTACGCGGCGGGCATCAGCCGGCTCGTAGCCGCGGCCACGCTGCACCTTGATCTCCATCTTCAGCTTGCCGCCTGTATTCAGGGTCGCAATGTGGTGATCAGGATTGACGATGTCCACGTCCTGCGTGAGCTGAACGTCTGCGCCCGTGACCGCGCCCGCGCCGTCCTTGGACAGCGTAAGCGTGGCTTCGTCACCGCCGTGCATCTGCACCGCAAGGCCCTTCAGATTAAGCAGGATCTCGATGACGTCTTCCTGGACGCCCTCCATCGCGCTGTATTCGTGCAAGACATTGTCAATCTGCACCTCGGTCACTGCGGAACCGGGCATCGACGACAAGAGGATGCGACGCAGCGTGTTGCCGAGCGTGTGGCCAAAGCCACGCTCCAGAGGCTCTAGCGTAACCCGTGCGCGGGTCTTGCTGATCTCCTGGACCTGGATGTTCTTCGGGGTCAGGAATTCGTTGACCGAACGTGCCATGGGCATCACCTACGGTTGCGATTACTTGGAGTAGAGCTCGACGATCAGGTTCTCGTTGATCTCTTGCGGCAGCTCTTCACGATCCGGCGCGCGCTTGAAGACGCCGGAGAGCTTGGATGCATCGACCTCGACCCAAGCCGAAGGGGAACGCTGAGCCGCGAGTTGAAGTGCAGACTGGATCCGCAGCTGGCCTCGGGACTTCTCACGAACGGACACCACGTCGTCGGGCTTGACCTGGTACGAGGGGATATTCACGCACTCGCCGTTCACCTCGATCGACTTGTGCGACACGAGCTGACGAGATTCGGCGCGCGTCGAGCCATAACCCATGCGATACACGACATTGTCGAGGCGCGACTCAAGCATGCGCAGGAGGTTCTCGCCGGTGGCGCCCTTCTGCTGATCCGCGCGCTTGTAGTAGTTGCGGAACTGCTTTTCGAGCACGCCGTAGATGCGACGTACCTTCTGCTTTTCGCGCAGCTGGACAGCAAAGTCCGACAGACGCTGACGACGTGCGCCATGCATTCCGGGCGGCGACTCAGCTTTGCACTTTGATTCCAGCGGACGAACACCGCTCGTGAGCATGAGGTCTGTGCCCTCACGGCGAGCGAGCTTTAAGCGAGGACCGGTATAGCGGGCCATCGGTATCTCCTGTGAGCCCAGCCGGGATTCGCACCGGTGGGGATTCCTTTCAGGGGGAGCGCGATTCGTGTCCTTGCGCAGCCACCGGTCCGTGGACCGGCCCGCGCCAGGCGCTCCTTACACCCGGCGCTTCTTCGGCGGCCGGCAGCCGTTGTGCGGAATCGGCGTCACGTCCGTGATGCTCGAGATGCGGAAGCCTACGCCGTTCAGGGCGCGGACTGCCGACTCTCGACCCGGGCCGGGGCCCTTGACGTAGACATCGAGGTTCTTCATCCCGAATTCGAGGGCCGCGTTGCCCGCGCGCTCGGCGGCAACCTGCGCCGCAAAGGGGGTGGACTTCCGCGAACCGCGGAAACCCGAACCACCGGCCGTCGCCCAGCACAGAGCATTGCCCTGGCGGTCGCTGATCGTGATGATCGTGTTGTTGAAGGAAGCGTGGACGTGAGCGACGCCGTCGACCACGGTCTTCTTCACGCGCTTCTTGGCATCTGCCATCTAACTGCCTTCCCGATACGTTGAGCGGGGCGCCCCATGCGCACCCCGACGGACGATTACCTGCGAACAGGACGCTTCGGCCCCTTACGGGTCCGGGCATTGTTCTTCGTGTTCTGACCACGGAGCGGTAGACCGCGACGATGACGGATGCCGCGGTAGCAACCCAGGTCCATGAGACGCTTGATGTTCATCGAGACCTCACGACGCAGGTCGCCCTCGACCGTCATGGTGCCGATTTCGTTCCGCAGCGCGTCGAGCTCGCCGTCGGTAAGCTCGGAGATCTTCGCATTTGGGCGGATACCCAGCTTGTCGCAGAGCTGCGCAGCCGTCGTCGCCCCAACCCCGTAGATGTAGGTCAGCGAAATCACCGCGTGCTTGTTGTCCGGAATATTGACGCCGGCGATACGGGCCATCAGTGGCAACTCCTATTTGGCTCTCGGCCTTCGTTCAGTCGCGCCCACCGCGAAAACGGGGCGCGAATTCTATCGATGAACGAAGTCTGTTTCAATTCGTTTGCGAAGCGCCGGGCTCTCAACCCTGACGCTGCTTGTGGCGCGGCTCCGCGGAGCAGATGACGCGCACGCTGCCGTTACGCCGGATGATCCGGCAGTTGCGGCACATGCGGCGAACCGATGCACGTACTTTCATGACAGATACTCCGTTAGCGGGCCCGGGTCGGCTGACCCTTGCCGTAATTCTTGAGGTTCGATTTCTCGAGCAGCTTTGCGTATTGGCTCGACATGAGATGCGACTGAACCTGCGCCATGAAGTCCATTGACACGACTACAACGATCAGCAGCGCGGTCCCACCAAGGCGGAACGTGATGCCAAAGAAAACGATGAGCAGCTCAGGCAACAGGCACACCAGCGCGATGTAGATGGAGCCGAACATCGTAAGACGCGTAGTGATGTCGTCGATGTATTTCGCCGTCTGCTGCCCAGGACGAATCCCCGGAACGTACGCACCCTGACGCTTCAGGTTCTCCGCAATCTCCTTCGGATTGAACATGAGCGCCGTATAGAAGAAGCAGAAAAAGATGATCCCCGCCGCGAACAGAATGATGTAAAGGAAGTTTCCGGGCGACAGCGCAAGGGAGATTTCCTGCAGCCAGCTCATATTGGGCGATTGGCCGAACCAGGTCGCAAGCGATGCCGGAGCGAGCAGCAGCGAGCTTGCGAAGATCGCCGGAATGACGCCAGCCATGTTTACCTTCAGCGGTAGGTGGCTCGACTGTGCCTGGTAGACGCGGCGCCCGTGCTGGCGCTTGGCGTAGTTGACCGTAATGCGGCGCTGGCCGCGCTCGATCCAGACGACGCCATAGATGATGCCAATCGCAAGGGTAGCCGTGCCGAGCAATACCAGGATGTTGATGTCTTCCTGTCGAGCAGCCTCAAAGCTCTGCCCGATGGCAGCAGGGAAACCCGCAACAATGCCCGCAAAGATCAGCAGCGAGATTCCGTTACCCACGCCGCGCTCTGTGATCTGCTCGCCGAGCCACATCATGAAGACCGCACCGGTGACCAGCGCTACGGTAGCCACGAAGAAGAATGCAAAACCGGTCTGATACGTCAGCCCCTGGGATGCGAGCCCGACGGACATGCCCCAACCCTGGACGAGCGCGATCGCGACCGTGCCATAGCGCGTGTACTGGGTGATCTTGCGTCGGCCTGCCTCGCCTTCCTTCTTGAGCTGTTCTAGGCGCGGGTCCATCGCCGTGAGCAAGTTCATGATGATCGACGCGGTGATATACGGCATGACGCCGAGCGCGAGGATACTCATGCGTTCGAGCGCGCCTCCGGAGAACATATTGAAGAGCTCAAGGATGCCGCCTTGATTCTGCTCGAAGAGCGCGCGCAGCCGCTCCGGATCAATACCGGGAACGGGGATATGGGTCCCGATGCGATAGACCAGCAGTGCGATCAGCACGAACAGCAGCCGGCGCAGAAGCTCCTGCACGCCTGCTTGTGCACCCGCGAGTGACTGTTGGTTAACCGCCATCGATTAGCCCTTCGTTCGACGGAAGCGGCCTCAGGCCTCTTCCGTACCCCCCTCTGCAGCAACGGGGACCACGTCGCTGATCGTGCCGCCAGCGGCTTCGATCGCTGCACGCGCACCCTTGGTCACGGGGATGCCCTGAACCTGCACCGCACGCGTGATCTCGCCGGACAGGACGATGCGCGCGCGCTTCATGTTGCGGCGAACCACATTCGCGGCCTTGAGCGTGTCCAGGTTCACAACGTCACCCTCGACCTTCGCAAGCTCCGAAAGACGAACCTCAGCAGTCACGCGGCCGATACGGCTCGAGAAGCCGAACTTCGGCACCCGACGCTGGAGCGGCATCTGACCACCTTCGAATCCCGGCTTGACGCCGCCGCCCGAACGCGACTTTTGACCTTTCACACCGCGCGTGGCGGTCTTGCCCATACCGGAGCCCGCGCCGCGACCGACGCGCTTGCCCTTCGGCTTGCTGCCCGGAGCCGGGCGCAGATCGTTCAAGCGCATGGTCACTCTCCTTCCACCCGCACCAGGTACGGAACCTTGTTGATCATGCCGCGCACGGAAGGCGTGTCTTCGACCTCCACCGTGTGGCCGATGCGACGCAGACCGAGACCGCGCACGCACGCCTGATGCTTCTTCAGACGGCCTGCCGTGCTCTTGATCTGCGTGACACGAATCATGTTGTCAGCCATTTCATGTATCTCTCTCTTGGATGCGTCGCCGGCGATCAGCCGACGAGCTCCTCGACCGTCTTGCCGCGCTTGGCAGCGATCGACGCTGGGGAGCGCATTTCCTTGAGGGCCTTGAAGGTTGCTTGGACAACGTTCACGGGATTCGTCGAGCCATAGCACTTGGCGAGCACGTTATGCACGCCAGCCGCTTCGAGCAGCGCACGCATCGTGCCGCCCGCGATGACGCCAGTACCTTCGGAGGCCGGCTGCATGTAGACCTTCGAGGCACCGTGGCGAGCCGTGGTCGCGTACTGGATCGTCGAGCCGTTGAGATCGACCTCGATCATGTTGCGGCGCGCGCTTTCCATGGCCTTCTGGATTGCCGTCGGCACTTCACGTGCTTTGCCGCGCCCAAAGCCGACACGGCCCGCGCCGTCGCCTACAACGGCAAGCGCGGTGAAACCGAAGATTCGGCCACCTTTGACGACCTTTGCGACGCGATTGATCTGAACGAGCTTCTCGACCAGACCTTCTTCGCGGACTTCATCTGCGTATGCCATTGCCTCAGAACTCCAGTCCGGCCTCGCGGGCCGCTTCGGCCAGCGCCTTCACGCGCCCGTGATACTTGAAGCCGGCGCGATCGAACGCGACGGCGGAAATGCCAACGCTCTTCGCCCGCTCGGCAATGAGTGCACCAACCTTGGCAGCGGCATCGGCGTTGCTGGTCGCGCCATCGCGCAGCGACGCATCGAGCGTCGACGCGGAAGCAAGTACGCGCGCACCGTCCGGCGTGATCACCTGTGCATAGATGTGCTGTGCGGAACGGTGCACGGCCAGTCGATGCGCGCCGAGGCGACGCATATGGGCTCTGCCGCGACGGGCGCGACGCAGACGCGCCAGCTTCTTCTGATTCGGTTTCATGCTTGTCTTTCCTGGAGTGTCCGTATGGGAACCGCGCTCCACGACCGAAGCCGTCATACGCGTATTCGGGTCACTTCTTCTTCGCTTCCTTACGGCGGACATACTCGTCCGCATAGCGCACGCCCTTGCCCTTGTAGGGCTCGGGTGGTCGGTAGGCGCGGATCTCGGCAGAAACCTGACCCACGCGCTGCTTGTCGATGCCCTTGATGACAATCTCGGTCTGCGACGGCGTCTCGGCCGTGATCCCTTCCGGCAGCTCGTACTCCACCGGGTGCGAGAAGCCGAGTGACAGATTCAGCTTCTTGCCCTGCGCCTGCGCTCGATAACCGACGCCAACGAGCTGCAGCTTCTTCTCGAAGCCCTCGGTGACGCCGCGCACCAGATTATTGGCAACTGCGCGTGCCGTACCGGCCTGCGCCCAACCGTTCTCCGCCTGGCCCGCAGGCGCGAACGTGAGCTGTCCATCCTCGAACTTCACTTCGACGGCGGGGTTGATCGCCATCGACAGCTCACCCTTGCCGCCCTTCACCTTCAGCTGATTGGCGGCGAGGTTGATCTCGACGCCCGAAGGGACGGCGATCGGATTCTTCGCGATTCTCGACATGACAAACTCCCGTCAGAAGACGGTGCAGAGCACCTCTCCACCCACACCGGCGGCGCGGGCGGCGCGATCGGTCATCACGCCCTTATTGGTGCTAACGATGGCAACGCCGAGACCGCCGCGAACCTGCGGCAGCTCGCCCTGGGGCTTGTAGCTGCGGAGACCGGGACGGCTGATGCGCTTGATCTCCTCTATCACCGGCTGGCCCTGGTGATACTTGAGCTCGACCGTCATCTCCGGCTTTGCGTCCTCGGACACGGAGAAGCTCGCGATGTAGCCCTCGTCCTGAAGGACGACACAGATCGCCTGCTTGATCTTGGAAGCCGGCATCGTCACCGATGCCTTGCGCCGACCCTGTGCGTTCCGGATACGCGTCAGCATGTCCGAGATGGGATCCTGCATGCTCATATTGGTTCCCTCTCTTACCAGCTGGCCTTGACCAGGCCCGGGACGTCCCCGCGCATGGCTGCTTCACGAAGCTTGTTCCGTGCAAGACCGAACTTGCGATACACCGCGTGCGGACGGCCGGTGATTCGGCAGCGACGCTGGCGCCGGACAGGAGATGCATCGCGAGGCATCTTCTGGAGTGCCATCTGCGCCTGCCACTTGTCTTCGTCCGAAGCCTCGCGGTCATTGATGATCGCCTTCAGCTTCGCCCGCTTCTCGGCGAACCGAGCAGCCAGCTTCGCGCGCTTGGCTTCGCGCTCGATCATGCTCTTCTTGGCCATCAGGCCTGTCCTCCAGCCTGCCGGAACGGGAAATTGATCGCGCCCAACAGTGCGCGAGCTTCCTCGTCGGTCTTTGCCGTCGTGGTGATGTTGATGTCGAGGCCACGGAGCTTGTCGACCTTGTCGTAGTCGATCTCCGGGAAAACGATCTGCTCGTTGAAGCCCATCGAATAATTCCCCATGCCGTCGAAGGACTTGGCGGACAAACCGCGGAAGTCACGAACGCGGGGAATGGCAATGTTGATAAGGCGCTCAAGGAACTCGTACATGCGCGCGCGCCGTAGCGTCACCTTGCAACCGATCGGGTAGCCGTCGCGGATCTTGAAACCAGCGATGGACTTGCGCGCCACCGTAACAACCGGCTTCTGGCCAGCAATCGCGGTCATGTCCGCGACGGCATTGTCGATCATCTTGCGATCAGCAACGGCCTCGCCGAGACCCATGTTCAGCGTCACCTTGGTGAGACGCGGCACTTCCATGACGGAGCCGTATTTGAACTGCTCCATCAGCGCCGGAACGATCTCGCCCTTGTACTTCTGCTCGAGTAGCGTCGTCATGGCTGTCAGGACTCGATGGTCTTGCCGGTGGACTTGAAGAATCGGACGTTCTTGCCGTCCTCTTCACGAATGCCGACCCGGTCGGCGCGCGCCTCGTCGGCGTTCCAGATGGCGAGGTTCGAAAGCTGGATAGGTGCTTCCTTCTCCTTGATGCCACCAGGCTCGTTCGCATAGGGGTTCGGCTTCGTGTGTTTCTTCACGATATTGACGCCCGATACGAGGGCGCGGCCGTCGTCCAGAACCCGGATAACGTCGCCACGCTTGCCCTTGTCCCGGCCCGTGATGACGACAACTTCGTCGTTGCGCTTGATCTTCCGCATGCCTGCCTTCCTCAGAGCACTTCGGGGGCCAGCGAGACGATGCGCATGAAGTTCTCACTGCGCAGCTCGCGGGTGACCGGGCCGAAGATCCGGGTACCGATGGGCTGATTGTTCTGGTTAAGGAGAACTGCCGCATTGTCGTCAAAGCGGATGATCGAACCGTCCGGGCGGCGCACACCCTTTTTCGTGCGCACGACGACTGCGGTTACGACCTGGCCTTTCTTGACGCGACCGCGGGGTGTGGCTTCCTTAACCGTGACCTTGATGATGTCGCCGACACGCGCGTAGCGCCGATGCGAACCGCCGAGCACCTTGATGCACATGACTCGGCGTGCGCCGCTGTTGTCGGCGATGTCGAGCATCGTTTGTGTCTGGATCATCGTTCCTCTCCGTCAGGCACCGCTCCCGCGGTTGCCAGACCTGTTTATCCTGGCGCGTTAAACGCGTGCCGGTCGCTCGTCGACGCTGACCAGCGTCCAGCTCTTGGTCTTCGAGATCGGTGCACACTCTCGCACCGTCACGACGTCCCCGATCTCGCACTGGTTGTCAGCGTCATGCGCATGGACCTTGGTGGAACGGCGAATGATCTTGCCGTACAGCGGGTGCTGTACCCGGCGCTCGATGCGCACCACCACGGTCTGCTCCATCTTGTTGCTCACGACCGTGCCGGACAGCGTCCGGGGATTCGTGACCTTTGCGTCCTCTGCGGATGCCTGCGTCGTTACATCACTCATGCTTGCGTCACCTTCTCACGCAGGATCGTGCGCACGCGGGCTATGTCGCGGCGCGTCTCGCCGAGCAAGTGCGATTGACCAAGCTGCCCCGTCGCCTTGCTCATGCGGTAGTTGAACTGGTCCTTAAGCAGTCGCATGAGCTCCTCCTGGAGCTCCGCTTCAGTCTTTTCACGCAGATCGCTTGCGTTCATCACATCGCCGTCCGTTTTACGAAGGTGGTGGCGAACGGAAGCTTCGTCGCCGCCAGGCGGAACGCGTCGCGCGCGACGTCCTCAGCCACCCCTTCCATCTCGTAGAGCACTCGGCCAGGCTGGATCTGGCAGACCCAATACTCGACCGAACCCTTACCCTTGCCCTGACGCACTTCGAGCGGCTTCTGCGTAATCGGCTTGTCCGGGAACACGCGAATCCAGATCTTCCCGCCGCGCTTCACGCGACGCGTCATGGCCCGACGTCCAGCCTCGATTTGGCGGGCGGTCAGACGCCCGCGGCCGGTCGCCTTGAGTCCGAATTCACCAAAGCTGACGGAGCTACCGCGCTCAGCAAGACCGCGATTGCGGCCCTTTTGCATCTTGCGGAACTTGGTGCGCTTGGGCTGAAGCATTAGTGCCTACCTCTTACCGGGGACGAGAATCTGGCCTTAACCTGCGGCCTTCTCGTCCTCCTTTTGTCCGATGACCTCACCCTTGAAGATCCAAACCTTCACGCCGATTACGCCGTAGGTCGTGTTGGCTTCGGCAGTTGCGTAGTCGATGTCTGCACGCAGTGTGTGCAGAGGGACACGTCCTTCGCGGTAGGTCTCGGAGCGCGCGATATCTGCACCACCAAGCCGGCCGGCAACGCGGATCCGGATCCCCTTTGCGCCGAGGCGCATGGCGTTCTGCAGCACGCGGCGCATGGCGCGGCGGAACTGAACACGACGCTCGAGCTGCTGCGCGACGTTGAGCGCCGCAAGATATGCGTCGAGCTCGGGCTTGCGAATCTCCTCGATGTTGATGTGCACCGGCACACCCATCATTCGCGAGACCTCGCCGCGAAGACGCTCGACGTCCTCACCCTTCTTGCCGATCACGATGCCCGGGCGCGCCGTATGGATCGTCAAGCGCGCGCTCTGAGCCGGGCGTTCGATGTCGATGCGACTGACCGACGCGCTCGCCAGGCGCTTGCGCAGGTACTCGCGCACCTCGATGTCGTTCAGCAGCTTGTCCGCATACGACTTGCTGTCGGCGTACCAGACCGAAGTGTGGTCCTTGACGATGCCGAGGCGGAACCCGACTGGATTGACTTTCTGACCCATGCGGTCGTTCTCCCGGTTCCGTTCAGTCGTCAGAGACGGCGACGGTGATATGACACGTGCGCTTGAAAATCCGGTCCGCGCGACCCTTCGCCCGCGGCTTGATGCGCTTCAGCGTCATGCCTTCGTTGACAAAGATGCGTGCAACGCGAAGCTCATCGACGTCGGCGCCTTCGTTGTGCTCGGCATTCGCGATCGCGGACTCCAACGCCTTTCGCACGGGCAGCGCTGCCGCCTTGGTGCTGTAGCTCAGGATGTCGAGCGCCTTCGCAACGTCTTCGCCCCGAATCTGGTCTGCGACAAGGCGAACCTTCTGGGCGGACATACGGATGCGCTTTGCAGTAGCGGAAACTTCCATCTACGTATCCTCGTGACGGCCGGCGGTCAACGCCGCGCCTTCTTGTCGGCCTGGTGGCCGCGGAAGGTGCGAGTGAGCGCGAATTCGCCAAGCTTGTGGCCGACCATCTCTTCGTTGATCAGAACAGGCACATGCTGGCGGCCGTTGTGCACGGCAATGGTCAGACCGACCATCTCCGGCAGAATCATCGAGCGGCGCGACCAGGTCTTGATCGGACGCTTATCGTTCGACTCGACCGCCTTCTCCACCTTCGCCATGAGGTGGAGGTCGACGAACGGTCCCTTATGCAGTGAACGCGGCACGCTGATCTCCTTACTTACGCGAACGGCGGCGGCGCACGATCATCTTGTCGGTGCGCTTGTTCTTGCGGGTTTTGTGACCCTTGGTCGGCATGCCCCAGGGCGACACCGGATGGCGGCCGCCGGACGTACGGCCTTCGCCGCCGCCATGGGGGTGATCTACCGGATTCATCACGACACCGCGCACCGTCGGGCGCACGCCGCGCCAGCGCTTTGCGCCGGCCTTCCCGAGCGAGCGGAGACTGTGCTCTGAATTACCGACTTCACCGATGGTCGCTCGGCATTCGCCGAGAACGCGACGCATCTCGCCGGACTTCAGTCGCAGGGTAGCGTAGGCCCCCTCGCGCGCTACAAGCTGCGCAGAGACGCCCGCCGAGCGTGCAATCTGGCCGCCCTTCCCGGGCTTCAGCTCGATGTTGTGAATTACGGTACCAACCGGGATGTTGCGCAGCGGAAGGGCGCTGCCCGGCTTGATCGGCGCATCCACTCCGGAGCTGATCGGGTCTCCCGCCTTGACGCCCTTCGGCGCAAGAATGTAGCGGCGGTCACCGTCGAGATACTTGATCAGTGCGATATGCGCGCTGCGGTTGGGGTCGTACTCAAGACGTTCAACGACACCCGGGACACCGTCCTTGTTACGACGGAAATCTATCAGGCGGTAATGCTGTTTATGCCCGCCGCCAACGTGGCGAGTGGAGATGCGACCTGCGTTGTTGCGACCTCCGGAGCGCGACTGCTTTTCAAGCAGCGGCTTGTGCGGCGCACCTTTATGCAGATCCGGCGTCTTGACCTGGACGACGAACCGGCGGCCTGGCGACGTGGGTTTAGCCTTGATAACGGGCATCTTCGCGCTTCCTCGTTATTCCGCCGGGGCGAAATCGATGGCCTGGCCCTCAGCCAGACGCACGATCGCCTTCTTCCAATTCTTGCGTCGCGAGGTCCCGCGCATGGTGCGCTTGACCTTGCCCTTCACGTTCATGGTGTTCACCGATTCGACGCGAACCTCAAAGATCTGCTCTACCGCAGCCTTGATTTCCGGCTTGGTCGCATCCGGAACGACCTTGAACGTGTAGCTGTTGCTGGCCTCGCCAGCGAGCGTGCTCTTCTCGGAGATATGCGGCCCGAGGAGCACCTTGTACAGACGCTCGAGGTTCATGCCGCCTCCTCCTCGTTCACGACTGCTGCCGTGAGCTGAGCCTCAAACTGCTTGAGCGCAGCAACGGTGATAAGCACCTTCTCATGGCTGAGCAGGCTGACTGGATTAGTCGCCGCCACGTCAAGGACATCAACGTCCTTGAGATTTCTGGCGGAGAGATAGAGGTTTTCATCCACGCTCTCGGTAACGATGAGCACGCTCGCGAGATCAAGCTCGGCAAGCTTCGCCACAAGCCCTTTCGTTTTCGGCGCGTCGATGGTGAACGCCTCGACGACGACCAGGCGGTCCTGCCGAATGAGCTCCGACAGAATCGAGCACATGGCGCCGCGGTACATCTTGCGATTCACTTTCTGAGAGAAATCACGCGGGCGCGCTGCGAAAGTCACGCCGCCCCCACGCCAGATCGGGCTGCGAATCGTGCCCGCCCGGGCTCTGCCCGTACCCTTCTGCCGCCACGGCTTCTTGCCGCCGCCAGCGACGTCACTGCGCGTTTTCTGAGCCTTGGTGCCCTGCCGCGCACCCGCCATGTAGGCGACAACGACCTGGTGCACGAGCGCCTCGTTGAACTCGCGTCCGAAGGTGGCTTCGGAGACTTCTACCGACTCTGCACCCGAGCCGGGTGCCGCGATGGAAAGATTCATCTGCGTTCCCTCTGCCGCTCGTTGACTCAAGCGCTGTGCGCGAGCTTGACTGCCGGACGGACGACAACGTCGCCACTGGCAGCACCCGGCACGGCACCTTTTACGAGCAGCAGCCCGCGTTCTGCATCAACGCGGACCACTTCGAGATTCTGGGTGGTCACTCGCTCAGCACCGAGATGACCGGCCATTTTCTTGCCCTTGAATACGCGCCCAGGCGTCTGGCACTGGCCGATAGAGCCCGGCGCGCGGTGCGAGAGCGAGTTACCGTGCGTGGCGTCCTGGGTGCGGAAGTTCCAGCGCTTGACCGCCCCCTGGAAACCTTTGCCCTTGGACATACCCGTGATGTCGACCTTTTGACCGGCTTCGAAGGCTTCAACCGGGAGCACGTCACCCGGGCTCACCCCTTCGATATCGGCCGCGTCGACGCGAAACTCCCAAAGGCCACGCCCCGGCTCCGTACCCGCCTTCGCGAAGTGGCCAGCAGCCGGGCGGGTGACACGGTTCGCGCGGCGCGAACCCGTCGTGATCTGGAGGGCGTCATAGCCATCCTTCTCAGACGTGCGGATCTGGGTGACGCGGTTCGGCTCGACTTCGATCACGGTGACCGGAATCGACGCGCCTTCTTCCGTGAACACACGAGTCATGCCGACCTTGCGTCCTACGAGTCCGATGGCCATCTGTCTTCGCCTCTTGCGCGGCCCACTTCGGTGGACCTCGGACAACAAGGACGCAGACACCCGTCAGACGGGCACATCTGCGTCCATTCAAATTCGCCAGCCGCCTATTGCGGCCCTGTTCGACCTCGCCGACAGTGTCGGCAAGCGTCTTGCCACCGCCATACCGCCGGCGATGGCTCCCCGGGCTTCAGCCCAGGCTGATCTGTACGTCTACGCCCGCGGCAAGATCGAGTTTCATCAAGGCGTCTACCGTCTTCTCGGTAGGCTCAACGATATCCATCAACCGCTTGTGGGTCCGGATCTCGTACTGATCCCGCGCATCCTTGTTCACGTGCGGTGAGATCAGCACCGTGTACCGCTCCTTGCGCGTCGGCAGCGGAATCGGTCCTCGGACCTGCGCGCCGGTGCGCTTGGCGGTATCGACGATTTCCTGGGCGGACACATCGATCAGCCGATGATCGAATGCCTTAAGGCGAATGCGGATGCGTTGGTTCTGCACCTAATGTCTCCAGGATTCGTCGCTGTAAAAGAGCTGCCACCGCTGTGGCAGGGTCGCGAATACTACGGATGGCTTCGGTGCGTGGCAAGGCCTTTGTGAGCCTTTTTATCGCCGGGCCAGCGAAGCACTCCACGCGATCGTCCAAAGGTGCGGGAGCCTTTGATCGCTCCCTTTCGAACCGGGAACAAACATCCTGCGAGCGTCGCAGCCTTCCTTCCCTAAACCGAGCGCCACTGACGTAACCAAGCTACGAACGGTACGCGCCCGTCGCTCAGAGAGCGCCCGTAGCAGCGGCCCTGCCAATTGAGCTACTGGCCTGTAGTGCGCCTGCGACGCTCTTGCTCTAGCCGGCAGACGCCGAAGCGTCTGCCGCAAAGGCCGCGCTTCTTACTCGTGGATCTTCGCGACCACGCCTGCACCGACCGTACGACCACCTTCGCGAATCGCAAAGCGCAGCCCTTCGTCCATCGCGATCGGCGCAATCAGCTCCACTACCATCTTCACGTTGTCGCCCGGCATCACCATCTCGACGCCTTCCGGCAGCTCGCAAGCACCCGTCACATCCGTCGTACGGAAGTAGAACTGCGGGCGGTAGCCCTTGAAGAACGGCGTATGACGACCACCCTCGTCCTTCGACAGCACGTAAACCTCTGCCTCGAACTTCGTGTGAGGCGTGATCGAACCCGGATGCGCAAGCACCTGACCGCGCTCAACCTCATCACGCTTCGTACCACGCAGCAGAACGCCAACGTTCTCGCCCGCACGACCTTCGTCGAGCAGCTTCCGGAACATCTCAACGCCCGTCACCGTCGTCTTCGTCGTTTCCTTGATGCCGACGATCTCGATCTCGTCACCAACCTTCACGATGCCGCGCTCAACACGACCCGTGACAACCGTGCCCCGGCCCGAGATCGAGAACACGTCCTCGATCGGCATCAGGAACGGCTGGTCCACCGCACGCTCCGGCTCCGGAATGTACTCGTCAAGCGTCTCGACAAGCTTCACAACTGCCGGTGCGCCAATCTCAGAGCTGTCGCCCTCGAGCGCCTTCAGCGCCGAACCAATGATGATCGGCGTGTCGTCACCCGGGAACTCGTACTGGTCCAGAAGCTCGCGCACTTCCATCTCAACCAGCTCAAGAAGCTCCTCGTCGTCGACCATGTCCGCCTTGTTCAGGAACACCACGATCTTCGGAACGCCAACCTGGCGCGAAAGCAGAATGTGCTCACGCGTCTGCGGCATCGGGCCGTCCGCCGCCGAGCAAACCAGGATCGCACCGTCCATCTGCGCCGCACCCGTGATCATGTTCTTCACGTAGTCGGCGTGTCCCGGGCAGTCCACGTGCGCGTAGTGACGTGCCGTCGACTCGTATTCAACGTGCGAGGTCGCGATCGTGATGCCGCGCTCACGCTCTTCCGGGGCGTTGTCGATCTGGTCGAACGCCTGCGCCTCGCCGCCAAACGTTTCCGCACACACCTTCGTCAGCGCCGCCGTCAGCGTCGTCTTGCCGTGGTCGACGTGACCAATCGTGCCCACGTTGACGTGCGGCTTAGTGCGTTCGAATTTCTCCTTGGACACTGCTGTCACCCCTTGCTGGATGGTTGCTGATACGTGATGCCCGCCATGGGCGTTTCGGGCTCAGGCCCGCCTGCGGATATCGTCGAGCATCGAGTTCGGCACTTCCGCATAGTGCGCGAACTCCATCGAATAGGTGGCCCGCCCCTGAGTCGCTGAACGCAGGTCCGTCGAATAACCGAACATCGCCGCGAGCGGAACCTCGGCCTGAACAGTCTTCGCACCGAAGACCTCCTCCATGCCAAGCACTACGCCTCTACGCCGATTCAGATCACCCACGACGTCACCCATGTAATCCTCGGGCGTGACGACCTCGACACGCATGACCGGCTCGAGCAGAACCGGCGCGGCGGCCTGGGCGCCTTCGCGCAGAACCATCGACGCGGCGATCCGGAAGGCCACCTCCGTCGACTCGACGTCGCGGAAGGAGCCGCCCTTGAGCGTGGCGCGCACACCGATGAGCGGATAGCCGGCAACGACACCGTTCGTGAGCGATTCGGACATGCCCTGGCGAACGACCGGCACGAACTCGGCCGGGACCTCGTCCGGGCTCGCTTCATTCGCAAATTCGAAGGGGGCTTCGCGATCGAGCGCCATCGGTTCGAACTCGACCCGGACCTCGGCGAACTGGGGCTTGCCGCCGAGCTCGCGTTCAAAGGTCACCACGTGCTCCACGCGCTGACCCAGCGTCTCGCGATAGGCGACCTGCGGCTTGCCGACCTTGGCATCAACGCCGAATTCGCGGCGCAGACGATCGACGATGATCTCGAGATGAAGCTCGCCCATGCCAGAGATGATGGTCTGACCGGATTCCTCGTCGATGCGCACCTGGAAGGACGGGTCCTCCTGCGCAAGCTTGTCGAGGGCACCGCTCAACCTGTCCTGATCGGGGACACCGCGAGACTCGATGGCGACTGAAATGACCGGCTCAGGAAACTCCATGCGCTCGAGCACGATGCGCGCATTCTGATCGCACAGCGTGTCACCGGTGGTGACTTCCTTAAGACCAACGCCAGCAGCGATGTCGCCGGCGCGGACTTCCTTTATCTCGTCCCGCTTGTTCGCGTGCATCTGCATCATGCGGCCGACGCGTTCGCGCTTGCCCTTGGCCGCGTTCCAGACGACGGCACCGGATTCGAGCACGCCCGAGTAAACCCGGAAGAAGGTCAGCGTCCCGACGAACGGGTCGGTTGCGATCTTGAAGGCAAGCGCAGCGAACGGCGCCTCGTCATCCGCCTCGCGCGTTTCGGTCTCCTCGCTGTCCACGAGATGGCCCTCGATCGCCTGGACCTCCGGCGGCGCGGGCAAGTACTCGATAACGGCGTCCAGCACTGCTTGAACGCCCTTGTTCTTGAACGCACTCCCGCACAGACAGAGGACGATCTCGTTCGCTAGGACGCGGGTGCGAAGGGCACTCTTGATCTCTTCTGCCGAGAGCTCTCCTTCCTCGAGATACCTCTCCATGAGGTCGTCGTCGACCTCGGCCGCAACTTCTAGAAGCTTCTCGCGCCAGGTTTCACAGTCAGCACGCATGTCCTCGGGGATCTCGCTGGCCTCAAAGGTCGCGCCCTGATCGGATTCGCTCCAACGTATCGCCTGCATGGTGATGAGATCCACGACACCGTCGAAGGTCTCTTCTGCGCCGATTGGCAACTGGACCGGCACAGGAACGCTGCCGAGACGGTTCTCGATCTGGTCGACGACGCGCAGGAAGTCGGCGCCGGCGCGGTCCATCTTGTTGACGAAGCAGATACGCGGGACTTCGTACTTGTTCGCCTGCCGCCACACCGTTTCGGACTGGGGCTCGACGCCGGATGTCCCGCAGAAGACGACGACCGCGCCGTCCAGCACGCGCAGCGAGCGCTCGACCTCGATCGTGAAGTCGACGTGGCCGGGCGTGTCGATGATGTTGATGCGGTGTTCGGGGAACTGGCGGCTCATGCCGGACCAGAAACAGGTCGTCGCTGCAGAGGTGATGGTGATGCCGCGTTCCTGCTCCTGTTCCATCCAGTCCATGACGGCGGCGCCGTCGTGAACCTCGCCGATCTTGTGAGAGATACCGGTGTAGAAGAGGACGCGCTCGGTCGTGGTCGTCTTGCCCGCGTCGACGTGGGCGACGATGCCGATATTGCGATACCGCTCGAGGGGTGTCGTACGGGCCACGTCCGCGATCTCTACCTGCGGGCCGGTACGGCGGGATCACCGCTGCACGGGCCGAATCATGAGCTGAGCTGGGTAGACGGTGCGGGCGGGCTCGCCCGCACCGGGTACTGCCTTGATCAGAAGCGGTAGTGCGAGAAGGCCCGGTTGGCGTCTGCCATCCGATGCGTGTCCTCACGCTTCTTGACCGCGCTGCCGCGACCTTCCGAAGCGTCTGCGATCTCGCCAGCGAGGCGCAGGATCATGGACTTCTCGCCGCGCGAACGGGCTGAGTCGACGAGCCAGCGCATGGCGAGTGCTTCGCGCCGAGCAGGGCGTACTTCAACGGGGACCTGGTAGGTCGCGCCACCAACGCGCCGGGATTTGACCTCGACCATCGGCGCAATCGCCTCGAGCGCGTTCTCGAACGCTTCGACGGGGTCCTTGCCGGTGCGCTCCTGCACTCGATCGAGCGCGCCATAGACGATGCGCTCGGCGACGGACTTCTTGCCGTCCCGCATGATGTGATTCATGAACTTCGCGAGGGTCTGGTTCCCGAATTTGGGATCCGGAAGGATTTCACGCTTGGCTGCGACGCGACGACGTGGCATCGATATAGCTCCTTGGCTTCAGGTAGATCCGGAGACGAGGTTCACCCGGCCCGGGCCTTACTCCTGCCGATCGGATCCCGGCAGGTCGGATAATCTGTGGTCTCGCAGGGGCCGCAACGACCCCGGGGATCACTCCATTACGAATTACTTCGGACGCTTGGCGCCGTACTTGGAACGGCCCTGACGACGATCGGCAACGCCGGACGTGTCGAGGGTGCCGCGCACCGTGTGGTAGCGGACACCCGGGAGGTCCTTCACACGACCGCCGCGGATCAGGACCACCGAGTGCTCCTGAAGGTTGTGGCCTTCACCACCGATGTACGAGCTGACCTCGTAACCGTTGGTGAGACGTACACGGCAGACCTTCCGCAGCGCCGAGTTCGGCTTCTTCGGGGTCGTCGTGTAAACGCGGGTGCAGACGCCGCGACGCTGCGGGCAACCCTGCAGGGCCGGTACGTCGCTCTTCGAGACTTTGCGCTTGCGCGGCTTGCGCACAAGCTGGGCGATGGTCGCCATCTGTAATGCTTCTCCGTAACCGTTATCGGGCGCTGTGCGTCAGCCGCGCAGTCCGCCCTGCGGCGAAAGGCCGCGAATCATACTGATGCGCCTCAAGCGGCACAAGGCGCACGCATGATGCCGTGCGCCCTGTGCTACCCGGGATCAATCCTCCCGGAATGCTTCCGTCAGCGCTGCTTCCACGTCCTCGGCCGAGGCGCCCATCTCGCGAGCCTGACGGGCGGCAAGTTCCTCGTCCCGCTTGCGCTTGCGCTCGCTGTGATAGGTGAGACCCGTACCCGCAGGTATCAGGCGGCCCACCACTACGTTCTCCTTCAGTCCCCGCAGGTAGTCGCGCTTACCGGTGACGGCGGCCTCGGTAAGGACGCGCGTTGTCTCCTGGAAGGACGCGGCGGAAATGAAGGACTCGGTCGCAAGCGAGGCCTTCGTGATACCGAGGAGCAGGCGCTCGTACTTGGCCGGATCCTTGCCATCGGCTTCTGCAGCCGCATTCCGGTCGACGAGCTCGACATACTCGAGCTGCTCTCCACGAATCATGTTCGTATCGCCCGGATCCGTGATCTCGGTCTTGCGCAGCATCTGCCGCACGATGACTTCGATGTGCTTATCGTTGATCCCGACACCCTGGAGGCGGTACACCTCCTGAATCTCGTTAACGATGTAGTCAGCAAGCGCGTCCACCCCTTTCAGGCGGAGGATGTCATGCGGCGAGAACGGGCCATCACACACGGTCTCGCCGCGCTCGACGGTCTCGCCCTCAAACACGCCGATGTTGCGCCACTTCGGAATGAGGGTCTCGACCGGGTCACCACCTTCCGGCGTAATGACCAGACGGCGCTTGCCCTTGGTTTCCTTTCCGAAGCTGACGACACCGCTCGCCTCGGCCAGGATCGCAGGCTCCTTGGGCTTGCGCGCCTCGAAGAGATCTGCAACGCGGGGCAAGCCGCCCGTGATGTCGCGCGTCTTCGAACCTTCCTGCGGTACCCGAGCGACGACGTCGCCGACGCCCAGCTGCGCACCGTCCTCGATGGACAGGATGGCGCTCGCCGGCAGTGCCTGCAGCGAAACGAGTTCGCCCTCCGCGTCGTTCAGCCGGACGGCCGGACGGAGATCCTTGCCTGCTGACGGGCGATCCTTCGGATCGATGATCTCGATATTCGTCAGACCAGTGAGCTCATCGGTCTTCCGATTGATCGAAACGCCCTCTTCCATGTCCACGAACGTCACCTTGCCAGCTGACTCGGTGATGATCGGGTGGGTGTGGGGGTCCCAGTTCGCGATGATCTGGCCTGCTTCGACATCGTCGCCGTCGCGCACGGAGAGCACCGCGCCGTAGGGCAGCTTGTACTTCTCACGTTCGCGGTGATGCTCGTCAACCAGACCCACCTCACCAGAGCGAGAGACAGCCACGAGTTCGCCGGTCTCGCGCTCGACAGTCTTCAAGTTATGCAAGCGGATGCTGCCCGCGTGCTTGACCTGGATGTTGTCGACCGCAGTCGCCCGGGAAGCGGCACCGCCGATGTGGAAGGTCCGCATCGTGAGCTGCGTGCCCGGCTCACCGATGGACTGCGCGGCAATGACGCCGACAGCCTCACCGACATTGACCTGATGACCACGAGCGAGATCGCGGCCATAGCATGTAGCACAGACGCCGTAGCGGGTGTCGCACGTGATGGGCGAACGAACGAAAATCTCGTCAACGCCGAGCTCTTCGAGTCGGTCGACCCAAGCCTCGTCGAGCATCGTGCCCGCTGGGATAACTGTCTCGATTCCATCAGCGTCCAGCACGTCGCGCGCCACAACCCGGCCGAGGACTCGGCCTGCGAGCGGCTCGACGACGTCACCGCCTTCGATGAGCGCCTGCATGACGAGGCCATTCTCGGTACCGCAGTCGACCTCTGTGACGACAAGATCCTGCGCGACATCCACAAGACGACGTGTGAGATATCCCGAGTTGGCCGTCTTCAGGGCCGTATCAGCAAGGCCTTTGCGCGCTCCATGCGTAGAAATGAAGTACTGGTTGACCGAAAGGCCTTCACGGAAATTGGCCGTGATGGCGGTTTCGATGATGGAGCCATCCGGACGCGCCATCAGACCACGCATACCAGCGAGCTGGCGAATCTGCGCGGGGGAACCACGGGCGCCGGAGTCCGCATACATGTATACGGAGTTGAAGGAGTCCTGCTCGACCTCTTCGCCGTCCGCGGCGCGCACGCGCTCCTTGGAAAGGCCGCTCATCATGGCCTTGGCGACCTGATCGTTCGCGCGCGACCAGATGTCGATCACCTTGTTGTATTTCTCGCCCTGGGTGACAAGACCCGAGGAATACTGCTGCTCGATCTCCTTCACCTCGGCTTCGGCGTCACCGACGATCGCCTTCTTCTCGACGGGAATGTCGAAGTCGTTCACGCCGATGGAGCAGCCGGATCGCGTCGAATACTCGAAGCCGGTGTACATCAGCTGGTCGGCGAAGATGACCGTGTCCTTCAGACCGCTGCGGCGATAGCAGGCGTTCAACAGGCTCGAGATCGCCTTCTTCGTCATCGGGCGATTGACCATCTCGAAGGGGAGTTCTTTCGGGACGATCTGATAGAAGAGCGCGCGGCCGACGGTCGTGTCCACAAGCGTGCGCTTCTCCGATGCGTTGCCTGCCTCGTCGTACTCGTGCTCGACGATGCGGACCTTCACGCGGGCGTGCAGATCGACGCGGCCCGAGCGGTATGCGCGGTGTACTTCCTGCACGTCTGCGAACGCCATGCCCTCACCGAGCGCGTTCACGCGATCGCGAGTCATGTAGTAAAGGCCGAGCACCACGTCCTGCGACGGCACGATGATTGGCTCACCGGACGCCGGCGACAGGATGTTGTTCGTCGACATCATGAGCGCACGCGACTCGAGCTGGGCTTCGAGCGTTAGCGGCACGTGCACGGCCATCTGGTCGCCGTCGAAGTCGGCGTTGTAGGCGGCACAGACCAGCGGGTGGAGCTGAATGGCCTTGCCCTCGATGAGGGTCGGCTCGAACGCCTGGATGCCGAGCCGGTGCAGCGTGGGCGCACGGTTGAGCAGCACCGGATGCTCACGGATGACCTCGGCGAGGATGTCCCAGACCTCGGACGTCTCGCGTTCCACCATCTTCTTTGCGGCCTTGATGGTCGTCGCAAGACCTCGCGTTTCGAGCTTTCCGAAGATGAAGGGCTTGAACAGCTCGAGCGCCATTTTCTTCGGCAGCCCGCACTGATGCAGCTTGAGGGTCGGACCGACCACGATGACCGAACGACCTGAGTAGTCAACGCGCTTGCCGAGAAGGTTCTGGCGGAACCGGCCCTGCTTGCCCTTGATCATGTCGGCCAGCGACTTGAGCGGACGCTTGTTCGAGCCCGTGATCGCGCGGCCGCGACGGCCGTTGTCGAGCAGAGCATCCACGGCTTCCTGCAGCATGCGCTTCTCGTTGCGCACGATGATGTCGGGCGCGTTGAGATCCAGCAGACGCTTCAGGCGGTTGTTGCGGTTGATGACGCGGCGATAAAGATCGTTCAGGTCCGACGTCGCGAAGCGGCCGCCATCAAGCGGCACGAGCGGACGCAGGTCCGGCGGCAGCACCGGCAGCACCGTCATGATCATCCACTCTGGCTTGTTGCCCGAGTTCTGGAAGGCCTCCATGAGCTTCAAGCGCTTGGAGAGCTTCTTGATCTTGGTCTCCGAGTTCGTCTGCGGAATCTCCTCGCGCAGCGTCGCGATCTCGTCCTCGAGATCGAGATCCATGAGGAGGTCCTGGATGGCCTCGGCACCCATCTTTGCGGTGAATTCGTCACCGTACTGCTCGAGCGCTTCGTAGTACTGCTCATCATTCAGAAGCTGCCCGACATCAAGATCGGTCAGGCCACCGTCGGTCACCACAAAGGACTCGAAGTAGAGCACGCGCTCGATGTCGCGCAGCGTCATGTCGAGGAGCAGACCAATCCGTGACGGCAACGACTTCAGGAACCAGATGTGAGCGACCGGGCTCGCGAGCTCAATGTGTCCCATGCGCTCGCGACGCACCTTCGTGAGCGTGACCTCAACACCGCACTTCTCGCAAATGACGCCGCGATGCTTCAGGCGCTTGTACTTACCGCACAGGCACTCGTAGTCCTTTGTCGGGCCAAAGATACGAGCACAGAACAAGCCGTCTCGCTCGGGCTTGAATGTCCGATAGTTGATCGTCTCGGGCTTCTTCACTTCCCCGAACGACCAGCTACGAATCATCTCGGGAGACGACAGCCCGATCCGAAGCGAATCGAAGTCGTCGCTGTTCGTCTGACCCTTCAGCATTGCAAGTAGGTCTTTCATGGTTCCTCCGTACGAGGCCCTGGGCGTCCCGCCGCGATCCGGGCCACTCGACCCGAACCCGCGACTACCGGGCACACCCGATTCGATTCCTGTGAGCCGCCGCGGCTTGCGCCGCGCCGGATCGGCCGTCAGTCGTTCTCAAGCTCGATGTCGATACCGAGCGAGCGAATCTCCTTGAGGAGTACGTTGAACGATTCCGGCATGCCCGGCTCCATCCTGTAGTCGCCATCGACGATGTTCTTGTACATCTTCGTGCGACCACCGACGTCGTCCGACTTGACCGTCAGCATCTCTTGGAGCGTGTGCGCCGCGCCATAGGCCTCGAGGGCCCACACCTCCATTTCGCCGAAGCGCTGCCCACCAAACTGCGCCTTGCCGCCGAGCGGCTGCTGCGTGACCAGGCTGTAGGACCCGGTGGAGCGCGCATGCATCTTGTCGTCTACGAGGTGGTTCAGCTTCAACATGTACATGTAGCCGACCGTCACCGGGCGATCGAACGCCTCGCCCGTCCGGCCATCATGCAGCTTAGCCTGACCGGAAACCGGCAGACCCGCCAGATCGAGGAGACCCTTGATCTCGGATTCGGCCGCACCGTCAAAGACCGGCGTTGCGATCGGCACTCCGTCACGCAGGTTCTTCGCAAGCTCCAGTACCTCCTCGTCTGTGAAGGACGCAATGTCCTCCTGACGGCCGCCGGATTTGTTGTAGACCTTTTCGAGGAAGCTGCGCAGTTCGGACATCTTGCGCTGCTGCTCGAGCATTTCACCGATCCGCTCACCGACGCCCTTCGCGGCCCAGCCAAGGTGCGTCTCAAGCACCTGCCCAACGTTCATGCGAGACGGCACGCCAAGCGGGTTGAGGACGATGTCGACCGGCTCACCATGCTCATCGAAAGGCATGTCCTCGACCGGCATGATCACCGAGATGACGCCCTTGTTGCCGTGACGGCCGGCCATCTTGTCGCCAGGCTGCACGCGCCGCTTGATGGCAAGGTAGACCTTGACGATCTTGAGGACACCCGGCGCTAGGTCGTCGCCCGTTTCGAGCTTGGCCTTCTTGTCCTCGTAACGCGCCTTGAGCTGCTCTTGCCGCTCGGACAGGTACGCTTCCGCACCCTCGAGAAGCTCGTTGAGTTCGTCGCTGGCCATGCGGAGCTTGAACCAGTCATCCTGCGGCAGTTCATCGAGGTAGGCCTTTTTGACCGTACCACCTGACGCAAGGCCCGGACCCTTGACGACTTTCTTGCCAACAAGGCGATTGGACAACCGCTCGAAGGTCGCCGCCTCTACGATGCGGAATTCGTCGTCCAGGTCCTTCTTCACCTGATCGAGCTGAGCCCGCTCGATTGCCTTGGCACGGGCATCCTTCTCGACCCCGTCACGCGTGAACACCTGCACATCGATGACCGTACCGGTGACCGAGGTCGGCACTCGAAGGGAGGTATCCTTAACGTCCGACGCTTTCTCACCGAAGATTGCGCGCAGCAGCTTCTCTTCCGGCGTCAGCTGAGTTTCGCCCTTTGGCGTCACCTTGCCCACGAGGATGTCGCCGGGGGACACCTCCGCGCCGATGAACACGACACCGGACTCATCCAGCTTGTTCAACGCCGACTCGCCGACGTTCGGGATATCGCAGGAAATTTCTTCCGGGCCCAGCTTCGTGTCACGGGCGATGCAGGTCAGTTCCTGAATATGGATCGACGTGAAGCGATCCTCCTGAACAACGCGCTCGGATATGAGGATTGAGTCTTCGAAGTTGTAGCCGTTCCAGGGCATGAACGCGATGCGCATGTTCTGGCCCAGAGCGAGCTCGCCCATATCAGTAGACGGGCCGTCAGCGAGGACATCCTGCGCGGACACCTGGTCACCCACCTTCACCAGCGGGCGCTGATTGATGCAGGTGTTCTGGTTCGAGCGCGTGTATTTCGTGAGGTTGTAGATGTCGACACCAGCCTCGCCTGCGACGACCTCTTCCTCATTGACGCGCACGACGATCCGACCCGCATCGACCGAATCGATGACGCCACCCCGCCGCGCGACCACGCAAACCCCTGAGTCGCGGGCGACGATGCGCTCCATGCCCGTGCCGACAAGCGGCTTCTGAGCCTTCAGCGCCGGCACCGCCTGACGCTGCATGTTCGAACCCATGAGGGCGCGGTTTGCATCATCGTGCTCAAGGAACGGAATCAGAGATGCCGCGACGGAAACCACCTGCTTCGGCGAAACGTCCATGAAGTTCACGTTCTCGACCGGCATTCTCGTGAATTCGTTCTGGAAGCGAACATCGATCAGGTCTTCGGTGAACTTGCCGTTCTTGTCCAGCTTGGAGCCGGACTGCGCAATTACGTACTCCGCTTCATCAATGGCTGACAAATATTCGATGTCTGCCGTGACAGCACCGTCCACCACCTTGCGGTACGGGGTTTCCAGAAAGCCGTACTCGTTGGTACGCGCGTAGGTTGCGAGCGAGTTGATCAGACCGATATTTGGCCCTTCCGGCGTCTCGATCGGACAGACTCGGCCATAGTGAGTTGGATGCACGTCGCGCACTTCGAAGCCCGCGCGCTCACGGGTCAGCCCGCCGGGACCCAGGGCCGAGACACGGCGCTTGTGCGTCACCTCTGAAAGCGGATTGTTCTGATCCATGAACTGCGAAAGCTGGGAGGATCCAAAGAATTCCTTGACGGCCGCCGCAACAGGCTTTGCGTTGATCATGTCCTGCGGCATGAGGCCTTCGGACTCGGCCAGGGATAGGCGCTCCTTCACCGCTCGCTCGACGCGGATCAGCCCCACGCGGAACGCGTTCTCGGCCATCTCTCCGACGGAACGAACCCGCCGATTGCCGAGGTGATCGATATCGTCGACACCGCCCTTGCCGTCGCGAATGTGAATCAGCGTACGCAGCACCTCGACGATGTCGTCGTTGTCGAGGATTCCGGCGCCCGTGATCTCCTTGCGACCCAGGCGACGATTGAACTTCATGCGCCCGACCGCAGACAGATCGTAGCGCTCGGCGGTAAAGAAGAGGTTGTTGAAAAGGTTCTCTGCCGCTTCCTTCGTCGGCGGCTCGCCCGGACGCATCATCCTGTAGATTTCGACGAGCGCTTCGAGGCGCGACCGGGACGCGTCGACGCGCAGCGTGTCGGAGATGTACGGCCCCCGGTCGAGCTCATTGACGTAAATCGTTTCGAGGCGCTCGATCTTGGCTTCCTCGATCGCCTCCATAAGCTCCGGCGTGATCTCAGCGTTACACTCGGCAACGACCTCGCCCGTCTCCGGGTGCACGACCGAACGCGCGAGCGCCAGGCCGACGAGGAAGTCGCGCGGCACGTCGAGGCGATCGATTTCCGCCTGCTCGAGCTGACGCACGTGACGCGCCGTGATCCGGCGTCCGGCCTCGACGATCGTCTTACCCTTCTTGTCCTTGATGTCGAACGATGCGACGTCGCCTCGGAGGCGATCTGGAATCAATTCCAGCGAGTGCATCTCCTCACCGAGGTGGAAGACGTTGTTGTCGAAGAACATGTCGAGGATCTGTTCGGTGTCGAAACCGAGCGCGCGCATGAGCACCGTGGCCGGCAGCTTGCGGCGACGGTCGATGCGAACGAACACCTGATCTTTCGGATCGAACTCGAAGTCGAGCCAGGAACCGCGGTACGGGATCACCCGCGCGTTGTACAGCAACTTGCCAGAGCTATGAGTCTTGCCGCTGTCGTGGCTGAAGAACACACCCGGCGACCGGTGGAGCTGGGAGACGATGACCCGCTCGGTTCCATTGATGATGAAGGTGCCGTTCTCGGTCATCAGGGGGATCTCCCCCATGTAGACCTCTTGCTCCTTGATCTCCTTCACCGCCTTCGTCGATGACTCTCTGTCGTAGATCACGAGCTTGACGGTCACGCGCAGCGGGACCGCGTAGGTCACGCTGCGCAGGATGCATTCCTTGACGTCGAAAACAGGGTCGCCGAGACGATAGCTCACGTACTCAAGCGCGGCGTTGCCCGAGTAGCTGACGATCGGAAACACCGACTTGAACGCCGCGTGCAGGCCGGACTCCAAGCGCTCAGTGGCCGTCGCCTGCAGGAACCGCTCGTAGGACTCGATCTGGATCGCGAGCAGATATGGCACGTCCATGATCTGCGAGAGCTTTCCGAAGTCCTTGCGGACGCGCTTCTTTTCAGTGAACGAGTACGACATCAGCGTCTCCCGGATACAAATAATTGCCAGCCACTTGAAGGGGCTTGGGCGTCCCCGTGCGCACGCGCCCGAGGTCAATCAACTTCATAGCAGACGACGACGGGCCGGAATCCCGAAGGACTCCAGCCCGCGCCGTTCCAGCGTGTCGCGACGAGATCAGAGTTACTTGACCTCGACGGAGCCGCCGGCTTCTTCGATTTGCTTCTTGATGTCTTCGGCTTCGTCCTTGCTCGCGCCTTCCTTCACGGGAGCCGGAGCGCCATCGACAAGCGCCTTCGCTTCTTTCAGACCGAGGCCCGTGATGCCGCGAACGGCCTTGATCACATTGACCTTCTTCTCACCGGCCGACGCAAGAATCACGTCGAACTCCGTCTTCTCTTCTGCGGCAGCAGCTTCACCACCACCTGCGCCGGCTGCCGGCGCGGCTGCGACTGCTGCAGCTGCGGTGACGCCAAACTTGTCTTCCATGCCCTTCACGAGCTCGACGACGTCCATTACGGACATCTCGGCGATCGCGTTGAGGATGTCGTCCTTCGAAAGTGCCATCTGTTGTTTCTCCGTGTGAGACCTGTGGGGGCACCTGTTCGCTCGCGGCGAATTCAGGCGGCCTCCGCTTCCTTCTGGATCCGAACTGCATCGGTGGTGCGGACCAACTTCCCGGGGATCTCGTTGAGGGTCTGGGCCAGCTTAGTGACGGGCGCGAGCATCGTGCCCATGAGCATGGCCCGAGCCTCATCGAGGGTCGGGAGGGAAGAAACCGCTTCGAGCTGTTCGGGACCCAGTAGCTCTCCGCCGATCGCAAGTGCAGTGACCTCGAGCTTCTCGTGCGCTTTGCCGAAATCCTTCATGAGCCGCGCAGCTGCACCCGGGTCCTCGATGGACAGGGCGAGCAACGTCGGACCGGTAAAGGCTTCGGTCAGACACTCGAACTCGGTCTCCGCGACTGCACGGCGAGCGAGCGTGTTCCGCACTACACGGACGTACACGTTCGACTCACGCGCCTTGACGCGAAGCTCGGTCATTTCTCCGACCGTGAGTCCGCGGTAATCCGCGATCACGGCGGAGAGAGCACCGGCGGCGGCCTCGTTGACTTCGGCGACGATCGCCTTCTTGTCTTCGAGCCTGAGTGCCACTGGCTTTCTCCTGGCTTTAGCCGACGGTCACCCTTTGGCTTCCGTGCGGCTGGTTCGTATCACCCCCGGATCCAATGAACCGGAGGCGCCCTACGGCGAGAACCGATCAGCCTGGTCTCACCGTCTGCGCAGGACCACCACCGCCGTGGCGACTTAACCGGGAAAGCGATCCCGGACCTGCGGTCTCCGACGGCACCCGGCACGACGCATCGCGACGGGTTCCTCGAAGTTCTTGTTGTCCGAACGCCTCGCGGCGACCGGAGCACTATCTTGTCTTGCCCAGAGCAGACGCTTGCGGCGCCGCGCCCCGGTCAGACCTCCAGCGACGACTGGTCGATGGAAATGCCGGGCCCCATGGTCGTGGAGAGCGTGATCTTTTTGAGGTACACGCCCTTCGCAGAAGCCGGCTTCGCCTTCTTGAGATCGCCAAGCAGCGCTTCGAGATTCTCCTTGACCTTGTCCGGGTCGAAACCGACCCGACCGATCGAGCCGTGAATGATCCCGTTGCGATCCGTGCGGTAGCGCACCTGACCGGCCTTGGCGTTCTTGACGGCCGTTTCGACATCCGGTGTCACCGTCCCAGTCTTAGGGTTCGGCATGAGACCGCGCGGCCCCAGGATTTGGCCGAGCTGCCCTACGACCCGCATCGCGTCCGGCGAGGCCACGACAACGTCGAAGTTCATCTCGCCCTTCTTCACCTGCTCGGCGAGCTCTTCCATGCCGATCAGGTCGGCACCGGCCGCGGCGGCCTTTTCTGCGTTGGCGCCCTGCGTGAAGACCGCAACGCGAACGTCTTTTCCTGTGCCGTGCGGCAGCGTGGTTGCGCCACGAACGACCTGATCCGACTTGCGCGGATCGACACCAAGGTTGATCGCGACGTCGAACCCTTCAGCAAAGCGAGTCTTCGAGCTGTCAGCGAGGAGGGAAACTGCTTCCTCGATGCCATAGGGGCGGTCCTCGATCTTCTCGAGGATGGCGCGCATGCGCTTGCTCACCTTAGCCATCTCAAACGCCCTCCACTTCGATGCCAGCACTGCGAGCGCTGCCGGCGATCGTGCGCACGGCCGCATCCATGTCTGCCGCCGTCAGATCAGGCATCTTTGCCGACGCGATCTCTTCGAGCTGAGCGCGCGTCACCTTGCCGACCTTTTCCATGTTGGGGCGACCGCTGCCGGACTTGATGCCCGCCGCCTTGCGGAGGAGCACCGACGCCGGCGGCGTCTTCTTGATGAACGTGAAGCTGCGATCCGCGTACACGGTGATCACCACCGGGATGGGCAGACCGGGCTCCATGCCCTGCGTTTCGGCGTTGAACGCCTTGCAGAACTCCATGATGTTCACGCCATGCTGCCCCAGCGCGGGACCAACCGGCGGGGACGGATTAGCCTGCCCTGCAGCAACCTGCAGCTTGATATAGGCCTGAATCTTCTTGGCCATTGTCGACTCCTCGGGTTCCGACGCCCGGCGACCAGCGCTCGAGCTCCCCGTTCTGAAGACCCCGCACGCGGGATCGGTTCAACGGATCATCGCCCACGCTCTGCGGAGACGACGAAGCGCCCGGCAGGTTTCCCCGGCGGGCGCCCTGATTTCCTTGCGAGGCAAAGGGCAGCCTTAGCCGCGCTCAGCCTTTCTCCACTTGCCCGAAGTCGAGCTCCACGGGCGTCGAACGACCGAAAATCGTTACCGCCACCCGCAAGCGCGACTTCTCGTAGTTCACTTCCTCGACAACGCCGTTGAAATCGTTGAACGGCCCGTCGATGACTCGCACCAGCTCGCCCGGCTCGAAGAGCGTCTTCGGCGTCGGCTTCTCCCCACCTTCCTCAACGCGCTCGAGAATCGCATTCGCTTCGGCTTCCGTGAGCGGCGCTGGCTTGTCCGCCTTACCGCCGATGAAGCCCATCACGCGCGGGGTGTTCTTAACCAGGTGCCAGGTATCGTCGTTGAGCTCCATCTCGACGAGCACGTAACCCGGGAAGAACTTGCGCTCACTGCGTCGCTTTTGCCCGGCGCGCATCTCCACGACTTCTTCAGCCGGGACGAGGACCTCTCCGAACTGGTCCTGTAAGCCGGAAAGCTCGACCCGTTCCTGCAGAGCCCGCATCACCGCCTTCTCGAAACCGGAGTAGGCGTGCACGACATACCAACGCTTGCTCATAATTTCCCCTGTCACCCCTGCGTCAGCCGATCAGGCCTGATACGGCCCAGCCCAGCAACGAATCAAGACCCCAGAGGATCAGGGACACGACGAAGACCAGCGCAAGCACCACGAGCGTCGTCTGCAACCGCTCCTGCGGCGTTGGCCAGACCACCTTGCGGATTTCCATTCGCGCCTCTTTCGCGAGCACCCAAAACGCTCGACCTTGCGTCGTCTGCAGCGCCATGGCGGCCGCCACAGCCGCAACCGCGACGAGCGCGAGAACGCGATAAAGCAGCGACTCGTCGGCGTAGTAGCCATTGCCGACGGCGCCGCCCGCCACAAGGGCGGCAACGATGAACCACTTGAGGCTGTCGAGTCCGCCGCTACGCGGCTCGGCCTTGCTCGTCGTCGTCATGTCTTTTCCGGATACTCCGTGCGCTCGCCCTGGCGACCACACGATAAACGTGCGCAGCTTCGCAGGATGGCAGGCCAGGAGGGAATCGAACCCCCAACCTGCGGTTTTGGAGACCGCTGCTCTGCCAATTGAGCTACTGGCCTGTAGTGCGCCTGCGACGCTCTTGCTCTAGCCGGCAGACGCCGAAGCGTCTGCCGCAAAGGCCGCGCTTCTTACTCGTGGATCTTCGCGACCACGCCTGCACCGACCGTACGACCACCTTCGCGAATCGCAAAGCGCAGCCCTTCGTCCATCGCGATCGGCGCAATCAGCTCCACTACCATCTTCACGTTGTCGCCCGGCATCACCATCTCGACGCCTTCCGGCAGCTCGCAAGCACCCGTCACATCCGTCGTACGGAAGTAGAACTGCGGGCGGTAGCCCTTGAAGAACGGCGTATGACGACCACCCTCGTCCTTCGACAGCACGTAAACCTCTGCCTCGAACTTCGTGTGAGGCGTGATCGAACCCGGATGCGCAAGCACCTGACCGCGCTCAACCTCATCACGCTTCGTACCACGCAGCAGAACGCCAACGTTCTCGCCCGCACGACCTTCGTCGAGCAGCTTCCGGAACATCTCAACGCCCGTCACCGTCGTCTTCGTCGTTTCCTTGATGCCGACGATCTCGATCTCGTCACCAACCTTCACGATGCCGCGCTCAACACGACCCGTGACAACCGTGCCCCGGCCCGAGATCGAGAACACGTCCTCGATCGGCATCAGGAACGGCTGGTCCACCGCACGCTCCGGCTCCGGAATGTACTCGTCAAGCGTCTCGACAAGCTTCACAACTGCCGGTGCGCCAATCTCAGAGCTGTCGCCCTCGAGCGCCTTCAGCGCCGAACCAATGATGATCGGCGTGTCGTCACCCGGGAACTCGTACTGGTCCAGAAGCTCGCGCACTTCCATCTCAACCAGCTCAAGAAGCTCCTCGTCGTCGACCATGTCCGCCTTGTTCAGGAACACCACGATCTTCGGAACGCCAACCTGGCGCGAAAGCAGAATGTGCTCACGCGTCTGCGGCATCGGGCCGTCCGCCGCCGAGCAAACCAGGATCGCACCGTCCATCTGCGCCGCACCCGTGATCATGTTCTTCACGTAGTCGGCGTGTCCCGGGCAGTCCACGTGCGCGTAGTGACGTGCCGTCGACTCGTATTCAACGTGCGAGGTCGCGATCGTGATGCCGCGCTCACGCTCTTCCGGGGCGTTGTCGATCTGGTCGAACGCCTGCGCCTCGCCGCCAAACGTTTCCGCACACACCTTCGTCAGCGCCGCCGTCAGCGTCGTCTTGCCGTGGTCGACGTGACCAATCGTGCCCACGTTGACGTGCGGCTTAGTGCGTTCGAATTTCTCCTTGGACATCGAGAGCGTCTCCTTAAAGCCGGGCGCTGCCCGGTATCGTTGCTGCGCTTCTAATCAACAGTACGAGCCGCAGGCGCAACACCAAGGGGCAGCGCCAGCACCTCGCTTCGTTTTCTACTCGCCCGGACTACCCGGAGGAGCCTGTTCTAAACGTGGCCGCTTAGCGACAACGCGTCCTGCAAATGGTGCTCACAGGCGGATTTGAACCGCCGACCTCTCCCTTACCAAGGGAGTGCTCTACCAACTGAGCTATGTGAGCGGTGCCCGTAAACCCGTTCTGCATCAGAGGTCTGGAGCGGGTGGCGGGAATCGAACCCGCATCATCAGCTTGGAAGGCTGAGGTTCTACCATTGAACTACACCCGCCCTCGCCGAACCTTACGACCGCTGCGTTCCGCTACCCGTACCTGACTCGAATTTGGTGGAGGGGGAAGGATTCGAACCTTCGAAGGCTGAGCCGACAGATTTACAGTCTGTTCCCTTTGACCGCTTGGGTACCCCTCCAGAAAGGGCGGCAAATTCTGCCTTCGGCGCTTGGCCGTGTCAACGACGGGCGCGCCTGCTCCGCGCATGCCCGGACGCGTGAAATCTGGTGCCGCCTAAACGATTCGAACGCTTGACCTTCTCATTACAAGTGAGCTGCTCTACCAACTGAGCTAAGGCGGCTAGTCCCGCGCAAGGCGGGCGACGAATTCTAGGAGATCGCCAGAACGACGCGCAACGCCGGCTTTACCGCTGGGCGGCCTTGCACACCGCTCGATCGACTGAAACGTCCGGCCAGTCCTGGCCAAGCGATTCGATCAATCGATCTCTTGAATCGGGCACACCGCTGTGGATGTACACCTCGAAAACCTGGCGTGTCCGGGGAATCTCTGCAATGCGCACTGGGTAGCCAAGCGCCGCCACCTCGGCTCGCCGGACCTCCGCACGCGCGCGAGCCGTGAACATACCTACGGAAACAGCCCCGACAAGTGGCCCCCCAGGGACCAGGTACGCCTCCATACCCAGCGCATGAAGTTCCCGCACCGCTCGGCTCGCCTGCTCAGCGGACGGCAACGGCGGGAGATGAACCTGAAGATCTGGTGGACCGCCCGAAACCTCAACGGGCTCGACATAAGCCACGTGCCCCAGACTGCGCGCTCTTTCGATCACGCTATCAACAGCGACTGCGTCCATGAATGGTGCGGCTCGGATGCAGAAGCCATCAGACGCAGTGGTGCTCACCGATCTTTCGCCCACTGGTGATACCTCGGACAACAACTCAAGGGCCTCTACATCGATTGGCAATGGTGGAGGCGCGATTTCCTCCTCCGCCGAGGGCGCTTGCCGGATCAGCCCCCAACACAGAAGCGCTGTATCAACCAGCAACAGCAACGCGACCAGCGCGCGCATCAGCCCCCCACCGCAGTGCGTAGACCATCAAGCACGAGTTCGTCGCTGACGTGCGCTGGGCCGTCGATGGCGGACGCAAGATAGGGACCGTCCCCTCCAGTGACGAATACTTCAAGTGAGGGATAGCAGAGCGTCGCGGCTTTGATACGAGCCGCGATGAAGTCTCGGGCCATGTGCAGGGTGCCGCTGACCACCGCATCGGCCGTGCAGCGACCCAGGCCTTCGGTCGCCACCTCCCCTTCAGTGAAGCGGATCCCTGCGGTCTCAGAGGTCAACGCGCGTCGCAGCATCGCAAGCCCCGGGACGATCCACCCTCCGGAATGTCGGCCGTCCACGTCGACCAGATCCATGGTGATAGCGCTACCTGCGTCGACCACCAAGAAAGGCGAATTGGTCCGCTCCGACGCTGCAAGCATGGCAACCCAGCGATCCGCGCCGAGACGCTCGGGCGAAAGGTAACCAGAAACGAGACGGCCTTGCCTTTGTTTCGCTCGCGCGAATACCGGTGACGGCAGACCCGCTCGTTTTAGAGCCGAAACAAGCGCTTCGTCGTGCGCGCCGCCCGCAACGCTCACGGCGCGCACGCGCAGAACACTGCCCGCCGGCTGTTCAAGCCAATTGGGCAGAGGCGAAGGCCCTCCCCGCATCAACATGCCAGACGCGACGGCCTGTCCTGCGCCGTCCAGCCAACGCCACTTCGTTCGCGTATTGCCGGCATCAAGCTCGAGGATCCGGGCGTCGGCGGGAATGGGGAGACGATCGGTCACGATGCATCTCCGAGCAGACGGATGCTCACCTCACCGGCTCCAATCACACGGCGCCCCAAATCGGTGTCCACGAGCAGTTCACCGCTCGGATCAATGCCCTGCGCGGTCCCGACAAAATCTGCTTCGTGACTGCAGACACGCACGCGCCTGCCAAAAAACGGGTCTCGAGCCTGCCACCGTGCGCGCAGGCGTGCGTCGAAGCCTGTTGCCCGGAATGTTTCTAACGCCTCCGCGATCGAGGCGATGAGCGCTGCCGCGACCTCGTTGCGACGCGGTGGTGATTCACCGCAGGCCTCGAGATCGATCCAGGCCTGATCGATCTCACGGCCCGCGTACACAGGCACACGCACGTTTATGCCGACGCCGATCAACGCATAGTAGCTCGGACCTGCCTGCGCGAGCTCGATAAGGATACCGCCAAGCTTCCGGCCACCGACGAGCAGGTCATTCGGCCACTTAAGCGCCACGTCTACCCCGTGCAGACGCTCAAGCGCCTCGGCTACCGCCACGCCCACAACCAGCGAAAGGCCGCGCGCTGAATCAGGTCCACCGAAAAGGCGTTCGATTTGCGTCAAATAGACATTGGATGCGACAGGCGACTGCCAGGCGCGGCCGCGACGACCGCGACCCTGTTCCTGCCCTTCGGCAAGAATAACGTGCGTTCGCTCCGCCAGAAGCGCGCCCTGCGCTGGCGCCTTGGATAACGCATCGCGCGCATCATCGTTGGTGGAGCCAGTAATTCCGAGAACGGCGATCGCACAAGGGCGCCGCGTGCGCGCAACGACAAGAGCTTCGATCTCGGACTCATCGAGCAGATCCGCAGAACCGCTCCACTCGCCGTCGTCCCCGAAGGTAAGGCCGTGCGCACGCAGCTGCTCACCCGCTTCCGCGAGCGAGGTTTCGTCGAGCCCTGCACGTACGGCAAGTTCAGCGACGGTCAGGCGGCCTTCGGTCGCGACGGACCTGAGCACTGAAAGTAGGCGCGCCGCTGGGAGAGGCACGACCGTGGTCATTACGTAAATCCTTCGGTGACGCGACCGGGCCGGCCGGAACGTAATGGTAGCACTGCGTGTTATGCCCTATGCCCGGGCCGTTATACTGCGCGGCCCTCGACAAACGGCCGCGCGGGCCGCCAACACGGACATCCATGAGCGAACACAGACCCCTTCCCCTCGGACGGCTTGGCGTCGTCGGCGGCGGGCAGCTTGCACGAATGATGGTTCCTGCCGCAGCCCGGCTAGGTTTTGAAGTTACGGTGCTCGACCCGACACAAGCAAGCCCCGGCGGACAACTTGCGCATCAGCAGATCGTGGGCGATCTCCACGACCCTGGCGCATTACGCGCCTTGGTGGAATCCTGTGATCTGACCACGTTCGAAATCGAGTCGATCGACGCCGGTACGCTCGCCACCCTGGCCGCCGAGGGGCATTGCGTGCAACCGGCACCCGCAACGCTTGCGTGCATCCAGGACAAGCTCAAGCAGAAGCAGCGTTTCCTGGACGCGGGCATCCCGACGTCGCCCTTTGCAGCACTCGACGCGCCCAGCGCCCGCGCGCTCGCTGACTTCGGATTACCCGTAGTCCAGAAAGCGAGGCGTGGCGGCTACGACGGACGCGGAGTCGCGGTCTTTACCGACGCAGTCGTAGAGGATCGCGTGCTGCAGGCGCCCAGCCTGATGGAGCGCTTCGTTGCCTTTCGCAGTGAACTAGCGGTGTTGGTCGCACGCAGCACGACGGGCGAGGTCTCGACATGGCCGGTTGTCGAGATGGTGTTTGATGAGAGTGCAAATGTCCTTGACCTGCTTCTCGCGCCTGCGCGCGTTGACGCGGACATCGCCGATCGGGCCAAGGAAATTGCCATTGACGCAGTCAAGGCGCTCGACGGCGTGGGCGTGTTTGGGGTGGAGCTATTCCTGACACACACGAACGAGATACTTGTAAACGAGGTCGCGCCCCGGCCGCACAACTCGGGGCACTGGACGATCGAGGCCTGCAGGACCTGTCAGTTCGAGCAACACGTTCGGGCAGTAGCCGGCCTGCCGCTTGGATCAACGGAGCAGCATAGCGCGGCGGTCATGGTCAACCTGCTCGGAGCGCCCGACGCGGCCGGAGCACCGTACGTCCTTGGGCTAGAGTCGGCGCTAGCGGTACCCGGGATGAGCCTGCATCTCTACGGCAAGCATTCCGCTTCACCGTTCAGGAAGATGGGGCATCTGACAATCACGGCAAGTACGCTCGACGAGGCGCTGGCGAAGGCTGAACAGGCCCGGGCGGAGCTTCGGATCGGCGGGAGCGAGGGCGCATGAGCGACAACGAACATCCAAGGGTAGGCATCATCATGGGGAGCGATTCCGATCTCTCAGTGATGCGCGACGCCGCAACTGCACTCGACAACCTTGGTCTGCCGTGGGAGATGACCATCGTGTCAGCGCATCGCACGCCAGACCGCATGATCGAGTACGCCCGCAGCGCAGCTGGACGCGGACTGCAGGTCATCATTGCCGGCGCGGGCGGCGCCGCGCACCTGCCAGGAATGGTCGCCTCGCTGACCCCGCTGCCGGTGGTAGGCGTTCCCGTGAATACGACCGTGCTGTCTGGCCAAGACGCTCTGCTTTCGATCGTGCAGATGCCTGCGGGGATCCCGGTCGCAACCGTGGCGATCGACAACGCGACGAATGCAGGGTTGCTTGCAGCGCGAATCATTGGTGCCGGTGACAAAGATGTTCGAGTACGCCTTCAGAGCTACTCCGACAACCTGAAAGCGCGGGTTGAGGCGAAGATTTCCCGCCTCGAAGCTCAGCTTGCAGGAGCGTGAAGAATGCAGGCCGCACACGCTGAAGCGCTCGTTCCAGTTATCCTTTCAGGCGGTTCAGGGAGCCGACTCTGGCCGCTGTCGCGCGATCTCTACCCCAAGCAGTTGCTTGCGCTTACAGGTCAGCACTCCTTACTCCAGCAGACAGCGATACGAGCCGCCTTCGTAGCGCCCAACAACCGCCCGATCGTGGTCTGCAATGAAGACCACCGCTTCATGGTCGCAGAACAAATTCGCGACCTAGGAGACAAGCCCGGCGCAATAATTCTCGAGCCGGTCGGCCGAAACACTGCCCCCGCGATCGCTGTAGCCGCTCATGAGGCCATCGCCCAGCACGGAGAGGAGGCGCTGATGCTGGTGCTGCCCGCGGATCACGTGATCCCGGACAAGGACGCCTTTGCCGTTGCGGTTGCGCATGCAGCGGGGGCAGCGGCCGACGGACGCTGCGTGACATTCGGGATCGTGCCGACACGCCCGGAAACGGGTTTCGGGTACATTCACGCCTCAGACGTCACCGGTTCATCTGTGCTCGACGTCAAAGCGTTCGTCGAGAAACCGGACGCTGATCGGGCGCAAGGCTTCCTCGACGGAGGGAAGCATTTCTGGAACAGCGGAATGTTTGTGTTCCCCGCGCGCGTATTCCTCGATTTGCTGCAGAACTTTGCGCCCGCAATGGCGGACTGCACCGGCCGCGCCTACGCAGACGCAGAGCGAGACCTGGACTTCACGCGACTCGATTCCGAGGCCTTCGCTGAGTCGCCGTCTGATTCGGTTGACTACGCCATCATGGAGCGCATCGGCGACGCAGCGATGGTGGCGCTCGACGCTGGATGGGACGACGTCGGCAGTTGGTCGGCGCTCTGGGCACTCGCAGATCAGGACAGGCAGGGAAACGCCTGCATCGGCGACGTCGTCGCCGTGGATTCGAAAGGCAGCTACTTGCGCTCTGAGCATCGGCTCATAGCTGCGGTGGGCGTCGAGGACATGGTCGTGATCGAGACAGGCGACGCCGTGCTCGTCGCCAGCCGCGACGCAGTACAAGATGTGAAGAAAATCGTGACGACGCTGAAGGCCGAGGGGCGATCCGAGCACGTCGCCCACACCGAGATATTCAGGCCCTGGGGAAGCCACGAACACATCGCCAGCGGTGAGCGCTATGAAGTGAAGCGCGTTCGTATTCGACCGGGATGCAGCCAATCGACGCAACGGCATTTGCACCGCGCAGAGCACTGGGTGGTGGTACGGGGTATGGCAAAGCTAGTGCGTAACAATGGCACTGACGCAACGCTGATCACCGAAGATGAATCCGCGTTCATCGCGCCCGGCGAGATTCACCGGATAGAGAATCCCGGCAAAGTTGACCTGGAGATGATCGAGGTGCGCAGCGGCAGCTATCTGGGCGAGGACGACATCGAGCGTTTGTGAACAACGCCCCCAGCCAACCTGAACCTGGGGTCAGACCCCTTGTTCAGGTTTGGAGCCAAAAAGAAGAAAGGGGCTACACCGCATGGTGTAGCCCCTTTCGGAATAAAGCCTGACGACGACCTACTCTCACACGGGGAAACCCCGCACTACCATCGGCGCTAAGCCGTTTCACTTCTGAGTTCGGGATGGGATCAGGTGGTTCCAGCTTGCAATGATCGTCAGGCGAATCGTGGGAATGACGGGTAAGGGCCCGTAATCCCCCTTCGACCTGCAGATGCAGATCTACGTGGTGTTCGTGAAGTGGCTGGGCGGTTGTACAAGGACACCTGTGCGGTCCTGGTCGTGTCAGCGTCGGACACGTTCAGATTGCTTCGGTGTTATATGGTCAAGCCTCACGGGCAATTAGTACGGGTTAGCTCAACGCCTCACAGCGCTTACACACCCCGCCTATCAACGTCCTAGTCTTGGACGACCCTTCAGGGGACTCGAAGTCCCAGTGAGGTCTCATCTTGAAGGAGGCTTCCCGCTTAGATGCTTTCAGCGGTTATCCCGTCCGAACATAGCTACCGGGCAATGCCACTGGCGTGACAACCCGAACACCAGAGGTTCGTCCACTCCGGTCCTCTCGTACTAGGAGCAGCTCTTCTCAAACCTCAAACGCCCACGGCAGATAGGGACCGAACTGTCTCACGACGTTCTAAACCCAGCTCGCGTACCACTTTAAATGGCGAACAGCCATACCCTTGGGACCGGCTTCAGCCCCAGGATGTGATGAGCCGACATCGAGGTGCCAAACACCGCCGTCGATGTGAACTCTTGGGCGGTATCAGCCTGTTATCCCCGGAGTACCTTTTATCCGTTGAGCGATGGCCCTTCCATACAGAACCACCGGATCACTAAGACCTACTTTCGTACCTGCTCGACTTGTCAGTCTCGCAGTCAAGCGGGCTTATGCCTTTGCACTCATTGCGCGATTTCCGACCGCGCTGAGCCCACCTTCGTGCTCCTCCGTTACTCTTTGGGAGGAGACCGCCCCAGTCAAACTACCCACCACACACTGTCCTCGATCCGGATAACGGACCTGAGTTAGAACCCCGACATGACCAGGCTGGTATTTCAAGGGCGACTCCACGCACACTGGCGTGCACGCTTCAAAGTCTCCCAGCTATCCTACACAAATCAGGTCAAAGTCCAGTGTGAAGCTGTAGTAAAGGTTCACGGGGTCTTTCCGTCTAGCCGCGGGTACACGGCATCTTCACCGCGATTTCAATTTCACTGAGTCCCGGGTGGAGACAGTGTGGCCATCGTTACGCCATTCGTGCAGGTCGGAACTTACCCGACAAGGAATTTCGCTACCTTAGGACCGTTATAGTTACGGCCGCCGTTTACCGGGGCTTCGATCAGGAGCTTCGCCGAAGCTAACCCCATCAATTAACCTTCCGGCACCGGGCAGGCGTCACACCCTATACGTCCGCTTGCGCGTTTGCAGAGTGCTGTGTTTTTACTAAACAGTCGCAGCCACCTGGTCTCTTCGACCGCCGTCAGCTTACGAAGCAAGTTCGATCACCAACAGCGGCGCACCTTCTCCCGAAGTTACGGTGCCATTTTGCCTAGTTCCTTCACCCGGGTTCTCTCAAGCGCCTTGGTATTCTCTACCTGACCACCTGTGTCGGTTTGGGGTACGGTCACCCATGACCTGATGCTTAGAGGCTTTTCTTGGAAGCTTGGCATCAACCACTTCGAGGTCCGTAGACCTACCGTCATCACGTCTCGGCCTTAGCCCCCCGGATTTGCCTAAGGGACCAGCCTACTCGCTTGAACCGGGACAACCAGCGCCCGGATGGCCTAGCCTTCTCCGTCACCCCATCGCAGTCATGCGTGGTGTCGGAATATTGACCGACTTCCCATCGACTACGCGTTTCCGCCTCGCCTTAGGGGCCGACTTACCCTGCGCCGATGAGCGTTGCGCAGGAACCCTTGGTCTTCCGGCGGGGGAGATTTTCACTCCCCTTATCGTTACTCATGTCAGCATTCGCACTTCTGATACCTCCAGCATGCCTCACGACACACCTTCGCAGGCGTACAGAACGCTCCCCTACCATGCCTTGCGGCATCCGCAGCTTCGGTACACAGCTTGAGCCCCGTTACATCTTCCGCGCAGGCCGACTCGACCAGTGAGCTATTACGCTTTCTTTAAAGGGTGGCTGCTTCTAAGCCAACCTCCTGGCTGTCTTAGCCTTCCCACATCGTTTCCCACTTAGCTGTGATTTGGGGACCTTAGCTGGCGGTCTGGGTTGTTTCCCTCTTGACGACGGACGTTAGCACCCGCCGTCTGTCTGCCTCGATTGCACTCATCGGTATTCGGAGTTTGCATGGGGTTGGTAAGTCGGGATGACCCCCTAGCCCAAACAGTGCTCTACCCCCGATGGTGAGACGAGACGCGCTACCTAAATAGCTTTCGGGGAGAACCAGCTATCTCCGGGTTTGATTAGCCTTTCACTCCTAACCACAGCTCATCCGAATCTTTTTCAACAGATCCCGGTTCGGGCCTCCAGTCCGTGTTACCGAACCTTCACCCTGGCCATGGCTAGATCACCCGGTTTCGGGTCTACTCCCAGCGACTGCGCGCCCTTATCAGACTCGGTTTCCCTACGGCTCCCCTATACGGTTAACCTTGCCACTGAGAGTAAGTCGCTGACCCATTATACAAAAGGTACGCCGTCACCCTCCGAAAAGAGCTCCGACTGCTTGTACGCACCTGGTTTCAGGTTCTATTTCACTCCCCTCACCGGGGTTCTTTTCGCCTTTCCCTCACGGTACTGGTTCACTATCGGTCAGCTGAGAGTACTTAGCCTTGGAGGATGGTCCCCCCATGTTCAGTCAAGATAACACGTGTCCCGACCTACTCGATTTCACTGCAAGGTCCCTTTCGGATACGGGGCTATCACCCGCTATGGCCAGACTTTCCAGACTGTTCTCCTAAAAACCAAGCAGCTTAAGGGCTGGTCCCCTTTCGATCGCCTCTACTAAGGGAGTCTCAATTGATTTCCTTTCCTACGGGTACTTAGATGTTTCAGTTCCCCGCGTTCGCCTCGTACACCTATGTATTCAGTGCACGATGACTCCAATAAGGAGCCGGGTTTCCCCATTCGGAAATTTCCGGATCAAAGGTTGTTTGCCACCTCCCCGAAACTTATCGCAGGCTACCACGTCCTTCATCGCCTTCAGCTGCCAAGGCATCCACCAGGTGCGCTTAGTCACTTGACCATATAACCCGAAGCAATCTTATTCACAGAACCGGCGCAGAACTTCGAACTGCTGCGTTGCGCTTCGGACTCAGGATCGGTCACTTGCATCAGCAAGCTCCCTCACCTTCGCCTTCCGCGCCTTGCATTCCGAACTTCCGCTTGGTCCTCGAGCATCTTCCAAAGAAGCGCTGGAAAGGGTTATCCAGATTCAGTGGAAGACTTCGATTCTGCACGACCTCACCGCGACGACACGACGCAGCTCGTCCGTACGCCCCTCAAGCATGATTCCGGCATTACACGTCTCCAGAATCCGTTGGGGCTCGGGTCCGGGCGCTGACAACACCCATGACCAGGGACCGCACATAGATAATTTAGTGCGCTTGTACAATTGAACCCGCCAATGACCACTCGACGCTGATAATGCCGAGTGATCGTCAGCAACTTCACTT